>NZ_JBFAAN010000018.1:0-2845 GCF_040639775.1 Nocardia sp. NPDC023733 | reverse complement strand
CCTTCGTCGCCCACCGGCCGGTGCAGTCGCGGTTGCTGGCGCGCGACGCCGCCGCGCGCGCTGCGCTGGTGCGCGCCGTGCTGGCCTGGTGCAAGCAGAAGAAGGTGTCGTCGTGGCACGTGCTGTTCGCCAACGACGACGACGTGGCGGCGTTGGGCGAAGCGGGCCTGATGCTGCGCCACACGGTGCAGTTCCACTGGCTGAACGCGGGCTACGCCGACTTCGACGCCTTCCTTGGCAGCCTGAACCAGGAGAAGCGCAAGAAGATCCGGCAGGAGCGGCGCAAGGTCGCCGAGGCGGGCGTCACGTTCCGGCACGCGCAGGGCGCGGCGATCACCGCGGCCGACTGGGATTTCTTCTACCGCTGCTACGAGCGCACCTACCTGGAACACGGCAACGCGCCCTACCTCACGCGCGATTTCTTCCGGCGCATGGCGGAGGCGATGCCGGAGAACTGGCTGCTGTTCGTCGCCGAGCGCCGCGGCAAGCCCATCGCCAGCAGCCTGATCGGCATCGGCGACGGCGTGGCCTATGGCCGCTACTGGGGCGCGCTGGAGCGCGTGGACTGCCTGCACTTCGAGGCCTGCTACTACCAGCCGCTCGCCTGGTGCATCGCGAACGGCGTGCAGCGCTTCGAGGGCGGCGCGCAGGGCGAGCACAAGATGGCCCGCGCGCTGATGCCGGTGAAGACGACCAGCGCGCACTGGCTGGCACACCCGGCGTTCGCGGATGCGGTGGAGCAGTTCCTGGCGCGGGAAGGGCGGGGGATCGAGAACTACATGGAGCACCTGGAGGCCAGGTCGCCGTTCCGGCACGGGTGAGCGTCCACGGGCGCTCCACGGCACCACAAGGCTTGTCATTGCGGCCTTGAGCCGCAATCCGCCCCCCTCATCCCCCTTGTCATTGCGGCCTTGAGCCGCAATCCACTGGCGGCGTGGTGCCACGCATCGATGGATCCCGGGTCAAGCCCCACTGCTGTCCGGAATAAGTTGAGACCGGGCGAGCTAAGTCGTTGATCGGAAAAGCGTAGCAGGGGGTCGCCAGCGGGGCCGACTCGAAAGCGCGCGTCTATACAGTAGTCCGCGCTGCTCCACGGCGGGCAGGTGTTGCGGAGATGAGCCGAAGGGGGTTACACCCCGAGCGCCAACTCTTTCGACAACCCAACGCCGCAACATGTTCAGCATAAGCCGAATCCAGCAGGTGCTCCAGGCCATCCCGCGCGGAGCCTTTGATCGCATCGTCCAGCATCACCGAGGCAATCGCTACAGCAAGGGGTTCGGCTGTTGGCAGCAGCTGCAGGCGATGGTGTACGTGCAGCTCAGTGGAGCGGCCAGCCTGCGTCAGCTGGAGGCGGGCTTCAATGCTCACCCCGGGCAGCACTACCACCTGAACGCGCGCTGTGTGCGGCGCTCCACGCTGGCGGAAGCCAATTCCAAGCGCAGCCCGTTGATCTTCGCTGAGCTGCTGCAGGTGCTGATCGCACAGGCAGGAAGAAGCATCCGCAGCCAGCGAGAGGAACTGCTGTATCTGCTGGACGCCACGACGGTGGATCTGCCGGCGCGCGGCGGCCCCCGTGGCCATGCCGATGCGCGCGGCAATCACGGCATGAAGCTGCACCTGCTGTTCGAAGCGCGCAGTGCGGCGGTGGCGCAGGCCAGCATCACGCCGGGCAACATCAATGACATCACCGAGGCGCGCAAGCTGCCCATTCAGGCTGGGGCCACCTACGTGTTCGATCGCGGCTATTGCCACTACAACTGGTGGCACAGCATCGACGAGAAGAAGGCGCGCTGGGTCAGTCGCTTCAAGCGCGATGCGGCGCTGACGTACCTGCGCGAGCAGCCCACCACAGGGGGCATCTTGCGAGACAGCATCGTTGCATTCGCGCTACGAACGCCCAGGGGCGGCCACCGAAATTCATACAGTAGTGCGCTGCGGCGCATCGAGGTGGAGCGCCCCGACGCCGCTCCCCTGGTGCTGGCAACCAATGACCTCACCAGTCCAGCCGAGGAGATCGCAGCGCTGTACAAGCAGCGTTGGCAGATCGAGCTGCTGTTCAAGTGGGTCAAGCAGCACCTGCAGATTCGCCGCTTCGTCGGGCATAACGAAAACGCCGTGCGCATCCAACTGCTCACGGCGCTGATCGCGTACATGCTCGTGCTGCTGCTCAAGCAGGCCACCGGCTCCAAAGACTCCCTCTGGATGCTGCTGGCTCAGCTCAGGCACAACCTGTTCCAGAGGCCCCGCACCGAGGAATCCTGGTGGCGCCGCAAACGGGCACGTCAGGAGCAGCTTGCTGCCGCCCAGCCCCTTCTTCTATGAACGGCGATTCCGGACAGCAGTGGGTCAAGCCCGGGATGACATCAACTGACTTGTCCCGGGTCAAGCCCGGGATGACAACGACTGACTTGTCATTGCGGGCTTGACCCGCAATCCACCGGGCCGCGGCACCACGCGACTCACACGTCCGAAGACATGTGCTCCAGGATCGGGCACTCCGGCCTTTCATCCCCATGGCAGCAGTGGATCAGGTGCTGCAGCGTCCGCTGCATCTCCTGCATCTGCGCGATGCGCTGCGCCAGGTCTTCCGCGTGCTTTAGCGCCACCTTGCGCACGCTGGCGCTCGCACGCCGGCGGTTCTGCCACAGGCTGACCAGTTCCCCGATCTCCTCCATCGAAAAACCGAGGTCCCGCGCCCGCTTGATGAAGCGCAGCGTATGTACGTCGGCTTCGCTGTACTGCCGGTAGCCGCTGTCGGTGCGGGCGACCCGGCCCAGCAGCCCCAGGCCCTCGTAGTGCCGCACCATCTTGGCCGACACGCCGGACAGGCGCGCCGCCTCGCCGC
>NZ_JBFAAN010000017.1:0-2988 GCF_040639775.1 Nocardia sp. NPDC023733 | reverse complement strand
TGGACATGAAGCCGACGTGCGCCTCGTCCTGCAGGCAGACGACGTCCAGCCCCGGATCCTCTTCGCGGTGTTCGGAGATGGGAATCGTGCCGGGGGGCAGCAGGCGTTCCGGCTGCAGCTTCTCGCAGCCCAGGCTCACCACCATCACCTCGCCGCCGAAATTCGGGTTGAGGCTGATGTTGCGCAGCGTGCGGATGGGGATCACCGCGTCGGGCGCGTCGATCGCCACGCCGCAACCGTAGCCGTGCTCCAGCGCCACCACGTCGTCGACGTTCGGGTACTTCGGCAGCAGCTGCGACTTGATGCGCTCGATCGCGTAGCGCGTGACGCCGGCCACGCACTGCACCGATTGCGTGATGGCGAGGATGTTGCGGGTGCCGACGGAGCCGTCCGGATTGCGGTAGCCCTGGAAGGTGTAGCCCTCCAGGGGCGCGGCCGGCGCGGGCGCCGCGGTGGCCATCGGAAGGTCGTCCAGGCCGCGTGCCGCGGGCATGCGCAGCAGGCGCTCGTGCACCCAGCTGCCGGCGGGGATGGCGCGCTCGGCGTAGCCGATGGGCACGTCGTAGCGGCGCACGGCCTCGCCGGCGGGGATGTCCACCCGGGCCACCTTGTGCCCCTGCGGCACCTTCTCGCGCAGCACGAGCCCCCCGGCCAGCACCGCGCCCGCCGGCAGCCCGCCGTCATTGGCGACGATGCCGACGTTGTCGGCGGGGTGCATGGTGATGATGAGCGGCTCGGTCATTGGCTTTTCTCCCTCTCCCCTTTGGGGAGAGCAACTGTGTCTCCCGTCAAGCCTTTTTGAGGTCAAGGTGGCGCAAGGCATCCCAAACCGAGCTGTCCCGGAGCATCGCGTTCAGGATGGTCAGCAGCTTGCGCATGCAAGCCACGAGCGCCACCTTGGCCGGCTTGCCGGCGGCGACCAGGCGCTCGTAAAAGGCGCGGATCACCGGGTTGTGCTGCTTGGCCGAGAGCGCTGCCATGTAGACCACGCTGCGCACGTCCGAGCGGCCACCCCAGATCACGCGCTTGCCCTTGTGCTGGCCTGAATCGCAGGCCAAGGGAGCGATGCCCACCAGCTTGGCGATCTGGCGTCGCTTGAGCCGCCCAAGCTCTGGCAGCAGTGCGGTCAAGGTCAGGATCGTCACCGGTCCCACGCCCGAGGCGCTGTCCAGAAGCTTGCGCTGCTCCTTGAAGTGCTCTTGCAGCAGCTGGTCGGTATCGTCATCGATATCGGCAATCTGCTTGTCAAGCGCCTTCAGAATGCTGCGGATGCTTCGGGCCGTGACCTTGGTGGCCTGTTGCAGGCGATTCGTTTCCGCCACTCTCATCTCCACCAACTGCCGGCGGCGCACCACCAGTGCGGCCAGGGCCTGTCGATGCGGCTCGGCCGCTGGCGTGATGTACTTGTCACGGTCCTTGTGGCGCGCCAGGACATCGGCGAAGTCCCGCAGGCACCTGGCATCGACCTTGTCGGTCTTGCCCAGAACCCCCATGGACTTGGCGAAGTCGCGGGCTTGTCGCGGATTGACCCGCGCAACGGTCAAGCCGGCGTCCTGCAAGGCACAAACCACGCCTCGTTCGTAGCCGCCAGTGGCTTCCACAACGATCAGGTCGACCTGCTCGGCCTTCAGCTTCTCGATCAGCGCATTCCACCCTGCAGCGTCGTTGGCCAGGCGCGGTTGGTCCGTGCCTATGCAGACATCCAGATGCTGCTTGGCCACGTCGATCCCTACGTTCTGGCGCTGGGCGCCTTCGATTACCCCACCTTGCGGATTCATGTTCAGTATTGGCAACTGTTCGGGCTACACGATTGGAAGGAACGCGCCGGTGCGTTGACCTATTGCTCTCCCACGAGCTTTGAACTCCGAGGGCTTACTGGTTTGGCGCACCGACAGCAAAATTCGGCCGGGCAGGACGGCGCTTCACCGTCGCCCTTCACGGCTCAGAAGTCTAGGACTCAAAGATACAAGGGTTGGGGTGAGGGGCGGCGTGGCAGGGCCTCTTGGCAGGGCACCACCCTCACCCCAGCCCTCTCCCGCGAGCGGGAGAGGGAGAGGGAGAGGGAGTGGTGCGGATCATCGAACGAGGCAGGGCCGCTTCGGGTCGAACTTCCAGCCGGGCACCAGGAACTGCATCGCGATCGCGTCGTCGCGGGCGCCCAGGCCGTGTTGCCGGTAGAGCGCGTTGGCTTTCGCCAGTTCCGCTTCGTCGATTTCGATGCCCAGGCCGGGCTTCTTCGGCACCTGCACGTGGCCGCCTTCGATCCTCAGCGGCTCCTTCGTCAGGCGCTGCCCGTCCTGCCAGATCCAGTGCGTGTCGATCGCCGTCACCTTGCCCGGCGCGGCGGCGCCGACGTGCGTGAACATGGCCAGCGAGATGTCGAAGTGGTTGTTGGAGTGCGAGCCCCAGGCGAGGCCCCAGTCGCGGCAGGTCTGCGCCACGCGCACCGAGCCGGCCAGGGTCCAGAAGTGCGGATCCGCCAGCGGGATGTCGACGGCCTGCAGCGCCAGCGCATGCGCCATCTGCCGCCAGTCGGTGGCGATCATGTTGGTCGCGGTCGGCAGGCCGGTGGCGCGGCGGAACTCCGCCATCACCTCGCGGCCGGAGAAGCCGTCCTCGGCGCCGCACGGGTCCTCGGCGTACGCGATCACGCCGTGCATGTCGCGCATCAGCCGGATCGCGTCCTTGAGCAACCAGCCCCCGTTGGGGTCGAGCGTCACGCGCGCTTGCGGGAAGCGTTCGTGCAGGGCGCGGATCGCGTCGACTTCTTCCTCGCCGCGCAGCACGCCGCCCTTGAGCTTGAAGTCCTGGAAGCCGTAGCGCGCCTGCGCCGCTTCGGCCAGGCGCACGACCGCCTCGGGCGTCAGCGCTTCCTCGTGCCGCAGCCGCAGCCAGTCATCCTTCGCATCGGGCTCCGACGCGTAGGGCAGGCCGGTCTTCTTGCGGTCGCCGATGTAGAACAGGTAGCCGAGCATCTGCACGGCCTCG
>NZ_JBFAAN010000016.1:0-4275 GCF_040639775.1 Nocardia sp. NPDC023733 | reverse complement strand
ATTCCGAACCCGGAAGCTAAGGCCACCTGCGCCGATGGTACTGCACTCGACAGGGTGTGGGAGAGTAGGACACCGCCGGACAATCATTCACGAAAAGGCCCTCCAGCCATGCTGGAGGGCCTTTTTGCGTTCTCCGGAGCGTCCCCTAGAGTGGCCGGGTGCGCCTTGTCATTGCTCGTTGCCAGGTCGACTACGTCGGTCGGCTGACCGCTCACCTCCCGATGGCCCGCAGGCTCTTGCTCATCAAGGCCGACGGTTCGGTGCTGGTGCATTCCGACGGCGGCTCGTACAAGCCGCTCAACTGGATGAGCCCGCCGTGCTGGCTCCAGGAGCGCGACGTCGCCTCGCTGAACCCGCCGGCGGAACTGCCCGAGGGCGTGCGTCCGCTGCGCGAGGAGCCCATGCAGGCGCCCGAGAACAACTTCAAGGCCCTGTGGGTGGTGACCAACAAGGCCGGCGAGGAACTGCGCATCGCGATCGAGGAGATCGAGCACGATTCCTCGCACGAGCTCGGTATCGATCCCGGCCTCGTGAAGGACGGTGTGGAGGCGCACCTGCAGGAGCTGCTCGCCGAGCACGTCACCAAGCTCGGGGAGGGGTACACCCTGGTGCGCCGCGAGTACATGACCGCGATCGGCCCCGTCGATCTGCTGTGCCGCGACGCCGACGGCGCGACGGTCGCGGTGGAGATCAAGCGACGCGGCGACATCGACGGCGTCGAACAGCTCACCCGCTATCTGGAACTGCTCAACCGCGACCCGCTGCTCGCGCCTGTGCGCGGTGTGTTCGCGGCCCAGCAGATCAAGCCGCAGGCGAAGACTCTCGCCGAGGACCGGGGGATCCGTTGCCTCACGCTCGATTACGACGAGCTGCGTGGCACCGAGAGCAACGTTTTCCGGTTGTTCTAGGAAGCAGTGCCATGCCACGTCGTAAACCGCGCCAGGAAGGCCGTAGCGGCCCGCCGCCGCTCGGTGATGTGTACGGGCGCACCGAGGAGGGGCCGGGCGGCGACGAGATCTATGTCGTGCGAACGGTTCCCGGTGCGCGGGCGGTGAAGACCTACCGCTGCCCGGGCTGTGACCACGAGATCGCGCCGGGGGTGGCCCATATCGTCGCCTGGGCCGTCGAGGGCGGTGAGGACGATCGTAGGCACTGGCATCAGGGTTGCTGGAACGGCAGGCGCACACGGGGAATCACGCGCCGCTGGTCCTGAGCCCGGCCGAGACGCCGAAAACCGGAGGCCACCTCGATGATTCGAGGTGGCCTCCGGTTTTCCAGGTGTAGACGTGTCGTCGCAGAGTCCGACAGGGTCAGTTGACGTCGGCGCTCTCGCGGTCCTCGTCGACGATGTCCTCGTCGGAGACCTCCGGGATGGCCTTGTTCTGGCGCGAGCCCGAGACGGACTTGTTGTTGCCATTGTTGTTGTTGCTGATCGACTTACGCTCGGGGGCGCCGTCGAGCAGTTCGCTCTCACGGTTGACCGCCGCGAGCATGGCGGGCACCGAGTCGAGCTGACCGCGGATACCGAGCAGCTGGGCCAGGACCCGGCCGCGCAGCACGCGCATTTCCTCGGCCAGTTCCTTCGCGTGCGCGATCTTGCGCTCGGAGGTCTGGGTGGCGGAGCTGATGAGGCGGTTGGCCTCGTCGGTCGCGTCCTTGATCCGCTGGGCGGCCTCGGCGCGACTGGTGGCCTCGAGCTCCTCCATGGCACGAGTCAGCTTGGTGCGCCGATCGTTCATGGTGGCCTCGAAGTCCTGCTGGGTGGCCTTGCGCTTGGCCTCGGCCTCCTTGGCGAGACGCTCGGCCTCGGCCTGGGCGGCCTCGATGATCTTGGTCGACTCGGTGCGCGCCTTCGCGAGGGTCTGCTCGAACTCGATCTCGAGCGCCTCGCGCTTCTCCTTGGTCTCCGCGAGCAGCGACTCGTACTTGCCACGCATCTCGGTGGCCTGCTGCTCGGCGATCGACACCATCTCGGCAGCCTCGGCCTGGGCCAGTGCGCGAACCTCGGACGCTTCGTCCGAGGCCAGGCGCAGCATGCGCGAGATACGGTCGGACATACCTTCGGCGGTGGTCGGCGGCACGGAGAGCCGGTCGACCTCCTTGCGGAGCTCGTCGATCTCGTCCCGGGCGTCTTCCAGCTGGGCGGCGAGATTGCGGGCCTGCGCGGCGGCAGCATCCCGGTCGGTGGCGGTGACGCGAAGCTCCGCGTCGAAGCGGTCGAAGTAGTTGCGCACCTCGTCTTGCGCATAACCCTTGCGCACAACGGTGAAGGGCAGTGCAACGAAGCGATTGCGATCGGACTCAGGTGACGACATGGCACACAAAATACAGCCTCGAGCGACACGATGGAGACTCGACCGGGAATGTGATCTCGCCGAGATTTCCCGGTCGGACCGGCCTACTAGTGCGTAACATCCGGGTTCGGCTCCACGAGCTCGATCAGCACACCCCCAGCATCCTTCGGATGGACGAAATTGATGCGAGAATCAGCGGTTCCGTGTCGAGGCGCCTCGTACAGCAAACGCAGCCCACGCTCGCGTAGGAAGCCCGAAACGGCCTCGATATCGGTGACCCGGTAGGCCAGCTGCTGCAGTCCCGGGCCGCTGCGGTCGATGAACTTGGCGATGGTCGACTCGGGCGTGAGCGGGGCCAGCAATTGCAGGGCGGTCGCGCGGTCGGCGGCGGCCGGGCACGACAGCATCGCCTCGACGACGCCCTGGGCCTCGTTCACCTCGCGGTGGGTCTCGACCATGCCGAGGTTGTCGGTGTACCAGGCCACCGCGGTGTCGAGGTCGGGCACGGCGATGCCCACATGGTCGACGGCGATGACGTAGTCGGCGGGGATGAAGTTCGCATTGGTCACCCCACGAAGCTAGCGCGACCTGCGTACCAGCCGCCGGTCCGCAGGGGTTACCGTTGAGTACAGGTTCGAACTATGAATGCGAGGCTTGCGTGACCACTTCTGTCATCGTGTCCGGTGCGCGTACCCCGGTCGGGCGGCTGCTTGGCGGTCTGAAGGACTTCAAGGCCTCGGATCTGGCCGGTGTGGCCATCAAGGCCGCCCTGGAGAAGGGTGGCGTCGCGCCCGAGCAGGTCCAGTACGTGATCCTCGGCCAGGTGCTGCAGGCCGGTGCGGGGCAGCTGCCCGCGCGCCAGGCCGCCATCGCCGCGGGTATCCCGATGGATGTGCCGTCGGTGCTCGTCAACAAGGTCTGCTTGTCCGGCATCAACGCGATCGCCTTGGCGGATCAGCTGATTCGCGCAGGCGAGCACGAGATCGTCGTGGCGGGCGGCATGGAGTCGATGAGCCAGACTCCGCACCTGCTGCCCAAGAGCCGCGAGGGCTTCAAGTACGGCAACACCACCCTCGTGGACCACATGGCCTACGACGGCCTGCACGACGTCATCACCGATCAGGCGATGGGTCTGCTCACCGAGGACCGCAACGACCTCGACAAGGTGAGCCGCGAGGAGCAGGACGCGTTCGCCGCCGCCTCGCACCAGCGTGCCGCGGCCGCGTGGAAGAACGGTGTGTTCGAGGGCGAGGTCGTGCCGGTGGCCGTGCCGCAGCGCAAGGGCGACCCGGTCTACGTCACCGAGGACGAGGGCATCCGCGCCGACACCACCGTCGAGTCGCTCGGCAAGCTGCGTCCGGCCTTCCGCAAGGACGGCACCGTCACCGCGGGCACCGCCTCGCAGATCTCCGACGGTGCGGCCGCGGTGGTCGTGATGAGCAAGGCGAAGGCCGAGGAGCTCGGGCTCGAGTGGATCGCGGAGATCGGTGCCGCGGGCCAGGTCGCCGGACCGGACTCGACGCTGCAGGATCAGCCCGCCAACGCCATCCTGGCCGCCTGCGCCAAGGAGGGCATCACGCCCGCCGACCTGGACCTCATCGAGATCAACGAGGCCTTCGCGGCCGTCGGTGTGTCCTCTACACGCAAGCTCGGCTACGACCCGGAGAAGGTGAACGTCAACGGTGGCGCCATCTCTATCGGTCACCCGCTCGGCATGTCGGGCGCCCGCATCCTGCTGCACCTGGCGCTGGAACTGAAGCGTCGCGGTGGTGGCGTGGGCGCTGCCGCGCTGTGCGGTGGTGGCGGTCAGGGCGACGCTTTGATTATTCGCGTGTCGTAGGACGGGCCTTTGGGGTTTGCGCCCAAAACGGTATTGGGCTGTGTTTTTGGAGCGCTGGCGCGCTCGAGCGCGGCCCCTGGAGGGCCGCGAGTTAGCCACCGTTGCTCGCGCTTCGCGCATGCGCAACGGCGGCTAACTCGC
>NZ_JBFAAN010000015.1:1533-2855 GCF_040639775.1 Nocardia sp. NPDC023733 | reverse complement strand
GGGTGGGTGTGTTGTTTGAGAACTGCACAGTGGACGCGAGCATCTTTGTTAGTAAGTGTTTAAGAGCGTACGGTGGATGCCTTGGCACCAGGAGCCGATGAAGGACGTAGGAGGCTGCGATAAGCCTCGGGGAGCTGTCAACCGAGCTGAGATCCGAGGATTTCCGAATGGGGAAACCCAGCACGAGTGATGTCGTGTTACCCGCATCTGAATATATAGGGTGTGTGGAGGGAACGTGGGGAAGTGAAACATCTCAGTACCCACAGGAAGAGAAAACAACAGTGATTCCGTGAGTAGTGGCGAGCGAAAGCGGATGAGGCTAAACCGTGTGGATGTGATACCCGGCAGGGGTTGTCCATGCGGTGTTGTGGGGTCATTCTTCTCAGTTCTGCCGGACTGGGCGAGAGTAAGAAACCAACGTGTTAGTTGAAGTGGTCTGGAACGGCCTGCCATAGACGGTGATAGTCCGGTAAACGAAAACATGTTGGCTCTCGTGAGTGATACCCGAGTAGCAGCGGGCCCGTGAAATCTGCTGTGAATCTGCCGGGACCACCCGGTAAGCCTGAATACTCCCTGGTGACCGATAGCGGACTAGTACCGTGAGGGAAAGGTGAAAAGTACCCCGGGAGGGGAGTGAAATAGTACCTGAAACCGTGCGCTTACAATCCGTCAAAGCCCTCCGACCTTTGGTTGTGTGGGGTGATGGCGTGCCTTTTGAAGAATGAGCCTGCGAGTCATCGGTGTGTGGCGAGGTTAACCCGTGTGGGGTAGCCGTAGCGAAAGCGAGTCCGAATAGGGCGCCTGTTAGTCGCACATTATGGACCCGAAGCGGAGTGATCTACCCATGGCCAGGGTGAAGCGACGGTAAGACGTCGTGGAGGCCCGAACCCACTTAGGTTGAAAACTGAGGGGATGAGCTGTGGGTAGGGGTGAAAGGCCAATCAAACTCCGTGATAGCTGGTTCTCCCCGAAATGCATTTAGGTGCAGCGTCACGTGTTTCACGCCGGAGGTAGAGCTACTGGATGGCCTAGGGGGCCTACAAGCTTACCGAAGTCAGCCAAACTCCGAATGCCGGTGTGTGAGAGCGTGGCAGTGAGACTGCGGGGGATAAGCTTCGTAGTCGAGAGGGAAACAGCCCAGATCGCCGGCTAAGGCCCCTAAGCGTGTACTAAGTGGAAAAGGATGTGGGGTCGCTTAGACAACCAGGAGGTTGGCTTAGAAGCAGCCACCCTTGAAAGAGTGCGTAATAGCTCACTGGTCAAGTGATCCTGCGCCGACAATGTAGCGGGGCTCAAGTACACCGCCGAAGCCGCGGCATTCC
>NZ_JBFAAN010000015.1:0-1438 GCF_040639775.1 Nocardia sp. NPDC023733 | reverse complement strand
ATACAGCCTGAGAGGTGATGCGTAGTCGTTGAGACGAATTCAGTGATCCTATGCTGCCGAGAAAAGCCTCTAGCGAGCTGGTACATGGCCCGTACCCCAAACCGACACAGGTGGTCAGGTAGAGAATACTAAGGCGATCGAGAGAACTGTGGTTAAGGAACTCGGCAAAATGCCCCCGTAACTTCGGGAGAAGGGGGACCACGCCCGGTGAAAGCCCTTGCGGTTGGAGCTGGGTGGGGTCGCAGAGACCAGAGAGAAGCGACTGTTTACTAAAAACACAGGTCCGTGCGAAGTCGTAAGACGATGTATACGGACTGACGCCTGCCCGGTGCCGGAAGGTTAAGAGGACCGGTTAGCCCTTTGGGGCGAAGCTGAGAATTTAAGCCCCGGTAAACGGCGGTGGTAACTATAACCATCCTAAGGTAGCGAAATTCCTTGTCGGGTAAGTTCCGACCTGCACGAATGGCGTAACGACTTCTCTGCTGTCTCAACCACAGACTCGGCGAAATTGCATTACGAGTAAAGATGCTCGTTACGCGCGGCAGGACGAAAAGACCCCGGGACCTTCACTATAGCTTGGTATTGGTGTTCGGTACGGTTTGTGTAGGATAGGTGGGAGACTGTGAAACCTGGACGCCAGTTCGGGTGGAGTCGTCGTTGAAATACCACTCTGATCGTATTGGGCTTCTAACCTCGGACCATGATCTGGTTCAGGGACAGTGCCTGGTGGGTAGTTTAACTGGGGCGGTTGCCTCCTAAAATGTAACGGAGGCGCCCAAAGGTTCCCTCAGCCTGGTTGGCAATCAGGTGTCGAGTGCAAGTGCACAAGGGAGCTTGACTGTGAGACTGACAGGTCGAGCAGGGACGAAAGTCGGGACTAGTGATCCGGCACCGGCAAGTGGAAGCGGTGTCGCTCAACGGATAAAAGGTACCCCGGGGATAACAGGCTGATCTTCCCCAAGAGTCCATATCGACGGGATGGTTTGGCACCTCGATGTCGGCTCGTCGCATCCTGGGGCTGGAGTAGGTCCCAAGGGTTGGGCTGTTCGCCCATTAAAGCGGCACGCGAGCTGGGTTTAGAACGTCGTGAGACAGTTCGGTCTCTATCCGCCGCGCGCGTAAGAAACTTGAGGAAGGCTGTCCCTAGTACGAGAGGACCGGGACGGACGAACCTCTGGTGTGCCAGTTGTTCCGCCAGGAGCATGGCTGGTTGGCTACGTTCGGAAGGGATAACCGCTGAAAGCATCTAAGCGGGAAGCCTGTTCCAAGATGAGGTTTCTCTCCCACTTGATGGGTTAAGGCCCCCTACAGACCATGGGGTTGATAGGCTGGAACTGGAAGCACGGTAACGTGTGGAGGTGACCGGTACTAATAGGCCGAGGGCTTACTATCGAAGGTGTTACGCGTCCACTGTGCGGTATCTGAAACAACACACAGA
>NZ_JBFAAN010000014.1:0-17776 GCF_040639775.1 Nocardia sp. NPDC023733 | reverse complement strand
CGCGAGTTAGCCGCCGTTGCGCATGCGCGAAGCGCGAGCAACGGTGGCTAACTCGCGGCCCCTAGGGGCCGCGCTCGAGCGCGCCAGCGCTCCAATAAACACAGCCCAATACCTCCCGCAATCACAAGACCCCGAATCCTCCACCCACGAACCTGTCCGACCCCACGGATAAGCTGGCCCCGTGCCCGAACTCCCACCCGTCGCCGACCTGCTCGCCACCGCCGTGCATGCCCTCGGCGGCACCGAGCGCACCGGGCAGACCACCATGGCCTCCGCCGTCGACCACGCGATCGACACCAAGGAACACCTGGCCGTGCAGGCGGGGACCGGCACCGGTAAGTCGCTGGCCTATCTGGTGCCCAGCCTGCGGCACGCGGTGCGCACCGGGCGAACGGTCGTGGTGTCCACGGCGACGATCGCGCTGCAACGTCAGCTCGTCGACCGCGATCTGCCCCGCTTGGCCGAGGCGCTCACCAAGCCGCTCGGTCGTGTCCCGCAGTTCGCGATTCTCAAGGGCCGCAACAACTATCTGTGCCTGAACAAGATCAACAGCGTGATCCCCGAGGACACCGGCGGCGAGGCGGAGCTGTTCGACGCCTTCGCCATCTCCCGCCTCGGCCGCGAGGTGCAGCGTCTCAACGAGTGGGCCTCCGACACCGAGACCGGCGACCGCGACGAGCTCGCCCCCGGCGTGAGCGATCGGGCCTGGCGGCAGGTGAGCGTGTCCTCGCGCGAGTGCCTCGGCAAGAGCCGCTGCCAGTTCGGTCAGGACTGCTTCGCCGAGAAGGCGCGCGCGGAGTCGGCGCAGGCCGATGTGGTCGTCACCAATCACGCGCTGCTGGCCATCGACGCCATCAGCGGCATCCAGATCCTGCCCGAGCACGATGTGGTCGTCATCGACGAGGCGCACGAACTGGTCGACCGGGTCACCGGCGTCGCCACCGCCGAACTGGGCGCCACCGCCATCAGCGCCGCGGCCCGCCGCTGCACCAAGCTGGTCGACGAGCGTGAGGTCGACCGGCTCGAGGGCGCCGCCGAAGCCTTCCACCAGGCCATCGAGGACCTGCCTGCCGGTCGCTGGGACCAGCTGCCCGACGGCATCGCCCCCGTCCTCGCCCTCGTGCGCGATGCCGCCTGGAACGCGCGCACCGCGCTCGCACCGCAGGGCAGCGTGAAAACCCAGGACGATCCGGACAACGCGGCCGCCAAGACCTTGGCCGTCGCCGCGCTCGACGAGGTGCACGACGCGGCGGTGCGCGCGCTCACCGCGTTCGAGGAGTCCGATCCGGCCGCGCGCCACGATGTCATCTGGCTCTCGGCCGACGAAGTGCGCGGTGTCGCCCGGCGCACCCTGCGGATGGCGCCGCTGTCGGTGGGCGGGTTGTTGCGCAGCAGGCTCTTCGGCACCGCGACCGTCATCCTCACCTCGGCGACCCTGCAGATCGGTGGATCGTTCGACGGTCTCGCGATCACCTGGGGCCTGCCCTCGCAGTCGTCCGGCAAGACCGATCCGGCACTGGCCAACGGCGCGACTCCACCGGCGGACGTGGAGTCGGTGCGCTGGAGCTCCCTCGACGTCGGTTCCCCGTTCGACCACGCCAAGTCGGGCATCCTGTACGTCGCCAAGCACCTGCCCGCACCGGGCCGCGACGGCCTCTCCCCCACCTACCTCGACGAGATCGAGCAGCTCATCACCGCCGCGGGCGGGCGAACGCTCGGCCTGTTCTCCTCGATGCGCGCGGCCAAGGCGGCCACCGAGGCGCTGCGCGAACGGCTCGACACCCCGGTGCTGTGCCAGGGCGACGATTCGATGGGTGCGCTGGTGCGCAAGTTCGCCGACGACCCGGCCACGTCCCTGTTCGGCACCCTGACCCTCTGGCAGGGCGTCGACGTGCCCGGCCCGTCGCTGAGTCTGGTGATCCTGGACCGCATTCCGTTCCCCCGCCCCGACGACCCGCTGCTCACCGCACGTCAGCGCGCGGTCGAGTCGCGTGGCGGCAACGGGTTCATGGCGGTGGCGGCCAACCATGCCGCGCTGCTGCTCGCCCAGGGCACCGGCCGCTTGCTGCGCAGTGTCGACGACCGAGGTGTCGTCGCCATTCTCGATTCGCGCCTGGCGACCGCACGTTACGGCGGTTATCTGCGGGCCTCACTGCCGCCGTACTGGGAGACCACCGACCCGCAGGTGGTAGCCAAGGCGTTGCGCAGGCTCACCGCATCCGCTTGAGCGGCACAGTTTTTCACCGCGAGTCGTGCAATCCGGGTGACCACACCGGCGAAATCACTACCAGCTGAATGTGACCCGTGAGACGGTTGGGTGATGACGCACCACGCCGATGGCGAGGTACTCGACGAATTTCTGGTCAGCGCAAGATCTTTGGCCGAGTACCGCGCGATGTTCTGCCTGTCCGACGAAGACCTTTCCGGCCGACGCATCCTCGACTGCCCCGGCGGCGCGGCGAGTTTCGCCGCCGAGGCCAGTGCCCTCGGCGCCGAGGTCACCGCGATCGACCCCATCTACGCGAGCGAGCCCGGCGAACTGGCCGCCCGCGCCGTCCCTGAAACCGAGCGCGCGGTGGCGTGGGCGCACCGCCACGCGGGCCGCTACCGCTGGGACTGGTACGGCGGCACAGCCGAGCAGGCCGCGATGCGCCGCGCGGCCGCCGCCCGCTTCGCCGTCGACGTGTGCGCGGCACCGCACCGCTACCTCGCCGGGCGCCTGCCCTCGCTGCCGTGTGCCGACGGCTCCTTCGATCTGGCGTTGAGCTCGCACCTGCTGTTCAGCTACGCAGACCGGCTCGACGCCGACTTCCACCTGGCCGCCCTGCTCGAACTCACCCGGGTGGCCACGGTGGAGACCAGGGTGTACCCACTGCTCGACTACACCGGTGCCCCGCTCGACGACCTGATCGCCCACCTGCGAACCGAACTGCACGACAAGGGCATCCGGACCTCGTTACGCAAGACTCGCTACGAGTTCCATCACGGCGCCGACACCATGCTCACCCTGCACGCGTGAACCGCAGGTCAGCGCGGCTCTACAGTGTCCAATTGATAGACGGTGCCTACCGAGGGCGACCCCCGGAGACCGGCGCGGTAGGTTCTTAGTCGTGCATACGACGCGAGCCGGCCGGTAGCACGGCCGTGGCGGAGAGATCTCGACGCGCGGAATTGCCGCGCATCACCCTGACGCTCATCCTGCTACTCGGTACCGCAGCCCTCGGCGTGACGCTGCTGTTCACCACCATGGACCCGTACATGAACAGCGGCGGCATCCTCGCCGGCGGCCTGGACGTGCACATCTACCGCGACGGCGGCTGGCGAGCGCTACACGACAAGGCGCTCTACATCGAGCCCACCCACTACGGCCTGCTCTACACCTACACGCCGTTCTCGGCACTGGTGTTCC
The DNA here is from genome assembly GCF_040639775.1 of Nocardia sp. NPDC023733. Lineage (NCBI taxonomy): Bacteria > Bacillati > Actinomycetota > Actinomycetes > Mycobacteriales > Nocardiaceae > Nocardia > Nocardia sp. NPDC023733. The sequence goes on along the minus strand of NZ_JBFAAN010000014.1, from coordinate 14,367 downwards.
TGCCGCTGCTACTGGTGCCGTGGGACCTGGTCACCTCGGTCTGGTTGGTGCTCAACCTGGTGGTTCTGGTGGTGTGTGTGCTGCAGAGCTGGCGGATGCTCGGCTACCGGGTGACGCCGCGCCTGGTCGTGCTCAGCATGCTCATCGGCCTGGCCTGCACCTTCATCGAGCCGGTGCGGACCACGCTGTACTACGGGCAGATCAATCTGTGGCTGATGATGCTTGTGCTGTGGGACTTCTCCCGTGGGCCCGACAGCAAGTTGCGTGGCCTGGGCGTCGGTATCGCGGCGGGCATCAAGTTGACCCCGCTGTTCTTCATCGCCCAGTACGCGGCTCAGCGCCGGTGGCGGGCGGCGCTCACCGCCGCACTCACCTTCATGGCGACGATCGGGGTGACCGGCCTGATCCTGCCGCGCGATTCCTACCAGTACTGGACCTCCACGTTCTTCCAATCGGGCCGGATCGCTCCCGATGTGCATCCGTCGAATCAGTCGCTGCGCGGCGCGATCGCCCATCTGCTGCACGACCCGGCGCCGGTGTGGTTGTGGTTGCTGATCGCGGTGCCGGTGGCGCTGGTCGCGCTGTGGCTGGCGGCCGTGCTCGTGCGCCGCGACGAACCGCTGCTGTCGGTGACGCTCGGCGGCCTCACCGCCTGCGCGGTATCGCCCTATTCGTGGGGGCACCACTGGGTATGGTTCGTGCCGCTGCTGGTGTACCTGATCCACCGGGCCCAGACCCGGCTGCCGTGGTTCCTCGCCGCCGCCGGCCTCTACCTGGCCGTCGCCGCCTGGACCTACAACTACACCCCCACCTGGGTCAGTGTCGGCACCTTCCTGCTGCCGCCGTGGTGGCCCTTCCACCAGGTGCTGCTGAACATCTACGTCGTCATCTACCTGATCGTGCTCGCGGGCATCGCCGTCCACGTGTATCGAGGGAGAACGAAATCAGCTGTGGCCGAAGGCATTTCACCTGCGACCACAGCCGTCGAGACCGTGGTGATCCCGGCGGAGCTACCCGCACGCCCAGTCGAAAACGCCTGACTCCAGGTCGAGTTGGGCGTTGCCGCCGCCGAAGTTCATGCCCGAGACCTCCTCGATCTCGAGGTAGTAGGGCGTGAGCCCCTCGGGCAGCGCCTGCACAGGGAAGGCGGTGCCGCCGAGATGGGAACGGCCGAACAGCGGTTCGGCCCACGGGGTCCAGCCCGCATCGTCGGTGAGCGGGTCCTGGTAGGTGGTGTCGGGCACGTACTCGACGGGCGGGATGCCGACATTGGGATCGTCGACGCGCTCGGCCAGCCACACACCGACGGTCGGGTGCACGTCGTCCCAGGCATTACAGCCCTCGTCGCTCGCAGCGGGCGAGCCGGGCGGGCGGATATCGGCAGGCGGCGCCACCGGACCGGCCTCGAACTCCTTCTCGGTCAACCAGATCAGCGCGAACACCCCGCCGATCTCGTCGTGCAGCAGATTCAGTTGCGGGTGCAGCCGGGTGGTGACCAGGTCGCGCGCCAGCGGGTCGTCGGAGCCGGCGTCGGCCTCGACCGGAGCGGTCGCGTCGGCGAACTGCCCCTCGCCCTGGAAGAACGCGATCGCCGGGAAGCCGGGTCCGCGCCGCTGGAAGTCGGCGGGCAGTCGCAGGGTGAGCGCGTGCATCATCGGCAGCCCGGTGACCGGTCCGCGCGGCCACGTCGCCGGGTCGATGCCGGGACCTTCGCTACCGATCCACCCGGCGCGCACCGGCGAGACCAGCTCGAGCGGTTCACCACCCGTTGTCTCGGCCAGTTTGTCCGCCGAATCCCCGAACCCCAGGTCATAGGCCTTCATCGCAGCTCTCCTCTTCGACGCGCGGACGATGGTCGACACCGTGCGAGCGGTATCGCCGACGAGACTATCCGCCCCCGCCGACACCCGCGCACACTCCGGGCAACCCACGGCATCGAAAAAGTGACCAGCGCATGACGAAAAAAGCGGCGCGGCAACCGAAGTCACCGCGCCGCCGGAGCAGCTATGTCAGAGCACAGCCTTGAGGATCAGCGTCAGCACGGCCGCCGCGACAGCGATGCCGACGGCCGCCGCACCCCACACCACGCCCTGGCGCTCCCACGGACGACCGGCGTCCAGCGAGAACCGGCCGGGGCCCGTGAAGGCCAGCGCGCCCGCGACGAGCGCGAACAGCAGCGGGGTGGTGAAGCCCGGCACGGCGGGATCGGTCGGGAAAAGACCACCGGCCCACATCACGTTGATCGCGTTGATCATGGTGCCGAGCACGATCGCGCCGGCCAGCGGGGTGAACAGGCCGAACACCAGCAGCAGGCCACCGACGAGTTCGGTGACACCGGCCAGCGTGCCGAAGAGTTCGCCGGGGTTGTAGCCCATGGCGGTGAAGCTGTCGGCGGTGGTCTGCCACCCCATGCCGTTGAACCAGCCGAAGAGTTTCTGGGTGCCGTAGGCGGCCATCAGGCCACCGAAGCCGATGCGGAGAACCAGCAGGCCGATGCTGGTCGCGGTGGCTTCGTCGGTAGTAGCGGTGGTACTCGGAGCGATGCGCGTGGCGGTGTCGGTCATGGCGTGTCCTCATCTGCGATTCGAAACATCTCGCAACCGGACTGGAGTCCGATTGCCCACTCGGTCACAACCCTGGGCCCGGAACTACTATTTCACGACAGCCATCCCAAGGGCGTGATCCGCGTCACAAAAGAACAAAAAGGGCCACCCCATCCGGGGCGGCCCTCTTCGCGGAAAGCTCAGTTCACCACGCCATGGTCGCGTAGCTCACCAGCGTGCTCTCGGATTCCTGCGACAGCTTCCAGGTGCCGTCGACGTCCTTCCAGGTCACCGGGATCGGGAAGGTGTAGTCACCGAGGGTGCTGTTCAGCGTGGCCGACAGGGTGTCGCCCGCGACGGTGACCGGACCGGAGACGCTCCAGCTGTAGCCGGGGATGCGGTTGACCGTCTGGTTCACGACCGCGAGGCCGCCCGGGTTGCCCGACTCGAGCTCGGCGGCCGAGCCGTTCATGGCGGCCTGCAGCTTGCCCTGGAGCTCACCGGCGGATGGGGTCGCCGGGGCGGCGATCGCGGCGGGCGCGGTGGCGACGACGGCGGCGGTGACCGGCGCGAAGAGGGTGGCTACGGCCAAGGACGCGGCAGCGAACGAGCGCTTCATAGGTAAATCTCCTTCAAGTTAGGCAAGCCTAGGCTGAGTATAGACATACCTACGCCCGGATCACCTACTCGACCAGGAAGAAGAAGTAGGCGAGGAACAGCACCATCAGCGCCCACATCGCCGGGTGCACTTCCTTCGCTCGGCCCTTGGCCACCATCACGATGGGGTAGAAGATCATGCCCATCGCCAGACCGTTGGCGATCGAATACGTCAGCGGCATCATGATGACGGTGATGAACGCGGGCACCGAGTACTCGAGATGCTGCCAGTCGATATCGCCGAGCGCACGGGCCATCAGCACGCCGACCACGATCAGCGCGGCCGAGGTGACCTCGCCCGAGCCCGCGATCACCGAGAAGACCGGATAGCAGAACATCGCGATCAGGAACCAGCCCGCGGTGGTCACCGCGGTGAGCCCGGTACGACCACCCGCCGACACACCGGCCGTCGACTCCACATACGCCGTGGTCGTGGACGTACCGATGATCGCGCCCGCGGTGGTGCCGACCGAGTCGGCGGCCATCGCACTCGCCGCGCGGGGCAGCGTGCCGTCCTTGTTGAGCAGGCCCGCCTGATTGGCGACGCCGATCAGCGTGCCCGAGGCGTCGAAGAAGTCGACGAACAGCATGGTGAGTACGACGACGATCATCTGCCCGGTGAACGCGTCGGGCAGATGGATGATGGCCTGCCCGAAGGTCTGGTCCAACCCCTTGGGCATCTCGGCGATACCGTCCGGCACCTTCACCAGCCCCGAGACCATGCCGACGATCGTGGTGGCGACGATGCCGTAGAGCACCGCGCCGTGCCAGCCGATCACCAGGAAGATCACGGTCACCACCAGGCCGAACAGCGCGAGCAGCGTGGTGCCCTTGGTGAAGTCACCGAGCGAGACGAGCGTCGCCTCGTTGTTGACCACGATGCCCGCGTTCTTGAGCCCGAGGAACGCGACGAACAACCCGATACCCGCGCCGACGGCGAACTTCATCTGCAACGGGATGGCGTTGAGAATCCGTTCGCGGACCTTGGTGATCGCGAGCACGAAGAAGATGACGCCGGACAGGAACGTGCCCGACAGGGCGACCTGCCACGGAATGCCCATGCTCAGCACCACGGTGTAGGCGAAGAAGGCGTTGAGCCCCATGCCCGGCGCCAGCGCGATCGGGTACTTGGCCCACAGCCCCATCACCAGCGTGCCGAACACCGCGGCGACGGCCGTCGCGGTGAACACGGCCTGCATGGGAATGCCCTTGTCGCCCAGCGCACCTTCGTCGCCGAGGATCGACGGGTTCACCGCGAGCACATACGACATCGCCAGGAACGTGACCGTGCCCGCCATCGCCTCGCGCTTGAAGGTTGACCCGGTCGACGTGATACCGAAGTATCCGTCGATGCGCCGCCGGGCGCGGGTTACGACATCGCTGGCCATGACTCTCCAGTCCGCGGGTTCAAAGAAGAAGGATGCCCCGGAACGGTAGCGGAAAGTTCACTGAATCGAAGAACCCGCGATCGCCCGGGGGTGTAGGGTCACGCGCCCGCGACAGCCACCACGCCGAGTTCGGCGTCGGTGGCGAGCAGCGGATTGTGGGGAAGCACACGAACCGTGTACCCGACCGCACCCGAGAGCGGGACCGGCGCGTGCACCTCGTAGAGCTCCGTCGCGCCGTCGCTGCCGGTGTGCCGCATCTCGATGGTCGTGGTGTCGGACAGGTCGTCGTCGGGCGACACCCGCCCGAGTACCGCCTGCACCACCACATCCGAAGGCGCGAGCCCACCGAGTTCCACGCGCGCGTCCAGCGACAGTTCCGCACCGATCACCGGGGTGTCGGGCAGGCCGGCGCTGTCCACCTGGGTGACGCGCACCGAAGGCCACGCGGCCTCCACCCGCCGCCGGTATTCGGCGACCCGCGCCGCGCCCGCGTAATCGTCGGCCGACGCGGTCGCGAACGCCGCGGCCGCCGGACCGTAGTACTGCTCGGCGTAGTCGCGGACCATGCGTGAGGCGAGCACCTTCGGGCTGGTGGTCTGCAGGGTGTGGCGGACCATCTCGGTCCACCGAACCGGCACCCCGTTCGCGTCCCGGTCGTAGAAGCGGGGTGCGACGGTGCGTTCGACCAGGTCGTAGAGTGCCGCCGCCTCGAGGTCGTCGCGGCGAACTTCGTCGCGCACACCGTCGGCGGTGGGGATCGACCAGCCGTTCTCGCCGTCGTACATCTCGTCCCACCACCCGTCGCGGATCGACAGGTTGAGCCCACCGTTGAGCGCCGACTTCATGCCCGAGGTGCCGCACGCCTCGAGCGGGCGCAGCGGATTGTTCAGCCACACATCGCAACCCCAGTACAGGTAGCGGGCCATCGACATGTCGTAGTCGGGCAGTAACACGATGCGGTGCCGCACGGCCGGATCGTCGGCGAAGCGGACGACCTGCTGGATGAGCGCCTTGCCGCCGTCGTCGGCAGGATGACTCTTGCCCGCGACCACCAGCTGCACCGGGCGTTCGGGGTCGAGCAGCAGGGCGCGCAGCCGGTCGGGGTCACGCAGCATGAGGGTGAGGCGCTTGTAGGTCGGCACCCGGCGGGCGAAACCGATGGTGAGGACATTCGGGTCGAAAACGTCGTCCACCCAGCCCAATTCGGCCTCGGCTGCGCCGCGCTGATACCAGGACTCGCGCAGCCTGCGGCGAACCTCCTCGATCAGGACCCCGCGCAATGTATTTCGGGTGGTCCACAGCTGTTCGAGGTCGACGTCGCTGAGCTTCTCCCAGCCGCGCGCCTCCTCCACCAGTTCGGGGCCTACGAGTTCGCGTGCTTTGTCGATCCATTCACGGGCGGCCCAGGTGGGCGCGTGCACGCCGTTGGTGACCGAACCGATCGGCACCTCGGCGGCGTCGAATCCCGGCCAGAGCCCGGCGAACATGTCACGGCTCACCTCACCGTGCAACCGCGAGACACCGTTGGCGCGCTGGGCCATCCGCAGACCCATGTGCGCCATATTGAACACCGACGGATCGGCCTCGCGCCCGAAAGCGAGGATCCGGTCGACGGAAAGCCCTGGCAGCAAGGCGGATTCGGTCTCGCCGTGGGCGCCGCCGAAATACCTGCGCACCAACGGCATCGGGAACCGGTCGATACCGGCGGGCACCGGGGTGTGGGTGGTGAACACCGTCCCGGCCCGCACGGTCGCCAGCGCGGTGTCGAAATCCAGTCCGCCCGCGACGAATTCGCGGATCCGTTCCACTCCGAGGAAACCGGCGTGACCCTCGTTCATATGGAACACGTCGGGATCGGGCAGGCCGTTGGCACGGGTGTAGGCCCGCACCGCACGCACCCCACCGATACCCGCGAGAATCTCCTGTTTGATCCGGTGGTCCTGATCGCCGCCGTAGAGGCGATCGGTGACCGCGCGCAGTTCCGGGTCGTTCTCGGCGATGTCGGAGTCGAGCAGCAACAACGGGATCCGTCCGACCTGGGCGATCCACACCCGCGCCCGCAGCACCCGCCCCTCCGGCATGGCGACGTGGATCAGCACCGGCGAACCGTCACTGGTCAGCAGGCGCAGCGGCAGGCCCTGCGGGTCGAGCGCCGGGTAGTGCTCGCGCTGCCAACCATCTGCCGACAGCGACTGCCGGAAATACCCGGACCGGTACAGCAGACCCACACCGATCAGCGGCAGACCCAGATCCGACGCCGCCTTGAGATGGTCACCGGCGAGGATCCCGAGCCCACCCGAATAGTTGGGCAGCACCTCGGTGACACCGAACTCCATCGAGAAGTAGGCGATCCCGGCCACCCGGGTGGTGTGCTGCTCCTGGAACCAGCGCGGCCTGCTCAGATAGCCGCGCAGGCCCTCGGCGGCCGCGTCGACGCGCGCGAGATAGGCGGGGTCGGCGGCGAGCTCGTCGAGCCGCTCGGCGGGCACCTCCCCCAGCATCCGCACCGGGTCCTGGCCGACTGTGCGCCACAGGTCCCGATCCAGGTCGGCGAACAGATCCTGCGTCGGGCCGTGCCACGACCACCGCAGGTTCGTCGACAACTCACCCAGCGCGGCGAGCCGCTGCGGCAGATGGGCACGGACAGTGAACCGACGAAGTGCCTTCACCCGCCAAACACTAGCTCACCCGCCTCTCCGCGTCTTTTGGCTAGCCCGCCTCCCCGCGACCTTTGGCCAGACTCGGGAACCGAGTGAGTTGGGGACGCGGCAAGCTTTGGGGTGGTGGCTGGGTGAGCCCGTTCCCGGGGAGTTACCCATGTGCTCGCCTGCTGCTCCGGAGACTCGAGCCGGACTCGGGCGTGGGGGGACTTTGTGTCGGCGGCTAGGCGGAGTCGCGGATCAGCGTAGGGCCGTTCTCGGTGAGTTGTCCCTGTGCTCAGTCGGTTGCTTTGGCGCCTGGGGTGAACTGGGTGGCGAACTCGGGGGTGGGTGGGGTTTCGGTGATGACGTCGATCAGTACGCCTGAGGGGTCGGCGAGGATGAAGTGGCGTTGGCCGAAGTCTTCGGTGCGCAGGTCGAGTTCGGTGGGGAGGCCGCCGGTGACGACCATTCGTTCCCATTCGGCGTCTACGTCGTCGACCTCGAAGTTCAGCAGCAGGCCTTGGACAGGCTTGCCGTAACCCGCTGGAACGGTCGGGTGGGTGGGATCCAGCAGGGCCAGTTCGCAGGACGGTTCGCCGTCGCGGGCGGGGCGGCGCAGGCTCACGTACCAGTCGGCTTCGAAGGTGATCTCGAAGCCGAACCAGGTGGTGTAGAAGTCGCGCGATTCCGCGATTCGGCTGGTGGCGAGGACGGGGTAACAGCTGCTGAGCCGCATGGTGTTCACCTTTCACATACCGTTGGTATGTGTCGTAGGCTAGTTCACATACCGGCGGTAGGTCAATGGGAGGACGGCGATGGTTTCGACGGCACGGGCGCGGCAGCGCGAGGAGACCCGGCGCCTGCTGCTGCGGGTGAGCAGGGAGCTTTTCGCGGCGAAAGGGTACGCGGCCGTTGGGCTCTCGGAGATCGTCGCCGCAGCCGGTGTCACCAAGGGCGCGCTCTACCACCACTTCGAGAGCAAGGCCGACCTGTTCAAGGCCGTCCTCGCGCAGGTGCAGCAGGAGGTCGGCGAGCAGGTGGCGGCCGCCGCCGACGCCGAGCCCGACCCCTGGACCCAGCTCACCACCGGCTGCGCGGCGTTCCTGCGTGCCTGCGCCGACCCGCACATCCAGCGCATCATGCTGGTCGACGCCCCTGCCGTGCTCGGCTGGCACGAGTGGCGTGCCCTCGACGAGGCCAATTCCGCCCGCCACCTGGGCGAGGCGCTGCAAACCCTCGTCGACTCGGGCACGCTGCCCCCGCAGCCGGTCACCCCACTCACCCATCTGCTCTCGGGCGCCATGAACGAGGCAGCCCTCTGGCTGGCCACCAATCCCGGCTCCCTGCCCGACGCCCTCGCCGCCCTCGACCGTCTCCTGGCCGGTCTGCGCACTCCCCTGCCCTGACCTCGCGCGCTCGTCCCGGCGATCGGGCGCGGTGTGCAGTACCTTGGCATGGGTGAGCGGCCGGATTGCCATCGATGACATTGCCCCGTCCATCGCAGGCGGCCGCCCGGCCAAAGCCGTGGTCGGCGAGGTTTTTCCCGTCCGGGTAGTCGTCTGGCGGGAAGGCCACGACGCGGTTGCCGCGAGCCTGGCCGTGCGCGCGCCCGGATCCTCGCGCGTCACCCGCATCCGGATGACGCCCGACTACGAACCCGACGTGTTCAACGCGGTGTTCACCCCCAACGTGCCCGGCGTGTGGACCTACCGGGTGGAGGGCTGGAGCGATCCCATCGCCACCTGGCGCTCGGCGGTCGAGGCGAAGCTGTCGGTCGGTCAGTCGGCCACCGATCTCGCCAACGATCTCGAGATCGGCGCCCGCCTGTTCGAGCGTGCCGCCCAGGCGGTGCCGAAGCGGCAGTTCGAGCGGCTGCACGCCGTCGCGAACGCCCTGCGCAGCGAGGAACAACTCCCGGCGCGGGTGGCGCCTGCCTTCACCGAGGAGGTCGCCGAGATCCTGCGGGCCGCCCCGTTGCGCGAGATGGTCACGCGCGGTCAGCAGTTCTCGGTACTCGCCGAACGCCGGCGCGCCCTAGTCGGTTCGTGGTACGAGTTCTTTCCCCGCTCGACCGGTGGCCGCGACGCCGAGGGCAACCCCGTGCACGGCACATTCGCCACGGCCGCCCGCGACCTGCCCCGCATCGCGGGCATGGGCTTCGACGTGGTCTACCTGCCACCGATCCACCCCATCGGAACGGTGAACCGCAAGGGCCGCAACAACTCCCTGACCACCGAGCCCGGCGATGTCGGTTCGCCCTGGGCGATCGGCTCGGCCGAGGGCGGCCACGACGCCATCCACCCCGAACTCGGCACCGAGGCCGATTTCACCGAGTTCGTCGCCAAGGCAACCGAACTCGGCCTCGAAGTGGCCCTCGACCTGGCCCTGCAGTGCGCCCCCGACCACCCCTGGGTTGCCGAGCATCCGGAGTGGTTCACCACCCTGCCCGACGGCACCATCGCGTTCGCGGAGAACCCGCCCAAGAAGTACCAGGACATCTACCCGGTCAATTTCGACAACGACCCCGACGGCATCTACGCCGAGGTGCTGCGCGTGGTGCGGCACTGGATCGCGTTGGGCGTCACCATCTTCCGCGTCGACAACCCGCACACCAAGCCCGCCGACTTCTGGGAGTGGCTGATCGCGCAGGTGCGCCGCACCGACCCCGATGTGATCTTCCTTTCCGAGGCCTTCACCCGCCCGGCGCGCCTGTACGGCCTGGCCAGGCGCGGATTCACCCAGTCCTACACGTATTTCACCTGGCGCGTGCACAAGTGGGAACTCCAAGAGTTCGGCTACGAGCTGGCCGCCAAGGCCGACGAGGCCCGCCCCAACCTGTTCGTGAACACCCCCGACATCCTGCACGAGAGCCTGCAGCACGGCGGCCCCGGCATGTTCGCCGTGCGCGCCGCCCTCGCCGCCACCCTCAGCCCCACCTGGGGCGTGTATTCGGGCTACGAGCTGTTCGAGCACGAGGCCGTGCGCCCGGGCAGCGAGGAATACCTGAATTCGGAGAAGTACGAACTACGCCCGCGCGACTTCGCCGCCGCCCTGGACCGCGGTGAGTCGCTGGAACCGTGGCTCACCCGGCTCAACGAGATCCGCCGCAATCACCCTGCGCTGCAACAGTTGCGCTGCATCCACTTCCACCACGTCGACAACGACGCGCTGATCGCCTACTCGAAATTCGATCCGGCCAGCGGCGACGCGGTGCTGGTGATCGTCAACCTCAACCCCTACGCCCCCGAGGACGGTCACGTCAGCCTGGACATGCCGGCGATCGGGCGCGAATGGCACGACCACCCGGTGGTGTTCGACGAGGTGAGCGGCGAGGAATACCACTGGGGCCAGCGCAACTGGGTGCGGCTCGACCCCTCGCGCGCGGTCGCCCACATCATCGCCCTGCCCGCGGTTCCCGCCGAAGCCCGTGCGGCCCTCACCTTCCGGCGGAGCTTCTAGATGAAGCGCCGCGATCTGATGCTGCTGGCCGCAGGCACACATCCGGACCCACACACCGTTCTCGGGTCCCATCCTCACCCCGACGGCACCGCCGTGCGCGTGCTGCGCCCGCACGCCGACACGGTGACCGTCCTCGTCGGCGGCGCCGAACATCGGCTGAAGTCGTTGGGGCACGGCATCTTCGCGGCCGTCCTGCCCTACCCGCGGATCGACGACTACCGGGTGCGCACCGACTACCCCGGCGGCCCGACGGTCGTCACCGCCGACGGCTACCGCTTCCTGCCGACCGTCGGCGAATTCGACCTGCATCTCATCGGAGAGGGCAGGCACACCCGGCTCTGGGAGGTGCTCGGCGCGCACCCCCGCCACTACACCACCCTCGACGGCGATGTCGACGGCACGTCGTTCGCGGTGTGGGCACCCAACGCGCGCGGCGTCACGGTATTCGGCGACTTCGACCACTGGGGTGGGCAATCGGCTCCGATGCGCGCGCTCGGCACGTCCGGAGTGTGGGAGGTCTTCGTTCCCGGTGTCGGTCCGGGCACGCGCTACAAATACCGGGTGCACGGCGCCGACGGCCGCGTGGTCGACCACGCCGACCCGCTGGCCTTCGCCACCGAGGTACCACCCGCCACCGCGTCGGTCGTGGCCCGCGCCGACCACATCTGGGGCGACAGCGCCTGGCTGGACCGGCGCGCGAGCACCGACGCCATCCGCTCCCCGATGAGCGTCTACGAGGTGCACCTCGGCTCCTGGCGCCCCGGCCTGAACTACCGCGAACTTGCCGAGCAACTGGCGGATTACGTCCGGGCAGCGGGTTTCACCCATGTCGAGTTGCTGCCGGTGGCCGAGCACCCCTTCGGCGGTTCCTGGGGCTACCAGGTCACCTCCTACTACGCGCCGACCTCGCGTTTCGGCACCCCCGACGACTTCCGCTACTTCGTCGACCACCTGCACAACGCGGGCATCGGCGTGCTGCTCGACTGGGTGCCCGCCCATTTCCCGCGCGACGAGTGGGCGCTGGCACGTTTCGACGGCACCCCGCTCTACGAACACCCCGATCCGCGGCGCGGCGAACAACTCGACTGGGGCACTTACGTTTTCGATTTCGGCCGCAACGAGGTGCGCAACTTCCTCGTCGCCAACGCCACCTTCTGGATCGAGGAATTCCACATCGACGGCCTGCGCGTCGACGCCGTCGCCTCGATGCTGTACCTGGACTACTCACGTCCGGCCGGCGGCTGGGAACCGAACATCTACGGTGGTCGCGAGAACCTGGAAGCGGTCGACTTCCTGCAGGAACTCAACGACACCGTGCACAGCGCCCACCCCGGCGTGGTGACCATCGCCGAGGAATCGACCACCTGGCCCGGCGTCACCCGTGGCACCGACGTGGGCGGCCTCGGATTCACCATGAAGTGGAACATGGGCTGGATGCACGACACCCTGGGCTACCTCGGCCGCGACCCCATCCACCGCGCCTGGCACCACAACGAGATGACGTTCTCCCTCGTCTACGCCTGGAGCGAGAACTACCTGCTGCCGATCAGTCACGACGAGGTGGTCCACGGCAAGGGCACGCTGTGGACTCGCATGCCCGGCGACGATTTCGCCAAGGCGAGCGGCGTGCGCGCCCTGCTCGCCTACATGTGGTCACACCCCGGCAAGCAACTGCTGTTCATGGGCCAGGAATTCGGCCAGTTCCGCGAATGGGACAACGATCGCGGCCTCGACTGGTACGAACTGGAAAACCCACTGCACCAGGGTATTTCGACCATGGTCGCCGATCTCAACCGCACCTACGTGGCGCATCCGGCGCTGTGGTCGCAAGACACCACCCCCGGCGGGCACTCCTGGATCGAGGCCGACGACAGCGCCGCCAACGTCTTCGCGTTCCTGCGCTGGGGCAGTGACGGCAGCGCGGTCGCGTGCGTGTTCAACTTCTCCGGCGCCACCCACGAGAACTACCGAATCGGCTTGCCGCACACGGGTTCCTGGTCGGAGATCCTCAACACCGACGCCACCGGATACGGCGGTTCGGGTATAGGCAACCTCGGTGCCGTCACGGCCGAGGACACCCCCTGGCACGGTCACCCCGCCTCGACCACCGTGCGACTCGCCCCGCACAGCGCCCTCTGGTTGAGCGCGCCCGCCTGAGGCCGGATATACGACGGGCCGCCCAGGCATACTGCCGGGCGGCCCGTGGTCGATGGGTGTCAGTACAGCGCGGCGGCCAGTTTGCGACGCGCGGCGATCACGAAAGGCTCTGCCTGATCGAACAATTCGAAGAGTTCGAGCAGGCGGGTGCGGGCCCGGTCACGGTCGTCGCCCGCGGTGCGCTTGACGACGGCGATGATCCGGTCGAACGCGGCCTCGGGACGCTGTTCGAGCAGTTCCACATCGGCGGCGTCGAGGGCGGCGTCCAGATTGCCCGGGTCGGCGTCGGCGGTGGCGACCACGCCCGGATCGATCTGCTGGGCCCTGGTCAGGAACTTCAGCTGCCGCAGCGCCGCCTTGGCCTCGGCATTGTTCGGTTCCTCGGCGAGGATGGCGTCGTAGGCGGCTTCGGCACCCGCGATGTCGCCCTCGGCGAGCGCGTTCTCGGCGGCCACGAAGCGCGGGTCGTCGTTCTCGGGTTCGGCCTGCGCGCCGTTGCCCTCGAGCTTGCCCGCGGTCGCCTCGACGACCGCGTCGAGCCACTGACGCACCTGCGGTTCGGGCTGCGCGCCTTCGAAGTCGGCCAGCGGCTGCCCACCGGCCACCGCGATCACCGTCGGAATGCCCTGCACCCGCAGCGCCTGGACGATGTTCATATTGGCTTCGGCCTCGATCACGGCCAGATCCCACGCACCGCGGTCGTCGGCATTGAGCCGTTCCAGGGTGCGCACCAGCTCGACGCTGCCCGGGCTGCGCTGCGAGTACAGCGCGACAACCACGGGCACCTGCATCGAGCGTCGGATGACCTTGGTCTCGAAGTCGGCCTCGGTGACCGAATGGTCACCCGGCGCGCCCGCGCCACCCGGAGCGGCGGCAGGCTGCTTGAGACCGGACAGATCCACCGCCCCTGACATGGCAGCGGCGACGGCGGGCGAAGGACGACGGGAAGCGGGTCGAGTCACGGTTTCCAGTTTGTCACGAAGCGCTGGAGGTGGCAGCCGCGGCGCCCTTGCTGTTCGCGCTCAGCTCACCCAGCTTGCCCGTGCGCACGGCCCAGGCCTCGAAGATCACGGTGAACAGCGGCGGAATGCTCGAGGCGAGCGCCAGGACGGTGGTCTTCCAGTTCCAGTTCAGCTCGCGGGCGGTGAGCAGCGCGGTCAGCACGAACAGCACGAAGATGCCACCGTGCACCGGACCGAAGATCTTCACACCGATCTCGTTGCCCTCCTCGGGCAGGTACTTGAACGCCATTCCGAGCAGCAGACCGACCCAGGAAATGGCCTCGAGCACCGCGAAGAACCGAAACCGACTCGCGACAGACCGCAGATCAAAGAAACCCATGCGCCCATTGTGCCGCATGACCTACGACACTACGTAGTTGGACTGCTCACAGAACACCCGTCATCCGCCATGACCGCACTCCCTGCCCCGCACGACCCGACCTCGAGGAGGGTCCGCCGCGAAGCGGCGTAGCGGCCCGGCCGCGAGTTAGCCGCCGTTGCGCATGCGCGAAGCGCGAGC
>NZ_JBFAAN010000013.1:0-39571 GCF_040639775.1 Nocardia sp. NPDC023733 | reverse complement strand
GCTTCGCGCATGCGCAACGGCGGCTAACTCGCGGCCCGGCCGCTACGCCGCTTCGCGGCGGACCCTCCTCGAGGTCGGGTCGTGCGGGGCTGGGAATGCGGTCATGGCGGACTTAATGGGTGCCATGTGGCTGGGAGCCCGGCAGGTGGGGGCCTCAGGTGGTGCTGTGTGGCTGGGAGTCCGGTGGGTGGGGGACTCGAGTGGTTGTTCGGGTCATGGTGCCTGAATGAAGTCGTTGAGGTTGGTTCTGATGTAGTCGAGGACGCGTTGTTCGAAGTCTTCTGGTTCGTTGATGTCGTAGATCTCGTCGGGGTCGTCGGCGCGGTCGCCGGTGGGGCGGCGGATCTGGTCGGGTTCGGCGAGGGTGCGGTGTTCGTCGTCGAAGAAGCGGTCGAGGGGGTCGTCGGGGGAGTTGGGGGAGGCGTCGCGGGCGGCGAGGATGGCGGCGGCGGCCAGGCGTGGCATGCCTGCGGCGCGCAATGCTCTTGTGGCCCAGGGGAGTTCGGTGCGGCGGGTGCGCAGGTAGGTGCTGAAGCCGGAATCCAGGACGGTGGAGTGCAGGCTGGACAGGGCCAGCAGGTGGGCGAAGGCGGGTGGGAGTTCGCCGAAGGCGCCGATTCCGGTGCGGTGCAGATCGTCGGTGGCCGGGTTGGCCCAGAAGACGATGTCGGCGGCGTCGTGAATGCTGTCGACCTCGGCCAATGCCTCGGTCAGCTTGGCGCGCGCCTGCGCCGGGAAGCGGTAATCCATGCGAGCAGGGTAGTCGCGGACTAGGCGGGCACCTCACCGCTCAGCTCGACACCCGCGTCGCGCAGGGTGATGAGCGCGGTGGCGGTGGTTTCCGGGGCGACGCCCGCGGTGAGGTCGAGCAGGACGGTGGTGTCGAAACCGGCGGTGCGGGCGTCGAGGGCGGTGGCGCGTACGCAGTGGTCGGTGGCGATGCCGACCACGTCGACGTGGTCGATGTCGCGGGCGCGCAACCAGTCGGCGAGGGTGGTTCCGTCGGCCGACGCGCCCTCGAAACCCGAATAGGCGGCGCTGTATTCGCCTTTCGAGAACACCTCTTCGACCAGTCCGGTATCGAGAGCGGGATGGAAATCGGCGCCAGGTGTACCGACCACACAGTGTGGCGGCCAGGAGTCGACGTAGTCGGGGTTGTCGGAGAAGTGGGCGCCGGGGTCGACGTGCCAGTCCCTGGTCGCCACGATCGCGTCGTACTTCTTCGCGGCGACATGGGAGCTGATGGCCGCCGCGACCCTCGCGCCGCCGCGCACGGCCAGCGATCCTCCCTCGCAGAAGTCGTTCTGCACATCCACGATGACCAACCCGCGCATCACACCGTCCTCCCGATCATTGCGTCCATACCATTGTCCCCTGGTGTTTCCGAGGTGTCAGCCGAGGAAGGTGGTCGGGATGGCGGGCTCGCCGTCGGAGAGCTTGAGGCCCTCCCACGGCAGGCTGACCAGACCCTGCGCGACCAGTTCCCGGCTGCGCGCGAGCGTCGCCACGCCGTCTACCGTTTCACCACCGCGCACCAACGGAACCTGGAGCTCACGTACCTGAAAACCGTTGGTGGACGGTGCTTCCCCCGCCGCCGGGTAGATGATCTCCTCGACGATGGTCCCGGTGGCCCGCGCCAGCCGCACCGCCTTCTTCGCCCCGCCGCGCGACTCCTTGTGGCTGCTGCGTTTGGCGACCGGGATCCCGTCGACCTCCACGAGCTTGAACACCATGCCCGCCGTCGGCGCACCGGAACCGGTGACCAGGGAGGTGCCGACGCCGTACACGTCGACCGGTTCGGCGCGCAGGGCGGCGATGGCGTACTCGTCGAGATCACCGGAGACGACGATGCGGGTACCGGTGGCGCCGAGCGCGTCGAGCTGATCGCGCACCTGGCGGGCCAGCACACCCAGCTCGCCGGAATCGATCCGCACACCACCCAGTTCGGGCCCGGCCACCTCGATGGCGGTGGCGACACCACGGGTGATGTCGAAGGTGTCGACCAGCAGTGTCGTTCCGATGCCGAGCGCCTCGACCTGGCTGCGGAAGGCGGCTGCCTCGTGTTCGCCGTCGGCGCCGCTGTGCAGGAGGGTGAAGGCGTGCGCGCTGGTGCCCGCGCCCGGCACACCGAAGCTGCGGACCGCCTCGAGGTTGGAGGTCGCGTCGAAGCCGGCCAGGTAGGCCGCTCGCGAACTCGACGGCGCGGCCAGTTCGTGGGTTCGTCGCGAACCCATCTCGATCATCCGGCGCCCGGCCGCGGCGCTCACCATGCGGGCGGCGGCCGAGGCGATGGCGCTGTCGTGGTTGAAGATCGACAGGGCAAGCGTCTCGAGCACCACGCATTCGGCGAAGCTGCCGCGCACGGTGAGGATCGGCGAACCGGGGAAGTACAGCTCGCCCTCGGCGTAGCCGTCGATATCGCCGGTGAAGCGATACTCGCGCAACCAGTCGACGGTGGCCGGGTCCAGGAATTTCTCGGCGATCGCCAGCTCCTCGGCGCCGAACCGGAAGCGGGTGAGGGCCTCGAGCAGCCGCCCGGTCCCCGCGACGACGCCGTAGCGGCGGCCGTGCGGCAAGCGTCTGGCGAACACCTCGAAGGTGCACCGCCGCTGCGCCGAACCGTCGGCGAGCGCGGCGGCGAGCATGGTCAGTTCGTACTGGTCGGTCAGCAGCGCGGTGCTCGCTGACCCGTCACGGATCTGCACACCCGAAACTCTAGTCACGGCGGGTGTTGTATCTGGGTGGCCTCGTCGTACCCTGGGGTTTATGGCCCTGTGCAATTCCGTTCGAGCCGGCGCCGTCACCGACGCCGTGAACGCCGCACTGTCGGCGCCACAGGCGACGCCGGAGGCTACCGAATACACCGAGATCCTGGAGGCCGAGGACCGGCCGTGGGTGACCGTGGTGTGGGACGACCCGGTGAATCTCATGCACTACGTCACCTACATATTCCAGAAGCTCTTCGGCTACAGCAAAGCCAAGGCGACCGAATTGATGCTGCAGGTACACAACGAGGGCAAGGCCGTGGTGTCGTCGGGTTCGCGCGACAAGATGGAACAGGACGTACGCCGCCTGCACGCGGCGGGCCTGTGGGCAACGATGCAGCGCGACGACTGAGCCTGAGTAACCTGGCCCTGTGCGCAAGTGGAGCAGAAAGAACTCACTCGGTGGTCTCAAGCTTCGATCCGAAATGGACGAGCACGAGGCCACGGTGTTGCGCTCCCTGGTAGCGGCGGTCTCCGGCCTGCTCGCCGACCGCGCCGCCGAGTCGCCCGAGGACGAACTCGCGGCGCTGACCGGGCTGCGCACCGGCAACACGACCCCGCCCGACGACCCGCAACTGCTGCGCCTGCTGCCCGATTTCCACCGCGCCGAACCCGGTTCGCCCGACGCCAAACGCGCCGACCTCAACAGTGCGCTGCGCAGCCTGCACGAACCCGAGATCATCGACGCGAAACTGGCCGCGGGCCGGGTGGTGATGGACAGCTGCCCCGAGGACGGCGGCAAGATCGTGCTCACACCCGAGCAGGCCGACGCCTGGCTCACCGCGCTCACCGACGTGCGCCTGGCACTGGGCACCCTCCTCGACATCGACGACGACACGCCCGACCACTTCGACCCCGATGATCCGCGCGCCCCGCATCTGGACGTCTACCACTGGCTGACCTGGATGCAGGATTCGCTGCTGCAGGCATTGGCGCCCTGATGCGCGGCGCTCCCGGTCCACGCAACGCGATCACCGACGTCACCGGTGTGCTCGTCGGTCATCATCAGGTGCTCGACGACGAGGTGAGCCTCGGGTCGGGTGCCGCGACGGGGTGCACGGTGGTGCGGTTGCCCGGCGGGGCGGTCGCCTCCGTCGACGTGCGTGGCGGCGGGCCGGGGACCCGCGAAACCGACCTGCTCGACCCCGCCAACACCGTGCGCCGCGTCAACGCGGTGCTGCTCACCGGTGGCAGCGCCTACGGTCTCGCCGCCGCCGACGGGGTGATGCGCTGGGCCGAGGAACACGGCGAGGGCATCCCGATGAGCCCGACCGACCCGAGCCTGGTGGTGCCGATCGTGCCGGGCGCGGTGATCTTCGACCTGCCGGTCGGGGCGTGGGACATCCGCCCCGACGCGGACTTCGGTTTCCGCGCCGCCGAGGCCGCCTCGACGGACTTCGCGCGGGGAACCGTCGGCGCCGGGGTGGGTGCGCAGGCGGGTGCGCTCAAAGGCGGAATCGGTTCGGCCAGTGTGGTTCTCGACAACGGAGTCACCGTCGGCGCGATCGTCGTCGCCAATCCGGTCGGTTCGGTGGTCGACCCGCGCACCGGACTGCCGTGGGGCGCGGGCACCGACGGCCCCGACTTCTTCGGCCTGCGTCACGGCACGCCCGCCGAGCTCGCCGCCCTGGCCGCACTGCCGGGGAAGAGCACTGTGCTCAACACCACGATCGGCGTCGTCGCCACCGACGCGATGCTCGACCCGGTCGGTTGCCGCAGGCTGGCGGCCACCGCTCACGACGGCTTGGCCCGCGCCATCCGGCCCGTGCACTCGCCGCTCGACGGTGACACGCTGTTCGCGGTGTCGACCGGAGCCGTGCAGGTTCCGTCAGGTCCGCTACCTGCGGCTTTTCCGTCGGATCTGCTGCTGCTCGACGAGTTGTGCACCGCCGCGGCGGTGGTCGTGGAACGGGCCGTCGTCGATGCCGTCCTCGCTGCCACCTCTGTCGCGGGCATCCCCGCCTACCGCGACTTGTTCCCGCGCTGAACCCGGCGCACAGGCGGGACCGGAATTCGGTCGGGCGGAATACCCGAATAGGGTGTGGGCGTTGTGCCGGATTGTGGAAAGGGTCGACAAGTGCTGGTGATCAGAGCCGATCTCGTTGACGCGATGGTTGCCCACGCGCGCGCCGACCATCCCGACGAGGCCTGCGGCGTGATCGCGGGCCCCGAGGGCAGTGATCGCCCCGAGCGCTTCGTCGCGATGCTGAACGCCGAACGCTCCCCGACGTTCTACCGGTTCGATTCCGGGGAACAACTGCGGGTATGGCGGGAGATGGACGACGCGGACGAGGTGCCCGTCGTCGTGTACCACTCGCACACCGCCACCGAGGCCTACCCGAGCCGCACCGATATCTCCTACGCCGGCGAGCCGGACGCGCACTACGTGCTGATCTCCACCCGCGACCCGCACGAACACGAACTGCGCAGCTACCGCATCGTCGACGGCGAGGTCACCGAGGAACCGGTGCGCATCGTCGAGTCCTACGACGCCTGACAACCCCAGAACAAGTCACCACCCCGAGGAGTCCCCATGCCGGTAACCGTGTCCATCCCGACCATCATGCGTGGTCTCACCGGAGGTGAGAAGCGAGTCCAGGGCGAAGGCGACACCCTGTCCGCGCTCATCGACAACCTCGAGGCCAACCACCCCGGGCTGGCCGAGCGGCTGCTCAAGGACGGCAAGCTGAACCGCTACGTCAACATCTACGTCGACGACGAGGACGTGCGTTTCGCGGGCGGGCTCGACGCGGAGGTCCCGGCCGGAGCGTCGGTCACCATCCTGCCCGCGGTCGCCGGCGGCGCGTGACCTCGTGGCCCGCTACGAATCGCTGATCGCGACCCTCGGCAACACGCCGCTCGTCGGACTTCGCACCCTCTCACCACAGTGGGACGGTGACGATCACGTCCGGCTGTGGGCCAAGCTCGAGGACCGCAACCCCACCGGGTCGATCAAGGATCGCCCCGCGTTGCGGATGATCGAACAGGCCGAGGCCGACGGGCGGCTCACGCCCGGCTGCACCATTCTGGAACCCACCAGTGGCAACACCGGGATCTCGCTGGCCATGGCGGCCAAGCTCAAGGGGTACCGGATCGTCTGCGTGATGCCGGAGAACACCTCGGTGGAGCGACGTCAGCTGCTCACCATGTTCGGTGCCGAGATCATCGATTCGCCGGCCGCCGGTGGGTCGAATCAGGCTGTGGCGCTTGCCAAGCAGATTGCCGAGGAGAACCCCGACTGGGTGATGCTGTATCAGTACGGCAATCCGGCCAACGCACTCGCGCACTACGAGACCACCGGGCCCGAACTGCTGGCCGACCTGCCCGAGATCACGCATTTCGTGGCGGGACTCGGCACCACCGGAACCCTGATGGGCACCGGGCGCTACCTGCGTGAGCAGGTGCCGGACATCGAGATCGTCGCGGCCGAGCCGCGCTACGGCGAACTGGTCTACGGCCTGCGCAACATCGACGAAGGCTTCATTCCCGAGCTCTACGACGAGAAGGTGCTCACCACGCGGTTCTCCGTCGGCCCGTACGACGCGGTCCGCCGCACCAGGGAGCTCGTCGGCGAGGAGGGCATCTTCGCGGGCATTTCGACCGGGGCGATCCTGCACGCGGCACTCGGGATCGCGAAGAAGGCGCAGAAGGCGGGCCGTCGCGCCGACATCGCCTTCGTTGTTGCCGACGGTGGCTGGAAGTACCTGTCGACGGGGGCTTACGACGGCACGCTCGACGAGGCCGAGGAGCGGCTCGAGGGTCAGCTCTGGGCGTAGTCGCCGCAGGTGTGGAGCCGGGTGCGTTTGTGAACGTGCCCGGCTCTTTCCGTCGGTTCGATGGGATCTATCGGAGCAATGCGAAGGGCGTGCGGCGGTACCCTCGTGGGGTGGGCGACGTCGGCCCGGCCGTTTGGAGGCGATGACAGTGAGCGGTGGGGTTGGGGCCTCGTTCGATCCGGAGCGCGTTCGTGGACTGAGCAGTGGCGGTTCGTCCGGGCGCCGCGGCGGTTCGGTGGTGTCGGCCGCGGTGGGGATCATCGGGTTCGTGGTCGCGCTGTTCCTCATCGAGGGCGTCGACATGGTGCTCTCCTACGATCGTCCGCCCGGGGCGGCGAACGAACTCGACGGCGCCGGGATCGAACCACGCCAGGTGAGTGGCCTCGACGGGATCCTGTGGGCGCCGCTGCTGCACGGCGGGTGGGACCACCTGCTGGCCAACAGCCTGCCGCTGCTCGTGCTCGGGTTCATCGTGCTGCTCTCGGGGATCGGGCGCGGTATCGCCGCTACGGCGATCATCTGGGTGATCGCGGGGGTGGGGACCTGGCTGACGGGGCAGACCGGCAGCGTGCACATCGGTGCGTCCTCGATCGTGTTCGGGTGGCTCACCTATCTGATCTGCCGTGGATGGTTCGCGCGCAATGTCGGGCAGATCGTGGTGGGGCTGGTGATCTTCCTGATCTACGGGTCGATGCTGTGGGGTGTGCTGCCCACGGACCCCCGAATTTCTTGGCAGGGGCATCTTTTCGGGGCGGTGGGTGGAGTGCTGGCGGGCTGGGTACTCTCTGGTGATGAACGTCGACGCCGCCGTGAAGCATCGGTCGGCCGCGCACTACCAACGCGGTAACCGGGGATCCGGTCTGGAGAATGGGGGGATCCTGCAGTGAGTACCAGCCCGTCGTGGCAGCATGAGGGCATGCGCCTTACCGTCCTCGGGTGCTCGGGCAGTGTGTCCGGCCCGGACTCCCCAGCGTCGGGGTACCTGTTGACCGGCCCGGATATGCGTCCGACCGTCATCGACTTCGGCCCGGGCGTGTTCGGCGCACTGCAGAAGCACCTGAACCCCGGCGATGTCGACATCTTCCTCACGCACCTGCACGCGGATCATTGCCTCGACCTGCCTGCCCTGCTCGTGTGGCGTCGATACCACCCCAATCCGCCCACCGGCAAGGCCCTGGTCCGAGGCCCGTCCGACGCGGCCTTACGCATCGGCAACGCCTCGGCCGAGATCGGTGGCGAAACCGACGACTGGTCCGACGTGATCGACTCCCAGGCGTGGGCCGAGAACGTCCCCGTGCCGTTCGGTCCGGGGCACACGGTCGAAGCGCGCCGCATGTACCACCCGCCGGAGTCCTACGGTCTGCGCATCACCGCCGCGAGCGGCCGCGTGTTCGTCTACACCGGTGACACCGCCATGTGCGACGCCGTCGTCGAACTCGCCCAGGGTGCCGACGTGCTGATGGCCGAGGCGTCCTGGACCCACGATCCCGCGAATCGTCCTCCGGGCATTCATCTTTCGGGCACCGAGGCGGGCGAGATCGCCACCCGCTCGGGCGCCAAGGAACTGCTGCTCACCCATATTCCGCCGTGGACCTCGCGCGAAGACGTCATCGCCGAGGCCAAGGCGGCATTCGCGGGACCGGTCCACGCGGTCGCACCGGGCGAGACCTTCGACCTGTAGCGCCACGGCCCCGGCACCTCGATGAGGGGCCGCGAACACGGACGCACGCCGACGGGCATAATCCCTACCGTGTCGAGACGAGCCGATGGTAGGGCGGATGACGAACTCCGCGAGGTCAAGATCACCCGAGGATTCACCTCGCACCCGGCCGGGTCGGTGCTGGTGGAATTCGGGCAGACCAGGGTGATGTGCACCGCCAGCGTCACCGAGGGGGTGCCGCCGTGGCGGCGCGACTCGGGCCTGGGCTGGCTGACCGCCGAATACGCGATGCTGCCCGCCGCCACCCACACCCGCAGCGGGCGTGAGTCGGTGAAGGGCAAGGTCGGCGGCCGCACCCAGGAGATCAGCAGGCTGATCGGGCGTTCGCTGCGCGCGTGCATCGACCTGGCCGCACTCGGCGAGAACACCATCGCCCTGGACTGCGACGTGCTGCAGGCCGACGGCGGCACCCGGACCGCGGCCATCACCGGCGCCTACGTGGCGCTCAGCGATGCCGTCACCTACCTGGCCGCGGCGGGCAAACTGGCCGACCCGCAACCGATTTCGTGCATGATCGCCGCGGTGAGCGTTGGCGTCGTCGACGGCCGGGTGCGGCTGGACCTGCCCTACGAAGAGGATTCGCGTGCCGAGGTCGACATGAATGTGGTCGCCACCGACACCGGAACCCTCGTCGAGATCCAGGGCACCGGCGAAGGCGCCACCTTCCCCCGTTCCACCCTGGACAAGCTGCTCGATTCGGCGCTGGTCGGTTGCGAGGAGCTGTTCGCGATCCAGAAGGCCGCCCTCGCCCTGCCCTACCCGGGCGAGCTGCCCGAACCGGCGGGGAAGAAGTAGCCGTGGGCACGCGCGTGCTGGTCGCCAGCCGAAATGCCAAGAAGCTGAAGGAATTGCGCCGCATCCTCGACGACGCGGGGGTAGCCGGGATCGAACTGGTGAGCCTCGACGACGTGCCGCCCTACGAGGAGGCCCCCGAAACCGGCGCCACCTTCGAGGAGAACGCGATCGCCAAGGCGCGGGACGGTGCTGTCGCGACCGGAATGCCCTGTGTGGCAGACGATTCCGGTATCGAGGTGGATGCCCTCAACGGGATGCCCGGCGTGCTGTCGGCCCGTTGGTCCGGGCGCCACGGTGACGATGCCGCCAACAACGCCCTGCTGCTCGGTCAGCTCGGCGACGTCCCAGACGAACGGCGCACCGCCCGCTTCGTCTCGACGTGCGCCCTAGTCCTGCCCGACGGCACCACCACGGTGGTCCGCGGCGAATGGCCCGGCACCATCGCCCGCGAACCGCAGGGCGAAGGCGGCTTCGGCTACGACCCGCTCTTCCACCCGGACGGCGGTCCCCGCAGCGTCGCCGAACTCACCCCCGCCGAAAAGGACGCCGCCTCCCACCGCGGCCGTGCCCTCGCACAGCTCCTCCCGGCACTGGCCGACCTGGCCTGATACCAGATCACCACGCTCTGGTGGCGGACGCTACTCGCGAATCGCCGCCACCGGAGCGTGGTGATCGTTTGTCCGGGGTCAGAGGTTGTACTGGGCTTTGACGTCTTTGGCGTTGCGGTGCTCGACGAAGAAGGAGAGCAGGGGGATGGTGCCCGCGATGAGGGTGCCGACGGTGCGGGCGATGGGCCAGCGGACCTTCACCGCGAGGTCGGCGGTGACCAGCAGGTAGGCGAAGTACACCCAGCCGTGCACGAGCGCGATCCAGCGCGGGGTGTCCATGCCGAAGCCGTACTGGGCGATCATCTCGGCGGTGAGCAGCAGCAGCCACAGACCGGTGAACCAGGCGAGGGCGCGATAGCGCAGCAGGGCCGAGGCGATTTTGGCGTTGTCCGCCGGTGCGCCGGTAGCCGGTTTGTCCAGCGACGGTGCGGTGGTGTTGTTGTCGGTCACCCGGCGTTCCTCTCAGGGGCGTGCAGACCGGCGGCCTGCGCATCGATATCGCTGGCGTGCAAACTCGCCAGGTACTGGTTGTAGGCGGCGGTCTCGGGATCGTCCGCGGCGGTGGCCTTGGGCCGTTCGGGCAGGATCCCGGCCGGGATCTCGCGCGGCGCCTCGACCTTGTCCCGGCGCGGCGGGGCGGGCTCACCGGCCTCGCGTTCGAGCCGCACGAATCGGAAGTACGCGAACACCGCGAACACCGCGAACAGCGGCCACTGCAGCGCGTACCCGAGGTTCTGTCCGGTGCCGGTCGCCGAGTCGAACCGTTCCCACTGCCACCAGGCCAGCGCGAGACAGCCCAGCGCCACCACGATGACCAGCGCGATCAGCGCGGGCCGGTTGTACGCCGGGCGGTTCGGTGGAACGGACACGACACCCACGGTACCTGCCTACTACACGGTGCGTAGGAGCAGGTCGCGGCCACAAACCCCGTCGAGGCCGACGTCACAGCTTCGCTGTATTTTTGGAGCGCTGGCGCGCTCGAGTTCGCGGCCCCGCAAGTCCCGACGATCAGGCACCGTGGCTTGCTCCTTCGTCGCCTACGCCACGGCGCCTGATCGTCGGGACGGCCGCGAACCGCCGCTGCGCGGCGGCCCCTCCTCGAGGTCGGGGCGTGTGAGGCCGGATAGGCGGTGAACGCGAGTTATCGCAGGGCGCCGGCGCGGAAGGTGTGGCGGTAGGTGGTGGGGGAGACGCCGATGGTGGTGGCGAGATGCTGGCGCAGGGAGGCGGCGGTGCCGAGGCCGGACTCGGCCGCGACGCGGTCGATGGGCAGGTCGGTGGCCTCGAGCAGATGACGGGCGAGGTCGACGCGCTGGCGGGTGAGCCACTGGCCGGGCGGGAGGCCGGTTTCCTCGCGGAAGCGGCGGCAGAAGGTACGCACACTCATCCGGGCGTGAGCGGCGAGTTCGGCCAGTGACAGGGCGCGGTCGAGGTGGGTGAGCGCCCAGGCGCGGGTATCGGCGGTGCTCGCGGTCCCCGATTCGGGCATCGGCCGGTCGATGAACTGGGCCTGACCGCCCTCGCGCCACGGTGGCACGATGCACAGCCGCGCCACCCGGTTGGCGACGGCGCTGCCGTGGTCGCTGCGCAGCAGGTGCAGGCACAGGTCGATGCCGGCCGCGCTGCCCGCGGCGGTGAGGATGCGCCCGTCGTCGACGAAGAGCACGTCGGCGTCCATGCGCACCCGGGGGAACTCACGGCGGAACCGTTCGGCCTGGTTCCAGTGGGTGGTCGCGGGGCGTCCGTCGAGCAGTCCGAGGGTGGCCAGCACGAACGCCGACGTGCAGAAGCTGACGACCCGGGTCTGCGGCCGTCGCAACGCGTCGGCCACTTTCGGTGGCAGGCAATAGGTTTCGTGGTCGTCGCATTCGGTGAACGGCGGGATGACGACGATGTCGGCGTCGTCGAGCGCGCTCGCGTCCCAGGGCACCGCGATCGTGTAGTCGGCGTTGGTTCGCACCGGTGCACCGTCGAGGCTGCAGGTGCGGATCTCGTAGAGCGGGCTGCCGTCGTCGGCCACCGCTGTCCCGAAGATGCGGGCCGGGATGCCGAGTTCAAAGGGATACACGCCGTCCAGGGCCAGAACCACCACGCGCTGCATGGCAAGATCCTTGCACATATTGGCTTCCCTGCCACTCGTCGCGGTCGCCGGCGCGCGGCATTGTCTTTCCTGTACGGAAACGGCAACGCGCACAGAAGGAATCGACATGCGGGCAATCGGACAGGACACCTTCGGCGGACCCGAGGTGCTGCGGGTGATCGAGCGCGACCGGCCGGCACCCGGACCGGCGGAAGTGCTGATCAGAGTGCACGCGGCGGGCGTGAACCCCACCGACTCGTGGCATCGCGGCACCGGCGGACTGCGCGGCGCCGTCACCCCTCTCGGCTGGGACGTGTCCGGTGTGGTCGAGGCGGTGGGTCTCGGCGTCACGGTATTCGCCCCCGGTGACGAGGTGTTCGGCATGCCACGGCACCCGCATCCGGCCGGAACCTACGCCGAGTACGTCACCGCGCCTGCTCGCCATCTCGCCCACAAGCCCGCGAACCTGAGCCATCTCGAGGCGGGCGGTCTGCCGCTGGTCGCGCTCACCGCGTGGCAGGCGCTGGTCGACACCGCTGACGTGCGGCCGGGGCAGCGTGTGCTGGTCCACGCCGCGGCGGGCGGTGTCGGTCAGGCGGCGGTGCAGATCGCCAAAGCGCGTGGTGCCCATGTCGTCGGTACGGCGCGCGCGGACAACCACGAATTCGTCCGCGGCCTGGGCGCCGACGAGGTTATCGACTACACCACAATGGCTTTCGAGGAAGTAGTCCGCGACATCGACGTGGTGGTCGACACCATCGGCGGCGAATACGGCCCGCGCTCCCTGCGCACCCTCCGGCCCGGCGGCATCGTGGTCTCCCTCGCCTCACCCGCCGAGGCGGCGCTCGCCGACATCGCGCGCCCGCTGGGCCTGCGGGCCCAGTTCATGATCGTCGAGGCCGACCGCGCGGGCATGCTCGCGATCGCGGATCTGGCGCGCGAGGGCGCCCTGCGTGTGCACGTGGACACCGTGGTGCCGCTGGAGTCGGCGAGCAAGGCGCACGAGATCGCCGCCACTCAGCGCACGCGCGGCAAGATCGTGCTCGAGGTCGCTCAGAACTTGTAGGCGATGCCGGTCATCCGCTCCGATTCCTCCCACAGGCGCCGCAACAGTTCGGGATTGCGCGACAGCGCACTCGACGGGCACGCCTCGACCGGACCCTGCGACTGCATGAGCCGGTTTGGACCCCAGTAGACGGTGGGATCGGCGTCCGGTTCGGTCGCGGCGAACAGGGTGGAGTGGGCGGCCTTGGCGGGCGGGTGGCCGACGAGGCGGATGACCGGCTTGCTCACCCGGTCCAGCAGGGTCTCGGTGCGGGCGAACAGGTCGGTCGCCGAGACGCCGGGGTGTACCGCGTAGGACTTCTGCTTCGCACCCGCTTCGCCGAGGCGGCGCTGCAATTCGCGGGCGAACATGAGGTTGGCCAGCTTCGCCTGGGCGTAGGCGAGATTGCGCTGGTAGCGGCGGTTCTCGTAGTTCAGGTCGTCGATCCAGAGCTTGGGGGTCTGCTTGTGGGCGATGCTGGCCAGGGTCACCACCCGGTCGCGGACGCGGTCGAGCAGCAGACCGGTGAGGGCGAAGTGACCCAGATGGTTCACCCCGAACTGGGTCTCGAACCCGTCGGCCGTCCGCGAGAACGGCACGTTCATCAGGCCCGCGTTGTTGACGAGCACATCGAATTCGCCCTGCTGTTCGGCGAATTCGCGCACGGAGGCCAGGTCGGCCAGGTCGAGGGCGGCCACCCGTACGTCGCCGGGAATGGCGGCGGCGATCGGTTCGGCCTTCGCCTTGTTGCGACAGGCCATGATCACGGTGGCGCCCTTGGCGGCCAGCACCTTCGTGGTCTCGGCACCGAGGCCGCCGTTGGCGCCGGTGATCACGAAGGTGCGGCCGGTCTGGTCCGCGATGTCAGCTGGTTTCCATGCCATGCCCCGACCTTACTCTCGAGTAAGATCGATCGGTAGTGGTCAGCCGAGCAACCCGGCCAGCGTACGGGCGCACGCCGGCTTGCGCAGCTTGGTCATGGCCTTCGCCTCGATCTGCCGGGCGCGCTCCCGGGAAACCCCCAGCTGTGAACCCACTTCCTCCAGCGTGCGGGCCTCACCGCGATCGAGGCCGAAACGCAAACGGATGACATCGGATTCGCGCTCGGTGAGCACGGCCAGCGCCGCCTCCACATACCCGCCGAGCATCCGGTCGGACACCAATTCGGCGGGTGAGGGCGCGGTGTCGGGTAGCACCGAGCCGAGTTCGGTGTCCTCCCCGAGCGGTGTCTGCAGCGACACCGGTTCCGCCTCGTGACGCAGGGCCGCCGTCACCTGGGCGACGGTGAGTTCGGCCCGCTCCGCGATCTCCTCGGCGGTGACCGCCCGGCCGAGCTCGTGGGTCAGCGCGCGACGCACCCGCACGACTTTGTGCAGTACATCGGCCACATTGGACGGCAGCCGGATGGTCCGCCCCTGGTCGGTGAGCGCGCGACCGATGGACTGGCGGATCCAGTAGGTGGCGTAGGTCGACAACTTGAGCCCGCGCCGGTGGTCGAACTTGTCCACCGCGCGCATCAGCCCGAGTGTGCCCTCCTGGCACAAGTCGAGCAGCGACATCCCGGTGTTGGTCGGGAAGCGACGGGCGATGGACACCACCAGGCGCAGATTTGCCCGAACCATATGGTCTTTCGCGCGCTGGCCATCGATCACGCTGCCCTGCAACTCCTTCCGTCGTGACGCGGAGAGCTCCACTCCCGCCGAGGCGTTCTCGTCGAGCTCCGTGCGGGCCTCGACACCCGAGGCGATGCGCGCGGCGAGGGCGTATTCCTGCTCGGCCGTCAGCAGGGGCGTGCGGCTGATGGCGGTGAGGTAGTCGCGGATGGGATCGGCGGTGACGGTCAAGGAGTGCTCCCGTTCGGCGAAGGAATGTCGCTCGCGGCGACGGACACAAACTTAGGACCAACCTAAAAATATGTCAAGAACAATTTTGGGACGAGTTCAGTTACGCTGAGAACATGACTACGCAGCAGGGGTTACGGGCCAGGAAGAAGCAGCAGACCAGGGAACAGATCTCGCACCGCGCTACCGAGTTGTTTCTCGAACGCGGCTTCGACAAGGTGACGATCGCCGAGATCGCCGCGGCCGCTGACGTGGCGAAGATGACCGTCACCAACTACTTTCCGCGCAAGGAAGACCTGGCCCTCGACCTCGGCGCGGCCTACGTCGAACAGCTCGCCGCGATCGTGCGCGATCGTGCCCCCGGCCAGTCCGCACTGGCCGCCCTGCGCGGCGCCTACCTCGCCGCCGTGGCCGCCCAGGACCCCGTGATCGGCTTCAGTGGCGCGCCGTTCGCGAAGATGATCACCGACAGCCAAGCCCTCACCGCCCGGTTACGGGAGTTCCACGACGAGCGGGAGGCGGCGCTGGCCCGCGCACTCGCCGGGGAGACCGCCGCCGCGCCCGACGACATCACCCCTCGGGTAGCCGCCGCACAACTGGCAGGCGTGCACCGCGTGTTGTTCGAGGAGATCCTGCGTCGCACCCTCGCGGGCGAGTCGGGCGACGAGATCGCCGCTGCCCTCACCGATTACGCCGAGATCGCCTTCGACGCGCTCGAACCGGGGCTGGCCGGGTACGCCGTGCGCTGAGATATCGGTCCGATTGCTGCCGTGTCACTGGGCTCCCGCCGGGCGCGGCAACGCCCATACTGGGGCCATGCCGGATGGTGTTGCTGTAGACGAGCCCGTCGCGCCGATGAGCAAGACCAAGATCAATCTCGTATTCGCCACGGTGGTGCTCGGCATGCTGATGGCAGCGCTCGACCAGACCATCGTGTCGGCCGCGCTGCCCTCGATCGTCGCCGATCTCGGCAGCGCGGGGCACATGGCCTGGGTGGTCACCTCGTACCTGCTCGCCGAGGCCGTCGCGACCGTGCTCGCGGGCAAACTCGGTGACCTGTTCGGTCGCAAACTGCTGTTCCAGATCAGCGGGATCATCTTCATCGCCGGTTCCGCGCTGGCGGGCATGGCGGGCGGCATGGCGATGCTGATCCTCGCGCGCGGCATCCAGGGTGTCGGTGCGGGCGGGCTGATGGTCACGTCGATGGCTTTGATCGCCGACACCATTCCACTGCGCGAACGCGGCAAATATCAGGGCGCGCTCGGCGCGGTCTTCGGCATCACCACCGTCCTCGGTCCCACCCTCGGCGGGCTGTTCACCGACCATGCGAGCTGGCGGTGGTGCTTCTATGTGAACGTCCCGGTGGTCGTCGTGATGCTGGTGATGGCGGCGCGGACGCTGCCGAAACTCGCCGCCCGCAGCCGGCCGGTGATCGACTACCTCGGCATCGGCCTGGTCGCCGTCGGTGTGTCGGCGCTGATCCTCGGGCTGGAATTCGGTGGCAACGAGTATCCGTGGGGTTCCTGGCAGATCATCGGGCTGTTCGTGCTCGCCGTCGTGCTGCTCGCCGCGTTCGTCCGGGTGGAGAACCGGGCGAAGGAGCCGATGCTGCCGATGCGGTTGTTCCGCAGCCGCGTGTTCACGGTGTCCTCGGTGCTCAGTTTCATCGTCGGTTTCGCCATGCTCGGCTCGATGACCTACCTGCCCGCCTACCTGCAATACGTCGACGGTGTGTCGGCGACGGTGTCGGGTGTGCGCACATTGCCGCTGGTCGTCGGCCTGTTCATCACCTCGATCTTCTCCGGTCAGGTGGTCGGCAAGACCGGCCGGTACCGGTATTTCCCGATCGTCGGCATGGCCGTGCTCGCCGTCGGCCTCGGTTTGATGTCGACGATGGACCGGCACACCAGCGTGTGGCTGGAATCGCTGTACATGCTGATTCTCGGCGCCGGCCTCGGGCTGGGCATGCAGGTGCTCACCATCGTCGTGCAGAACACCGTGCCCTATGCCGACCTCGGCACCGCGACCTCCGGTGTCACCTTCTTCCGCACCCTCGGCAGCGCGTTCGGCACGGCGGTGTTCGGCACGCTCTACAGCAACGAGAGCAGGACCGCCCTGGCCGAGGCGATGCGGGAGGCGCCGAGCGTCCCGCCGGAGGCGGTGGCGAACCCGAAACTGCTGCGTGAGCTGCCGGTCGAGCAGACCGCACCGATCGTCGACGCCTACGCCCGCTCGATCGACCATGTCTTCGCCTGGGTGGTTCCGGTGGCGCTACTCGGTTTCGTCGTCGCCTGGTTCCTGCCGCAGGTGCGGCTGCGCGACAGCGCGCGCCACGGTGCGGGTGATGTGGGGGAGGGGTTCTCGGTGCCGGACTCGCACGACCGGGTGGTGCAGCTGGAACGCTCGGTCGCGGCGACCGTGCGCAAGGCGCGGGCGAAGGGCCCGATCATTCCCGAACTCATCGCCGCGTCGGGCAGCCGGCTGAGCCCGGATACCGCGTGGGCGCTGGGGCAGGTGTACCTGTACGGCAAACAGGACATGCCCGCCACTGTGTACGGCATCGCCTACCGGCACCGGCTCCCGGTCGAGGTGCTCGCCCCGGTCTTCCGGCAGGCGGCCGACGAGGGACTGCTGCACACCGAGGCGGGGACGCTCACCCTCACCGACTCGGGCCGCGGCGAGGTCGACACCTTGCGGGCCGGCTGGCGGCGCTGGCTCGGGGACCGCCTCGACGACTGGAACTGCGAGGACCCCACCGATAGGGCACTGCTCGACGAGGCACTGTCGAAGATCGCCGCGAAACTCCTCGACGAAGGCGCCGACCACGATCGGGGAGCCAAGGTCTATACCGGTTGACCGCTCCTTGTCACCGATTACTCGTAGACGTATATTCGTAGACGAGTAAGGAGGCGGGCGTGGCGACGAAGCGCAAGGTGAACAATCTGCTGGCCCTGGCCGTGCTGTCGGTCATCGTGCAGCGCCCGATGCACCGCTACGAGATCGCCGCGACCCTGCGCGCGCAGGGCAAAGACCGTGACATGGACATCAAGTGGGGTTCGCTGTACACGGTCGTGCAGAACATGGCCAAGGCCGGTTTCCTCGAGGTCGTCGGCAGCGAGAAGGAGGGTGCGCGGCCCGAGCGGGTGATCTACCGGATCACCGACGCAGGCCGCGCCGAAATGGCCGACTGGACGCGCGAACTCCTCGCCGAACCCGAACCCGAACATCACCGGTTCACCGCCGGTCTGTCGATCCTGGCGATCCTGCCGCCCGACGAGGTGATCGACCTGCTCGGTACCCGCGTCGCCAGGCTCGAGGAAACCATCGCCCGGATCAAGACCGAACTCGGTGCGCTCACCCTGCCACGCCTGTTCCTCGTCGAGACCGAATACGGCCTGGCGATGCTGGAAGCCGAGGCGCGCTGGGCACGCGCGCTGCGCGAGGAACTGGTGGCGGGCTCGTTCGACGCACTCGACCAATGGCGTCAGTGGCATGCAGACGGCATGCCTGCCGAAAGAACACCCGCGGAGAGGAGCGCGGACTAACCGACCATGCGAAGACCCCGAGCTCGGTGGCGTGCGGCAACACCCCACCGAGCCCGGAGAACCGTCCCGAAACCAGGCGCACCCGGCCTCGAGGCTGGCAACCACAGGATAGCTGGGTGACGTCGGAAATCCCGATCTGGAGATCACCCATGTCCATTCATTCCGCCCTGATCATCGGCGGCGGCATCGCCGGACCCGTCGCCGCGACCGCCCTGCGCACAGCGGGCATCGACGCCCACGTCTACGAGGCCTATTCCGGCCCGTCCGATGGCATCGGTTCCGGGCTGGCGCTGGCACCCAACGGCATCGCCGCGCTCGACATCCTCGGCGCCGGTGACCCGGTGCGCCGGATCGCCTCACCCGTATCCGGGATGCGCCTGCGCGTCGGTGGCCGCATGCACGAGGTCCCCACGCTGTCGGATCAACCACCGCTGCAACTCGTCGACCGCGGCGAGCTGCACCGCGCACTGCACGACCATGCCGTCGCCGCCGGGGTGCCGTTCACCTACGACAAGCGCCTGATCGGTGTCGACGAGCACGGCGACGGCGTCACCGCGCACTTCGCGGACGGGTCGAGTGCCACCGCCGACATCCTCGTCGGCGCCGACGGCATCCGTTCCACCGTCCGGGGTCTGATCGATCCGTCCGCACCCGGTCCCCGCTATACCGGCATGCTCGGGTTCGGGGCGCAGGTCGACTTCGACATCGATGTCCCCGACGACACCATGGTGTTCGCCTTCGGCGCCAAGGCCTACTACCTGTACTGGAAAGGGGCCGACGGTCGGATCGCGTGGGGCGCGAATCTGCCGAGTAAGCAGTACCTTTCGTTCACCGAGGCCAGGGCGAAATCACCCGAGTACTGGCTGCGGATCCTGCGCGACACCTACGCCCCAGACACTCCTGGCGGCGAATTCGCCCGTCGCACAACGGCCGACACCCTCGAGATCACCGGAGCGCTGCACATCATGCCGCCGGTGCCGCACTGGTATCGCGATCGGCTGGTCCTGGTCGGCGATTCGGTGCACGCTCCGTCGAACAGTTCCGGTCAGGGTGCGTCGCTGGCCATCGAGAGTGCCGTGCAACTGGCCCGCTGTCTCCGCGATATCGACTCGCCCACAGCGGCTTTCGCCGCCTATGAACGGTTGCGGCGGGCGCGGGTGGAAGGCATCACGGCCCGTGCCGCGAAGGTCAATCGCAGCAAGACGCCGGGCCCGATCGCCCGCAAGGTGATGAACGCCGTCATGCCGCTCATGGTGCGAACGGTGATGAACCCGGAGAAGACGATGGGCGCCGAACGTCGCTACCGCATCGACTGGGACGAGCCGGTCCAGCGCGAAATCGCCTCGACAGCAACCTGATCCGTGCGCGGCGCTCGGCTTCAGCGCCGCGATGCTCGCAGACGCAGGATGCGGGCGGACTCCTCGTCTGCGGGCAGGAACGCCTCGAGATGGAGCTCGGCGAGGGTGACATCGGTCGCGGTGGCGAACGAGGTGAGAGTGGTGATCAGGCGGAGGTCGCCGTCGTCGGTGCGCAGATGCAGTGGGACGGCGAAGCCGACGTGGTCGGGCCCCACGGCGGCGGTCGGCAGATACCCCGACAGTTCCTCGATGAGCGCGTCGACGGCGGGGTCGGGGGTGTGGGCGGCCCGGCTGCGCAGTGAGTCGATGATGTGCCTGCCCCATTCGGGCAGGTTGCGCACCCGTGGCGCCACACCGTCGGGGTGCAGCGCCAGCCGCAGTACGTTCATCGGCGCCCGCAGCAGATGGTCGGCCACGCCCTCGGTGAACAGGTCGAACGCGGCATTGGCCGTGACCAGTTCGCCGCGCGGGCGGGCGACCAGCGCCGGATACGGCAGGTGCCCGTCGAGAACAGCGGTGAGCGCTTCGCGCACCGGCGCCAACTCCGGTGCGGCCAGATCGCTTTCGGGAAATACCGGGGCGAAACCGGCGGCCAGGAGCAGGTTGTTGCGGTCGCGCAGGGTCAGCTCGAGTGATTCGGCCAGCCGCACCACCATCGTGCGACCCGGCTGGGACCTGCCCTGTTCGAGGAAGCTCAGGTAGCGCTGGCTCGTCTCGGCACGAATCGCGAGGTCGAGCTGGCTGACCCGGCGCAGGGTGCGCCAGTGCCGCAGTTGCGGACCGAAGGCGGTGCTGGTCTGCGCGATCGTCATGGTGCGAGTCAACCGCGCACGAGTCCCCCGCGCCATTCCCGGGAGGGAATGAACTCCGACCCCCGATGCGCCAGTCGTTCATTCCCCGCAGGGAATCGCTCCGCGCCGCCTGGCTCGACAGAGTTGTCGCCATGAGCAACAACGACATCGCCACCCGCTACGTGGCCCTCTGGAACGAAGCCGATCCCACCACCCGCCGCAAGATGATCGAGGAGCTGTTCGCGGTCGACGGTGCGCAGTACCTGGTCGACCCACCCGCCGAGGCGCGAACGGCCGCAGCCGATCTCGCGATACCGGCCCCGCCGCTCGCGGTGCACGGCTACGACGCACTCGACCGCCGGGTCAGCCGCGCCTACGAAATGTTCCTGGTCGACGGCGAATCCGTCTTCGCGGCGGCCGGGCCCGCCGTGGAACTGCCCGCGGGCACCGTCGGTGTGGCGTGGACGATGAACCGCCGCGACGACGGCACCACCCAGGGCGGCGGCTTCGACCTGCTCGCCCTCGACTCCGACGGCCGCATCGTGACCGACCACCAGTTCATCGAGGGATCACGGTAGCTGCCGTATCAGGGGCGCGGGCGGCGGACCAGGGCGCGCGCGACCAACTCGAGCGTCACCGCCACCGCACACGCCTCCGACAGCATCAACCCGATCAGCACGAGCACCTGAACCGCACCGGCCTGCGCGGCGGACCCGCTGGTGAGCAACACGCCGATGAACGCGCCGGGCAGGGTGACCAGCCCGACCGTTCGGGCTTGGTCGACACCGGGGATGAGCGCGTCGGTCGCCGCGCCCGTGAGCACCATCTTGCGGGCCGGGCGATCGGTGAATCCCAGACTCAGGGCCGCCTCCACCTCACCCCAGCGCTGGCCGATGGCATCGAGCCCGCGCCGGGCCGCCAGCGAGGTGGAGGTCATGGTGCCGCCCAGCAGGATGCCGCCGATCGACACCAGCGTGACACCGTGGATCGGCACCGCGCCGCTGAGCAGGGTCGCCGGCATCACCGCCGCGATCCCGGTCGCGACGGCCAAGCCGAGCCAGATCCCGGAGCGGCCCGCCTGCGCCCGCCGGACGGCGGTGAACACGGCCGCGCCGAACATGACAAGCAGCACGAGCGCGGCCGACCACAGATGCCGGAGCGCGGCCGCGAGAATCAACGCGATCAGACCCAATTGCAGCACCGCACGGAACGCGGCTCTCGGCACCACGAACGGCGAACCGATTCCGGTGAACCGGTACACCAGCGCCGCCGCGAGCACCATGCCCACGCACAGCACGATCAGCGCGACGCTCGGTTCCACCGTCATCAGCGAACTCCTTGCCAGATGTTCGGCACGCGCCGGCTAGGTGCGGGTCGTGCTGCGCGCGTGCAGGCGGGTGAACAGGGTGACGCTCAGCGTCAGCCAGAGCAGACCGACGATCCAGCCCGCCAGCACATCGGTGATCCAGTGCACCCCGAGATACACCCGCGACAGCCCGACCGCGATCGGGAACACCACCGCCACGCCGACGGCGGTGCGGCGCACCCAGACCCGGCGCAGGCGCGGAACGAGCGCGATCGCCACCACCCCGCCCACCGCCGCCGACCCGAGCGAATGTCCCGACGGATACGACAGGCTCAGCTCGGTGACCAGCCGTGAGTCCATCGGCGGACGATGCCGGTCGACGATCCGCTTGATGCCCCACACCAACGCGCCCGCGCCGAGCGAGGTGACACCGACCAGCGCGGCCACCGGTAGATCGCGCCGGGCGAGTAACCAGATCACCGTGACGAGCGCCAGAATCGTCATCGCCACGGTGCCGCCGAGGTCGGTGATCACCCGCGCCACCGTGGTCAGCGGTTCGCTGCGATGCGCGATCATCCAGTCGAGCACCCGCACATCCCACGGTGTGCCGTCCATATTGCCGACGACCACCCAGGTGAGCAGTCCGAACAGGGCGAGGGCGGTGGCGATGAGCGCGGCCGCGAGCGGTATCCGGTGGCCGAGCCCGGACCAGGCGACCCGGGGGGAGTGGTAGTCGATGGGCATGACTACCAGATTGCCAGCCGGACGCTCAGGCCTCGAAGACCACCGCGTTCCCGGCCACGTCGCGGGTGCCCGCCACCTTCTTGATCGCTTTCACGAGATCGGCGACGCACTCCCAGGTGCGCGGCGGTTCGGCCTCGATATTGCCGATGGTGTACCAGGTGTCGGTGCCGCGGTAGCGGACCAGGCCTTTACCCGCGTCGTCGAGCATCACGTCGAGCTCGCCCGACACCGTCCCTTCCTCTTCGGTCATGACGGCGCATTCGGCGGTGATCTCGATGGGCTCGCTTATTTGAACTCTCCTCGGCGGAGGCAGTCGTCGACTGCGGTGCGCAACGCGGTGTGCTCGGCGGTATCAACGGTCAGTGCGTACTTTATCTTGACCTTCACGTAGTGCTCGATATAGGCACACCGGAAGTTGCCCGGCGGCAGGTAGTTCGCGGGGTCCTGGTCGCCCTTGGACCGGTTGGCCGACGGGTCGGCGGCGACCAGGTTCATCGCGTCGTTGGCGATGCGGCGGCGGGTGTCCTCGTCGCGGTCGGCGGCACCGGAGCGCCAGGCTTCGGCGAGGGCGACGATGTGTTCGGCGTCGACCTTCGACGGGTCGGTGATGAACTTATAGGGGCCGAGCTGCCCGGTCTTCTTGTCGATGAAGCCGTAGCGGTCCTGCCAGCCGGCACCCGACGGCACCGTCAGTTCACAGGTTTTGGGGTCGAGGGTGACCTTGCCGGTGGCGTCGCGCAGCATCATCACGTCGCGGCTGGTGCACTTGGTGTACTTGGCGAGGTCGCCGGTGAAGCCGTGTTCGGGCTTGTTGGTGTCCCAGTGCGGGAACTTCTCGCGGGTGTAGCCGGTCATCGCGCCTTCCTTGGCGACGACGAGGGTGGCGACCAGATCACCGATCTCCTTGCCCGACACCGTGGCCGCGCCCGCCGAGCCGGGGCCGGGCGCGGTCGGATTCACCTTGTCCAGCAGCGAATTCGCTACTGTCACCACCAGCGCGACAACCATCGCGGCGGCCAGTGCGAGCACTGCGCGCCCGACCGGTGAGCCGCTGATCGAGGACCACTTCATGCCCGTACCACCTGTGCCTTCGTCGAACTGCGAACCGGCACAACCTACGGGGCGGATACCGGTCCGTCGGTCATTGTCGCCTATGACATTCGGCACAGGCCAGGGCAAACGGATTGCAGCTCAATAGCGTTCGCCTATCACGTACCCGCTCAGTCGGGTAGCGAACCGGATTCGGTGGGAATTCCGGTGTCCAGGAAGCGGATCAGCCGGGCGATGCGAGCGGCGTGATCCACGCATCGCTGGAACTGGCTGCCGAGCAAGGCCAGATCGATGGCGGCGGCGGTATCGATACCGGCTTCGGCTGCGGTGAGTACGGAGTTCAGCTGTCTGAACAGGTCCTCCATGGCGGCCGCGTCGGAACCGTCGTCCTCGACGAATCGTCCCGTGGCGACCGAATCGCTCACCCGGGCAACACATTCAGCGGCCAGGCCGCCCATCGCCACCAGCGCCTGCATCACCGGCGCCGGTGCGACGGCGTCGGGGTGAGCGCGATACACGTACTGTCCCGCGGCTTCCGTGCGCCGCCCGATGCGCGAGAGTTCACCGGCCACCTGGATGGCCGTGACCACGTGGCGCAGGTCGCGGGCGACCGGCGCCTGCAGGGCGAGTAGTGCCATGGTGCGTGACTCGCAGGCGGCGAACATCTGCTGTAGCCGCTCGTCGAGCGCGAAAACCTCGTAGGTTGCCGCCAAATCGGCGCCCGCCAGCGCCTCGGTGATCCGCTCGGTCGCGTCATGGGCCAGCCGCGACATGTGGGTGAGCTCGTTGGACAGCGCCAAGAGCTCGAGGGTGAACTGGGTCCGCACGCGCTGAATTGTTCCCCATCGCAGCGCGACTGTGAATCCATCGGCGCATGTTCGCGGCCGCGCATCCGGCCGCTGGTGTCACACACCTGGAACGATGGAGATCATGATCGCCGCATTGACGACCAGATGGACCCTCTTCGTACCGATTC
The DNA here is from genome assembly GCF_040639775.1 of Nocardia sp. NPDC023733. Classification (NCBI taxonomy): domain Bacteria; kingdom Bacillati; phylum Actinomycetota; class Actinomycetes; order Mycobacteriales; family Nocardiaceae; genus Nocardia; species Nocardia sp. NPDC023733. The sequence goes on along the minus strand of NZ_JBFAAN010000013.1, from coordinate 15,171 downwards.
TCGCCGCGCTCGTACTCGCCGTCACCTGGGGGCGCGAGATACCGGGCGTGGTGGTGGCAGTGGTCAGTGCCGTGCTGGTCGGGGCGGTGCTCTCGGCGGTCTATCACGCCGAGGTGGTGGCCCATCGGGTCGGCGAACCGTACGGTGCGCTGATCCTCGCGGTGGCGGTCACCGTGATCGAGGTGGCCCTGATCGTCACCATGATGATCTCCGGTGGTGACAAGGCGGCGTCGCTGGCGCGCGACACGGTCTTCGCGGCGGTGATGATCACCTGCAACGGCATCTTCGGTCTCGTGCTGCTGGTCGGTGCGCTGCGGCGCCGGATCGCGGTGTTCAACCCGGAGGGCACGGGCGCGGCCCTGGCGACGGTGGCCACCTTGGCCACGCTGAGCCTGGTGCTGCCGACCTTCACCACGAGCAAGCCCGGCCCGGAGTTCTCCCCGGCGCAGCTCGCCTTCGCCGCGGTCGCCTCGCTGGCGCTCTACGGGCTGTTCGTGATGGTGCAGACCGTGCGTCACCCTGACGATTTCCTCCCGGTGGAGGCCAGCGGCGCGATCGACGAGGACGAGGGGATGCACGCGGAGCTGCCGTCGAACCGGATCGCCCTGACCAGCCTCGGCATGCTTGTGCTCGCCCTGGTCTGTGTCGTCGGCCTGGCGAAGGTGGTCTCGCCCGCGCTGGAATCGGGCATCGCCTCGGCGGGGCTGCCGCAGGCCGCGGTCGGTGTGGTGATCGCGATGCTGGTGTTGCTGCCCGAGACGCTGGCCGCGGTCAACTCCGCGCGGCGCAACCAAGTGCAGATCGGCCTGAACCTGGCGCTGGGTTCGGCGATGGCCAGTATCGGGCTGACCATTCCGGTGATCGCGATCGCCACAATCTGGCTGAGCGGGCCGCTGGTCCTCGGCCTCGGTGCGACTCAGATGGTGCTGCTCGCGCTGACCTTCGTGGTCGGCACGCTGACCGTTGTGCCAGGTCGGGCCACCTTGCTGCAGGGCGGTGTGCACCTGGCGTTGTTCGCGGCTTTCGTGTTCCTCGCCGCAAGCCCGTAGGTGCGGTGTCGCGGATCACAACCCGCGTGATCCTGTCATCGAAACAGCGGAAAAGCGACGAGGGTCACCCACCCGAAATTTTGTTGTGACGCAGAGTACCGGTTAGCTTGCTGGAGTTGGCACCGACGCCGAAGCCAGAGAGTGCGGTATGAATTTCACCCTGCCCCGCGCTTCGCAAGCGGGCCGGAGGCATTTCTGATGTCGACCGATCTGCATTCCGCGAAGACGGATTCCGCTACCCAGATCGTCCGCGAGAACTTCACCGCCACGGTGGTGTCGTCGCTGCGGACCTTCGGGCGTGCGGTCGACCTCGCGCAGGAGTCGGTCACCGGCACCGTCGCCGACGTGGCCCGCCGCCAGTTCCAATGGCGCGAGACCCTCGTGCAGGCCTGGCGCCTCATCACCGTCACCGCCATCCCGGCCGTCCTCATGGCGATCCCGTTCGGCGTGATCGTCTCGGTGCAGGTGGGCAACCTCATCCACAGTCTCGGCGCCGACTCCATGCTCGGCGCCACCGGCGGCCTCGGCGTCATCAAGCAGGGCGCGCCCATCGCGACCGGCTTCCTGCTCGGCGGCGCGGGCGCGGCGGCCATCGCGGCCGACCTGGGCGCCAGGACCATCCGCGAGGAGATCGACGCGCTCAACACCATGGGCATCAGCCCGGTGCACCGGCTGGTGATCCCGCGCATGATGGCGATGCTGATCGTCGCCCCGATGCTCAACGTGCTCATCATCTTCGTCGGCGTGCTCGCCGGGTACGCGGTGGCCGTCGGCGGTCAGGGCGTGACGCCCGGCAGCTATTGGTCCACCTTCGGTTCCTTCGCGACCGCGGGCGATGTGTGGGTGTCGCTGCTCAAGGCCCTGATCTTCGGGTTCCTCGTCGTCGTGATCTCGTGCCAGCGCGGGCTGGAGGCCAAGGGCGGGCCGCGCGGTGTGGCCGACGCGGTGAACGCGGCGGTTGTGCTCTCGGTGGTGTCCATCGCCATCGTGAACCTGCTGGCCACCCAGATCAGCGCCATGTTCCTGCCGACGAAGTTGGCGTGATGGCTGCCTCCTCCTATCTCCCCACCTCGCTGCACTGGCTGCGCACCCCCGCGCGCCTGGGCAGACGAATCGTCGGCGCGGGCGAATCGCTCGGCTTCGTCGCCGTGTTCGTCTGGCAGGTGCTGTCCTCGGTGCCGCTGACGCTGCGCCGCTACCGCGACGAGACGCTGCGCGCGGTCACCGATATGACCTGGGGTCGCGGCTCGATCATCGTCGGCGGCGGCACCGTGCCGATGATGATCGTGCTCGGCCTGGTGATGGGCGCCTCCGTGGGCGTCGAGTCCTTCGCGTCGCTGGACATGCTCGGCATGGGCCCGGTCACCGGCGTCATCTCCGCCTACGCCACCACCCGTGAGCTGGCCCCGATCGCGGCCGCCATCGGCTTCGCCGCCCAGGCGGGCTGCCGGATCACCGCCGAGATCGGCTCGATGCGCATTTCCGAGGAGATCGACGCGATCGAGGCGCTCGGCCTGCGCTCGGTGCCGTTCGTGGTCACCACCCGCGTGATCGCCGGCGCCATCGCGATCGTGCCGACCTTCCTGATCGCGCTGATCCTGTCCTACGGTGCCTGCCGCGGCCTGCTCACCATGGTCTACGGGCAGTCGGCGGGCGTGTACGACCACTATTTCTTCCAGTTCATCTCCGGCTTCGACATGATCGCGGCGGTCATCAAGGTCGCCGTGTTCGGCACGGTCGTGATCCTGGTGCACAGCTACTTCGGGTTCTTCGCCACCGGCGGACCCGAGGGCGTCGGCATCGCCTCGGGTCGCGCGGTGCGGGCCAGTTCGGTGGCCATCGTCGCCATCGACATGGTGCTGTCGATCATGCTGTGGGGCTTCAACTCGGCGATCAGTTTTACGGGGTGAGCTAGTGCCGAATTACGGAATGCCCGGCGTCGCGGCGAATCGGCGCACCTCGCGCCTGACCGGTGTCGTCATCCTCGCGGTGATCGCGGTGGTCGCGCTCGGTTACGTCACGTACTCCAACGTCCGCTCCGAGGAGGGGCTGCGGATCGCGCTGCGCACCGAGCACCTCGGTGACGGCATCGAATCCGGCAGCCAGGTCCGCATCGACGGCGTCACCGTCGGCGAGGTCGCCGAGGTGACCCCCGGCGAGCGCGGCACCCAGCAGATCGCGCTGCTGCTCGACGAGCACCGCCTGCACGGCATCGACGACAGCCTCGCCATCGACTACGCGCCGACCAACCTGTTCGGCATCGCCGAGATCGAACTGCGGCGCGGCCCCGGCGGTGCCCCGCTGCGGGCAGGTTCGGTGCTCGACCTGACCGGCCCGAACAACGCCCGGGTCTACGACGCGACCATGAGCGCGATCCTGCGCAGCCTCTCGCAGGTCGGCATGACCGTGACGAGCCCGCAGATGGCGACGGTGATCTCCCAGCTCGCCGCCGACTTCAAGGCCTTCACCCCGCTGGTCCAGGCGCTCATCACGGTGGCCAAGACCATCGCCGACAACCAGGACGTCGCGCCCTCGGAACTGTTCGGCAGGCTCGGCCCGGCCTTCGACGGCGGCGGCCAGTTCGCCGGCGCGACCATGCAGGTGATCGACCAGCTCAGCGAGATCAAGGTGACCCAGACCGACAAGGATCGCTACGACATCGGCGTCGGCGTGATCGGCGGCAGCCTGCTGCCCGCCCTGACCACCACCTTGAACACCGCGGGCGGCCACCTCGCCGAGTCGACCGACATGCTCGCGCCCATGCTGCTCGCGCTCGCGCAGATGTCGCCGCATTCACGCCGGACCGGCGCCGAACTCACCGCCCTGCTGCAGAACCTGCGCGGCGCCATGCCCGACGGTCCCGACGGGCCCGTGCTCAACCTCGATGTCGAGCTCAGCGGTGTCCCCGCGATCGCGGTCCCGCTGTTCGGAAAGGGCGGTGCGTGATGAAGATTCGCGGTGTCGCACTGCGCCTCGGCGTGTTCACACTGGTGATGGTCGCCGTGCTCGGTCTGGTGTTCACGCTCATCAAACGTCCCGTCTCCGGTGACACCAACGCACACGACGTGCTGTTCACCGATGCCAACGGCCTCAAGGTCGGCAACGACGTGCGCATGTTCGGTGTGCAGGTGGGCAAGGTCGAGAAGATCTCGCTGGAGGGCGACAAGGCCAAGGTGCGCCTGACGGTCAAGACCGATACGCCGATCTACGACAACTCCAAGCTGGCCATCCGCTACCAGAACCTCACCGGCCAGCGCTATGTCGACCTGCAGCAGGCGCCCAACCCCGGCACCCGCATCGCGGCGGGCGCCCGCATCGGCGCGCACATGACCGTGCCGTCCTTCGACGTGACCAGCCTGTTCAGCGGTCTCAAGCCGGTGCTCGCCACGCTGTCGCCCGAGGCGATCAACCAGTTCACCGCGAGCATGCTCGCCGTGATCGAAGGTGATGGCAGCGGCCTCGGCCCCGCGCTCACCGCCATCGACGAACTCGCCTCCTACGCCGAGAACCGCCAGCAGGTGATCTCCACCCTCATCCGCAACCTGTCGGATCTGGCCGACCGGCACGGCGGCAAGGTCGGTCATCTGCTGCCGCTGCTGGCCCGGCTCACCGACATCTTCGAGGCGATGCAGCGCAATATCGGTGGTGTCGCCGACTTCGCGATGAGCGCGCCCTCGGTGCTCGCCCCCGTCGACCGGCTGCTCGCCTCACTCGGCCTGGTCGAAGGCGGCGGCGCCGATGTCGACGCGATGATCCGCGCCCTGTTCCCGAATCCGCAGGAGGCCGTGGAGGTTTTCGGCCGCCTGCCCGGTCTGCTGGCCACGGTCGACTCCTCGCTCTCGCGCGGTTTCACCGACTTCACACCGCACTGCAGCAACGGCGCCGCCGAGGTGCCCGCGCCGCTGCAGGTGCTGATCGCCGGACAGAAGGTCACCGTATGCAACCGCTGAAATTCTTCTCCGGTGATCGCCCGATCCTCGACGAAGCGGGCAAACGCGCCCGTGAGCTGCGGATGGGCATCATCGGCCTGACCGCCGTGGTGCTGTTCATCATCGCCGCGGGCGTGGTGTACGTGGTGCCGCTGGGCAAACACACCTACACCGCCGAGCTCACTGAAGCCCAGTCGGTGCGCGAGGGTGACGACGTGCGCCTGGCCGGAATCTCGGTCGGCAGCGTCACCTCGCTGGAGCTGAAGCCGGACAAGGTCGTCATGCGGTTCACCGTGAACAACGACGTGTTCGTCGGCGACCAGACCTCCCTCGACGTCCGCATGCTCACCGTCGTCGGCGGCCACTACGTCGCGCTGTACCCCGCCGGTTCGGAACCACTGGGCGATGAGGCGATTCCTTCCGACCGAATCCGCTTGCCCTACAGCCTGATCGAAACCTTCCAGGACGCCACGGCACCGTTGGCCGCGGTCGACGGCGCGACAGTGCGCGAGAATCTCGCGGCTGCCAATACCGCGTTGCTGAACTCGCCGGAGGCGCTGCGCAGCACCTTGGACACAGTCGGCAAGTACGTCGACATGCTCGACCGCCAGCGGTCGCAGGTGTCGAAGTCCATCGCGATCCTCGACGAGTACATCTCCATGTACGACGGCGCCAAGTCCGACCTCGGCAGGTTGATGAACAACGTCAACCTGCTCGAGGACGTGCTGCTGAGCAAACAGGCCGAAGCGGCCGAGGCAGTCCGGCTGCTGGTGTCGGTGGTCAACCGCCTCGCCACCCTGGCGCCAGGCTGGGAGTCGACCCTGAAACCGCAGGCACAGGCGCTGGCCGATGCACTACCGCGACTGCAGGAACTCACCGGCCGGTTCGAGCCGGTGATCGGAACGGTGCACGAATTGCAGACCAAGTTGTCGCAGCTGGTGACGCCCGAGGCCGGCGTGGTCGTCGACCAGTCGGACGCACGGGTGTGCGTGCCGCTACCGGGGAAGGCGTGCTGATGCTGAAAAAGCTCCTCGGATCCCAGGCGTTCATGTCGATCGCCGGTGTCGCGGTGCTCGTCGCGCTCGTCACCGGCGGCTACTTCATCGCCTTCGATCCGCTGAAGAAGACCGAATCCTATTGCGCGCTCATGCCCGACGCGGTCGGCCTGTACCCGGGCAACCACATCACCATGCGCGGTATCTCCGTCGGCGAGGTGACCTCGGTCCGCAACGAGGGTCCCAAGGTGCGCGTCGATTTCGAGGTCGATGCCGAATACCCGGTCTACGCCGACGCTTCGGCGACCACCGTCGCGTATTCCGTTGCCGCCGACCGTAATCTGGCCGTGCTGGCCAGCGGCAAGGACACCCGCAAGTTCGAGGGCGGCTGCATCACCAAAACGCTGACGCCCAAGAGCATCACCGAAACGCTCACCGCCCTGGCGAGCCTGTCCGAACAGCTCTCGGGCACCAACTCGGGTCAGCCGACCGCCCTGGTCGACGGCCTCGGCGCGCTGGACCGTGCCACGCAGGGCACCGGCCCGACCGTCAACGAGCTCATCACCAAACTGGGTTCGGCGATGAACAAGCCGGACGCCGACATCGGCCATCTCGCAGGCCTTTTCGACGCCTTCGCGTCGGTGTCCAACCGCGTCGCCGCGAACTGGGGCGACCTGCAGTCCATGCTCACCCGGCTCGCGCCGCTGCTGAACATGGCCTCCGACGACCTGCTCGGCCCGGCCACCTCGCTGTTCGACGGGCTCGGCGAACTGCTGCCGATGCTCAACGACCTCACCACCATCCTCGGCGACCCGCTCATCGGCACCCTCGACGGCGCCGTCCCGCTGGTGAAGATGTTGCGCGCCAACGTCGGATCGCTGCGCGATGTGGTGCTGAAACTGCCCGCGCTCACCTCCGCCTTCCAGAGCGCGGCAGGTGGCACCGCAATCACCTACGCCCCGCCCAAGGTCGCCCTGCCCACGGGTGAGGCCGACCAGGTGTGCGCCGCCCTCAACGCGGTGCTGCCGGGACAATGCCCTGATCCCGCACAGGGATTGACCGATGTGAACCTCGTGCAAGTCGTGCTCGGAATGGCAGGTGCCCGATGATCAGGTCGCGAAAGAGTATGCGGCGCACCATGATCGCGCTGGTTGTAGCCGCCGGTCTCGCCGTCGGCGGCTGCGGTTTCGATCCGGCCGATGTGCCGGTCCCTGGATCGTCGGTCAGCGGTGACACCTACCGCGTCCACATCGAGTTCGCCAGCGCGCTGAACCTGCCGTCGAAGTCGAAGGTGATCGCCAACGGTGCCGAGATCGGCACCGTCACCGACGTGCGTGTGGTCCAGCCCGCCGATGCGCCCGCCGGTCGCGGTGGGTACGTCGTCGTCGAGGCCGACATCCTCGAGTCGGTCTCGCTGCCCGCATCGACCATCGCCGAACTGCGCCAGGACACCATTCTCGGCGATATCCACGTCGCGCTGACCACGCCCAAGGACGGCTTCGGTCAGCTGCTGCGCGACGGCGGAACCATCCCCATCGAGCGAACCAAACCCCCTGTGCAGCTGGAAGACACGATGGCGACCATGGCGCTGTTCGTGCAGGGCGGCGCGATCGGTCAGCTGCAGGACATGATCGCCCGGGTGAACTCGGTGATGCCGCAGGATCCCCGCGAGACCGCCCGCATCTCGGCGGTGATGGGGGCCGACGCCGCCGATCTGGCCGCCAACCTCGACCGGGTCGACCTGCTTGTCAACGGGCTCGCCGCCAATGCCGAGATCATGCACAACATCGAGGCCGAGCTCACGAACATCCTGACCCCCGAGGCGGTGCGTTCGCTCACCGGCACCCAGGACTCCATCGCCAAGACGATGGTCATTTTCAATGCCCTCGGCCCGCTCGCCCACTCCATGGGTTGGCTCGCACCGCTGGCGAATTCGGGTGACGCGGCCGCGACCGCATTCCTGCCGCTGCTGATCGGCGCCTCGCCAGACCTGCGGAACCCGACCAATATGGCCCTGCTCACCGACCTGCTGCGCGACAAGATCATTCCCTTCGCCGAGCGCGGCCCGAAGGTGAACGTCACCGGTGTGCAGGTCTCCGAACAGGAGCAGCTGGACCAGATCGTGACCGCCCTGCGGATGATCGGAATGGTGCGATGAAGATCGGAGCACTCGCCTCGCTCAGCGGCATCGCCGCCATCACCGTGCTCGGCGCGACCTACCTGACCTTCGGGGTGGTCCGGGTCGACCCGCTGGCCGACTACACCGAGGCCTCCCTCGAGGTCGCCGACTCGGGTGGCCTCAGCGTCGGATCGCCGATCCTGCTGACCGGCATCGAGATCGGTGAGGTCACCGCCGTCGACACCGACGCACGCGGGGGAGTGCGCGTGGGTTTCCGCGTAGGTGCCGACCACAAGGTGCCGATGAGCAGCATCGTCACCATCGAGCACCTGTCCTCCCTCGGCGAGCCGTACGTGCAGTTCGTGCCGCCGAGCACCGACGGGCCGTACCTGACCGACGGGCAGCGGCTGGCGGGGGAGAACGTGCGAACCCCGATGTCGATTCCCGAGGTGGCGCGCCTGGTCACCAAGACCGTCGAACAACTCGACCCGACGGTGGTCGACTCCCTGGTCGGCACGCTCGGCACCGCCATGACCGGCACCGAGAACGTGATCCCCGAACTGGCCCGCGCCGGTGACCTGCTCGCGGCGGCCATCATGAGCCGCGCACCCGCCATCGCCGAACTGCAGAACAACTTCGAATACGTCTCCGGCGACATCGCCTGGGCCGGTCCGGCCACCTCCGCCGCCGCGCCCGCGTTCGTCCGACTGAGCCAGGTGATCGACCAGTTCGTCGAGTCGGTCGGCCGCGCCACCGAGGGCGACCCCGAGATGTACCTGCGCGAGGGTGGACTCGTCCCGGTGCTCGAGGAACTGGTCGCCAAGCTCGATGAAATCGGTCCCGAGCTGTCGGCCCTGCTGCCCGCGCTGCGCCCGCTCACCGAGGCGGTCACCGCCACCGGCCCGCAGCTGGATCTGGGTGCGCTCGTCTCCCAGGCGCTGCACAACACCGACGCCGATTCGGTGAAGGTAAGGGTCGCGATCAAGTAAATTTTCGGCAACCGCTGTGTATAGGTATCGTCCCTGCACAGTGACAGTGGCCCGAACTCCGTCGGCCTTCGAGCAACTCTGCGGTAGCCTCCCTGAACGAGGGAGTCCAAGTCCGCGGCGAAGGCGGTGCGATGGCAGGCAGCAGCGAGGGCCCCGACGAGGAGCCCGCCAGCAGTACCCGGACGATCGCGATAGCGGCGGTGCTCGCCGCACTGCTCGCCCTGGTGGTCGCCGTCGGTTTGGTGCTGCGCGCGAATCAGGGCGACGACGACAACTCCGAGGTCGATCCGATGGGGTCGAATGGTCTGTCGGTCGACGGTCAGCAGATCAGCGACACGGACCTGAACCCGCCGTGGCCGGCCAGACGAGTGGGTGGCAATTGCTCGGCGGGCGGCATCGTCGCTCACTGGGAGGTCGACGACGACGGCACCTGGCAGTGCACAGTCGGCGCCCCGGATACGCCCGCGCCACCACCGCCACCACCGCCCCCGCCGAATCCCGAACCGCTCCCGGTGGAACTCCCGCCTCCACCACCGGTCGAGGCCCCGTACGAACCACCGCCCCCGGTGGACGCACCGCCGGTCTACGACCCACCCCCGCCTCCCGAACCGGCCCCGGCACCCGAACCCGAGCCCATCCCGGTCCCCGAGCCCGCACCCCCGCCGCCTCCTCCGCCGGCCATCCAGCTCCCCTTCCCCTTGCCCCCGATCCTGCTTCCACCAGCGGCAGCAGGCTGATCGACACACCCGGTCAGCCGACCGCATCCGATTTTCGCCATCGCCGACCTGGTGGCCGACAGTAATCAGCTGACGGAGTCGGGCTGACGGTGGTACTCGGTGCGATGGCGGCGGGTCTCACGTGCACCTGCCGGCCTTTCCCCGACACTGGTCAGTTATGGACCAGTTGGTGCTGATTCTGGTGATCCTGCTCGCCGCCGTGCTCGCCGAGGCACTCGGCGATCGCTTCGGACTCGCACCCTCGATCCTGATGACGGTGTTCGGTTGCCTGCTCGCCCTGATCCCCGCGGTGCCGAGCCTGAACATCCCGCCCGACCTCATCCTTCCGCTCGTCCTGCCACCCCTGCTCTACGCCGCCGCCCGTCGCACGTCCTGGCGTCAGTTCGCCGAACAGTGGCAGGTCATCGCCCTGCGCGCGGTCGGACTCGTCATCGTCACCGCCCTCGCGGTCGCGGTCGTCTTCCACGCCTGGAATCCGGCGGTCGCGGTAGCGGCGGGTGTGGTGCTCGGCGCGCTGGTCGCCCCGCCCGACCCGGTCGCGGCGATGTCGATGGCGGGCCGGCTCGGGTTGCCCCGGCGGCTGATCGTCACGCTCGGCGGCGAGGGCCTGTTCAACGACGTCACGGCGATCGTCATCTACACGGTCGGTATCCAGGCCGTCGTCACCGGCGTGTTCTCGCCCTGGCACGCCCTCGGCGATTTCGCGCTCGCCGCGATCGCCGGTGCGTTGGTCGGCTTGCTGCTCGGCTGGCTCGGGAGCAAACTCACCCGCTACCTGACCGATGCCACGTCTCAGGTGGCACTGAGTCTGCTGCTGCCGTTCGCCGCGTACGGCATCGCCGAACACTTCGAAGGTTCGGCGGTCCTCGCGGTGCTGGTGTGCGCGCTGTATCTCACCGACGCGGTGACCGAGATCGGTGACCGCGACTACCGGCTGATCGCCGACTCGTGCTGGGACGTCGTCGAAATGCTCATCACCGGTTTCGCGTTCGCGCTGATCGGACTGGAACTGCGGGTGGTCATCGAGACCTCCGGCCACAACTGGCGCACATTGGCCGGGGTGAGCGTCGCGGTGATCGCCGTGGTCGTGCTGTTGCGGCTGGTCTGGCTGATGGGCATGTGGACGGTGACCCACCGCTGGCGCGATGTGGACGACGCGTTCACCTGGCAGGAGGTGATCGTCACCTGGTGGGCGGGGATGCGTGGGGTCGCGACGGTCGCCCTCGCCCTGGCCGTTCCGTTCACCATCGACTCCGGCGCCGAGTTCCCCGCCCGCTCGGAAATTCTGTTCGTCGCGTTCTCGGTCGTCCTGTTCACCCTGCTCGTGCAGGGCCCGACCCTGCCCCTGGTCGTCCGCCTGACCGGCGTACACGCCGACACCCGTCAGGAGCGGGCCCTCGAACGGCAACTCTGGGAGCGCGTGGTCGGTGCCGAACTCGCCGAGCTGAAGATGATCGCCGCCCGCGACGACCTACCCGACGACGTCTACGAGGACATCAAGGCCAGGCTGCGCCGCCTCTCCGCCAAAGCCGACCCGGAGGCCGCCGACGCCGACGCAAAGGCCGCCATGGACAAGGAACGCAAATCGGTCGCCCAATTCGGCGCGGTCCGCGCGGCCGTGGTCGAGGCGGGCCGACGTGAGGCGCTGGCCGCTCGCCGCGATCCGGGAATGCCCGCCGACGTCGTCGACCGCGTCACCCGGCGGTTGGACCTCGGGCCGACCCGTTGACTCTCAGGAGTTCTGTTCGCAGTGCTGGTTCACGAAAGCTCGGACGTACCCGGCGGATTGGCGCACATACATCCAGCTCCAGAACCCGAGCCCCGTCTGCGTCGGGCTGGCGACGATGGTGATCTCGCCCTCGAAACACCGGCCGACGATGTAGCGCGCCCGCGACACGTGCGGCGTGAACGTGACGACGATGATGTGTCGCCAGCCGTAAATCGTCGCACGCCGGACTATTTCGCGTGCCTCACCGTCGGTAGTCCAGGGGTCGGGTACGAAACACGCCACCCGGAAGGCGAATCGGCCACCGCAGTACTTGTCCATCAGCGGATCGTCGGCACCGGTGGACTGCGAGATCAGCACCTCGGGCGCATACCCGCGCTCGGCCAATTCGATGCCAACGTCGAATCGTTCGTAGGGCGTTCCGCCGAGGACCACGATCACGTCGGCCGGTCGCAAAGGATCCACTTGCGGGTACACGAACACCGGTAGGCCGGCGACAGCGGCAGCGAGCACGGTGACGAGTGCGCCGACGAGCAACCATCCCGCACGTCGAAAGATCGACACCGCACCGACGATAGGCGAAATCAGCGTCTTCTCCCACCGCCCGTGAGCAGGCACACTGGTGCCCATGACCGACACCGCCGTAAGCCCCGAACACCTCGACGTCGTCATCGTCGGCGCCGGACTGTCCGGCATCGGGGCCGCCTACCGGCTGCAGACCGAGCATCCGCACCGCAGCTACGCCGTTCTCGAGGCCCGCGCCGATCTCGGTGGTACCTGGGACCTGTTCCGGTACCCCGGAATCCGGTCCGATTCGGACATGTTCACCCTCGGTTACCCGTTCAAGCCGTGGCGGGCCGCACGTTCCATCGCCGACGGTTCAGCCATCCTCGACTACATCCGCGAGACGGCCGTGGAGAACGGCATCGACCGCCACATCCGTTTCGGGTCACGGGTGATCGGTGCCGACTGGTCGTCGGCGCGGGCCCGCTGGCAGCTGACCATCGCGCACGAGGGTCCCGACGGACCCGAGCTCAGCACGCTGACCTGCTCTTTCCTCTACGCCTGCGCCGGCTATTACGACTACCAGCAGCCGCACGACCCGCAGTTCCCCGGCCGTGCCGAGTTCGCGGGCACGATCGTGCACCCGCAGTTCTGGCCCGCCGATCTCGACGTGCGCGACAAGCGGGTGGTGGTGATCGGCAGCGGCGCCACCGCCGTCACCCTGGTCCCCAATCTGGCCGACGAGGCCGCGCACGTCACCATGCTGCAGCGCAGTCCCACCTGGATCAGCCCGGTTCCCGGCCGCGACAAACAGGCCGACAAGATCCGCGGCCTGCTGCCCGCCGACCTGGCGCACCGCGTGATCCGCACCAAGAACATCCTGTTCAACATCGGTTTCTATCAGTACTGCCGCCGCCGTCCCGCCGCCGCGCGCAAACTCCTCACCGGCCTGACCACCCGCATCCTCAAAGACGAGAAGCTCGTCGCCCGGCACTTCACCCCCGACTACGACCCGTGGGACCAGCGCCTGTGCGCGGCCCCCGACGCCGACTTCTTCAAAGCGCTGAAGAAGGGCAAGGCCTCCGTGGTCACCGAACACATCGACAGCTTCGTCCCCGAGGGCATCCGCCTCGCCTCGGGCCAGACACTGCCCGCCGACATCATCGTCACCGCCACCGGCCTGCGGTTGCTCGCCTTCGGCGGGATCGCCCCCTCGGTCGACGGCAAGCAGGTCGACCTGGCCGATCAATTCGTCTGGCAGGGCGCCATGCTCACCGGGCTGCCGAATTTCGCGATCTGCGTCGGCTATACCAACGCCTCCTGGACGCTGCGCGCCGACCTCACCTCCCGCCTGGTCTGCAAGGTGCTCACCCATCTCGATCGCACCGGCGCCCCCGCTGTGGTCCCCGAACCGGGCCGCAACCTGAAACAGCACCCCTTGCTCGACCTGAACGCCGGCTACATCCTGCGTTCGATCGCCGCGTTCCCCAGGCAGGGTGACCGTCATCCGTGGCGGGTCAGGCAGAACTATCTGCTCGACGCCTTGCTCACCCTACGCACCGACCTCGGTAAGACCCTTCGCCCGGTGCACCGGGTCCGCGAATTCACCCACAACGGGTGAGGTGAACCGGGGACCTGGTTCCTACCGTTGGCCTATGCCGAAGTGGCATGTCCGTTGATCGACGGAAAGGCCGAGTGATGACCAACAGGAACCAACACGAAGTCCGCGACGGAATCGCGGCAGGCACCTCCATCGCCGCCGGGATCCTGCTGGCGGTCGTCGGTGTGCTGCAGATCTTCCAGGGAATCTCCGCCGTGGCCAACGACGATCTGATCGTCGTCGGGCCCGAGTACGCCTACCAGTTCGACCTCACCAGCTGGGGCTGGTGGCACATCGTCCTCGGCGCGATCGTGGTGATCGTCGCGATCGGACTGATAGCCGGGCAGACGTGGGGCCGGGTGGCGGCCATGCTGATCGCCGCGCTGTCCATCGTGGCGAACTTCCTGTGGCTGCCGTACTACCCGTGGTGGTCGCTCATCATCATCGTGCTGGACGTGGTCGTGATCTGGGCGATCGCGACCTGGCACCCGCGCGCCGTCTGACATCGATACCCGACGCCGCCCGGCTGTGTGCCGGGCGGCGTCGTCGTGTCAGCCGGAGGTCTCGCCGACGGGGGAGTCGCCGAGCATGCCGATCAGGTGATGCGACAGCTTCTCGGCGAGCACCGCGAGTTCGGCCTTCTGTGCTTCGTCGAGCCCGTCGAGCACCAATCTGCGGATCGCCACGAGATAGTCCGGCGTCGCCTCGACGACCTTCGCGAGACCGTTCGGCGTGAGCACGGCATCGACCCCTCGACCCGTTGTCGCGGCCACCCGCCGGACGAACCCCACCCGCTCGAGCTTGGAAACCACGTGGGAGACGCGCGAAATGGAACCGTGCCCGCGCGCGGCGAGCATGCTCAGCCGCATCCGGTGGCTCGGTGAATCCTGGAGCAGAGCCAGCACCCGGTACTCGAAGTGCGTCAACCCGAACTCGCGTTGCAGCCGGGAGTCGAGCACGCTGGGGACCCGCATCGCGAGGGTGACCACAGCGCCCCACGCACGACGTTCGACCGAGTCGAGATCGTCGATCACCACGGCCCCTTTCCCGCACAATATTTGCTCAGCGATTGCTGATTGTCGGAAAACTGTATATCGGACGGTGGTCGGTGTCCACGCGAGGCGTGTATGTCTCCTGGTGGGATGCTTGCATGAGCGCCGCCCCGCCTGCTGGGCCGATAAGTTGCGAGGCGATCGCCCCGCCCACGGCACGCCCGGTCGACCAGGCGATTTGACTTCGTCGTCGGGGCTGCGTAACTTAGTTCGAGTCAGAGCGACACGGACACCGACCCGGCCACGAGATGGCGGGGACACGAGGTAGGACGATGAGCGCCTGACAGCCAAGTGGCCAGAACCCCGGATTTGCTTCGGTTGGTTCTCTGCGCTAGGTTGGAACAGTTGCCTTGCTGAAGCCCCTACGACATGTTGCGGGTGGATGTTTGTGCGTGTGTTCTTTGAGAACTCAATAGTGTGTCGATGAATGTCAGTGCCAATATTTTTATTGGTTCCAGCCTTCGCGTACCC
>NZ_JBFAAN010000012.1:25905-101151 GCF_040639775.1 Nocardia sp. NPDC023733 | reverse complement strand
CTCGAGCGCTGTTCGCGCGGCCCCTCAGGGGCCGCGCTCGAGCGCGCCAGCGCTCCAAAAACACAGCCCAATACCTCCGTGGTGCACAAAACACCGAGGTGGTGCCGCACGGCTTGGTGTGCGGTAGGTGGCGGTCTGGAGTGGTGCCATGTGACTGGAGTTCGACAGGCAGCCCATTACGAGTGGGTGCCACTCGGCTGAAAGCGCCCACCACCGCGCCGTCAGACAACGTCAGGGCGACACCAAGTCATCCTTAGGAGTGTCATTGGCACCGTTCTGTTCATGCCAGTACGCGGTAAGCACCTCATTGACCTTGCCCGGATTCTCCTGATGGGCGTAATGCCCCGCATTCGGAATGGTCACCAGCGCCCGACGCGGGGAGAGCTCCTGATCCCGCTCGATGGTCGCGGCCAACAGATACTGGTCGTTCGCACCGCGCAATCCGAGTACAGGTATGTCGATCGGGTTCCGCATCGTAGCCATGAACCGCTTGCCGTCCGGTCGCCATTGGCTCCGAAAGGCCCATCGCTGGTACTCCAGTGCGCTGTGGGCGGCGCCGGGGATGCGGATAGCGGTCCGCATACGTGACGCGGTCTCGGTGAATTCGGCGGTGCGGGACCAGGAATCGCCGACACGCTCGCGGAGTAAGCGCTCCACCTCGGCTCCGCCGCGCCGGGTCAGCAGGTTCTCCGGGTATCGGGGCAGCTGGTAGCGCAGGAACTGGGGCAGCCAGGCGGAGCGCTGGGCGGGGTCGCGCAGGACGGCGCTCTTCAGAGCGGCGGGATGCGGCGAGCTCACGAGCGCGATGGACCGAACCAGCCGCGGATGCAGGACTGCGGTGGCCCAGCAGACGAGGCCGCCGTCGGCGTGGCCGACGAGGGTCGCCTCGGTGTGGCCGAGGGCGCGGATGAGTCCGGCGATGTCACCGGCGAGGGTCCACCCGTCGTAGCCGCGGGGCGGTTTGTCCGTGTCGCCGTACCCGCGCAGGTCGACGGCGACGGTCCGGTACCCGTGGTCGGCGATTCCGGTGAGCTGATGACGCCACGACCACCAGAAGTCGGCGAATCCGTGCAGCAGCAGCACCAGCGGCGCGTCGGCGCGCACCGTGGCGTCGGCTTCGACGACGTGGAAGCGGATCCCGTTGGCGTGCACGTCCCGGTGGGTCCACGGGCCGTCGTAACGGACGGTGGACGGATCCGGGAATGAGTTGGACGACACGCCGATCGAGCCTAGTGGGCGGGTCCGGTCGTGGCGACCGGGCCCGCCGGGGTCGGACCCGTCAGTTCTTCGCCTTCTCCAGCGACGGGGCGTGCTCGCGGTGGGCGAGTGCCTGGGGCAGCACCTCGGCGCTCTGCTTGAGCGAGCCGATCGTCTTCTCCGGCGCCTTCAGCTTCTTCACCTTGCGATAGCCGAGGAAGGCCAGCAGTGCGGTGGCGAGCACCATCAGCGTGAAGACGATGAGGAACGCCGCCCACCGGTACAGCCACACGTCGAGCAGTTCGGCGAGGAAGAAGAAAAAGAAGAACGAGCTGAACAGCAGGATCGTCAGCGCGAGGATGAAGAAAACGCTGCCGGTGAGGCCCTTCTTGACCTCGCCGGTGACCTCGGCCTTGGCCAGCGCGACCTCGGCGCGCACGAGCGTGGACAGCTGCTCGGTGGCGTCGCGGACAAGGCTGCCGATGCTGGCCGATCCGGGCGGATTGGCGTCGGTCAACGGGATGGAAGTGACCGTCCGACCGTCATTTCCGCCTTGGGTGTAACTCACTTCGTCGACCCTTCTCCCTGTGGTAACTGGTCCGCATCGCGGCGCGCGGTGTGCACACGTCTTGGCGCAACACTAGCGCCGATCCGATCAGCGATGCTGCCCTGGAGGTGACCGACACGGCTATCGCCGCAACCGTAGCGTGCCGGTCCCCGATCAGTTGCCGCCGGTGCGGATGGCCTCGAAGACGGCGGGGTCGACGAGGGTCGAGGTGTCGCCGAGTTCGCGTCCTTCGGCGATGTCGCGTAGGAGGCGGCGCATGATTTTGCCGCTGCGGGTTTTGGGGAGTTCGGGGACGATGTGGATTTCGCGGGGTTTGGCGATGGGGCTGATCTGTTTGGATACTTCGGCTTTGAGGGTGTCGGCGAGGGTGTCGTCGGGTGTGGTGGATCCGGTGAGGATGACGAAGGCGACGATGCCTTGGCCGGTGGTGGGGTCGGTGGCGCCGACGACGGCGGCTTCGGCGACGGCGGGGTGGCCGACGAGGGCGGATTCGACTTCGGCGGTGGAGATGCGGTGGCCGGAGACGTTCATGACGTCGTCGACGCGGCCGAGGACCCAGAGGTCGCCGTCGGTGTCGAGTTTGGCGCCGTCACCGGCGAAGTACCAGCCCTGCTCGGCGTAGCGCTCCCAGTAGGTGGACCGGTAGCGGTCCATGTCGCCCCAGATGCCGCGCAGCATCGACGGCCACGGCTTGTCGAGCACCAGGTACCCGTTGGCCTCGGTCTCGCCGAGCTGAACCGCCTTGCCTTCTTCGTCCACGACCTTCGCCGAGATACCGGGCAGGGGGCGCATGGCGGCGCCGGGCTTGGCAGCGGTGACGCCGGGCAGGGGCGAGATCATGATGGCGCCGGTTTCGGTCTGCCACCAGGTGTCCACGATGGGGGTCTTGTTGTCGCCGAACACTTCGCGGTACCAGCGCCAGGCTTCTGGGTTGATCGGTTCGCCGACCGAGCCGAGCAGACGCAGGCTGGTGAGGTCGTGGGCATCCGGAATTTCGCGTCCCCACTTCATGAACGTGCGGATCAGCGTCGGAGCGGTGTAGTAGATGGTGACACCGTATTTTTCGATGATCTCGAAGTGGCGGTGCTCATTGGGGGAGTTCGGGGTGCCTTCGTAGACGACCTGGGTGGCGCGGTTGGCCAGGGGTCCGTAGACGATGTAGCTGTGCCCGGTGACCCACCCGATGTCGGCGGTGCACCAGTAGACGTCTTGGCCTGCTTTGTGATCGAAGACGTTGTGGTGGGTGTAGGCGGTCTGGGTGAGGTATCCGCCGCTGGTGTGCAGGATGCCCTTGGGCTTCCCGGTGGTCCCGGAGGTGTAGAGGATGAACAGCGGGTGCTCGGCCGGGAACGGCTGAGCCTCGTGCGAGGGCGAAGCGGTGGAGACGGTTTCGTGCCACCACAGATCGCGCCCATCGGTCCACGGCACCTCGGTCCCCACGCGGCGCACCACCAGCACATGCTCCACCGACGACGGCACATCGCCCTTGGCGGCCAGCGCCTCGTCGACAGCCTCCTTCAGCGGCGCGGGCTTACCCCGCCGCCACTGCCCGTCGGTCGTGATGACCAGCCGCGCCTGCGCGTCGTCGACCCGCTGACGCAGCGCGCTCGGCGAGAACCCGGCGAACACCACCGAATGGGTGAGCCCCAGCCGCGCACACGCCAGCATCGCCACGATCGCCTCGGGCACCATCGGCATGTAGATCGCGACCCGGTCACCGGCGACCAGCCCGAGCTCGGCCAGGTAGTTGGCCGCCCGCGAAACCTCCTCGAGCAGTTCCCGATAGGTGATCGCCCGCGAATCGCCGGGTTCGCCCTCCCAGTGGATGGCCACCTGGTCGCCGTGGCCGTCGAGAACATGGCGGTCGACGCAGTTGTAACTAATGTTCAGCTCGCCATCGGCGAACCAGCGCGCCACGGGTGCATCGTCCCAGTCCAGGACCTGTGTGAAGGGTGTGTGCCAGTGCAGGCGGCGCGCCTGTTCGGCCCAGAAGCCATCGCGGTCGGCGTCGGCCCGCTCGTAGAGTTCGGCACCGGCATTGGCGGCAGCCGCGAACTCGACGCTCGGCGGATACGAATCCTGATGTCCTGCAGCGGTTTCGGTCATGTCGATGTCAGCCTCACATGCCTGGTGCGGTCGGGTCGGTCGCCAGGGCGCAGCCGTGGCACCTCGACAGTAACGAACGTATCCGCCCCCTTGTGAGCGTTGCGTGAGCTCGGTTTCCGAGACGTTCAGTGGGCTTGATTCATCCGGTGAGTTCGCGGACAGGGCAGGCGATCCCGGGCTATCGTTTTAGATCAACCGTTCAGCTGATGGTTCCGAGAATTGTTCATTTTTTTCTGTCGAACAGGAAGGGTTCGGCAATCTTTTCCGCGTATTCGGCATGTAACCGTAGGGATACATGTGACGCGGAAGATGACTGCGCCCCCTTCATGTCATGGAAGCGAACCGGGAGAGATCGTTGAGATTCATCAGAGCGACCGCGCTGATCGCGGCGGGACTAGTGGCCACAAGCCTCGGTCTCACCGCGTGCTCGTCCGATGACAGTGCCGATGCAGGCATTGTCACCACCAATGCGGGAGAGCCACAGAATCCCCTGGTACCGACCAATACCAACGAGAACATGGGCGGTCGCGTGGTCGACCGTTTGTTCGCGGGCCTGAAGTACTACGACGCCAACGGCGAAGCGCACGACGAGATGGCCGAGAAGATCGAGACCACCGACCGCAAGTCGTATCGCATCACCATCAAGCCGAACTGGAAATTCACCGACGGCACAACGGTCACCGCCAAGTCCTTCGTCGATGCCTGGAATTACGGTGCGCTCGGCACGAACGCGCAGTTGCAGGGCTACGCGTTCAGCCAGATCGCCGGTTTCGACGAGGTGAATGCCGAACAGCCCAAGGCGCAGACCATGTCCGGCCTGAAGTTGGTCGACGACCGCACCTTCACCGTGGAACTCAAGTCGCCGTCGATCGACTTCGAGAGCGCCCTCGGTTACGCACCGTTCTATCCGCTGCCCGAGGTGGCGTTCAAGGACATGAAGGCCTTCGGTGAGAAGCCGGTCGGCAACGGCCCCTACGCTTTCGAATCCTGGGAACACAACGTCAAGATCGATCTGAAGCCCAACCCGGATTACCCGGGCGGTAGGCCCGCCAAGAACAAGGGCCTGCGCTTCGTGATGTACCAGTCCTACGAGACGGCCTACGCCGATCTGCAGGCAGGCAATCTCGACGCGCTCGACACCATTCCCGACAGCGCCCTGAGCACCTACAAGAGCGATCTCGGCGACCGCGCGATCACCAAGCCGACCGCGCAGAACCAGCACATCGGCATCCAGTCCAATGTCCCGCATTTCGCGGGCGCGGAGGGCGTGCTGCGTCGCAAGGCCATTTCCATGGCGATCAACCGCCCGCAGATCATCGAGAAGATCTTCAACGGCTTGCGTAACCCGGCACGTGATTTCACCGCGTCGACGCTGCCCGGCTTCAACCCGAACCTGCCGGGCGCCGAGGTGTTCGAGTACAACCCGGAGGAGGCCAAGAAGCTGTGGGCCCAGGCCGACGCCATGTCGCCGTGGGCCGGTTCGCGCTACACCATCACCTACAACTCCGACGGCGGCCACCAGGCCTGGATCGAAGCGGTGGCCAACAGCGTGAAGAACACCCTCAACATCGACGCCGTCGCCAATCCGGTGCCCACGTTCAAGGACGTGCGTGACGCGGTGAACGCCGAAACCATCGGCGCCGCTTTCCGTTACGGCTGGCAGGGTGACTACCCGACGATGATGCAGTTCCTCGGGTCGAACTACTACAGCTACTCCGAGACCAACAATGTCAACTACAACAACCCCGAGGTGGACCGCCTCTTCGACGCCGCCATGGCCGCGGCGACGAAGGAGGAGTCCTACAAACTCATCGGGCAGGCACAGGCGATCATGATCCGGGAAATGGCCGATATCCCGGTGTTCGATTACATCGCCGCCGCGGGTCGCTCCGACCGGGTCACCAAGGCCGAACTCGCCTGGAACGGCCTGTTCGACTTCGAGAACATCGAGAAGTAACCACTCGCCGCCGGGCCGGGTCACGAAAAGTGGCTCGGCCCGGCCGTTTTCGGAGGAATGATGACTTGGTACATACTCCGGCGCCTGCTCCAGATGATCCCGGTCTTCCTCGGCGCCACTCTGTTGATCTACGCGATGGTCTTCCTGATTCCCGGCGACCCGATCAAGGCGCTGGCCGGTGAAAAGGCGCTGACCCCGGCGGCCGAGGCGGCATTGCGCGCCCGCTACCACCTCGATCAGCCGTTCATCATGCAATACCTGCACTACTTGCAGGGCATTCTCACCCTCGACTTCGGTACCTCGTTCTCCGGGAGGCCGGTCCGCGAGGAACTCGAACGCGCCTTCCCGATCACCATCAAACTGGCGTTTCTCGCCGTGCTGATCGAAGGCTTCTTCGGCATCCTGTTCGGTCTCATCGCCGGTTTGCGCAAGGGCAAACTGTTCGATTCGACGATGCTGATCGCGAGCCTGGTGATCATCGCGCTCCCGGTGTTCGTCGTCGGTTATCTCGCGCAGTTCCTGCTCGGGGTGAAATGGGGCATCGCGCCGGTAACCGTTACCGGGAGCGCCAGTCTCGGTGAACTGATCGTCCCGGCTTTCGTGCTCGGCTCGCTCTCGTTCGCCTATGTGCTGCGCCTGACGCGAAACTCCGTGGCGGAGAACAAATCCGCCGACTACGTGCGCACGGCGACGGCGAAAGGTCTCGGCCGCCGGCGCGTGGTCACGGTGCATATTCTGCGCAATTCGATGATTCCGGTCGTCACCTTTCTCGGTGCCGATTTCGGTGCGCTGATGGCGGGCGCCATCGTCACCGAGGGCATCTTCAACATCCCCGGTGTCGGCGGAACCATGTATCAGGCGATCATCCGTGGTGAGCCGCCGACGGTCGTGTCGTTCGTGACGGTGCTCGTCGTGCTGTTCCTGCTGATGAACCTGGTCATCGACCTGCTCTATGCCGCGCTCGACCCGAGGATCCGCTATGCCTGACAAGCAACCGCATTTCGTGGCCCCCGCCGACGAGGTGGAGGTGCTCGCCACCGACCGTGTGCTCGACGCGGGCACTCCGACCAGCATCTGGGGCGATGCGTGGCGGCGGCTGCGGCGCAACCCGGTGTTCCTCGTGGCCGTCGTGCTGATCGTGCTCGTGCTGCTGGTCGTGGTGTGGCCGTCGCTGTTCACCAGCCAGGATCCCCGCCACTGCCTCGGCGAATTCGGAATGGACGGGCCGCGCCCCGGTCACCCGTTCGGTTTCGACAAGCAGGGCTGCGACATCTACGCGCGCACCATCTACGGCGCCCGCGCCTCGGTGACCGTCGGCGTCGGCTCGGCACTGCTGTTCCTGGTGGTGGGCGGGGTGCTCGGCGCGCTGTCGGGGTTCTACGGCGGACTGCTCGACACCATCGTCTCGCGCATCGCCGAGATCTTCTACGCCATCCCGATGGTGCTCGCCGCCATTGTGCTGCTGCAGCTGCTGCGGCCGGCCGGGATCGGCACGGTGATCGCGATCCTCGTGGCGTTCACCTGGCCGCAGGCCGCGCGCATCGCCCGTGGCGCGGTGATCGAGGCCAAGAACAGCGAATACGTGACGGCGGCGAAGGCGCTCGGTGTGTCGCGGTTCGGCACGCTGATGCGACACGTGCTGCCGAACGCGGCGAGCCCGCTCATCGTCGTCGCGACCATCTGGCTCGGCGTCTTCATCGTCACCGAGGCCACGCTGTCCTACCTCGGTGTCGGTCTGCCGCCCGACATCGTGGCCTGGGGCGCCGACATCTCCCGTGCCAAGTCCGAGATCCGTACCTCGCCGATCCTGTTCTACCCGGCGACCGCGCTGGCCATCACGGTGCTGAGCTTCATCATGCTCGGCGACGCGGTGCGCGACGCGCTCGATCCGAAGGAGCGCACCCGATGACCACCGAACCCCTACTCGAAATCCGCGATCTGGAGGTGAGTTTCACTTCCGACGGCAAGCCGGTGCCCGCCGTGCGCGGGGTGAATCTGACCGTCTATCCCGGGCAGACCGTCGCCATCGTCGGCGAGTCCGGGTCGGGCAAGTCGACGACCGCGCACGCGATCATCGATCTGCTGCCCGGCACCGGCAAGGTGACCGGCGGGTCCATCCGGTTCGAGGGCAAGGACCTGACCAAGGCGTCGGCCAAGGAGATCGTCGCCGTCCGGGGCAACGGGATCGGTCTGGTTCCCCAGGACCCGATGTCGAACCTGAACCCGGTGTGGAAGATCGGTTTCCAGATCCGGGAAACCCTGGAGGCCAACGGCATCGCCAAGGGCGCGGCCGCGCGTGAACGGGCGGTGGAACTGCTCACCGAGGCCGGGATGACCGATGCCGAGCGGCGGGTGAACCAGTACCCGCACGAGTTCTCCGGCGGTATGCGCCAGCGTGCGCTCATCGCGATCGGGCTGTCGTGCAGGCCGAAACTGCTCATCGCCGACGAACCGACCTCGGCGCTCGACGTCACCGTGCAACGCCAGATCCTCGGTCACCTCGAAGAGCTCACCACCGAGCTGGGGACGGCCGTGCTGCTCATCACCCACGACCTCGGCCTGGCCGCCGAACGCGCCGAACACCTCGTGGTGATGTATCGCGGGCGGGTGGTGGAATCCGGTCCGGCCCTGCAGATCCTGCGCGACCCGCAGCACGCCTACACCAAGAAGCTGGTGAATTCGGCACCCTCGCTGGCGGCGCAGCGGATGTCGTCGTCGCGGCAGCGGGCGAAGGTGCGCGACCGTGCCGTCGAGGTGGCCGCCACCGAGGCCCTGCCCGACACCGTGCTCGACGTGCGAAACCTCACCAAGGCGTTCAAGATTCGCGGCAAACGCCCGTGGCAGTCGACGGCTTTCACCGCCGTCGACGACGTGAGTTTCTGTGTGGAACGCGGCACGACCACCGCGATCGTCGGTGAGTCCGGCTCGGGCAAGTCGACCATCGCGCAGATGGTGCTCGGGTTGCTCGAACCGACGGCAGGCTCGGTGGTGTTCGACGGTCAGGAGGTGTCGTCGCTGGACAGCAAGGGCGCCTTCGCGTTCCGCCGCCGCGTGCAACCGATCTTCCAGAACCCCTACGGTTCCCTCGACCCGATGTACTCCATCTTCCGCACCGTCGAGGAACCCCTGCGGGTGCACAAGATCGGTACCGCCGCCGAACGCGAGAAGGTGGTGCGCGACCTGCTCGACAAGGTGTCGCTGCCGTCGTCGGTGCTGCGTCGCTATCCCAACGAGCTGTCCGGTGGGCAACGTCAGCGGGTGGCGATCGCCCGCGCGCTCGCGTTGTCGCCGGAACTGGTCGTCTGCGACGAGGCGGTGTCCGCGCTCGACGTGCTGGTGCAGGCGCAGATCCTCACGCTGCTCAACGACCTGCAAGCCGAGCTGGGCTTGACGTACCTGTTCATCACTCACGACCTGGCCGTCGTCCGACAGATCGCGGACAACGTGCTGGTCATGCGAGCCGGGAAGGTTGTCGAGTCGGCCACGACGGATGAGGTGTTCGCCGCGCCGCGGGAGGAGTACACGCGGGATTTGCTCGAGGCGATCCCGGGGCGGGAGTTGTTGGCTGGGTAGCGAGAGCGCCGGCTGTCGCTGGACTGCGGGGGGCGGCGGGAGCTCGTGAAATGGCCGCGTCAGCGCAGCTCAGCGGCGTATCGTTGACTGGTCCGAGGTGGTGCGATGTGACTCGCTGAGGTGGGGAGGCGCCGGTGGATCGAATCGATGCGGAGCGGCAGGCCGAGCTGGAGGCGCGTCGCCGCCGGGCCAAGACCCCGGCGGCGAAACGCCTCGCCGAGGTGCTGTGGCCCGACCGGGTCTGGCCGAGGGCGGGCGGGATGCATGTGGCCGTCGGGGACGGTGCGCTGGAACGGTAGCCTCGTATGTCGTGACTGATCCGCTGCAGCCCCTGGTCGACCTGCCCGGCGTGCGTGAGGCCGCCGACAAGGCGCGCGACGCGCTCGCCGCGGTGCACCGGCACAAGTCCAACCGGCGCGGCTGGGCGACCACCGCGGCCGAGGCCGCGGTCCGCGCGGCGCGTTCATCCGCGGCCATCGAGGGCGCGAGCACCGATCTGCCCGCCGACGGCAAGGTCAGCGATCCGGTGCTGGCCGGCGCGCTGCGGGTAGGGCAGGCGCTCGACGGTGACGCGCTCACCAATCTGGTCGGCACCTGGCGCCGCGCCCCGCTGCAGGCGCTGGCCCGGCTGCATCTGCTCGCCGCCGCCGACCTCGTCACCGATCAGCAGGAACTCGGCAGGCCGCGCCCGGTACCCGGGGTGGCGGAGCGGCTGGACCTGCTGGCTCAGACCGTGCAGACCAGCAAGGCACCCGCGCCGGTGATCGCCGCTGTCGTACACGGCGAACTGATGACACTTCGCCCGTTCGGCACCGCCGACGGCGTGGTCGCCCGCGCGGCATCGCGACTGGTCGCGGTGTCGACCGGGCTCGATCCCCGCAGCCTCGGCGTTCCTGAGGTGTTCTGGCTGCGGCGCAGGCAGGCCTACCTCGATGCGGCCGCCGGCTTCGGCATGGGCACGGCGGAGGGTGTCGGCGGGTGGGTGCTGTTCTGTGCGGGCGCGCTCGAAGACGGTGCGCGAGAGGCCAACTCGATCGCCGACGCGGCCGCGGGCTGACCTTCCCCACACATCGAAACGGGCGGCGTGCCGATTGCTCGACTTCGCCGCCCGCTAGCACGGAACACCTGGTTACCAAGCGTGCTGGGGTGGGTTGTGTTCGGTGGCCTCGGCGATCATCCGAACCCCGCCGGTTCATCCCCGCAACCTGTGCGAGGCTCTCGCCGACGACTGCCCGAATTTCGCAGGCCCACAACTCTGCTGCCCTTGTCGCGGCGCGCTCCGCGTGGGTGCCTGGCGTCCGTGCTGGGAAGGGTGGGATGGGAGGCGAAACCTTCTCTTCCGGTCCCGTCTTGGCCTTCCGTCCTTCCGTGACTCCATTCTTACACTGTGACCGTGCTCACTTCAAGCGTTTCTCCGGCATTACCGAATCCGCGTGTTTTCGGCGTGTCAGTCCGCGATCCGTGCTTGTGGGCCAAGCCTTCGTCGCAGGTCAGCGGCGTTTACGCAGCAGCCGGTAACTGATCGCGCCCGCCAGGACGGCGCTGAGTCCGACCGCCGCTGTCGCCGCCACCGTGGTGCTCGACGGCGCCTGGAACCGCGACCACAGCGACACCGGATTGGAGAAGGTGAGCACCGGCCAGCCGCGTGCGACGGCCTCCTTGCGCAGCGCGCGGTCGGGGTTCACGGCCGTCGGGTGACCGACCGTGCTCAGCATCGGCAGGTCGGTCGCCGAGTCGGAGTAGGCGTAGCACCGGGACAGGTCGTAACCCTCTGCGGCGGCCAGCTTTTCGATTGCGGCCACCTTTCCCTCTCCGTAGCAGTAGAACTCGATCTCGCCGGTGTATTTTCCGTCCTCGACGACCATCCGCGTCGCCTCGGTGTGGGAGGCGCCGAGCGCCTCGGCTATCGGCCCGACCATCTCCTCGCCGGACGCCGAAACGATCACCACGTCGTGGCCGCGGATCTTGTGATCGGCGATCAGGTCGGCGGCTTCGGCGTAGATCAGCGGGTCGACCAACTCGTGAAGCGTCTCGGCCACAATGGATTTCACCTGTTGCACATCCCAGCCCGCGCACATGTTGGCCAGGTTTGCCCGCATTCGTTCCATCTGGTCGTGATCGGCACCCGACAGCAGGAACAAAAAGTGTGCGTAGCTGCTCTCCAGTACGGCTCTGCGGTTGAGCAGGCCCTGCGCGTAGAAGGGTTTGCTGAACACGAACGCGCTCGATTTCGCGATCACCGTTTTGTCGAGATCGAAGAACGCGGCCACACGCCCGCCGGCCGTCGGCGCACGGCCCGAGGAATCGAGTCTTGTGTCCGTAGGCGGAGTCTGGCGGGGATCGGCGGTCACGACAACAGGATAGGCACGCGCACCGACGGGTGTGGGATCCGCCCGCTCAGGCAACTGTTCGGCGTTTGCCCCGTGGACGCCGGAGGGCGCGAATCGCCGAAGAATGTCGGCCGACGCTACTTGCGCCCTCGGCGGGTGATGGGTGTAGTATTGCTGGCACCTGGACATGGTCCAGGCGCGTTCAGCCCGACCCCCCGGGGCTGAACCCGACGGCCCCAGCCTCCTCCCCCCCGGCTGGGGCCGTCCTCTATTTTCAGGACGATTAGTTTCATCCGGCAGCGTATTCGGAAGTTATCCACACCCCGCGAGTTATCCACAGTCGCCGTTCGACGGGTGTCGGCCGAGGTCCTCCGCGAGCACGCTGAACCGCATGAACCTCGCCCCCGCCTCCGCTCCGATCTCGCCCGCCCTCGTGCTCGTGCGCGACGAACGGCTGCGCGCCGAGGTGCGCCGCGTGGCCGCGGCCGCCGAGCGGGTGACCGACGAACGGAACATGCCCGTCGGCAGGCACGCCTGGGCGAGCGCGGGCCTGGTGATCCTCGACACCGATGCCGCGATCGCCGCCGCCGCGGCGGGCTGCCCGCGACGGGCGGGGATCGTGCTCGTCACCGAAGGTGAACCGGCCGTTGCCGACTGGCAGGCCGCCACCGCCGTTGGTGCCGAACGCGTCGTCGGGCTGCCGGGCGCGGCAGTCGCGCTGGTCGAGCAGTTCGCCGAGCATGCCGAGTCGCGCACCGGGGAGGGGGTGGTCGTCGCCGTGACCGGTGCGGGTGGGGGAGCCGGCGCGTCGACGCTCGCCGCCGCGACGGCCTTACGCGGTGCGGCGCTGCGTGTGCGGCGCGATGCGGTGCTCATCGACGGTGCGCCCCTGGACGGTGGCATCGACCTCGTGCTCGGGATGGAGAACGTCGCCGGGCTGCGCTGGCCCGACCTGGTGATCGAAGACGGGCGGGTTTCCGCCGCCGCGCTGCACAACGCGCTGCCCGCCGCCTGTCCCGGATTGGCTGTGCTCTCCTGTGGGCGCGCGGGTCCGCCCGCCGAGCTGGCGCCCGCGGCGGTGCGTGCGGTGATCGAATCCGGTAGGTCCGCAGGTGATCTGGTCGTCTGCGATGTGTCGGGGGAGCGCGGTGCGGCGGCCGACGTGATGGTTGATGCCGCCGATCTCGTCGTTCTCGTCGTGCCCGCCCGGTTGCGTTCGGTTGCCGCCGCCGAGGTGGTGTCGGCGTATCTCGGCGAGCGGAACCCGAACCGGGGCTTGGTGGTTCGCGGCCCGGCACCGGGCGGTTTGCGCGGCGCGGAGGTGGCCGAGGTGCTGGGGTTGCCGTTGCTCGCGGCCGTGCGTGGACAGGCCGGGCTGGCCGCGCGGCTCGAACGCGGCGGGCTCAGCGTGCGCAGGCGCGGTCCGCTGCGCGACGCGGCCGACGCGGTCCTCGCCATGGTCGGGGCTGAGGTGTGATGACGACGTTCGTCACCGTCGACCTGCTCGAGCGGGTCCGCGAACGCCTCGCCGAACACGCGGGCGCACCCGATGCCGCCCAACTCGCCGCCGCGATCCGGGCCGAAGCGGGCGGTGTCCTCGCCGACACCGACCTGCTGCGCGCCCTGCGTCTGCTGCAGACCGAGATGACCGGCGCCGGCCTGCTCGAACCGCTGCTGCACGATCCGCGGGTGGCCGATGTTCTGGTCACCGGACCCGATGCGGTGTGGATAGATCGTGGCCACGGCCTCGAGCGCACCGACGTGCGTTTCGCCGATGAAGCGGCAGTGCGCAGGCTCGCCCAGCGTCTCGCCCTGGCGGCGGGTCGCAGGCTCGACGACGCCCAGCCGTGGGTGGACGGCAAACTCACCGGCACCGAGGCGACCCTCGGCGATGCGTTCGGCGTGCGGCTGCATGCCGTCCTCGCGCCTGTCGCCCACGACGGCACCTGCCTGTCGCTGCGTGTCCTGCGCCCAGCCACCCAGGGTCTCGACGCCCTCGCGGCCGCCGGCTCGCTACCTCCCGCGGCCCGTGCGCTTCTCGGCGATATCGTGCGCGCCCGCCTCGCATTCCTCGTGGTCGGCGGAACCGGTGCGGGAAAGACGACCTTGTTGTCCGCGCTGCTGGCGGCCGTGGATCCCGCCGAGCGGATCGTCTGCGTGGAAGACGCCGCGGAACTGGCACCCGTACATCCGCACGTGGTGCGCCTGGTTGCGCGCACGGCCAATGTGGAAGGAGTAGGCGAGGTCACCGTTCGCGATCTGGTCCGTCAAGCGCTGCGGATGCGCCCCGACCGCATCGTCGTCGGTGAGGTCCGCGGCGCGGAGGTCGTCGATCTGCTCACCGCTCTCAACACCGGTCACGACGGCGGCGCGGGGACGGTCCACGCCAATTCGCCCCAGGAAGTTCCTGCCCGGCTGGAAGCGCTTGCCGCCCTGGGTGGAATGGACCGCGCGGCTCTGCACAGTCAGCTGGCCGCGGCGGTCCAGGTCGTCCTGCACGTGCACCGCCGCGCCGACGGCACCCGAGGCCTCCGGGAAATAGGGATCCTCCAGCGCGACACCGACTCCATCCACATCACCCCCGCCTGGCGTTCCGATGCGGCCCCGACCCCGGGCACACCGGAACTGGCCCGGCTCCTGGAATCGAGGCTCGCATGAGTGAGCGATCTGCCCTCGTCGCCGGTCATCGGCGCCGGACGCACCCGACCTCGGTCCGCACCTTCCCGAGTGGCGAGACGAGGCGCGAGGACGCGCGTACCTCGGCCTGCTGCGTCGCCGCCTCGAGAAGCTCGTCGCGAGTTGTGCACAGAGCTCCCAAGGGTGACGTGCACAGAGCTCTCGAGGGTGAGTCGCCCACCGGCGCAACCCTGCAAGTGGATTCTCCTCGGTTGCCGCCGAACGGCACGTATGCGTATGCGGCTCCGTCGACGGGCGAGAGATGTTCAACCGATGTGGGCGCCTGTGGACAACAGCTGCTTGTCGAACGTGTTGTCGCGAAACGTGAGTGGAGGTGAGAGAGGTGGGCGTTGGACTGCTCTGCTGTGCGGTCGCGATGCTTGTGCTTCCGGTTTCGGGAGGGCAGCGGAGGTTCGGGCGGCTGTTCGAGGTGGGACAGCGGAGCCGGTTGCCGCGTGTGCCTGTGGAGTGGTGTGCAGGAATCCTGGTCGGGTGCGCGGCTTTCGGCTTCGGCGTCGGAACGGGGTCGGCCGCGCTCATGCTCGGTATGACTGTCGCTGTGCGCAATCGGCGCGGGCGGGCTGAGCGGGAGCGTCGGCAGGAATGCGCGCATCTGCTGGCCGGGCTGGAAGCTGTCGTCGGTGAGCTACGGGTCGGAGCTCACCCGAGCGCGGCGGCGGAATCGGCTGCGGGCGAGTCGCGGGGTGAGGCGGCGCGCGTGCTTGCGATCAGCGCGGGTCGAAGCCGTCTCGGTGGTTCGGGCGCCGATGGATTGGTGCATCCGGATTCCGTTGTCGCCGAGGAGCTGTCGCGGATAGCGACCGCCTGGCGCGTCGCCGAGCAACACGGCCTGGCGCTGGCCGAGCTCCTTTCCGCCGCCCGCACCGACCTCCTCGCCCGTACCCGCTTTCGCGACCGCACCGAATCCGCGCTGGCGGGCGCCCGAGCCTCCGCCACGGTCCTCGCCGGACTCCCGCTCGTAGGGATAGGACTCGGCCAGCTGATGGGTGCCGCACCCCTGTCCGTCCTCTTCGCTTCTCCCGCAGGTGAATTTCTCCTGCCCCTCGGCACCGCCTTGGCCTGCTGTGGACTGCTGTGGACGGATGTCATCACCCGAAGGGGGACGACATGAGCGTTCCGATGATTCTCGAGTCACTGCCGACTTGTGAACTGCTGTGGAGGGGTGCCCCAACCCAGGACGAGTGCACACGCGCGTTCATGTTCGCCGGGCGGGAGCCGGCCGCATGTGTTCGGCCGCCTGCGCGGGCCGACTCGAGCCGGAGTGCGCCGATCCGGCGAGGCGTGCACCGCCCACGCGCCGACCAGAGTCGGCCTACCAGCGGTTGCGGACTGTGCACAGAGCTGTGGATGGGTGTGGACGTTTGTCGATGTCGAGTGAAAGGGGTTGTTGTGCAGCGTGATTTCGGTGCGCCGCTACCGCTCGCGGTGCTGATTCTGGCTGTTGCACTGCTGGTATTGCCCGGGAGGGTGGCAGTCAGTCGGAGGTTGCGACGATTCGGACCTGTGGCGGCACTGGCTCCGGTGCGGCAGACGGCGAAGGCGGACCCGTTGGGGTCGGCTTCGGCATTCGATCTGCTTGCCGCGTGCCTGCGAGCCGGGCTGCCGATGGCAGCAGCCGCACGAGCCAGCGCTCCCACCGCCCCACCGGTCTTATGCGCGGCTCTGCTGAGGGCCGCCGATCTACTGGCGCTCGGCGCCGACGCCACCACGGCATGGGAGCGCGCCGCCGCCGACGCGGTCGGCTCCGCGGGTGCCGACGAAGTCGAGTCGCTGGCGCGGATGGCGCGACGCTCGGCCCGGTCGGGCGCTTCACTTGCCACCGCGGTCGCCGAATTGGCAACGCAGCGGCGCGAAGTGGTGGAAGACGCCGCCGTGGCACGTGCCGAACGTGCGGGCGTCTTGATCGGCGGACCACTCGGTCTCTGCTTTCTGCCCGCCTTCGTCTGCCTCGGGATCGTCCCGGTCGTAGTCGGTTTGGCGGGCCGGGTCCTCGGCAACGGCGGCCTGCCGTGAACGCCCGCCACACGGGCCACGAAACGTCACCGGGCGGATCGTCCGCGCGGTGGGAAATGAGAGGGGATCACGATGACGCACGTACGCACCGTCTGCCTGGAGGTCCGAGCCCGCTTCACCCGTCTGCTCTTCGACGACGCCGGGATGTCGACGGCGGAATATGCGATCGGGACCATTGCCGCGGCCGCCTTCGGCGCGGTGCTCTACGCGGTGGTCACGGGGGACAACATCGTCAACGCGCTGACGTCGATCATCGACAAGGCGCTCAACACAAGCGTGTAAATCGCTGTCGCGCTGTCGGTCTCGTCGATGATACGGGAGCGGTGACGGTCGAGGCCGCCATCGCCCTCGCCGCCCTCGTATGCGCGGTCGCTCTCTGCGTCGGCGCGCTGCTCGCGGCGTCGACCCAGGTGCGCTGTGTCGACGCCGCCCGCGAAACCGCGCGCCTGGCCGCACGCGGTGACACCACCCACGCCATCGCCGCAGGCCGCACCGTCGCGCCACCCGGGGCCACCGTCGAACTCCGTGAGGACGGCGACCGCGTCATCGCCACGGTCGCCGCGACCACCCCACTACTCCCCGGCCTGCACCTCCGAGCTGAAGCGGTAGCCGTCATCGAACCCGGATCCCAGCCATGACCACACCGATCCCTCCTCGGGACACGCCATCTATCGACCACCCGGCCTGTCCTATCTGCCCATGTGACTCAGGACCGATGCGCACCGCACTCGCCCAGGCTCTGCGTCAC
Organism: Nocardia sp. NPDC023733; assembly: GCF_040639775.1. Taxonomy (NCBI): domain Bacteria; kingdom Bacillati; phylum Actinomycetota; class Actinomycetes; order Mycobacteriales; family Nocardiaceae; genus Nocardia; species Nocardia sp. NPDC023733. The sequence goes on along the minus strand of NZ_JBFAAN010000012.1, from coordinate 83,962 downwards.
CCGAACGGCCAGGGGCCGCACAGCCGCCGTCTGGCCGGACCCCGGTGTGGCTCGGCCTCCCGCCACCGGCGGCGGTACCGGTCCGCAGCTTCGGGAGGCGACCAGGGTGGTGCGACAGTTTTCGCGTGCGTGGCGTTGGCGGGGCTGATTTGTTCGACCTTGATGGTGGGGCAGGTCGGTGCCGTGGTGGTGGCGCGGCATCGAGTGCAGGCGGCGGCCGATCTGGGGGCGCTGGCCGCTGCGGGTGCTTTGGTGGAGGGGGCTGAGGTGGGGTGCGCGGAGGCGGGCGACGTCGCGCGGCGGATGGGGGCGCGCGTGTCACGGTGCGAGGTGGCGCAGTGGGATGCCGTGGTGACTGTTGAACGGCAGGTGGGGCTCGGGGTGTTCGGTGTGCGGTCCGTGGTCGGCGCGGCGCGGGCCGGCCCGGTCGAGGAGAGCGGCTGATGCGACGCGTTTGCACAGGTCGGCGTGCTTCCGTGCTGAACTAACTCGAATTTACCGGAACGCCTCCTAGGCCATTTCCAGCGCTTTTATTGGAGGTGCCGCGAAAAAAATGAAACAAATGACGATGAACACGATCGATGCCTGATTGGCAATGTGTCAGTTAATGGAAGGAGATTCCTTTTTATTCTACCGACGAGTAACACTCAGGGCGTTAGGACTGGTCAGGGCAAATTCGGACAACTGACCAGTAAACTTTCGGTCGGGTGTAGCGGCGGTCACGATGGCGCGACGGCGGCATCACACCGTTGCGGAGCCGTCGGAATGGCCCGCGAGTTCGCCGAGAACCGCCACCAGCAGACGTTCGGCGGCCGCTTTGTCGAGCGGATTGTTGCCGTTGCCGCACTTGGGCGATTGCACACAGGAGGGACAACCCTCGTGGCACCCGCAGCTGCGGATCGCGTCGAGGGTTGCCGTCAACCACGCGCTGAGCTGGGCGAATCCACGCTCGGCGAAGCCTGAACCACCCGGCTGTCCGTCGTAGACAAATACCGTCGGCGCGCCGGTATCCGGGTGCTCGGCGATGGAGACACCGCCGATATCCCAGCGGTCACACCCCGCCACCAGCGGCAACATCCCGATGGCCGCATGCTCGGCGGCGTGCAGGGCGCCGGGAAGCTGGTCGTCGGTGATACCCGCGGCGGCGAGCAACCCCGGCGTCACGGTGTAGAGGACGGCCTTGGTGTGCAAGGTCTGCGCGGGCAGATCGAGTTCGACCTGGTCGAGCACCTCGCCGGTCACCAGCGTGCGCAGGTAGCCGATCACCTGGTTGGTCACCGCGACCTGCGCCGATGCCGTCGTAACCGCCCCGAATATCCGCTGTTCGAGCACCGCTTCGATGCTGATGGAGGTGACCTGTCTGGCGCTGGTCGTGAATCCGGGATCCACCTCGTTGACGAACGCGACCCCACCATCCAGGTCGAGTTCGTCGACCAGGTAGGTCTCGCCCTGATGCAGGTGCACGGCACCGTCGTGCAGGGTCGCCGGTGCCCGGCCGGCGTCGGCGGTGCCGAGCAACCGCCCGCTCTCGGCGTCGACGATCGCGATGGGCGTGCCGAGTCCGCCGCGCACATCGACGGCGTCGTGCGGGTGACTCTGCGCGGTCACATGCCAGCGCGCCGGCAGGCGCCCGGATCCGGGCCTGCGCCTGATCAGACCCTGTTCGGCCAGGTCAGCGAGTACGTCGGCGGCCCGGAGCTCGATCACCTCGGCATCGGTGAGCGGCAGTTCCAGTGCGGCGCACAGCAGTTGCGGTCCGAGGATGTACGGGTTGTACGGGTCGGTGATCGTCGCCTCGATCGGTCGATCGAGGAGGGCTTCCGGGTGATGCACGAGATAGCTGTCGAGAGGATCGTCGGTTGCGACGAGCACCACCAGCGAACCCTGTGTACGCCTGCCCGCCCGGCCCGCCTGCTGCCAGAAGGATGCGACCGTGCCCGGAAAACCGGCGATGACGACGGCATCGAGTCCGGCGATGTCGACACCGAGCTCGAGCGCATTGGTGCTCGCCACGCCGAGCAGATCGCCGCGCGACAGCGCCTGCTCGAGCTCCCGCCTGTCCTCGGCCAGATAGCCCGCGCGATACGCGGCGATGTGTTCTCGCAGCTCAGGCGCGGTATCAGCGAGGACTCGGCGCGCCTCGAGCGCGATCAACTCGGCTCCGCGCCGGGAACGCACGAAGGTCAGCGTCCGCGCGCCTTCGGCCACCAGGCTCGCCATGATCTTTGCGGCCTCGCCCGTCGCGGTACGCCGAACAGGCGCCCCGTTCTCCCCGGTCACCACGGTGCTCAACGGCGGTTCCCACAGGGCGACAGTGCGCGCGCCGCGCGGTGAACCGTCCTCGGTGACGGCGGTGACCGGCGCCCCCACGAGTCGGCTCGCCGACTCGGCCGGATCGGCGCTGGTGGCCGAGCACAGGATGAACACCGGGTCGGCACCGTAGAACCGTGCGAGCCTTCGCAACCTGCGCAGCACCAGCGCGACATGCGACCCGAACACCCCTCGATAGGCGTGGCACTCGTCGACCACCACGTACCGAAGGTTGCGCAGTACCCGTGACCAGCGCTGATGCGACCGAAGCACCCCGACGTGCAGCATGTCCGGATTGGTGAAGATCCAGCGCGCGTTGGCCCGAACCCACTGCCTGACCTCGGCGGGAGTGTCACCGTCGTAGCTCGCCGGATGGGCCTCGCGCAGCGGGTTGTCGTGGATCAGCGAGCCGACGGCCCGCAACTGATCAGCACCCAGAGCCTTCGTCGGGGACAGGTACAGGGCGGTCGCGCGCGGGTCGTCGCGCAGGGCGGTGAGGACCGGCAACTGGTATCCGAGGGACTTACCGGAGGCGGTTCCGGTGCTCACGACGACGTGTTCGCCCGCGGCGGCGAGCTCGGCCGTGCGCGTCTGATGCGCCCACGGCCGCTCGATTCCCTGTGCACTCAGCGCGCTGACCAGCTCCGACGGCACCCAATCCGGCCAGACCGTTGTATGGGCGGGCCGCGCGGCCAGCTGCGCGACGTGGGTCAACGGACCAGTGCTCGATGCCGCATCGAGCAGGACACGATTCAGCAACGATCGACCGTAGCTTTCGGCCGCGGACGCCGCGCGGAGCTCGGTCCGCCCTGTCGGATTCATCCGGTTGCCCTCTCATGCGACATCGGAAGTGTGAAACGTGTGTGTGCGCCGAGGGCCACCTGGGTTTTCGTAACCCAATAGCGACCTGGGTCACAGGAGGTTTGCTGGAAGCTCACCCGGTTATCCTTAAGCAAACAGACTGAAAGTACGGATACACCCAATCGTCCCCTTACCTGCGCATTCGCAAGATCAAGAATTTTGCAAATTGTCGGTAACTCGACTGTTGAATTGCTCGGAGACATGGTTCACTGGGTCTCGGTCGCAAGCTTCTGTGTTCGAGGTACGGATCCAAAGTCCAACCATCAGCAGGATCGATGTTGCGAACGCCGTGCTCAGGTTTTCCTTGCAGGGGGATCCAACAGTACAGCGGTCTCAACGGACCCGGTGGACGAACCCAGTTGTCCGCCGTTCCGGTAAGAAAGAGAAGGAACAGAATGGCACAGGGAACTGTGAAGTGGTTCAACGCGGAGAAGGGCTTCGGCTTCATCGCGCCCGAGGACGGCTCCGCTGACGTCTTCGTCCACTACTCGGAGATCCAGGGGTCGGGCTTCCGTACCCTCGAGGAAAACCAGAAGGTCGAGTTCGAGGTCGGCCAGGGCACCAAGGGCCCGCAGGCCACCGGCGTTCGCGCGCTCTCCTGAGCTGCGAAACACAACTACGCCCGTCCCCCACCCCCGTGCGCGGAGGTGGGGGACGAGCCATTTCCGGGTACGATCGGCCAGAACGGCAGACCCGGGACACGCGAGCACGCGCACCTGAAAACCCCGGCGCCAGCCGCCGACGGCGCTTCTTCCCATGGGCGCAGGGTATAAACGTCACTGGTGGCGATGTCGAACGTCGCGCCGTCTGCCCCAGCCGCGCTCCGAGCGGACCTCCCGAGGCGCGGATCTAGAAGGAAGGTGTTCGCCGGTGGCAACACGAGACCGCAGTTCAGCCGACCAGGGGCGACCCCTGCGTCGTCTCGTGATCGTCGAGTCCCCGACGAAGGCCCGCAAGATCGCGCCTTATCTCGGCCGCAACTACACCGTCGAAGCTTCCGTCGGCCACATCCGCGACCTTCCACGCGGTGCCGCCGACGTGCCTGCCAAATACAAGGGCCAGCCTTGGGCTCGCCTCGGTGTCGATGTCGATCACGACTTCGAGCCGATCTACGTCGTCAGCCCCGACAAGAAGGCCAAGGTCGCCGAGCTGAAGGGCCTGCTGGCCGACGCCGACGAGCTCTACCTCGCCACCGACCCCGACCGCGAGGGCGAGGCCATCGCCTGGCACCTGCTCGAAACGCTCAAGCCGAAGGTCCCGGTGCGCCGGATGGTCTTCCACGAGATCACCGAGCCCGCCATCCTCGCGGCCGCCGCCGACACCCGCGACCTCGACAACGACCTGGTCGACGCGCAGGAAACCCGCCGCATCCTCGACCGCCTCTACGGCTACGAGGTCAGTCCGGTGCTGTGGAAGAAGGTCATGCCGCGCCTGTCGGCCGGTCGCGTGCAGTCGGTGGCCACCCGGGTGATCGTGCAGCGTGAGCGTGAGCGCATCGCGTTCCGCTCCGCCGAGTACTGGGACATCGCCGCCAAGCTCGACGCGGGCCCCGACGAGAAGTCCGATTCCACCAACCCGCGTACCTTCGGCGCCCGCTTGGTGCAGGTCGAGGGCGCGCGCGTGGCGTCGGGTCGCGATTTCGGTTCCGACGGTCAGCTCAAGTCGGCCTCCGGTGTCGTGGTGCTGGACGAGGCCTACGCGCGCCGGCTCGCCGAGTCGCTCGACGGTGTCGACCTGGTGGTCAGCTCGGCCGAGGCCAAGCCGTACACCCGCAAACCGTATCCGCCGTTCATGACTTCGACGTTGCAGCAGGAAGCGGGCCGCAAGCTGCGGTTCACCTCCGAGCGCACCATGCGCGTCGCGCAGCGGCTGTACGAAAACGGCTACATCACCTATATGCGAACCGACTCGACCACGCTGTCGGAGTCGGCGATCGCGGCGGCCCGCTCGCAGGCCACCCAGCTCTACGGCGCGGAGTACGTGTCACCCACGCCGCGTCAGTACAACCGCAAGGTCAAGAACGCGCAGGAGGCACACGAGGCGATCCGTCCGTCGGGTGACACCTTCATGACGCCGGGGCAGCTCGCGTCGAAGGTCGACCAGGACGAATTCCGCCTCTACGAGCTGATCTGGCAGCGCACCGTCGCCTCGCAGATGGCCGACGCGCGTGGCACCACCCTCACCCTGCGCATCACCGGCACCGCACGCTCCGGTGAGGAGTGTGTGTTCTCCTCCTCGGGCCGCACCATCACCTTCCCCGGCTTCCTCAAGGCTTATGTCGAGAGTGTCGACGAGGAGGCGGGCGGCCAGTCCGACGACGCCGAGTCGCGCCTGCCCGCGCTCGAAGAAGGCCAGGCGGTCACGGCCGTCGAGCTCAACCCCGACGGTCACAGCACCAATCCGCCCGCCCGCTACACCGAAGCGTCGCTGATCAAGACGCTCGAGGAACTCGGCATCGGCCGCCCCTCGACCTACTCCTCGATCATCAAGACGATTCTCGATCGTGGGTATGTGTACAAGCGTGGCAGTGCGCTCGTGCCGTCGTGGGTGGCCTTCGCGGTGATCGGTTTGCTCGAGGCCTACTTCGGCAGGCTCGTCGACTTCGACTTCACCGCCGCCATGGAGGACGATCTCGACGCGATCGCCGGTGGCCGCGAGCAGCGCGGAAACTGGTTGTCCAGCTTCTATTTCGGTGGCGAGAACGGCGCCGAGGGTTCGGTCGCGCGTTCGGGTGGCCTCAAGAAGATGGTCTCCGTGCAGCTCGACGACATCGACGCGCGCGAAGTGAACTCGATCAAGATGTTCGTCGACGACGAGGGCCGCGACGTGGTGGTCCGCGTCGGTCGTTTCGGGCCGTATCTGGAGCGCATGGTCGTCAATCCCGATGACCCGGACGGTGATCCGATCTCGCAGCGCGCCAACCTGCCCGATGATCTGCCGCCCGACGAGCTGACTCCCGAGGTCGCCGAGAAGCTGTTCTCGACGCCGCAGGAAGGTCGTTCACTCGGCGTCGATCCGGCCACCGGGCACGAAATCGTCGCCAAGGAAGGACGTTTCGGGCCGTACGTCACCGAGATCCTGCCGGAACCGCCCGCGCCGGACCCGGCCGCCGCGCCCGCGAAGAAGACGACGAAGAAGACTGCGGAGGTCAAACCGCGCACCGGGTCGTTGTTCAAGTCGATGGATCTGTCGACGATCACGCTCGACGACGCGTTGAAACTGCTGTCGCTGCCGCGCGTCGTCGGTAACGACCCCACCTCGGGCGAGGAGATCACCGCACAGAACGGCCGCTACGGCCCGTACCTGAAGAAGGGCACCGACTCCCGTTCGCTGGCATCGGAAGAGCAGTTGTTCACCGTCACTTTGGACGAGGCGCTCAAGCTCTACGCCGAACCCAAGCGGCGTGGGCGGCAGGCGGCGAGCGCGGCACCGCTGCGTGAGCTCGGCAAGGATTCGGCCACTGACAAACCCATGGTCATCAAGGACGGCCGTTTCGGTCCGTACGTCACCGATGGTGAGACCAACGCGAGCCTGCGCAAGGGTGACGAAGTGGAGTCGATCACCGACGAGCGCGCCTCGGAGCTGCTGGCGGAGCGGCGTGCGCGGGGGCCGGTGAAGAAGAAGGCGCCGGCGAAGAAGGCGGCTAAGAAGACACCTGCCAAGAAGAACGCGGCCAAGTCGACGGCGACCAAGACGGCGACCAAGAAGACCACAGCCAAGAAGACGACCGTGAAGAAGACTGCTGCGAAGAAGGCCCCTGCCAAGAAGGCGGCAGCGAAAAGCGTTGGGGCGAGCGAGGACTGACGCGCGAGCGCCCTCACCCTGAATGGGTTCGGCGATGAAGCAGGCGATCGGCTTGGAGCAGTTCCATGCGGGTGCGCAGGGATTCGTCGGAAGACGCGTGGATGCGGACCGCGAGGAGCACGTTCTTCGACAGTTCGGGTCGTGGCGGCTGACGGTGATTGATGGCTCGACCTTCTCAACGGCTGGGCAGGACTGATTCGGCGCTCGGGGCAGCGCTCAGCGAGCGCGGCTGACGGTGTTCGGCGGTGTCGCCCGATCGCGGCGGTAACTCCGTGCGGCTGACGAGCGGCGGCCGCGAGCGGGTTCTGCGCCAGGGTGCGGCTGCCGGCCACCGCTCTCGAGGTTGTCGGTGCGCGCGACTAGGGTGTGTGCCGTGGCAGGAGTCTTCGATCGACTGGTCGGCCAGGACGTGGTCGAGACCGAGCTGACCGCTGCCGCCACAGCGGCAAGGGCTGGTGTCGTCACCGGTGCGATGACGCATTCCTGGCTCTTCACCGGGCCGCCCGGCTCCGGGCGTTCCATCGCCGCGCTGTGTTTCGCGGCGGCTCTGCAGTGCACGGACCCGGAGACCGTCGGCTGCGGTAGGTGCCATGCCTGCACGACCACGATGGCCGGAACGCATGGTGACGTGCGTCGGGTCGTACCCGAAGGCCTCAGCATCAGCACGAAGGAGATGCGCGAGATCGTGCAGGTCGCCTCGCGGCGCCCGAGTACCGGTCGGTGGCAGGTAGTCGTGGTCGAGGACGCCGATCGTCTCACGGAGGCGGCGGGCAATGTGCTGCTCAAGGTGGTGGAGGAACCGCCGGACCGCACGGTCTTCCTGCTGTGCGCGCCCTCGGTCGACCCCGAGGACATCTCGGTCACGCTGCGTTCGCGGTGCAGGCATGTGCACCTGGTCACGCCGTCGGTGCCGTCCATCGCGCAAGTGCTGAAAGAGCGCGACGGGCTCGATGCGAAGACCGCCGACTGGGCCGCTTCGGTGAGCGGCGGGCACGTCGGCCGGGCGCGTCGCCTGGCCACCGACGACGACGCCCGCAAACGCCGTCAGCGCGCCCTCGCCCTGGTCAAGGCCACCGAGCGCCCGGGTGCCGCCTACGCCGCCGCCGACGAACTGGTGAAATCGGCCGACGACGAAGCCAAACAGATGAGCTCCGAACGCGACGACCGCGAACGCGACGAACTCGCCACCGCCCTCGGTGCGGGCGGCACCGGCAAGGGTGCGGCCACGGCCACCCGCGGCTCGGCAGGCGTACTGAAAGAACTCGAACGCCGCCAGAAATCCCGCGCCACCCGTACCGGCCGCGACGCCCTCGACCGCGCCCTCATCGACGTAGCGGGCATGTACCGCGACGCCCTCGCCCTCCGCTTCGCCGGCCGAGGCGCCGCCATCACCCTCACCCACCCCGACATGGCCGACGAGATCACCGACCTCGCCGCCTCGGTCCGCCCCGAAGGCCTCCTCCGCAGCATCGACGCCGTCCTCGCCTGCCGCGAAGCCCTCGACCTCAACGTCAAACCCCGCTTCGCGGTAGCCGCCATGGTCGCCACCCTCATCGCCGCCCGCTCCACCTGACCACCCGTTTTCGCGATCCAGCCCCACTCGCGATAGACTCTCGTCGCCGAAAGGCACGCCGCCTTAGCTCAGTCGGTAGAGCGCTTCACTCGTAATGAAAAGGTCGGGGGTTCGATTCCCCCAGGCGGCTCCGAGGTCGAAGGCCCTTTCCGGGATCCGGAGAGGGCCTTTGACCGTTCTGACGTCCTGACGTCCGCATGGGAGCTTCGGCCCCTTCGCTACCGGGCCAGGAACTACCCGCTGGAGCCGCATCGATGATCCGCTACGAGGTGACCAACCGGGACGAACGGGATCAGCAGTGGCGGGTCGAGCCCTACGGAGATGACATCTACCTCGAGCCTGGCGACGCCATGACCGTGGAGTACGAGCATCCTGTCGACCTGGTCATCGAAGTGATCCTCTTCTCCGGCGGGCTTTCAGAGCTTTGGGTTCACGGCGACCTCGACCGCCGGAACAACCTGTTTCCCGACGACCTCAAACACAACGGCGACACTGTGTGGCCGCAAGCGAATCAATAGTCCCTTCGGCCAACTCGGGGGAAGATCAACGGAGCGGTCACGTCGAAGTTTCGATCGATCGCCTCGATTAGTTCGGTGCCTCTGCGGCCCAACCCGTTTCGGTCGGACCATCTTCGGACGCAGGACAGGAAGTCGACCAGATCGCGGTGAACCCCGTTGAGCAGCTCCGGCAATGCGTTACGCGCCACCACGATACTTTGTGCTGCCTGTCGGTTGGCGCCGCTGTCCTGCCACACGCGCAGCTCGTCGACACCGATCTCGACTTCAGGGGTCGGGCCGTGGCCTAGCCACGGCGGCGTTCCTGCGAGCACGTCGATCCACTGGCGCCAATCCTCCAACCCAGCACAACATCCCGGTACCACCACCGCGCCCCCAACTGTGTCGGTCAAGCGCAGGCCCCCGAGTTGGAGCAGTGTGTCCTCGGCCAGCAGAGCTGTCACCACCTCGTTTCGGCTGCCAGTGATCTCGAGCCCGCAGGTCAGCGCGCTCACGAATAGACCGACTTCGGCGTCCGAGCAACCACGATGAATCGGCACGAAGGAATATGGTTCAGCCGAGAGCACCGGCCAGGGCTGTGGTGGCTCGAGGTCGAAGTTCGGTACCTCGACGACAGCCTGCATCGTGATCACCTGGCTACTGAAGCAGACCCGACCTCGTACTTCCTCCGATTTATCTCGCGGTGCCCGAGCTTGCAACGCTGTCTAGGGGAGTGTGCATAGTTTTCTTTGCATAGATGAGTGTGCAAAGCCTAGTGTGCATGTATGGATGGTGTAGAACCCAGGGAGATTACGGATCCGGTGGCGCTCAGGGCCTTGGCGCATCCTTTGCGGCAGCGGATTCTGCGGGCGTTGGCGGAGAAGGGGCCGGCGACCGCTACGGGGCTGGCGGAGGTTTTGGGGGAGAACACGGGGGCTACCAGTTATCACCTGCGGCAGCTGGCCGAGCACGGGTTCATCGAGGAGGCGCCGGAGCTGGCCAAGGGGAAGGAGCGGTGGTGGCGGTCGCCGCCGAAGGATCTGCGGTATCGGCTGGACAAGTCGCAATCGCCGGAGATGCGCGAGCTGCTGGAGGGGTTGGTGGCGCAGCACATCGCTGAGGATGTCGAGCTGTTCGGGCGGTTCCAGGCCGAGCGGGACAGGCTCGGCGAGTGGGGTGACGTGATGCCGTTTTCACGCGGGGCGATCTATGCGACGCGTGAGGAACTCGACGCCTTCTGCGAGGAGTATCTCGCGTTGCTCAAACGCTTTCAGGCCACGCACGCCGAAAATCGGCCTGGGGCGCGCCGGGTGCTGACCCGTTTCATCGCGTTCCCCGCACCGGGGATGGACGAGTAGGAACCCGCATGATCACCCGAATCATCCTGCTCACCAGCATGATCGCGGCTCTCATCGCCTTCGCGCCGACAGCAGGCGCCGACGAGACAACCACCACCGGCATCACCTTCACCCGCTCCGACGGCACCACAACCACGGGCACCGTGCATGCCCCGGTGGGTGCCACCGGGCTACCGGGAGTCGTCCTCGTGCACGGATCCGGCGATGGACGCAGTCCTCAATACACGCAGATCGCAACTGCTTTCGCACGTCAAGGCATTGTCACGCTCCGGTACGAGAAGCGAACGGAGGACTACACACCGGCGCACCGCGACTACTCGCTGCTCGCCGATGACGCCCTCGCGGGTGCGGCGGCCCTGCGCGACCGACCCGAAGTGGACCCCGCCCGCGTGGGTCTGTGGGGTTTGTCCGAAGGTGGTTGGGTTGCGCCGCTCGCTGCTTCGCGTTCGCAGGACGTCGCATTCCTGATCGTCGTCGGTGCGAATGCCGGTGCCCCGGCGGCGCAGCAGGCCTGGGCGAACGAGACCAGGTTCGGGGCTGCGGGCGTGCGCGGTTCGATGGTGGATACGTTGGGTCGCAACGCGATTCGTGTCAGCGCGGCCGCCGGTCTGTTCGCCCAGGCGTACTACGATCCGGTGCCGGTGCTGGAAACCATCGGGCAGCCGGTGCTCGCCATCTGGGGCGACAAGGACCGGCTCACCCCACCCGGCGACAGCCTGCGCGGGTTCCGCGACGCCTTCGATCGAGTAGGGAAAACCGACTACGCCCTGCGCACGCTGACGGATGCGCAGCACGGCGCCTTCACGACCACCGACGGTTTCGACAAGGGTGCGGACCTGGCGCCCGGATACCCCGAGCTCGTGGGCGACTGGGTGAAAGGCCTGCCCGGATCAGCGGGCAAGCACTCGGATGAACCTGCCCCTCAAGCACATTCGGTGACAGCGCTGGAACCACAGGCGTGGTGGGAATCGCCGACGGCGTTGTCGGTGCTCTTCCTCGGTACCGTGTTCGCCCTGCTTGGCTACGCGTTCACCGGATTTGCCAGTACCTGGCGTCTGCCGCGAGCCGGAGTCGCACGCCTGCTGGTGACAACAGCGGGGACAGGCATCATCGGCACGATCGCGCAGGTGCTGTACGTGGCGTCGACCAGGGCGACCTCGTTCGGACCGTTGCTGTTCGGTCGCACGCTGCCCTGGCTGGCCTTGCAGGTGATCGCGGTGTGTGCGGTGTGCTCGCTGGTCTACCTCATCGCCCGACGCAGGGCCATACTCGAGGGCGCGGGAAAGGGTGCGCGCGTCCGATGGGTACTGGTCGTCGTCGGCGGCATCGGATTCACCCTGTGGGCCCTGTACTGGGGACTGCTGTCGCCCTGATGTGTAACAACGCTAACGATATGCCCGACTGCTATATAACGAGCCAAGGGAGATTCCGTATGAGGAAATCAGTGATCGCGGCAGTTCGCCTCACCGCTGCCGCAGCGTCGGTGGTGGGGTTCTCGGCTGTTGTCGGTTCCGGCGCCGCGCACGCGGGCCCACAGGGCTGTGTTGTCACCCGCGATCTGGTCGGCGCTTCGGTCAGCTGTCATGACACCGGTGCACCCGCGAGTCGCGAGTACAGCCTGATCGTCGAATGCTGGGGACTGGCCGGCATCCCGAATGCGTTCCCGCTCATGGGAATCGGGCCCTACCAGGGCTCGTGGAGCGGCGCGATCAAGGCGACGGGGCAGGGATCGGCTTCGTGCATCGGGCCCTACAGCATCGGGACCGCGACCAACGCCTATGTCGTGGTGTATCGCGACTAGGAACGCAGCGGCCCACCGAGGAGTCTCCAGACCGTTTCGCGTTCCTCGGTGAGGTCGATGTCGGTGCCTGCGAGGGCGGCCAGCAGGTGGGTGAGGGGCCAGGTTTCCAGGTGGGCGTAGCGGGCGGAGTAGATGCCTACCTCGGTCAGGTGGTAGGCATCGGAGTGGTCGAAGAGGGCGTAGGTGATGATCTGGTACAGGTCGTTGCTGGTCAGGGCGTCGGAACGGATGCCGGTGCGTTGATTCTTCGGGCCCAGATGTGTTTTCAGGTCGAGCAGGGTGTGGGCGCTGATGAGGTCGGCGTCGGCGTTGCACAGGACCGATGCGTCGAACGTGGGGCCGGGGTATGTGGGGGATCCCAGGTGGGGGAAGAGGTGTTCTTCGGCGAGGCCGCGCAGTTCCCAGAGTTGGCGGATCGCGTCGGGTGGGGCAAGGGCAAGCAGGTGGTCGGGGGTGAAGCGGCCCGTTCTGAGCAGGTTGTCGAGGGCGGATTCGCGCAATAGGCCGCGGCGGTACACATCCGTGCACAGGGCCAGTGCCCAGCAGGCGCGGCCGAGCCGGTCGACGTCCTCGGCTGTCGAGGCGACCGCGGCCTGGGCGGTCTCGATCACCGATTCGATCACCGCCGACTCCTGCGGGAAACCGAAGAAGCCGAGTAGCGGCAGCACCGGCTCATGGTCGGGGACGAGCAGGAACCGGACCTCGAAGTCGAACGCTGCGCCCAGCGTGGCGGGGTTGGCGCCGCCCGTGTCGACGAGCAGCGGCCCGGCCGCGCGACGATAAGCACCCTGCACGGCGCGGGTATTCGGATAACGGCTGTGCAGGTACTCGCGCAGCGGCGAGGTCTTGTCGCGCAGTGCCGCGGACAGATTCGTGTAGACGTACATCAGCCCTCCGAACAGTCGGGCGAGTCATCTCGATCATGCCAGAGCCGGGACCTGAAAAGGCCCTCGACCGCGACGGTCGAGGGCCTTCGGTGGCGGGTCCTCCTGAGCCGATCGCCGTTGATCGGACTCAGGAAGAGCAAGCTCGGGTCAGCTCGTGGCGGTCGCGCCTCGGGTGAACCGAGAGTTCGTGGCAGTGCGCAAAATTCGGCGCAGGGCGGTGTCGAAGGCGTCGGTGTCTTCGATATTGCTGAGGTGACCGTGCGGCAGGACGTGGAAGTCGGTCAGGTGGCCGGAGCGGCGCAGGACCTCGACCATGGGCCGTGACATGCGCGGCGGGAGGAGGCGGTCCTGGGCGCTGGCGATCACCGTGGTGGGGACCGTCAGGTTGGCGGTGCCCGCGGTGAGGTCCATGTCGGCCATGGCCGCGGCGTGCCGGGCGCGGGCGAGCGGACGACACGAGCGGATGATGCCGATCGCGAAGTCGATCTCGTCGGCGGTCGCCGCCGGGGTGAGGATGCGGTAGCGGAACACCTGCTCGGTGAGCCAGCCGCCGGGAATCGGGACCGGCGTGAACAGCACGGTTTCGCTGATCTGCTGCGGCATCCGAATCGGTGCACCGAGGATGGTCACAGGGGTGGTGGCGACGGTGAGCTGCTTGTTGAGCAGCGGCAGCAGGTCGGTCTCGGCGCGGATGTCGGAGTTGGCGGTGTTGGCCAGCAGCACGGCGGCGGCTCGCTCGGTGACCTGCTCCGGATGATGCTTGGCCCAGGCCTGAATCGTCAGGCCGCCCATGCTGTGACCGGCGAGTACGGCCTGCTCACCGGGGCGAAGGGTCGCTTCGAGGACGGTGGCGAGGTCGTCGGCGAGCGTGTGCTCGCTGGGGGCCGCGGTGCCGAGCGTCGATTCGCCGTGGCCGCGCTGGTCGTAGGCGACCACGCGATAGCTGTCGGCGAAGGCGCTGATCTGCGGGTTCCAGTACTCGATGCTGCACGCCCAGCCGTGGATGAGCACCAGCGTCGGTGCGGTGTCGTCGCCGTAGACGTGCACCCGGAGCTCGGCTCCGTCGGCGGTGGTGACCGGGACGACCCGGTGCGGGGCGGCGGGGGCGTTGAGTTTCGTGGTGGCGAAACTGCGGGTACGCAGCCCGGCACGGAACTGGGCGGTCAGTGCGCCGGACTCGAAACTCGAGACCGTGGAACGCGCTGCCGCGAGCGTCATCATCGACTTCGCAAGCATATCGGCACTCCTTTGTGTCGTAGGCCACCGTACAGTGCGAGCTTGCGTGCTAGCTAGTGTTAGCGGGTCAGAGTGTCCCATTTGTTGCCGAGTGGGTATCGACACCCGCTTACCTTGTGAAATCGTCCGAGGCGGCCGGGGAATTACAGGCGTTGTGGCGGCCCCCAGCGGGCCCCGTTACCGTAAGAGGGTGGACAACGCGCACGTCGCGACCGGGATTTCCGGCGCAGCCAGCACCCCGGCGCCGGCCTGGCGACGGTTCGCGCCGCCGCTGATCGCCGCAGGTCTCGGGATCGGCACCCTGGCTCTGCTGCATTTCCGCGACCCGCACGTGGAGGGTTCCTACGGCCTGTGCCCGGTGTACGCGATGTTCGGGGTGTACTGCCCCGGCTGCGGCGGGATGCGCGCGATGCACAACCTCACCGACGGCCGCATCATCGATTCCCTGCACAGCAACCTGCTCGCGCTGCCGCTGACCCTCGCGTTCGCGGCCTTCGTCGTCGACTGGTTCCTGCGCGCCGGACGCGGGCAAGGCTGGCGGTTACCCGGCCTGAGTCCGGTGACGGTGTGGACATTCTTCGGCCTGCTCATCGGGTATTCGGTGCTGCGCAACACCCCGTGGGGAACCTGGCTCACGCCCGTCTGAGGCTGGCGTGCGCGCGGGTCGACGGGCAACCTGGAACTATGCGCGATTCACTGAAGGACCGGGTCCGGCAGAAGTTGCAGCGTCATCTCGCCGAGGACGGGCCCGACCCCGAGCAGGACGACAACCGCCACATCTCGGTGGCCGACGATCTGGAAGCACTCGAGATGGTGCCCGCCGACGACCCGCTCGTCGAGGAATTAGCCCAGCGCTACTTGGTGTTCTGAGGCAGCTGCGGCAACGGCTTGGTGCCCAGCCACACCGCGAACAGCCCGCGCAGCGGCGCGACGCTGTAATGGCCCGCGAGGTCGACGAAGTCCTCGGTGGTCACCGACGAATGCCGGTAGCGCGCGGTCCATTCGCGGATGAGCTGGAAGAACAGGTGGTCGCGCAGTTCCAGGCGCAACGCGTGCAGGGTGAGGGCGCCGCGCTTGTACACGCGGTCGTCGAACATGTCCGCCGGGCCGGGATCGCCGACGATGATGTCCTGCGGTTGGCGGGCGAGGTTCGCGTGCGCGGCGCGCGCCAACTGATCGGCGCCCGGCCCGCCGGAGGCCTCCGACCAGAGCCATTCGGCGTAACAGGCGAAGCCTTCGTGTAGCCAGATGTCGCGCCACTGCCGCAGGGTCAGGCTGTTGCCGAACCACTGGTGTGCCAGTTCGTGGGCGACGAGTCGTTCGGCGCCGCGCCTGCCGTCGCAGTGGTTGGCGCCGAAGATGGAGATGCCCTGTGCCTCGATCGGGATGTCCAGGTCGTCGTCGGTGACGACCACGCTGTAGTTCTCGAACGGGTACGGCCCGAATTTCTCGGTGAACAACGCCATCATCTGCGGCTGGCGCGCGAAGTCGTGCTCGAAGTTCGTGCGCAGGCGCGGCGGGACGATGGCCTGCATCGGCACCGGCTCGCCGGGACTGCCCACGCGGTACTTGCGGTAGTTGCCGATCTGGATGGTCGCCAGGTAGCTGGCCATCGGTTCGGGTGCCTCGTACACCCAGGTGGTCTGGCTCGCCTTGGCCTGTTTACGCATCAGGGTGCCGTTGGCCAGTGCGTAGTACGGGCTGTCGGTGGTGATCGAAATACGGTAGGACGCTTTGGAACTCGGGTGGTCGTCGCAGGGGAACCACGACGCCGCGCCGTTGGGCTGGCTGGCAACCAGTGAGCCCTCGGTGAGTTCCTCCCAGCCCACCTCGCCCCACGGACCGCGCACCGGTTTCGGCGTGCCCGAGTAGTGGACAGCGATCTCGAGCACCCCGCCCGCCGGGATCTTCTGCTGCGGGGTGAGCGCCAGCTTGCCGCGCTGATGACTGAACTTCACCGACTTGGACCCGTTGACGAACACCTTCGACACCCCGAGCGCGGGGGACAGGTCGAGGGTGAACGACGAACGGACCTCGGTGGTGACCGCGATGATCACCGCGCGCCCGGCCAGCCGATTGCTGGCCGGTTTGTAGCTCAGCTCCAGCTCGTAGCGCGACACCCGGTAGCCGCGATTGCCGTTCTGCGGGAGGTAGACGTCGATCGGGTCCTCGTAGAACGAGCGCATCAACTGGCCCAGGGCGTGATGGGGTTGCCCCACCAGCGGGTCGAGGGCGGAACCACGTCGCCGCGCATGACGAGCGAGGCCGGTCCGATGGTGGCGCCCGCGCCGATGTGGGCGGCGGGCAGGGCGACGCAGTGCGGGCCGAGGGTCGCGCCGGCGTCGAGGGTCACCGTGTCCATGGACATGATGCGGTCGTGGAACAGGTGGGTCTGCACCACGCAGCCGCGTTCCACGGTCGCGCCGTCACCGAGTGTCACCAGGTCTGCCTCCGGAAGCCAATAGGATTCGCACCATACCCCTCGGCCGATCTTGGCACCGAGTCCGCGCAACCACAGATTCATCACCGGGGTACCCGTGGCGGCCCGGGCGAACCAGGGCGCGGCGACGGTCTCGACGAAGGCGTCCGACACCTCGTTGCGCCACACGAACGAGCTCCACAGCGGATGCTCCACGGCCCGGATGCGGCCTACCAGCAGCCATTTCGCGGCGACGGCGATCATGCCCGCCACCGCGCCCGCCACCATCAGCACCAGACCCGACAGCAGCGCCGCGACCAGATAGTCGCTGTGCTGGGCGATCAGGGCCAGGGTGAACAGCACGCCGAGGCCGATGGCGAAGGTCACCATCACCGGGATCAGCCGGCAGGTCTCCACGAACGCGCGCGCGAGTTTCAACCGCAGCGGCGGGTCGAAAGTGCGAGAGGTATCGGAGGATTCGGCCGCGCGCCGCAACCGCACGGGCGGGCTGCCCAGCCACGACGACCCGGCCTTCGCCTTGCTCGGCGCCGCCGACAGCACCGCGACGAGCCCGTTCTTCGGCACCCGGCGACCGGGCGCCGTCATCCCGGAATTGCCGAGGAAGGCGCGTTTTCCGACCTTGGCCTCGCCGATGCGCAGCCAGCCGCCGCCGAGTTCGTAGCTGCCGATCATGGTGTCGTCGGCCAGGAACGCACCGTCGGCGACCACGGTGAACTTGGGCAGCAACAGCACCGTCGAGGCTTCGACGTTCTTGCCGATCCGCGCGCCGAGCAGCCGCAACCAGATCGGGGTGAGCAGGCTGGCATACAGCGGGAACAGGAAGGTTCGGGCCGAGTCGAGCAGGCGTTCGGTGGCCCACACCTGCCAGCCCGTGCGGCTGCGCACCGGGTGGTAGCCCTCGCGCAGGCCGATGCCGAGCAGGCGGACCGCGATCACCGTCGCCACCGCGTACACACCGAGGCTGAGCAGGGTGGCGACCGGCAGGATCGCGAAGCCGCGCAGGGCGGCGGCGCCGATGGTGGTCTCCTCGCGGACCCACCAGGCGATGAACGTGCCGCCGACGGCCAGGCCGAGCACCGGCATCGCGGCGAGCGCCATCGACGACAGGCCGAACACGATCAGCCAGTGCCTGGCGCGCTCGGGGGAGTGGTCGGGCCAGCGACGTGGCGCCTTACCGGTCTTCGCCGCCGGTGAGCCCGCCCATTCCTGTTCGCCCTTGACCTTGCCGGACACCGCCGAACCGGGCGCGATCTCGGCCCGCTTACCGATCTTGGTTCCGGGCAGCAGGATCGACCTGGCGCCGATCACCGCGCCGTCGCCGATGGTGATGCCGCCGATGTGCACGCGGTCGCCGTCGACCCAGTAACCGGACAGGTCGACCTCGGGTTCCACGCTCGCGCCGTCACCGAGTTCGAGCATGCCGGTGACCGGCGGCAGGGAGTGCAGGTCGACGCCCTTGCCGATCTTGGCGCCGAGCGCCCGCGCGAACGGCACCATCAGCGGTGCGCCCGAAAGACTTTCGGCGCCACTGGCTTCCGAGAGCCGCACGGCCGCCCACAGGCGAAGATGCACCCACGAACCGCGCGGGTAGGTGCCGGGGCGCAACCCGGCGAGCAGCACGCGGGCACCCGCAACGCACAGTGTCATCCGGCCGATCGGAGAGATGAACAGCACGAACGCCAGCACGATCCACCACCACGACAACCGGGGCAGCCACGGTAGCGAACCGGACCAGCCGGCGATCGCCGACACCACCGCCAGCCAGGTGACCCACTGCAACCCGGTGAGCGTGGTGAGCGGGATGGTGGCCAGTACTTGGGTGAGCTGAGCGCGCAGGGGAGTCGGTTCAACCACCCGCGCGTCGACGGCGGCGACAGGGGCGCTGCCGTCGAGGTACTGCACCAGCGAACCAAGGCGCGGATGATCGTAGAGATCGGCCACGGTGACATGCGGATACCGCTCACGCAGCGCGCCGACCAGCTGGGCGGCCGAGAGCGAACCGCCGCCCACATCGAAGAAGTCGGTGTCGAGATCGGTGACCTCGGCGCCGAGAATGGCGTCCCACAGTCCCGCGACCCAGGCGGCGGTGCCGCTCAGCCCGTGGTCGGCGGTGTCGTCGGTGCTCGGCAACGGCCACGGCAGAGCGTCGCGGTCGACCTTGCCGGAGGTGCGCGTCGGCAGGTCTGCCACCACGGCGAGGCGCGGGACCAGCGGTGCCGGAAGTTGTTCGGCCAGCATCTTTCTGGCCTGTTTTGCGTCGAAATCCGGTCCGGCGCCGGTGAGGTAGCCGACGAGGATCTTGTTGCCCGCCTTGGTGGTCCGGATCGCGGCGGCCGCACCGCTCACGCCGGGCAGATGCTGCAGGGCATTGTCGATCTCGCCGAGTTCGATGCGGCGGCCACCGATCTTGATCTGATCGTCGGCGCGGCCGAGGAAGATCAGGCCCTCGGGGTCGTTGCGCACGAGATCGCCACTGCGATAAGCGCGTTCCCAACCGAGCGACGGCAGCGGTGCGTACTTCTCGGCATCCTTGGCCGGGTCGAGGTAGCGGGCCAGGCCGACACCGCCGATCACGAGTTCACCGGTTTCGCCCGTCGGTACCGGATTGCCCTGCGGGTCAACGACAGTGAGGTCCCAGCCGTCGAGCGGCAGACCGATGCGCACCGGCATTTCACCGGTGAGCAGCGCCGCGCACGCGACCACCGTCGCCTCGGTGGGGCCGTAGGTGTTCCACACCTCGCGGTCGGCACCCGCCAGACGTTCGGCCAGCTCCGGCGGCACGGCCTCGCCACCGAAGATCAGCAGCCGCACCGATTCCAGGGCATCCGAGGGCCACGTGGCGGCCAGTGTCGGCACTGTGGAGACGACACTGATCTCGCGGCGCATCAACCACGGCCCGAGGTCGGCGCCGGTGCGGACCAGGTCGCGCGGGGCGGGAACGAGGCAGGCGCCGTTGCGCCAGGCCAGCCACATCTCCTCGCAGGAGGCGTCGAACGCCACCGACAGGCCTGCCAGCACACGGTCGCCGGGGCCGATCGGGGCGTCGCGCAGGAACAACCGGGCCTCGGCGTCGACGAAGGCGGCGGCGTTGCGGTGGGTCACCGCAACACCTTTCGGGGTGCCGGTGGAACCGGAGGTGAAGATGATCCAGGCATCGTCGGCGGGAGTGGGCAGGGTGTGCGGATCGCTGTGACCGTTGCCCGCGACGGCGGTGTCGGACTCGATGCCCGCGGCGGTCGCGATCGCGCTCACCCGCGCCTCACCGAAGACGAGCCGGGCACGTTCCTCCGGATCGTCGGCGTCGACGGGCACGTAGGCGGCACCGCAGTAGAGCACCGCGAGAATGGTGACGTACAGCGCGGCGCTGCCCGAGGGCATCCGCACGCCCACCCGGTCGCCCGGGCGGACCCCGGCCTCGGCGAGCTCGGTCATCCTGGCTTCGATCGCGGCGACCAGCTCCATGTAACTGAGCACGGTCGTGCCGTCGTCGATCGCGGGCGCGTCGGGGTGGGCCAGGGCAGTGCTGGTGAGAATGTCGACCAGGGTGCGTGGCGGCGCGGCCAGATCGGCGCGCAGCAGCGGATCGTGCCGCCGGTTCGCCGGGCCCTCGGTGCGTGGCTCGAGCATCGTGCTCAGTCCACCTCTCATCGGTTGACCCCCATCGGTGTCTGTTGTTTCACGGTCGGGTTACCGGAGGGCAAACGGGATGGTCACCAGTTGCCAACGGTACCGGGAGTTGTCGGGCGCGCCCGGCAGCTACGGGGCGGGCGCCGCGGGTGTCTCGCCGAGTGCGGTGAGCGCGAGCCGGTGCAGGGTGGCCTGTTCGTCGGCGTCGAGCCGGGCGAGGGCGCGAGCGGTGGCCTCGGCGATCAGCTTGTCGGTGCGCTTGCACTGCTTGCGGCCCGCTTCGGTGATACGCAGCCGGTATTTGCGGCGATCCTTGCCGTCGCGGGTGCGTTCGACCAGGCCCGCGCCCTCCAGTGCGTCGATCAGGCGGACCACCTCGCTGCGGTCGATGCCGAGTGACTCGCCGACTTTCTTCTGGGTGAGGTCGGCGTTCTCCTCGATGAAGGTGAGCACCCAGTGGTCACGCAGCGGGACGTCGATCTCGGCGTGCATGGCTTTGGTGAGCCTGCCGAGCGCGTACACCGGGTAGCGCGCCAGGCCGCGTTCGGGGTTCGTGGTCGAAGGCATGGCGGCCACTCTAGCAAATAGTGGGGGGACTCAATCATTTGGGGTGTCCATGATCGGGATTGCCGCCTGTTGGCGCATGGGCAATCCAGGGGCAATCGAGACATGGTGGCGAGCAACATCTTTCGATCGGTGGTTGACAGCGGCCCGGATCGTCTGCCAATCTCGATGCCAGGTCACGAGTACCAGCGACAAGCCCCGGCTAGCTGGTCGGCAACCCTCCTCCGCGGTGGGGTGCTCCGGGTGACGACCAGGCCGACGTCCGAAGTGGACGCGGCAAGCGCGGACTCTCTCTACGTGGTGAGTCCCTGAGCCGACGGGATATTCGTCATGACCGCTGTTATCGACCCCACCTGTGCCCTCGCCGCCGTTTCCGGTGCCGACCTGCGCGTTCCGCTCGTCCAGGGCGGCACGAGCACCTACGCCAACTTCGACTACGCGGCGAGCGCACCTGCATTGCGCCAGGTCACCGACCGGATTTCGCAACTGCTGCCGTACTACGCCAGCGTGCACCGCGGCGCCGGGTACGCCTCGCGGATCTCCACCGAGTGCTACGAGGCCTCGCGCGGCTCGGTCGCCCGGTTCCTCGACGCCGCCGACGACCAGGTCGTGGTGTTCACCCGCAACACCACCGACTCGCTGAACCTGCTGGCCGGATGCGTGCCGGGGGAGACGGTGGTGCTCGATATCGAACACCACGCCAACTTCCTGCCGTGGACGCGCAACGGGCGAAGGGTTGTCCGGGCCGCCGCGACGCTCGAGGAGACCATTCAGCGGATCGTCGCCGAATTGTGCAGCAGGCCGGCGGCTCTGCTCGCCGTCACCGGCGCGTCGAATGTGACCGGTGAGGTGCTGCCGCTGGCGCGGCTGGCCCATATCGCGCATCTGTGTGGTGCGCGGATTCTCGTCGACGCCGCCCAGCTGGCGCCGCACCGGCGGATCTCCTTGCGCGAGAGCGGCATCGACTACCTGGCCTTCTCCGGGCACAAGCTGTACGCGCCGTTCGGATCCGGGGTGCTCGTCGGCAGGCGCGACTGGCTCGACGCGGCCGATCCGTACCTGGCCGGTGGCGGTGCGGTGCGCAATGTCGGTGTGGCGGAAGCAGAGTGGGCGCCGGCGCCGCAACGCCACGAAGCCGGCTCACCCAATGTCCTCGGCGCGGCCGCCATCGCCGCCGCCTGTGACGCGCTCGCCGCCCTCGACCCCGAGGAACTGGTCACTCACGAACGCGCCCTGGCCGACCGGCTGCGCGACGGCCTCGCCGCGATCCCCGGTGTGCGACCCGTCCGCATCTGGTCCGACAGCCCCGACTCCGTCGGCATCGTCGCCTTCACCGTCGACGGCTACACCCCCGGCCACGTCGCCGCCTACCTCTCCGCCGAACACGCCATCGGCCTGCGCGACGGCCGTTTCTGCGCCCATCCGCTCCTGACGAGTCTCGGCCTCGACGCCGCCCTCCGCGCCAGCATCGGCCTCGGCACCACCCCCGCCGACATCGACCGCCTGATCACCGCCCTCACCACCCTGGTAACCACCGGCCCCACCTGGACCTACGCACCAACCAACGGCCACTGGAACCCCACCCCCGAAACCCGCCCCCTCACCCCCGACCCCACCGGCGCCACCCCTTGCCTCATCGGCTGATCGGCTGATCGGGAAGCAAAGTTCGACCAATGCGTTTGGCGTGTCACCGGATTGGGTAACGAGCCCCGAATCGGTCGCGATGAAGCCCCCGACCTACCAGGTACTTCTAAGGGGAAATAATGACGCGACCGATTCAGCCACCCGATCCGTGGGCTCGTCCGCCGAGACAGCGCGACAAGAAGCTGCGATGGCCGTGGGTGGTCGGAATCGGTGTTCTCGGATTGTGTGGGCTCTCGGTAATCGGAGCGGTGTTCGGCGAATCGGAGCCGGACAAGATCGTGTCGACCTCGACGACGCGCGTCGTCCCATCGTCGACCACCTCGATGGTCTTGCCCCCTACCTCGGTCGAGACAGCGGCACCGATTGCGCCGCCACCGGTCGCGACGGTGACGACGACGGTGGCGCGTCCGACGGTGGTGGTACCGACAACGACGGTCACCTCGGCCCCGCCGATCATCACGCCGATTGCCCCGCCCCCGCCGGCGACTACGCCGTACGTGCCGCCGCCCACGGTCGATTTGCCCCGGCCCGAGGCGCCGTCACCCGCCGGGGTCTACTACAAGAACTGCACCGCCGCACGAGCGGCAGGAGCGGCGCCCATCCTTCGCGGCGAGCCCGGTTACCGTCCAGGACTGGACGGGAACAGCGATGGAGTCGCCTGCGAATGAGGCGGCTACTTGTCGTCTCCGTGGCCGGAGAGCGGGCAGGTCGTGGTGTCGACCGTGTGGATGACATCGTCGACGCGGACGTGTTCGGAAATGTCGTCCGAGAAGAACAACGAGTGTTCGCCGCGAGGGCTGAGGTGGATGTGCATGCCCTGTAGGACACCGCGGGCGATCGAGCTATCCGCTCGCCGCAGTTCGACGGTGTCGCCCGTGACGAAATTTCCGCTGGCATAGCCGGTTACGTAGCGAGCGGGTCGGAAGCTGACGGGGTAGACGCCGGTCACCCGGAACTCGCTCATGGAGAATCCGATCTACGTGTCGAGAGGGGTGGGGCGGTGGTATCTGCCGTTGTAATACAGCAGAGGGGCGGCGGAGGGGGAGTCGGCTGATTCGTCGTGGACTCGGGTTACCAGGCCTACCGCGAGGGTGTGGTCGCCCAGGTCGATGAGTTGGTGGATGGTGGTGCGGAGCCAGATGGGGGTGCCGTGCAGGATCGGTTCGCCGGTGTCGAGGGTGGTCCAGAGGGCTCGGTCGGTGAAGCGGTCGGCGGCGGAGCGGGAGAAGCGGTGGGCCAGGTGGTGCTGGTGTTCGCCGAGGAAATGGATGACCACGGAATCGGCGGCGCGCAGGGCCGCGATGCTCGACGAGGTGTGCGCGATATTGAACGACACCAGCGGCGGTTCCAGCGACAGCGACGCGAACGAGGTGGCGGTGAAACCCACCGGACCGGTCTCGGCGCCGATCGTCACCACCGTGACGCCTGCCGGATAGTGCCGCATCGACGCCCGATACTGCTCGGCGGTGATCCCACTCAGGTCGTCGGGAACGACGAGGTCGGCCGGAGTTCGTTGCATATCACCCACAGGCCCCAAACTACGCCCGCCATCCGAGCCCGCCTATGGACAGGCTCACGCCGAGGAAAACCCTTCAGTCGATGTCCACCGGCAATCCCGCGGTGATGCGGATGAGTTCGCGGTAGCTGGTACGGAAGACGGTGGTGGGGTGGCCGCCCGCGGCCCAGATTTCGCGGTGGGCGGCCAGGGCGGTGTCGACCCAGGTGGGCAGGTTGGTCGGGTGGCCGACGGGGGCGGTGCCGGTGATGGGCTGACCGGTGACGCGCTCGGCGAGGGCGGTGGGGCAGGGGGTGAGCTTTCCTTCGAGGCGGGGGCCGGTGCGGTGCAGGTCCACCTGGTGATGGGCGGCTACCAGCAGCAGGACCGGGTCGTTGTCGAGGAGGAACAGCTGCGCGGTGGTGATGGCGCTGGGGTGGGCACCGAAGGCGCGCGCGGCATCGATGGCGCTGGTGGTCGGCGTGTCGGGGGAGACGATGACGCCGTGGTGGCCGCGCGCGATGAGCGTGTCGGCCACCCGGCACGCGACCATCGGCAAGGACGACCTGCGCATGTCATCCAGAGTAGGACGGTCGGTCGAATTATGCCGGGAGAGTGAGATTTTCGGGTTGCCGCGAATTCGCTCCGGACGCCGGACGGGGTGGGCGCACCCGATGAGGCCATAATCAGCGCATGAGTGAATGGAAGGCCTTCGCCGTCGAGATCGCCGACAATATCGCCCAGGTCACCCTGACCGGGCCCGGCAAGGGCAATGCGATGGGACCGGATTTCTGGCGCGAACTGCCGGAGATCTTCGCCGAGCTGGACGCCGATCCGCAGGTGCGCGCCGTGGTGCTCACCGGGTCGGGCAAGCATTTCTCCTACGGCCTCGACCTGGCCGCGATGGGTGGCACGCTCGGCCCGGTGCTGGCCGACGGCGCCAAGGCGGCCAAGCGCACCGAGTTCCTCAAGGAGGTCCGGCGCATGCAGGACTCCGTCACCTCGGTGGCCACCTGCGTGAAGCCGGTGATCGCGGCGGTGTCGGGCTGGTGCATCGGTGGCGGGCTCGACCTGATCGCGGCCGCCGACATCCGCCTGGCCAGCGCCGACGCCAAGTTCAGCCTGCGTGAGGCGAAGGTGGCGATCGTGGCCGATATCGGTTCGCTGCAGCGTCTGCCGGGCATCATCGGTGAGGGTCACCTGCGCGAATTGGCCTACACCGCAAAGGATATCGACGCGGCCCGGGCCGAGCGGATCGGTCTGGTGAACGAGGTGTTCGCCGATCAGGAAGCGGTGCTCGCGGCGGCGCACGCGATGGCGCGCGAGATCGCCGACAATCCGCCGCTGGTGGTGCAGGGCATCAAGGATGTGCTCGAGCACCGCACCGCTCCGGGTGTGGCCGACGGCCTGCGCTACGTCTCGGCGTGGAACGCGGCGTTCCTGCCCTCGCACGACCTCACCGAGGCGATGACCGCGGTCTTCCAGAAGCGCGCCCCGCAGTTCAAGGGCGAGTAAAGCCAGCTTAAACGGTTGCCCCGGCAGCCGGTCTGCCCACATACTTGCATTACACAACTAGTTGACTGATACAAGTAAAGGGTGATGCGGTGACGGAGTACGACCCGGCGATCGACACGATCGCCGTCCAACTCGTCCGCCTGCACCGGCTGCGCGACCGCGCCCTCGCCCAGATGAAGGACCGCTCGGGCATCGAACCGGCGGGCTTCGTTGTGCTGTTCCGGCTGGTCTGCGACGGGCCGATGCGCTCGGGCGCATTGGCCGAGGCGGTGAATTCGGATGCCTCGACGGTGAGCAGGCAGGTGGCGCAGCTGGTGGAACGCGGGCTCGTGGTCCGCATGGCCGACCCCGACGACGGCCGCGCCACCGTGCTGGCTGCCACCGACTACGGCCGCGAGACCGCCGACCGGATCCGGGAGCGGCGTCGCGAATCCATCACCATCGTCACCCAGGACTGGCCCGAACCCGACCGCGAGCGTTTCGCCGCGCTGCTCACCCGCTTCGTGGAGGACTACGACCGGGCCCGGCCCCTGCTCCTCACGCTCAACCCATCGGAGAACGACTCGTGACGACGACCGTGGCAGTGGAGGAATCGCCCGCCGGTTTCACCCATCGCCAGATTCTGACCATCCTGTCCGGGTTGATGCTCGGCATGCTGCTGGCTTCGCTCGATCAGACGATCGTGTCGACCTCCATCCGCACCATCGCCGACGACCTGCACGGCTACTCGCTGCAGGCCTGGGCGACAACGGCCTACCTCATCACCGCGACGATCAGTACCCCGCTCTACGGCAAGCTCTCGGACATGTTCGGCCGAAAGCCGTTCTTCCTCACCGCGATCGGGCTGTTCATCATCGGTTCGCTGCTGTGCACGCTGGCGCAATCGATGTATCAGCTCGCCGCGTTCCGCGCCTTCCAAGGGCTCGGTGCGGGCGGCCTGATGTCGCTGGCGCTCGCCATCATGGGCGACATCATCGGACCGCGTGAACGCGCCCGCTACCAGGGCTATTTCCTTGCCGTGTTCGGTATTTCGAGTGTGCTCGGCCCGGTGCTCGGCGGCCTGCTGGCCGGGCAGGACAGCATTCTCGGCATCACCGGCTGGCGCTGGGTTTTCCTGGTGAACGTGCCGCTCGGCCTGCTCGCACTGGTCGTCGTGACGCGGGTGCTGCACCTGCCGCGCAAGCCGCACGCCACGCACCGCATCGACTTCGCGGGTGCGCTCGTGCTGGCGGTCGGCTTGGTCCCGCTGCTGATCGTGGCCGAACAGGGCCGCGAGTGGGGCTGGGGCAGTACCGGTTCGGTGGTCTGCTACGTGATCGGCGCGCTCGGGCTGATCGGGTTCGTCGCGATCGAGAAGTACATGGGTGACGCGGCGCTGATCCCGTTGCGCATCTTCGACAACGTCACCTTCACCCTCGGGGTGGTCATCTCGTTCGTCGTCGGTGCGGCGATGTTCGGCGGGATGCTGCTGCTGCCGCAATACCTGCAGGTGGTGCGGGGTGCGGGGCCGACCGAGGCGGGTCTGCAGATGCTGCCGATGGTGCTCGGGCTGATGCTCGGTTCCATCCTCTCGGGCCGGTTGATCTCCAAGACCGGGCGCTACCGCGCCTTCCCGCTGATCGGTGCGGCCACGCTCACTCTCGGCCTGTTCCTGCTGCACCTGCTCGACGCGCACAGTCCGCTGTGGCTGGCGATGATCTTCATGGCGGTCGCCGGTTTCGGCCTCGGCAATCTGATGCAGCCGCTCACCCTCGCCCTGCAGAACGCGTTGCCGCCCAAGGACATGGGTGTGTCCACCGCCGCGGCCACGTTCTTCCGGCAGATCGGTGGCACCCTCGGTGCCGCGGTATTCCTCTCGGTCCTGTTCACCCTGCTCACCCCGAACATCACCGACGAACTGCGGCAGGCGGCGACCGATCCGGCCTACCAGCAGGCCGTGGTCGAAGGCGCCCGCAGCAGCAACCCGGCCGACGCCGCGCTGTCGCAGGGTCTGCTGGCCCAGGACACCTCGGCGGCCGGAAAGGTCTTGCAGGACAGCTCGATCATCCAGCAGCTCGACCCGCAGCTGGCCGAACCGTTCCAGGTGGGCTTCGCCGACTCCATGTCGACGGTGTTCCTGTTCGCCACCGGTGTCGCGCTGCTGGCACTGCTGCTCGTGCTGTTCTGGAAGGAAGTGCCGCTGCGGATGTCGGGTGGCCTGCAGGCGGCGGGCGACGCGAAAGCCGCGGAGGGCATCGGCGCCATGACCGACACCGCCGCGCAGTCGATGAAGGGTGGGAAAGGTGAAGCGACCTAGGTGGGCCCGAAAGGCCCCCTAGGGGTGGCTGTTTCGGCGGTCGAACAGCCATAACGTTCCTGATGTCGCAACGAACATCAGGAGAACGACATGCGCATCAAGACCACCATCGCCGCCGCACTGCTGGCCCTGGCTACCGTCGCCGGGGTGTCGACGGTCACCGCGGGCACCGCCGCAGCGGCCGCGCCGGAGGGCACGTACTACGGCACCTACTACGAGCTCTACCAGTGCCGCGCCGACGGCGAGTCGTCCTACACCGGCGGCTACTACTGGCAGTGCGTCGAGACCTGGGAGGGCTGGGACCTCTACATCTGGTACTGATCCACCAGGAACAGAAAAACGGGAAGTCCAATCCCCTTCGGACTTCCCGTTTTTCGCGTCTATCGGCTCAGTGGCCGGATTCCTTCAGCCGGGCGAAGGCCTCGTCGATGATCTTGACGGCCTCGGCGCGGTCGAGCCACTCCGAACCCTTCACGAACTTGCCGGGCTCGAGATCCTTGTAGCGCTCGAAGAAGTGCTTGATCGCGGCCAGCTCGAAGTCCGGGACGTCGGTGATGTCCTGGATGTAATCCCAGCGCGGGTCGCCCGCGGGCACACACAGGATCTTGTCGTCGCCACCGGCCTCGTCGGTCATCCGGTACACCGCGACGGGGCGGGCCTCGACGATGACACCGGGGAACACCGATTCCGGCAGCAGCACCAGCGCGTCCAGCGGATCGCCGTCCTCACCGAGGGTGTTCTCGATGAAGCCGTAGTCGGCCGGGTAGGCCATGGAGGTGTACAGGTACCGGTCGAGCTTCACCCGGCCGCTCTCGTGATCGACCTCGTACTTGTTCCGAGAACCCTTGGGAATCTCGATGGTGACGTCGAACTCCACGCCATCTCCTTGTTCGTTCGAGTGCTTGTGTGCCGAATCGCCAGATCGTTCTGGGGAACCGTTGCGCAACGAGGATAGTGTGGTGTGCTGGAACACCGGTGCGGCAGGCGGCTCAGCGCGGCCGGGCGTCGGGCGGGCTAGAGGAGAAACGACGGTCGTGATCGGTCCAAGCGAACAGAATCCCGGATGGCAGGAGCCGCGACGTCGCCGGTCGGGGTGGATCTGGCTGTCAGCGGTGGTGGTCGCCCTGCTGTTGATCGGCGGCGGCTTCGCGGTGATCGCCCGGCCGTGGACGCCGGAATTCCGGCACGGCGGGCTCACCGTCGCCGACGCGCCGTCTGCCGCCACACCGACCACCGCCATCGCCCCGGCCAGATCGGACGCACCCGCGCCGACGGTCGCCGGGATCGCCGCCGCGCTGGCGCAGGTGACCAGCAGCCCCGATCTCGGCGCGTTCGCGGGCCAGGTCACCGATCCGACCAGCGGAACCGTGCTCTGGAGCCAGGAGCCGACCAAGGCGATGATCCCGTCGTCCACGGCCAAGATCATGCTGGTCGCGGCCGCGCTGCTCACCCTGCCCGACGATCAGCGGGTCACCACCCGCGTCGTCGCCGGAGCGCCGGGGGAGCTGGTGCTCGTCGGCGCCGGCGATCCGACGCTCACCACCCGCGCCGACGGCGGCTACTACACCGACGGTCCGCGCATCGCCGACCTCGCCGCGCAGATCAAGGCGGCGGGCAAGCAGGCGAGCGCGATCGTCGTCGACACCTCCGCCTACACCGGTCCGACCATGGCGGCCGGCTGGGACCCGATCGACATCCCCGAGGGCTCGATCACCCCCATCGAACCGGTGATGCTCGACGGCGGGCGGTTCGACCCGTCGGCCGACTACTCACCGCGCACCTCGACTCCAGCACTCGACGCGGGCCGCGCCCTGGCCGCCGAACTCGGCATCGACCCGGCCGCCGTGCGCGTCGGCCAGGCCGCGAGCAACGGCGCCGAGATCGCGAAGGTCGAGTCGGCACCGCTGCGAATCCGCTTGCACGACATGATGATCCATTCCGACAACGTGCTCGCCGAGACCATCGGGCGCGAACTCGCCGTCGCCACCGGACGCGAGGCGTCCTTCGCCGGTGCCACCGCCGCCACCGCCGCCGCGCTCACCAGCGCCGGCTTCGATGTGAGCGGCCTGCACCTGGCCGACAACAGCGGCCTGTCCGTAGACGACCGGGTGCCGCCGCGACTGCTCGACACCATCATCGCCACCGCCGCCAAGCCCACCGGTGACGCCGCCGTCGTGCCCGTCGGTACCCAGGCCAGGCCCGAGAACGATCCGCGCGCAGCGGCTCTGGCGCCGCTGCTCGACGACCTGCCCGTCGCGGGCGGAACCGGGACGCTCGCGCCTCGCTTCGTCACCCGGAACCGGGAAGGCGCGGGCTGGGTGCGGGCCAAGACCGGAACTCTGAGCGTGGCAAGCGCGTTGGTGGGGTATGTGCTCGACCGGGACGGGCGGGTACTGACCTTCGCGCTCATGTCCAACGACCGGCTGCCGGAGGTCAGCAGACCCGCGCTCGACGCGGTGGCGGGTGCCCTGCGCAACTGTGGATGTTCCTGAGAGCGGGTGGCGATGAGCGAGGACAAGACCGGGCGCAAGAATCCCGGATTCAGTGCGGTCGTCGACTGGAGGCTGGCCGCGAGGACCGGGGCGCTGCTCGCGCCATCGGGACCACGTACCTCGCGCGAGACCGCCGAACAGGTCGTCGCCGAGCTGGCCTCGGCCTCGATCCTGGCCGAGATGCCGGTGCGCGAGGTGAGCGGGCTGCTCGACGACCGGCCGGTACCCGAGGCGCGGATCGTCGACCGGCCCGGCTGGATCGCGGCGGCCGCCGACTCGATGTCGGTGCTCACCGGCACCGGCGCGGGCAAAGGCCCGTTCGCGGGGAAACCCGCGGGCGTGCAGGCCGGCACCATGCTGGCGTTCCTGTCCACCGCGATCCTCGGCCAATACGACCCGTTCACCGGTGAGGACGGCACCTTGCTGCTGGTCGCGCCCAACATTCTCGGTGTCGAACGTGCCCTCGGTGTCGACTCCAGCGATTTCCGGCTGTGGGTGTGCCTGCACGAGGTGACCCACCGGGTGCAGTTCTCCTCGGCGCCCTGGCTCGCCGGATACATGCGCACCAATGTCGACATTCTCAGCGAGGTCGGCGAGGAACCGATGAGCGAGATGCTCACCCGGCTCGTCGGCGAACTGCGCGCCCGCCGCAGCGGTGACCTCGCCGACGACCCGAACGCCAAGGGCATCGTGGGCCTGCTGCGCGCGGCCCAGGCGCCACCTCAGCGCGAGGCACTCGACCGGCTGCTCATGCTCGGCACCCTGCTCGAAGGGCACGCCGACCACGTGATGGACGCCGTCGGCCCCTCGGTGGTGCCGAGCGTCGCCCACATCCGGGCCGCCTTCGATCGGCGCAGGCAGAAGCCGTCCAACCCGATCCAGCGGATCCTGCGGGCGCTGCTCGGCGTGGACGCCAAGGTGGCGCAGTACGTGCGGGGCAAGAAATTCGTCGACGCGGTGGTCGAGCGGGTGGGCGTCACGGAGTTCAACACCATCTGGACGAATGCGGACACGCTGCCTCGACTCGATGAGGTCGATGCGCCGCAACGGTGGATCGACCGCGTGCTGTAGCCGGTGCGGACGCCGAAACTCCCCGAAACCCCGGCGGTGCTGGCAGTGCGCCGTGCCGTGCGCCAGTGGTTCAGTGCGCACGGTGAGCGCGGTCCGGTCGTCGTCGCCTTGTCGGGAGGCGCCGATTCGCTGGCGTTGGTCGCGGGCGCCGTCATCGAGTGCGGGGCGGTGACCGCCGTCGTCGTGGATCACCGGTTACAGGACGGGTCGGGCGAGGTCGCCCGGCGGGCTGCCGACCAGGCCCTCGCGCTGGGCTGCGTGGACGCGCAGGTCGTCGCGGTCGAGGTCGGACGCGAGGGTGGGGTCGAGGCGGCGGCTCGGGCGGCTCGGTACGCGGCGCTGGAGTCGGTGCGGGACGGTCAGCCGGTTCTGCTCGGGCACACCCTCGACGATCAGGCCGAGACGGTGTTGCTCGGCTTGGCGCGTGGGTCGGGTGGGCGGTCCATTCAGGGGATGGCGGCGTGGAACGAGCCGTGGGGGCGGCCGTTGCTCGGGGTACGGCGGGCGCAGACCGAGCAGCTGTGCGCCGACCTGGGTCTCGAGGCGTGGCGCGATCCGCACAACGACGACCCGGCCTACACGCGGGTGCGGGTGCGCAACGAAGTGCTGCCGTTGCTCGAGGACGTGCTCGGCGGGGGTGTGGCGCAGGCATTGGCCCGCACCGCCGACCAGCTGCGCGCCGACGGTGCCGTCCTCGACGACCTCGCGCGCGAACTCCTGGGCGCCGCCCGAATGCCTGCCGTTCGACCCCGAGCTGTGCTCGGCGAGACCCGGGCGCCGACCGCTGAAGGGCCGTCGTCGGCTCGGCCCGCTGGTGGCGTCGGCGAGACCGGTGGGCCGATGATCCACGAAGGGGCAGACGCCGGACCCGGCAGTGGCGGCGACGACAGCGATCGGTCCGCCCTCGCGATCGAGATTCTGACCACTGCACCGGCGGCCCTGCGTCGCCGGGCGATCCGCGCCTGGCTGACCGAACAGGGCGTCAGCGGCCTGATGAACACCCACTTACAGGCGATCGACGAGCTGGTGAGCAACTGGCGCGGCCAGGGCGGGGTGGCGATCGGGGGCGGCAGCAGGGCCCACCGGTTGGTCGTAGTGCGTGAACATGGCACGCTGACCGTGCGCGCCCAGCCGCGTTTCGATGCCACATAATGGATCGGTCGAGCCGGGACCGACACCACGAAGGGATACCCACTTCCGTGTACGGAGACGACATCGCGTCGGTGCTGATCACCGAAGACGAGATCAAGGCAAAGATCGAAGAGCTCGCCGAACTCGTCGCCAAGCGGTACCCGCCGGATTCTCCCGAAGGTGACCTGCTGCTGATCTGCGTCCTCAAGGGCGCGATCTTCTTCGTGACCGACTTCGCCAGGGCCCTGCCCATCCCCACCCAGCTCGAATTCATGGCCGTGTCGTCCTACGGGTCGTCCACCTCGTCCTCGGGCGTCGTGCGCATCATGAAGGACCTGGACAAGGACATCGCGGGCCGCAACGTCCTCATCGTCGAAGACATCATCGACTCGGGCCTGACCCTGTCGTGGCTCAAGCGCAACCTGGCCACCCGCAACCCGGCCTCGCTGGAAGTGGTGACCCTGCTGCGCAAGCCCGACGCCTTACGCACCCCGGTCGACGTGGCTCACGTCGGCTTCGACATCCCCAACGAGTTCGTCGTCGGCTACGGCCTCGACTACGCCGAGCGCTACCGCGACCTGCCCTACATCGGCACCCTGAACCCCGCCGTCTACTCCTGAGCCGAGCCCACGCGCAGTAGCGCGCGGATATCGGTCTCGATCACCCGGAACACCAGCAGCGCCCCGACGAAACCGAGCACCCCGCCCGCGCACACTGTGCGCAGCGGGGTGAGCGTCGCGAGCAGGTCGTCGACCGGCAGGAACGTCGCGCCCGCGATGGTGAGCAGCGGAATCGACGCGGCCACCACCAGGTACCGGTGGCAGCGGGCGCGCAGGCCCGACAGCGCCGCGTGGTCGGCGCGCAGGTCCTGACCGTGGTGCAGGAGCAGGGGGTACACGCAGCGCACCAGGTACAGGGTGATGAGGAAGAACGGGTAGGTCATCGCGACCGCGGCGCACAGGCAGGCGACCAGCAGCAGGTGGATCGCGGTGCGCATCGGCGGGTCGTCGACCAGGTTCAACGTGATCGCCAGCCCGGCCGAGCCCGCGATCCACAGGACGAAGGCCACGGCCACGGCCCAGTCGGCCAGGCGCAGGCAATCGCGGCCGGTGCGCGCGAGCACGGCAGGCTCGCACGGTCTGCCCGCGCGCAGTCGGCGGGGCACGGTGAGCAGCCTTCTGCCCAGATAGATCATGGTCGCGGCGCCCGCGGTGAAGAAGGCCGCGTTCATGGTGATCGCGTAGGTCCGCCGGATGGGTTGGACCGCGGGGTCGAGTCCGTGGAGCAGGGACATGTTGAGTCCCCGGTTGTAGTAGGCAGCCAGCAGATTCGGGATGAGGATCGCCAGGGCGAGTACGGGAAAAAGGTACGGCTGCAAGCGGTTTCGCCAGCTGCGTGGTGGGGGGTCGACGAGTTCGCGGGCGTGGGGGTCGAGGCAGAGCTCGAATTGCGCGACCAGGAGGTCGGCGTCCGACCAGCGATTCTCGCGTTCGGGCGACAGGCAGGTGAGCAGAATTCGGCGCAACGCGGCCGGGCAATCGGCGGGCAGCTCGCCGACCACCGCACCGTGGCGGCGGTCCAGCACCGCGGCCGGGTCGTCGTTGTCGCCGTCGAAAGGCTTTGTCCCCGTGAGCAGTTCCCATAGCAACACCCCGAGGGAGAAGATGTCGGCGCGAGTGTCCAGGTCGGCGGGATCGCGCCCGAAGTAGCAGGCTTCGAGCTGCTCGGGTGACATGTAGGCCGGCGAGCCACCGAAGTAGGACGCGGCGGACACCTCGGTGGCCGAGTGGCTGAAACTGATGTTGAAATCGGCCAGCTTGGGCACGCCTTCGGCGGTGAGCAGCACGTTGGCCGGCTTCACGTCGCGATGCAGCACGCCACGTGCGGCGGCGTAGCTCAGCGCGGCCGCGAGTCTGCTGCCCAGCCACGCGACGGTCTCGGGCCAGGTCAGTGCGGCGATCTCGCCGCGCACCGCCGAGTCGCCCGGGCGGATCTCACCCTTTTCCTCCATGGCCGCGTCGACGGCGTCGAGCAGCAGGGCGCTGGTGCGTTCGGCGGGTGGGGTGGCGCGCACCCAGCGCAGTACACCGAGCAGCGTGCCGCCGGGCAGGAACTGCATGTACAGCAGGCGCAGGGGGGTCGGGCCGTCGAGTACCTGCTGGTCGAACACGCGCACGATGTAGTCGTGGTCCAGGCGGGCCAGCGTCTGCGGTTCGGTGCCGCTGTCGGCGGAGATCTTCACCGCGACCAGCCGCTGCATCGACCGCTGCCTGGCCAGGAACACCCGCGCGAACGCGCCCGCGCCCAATTCGGTGAGCAATTCGAAATCGCCGAGCCGTGTATGGACCTCGATCCGGTCGAGCGCACGGCAATCGGCCGGATGCATGGTCGCGCTGTGGACAGGCGAGGGCCGGGTCGCCTCCGCGGTGCGGGTGGAGCTCACGGCTGGGCATACGCACGCGCGGACGTGATGGTTCAGCTCACCACCCGTTCCAGCGCGCGCAGGTCGCCCTCGAGCGCACGGAACAGCAGATACGACCAGATGAACGCGATGATGCCGCCCACGCACAGCACCCGGACCGCGACGATCACCGAGGGGATGTCGGCGGGCGGCAGGAACGTCAGCCCGGCCACCGCGAGCAGCGGCACCGAGGCGGCCACGGCCAGGTACCACGTGCAGCGGCGGCTCAACCCGCGCAGCCAGGCGCTGTCGTCGGCGCTGATCTCACCGTGGCGCAGGAACACCGGGTAGAGGCAGCGGATCAGGTAGAACGTGACGAGAAAGAACGGATACGCCACCGCGATAGCCCCGCACACCAGCAGCGATGCGAGGAAGTGCACCACCGCCCGGCCGGGCACATTGCCGGTGGCCAGTTGCAGCGCGATGGGGAAGGTGACTCCGGCCAGCGCCCACAGCGAGAAGGCGACGACCACCGCTTGGTCGCCGAACCGCACGGTGTCGTGTCTGGCCCGGCGCAGGGTGGCCGGGTCGTAGCGTCGGCCTTTGCGTAATCCGCCGGGCACACCCAACAGGAAACGGGCCAGATAGATCAGCAGCGCCGCGCCGGCGGGGAAGAACACCAGGTTCACTCCGGCCGTGATGATGATGAACGTCTGCTGCGCCGACTCACCGAGCCGGCTCACCACCAGCGTCTGATTGTGCTGGATGTTGTACCAGGAGGCCAGGGCGTTGGGAATGCCGATGGCCAGTACGAGAACCAGCAGCGGCCAACGCCGCAACCGGATCCGCCAGCTGTTCGGCGGTGGGTCGACCAGGTCACGAGCGCGTTCGTCCAGGCACAGGTCGAACTGTTTGGCCAGCGTCGCGCCGTCGGCCCAGCGGCCCGCCCGATCGGGCGTCAGACAGGTGAGCAGAACGCGGCGCAGCGCCGACGGGCAGTTCGGCGGCACCCGCTCCATCGCGGCCGCGTCGACGCCGGAACTGCGCCGCTCGAGCATGGCCTCGAGGGTGGTCTCGTCGCCTCGGCCCTCGGCTTCGGCGGTGGAGTCGTCGAACGGTTTCGCCCCGGTGAGCAACTCCCACAGCACCACGCCGAGGGAGTAGATGTCGGCGCGGGTGTCGAGGTCGGCGGCGCTGCGGCCGCGCCCGGGATGGCAGGCCTCGAGCTGCTCCGGCGACATGTACGACAGCGACCCACCGAAGTAGGCGACCGGACTCGTGCCTTCGACCGACCGGCTGAAACTGATGTTGAAATCTGCGAGCTTGGGCACGCCCTCGGCGGTGAGCAGCACATTCGCCGGTTTCACGTCGCGGTGCAGCACACCGTGCGCCGCGGCGTAGTCGAGCGCCTCGGCCAGCCTGCGCCCCAACCAGGCGACGGTTTCGGGCCAGCTCAGGGCGGCGATCTCGGCGCGCACACTGGAATCGGTCGGTCGGATTTCGCCCTTCTCCTCCATCGCCGCGTCGACCGCCTCGAGCAGCAGTTTGCCGCTGCGCTCGGCGGGCGCGGTCGAGCGGACCCAGCGCAACAGGCCGAGCAGTGTGCCGCCCGGCAGGAACTGCATGTACAGCAGCCGCAACCGGCGCGCGCCCGTGGGCTCGGGATCCGCGTCGAGCAACTGCTGATCGAACACGCGGACGATGTAGTCGTGGTCGAGCTGGGCGAGCGTCTGCGGCTCCGTGCCGCGGTCGGCGGAGATCTTCACCGCGACCAGCCGCTGCATCGACCGCTGCCGCGCCAGGAACACCCGCGCGAACGCACCCGTCCCCAACCCGGTGAGCAACTCGAAGTCGCCGATCCGCTGACCGATCTCGATACGGTCGAGCGCGACGAACGCACCGGGCACCGAACCGGCCGCAGTGGCGGCCGAGGGCGCTGACGCGGGCGCGGTCGCTGTCGCGGTGAAGTCGAAGTTCGACATCTGGGTACTACGGGTCTGCTCGGCCGGCTGGTTCACCGTCGCGTCGGGGTCGACGACGCGGTGGGTGCTCTGGTCCAGGTCGTCGGCGTTGAGCAGGGCGCGCAGGCTGGGGGCCTGGTGCGGGTATTCGCGCAGACAGTCGCGCGGATCGACCCGCTCACCGCTGTGCCTGCGGATCACGAACTCCTCGAAGACCAACCCGGCGGGCAGCGCCTCGGGTTCGAGTTCGGGAAACTCCGCGCAGTACTCGGTGAGCCGTTTGCGAGGGATGGTCTCGGCGGCGTGATGCAACCACCGCTGACGCAGATCCACCCGGATCAACTCGTGCAACGCCTGCCTGCGCAGCGTGCGCGCATCGGGGAGGAACTCGGCGATATCGGGTGGTTCACCGTCGACCGTGCCCCAGGCGGCGGCGAATGCCTCGACCATGTCGGCGCGCACGTTCAGATACCGACCGGTACTCGCGTCGGGTTGTTCACCGCTTGCGGTGTTATCACTCATCAGCCGACCTAAGGTTCGCGCGGATCGGTACGAATTTCCTTCCGCCACACCCGACGTCATCGTGCCCCGAGCCGTACCCGAAATGATAACTTGCGCCTGGAGAGCTGATCACCCGATTTTCGACGACCATGCGACGGGGGCGAATCCGCACATGCACGATGACCTCACAGCGGTAGCATGGGAGTCCGTCGACGACGACGGCGTGACGGACGCTGAGGTGGCGATGAACTCCTCCCACCAACCCGCCGACGACTTCCCGATCGGCGGCCCG
Source organism: Nocardia sp. NPDC023733 (assembly GCF_040639775.1). NCBI lineage: Bacteria > Bacillati > Actinomycetota > Actinomycetes > Mycobacteriales > Nocardiaceae > Nocardia > Nocardia sp. NPDC023733. The sequence goes on along the minus strand of NZ_JBFAAN010000012.1, from coordinate 46,208 downwards.
GCCGCAGCACTGGCCGCGCGGGTGCGAGCGGGCACGATCACGCCCGCCGACGCGGTCGCCGACGCGCTCACCCGCATCTCGTCGGAGAACCACAAGATCAACGCCTTCACCGTCGTGCGGTCCGAGAAGGCGCGCGCGGAGGCACTCGAACTCACCGCGCGACCCGACCTGGACGAGTTGCCGTTGGCCGGGGTTCCGGTCGCGGTGAAGCAGAACATCGCCGTCGCGGGGGAGCCGACCACGGCCGGCTCGGCCGCCACGTCCGCCGAGGTGGAAACGGCCGATCACCCCGTGGTTGCGAGATTGCGGGCGGCGGGCGCGATCGTCGTCGGGCTGACCGCGATGCCCGAACTCGGCCTGTGGGCCAACACCGACGCCGACGGGCGCGTCACCCGCAACCCGCGCGATGTGGGCCGCACGCCGGGTGGTTCCTCCGGCGGCGCGGCCGCGGCCGTGGCGGCGGGCCTGGTCCCCATCGCACACGGCAACGACGGGCTCGGCTCGATCCGGGTGCCCGCCGCCGCCTGCGGTGTCTTCGGCATCAAACCCGGTCGCGACGTGGTTCCGGCCGGTATCGGCGCCGACTCCTGGTCGGGCATGGCCGAGAACGGCATCCTCGCGACCACCGTCTCCGACGCCGCCCTCGCCCTCTCGGTGCTGGCCGACCGCAGCGATCTGGCCGACCTACGGCCACCGCAGCGACTACGAATCGGACTGGCCGTGGCTCCGCCGTCGCGACTGGTCCGGGTCGATCGGCACTGGACGGCGGCGGCGCGCACCGCGGGTGCGCGCGCGGCAGCGGCCGGGCACCTGGTGGAGCCCGTCGAACTGCCCTACGGCGACGCGGCACTGGCGATGCTGTTGCGCTGGCCGACAGCGGGATTGGCCGACGCCGAGCGACTGGCCGACCCCGACCGGCTCCAACCACGTACCCGCAGGCACCTGGCCCTCGGCCGGCTCATCCGCCGCCTGCGCCTGGTCCGGCCCAGTCAGGCCGACCGGGCCGAAGCCAGGCTGCTCGACTTCTTCGAGAATTTCGACGTGGTGATCACCCCGACGCTGGCCGCCCCGCCGCCCAAGGCGCGGCAGTGGAGCAGGCGCGGCTGGGCCGCCAATGTCGTGTCCTCGGTGCGCTACGCACCGTTCACCGGCGTGTGGAATCTGGTCGGCTGGCCGGCCGCGTCACTGCCGATGGGCATCCATCCCGAGGCGCACACCCCGCTCGCCGCGCAATTGGCCGGCCCACCCGGCACCGAGGCGACCCTGCTCGGCCTGGCCGCCCAACTCGAACTGACGAACTAGACCGCGATCGGCTGCGGTGCCTGCGCGGGCTCGGAGAAACCACCGTCGACAGCGCGACCGGCGAATTCGAGAATCGTCGGACGGGTGTCGTCGGCCCGCCAGGCCACGGCCAGCTCGCACGGCGAAAGACCGGCGACCGGCCGCGCGGTGAGACCGGGCCAGCGGTACATCGGCACATTGTTCTCGGCCAGCAGGCACACACCCAGGCCGAGGCTCACGGCCTCGAGCTTGTCTTCGGGGGTGGCGGCTTCGGCTCCGATCTTGGCCGCGCGACCACCGCGCGCGTCGTTGCCGAGCCAGAAGTCGCGCACCGCGCCGGCTTCGGTCGGCAGGGCGACGAACGGCTCGTCGAGCAGATCGGCGAACTCGATGGTGTCGCGCTCGGCCAGCGCGTGGTTCTCCGGCAGCAGCACCCAGCGCGGCTCGGTGCGCAGCACCTGCCAGCGGTAGCGGTTGGGGTCGGGCAGCGGCAGCCACACCAGGGCCAGGTCGGCCTGGCGGCCCGCGAGCCCGCTCGACGGGTCGTTCCAGGACGCCGCGTGCAGGGCGAGGCGGTGTCCGCTCGCACTTTCCAGATCGTTGAGCAGGCCGCGACCGAGCGCGGACTGGATGCCGACGCGCAGCACCTCGCCTGCTTCCTGGAGGGACACGTTGGTCACCTCCCACAGCTCGAGGATCTTGCGGGCGCCCTCGAGTAGTTCCTTACCGGCGACGGTGAGGGCGACGCTGCGCTGATTGCGGTCGAACAGGACCACGTCGAGCTGGCGTTCGAGCTGGCGGATCTGGCGGGAAAGCGTCGGCTGGGCGATATGCAGCCGCTGAGCGGCGTTGGTGAAATGCAGTTCCTCAGCGACGGCGACGAAATACCGCAGATCGCGCAAATGCGGGTCCATAGCACCTTGCTATCAGAATCGGTCGGGAAAATCTAGCCAAAACGGGCAGAGAAGTTCGCGAAAGCGGGTCAAAACAGTCACCAGGTCGGTATCTCACAGCATATGGCCTGGCATGGTGCAACGCACCACCGAGCCCGATCGAATTTCGCCGACGACCGATGTGAGCGGCCGCATCGCGACACCTGGGCGTTTGACCAGGGCAAATGCGTTGCTTTTCACAGCGGTAACGGCGCTCCGTGCGCTGTCACGGGGCCTTGCGGCGGCTCGCTGACCACGCAGAACCGACGAATCAGTGACATTGATCACAAATTGGTTTGGGAGACCTACTTGCCGCCTTTGAGTCGCCACACCTTGGGCAGGTCCACTCGCCGCAGCCCACGCGCACCGGCCAACCGCATCGCCGCCACCGCCACGACGAGTTTGTTCATGTCATAGGGGAACCAGAACAGTTCCTTGGACATGGTCGGCAGCTTCGGTGCCGTGATCGCCTGGGCGCGGCAGTACTTCCGGATTCCGGCAGCGCCACCCCAGCGCGCGCCGACGCCGGATTTGCCCCAGCCACCCATCGGCATAGCGAAATTGAACAGGTTGGCGAATACGTCGTTGATGTTCACCGCGCCCGCGTTCAGCCGCCGCGCCACGCGTTGCCCACGCGCCTTGTCACCCGTCCACACCGACGCGGAAAGGCCGTAGATCGAATCGTTGGCGAGCCGTACCGCCTCGTCCTCGTCGGCCACCTTCATCACCGGAAGGGTCGGACCGAAGGTCTCCTCGGCGACGCACGACATCGAATGATCAACGTCCACAAGCACTGTCGGCTCGAAGAAGGTGCCGACGCCGGTGGGTTTACCGCCGGTGGTCACCCGCGCGCCCGCCGCGACGGCCTCGTTCACGTGACGTTCCACGATGCGCAGCTGGTTCTCGTTGGCCAGCGCGCCGACGTCGTTGCGTGACTCCCGGTCGTCGGCGCCCTGGCGCAGCGCCGCGACCGCCGCCGTCAGCTTCTCGACGAACTCGTCGTAGACCGGTGCCTCGACGTACACGCGCTCCACCGAAATACACACCTGACCGGCGTTGAACATGCCGCCGAAGGCGATGCCGTGCGCGGCGCGGTCCAGGTCTGCGTCGGCCAGGACGATCGCCGGGTCCTTGCCGCCGAGCTCGAGGCTGTAGGGCACCATACGGTCGGCGCAGGCCTGCGCGATCTTGCGGCCGGTCGCGGTGGAACCGGTGAACTGGATGTAATCGGCGTTGTCGACCACGGCCGCTCCGGTCGCGCCCGCGCCGGTCACCACCTTGAACACCGGCGGCGCGCCGATCTCGGCCCAGCCGCGGGCCAGCTCGACCGCGGACAGCGGCGTCACCTCCGACGGCTTGAGAATCACGGCGGCACCGGCGGCCAGCGCCGGGAACACGTCGATCGCGGGCATCGCGAGCGGGAAGTTCCACGGCGTGATGACACCGACCACCTGATACGGCCGATAGGTGACGGTGAGGGCCTTGACCCTGGCCAGCGGGCTGTGCGGCGACGGATGATCGTCGCCGAGGAACTTGGCGGCCCGGCGCGCGTAGTAGCCGGCCAGATCGACCGCGAAGGCCGGGTCGATCAGTGCGTCGACGCGCGGCTTGGCGGTCTCGGACTGCAGCACGTCGGCCAGGTGCTCGGTGTTGTCGATCAACCAGTCCTGCAGCTTCAGCAGCCACTCCTTGCGCCCGTTCGGCCCGATGGCCTCCCATTCGGGCTGGTAGAGGCGCAGTTCGCGGACGGCGGCCGCGACGTCGTCCGGGTCGGTGACGGGCACCGTTCCCACGGATTCGCCCGTTGCCGGGTTGCGGACGTCGATCACCTGGTCGATATGTGTCACGGTTGTGCTCCCCACTGCGTTGTGTGAATCACAACCAGCCTGGCACGGTCGTGCCCGTACGTCACGGGTTATCGGCGCACCGGTTCCCCGGTGCGCGCGAATCGCCCTCGGTCTAGCCGGTCTCGGACACCTCGGCATCGCGTGCCGCGATCCGGCGCAACGGTGGTTCCGTCGGCGGCGGCACGCGGCGGTCGGGGAGTTCGGCGAGCAGGGTGGTCGTGGCCGCGGCGATGGCGGCGACGGCCTTGTCGACCGCAGGTTTGGTGGTGCTGCTCAGCCCGGAGATGCCGCCGACTTTGCGCACATATTGCAAGGCGGCAGCGTAGATCTCCTGCTCGGTGGCGGCAGGCTCCAGACCACGCAAGACGGTGATATTTCTACACATGACAGAACAATAGACCTGTGGGGCACATCACTGCAGGGCAAGAAGACACTAGACTCGGCCGCATGCCTGCTCGGGGAGTACCAGCGCTGACCACCTTTCCCTACCCGGAACTCGACGAGCGCGAGGAAGACCACTGGTCGGGGGCGGGCGTCAGCGACGACGAACTGCGCGCCCTGGCACTCGGTGCCTTCTATTCCACCCGCTGGGACGCCTTCCACGACGCCATGCTGCTCGGTCCCGAACGCGAACACCCCCTCGGTGACCGGCGCGAACTCGCCATCGACACGCTCACCGGTGCGTGGGGGATCACCGACGGCAACGAGGCGCGCGCCTCGATGGAACAGCTCCTCGAAGGCATGCACGCGCCCCTCTACGCGCTGGTGCATCCGCTGGTGATGGCGTCCGTCAATGCCAGTGAACGCGACCGTTTCGGCGAGCGCGCCGACCGGCACCGCGCCTTCCTGCGCCAGGTCGGTTCCTTCCGCGGGATGGACAACCCGGAGGCGCTGGTCCGCGACTACGACATCTGGGCCCAGGCCATCAAGATCGGTTTCACCGAGCACCTGGCCCGCCCCCTGCCCAACGACATCCACGCCTGGGACCTGGCGCGCGTGGTCGCGGTGGCGCGGATGGCGTTCACGGCCGGTTATCTAGAGGCCGATGTGGCGTGGGAGTACGCCATGCGCGCGTTGCCGCCCGCCCAGCGCCGCTACCGCAACTGGCGCCAGTTCGGTGACGCCTATCTAGCGGGCTGGACCTACTGGCAGGCTACCGAGGACCTCGCCGAACTCAAGAACGGCGGCGTCGACCGGCGGATGGAACTGCTGCGGCTGTGGACCCGCCCGACCAGCCCCTGGCGGCGCATCGAACTCAACGACTCCGAACCGAAGACCGAGGCGCCGACCGAAGAACCCAGCTGACCGAGCTACAGGCTGCGTAGGATCCCGCGGCCGTAGCGCTGGAACTGGGTGTCGTCGACCATGCCGAGCGAATGCCGCTCCACCAGCAGTTCCCATTCGCTGTAGAGCTGGGTGACACCGGGATCGGCGGGCCCCGGCGCGCCGTCGGCCGCCTGCCTGCGCACGGCGAAGTTCACCGCACAGGTCACCCGTTCGATATCGGCCCGGTCGACACCCGCGAAATGCAGGGTGCGATTGCCGTCGCCGACATCCATCCCCGAGCCGCCGTGCCTGGTGTCGATCTCACCGGGCGCCGCATGGCTCTCGACCGTCCTGGCGCCCAGAATCGCGGGAACGGGCAGCTCGTGGGCATAACGATCGCCGCCGATGCCGATGAACAGCAGCCGGTCGGTCGTCGCCGCGAGCAGCCCGGTACCCGAGCCGGCGGGCGGCGAGGCGATGGCGATCGCGGTCTCGAGCACGTATTCGTCGGAGGTGACGTACCGGTGCAGCGCGTTGATCGCCGAGCGGGCGTCCTTGCGCGGCGCCATCCGACGCACGGCACGATCCACATCGGCGCGGACCGGCCCGGACTTGCCCCACTCGGGAGCGGGCGGGGTGAGATCGGGCGCGGCGATATCGGTGCGCTGGGTGGCCATGATCTGGTCGTTGATCCGGTCGACGATGCCGAGCGCGGTCGGCACGTCGTGTTCGGCGATCAGCACCGGAAGCGGGGTGCGGTCGGCGGGCACACCGGTGAGTACGGCGGTGGGATAACGCAGATAGATCTCGATCACCACCGCGTCGTCGGCGCGGCGGTTCAGCCGGACTTTGAGCAGGTCGGCGATGGGAACGTCGAGAACCCGTTCGCCGTCGGTACCCGGCCGCAGGACGGTGAGCCGCCCTTCGCCGTGGCGCAGAATCGCTGTGGGTGTTCGTAGCTCGACGATGTCCGTACCCCCTGCGCTGTAGTTGTGTCCTCGCCCACGATAAGACGGGCATGACATGATTGTGGCCACTTGCAACAACCCGGACGGGGTACTCGGGAACCTCTCCCGTTCCCCGGCCGTTTACCAGTGCAGCTGCACCAGCAGCCGAACTGCGCGATGTATCGACTAGACCGTACGCGGTAACGTGGCATGTCCGCATCCGAATCCCGCCGATCTCGACAGCTTCGCTAGGCACACCCCGGAGAAATAACCGGAAAGGACTGGGCCGTCCGGCCGACGCTCTATGAACCGCAAGACAGTGTTTCGCACCTTGGCGATCATCTCGGGCATCATGCTCATGATCTGGCTGTTCAGCTATCTCGGCGATGACACGCGCGGCTGGGAGAGTGTCGACACCTCCGTGGCGCTCAGTCAGCTGGAGAACAAGGACAACGTCAAGAACGTCCAGATCGACGACAAGGAGCAGCAGCTCCGCGTCGAACTGAACAACGGCAACGACGCGACCAAGAACAACGCCAAGATCGTCGCCAAGTACCCCGGCGGCGGCGAGACCTCCGCCAAGATCCTCGACGCGGTCCAGAAGTCGGGCGCGCCCTACGACACGGTGGTCAAGCAGGAGAGCTGGCTGTCACAGCTGCTGCTGTTCATCGTGCCGATGGTGCTGCTGGTCGGCCTGTTCATCTTCGTGATGTCGCGCATGCAGGGCGGTGGTCGCGGCGGCATGATGGGCTTCGGTAAGTCCAAGGCCAAGCTGCTGTCCAAGGACATGCCCAAGACCACGTTCAAGGACGTGGCCGGTGCCGACGAGGCCGTCGAAGAGCTGTACGAGATCAAGGACTTCCTGCAGAATCCGGCCCGCTACCAGGCGCTCGGCGCGAAGATCCCGAAGGGCGTGCTGCTCTACGGTCCGCCCGGCACCGGTAAGACGCTGCTGGCCCGCGCGGTCGCCGGTGAGGCGGGTGTGCCGTTCTTCACCATCTCCGGTTCCGACTTCGTCGAGATGTTCGTCGGTGTCGGTGCCTCGCGCGTGCGCGACCTGTTCGAGCAGGCCAAGCAGAACAGCCCCTGCATCATCTTCGTCGACGAGATCGACGCGGTCGGTCGCCAGCGCGGCGCGGGCCTCGGCGGCGGTCACGACGAACGTGAGCAGACCCTCAACCAGCTGCTGGTCGAGATGGACGGCTTCGGCGACCGGTCCAACATCATCCTGATCGCGGCGACCAACCGCCCCGACATCCTCGATCCCGCGCTGCTTCGCCCCGGTCGTTTCGACCGGCAGATCCCGGTGGGCAACCCCGACCTGGCCGGGCGTCGCGCCATCCTTCGGGTGCACTCGGCGGGCAAGCCGATCGCTCAGGACGCCGACCTCGAGGGCCTGGCCAAGCGCACCGTCGGTATGTCCGGCGCCGATCTGGCCAACGTCATCAACGAGGCCGCGCTGCTCACCGCCCGTGAGAACGGGTCGGTCATCACCGGCGAATCGCTCGAGGAGTCGGTCGACCGCGTGATCGGTGGTCCGCGTCGCAAGAGCCGCATCATCAGCGAACACGAGAAGAAGATCACCGCCTACCACGAGGGCGGGCACACGCTCGCCGCGTGGGCGATGCCCGATATCGAGCCGGTCTACAAGGTCACCATCCTGGCGCGCGGCCGCACCGGCGGGCACGCCATGACGGTGCCCGAGGACGACAAGGGCCTGATGACCCGCTCGGAGATGATCTCGCGACTGGTCTTCGCGATGGGTGGCCGCGCGGCCGAGGAACTGGTGTTCCACGAGCCGACGACCGGTGCGTCGTCGGATATCGACCAGGCCACCAAGATCGCGCGCGGCATGGTCACCGAGTACGGCATGAGCGCCCGCCTCGGCGCGGTGCGCTACGGCCAGGAGCAGGGCGACCCGTTCCTCGGCCGCTCCATGGGCGTGCAGGCCGACTACTCACACGAGGTCGCCCGCGAGATCGACGAGGAGGTGCGCAACCTGATCGAGGCCGCGCACACCGAGGCGTGGTCGATCCTGAGCGAGTACCGCGAGCAGCTCGACGCGCTGGCCACGGCCCTGCTGGAACGCGAAACCCTGCACCGCAAGGACCTCGAGGAGGTTCTCGCCGGTGTGGAGAAGCGTCCGCGCATCACCGCCTTCAACGATTTCGGTGAGCGGCTGCCCTCGGACAAGCCGCCGGTGAAGACCCCGGGCGAGCTGGCGCTCGAGCGTGGCGAGCCGTGGCCGCCGGTGCAGCCCGCCCCGGTTCCGGTGCCCAACGGTGCCCCGCCGCAGCAGCCCAACGGCTACCCGGGTCAGCAGCCCTACGGTCAGCCTGCCCCGCCCGCCGGCGGATACCCGCTGCCCAACGCGCCGACCCAGGCGTTCCCGCGTCCGACGACGGGCACGCACGGTTCGCGTCCGGACTACGGCGCCCCGGCCGGTTGGTCCGCACCCGGCTGGCCGCCGCGCGATGAACAGCAGCAGCCGCAGGGCCAGGGAGGTTGGTCACAGCCGCCCCAGCAGCAGGCGCCCCAGCACCAGCCGCGCCACGGCAGCGAGTTCGAGCCGTGGGGCGAGCAGCCGACCGCACCGCCGCAGCAGCCACCTGCGCGCGATGCGGACCCGGACACCAACGAATGGAACGGCCCGAACGGCCGTTGACGGACCTCCGTCGCGCCCGCCCGGTCGGTGCGCCGCCTGGAACAACACCGGGCGGCGCCCCGACCGGGCACGTGTCGTGGACGCGGACCATCGACACCGGGCCGAGCTGCTGCCGTCGGCCACGCGCCAACTACGCTGGGATGTTCGAGCCGGATCGATTCGGCTCTGGTTGCCGTTCGAGCCGGGACTTTCCGGCTCTGGTGGCCCGACCACTGCCGGATCGACCCGGCAGCGTTATGCCCCGGAGGTGTGGAGAAGTTGTCGGCCAATAGGAAAGTCGCTGAGCCGGCCGGGAACGGTTCGGGTTTCGACCCGGCCGGCGAGCTCGGTGAGACGAGCCCGGCCCAGCTGACGGCGCTGGCGACAGGCCGCGCGTTCGACCAGCAGCGCGCCGAGAACGCGGTGCGTGAACTGCTGCTCGCGGTCGGTGAGGACCCCGATCGCCCCGGCCTGGTCGACACCCCCGCCCGGGTGGCCCGCGCCTACCGCGAGATGTTCGCCGGCCTCTACACCGAGCCCGACGAGGTACTCGCCACCACCTTCGACGAGGGCCACCAGGAACTCGTGCTCGTGCGTGACATCCCCATGTTCTCCACCTGTGAGCATCACCTGGTGTCGTTCCACGGCGTCGCGCACGTCGGCTACATTCCCGGGCCGCACGGCCGGGTGACGGGCCTGTCGAAGCTGGCCCGCGTGGTCGACCTCTACGCCAAACGCCCCCAGGTACAGGAACGCCTCACCAGCCAGGTCGCCGACGCGGTGATGCGCAGGCTCGACCCGCGCGGCGCGATCGTGGTGATCGAGGCCGAACACCTGTGCATGGCGATGCGCGGTATCCGCAAGCCCGGCGCGAGCACCACCACCTCGGCGGTGCGTGGCCTCTTACAGACCAATGCCGCCTCGCGATCCGAGGCGCTGGACCTGATCCTGCGCAAATGAACCAGCCCCTCGTGACCGCGCGGGGCGGCCGCTCGTGCGTGGTCATGGGCGTGGTGAACGTGACCGCCGATTCGTTCTCCGACGGTGGCCGCTATCTCGATCCCGACCTCGCGATCGCGCACGGTGTCGCCCTGTACGAGGCGGGCGCCGACATCGTCGATGTGGGTGGTGAGTCCACCAGGCCCGGCGCCGACCGCGTCGACCCGGCCACCGAGGCCGCACGGGTGGCGCCGGTGATCCGCGGGTTGGTCGCGGCGGGTGTGCCGACCAGCGTCGACACCATGCGCGCCGAGGTCGCCGAGGCGGCGCTGGCCGCCGGTGTCGCCGTCGTCAACGACGTATCCGGCGGGCGAGCCGACCCGGACATGGTCCGGGTGGTCGCCGACGCGGGCGTGCCGTGGATCCTCATGCACTGGCGTGCGGGCGCCGACTATCGCCACACCGGCCCGGCCGACCACTACGACGACGTGGTCGCCGAGGTGCGCGCCGAACTGCGCACCCAGGTGGACCTGGCCGTGGCCGCGGGCATCGCCGCCGACCGGTTGATCCTCGATCCCGGCCTCGGTTTCGCCAAGAACGCCGACCACAACTGGGCCCTGCTCGGTGCCCTTCCGGAGCTGGTCGCCGACGGCCTGCCCATCCTGATCGGCGCGTCTCGCAAACGTTTCCTCGGCGCCCTGCTGGCCGACGAATCCGGCCCGCGCCCGCCCGACGGACGCGAGGTCGCCACCGCGACCGTCTCGGCGCTGGCCGCGACCCACGGCGCCTGGGGTGTGCGCGTCCACGACGTGCGCGCTTCGCTGGACGCCGTCACCGTTGTCGATGCGTGGCAGCGCGCCACCGCCGCCCGAGGAGCCGTCCGATGAACTCACCGCTGCTGCCCCCGCCCGCCGACCGGCCCGCGTCCTCGCGCATAGAACTGCGCGGGCTCACCGTGTTCGGCAGGCACGGCGTGTTCGATTTCGAGCGTCGCGACGGTCAGGAGTTCGTCGTCGACCTCACCGTGTGGGTCGATTTCGCGGCCGCCGCGGCCTCCGACGATCTGGCCGACACGGTCGACTACGGCGCTCTCGCCGAACGCGCCGTGCGCATCGTCGCGGGTCCGCCGCGCGATCTCATCGAAACGGTCGTCTCCGAGATCGCCGACGACGTGATGACCGACCCACGGATCGAAGCGGTCGAAGCGGTGCTGCACAAGCCGAAGGCGCCGATCCCGCATACCTTCACCGATGTGCGCGTGGTCGCCACCCGCTACCGCACCGCGGTGCCGGAGCCGCGCCGATGACCCGTGCGGTGCTCTCGATCGGCGCCAACCTGGGCGACCGGCTCGCCAATCTGCGCAGCGTGCTCGACGCGCTGGGGGAGCGCACCCGCGCGGTGTCACCGGTGTACACCACGGCGCCGTGGGGTGGGGTGGCGCAGGACGACTATCTGAATGCCGTTGTGGTGGCCGAGGATCCGTCGTTCGACGACTACGACTGGTTGCGTTTCGGGCAGCGGCTCGAGCAGGCGGCGGGCCGGATGCGTGAAGTGCGCTGGGGTGCCAGGACTCTCGACGTCGACATCGTGCAATGCGTCGACAGCGGCGAAGCCGTTGTGCGCGACAATGATCCGACGCTGATCCTGCCTCACCCCGAGGCGCACCATCGGGCGTTCGTGCTGGTTCCGTGGCTGGATGTCGAACCCGATGGTCGGCTCTACGTCCACGGCGCCGAGGTGCCCGTCGCCGACCTGCTCGCCGCCGTCGACCCCACCGAACGCGCGGGTGTGATCCGCACCGACCTGGTCCTCGGCGAAGGCGCCCGCCCGTGCTGAAACCGACCCGGCTGCTCGACCTCGCCCTGAATGTCGTGCTGGCCGCGGCCATCGCCTGGACCGCGACCCGCTTCGCTTATTCGACCTTTCCGTCCATCTCGGTGCTCGCAGGCGCCTCGCTGCTGCCGGTGGCCGGAATCGAGGCGGCGCTCGGGTTCGTCGTCAAGAACCGGATCGCCGAGCAGCGCATCGGCGACGGACCGGGTGAACTGCATCCGATCAATGTGGCGCGGGCGGCCGCGCTGGCCAAGGCGTCGTTGCAGGTCGGTTCGCTGGCGGCGGGCGTGTGGCTGGGCTTCCTGCTGTGGGTCTTCCCACAGAGCGGCACGGTCACGGCGGCGGCGTCGGATTCACCGGGCGCGGTGGTCGGTCTGCTCGCCGGTTCCGCCCTGGTTGCCGCGGCTTTGTGGCTCGAGTACTGCTGCCGCGCGCCCGACGAACCACCGGACGAACCGGCAACCACCTAGCAACTTGCGAATGGAATCACCCCCGTTGTCGGTGTGCCGACCAGCTGTTTCCGGCTACCCTGGCCACCATGGTTTCACCCTCCCGTAGCACCACGCCCCGTCGACGGCGGGACGACGCGGGAAAGCTCTTCATCGGCGCCCTCCTTCTCCTCGGCCTGACAGCCAGCGTTTTCCTCGTCTTCAGCGACAATGTGCAATTCGTCCGGATCGGCCTGGTAGCGGCGCTGTGGGCGGCCGTGATCGGTGCCCTCGCGGCCACCCGGTATCGCAAGGACGCGGCCGTCGACAAGGCCAAGGTGCGCGATCTGCAGACGGTGTACGAGTTGCAGCTCGAGCGCGAGATCAACGCCCGCCGCGAATACGAGATGGGTGTCGAGGCACGAGTGCGCGCCGAAGTGGGCGCCGACGCTTCCGAGATCGCGGCCCTGCGTGCGGAGCTCACGTTGCTGCGCCAGAACCTGCAGGTGCTGTTCGAAGGTGCCCTGCCCGATGACCAGCCTGCCCTGCAGGCCGACGCGGTCCGCATCGATGCGCTGCCGAGCGGCGCGACGGCCCATGCCGATTTCGACGCCTTCGACGAGGCGGAGCCCGAAATCGACGATAGCCACGAGGCTGCCGCGGCCGCCTGGTTCGGCCCCTGGCAGCAACCGCCCAGCGCCCTGAAGCCGGTTTTCATGCAACCGGTGTCGGCCAATTTCGCCGACCCCTACGACGACCCGGTCACCGCCGAGACCTCGGCCGTGCAGCTCGACGAATACGCCGAGTCCCAGCAGTCGACCCCCGAGCCAGAACCGGCCAAGTCGTCGTCGACCAAAACCCCACCCCCGCGCCTGTCGGCCCCCCACACCCGCAAGGTCGACAACGACGGCCGCCTCCTCGACCCCGAGCCCTCGGCCCCCACGTCGTCGAACGGCACGGACCAGTCGTCGACCCCGGCACCCACCGGCACCGACCCGTCGGCCACCCCGGCACCCACCGGCTACACCACCCCTGAGCCTCCGATCGAACAGCCTGCCGCGGCCACCACCACCGAATCCGGCTTCGAAGCCCCCCCGAACTCCGGCCCGGCCCCCGCCCCCAAGCCCACGCCTGACCCCACCCCGGCCACCACCCCCACCGTCGGCACCAGCTCCCGCCGCCGCCGTCGCGCCGAATCCGAAGGCACCCGCCTCTCGGTAGCCGACATCATGGCCAACCTCCAATCGGAGTCCACCCGCACATAGCCGCACCAAGATCACCGTCCAGCGGGCCACCCACCCGAACCACACCGCTGAATCCGCCACGCACCCGCCCACTTCGGTGAGGACATGGGTAACTCACCGGGGACGGGCAACCGCAACCGCGCACATGGTCTGGCCACCGACGCAAGTCTCTCCGCGCATAAGCCTGGTCTGAATTCTCGGGGAGGCGGGTCAGTGAGGACATGGGTAACTCACCGGGGACGGGCAACCGCAACCGCGCACATGGTCTGGCCGCCGACGCACGTCACCCCGCTCCTGAGTCTGGCCTGAATTCCCGGAGAGGCGGGTGTGCTAGATCACGACAGGGGGCGTGGCGGGGCGGGCGTAGGGCCCGTTATTCTCGACCCGTACGTCTGGTACCCGCACAGCGGGACTGGAACGCAATCGAGAGGACAATGTTGACCTCGAGAAGTGTCGATTCTGATGGCGCGAACTCAGGTGTCGATCCAGCGCCCGCACGGCTGACGGTGGGAATCGTCTCGGCGGGACGGGTGGGTTCGGCGCTCGGTGTGGCGCTCGAGCGAGCCGGGCATGTGGTGTTCGGTGTCGCCGCGATCTCCGATGCCTCCGTGCACCGGGCGCGCACCCGGCTGCCCGATTCGCAGATCCTGCCGGTCGAGCAGGTGGCCCAGCGCAGCGAGTTGTTGCTGCTCGCCGTGCCCGATGCCGAGCTGGCCGGGTTGGTTCGTGGTCTGGCCTCGGCCGGTGTGGTCCGGCCGGGCACGATCGTCGCGCACACCTCCGGCGCCAACGGCGTCGGCGTATTCGCCCCGCTCACCGAGCAGGGCGCCTTGGGCCTGGCGATCCATCCGGCGATGACCTTCACCGGTCACGACGAGGACATCGCCCGCCTCGCCAATGCCTGCTTCGGCATCACCGCCGCCGACGAGGTCGGCTACGCCATCGCCCAGGCGCTGGTGATCGAGATGGGTGGCGAGCCGGTGCGGATCGAGGAGGACCAGCGCACGCTCTATCACGCGGCCCTCGCGCACGGCAGCAATCACCTGGTCACGCTCATCGTCGATGCGGTTTCGGCGCTGCGCGAAGCGATGTCGGGCCCGGGTCTGCTCGGCCAGCCGGTGGTCGACGAGCAACCGGGCGGTCTGCCCGAACGCCTCATCGGCCCGCTGGTCTCCGCCGCCCTCGACAACGCGCTGCGCCGTGGTCAGGCCGCGCTCACCGGCCCGGTCGCCCGGGGCGACGTGGACGCGGTCGCCGCACACCTGAATGCCGTCGAGTCGTTCGACGAACGCCTGGCCGCGTCGTATCGCGCCATGTCGTTGCGCACGGCCGAACTCGCAAGGACCAATCCCGCTCTGCTCGAGCTGCTCGCCGAGAAAGGCCACTGATGGAACCCCGAGAAGTGCATCACCACCAGGGCGGCGCGCGGGCGACCGGCGCGTTCAAGCCCGGCGCGCTCACCGTGCACCACAGCCCCGAGGTGCTGTCGACGGTGGCCAAGGCGTTGCGCGGCGCGGGTCGCAGCATCGGTTTCGTGCCGACCATGGGCGCGCTGCACGAGGGCCACCTGCAGCTGGTGCGTCAGGCCCGGCTCACCAATCAGATCGTGATCGTGTCGATCTTCGTCAACCCGCTGCAGTTCGGCGCGGGCGAGGATCTCGACGCCTACCCGCGCACCCTCGACGCCGACCTCGAGCTGCTCGCGGCCGAGGGCGTCGATCTGGTGTTCGCGCCGTCGGCCAACGAGATGTACCCCGACGGCCCGCGCACCACCGTGCAGCCGGGCCCGCTCGGCGCCGAGCTCGAAGGCGGCAGCAGGCCGACGCATTTCGCGGGCATGCTCACCGTCGTCGCGAAACTGCTGCAGCTCACCCACGCCTCGGAGGCGTACTTCGGGGAGAAGGACTACCAGCAGCTCACCTTGATCCGCCAGATGGTCCGCGACCTGAACTTCGACGTGAAGATCGTCGCCTACCCGACGGTCCGCGAACCCGACGGTCTCGCCCTGTCCTCGCGCAACCGCTATCTCGATGCGGCGCAACGGGAATCGGCGCTCGCCCTGTCGGCCGCACTGGCCGCGGGCAGGCACGCCGCGGGCCTCGGCCCCGAGGGTGTCCTCGCCGCCGCCCGCGCCGTCCTCGACTCGGCCGACGGTGTCGAGGTCGACTACCTCGAACTGCGCGACTCCACCCTCGGCCCCGCCCCGGACGCGGGCAACGCGCGCCTGCTCGTCGCGGCCAAGGTCGGCAGCACCCGCCTGATCGACAACGCACCCCTTGTTCTCGGCGCCCAGATCGACGGGCACCCCGACGCGAACTCCCTGCCTGCTCCGCAGGCGCACTGAGAAAGGCGAAGCCGATGCTGCGCACCATGATGACCTCGAAGATCCACCGTGCCACCGTGACCCACGCCGACCTGCACTACGTGGGTTCGGTGACCGTCGACCAGGATCTGCTCGACGCCGCGGGCCTGCTCGAGGGTGAGCAGGTGTGCATCGTCGACATCGACAACGGCGCCCGCCTCGAGACCTATGTGATCGCGGGCGAACGCGGTTCGGGTGTGATCGGGATCAACGGCGCCGCCGCACATCTCGTGCACCCCGGCGACCTGGTCATCCTCATCGCCTACGGCCAGCTCGACGAGGCCGAGCTGCGCGAGTACGCGCCGAAGGTGGTCTTCGTCGACGACCGCAACCGGCCCGTCGAGCTCGGCGCCGATCCCGCCCACGCGCCCGAGGGTTCCGGGCTCACCTCGCCGCGTTCCCTGTCGATCGCCTGATCGCGGCGGGGGGTCGGACATGCTGCTGACGATCGACGTCCGCAACACCGCCATCGAACTCGGCCTGTTCTCCGGTCTCGGCGAGCACTCGAAACTGGTGCGGCACTGGCGCATTCACACGAATCCACTGCTCACCGCCGACGAGTTCGCGATGCAGGTGCGCGGTCTGGTCGGTGCCGATCTCGACCAGGTGGTCGGTGTCTCGGCGTTGTCGACGGTGCCGCCGGTGCTGCGGGAACTGCGCATCATGCTCGCCCGCTATTGGTCGCATGTGCCGAATGTGGTCGTGGAACCCGGTGTGCGGACCGGCATTCCGCTGCTGGTCGACAATCCCAAGGAGGTCGGCGCCGACCGCATCGTCAACTGCCTCGCCGCGTTCCGCCGGTTCGGCGGCCCGGCGATCGTCGTCGACTTCGGCACCGCCACCTGTGTCGACCTGGTCTCGGCCAAGGGCGAGTTCCTCGGTGGCGTGATCGCGCCGGGCGTCGAGGTTTCGACGGAGGCACTGGTCGAACGCAGTGCCTTGCGCCGCGTCGAACTGGCCAGGCCGCGCTCGGTGCTCGGCAAGAACACGATGGAGTGCATTCAATCCGGTGCCATTTTCGGTTTCGCCGGCCTGGTCGACGGATTGATCGACCGCATTCGCGACGAATTCGACGCGTTCGCCGGTACCGATGTCACCGTCGTCGCCACCGGAACGGGCGCGCCGCTGATCGTGCCGGAATCGGAAACGATCGACCAGCACGAACCGCATCTCACCCTCACCGGCCTGCGCCACGTCTACGAGCGCAACAAGAAGTGATCCAGGTCATTGGCCCGTCCACACGGGAGCCTGCTAAGCTCGCTCCCGTGTCTTTCCGTGTGAGCACCCAGGAGTGTTGTCGAGGCTGACCTGCCTCGACCGTTCGAGGCTGACGTTTTCCCCTCGACCGATTCTCACTCCTTGGAGATGCGCTCATGCGTTCTTCTGTTCTTTCCCTGGCGTCGGCCCGTGACGAATACTCCGCGACCCCGCCGCTCGACCGCGCGGTCGCCTCGGCCCTGCCCACCCGGCTGCGCCCCGCCGACCTGCTGCGTCTCACCGACGAGGGCGCCGAGGATGTCCTGGCCGGTCGCTACGACCATCTGCTGCCCGCCGACGGGCTCTGGCCGACCGAACAGCGCTGGGCCACCCGCCTGATCGCCGACGACGAGGTCGATGTCTGGCTCATCAGCTGGACGCCGGGAAAATCCACCGAATTGCACGACCACGCCGGTTCGCTCGGCGCGCTCACCGTGCTCAGCGGCGCGCTGTCGGAATTCCGCTGGAATGGCACCGAGTTACGCGAGCGCACCCTCGCCGCGGGCGATCAGGCGTCGTTTCCGATCGGCTGGGTCCACGATGTGGTCCGCGCCGCCGACGCGACGGCGGGCCCGCTCGATCCCACCCTCAGCGTGCACGCGTATTCGCCGCCGCTGACCGCCATGTCGTATTACGAGGTGACCGGCCACGGCACCCTGCGACGCACCCAAACCGTCCTCACCGACCAGCCCGAAGGTGATCTGTGATGAGCCGTTTGTCGATTGACCAGATGCTCGACAACGCACGCGCCAAGCTGCGCAGGCTGTATGTGTACGACGTCCCCGCCGCGCTGGCCCGAGGCGCCGTTCTGGTCGACATCCGCCCGGCCGCGCAGCGTGTTCGGGAGGGCTCGCTGCCGGGCGCGCTGGTGATCGAGCGCAATGTGCTGGAATGGCGGCTGGATCCCACATCGTCGGCGCGGTTGTCGCTCGCGCGCGACCACGATGTGGAGTGGATCATTTTCTGCTCGGAGGGCTATACCTCCAGTTTGGCCGCGGCCTCGCTTCAGGAACTCGGATTGCACCGTGCGACCGATCTGATCGGCGGTTATCAGGCGCTGAAGTCGGCGGGCATGCTCACCGTGGGCGTCGGGGTGCCGCACTTCGCCCGGGAAGTGGAGTCGCTGGCTTCGTTGTAACGGGCGGCGCACTGGTCCTTTCCGGTGCACGCTACTGTTATCGAATGTGAGCACCCCTAACTCCGCCGAGACCGGCCGCGCCGTCAGTTCCGCCGTGGACAGCGATGTCCCCGAGCAGATGCGGATTCGCCGGGACAAGCGTGAACGGCTGCTCGCCGGCGGTGGTGACGCCTATCCGGTGGTCGTGCCGCGCACGCACACGCTGGCCGAAATCCGTTCCGCCTACCCGGATCTCGAACCCGATACGCAAACCGGTCTGCAGGTCGGTGTGGCCGGCCGCGTCATTTTCGTCCGCAATACCGGCAAGCTGTGCTTCGCCACCCTGCAGGAGGGCGACGGAACCAAACTGCAGGCGATGATCAGCCTCAACGGCGTGGGCGCGGACGCGCTCGCGGCTTGGAAGTCCGATGTCGACCTCGGCGATTTCGTGTTCGTGCACGGTGAGGTCATCTCCTCGCGCACGGGCGAATTGAGCGTGATGGCCGACTCGTGGTCGATGGCGGCCAAGTCGCTTCGCCCGCTGCCGGTGGCGCACAAGGAAATGAACGAGGAATCGCGCGTCCGTCAGCGCTACGTCGACCTCATCGTGCGCCCCGAGGCCAGGGAAATGGCCCGTACCCGCGTGAACGTGGTGCGCGCGCTGCGCACGGCGCTCGAGCGCCGCGGCTTCCTCGAGGTCGAGACCCCGATGCTGCAGACCATCCACGGCGGTGCCGCCGCGCGCCCGTTCGTCACCCATTCCAATGCCCTCGACATGGACCTGTTCCTGCGTATCGCGCCGGAACTGTTCCTCAAGCGCTGCGTGGTCGGCGGCCTGGAGAAGGTCTTCGAGATCAACCGGAACTTCCGCAACGAAGGCGCCGACTCCACCCATTCGCCCGAGTTCGCGATGCTGGAAACGTACGAGGCCTACGGCACCTACGACGACTCGGCGACGATGATCCGGGAATTGGTCCAGGAAGTCGCACAAGAGGCATTCGGCACCCTCGTGGTGACTCTTGCCGACGGTACTGAATATGATCTGAGTGGCGAGTGGACGACGGTCGAGATGTATCCGTCGCTGTCGGAGTCGATCGGTGTGGAGGTCACTCCGGAAACGACTGTCGAGGAATTGCTGGCACTCGCCGAACGGGTCGGTCTGGAAATTCCGTCGGGCAAGGGCTACGGCCATGGGAAACTGGTCGAAGAACTCTGGGAACACGTCTATGGCGACAAGCTCTACGCGCCGACTTTCGTTCGCGACTTCCCCGTGGAGACCTCACCGCTGACCCGTCAGCATCGCAGCAAGGCAGGCGTTACTGAGAAGTGGGATCTCTATGTTCGCGGCTTCGAGTTGGCCACGGGCTATTCGGAGTTGGTCGATCCCGTCATCCAGCGGGAACGGTTCGTCGACCAGGCGCGCCTCGGCGCGGCGGGCGATGACGAGGCGATGGTGCTCGACGAAGACTTCCTCACCGCGATGGAACACGGTATGCCGCCGACCACCGGAACGGGTATGGGAATCGATCGCTTGTTGATGGCACTCACGGGTTTGGGAATCCGGGAAACGATCCTGTTCCCCATTGTGCGCCCGAGTAGTCGCTGACCTGTGAATTCGCGGGGCGAAGGCCTCGTGTTGGAAATTTCGCATTTCGGGGTATTCTTGCCTCGGGTATTCGGCCTGGAGGCAGGCTTGACGATTTCGAGAGGACGTTCATCTCATGGCAAAGAAGGTCACCGTTAGCCTGATCGACGATGTCGACGGTGAGTCCATCGCGGACGAAACCATCGAGTTCGCTATCGATGGGGTGTCGTACGAGATCGATCTGTCGGAGGCAAATGCGGCGCGCCTGCGCGAAGGCCTGGACGAGTGGGTCGCCAACGCGCGTCGCGTGAGTGGCCGTCGCCGGACCAAGGCCGCCGGTGCGCCGGCGCCGCAGGGCAAGAGCCGCGTTTCCATGGACCGCGAACAGAGCGCCGCAATTCGTGAATGGGCCCGTCGTAAGGGCCACAAGGTCTCCGCACGCGGCCGTATCTCGGCCGACATCACCGAGGCCTACAACAAAGAGGTCGGCAAGAGCTGAGATATTGGAGCGCTGGCGCGCTCGAGTCGGCGGCCCCTGCGGTCCCGACGATCAGGCACCGTGGCGTTGTACATAGTGGCCAAACCCCCCCCGCCAGATAAACGGGGCGGCCCCCCCACCCC
>NZ_JBFAAN010000012.1:0-25895 GCF_040639775.1 Nocardia sp. NPDC023733 | reverse complement strand
GATCAGGCACCGTGGCTTGCTCCTTCGTCGCCTACGCCACGGCGCCTGATCGTCGGGACGGCCGCCGACCGCCGCTTCGCGGCGATCCCTCCTCGAGGTCGGGATGTGCGGGGGCGGGGGCGCGGTCTGGAAAGATAGACTGATGGTTGTGCGCAAGGTGTTTCGAGTCTTGGGAGATGTGCGGTGAGCTCCTTTCTTCGGTACACCGACAACACCGGGCGCCAGCATGAATTGCCGCTGGACCCCGCGCAGCAGCGGATCACCATCGGGCGCAACGTTCAGGCCGATCTCGTGCTCGCGTGGGATGCCGAGGTGTCCCGGTTGCATGCCGCGGTAGAACACCTCGGTGCGCACTGGACGATCATCGACGACGGGCTGTCGCGCAACGGGACGTTCGTCAACGGTGAGCGGTTGGTCGGCAGGCGCAGGCTGAGCCCGGGTGACCGCATTCGTGTCGGCACCACGCTGGTGCATTTCTTCGATTTCGGTGGTGTCGTCGACGACGCCACGCATACCGCCTCCGGTTCCATCCCCACCATGCGTTCGCTGACCGAAACCCAGCGCGCGGTGCTGATCGCCCTGTGCCGTCCGTACAAGCACGGCACCGGATTCGCGACGCCCGCGTCGAACCAGCAGATCGCCGAGGAACTCTTCCTGTCGATCGACGCGATCAAAACCCACCTGCGTGCCCTTTTCGCGAAGTTCGGGGTGGAGAATCTGCCGCAGAACCAGAAGCGCACCCGGCTCGCCGCCCTTGCGATGCAGAGCGGAATGATCTCCGACCACGAGTTGTGAGCCTCGCGGTCGGCGGTGCGCGCCTCGCTTAGGTGGCCGAGCGTCTGAACGATGTCGGCGACGGCCGTCCTGCGGTTGACTGAGTCCTGTCACCGGAGTGCGACTCCGGATTCGAGTCAGGAGTTGGTTCCCATGTCGGCCATTCGTTTGTCCTCGCTGGTTCTCGCGATGCTCAGCACCGGCCTCGTCGCCGGTGTGTTCTACGCCTACGCGATCTCGGTGATGCCCGCCCTGGCGCGCACCGGAGACCGCACGCTGATCGAGGTCATGCAGAAGATCAACGTGGTGATCATCAACCCCTGGTTCATGTTCGGCTTCCTCGGTACGGTCGGCTTCACCGCCCTCGCGGCCGCGCTGCACCTGGGCGGCGATCATCGCGCCACGCTGATCTGGATCGGAATCGCATTGGTGCTCAACGTGATCGCCTTCGCGGTCACCGCCGGGCAGAACGTGCCGCTCAACGATGCCCTGGCCGCGGCGGGTGACCCGGCGACGCTGGCCGACACCGCCTCGGTGCGCGCGGATTTCGAAGCGGCGTGGGTGCGCTGGAACATCCTGCGGGCGGTGCTGCACACGGCGGCGTTCCTGGTGCTGTGCGGTGCGCTGTTCGCCGCGGGTGTGCAGCAGGGCAAGTCGAACGCCGCCGCCCCGTTCCCGGGACAGAGCGTCTCCCACGCGCTGGTGCGCTGAATCGCTCCGTAGTGCCACGCGAAGGCTGGAACGTGTTCCATGATGACTGGAACACGTTCTAGTCAGGGGTGGTTCCATGCGAAGTAAGTCGATGCTCGTTCTAGCCGTCGCCATACTGCTCGGTCTCGTGGGGGCAGGTGGTGCGGCCGCCGGCCCCCACCCGGTCGACTACAACTTCTTCGCGGGCATCGCGCCCGAGCTGACGAACCCGGGCGGTGCGCTGCCCGGGGCGAACGACCCGAATTGTGTTCCCACACCGGAACATCCGAACCCGGTCGTCCTGCTGCACGGCACCGGCGGTGGGGCGCAGACGAATTGGGGCGTGTACGCCCCGCGGCTGGCCAACGAGGGCTACTGCGTGTTCGCCCTCACCTACGGCGCGTACGCGCTGCCCTGGCCCGTCTCGGCCATCGGCGGAATGCGTCCCATCGAGCAGAGTGCGGCGGAGGTGTCGGCCTTCGTCGACGGTGTCCTCGCGCGCACCGGCGCCGAACGAGTCGACCTCGTCGCCCACTCGCAGGGCAATATCGTCGGCAACTACTACCTCAAGCGACTCGGCGGCGGGGAGAAGGTCGGCACGCTGGTCGGAATCGCGCCGCCCTGGCTCGGCACCAACGCGTTCGGCGCGGGCGATATCGCCCACTTCAGCCGGGCCCTCGGCGCGGGACCGGTCTTCGACGCCGCCACCGGCTCGCTGTGCCAGGCCTGCGCGCAGATGTTCAGCGGTTCGCCGTTCATGACCGCGCTCAATGCCGACGGGGTGTACGACCCGCGCGTCACCTACGTCAATATCGTCACGGTCCTCGACGAGCTCGTCGTGCCGCACACCTCCGGCCTGGTGCCCGGTCCCAACACCACCTCGGTCGTCGTGCAGGACGGTTGCGCGCAGGACTGGTCCGAGCACATGGCCATCGCGGGCAGCCCGCGTGCCGCCGGTCACGCCCTCAACGCCCTCGATCCGGCCAGGCAGGCGCCCGTGCCGTGCGAGTTCGTGCCCCCGTTCACCGGCTGACGGCGATTTCGCTGTAGGCAAAACTGGAACGGAAACGAATGCCGCGACGTGCGCGTTGTGAGTGAATGACCAAGTTGTCACCGGTCCCCAATAGGGTGGAGCGGCGACGGCGGAATCCCCTGCCAACTAGAGTGGATGGCGGGGGCCGCAACCCCCGGGCTTCATGGCAGGCTGACGGCGACAGTTGTCGCCTCCGGCGCCCAAGGTTGTACCGAGCACACAGCGGCGTCTGTTGCCAGAATGTCGGAGCAGGAGAGTGAGGGAGCGATGTTCGAGAGGTTCACCGACCGCGCGAGGCGTGTCGTTGTCCTGGCCCAAGAAGAGGCCCGGATGCTCAACCACAACTACATCGGCACCGAGCACATCCTGCTTGGGTTGATCCACGAGGGCGAGGGCGTGGCGGCGAAGTCGCTGGAGTCCCTTGGCATCTCGCTGGAGGGTGTGCGCAGCCAGGTCGAGGAGATCATCGGGCAGGGCCAGCAGGCGCCGTCCGGTCACATCCCCTTCACCCCGCGTGCGAAAAAGGTGCTGGAACTGAGTCTGCGCGAGGCGCTGCAGCTCGGTCACAACTACATCGGCACCGAGCACATCCTGCTCGGCCTCATCCGTGAGGGTGAGGGCGTCGCGGCCCAGGTGCTCGTCAAGCTCGGCGCCGACCTGAACCGGGTCCGTCAGCAGGTCATCCAGCTGCTGTCCGGGTACCAGGGCAAGGAGCCCGTCGAGGGCACCGGCTCGCGCGGTGAGGCGGGTACGCCGTCCACCTCGCTGGTGCTCGACCAGTTCGGTCGCAATCTCACGCAGGCGGCGCTGGAAGGCAAGCTCGACCCCGTCATCGGCCGCTCGAAGGAAATCGAGCGCGTCATGCAGGTGCTGAGCCGCCGCACCAAGAACAACCCGGTGCTGATCGGTGAGCCCGGTGTCGGTAAGACCGCCGTCGTCGAGGGCCTGGCACAGGCCATCGTCAACGGTGAGGTCCCCGAGACCCTCAAGGACAAGCAGCTCTACACCCTCGACCTGGGTTCCCTGGTCGCGGGCAGCCGCTACCGCGGTGACTTCGAAGAGCGCCTCAAGAAGGTGCTCAAGGAGATCAACACCCGCGGCGACATCATCCTGTTCATCGACGAGCTGCACACGCTCGTCGGCGCGGGTGCTGCCGAAGGCGCCATCGACGCGGCCTCGATCCTGAAGCCGAAGCTGGCCCGTGGCGAGCTGCAGACCATCGGTGCCACCACCCTCGACGAGTACCGCAAGTACATCGAGAAGGACGCCGCCCTGGAACGCCGTTTCCAGCCGGTGCAGGTGGGCGAGCCGACCGTCGAGCACACCATCAACATCCTCAAGGGTCTGCGCGACCGCTACGAGGCGCACCACCGGGTCTCCATCACCGATGGCGCTCTCGTGGCCGCCGCGACGCTGGCCGACCGCTACATCAACGACCGGTTCCTGCCGGACAAGGCGATCGACCTCATCGACGAGGCGGGCGCGCGCATGCGCATCCGCCGGATGACCGCGCCGCCGGACCTGCGCGAGTTCGATGACAAGATCGCCGACGCCCGTCGCGAGAAGGAAAGCGCGATCGACGCGCAGGACTTCGAGAAGGCCGCGCGCCTGCGCGACAAGGAGAAGCAGCTCGTCGCCAAGCGCGCCGAGCGGGAGAAGCAGTGGCGTTCGGGTGACCTGGACGTCGTGGCCGAGGTCGACGACGAGCAGATCGCGGAGGTCCTGGCCAACTGGACCGGTATCCCCGTCTTCAAGCTCACCGAGGAGGAGACCACCCGTCTGCTCCGCATGGAGGACGAGCTGCACAAGCGGATCATCGGCCAGGAGGATGCCGTCAAGGCCGTCTCCAAGGCGATCCGCCGCACTCGCGCCGGCCTGAAGGATCCGAAGCGTCCGTCCGGTTCGTTCATCTTCGCCGGTCCGTCCGGTGTCGGTAAGACCGAGCTGTCCAAGGCGCTGGCGAACTTCCTGTTCGGCGACGACGACGCGCTCATCCAGATCGACATGGGCGAGTTCCACGACCGCTTCACCGCTTCTCGTCTGTTCGGTGCCCCTCCCGGGTACGTGGGCTACGAGGAGGGCGGCCAGCTCACCGAGAAGGTGCGGCGCAAGCCGTTCTCGGTGGTGCTGTTCGACGAGATCGAGAAGGCGCACCAGGAGATCTACAACACCCTCCTGCAGGTGCTCGAGGACGGCCGTCTCACCGACGGTCAGGGTCGTACGGTCGACTTCAAGAACACCGTGCTGATCTTCACCTCGAACCTTGGCACCTCCGACATCTCCAAGGCTGTCGGCCTGGGCTTCACCCAGTCCAACGCCGAGGGCTCGAACTACGAGCGGATGAAGCTCAAGGTCAACGACGAGCTGAAGAAGCACTTCCGCCCCGAGTTCCTCAACCGCATCGACGACGTGATCGTCTTCCACCAGCTCACCAGCGAGCAGATCGTGCAGATGGTGGACCTGATGATCAACCGTGTCGCCAAGGCGCTGAAGAACAAGGACATGGCGATCGAGCTGACCGACCAGGCCAAGAGCCTGCTCGCCAAGCGCGGTTTCGACCCGGTCCTGGGTGCGCGTCCGCTGCGTCGCACGATCCAGCGCGAGATCGAGGACCAGCTGTCGGAGAAGATCCTCTTCGGCGAGATCGGCGCGGGCCAGACCATCACGGTCGGCGTCGAGAACTGGGACGGCGAAGGCCAGGGCGAAGACGCCAAGTTCACCTTCACCGGCAAGACGAAGCTGACCAAGGCACCCACGGGCGACGACAAGCCCGAGGTCGTCCTCACCGGAGCAGCCGAGGGCACCGCCCCCGACACCGCCGCCTCCGGCGAGTAACCAGCTGAACGAAAAGCCCACCTTCTGAACTCGGAAGGTGGGCTTTTTCGTTGCCGAGCGGTCATTGGAACAGCGCGACGGCTTGAGAGTTCTGTTCGGCGGCGAAGATGAAGAAGGTGCGGAGTGCTTCGTAGTTTTCGCGGAGGAATTCTCGGCAGAAATCGGTGTCCCAGATTTCGGGGTAGACGTCGTTGTCGTCCATGGCTGCCGGGTCGAAATGTCGTTCGAGGACGCTGTAGGGCGTGGCTGTGAGGGTGTGGGCGGCGGTGGTGATCTCGGCGGCTGTCCATATCTTGGTTGCGCCGTCGCCCGCCCAGGGATCGAGGTCGCCGAAGAGGTCGAGGTCGATATTCGCGGCCTCGAGCAGGTAGCGCAGGCCGTCCCAGGCCTTGTCGATGTCGCCGGTCGGTTCGCCGGGGTGGTCGAGCTGGTCGATCAGGTCGAGGGCGGCTTCGGCATCGGCGGTGATGCGGGCGGCGTCGGCGTCGGAAATTCGGTGGAATGCGAGAACTGGGCCCATGGGAGCGAAGGTAGGAATGCGAACTTGGAGATACCTTTCGAGCCGCTTTTCACGGCCTCCGGCAGGCGAATTCGCGGCGTACCGTTGGTTGGGCCAGTCCACACGACACGGGGGTGTTCACGCACATGACTGATTCCGATCGCACGCTCATCGCTGTTCTGCTCGACCGTTCGGGTTCGATGCAGACGATCAAGGCCGATACCGAAGGTGGGTTGGCCGCGTATTTCGAGCAGCAGCGGGAGGTGCCGAAGCGGATCGAGGTGACCTTGGCGCAGTTCGACACCACCTACGAGGTGGTCTATTCGAATGTGCCGCTGGATCAGGTGCCCCCGCCGAATCTGCTGCCGCGTGGCGGGACCGCGCTGTACGACGCCGTCGGCAAACTCGTCACCAGCGTCGGTGAGGAGCTCGCGGCCCGCCCCGAGCACGAGCGCCCCGGCACGGTGATCGTCGTCGTCCTCACCGACGGCCACGAGAACTCCAGCCGCGAATGGACCCACGCGGCGGTCAAATCCCTCATCACCCAGCAACAGGAGGTCTACAACTGGACCTTCGTCTTCCTCGGCGCCAACATGGACGCCGTCGAAGTAGGCTCCAACCTGGGCTTCGACCCCGGCTCCTCCATCACCTACGCCCCCGTCGCAGGCGGCGTCCGAGGCGCCTTCGACGCCCTCTCGGCCTACTCGGCCCGCGCCCAAGCCGCCCCCGCCGGAATGGCCCGCCGCGCCCGCTTCTCCGAGGACGAACGCCGCCGAGCGGGTACGGACAGCTGACCCGAAGACACTACTGCCAGCCGGGGCGGACGAGGCCGGATTCGTAGGCGAGGACTACGAGTTGGGTGCGGTCGCGGGCGGCCAGTTTGGTGAGGATGCGGCTGACGTGGGTGCGGGCGGTGGCGGGGCTGAGGTAGAGGCGGGCGGCGATTTCGGCGTTGGTGAGGCCCTCGGCCACCAGGGTGAGGACCTCGCGTTCGCGGTCGGTGAGGTCGGCGAGGGCGGGTGGGGGTGGTTGTTTGGCGTGGGTGGCGAATTCGGTGAGCAGGCGACGGGTGACGCCGGGGGACAGGAGCGCGTCGCCCGCCGCGACGACCCGGACGGCGCGGAGCAGGTCGGCGGGTTCGGTGTGTTTCACCAGGAAACCCGTGGCACCGGCGCGGATCGCCTCGAAGACGTATTCGTCGAGTTCGAAGGTGGTGAGCACGACGACGCGCACGTCGGCTAGCTGCGCGTCGTCGGCGATCAGGCGGGTGGCGGCCAGCCCGTCGAGGACGGGCATGCGGATGTCCATCAGCACCACCGAGGGCTCCAGCGTGCGTGTCATCCGCACGGCCTGCTCGCCGTTCTCGGCCTCGCCGACCACCTCGATGTCGTCCTGGGCGTCGAGCAGTGCGACGAAACCACCGCGCACCAGCGCCTGATCGTCGGCGACAAGCACCCGGATCATGTCTCTGCCCCGGCCGGCCGGGAGGGCAACCGCGCGGCCACCCGGAACCCACCGGACGGCCGGGGTCCGGCGGTGAGCGCCCCGCCGAGCGCATGCGCCCGTTCCCGCATGCCGATGATCCCGTTTCCGCCGATCCCGGTGCGCACGGCGGTACCGGTAGGGCGGGTGTTGTCGACGGTGATGTCGACCGTTTCGGGCGTGTAGCGCAGGGTGATCATCGCCGTGGACCCCGGCGCGTGGCGCACCACATTGGTCAGCGATTCCTGGATGATCCTGGCGGCGGCCACGTCGATCACACTCGGCAGCTTCTTGGGGGTGCCGATGACCTTGGTGTCGACGGGCAGGCCGGTCGCCCTGGTCCGTTGCAGCAGGGTGTCGAGGTCGTCGAGGGTCGGTGCCGGGGCACGCGGTGCGGGTGCCGGAACCGGCTCGGCCGCAGGGGTTTCGGGGTATTCGGGGGCGACGGGTCCGCCGCTGCGGATCGCGTGCAGCAGCGTGTGCACCTCGGTCAGCGCTTCTTTGGAGGTGGTTTTGATCGTGGCCAGCGCGGCGGCGGCCTGCTGTGGTTTGCGGTCGAACAGTTCCAGCGCCACCGAGGACTGCACATTGATCAGCGAAAGGCTGTGTGCCAGGACGTCATGCAGCTCGCGGGCGATGGCGAGCCGTTCCTCGGACGCGGCCCGCGCCTGCTGGGCCTGTTCGTCGCGTTGCGCCGCCTCGGCCCGCTCTCGGCGCGCGAGCACCACCGTGCGCCGCTGACGTATTCCCTCGGCGATTCCGACCAGCACACCGAGCCAGGCCAGCAGGCCGAAAACCTGCCAGCCGTTGGTGTCGCGGCCGAGCAGAGCGGGCAGTGGCCACACCATCGTGAGGTAGCCGACGACGACCAACGGGTAAGTGCGCCAGCGTGATCCGTGCACGGCGGCGGTCAGGAACGCGATGATGAGGGAAAGGAAGATCGGCCCGTACCCGTAGTCGCGCAGCACGTAGGACACGGCGGCGAGCAAGGCCACCACCAGCACCGGCTCGGGGAGCAACCGCCGGAAGCCGAGCGCGATCGGCCCGGCCAGCAGCAACAGGTACGCGAACGCGTCGAGCGAACGCACCCCGGTCTGCTGCGCGTTCGCCCCGGAACTGCCTGCCAGCTGCACTATCGCGACCACCACCGCCAGCCCCCAGTCCCGGACGGCCGCGTCACGCTCCCACTTCGCTCCCACCCACGCAACCCTATTGCGTCACCCGGGCAGAAGCGTCGGCCTACGCACGTATTTTTCCCGGACCCCCACGTACATCGCGCGACGTAGGCCCGAACGAGCCGCGCGACGGATGTGCGGACACCCCTTCGGCGCGGATCGTCTTACGCATGAACGAATCAATCGTGGTCACCACCGGGTTGACCAAACGCTATGGCGAACACCTCGCGGTGGACGCGGTGAGTATGCGGGTCGGGACCGGGGAGATCTACGGTTTCCTCGGTCCCAACGGCGCGGGCAAGACGACGACACTGCGCATGCTGGCCGGCCTCGTCCGGCCGAGCGCGGGCACCGCGACGGTCCACGGCAGCGCCCCCGGCGCCCCGGAGGCGCTGCGCCGGGTCGGGGTGCTGATCGAGGGCCCGGGCTTCTACCCGTACCTGTCGGGTCGCGACAACCTGCGCGTTCTCGCCCGCTACCGCGGACTCGGCGACCGCGAGGTCACCCAGGCGCTGGCCCGCGTCGACCTCACCACCCGCGCCGACGATCGCTTCCGCACCTATTCCCTCGGCATGAAGCAGCGCCTCGGAGTCGGTGCGGCCCTGCTCGGCGATCCCGATCTGCTCGTCCTCGACGAGCCGACCAACGGTCTCGACCCGGCCGGACTGGCCGAAATGCGTTCGCTCATCGTCGATCTCGCGGCAGAAGGTCACACCGTGTTGCTGTCGAGTCATCAGCTCATCGAGGTGCAGGAAATCTGCCATCGGGTCGGGGTGATCTCCGGTGGACGTCTGCTCGCCGAGTCGACGGTCGCCGAATTGCGCGGCACCGCATCGCTGCTCGTGCGTGCCGAACCGGTCGACGTGGCCGTCGAGGCGGTCCGCGCGGTGTCCGACGCGCCGGTGCGTGTGAGCGCCGAGGGCATTCGGATAGCGACCACGACGGCGATGGCGCCTGCTGTGGCGCGAGCTGTCGTGCAGGCGGGTGTGGACCTGCTCGAGCTGCGTGTCGACGAGAAATCCCTGGAAGAAGTCTTCTTCGAGCTGACGGAGGTCGCGAAATGACCAGCACTACAAGAGATCTCACGGCAAGTATCAGGGCCGAGTCGCTGCGTCTTCGGCGCTGGCCGACCTTCTGGATCGTGCTCGGCACATGGATCGTGCTGAATCTGACCTTCGCCTACCTGTTCAACTATCTGGCCTATCGCTCCGGTGAGAGCGGTTCCATGTCCGACGGATTGCCGCGCGACGTGCTGCTCGGCCGGCTCGTGCCCGCCGCCGTCCCCGAGGTGTTCACCCAGGGTATGGCCATGTTCGGTGGTGCGCTGATGCTCGTCCTCGGTGCGCTGGCGGTGGGTAGCGGGTACGGCTGGGGGACGTGGAAGACCGTGTTCACCCAGGGGCCGGGTCGCGCGAACGCGGTCGGTGGGCTGCTGCTCGGCCTGCTGGTGACGGTGGTCGTCCTGGTGTGTGCCGCGTTCGTCGTCGACCTCGGTGTCGCGTCGCTCATCGCGGTGACGGAAGGTCAGCCGGTCACGCTGCCCGCGCTCGACCGATCCCTTCTCGGAATCCTCACCGGCACGGCCATTTTGAGTATGTGGACCGCAGCGGGCGCCTTCATCGGCGCCGT
Source organism: Nocardia sp. NPDC023733 (assembly GCF_040639775.1). NCBI lineage: Bacteria > Bacillati > Actinomycetota > Actinomycetes > Mycobacteriales > Nocardiaceae > Nocardia > Nocardia sp. NPDC023733. The sequence continues at coordinate 15,778 of NZ_JBFAAN010000012.1, read as the reverse complement.
GGCCCGTGGCCCCGCTCTCGCTGTCGGGCTCGGCCTGATCTGGGTTCTCGTCGTCGAGAACCTGCTGCGCGGGGTCGCGGGAATCCTCGGCCCCGTCGAAGCGGTCACCGATCTGCTTCCCGGTACCGCCGCAGGTTCACTGGCCGGGGCGATGCGCACGGAGGACGGTCCGGCCACGCCTGGTGTTCTCGACATCCTGACCCGCGGCGAGTCCCTCGTCGTCCTCGCGGTCTACGTGACGATCTTCGCGGCGGGAACCATCTGGCTCATCTCCCGCCGCGACCTCGCCTGACCCCGATTACGACCACCCGGCCGGGTTCGACGCCGTCTCCCTGGAGATTCCCGAATTCCGGTCGGGGAAGGTCCCGAACCGGTCGCTGTGCAGGTGGGCGAAGAAATAACCCATCTGCCCACATTCCCCGTGGGATCGCACGGCCGCCGGATCGGCCACAGCCGCGCGGTAGTAGTCGCGACCCATCGCGACGATGAAGCCGCGGCGATAGAGGAACCCGTCGTCGGACCCGCCGATCACCGCGTGGATATCGGCACGGTCGATGTCGTAGAGCGCGCGCTCGGCCACCCGGTCCAGCGCGGTGAGCTCCGCGCTGGTGAAATCAGCACTGAGCGCGCGTAATTCGGCCAGGAACTCGTCGAGTCGCTCCTCGGTGCGTGGCGCACCGCAGGCACCCCAGGCGGATTCGATCATGGCCCAGAACCGGTCGACTTCGGCATCGGTAGGAAGTGTCCTCACCCGCGCGACGGTAGCCGTAGCCACCGACACATCGCGCCTACCCGGCCCCGAGCAACCGGTGAGCGAGGACCGACAAACCTGCCGTGATCTGCTCCGGGGACAAGCCGCGTTCGCGCTGCTGAAGGTAGACCTCGGCCGCCAAGGGGGCCAGGACGGTATCGATCAGCGAATCAGGCTGGGGGATACCGGCTTCGACGAGCAGGGCCCGCACGTGCAGTGCCCAGAACCCGTAGGCGCCGGTGGCGAAGCGGGCCCCGCCGGTCTCGGCGCCGAGCACCAGATGTGCGTGGGCGCTGAGCAATTCGATCATCGCGGCATAGAACGCGGCGAGGCGCTCGGCGGGGGGCGCGCCCGGGCCGAGCGGGGGTTCGCCGCGCAGGAGTTGCTCCTGGACGGCGCGTTCGTGTTCGTCGAGCAGGGCGACGGCGATGGCGTTGCGGTCGGGGTAGCGGCGGTAGAGGGTGCCCCGGCCGACGCCCGCGGCCTTGGCGATGTCGTCCATGGTGACGGTGCGCGGGTCGCGGGTGGCGAAGAGATCGGCCGCCGCGGCGAGCACTTTGGCGCGGTTGCGGGCGGCATCGGTGCGTTCGGGTGGTGGTGCCGTGCCGGTGAGCAGGTCGGATCGAGGCTCCATGGGGTCGACTCTAACCGAGAAACACAAATGTGGACAAGGTGTCCATTTGTGTTCTATCGTCGAACCAAGCGGACACAATGTCCGGTTATTGAAAGGCTCGATATGACCCACCTGCTGCACCTCGACGCCAGCGCCAGGACCAATTCCCTCAGCCGCAGGCTCGGCGCGGAATTCGTGCGGGCCTGGCGCGAAGCGGAGCCCGGGGGCGACTACACCTACCGCGACCTCGCCACCGACCCCGCACCGTTCATCGACGAAGGGTGGACCGAGCTGTGCGATGCCGTCCTCGCGGCGGGGAGTACCGATCTCGATCGCCTGCCGGACCTCGCCGTCACGCCCGCCGCCCGCGCCGCATGGCGCATCGTCGAACCCCTGCTCGCGCAATTGCTGGCCGCCGACGTCATCCTCATCGGCACCCCGATGTACAACTACTCGATCCCCGCCACGCTCAAGGCCTGGCTCGATCAGGTGACCTTCCCGCGTATGTCGCTGGGGCACAGGCGCTTCGTCGTCGTGTCCGCCCGCGGCGGCGCCTACTCGCCCGGTGCGCCGAAAGCCGCGTTCGACTATCAGGAGCGCTACCTGCGCGACTTCTTCGCAGGCCATTACGCCGTCACCGACACCGTTTTCGTCAATGCCGAACTGGCCAACGCTGTCTCGGACCCCAACCTTGCCCACCTGCGTACCGAGCACGAGGCCTCACTCGACGCCGCCATCGCCGAAGTACGCCTGCTCGCAAAGGATTACACGCGATGAACTGGATCCTGCTCGGCGTGGCCGGGCTGGTCGAAATCGCCTGGTCGCAGACCATCAAACCCACCGAGAACTTCACCAGACTCGGCCCGACCCTGCTGTGCATCGCGCTCGGCTCGCTGGCGGTCTACCTGCTCTCGCGCGCCATGCAGACCCTTCCGGTCGGCACGGCATACGCGGTGTTCACCGGGATCGGCGCACTCGGAGCGATCGGTCTCGGCGTGCTCGTGCACAAGGACCCGCTCAGCGCGGGCCGGGTCTTCGCCCTATCGCTGATTCTCGGTGGCATCGTGCTCGCGCGCGTCACCAACCCCGAGTGACCCTGTGGCACACCCGATGCGGGCTCGGCGGGCACTTGACCGGTAGGGTCGGCTGATGGACCAGCCAGTTCGCCCCCCGGACCTGTCCACTCGGCCCCACGAGCTCACCGTCGAGCGAGTCATGAAGGCCCAGCCGAGCCTGCTGTACGCGGCTTGGACCCAAGGCCTCGACCTGTGGCTGGCCGTCCCCGGATCGGTTCTGATGCGACCCGCCGTGAACGAGCCCCTCTATTTCGACACCGGCTCGGCCGAGAAACGCAACCCGCACTACGGCCGCATCCTCACGCTCGAAGCCAACCGCCGGATCGAGTTCACCTGGGTCACCGCCGCGACCGAAGGGGTGGAGACCGTGGTCGCCGCCGAATTCCTGAAACAACCACGCGGCATCAGGTTGCGGCTGCGGCACTCCGGTTTCCCCACCGCCGCCATCCGTGACCTGCATCAGCAGGTGTGGCCGGAGAAGCTGGAACGCCTCGACGAAGTGACGAGTATCCCGGTCTGAGCTCACGTAGGTTCGGTATCGCACACACATTTCTCGACTGAGGCGAAAGGAACGTGATGGCGATTCGTAGCGCACGCACACTCTGGGCAGGCGGGCTGCAGGACGGCTCAGGGCAGGTCGAGCTGGTCAGCTCCGGTCTCGGCAAATTCGACGTGTCCTGGCCCCGGCGCACGGCCGACACCGCCGAGGGCACCAGCCCCGAAGAGCTGATCGCGGCCGCGCATTCGTCGTGCTACTCGATGGCGCTCTCGGCCGAGCTCGCCAACGTGGGCGGTACCACGGAGAGCCTCGACGTCACCGCCGACGTGACCCTCGGCCCCGACCCGGCGGGCGGTTTCCGGATCAGCAAGATCAAGCTCACCGTGCGCGCCGTCGCCTCGGGGATCGACGCCGAGGGCTTCTACACCGCGGCGACCGCGGCCAAGAACGGCTGCCCGGTGAGCAAGGCGCTCGCCGGTGTCGCCGAGGTGGAACTGGACGCCGAACTCATCTGAACACTCACCGCTGGGTGAACCAGCGGTGCGCCGCCGGGGTGTACATCGCCGGAATCGCGATCACCACCGCGAGGATGTGCACCGCCCGGCAGGCGACGAGGACAGCTGAATCGGGCGCGAGCCCACCGAACAGGGCGCCGAAATCGTCGGTGGAAAGCAGCACAGCCAGCGGTTCGATGATGAGCGAGACCAATCCGATCATCCCGATACCGACGGTGAGCAGGGCCCGCGACACCCGGCTGCCGTTGGCCATGTGCATCGCGACCCCGAGCACCACCAGGTAGATGGCCAGCCGGGGCAGCAGACCCGTCGCGGTGGCGCCCAATTCGGTCCCACCGCGCACGGCACGCAGCAGTCCTTCGGCGACTCCGGCGGCCAGCGCGGTGACCAGCCCGGCGAAGGCCACGCGCACCGCGCCCGGACGGGCGACGGAAACAGAGAAGGCAGTGTCGGTCATGATGCCGACACTGCCCTCCCGCGGTACTCACGAGGATCACCCCGAGGTAGCGACCTCGCGTGCTACCGGAGTGCTACGCGCGCTCGACCATTCGGTGAGCGCGGCGAACGCCAGTCCCAGAGCCGCCCACAGGGTTGCGGTTTCGGCCAGCGAGGCCACCCGGAACTGCCACAGCAGCGTCGCCGGGAAATCGTCGGAGACCTCGTTCACCCCCGGCAGCAGCACGTAACCGACCGTGGTGACCAGCACGAACGCGGCTACCGCGGCAACGATCCGGAACGAGTCGAGCTGACCGGCCAGCGCGCGATAGGCCGCGACGGCCGCCGCGACCGCGAGCAGGCCGAGCACGACGACGGCCACCCACAGCCAGGTGCGCTGGTCGATGGTTTCCGGGTCGCCGACCGCCGGTGGATTGGCCGGGTACTTGAAGAACGGCACCGCGACGATCGCCACCCACGCGAATCCCGCTGCGGTCAGCGACAATCGGGGGCCGCTCAGCGCGGTGAAACGGCGAGCCACGTTCACCACGGCGGCGAAGATCGCCCCGAACGCCATACCGGCCAAGGCGAGCGCGAGGAACTGACCCGCCTGCTGCCCCGATCGGCTGACCAGCGGTTCTTCATCGTGCGCCTGGTCCTCGACGGTCCCGTGCGAATGCCCGCCGGAACCGGCTTCCTCGATGGCGATCGCCGCCTCGATATGGGGCTCACCGATGAAATAGCCCACTGTCGCGGCCAGCAGACCGGCGATCAGACCGGCCAGCAGACCACGTAACAGCAGGGTTTTGAAGGATCCGGTCAGTGGCACGGGACACCGAGCAGGTGACGTCCGTCGTGCATCAGCTCGTGCAGGAACATCCCGCTACGCGAGACGGCCCCCTGATCGAAACCGACCAGGTACAGCGTGAGCAGTGCAAGAAGAACGACACCGACCGTGACCAGCACGGTTGCCAGGGTGTCGAGGCCGGTAGACCGGCTGGGTGAATGCGCGATAGCCATTCGGGTCCTCCTCCGGGATGCGCGTCCCGCGATCGAAGCGATAGGCGAGGATGCCGATGTCTGGCTGTCCGCACCGGAATCCGGCACGGAATACAGTGGCGCGACCGCTCCGGAATCTCACCGGATTACCGCGCACCCTCGCGTAATTTCCCTCGAACTGTGACAGCCGCCGCCAGGGCGCGTCAATACATCCAGGGGAAACGCCCCGATCAGGACTTCGCGGGCACGTCCAGCACGACCTCGAATTCGAGCAGCGACGCACCGGTCGACACCGGCTTGGGCCGCTCACCGTCGGCACCGTGACCGGCGTGCGCCGCGCGGGCCGGGCCGTCACGCCACGCGGCGAACGACTCCTCCGAATCCCACTGCGTCACCACGAAATACCGGTTGTCACCGGCCACCGGACGCAGCAACTGGAAGCCGAGGAACCCGGGCGAGTTCTCCACCGCGTGGGCCCGCGCGGCGAACCGCTTCTCCAGCTCCGGGCCCGCGCCCTCGGGAATCTCGATCGCATTGATCTTCACAACAGCCATGAGTCGACTGTATACGGGGCAGAATCGGGTGCGTGCTGTACGACGAAGGCGGGGTCGGGGTGCCGATTCTGCTGCTACACGGTCTGATGGGAAGCGCGCGTACCTGGTCGGATCAGGTGCCGTGGCTGCGCGAGTTCGGTCATGTCCACACCTTCGACGCCGCGGGTCACGGTCGTGTTCCGCCCGCCGAGCTCAGCACCGAGGCGTTCGTCGCCGACCTCGCCGCGCACACGGCGGCGATCACCGAACCGATGATCGTGATCGGGCATTCGATGGGTGCGCTGCACGGGTGGGTGTTCGCGGCGACCCATCCCGAGCGGGTCCGCGCGATCGTCGTCGAGGACATCGCCCCGGACTTCACCGGCCGCACCGCCGCCCACTGGGCCGAACTCATCCACTCCTGGCCGCAACCCTTCCCCGACGAGCAGGCCGTGATCGACTATTTCGGGCCGGTGGCCGGGCGGTACTTCCTGCGGGCATTCACCGAATCGAGCGGCTACCGGCTCCACGGCGAGGTCGACACCTTCCGCGCGATCTCCGAGGAATGGGGAACGCGCGACTTCTGGGACGAATGGAAATCGCTGCGCGTTCCCGCATTGCTCATCGAGGGCGAGCACACCATCACCCCGGCTGGGCAGATGCGGACGATGGCCGAGGTGCATCCGGACGCGGAGTACGTGCGAGTTCCCGGGGCGGGGCACCTGATTCACGATGAGCGGCCCGAGGAATACCGCGCGCACGTCGAACGGTTTCTGGCGCGGGTCTGAGCCGCAGCCTGGTCGGACGGCTTCTGGTGCGGGGCTGGGTGTCTACCCTCGAGGAAGTCCCCACGCCGCACCCTGCCCCTGGCCTGCAAGCAGGTCGAACGGTACCGGCGGATATCAGGCGCCCTCGCCGGCCAGGGCGAACAAACCGTCCTCGGTCTGCTCGATGAGCCCGTCGACCAGCAGCGAATCCAGCGCCCGAGCTCGCTGACCCGGGTCGCGCGTCCAGGCCATGTCCAGCCGCACCCGCTCGACCGGCCCCGACGCATCACGCAGCACATCGAGCAGCCTGCCGCGCGCCTGCCGATCGGTGCCCTCGTACTTCTGCACCTTGCGCACCACCTCGGCGGCCGGCCTGCCCGCGTCGACCCAGGCGCAGCGCGGCAGCGGGCAGTTGCCGCAGTCGGGGTTGCGGGCCGTGCAGACCAGCGCGCCCAGTTCCATCAGCGCCGCCGAGAACTTCGCGGCCCGCGGCACCGAGGTGGGCAGCAGCGCCTCGGTTTCGGCGAGATCGCGCGAGGACGGATTACCGGGTTCACGGCCGTGCACCGCCCGCGCCACCACGCGGCGAACATTGGTGTCCACCACCGGAACTCGCTGCCCGTACGCGAAACACGCCACCGCGCGCGCGGTGTAGGCGCCGATACCCGGCAGGCTCAGCAGGACGTCGACATCGGCCGGAACCACGTCGCCGTGCTCGGCGGCCAGCACCCGCGCGCACTCGTGCAACCGCAGTGCCCGGCGCGGATAACCGAGCTTGCCCCACGCCCGCAGCACCTCGGCCTGTGACGACGCCGCCATCGCCGAGGGCACCGGCCAGCGCGCCACCCACTCACGCCAGATCGGCTCCACCCGCACCACGGGTGTCTGCTGCAGCATGATCTCGCTCATCAGGATGTGCCAGGCGGTCGCCTCCGGCCGCCGCCACGGCAGGTCACGCGCCCGCTCGGTGAACCAATCCAGCAGGACCTCGGCGTCGATACTCACTGTTCCCGTTCCATCTCTGCCAGGCCGACTTTGCCGAGGCGTAACAGCGCAGACTCGCTGGTAACCGATAGCGTGTGCACAATGGTCGGTATGCCTGGTTCTAATCCGATAAGTGCCTGGAAGTCGCTGCGCGAGGGCAACGAGCGCTTCGTCAACGACACTCTGCTGCATCCTAGCCAGGGCGCAGCAGACCGGGCCAAGCTCGTGAACGGACAGCGACCGCACGCCATCCTCTTCGGCTGCGGCGATTCGCGCGTAGCCGCCGAACTGATCTTCGACCAGGGTCTCGGCGACATGTTCGTGGTGCGTACCGCAGGCCACGTCGTCGACTCCTCGGTGCTCGGCTCGATCGAATACGGCGTCGAGGTGCTCAACGTGCCGCTGATCGTGGTCCTCGGCCACGACAGCTGCGGCGCGGTGAAGGCCACGATCGACGCGCTCGACGGCGGCGCCGTCCCCGGCGGCTTCATTCGCAGCGTGGTCGAGAAGGTGACCCCCTCGATCCTGCTCGGCCGCCGCGAAGGGCTCACGACGGTCGACGACCTCGAGGCCCGGCACGTGGTGGAGACCAGCAAGCTGCTCATGGAACGCTCGATGATCATCTCCCAGCGCGTCGCCACTGGTCAGTGCGCGATCGCGAGCGTCACCTACCAGTTGTCCGACGGTCGCGCGCATCTGCGCCGGGTGGTCGGCAATATCGGCGAGACGGTCTGAATCGGGCGGTAAGCGCCCGACACGCCGAGGTCATCGAGCGCGCCCTCGCGCGCTGCGCTTACCTTTGAAGCGTGCTGGAACCGAATGGACCGCTGCCACCGGAGATCTACTGGCGTCGTCGCGCGCTGGCCATCGGCGTCATCGTCGTCGCGCTCGCGATCGTGGTCTGGCTGGTCACGATGGTGGCGCGCGGTGGTGATTCGTCCGGTTCGGGCGCGGCCGCGTCCTCGACGACGGTCGCGAGCACGTCCCAGACCAGCAGTGCGACCAGTAGTGCGACGGCAAGCAGTTCGGTGACCAGCACGTCGGCGGCACCGTCGTCGACCACGTCCGCCGCCCCGGAGCCCGCGGCCCAGCCGTGTAGCGATCAGTCGCTGGCGCTGAAGGTGACGGTCAACCAGCCGACCTACCGGGTGGGTGATCAGCCGGGCTTCGGCACCGTCATCACCAACATCTCCACGGCCGCGTGCTCGCGCGATCTCGGCGCGGGCCCGCAGTTCCTCGTCTTCACCCTCGACGGGCAGCGCAGGCTGTGGGCGAGCAACGACTGCACCCCGGACGGGCCGCCTGAGGTGAAGACCCTGAAGGCGGGCGAACAGCTGTCGTACAAGGGCACCTGGTTCGGCACCACGTCCCAGCCACAATGCGCGGGGGAGCGGTTGCCGGTCCCGGCGGGTGCGTACATGGTTGTCGCACAGCTCGGTTCCATCCGCAGCGCGGCCGAACCGTTCAACCTGGCCGACTGAATACCGTCCGACCGGGCATTATGCGGATGCGCTGTAAATCACATGTCCAAGACGGCTGATTTGCAGAATTCGCAGGACGGGCGGCCGTGTCAACGGCTGTTACCGCCGAAATGCCGAATTCGACCGGAAAGCGCGGTTTGCCGGAGTTATTCCACGGCCGCAGGCTCGCGGGGTGCCCGGGATTTGCGGAGTTCGGCCAATCGGAGCGCCGAACGCAGGTCGCCGACCTCGTGGATGCGCATCGAACCGCTCTTGGACTTCTCCGAACCCGGCGGTACCAGGGCGGTGGTGAAGCCCAATCGCTCGGCCTCGGCCAGGCGGCGGCCGAGCCCGGTGATCTTGCGGACTTCACCCGCCAGGCCGACCTCACCGAGGATCACCCAGCCCGCGGGCAGGGCGATATCGGCCTCGGCGCTGGCGATGGCCAGGGCGATGGCGAGGTCGGCGGTCGGCTCGACCAGTCGCATGCCGCCGACGGTCGCCGCGTACACGTCGTGCTTGCCGAGGAACACCCGTCCACGGCTCTGCAGCACCGCGAGCACCATGGCCACCCGGTTGTAGTCCAGGCCGCTCACCGCGCGACGCGGCTGGGGGATCTCGGTCTTCACCGTGAGCCCCTGCACCTCCGCGACCAGCGGACGTTTGCCGTCCATCGCGACCGTCACCGCTGTGCCGGGTACGGCATCGGTGCGGTGATGCAGGAACAATCCGGACGGATCGTCGACGCAGGCGATGCCGTCCTCGTGTAGTTCGAAACAGCCCACTTCGTCGGCGCTGCCGAAGCGGTTCTTGATGCCGCGCACCATGCGCAGCGAGGAGTTCTTGTCGCCCTCGAACTGCAGCACCACGTCCACCAGGTGCTCGAGCGTGCGCGGACCGGCCACATTGCCGTCCTTGGTGACATGCCCGACCAGCAGCACCGCGATCCCGCTCGCCTTGGCCAGTGAGGTGAGCGCCGCCGTCACCGCGCGTACCTGGGTGACACCGCCGATCACGCCGTCGACCTCGGGGGCGAGCATCGTCTGCACCGAGTCGACGACCAGCAGCGTCGGCCGCACCTGCTCCACGTGCCCGAGCACGATCGACAGGTCGGATTCCGCCGCGAGATACACCCGGTCGTGCACAGCCCCGGTCCGGTCGGCACGCAAGCGCACCTGACCCGCCGACTCCTCCGCCGTCACATACAGCGCGGTCTCGTCGCGCTGGGCGGCCCACCGGAACGCGACCTCGAGCAGCAGGGTCGACTTGCCGACGCCCGGTTCACCCGACAGCAGCACCACCGATCCCGGCACCACCCCACCGCCGAGCACCCGGTCGAGCTCGCTCACCCCCGTCGACCTGGCCTGGGTGACCTTCGCGTCGATCTGCGACAGCGGCGCCGCCGCCGTGCTCGGCAGCATGGCCCGGCGCCCCGGCGCCGCCGCGGAGGCCGAGACCGCCACCTCGTTCACGGTGCCCCACGCACCGCAATCAGGGCATTTGCCAACCCATTTCGACACCTCGTGCGAACACGAGGTGCAACGGAAAACAGCTTTGGTCTTGGCCACACGCGCACCCTACGGATCGGGTCCGACAACAAGAAAAGCCGCCGCGAAGTTCGCGACGGCTTTTCTCGACAGCTGGTCTCAGTGACCGCCGCCCGCGCCCTCGGGCGCCGGGCCGGACTTCTCGTTCTCGACGCGCTCGGAAGTGGCGGCGTCGACCGGAACGGCCACCTGCACGGTGCCCGCGTCCTTGAAGTTGAAGGTGACCGTGTAGGTCAGGCCGGGGGTGATGTTCTCCGTGAGGCCGGTGATCTCGATGCTCGCCGGCTCGGCGGCGGCGTCGCTGGCGCTCGAGTTACCGCCACCAGGAGCTGTGGTCGGTGCCGCGGTGGTGGTCGGTGCGGCCGTGGTGGTGCCGTGGTGATCGCCGGTCTCGGCCGCGGCGGTGACGCTCGGCGGGCCGACCAGCACGGTCTCCTGCGGCTTCAGCTCGAACTTGCCACCGGCCGGGCCGGTGATCTTGATCGGGCCGAGGTCGGTGCTCACGCTGGTGAGCTCGTCGGTGACGGTCTCGCTGCCGTTGATGATCGACAGGGCGAGGACGGCCTTGCCGCCCTTCTGGTGCTCCGCCGCCGCCTCGGGGTACACGATGTGCACGTTGCGCAGGGAGATGTCGCCGACATCGGCGTGGTTGCCGTTGATGGCGGCGGCCTGCGACGAGGTCTGGGTGTGCTGGCCGGCACTGCAGCCGGTCAGGGCGATGCCCGCGGCAGCGGCGAGCGCGGCAACCGTCACCATGCGACGTCGCGCCGACGGGGCGGTCACAGCTTTCAGGGCAGTCACGGTTTGTCCTCCATGTCGACCGGGCTCACTCCGTTCCACACGGGGACCGGAGGGTAGTAACTAGGCAGCGTAGTAGTTCGCTTCGCGCGCGTGGCGTCGGGGCTCGCGACGCGCGGGTACGGAAGTAACAGTTCGGTGTCCCGGACGTGGTTGCCACGTCGATGCCGGACGGCCGAAGTGCGAATACCGGTCGTTGTGCTGGTGGTTAACCTGTTCTGGCGCAACACGATGCACAACAATTCTTGATTGTCAACCCCTGGGATGTCCTCGTTGTGGCCCTGACCTGCACAGTTGATCGCGCCGTTACCGAGTCGCATGTTAAACTGTGAACATCGAAAGGGGCACGGGACACATGATTTTTAAGGTCGGAGACACCGTCGTTTACCCCCACCACGGAGCGGCGCTGATCGAAGCAATCGAGACCCGCACCATCAAGGGTGTGCAGAAAGAGTATCTGGTCCTGAAGGTCGCGCAAGGCGACCTGACCGTTCGCGTTCCCGCAGAAAACGCCGAATACGTCGGCGTGCGCGACGTCGTCGGCCAGGAAGGTCTCGACCGCGTCTTCCAGGTGCTACGCGCGCCACACACGGAGGAGCCGACCAACTGGTCCCGCCGTTACAAGGCCAACCTCGAGAAGCTCGCCTCCGGCGATGTGAACAAGGTGGCCGAGGTCGTCCGCGACCTGTGGCGTCGTGAGCAGGATCGCGGCCTGTCCGCCGGTGAGAAGCGGATGCTGGCCAAGGCGCGTCAGATCCTCGTCGGTGAGCTCGCGCTCGCCGAGGGCACCGACGACGGCAAGGCCGAATCGCTGCTCGACGAGGTCCTCGCCGCGGCCTCGTAGTGTGCGACCTGTCGTAGCACTGGTTCCTGCCGCCGGTCGTGGCGTGCGCCTGGGTGAACCCACCCCGAAGGCGTTCGTCCCGGTCGGCGGTACACCTATGGTCCGGCTGGCCGTCGATGGGCTGATCGCGTCCGGTGCTGTGCACCGGGTGGTCGTGGTCGTACCCGCCGAACTGGTCGACGCCGCGTCTGCCTTGCTGTCCACCACTTCGCTGACCGGCGGTTCGATGCCCCCTGTGCCGGTGCAGGTCGTCGTCGGCGGCGCCGAGCGCACGGATTCGGTGCGCGCGGGCATCGCGGCCGCACCCGACGCCGGGTACTACCTCGTGCACGACGCCGCCCGCGCGCTCACCCCGCCCGAACTCATCGCGCGCGTCGCCACCGAACTACAGGCAGGCAGCCCGGCCGTCGTGCCCGCCCTGCCCGTCGTCGACACCGTGAAATCGGTCGACGACGCGGGCGTTGTCACCGGCACACCCGACCGCGCCGACCTGCGCGCCATCCAGACTCCCCAGGGCTTCGACGCCGAATTGCTGCGCCGCGCCTACGCCACCGACGTCGGCGCGACCGACGACGCGGGCCTGGTCGAACGCCTCGGCGTCGCCGTGCACACCGTCGCAGGCGACCCACTGGCCTTCAAGATCACCACGCCACTCGACCTGACCCTCGCCGACGCCGTCCTCGCCCGGCGACGCGATGCCACCTCGGCCGACGCCACAGCGTCACAGGTCGAGCCGGGGTCCACGCCCGCTGCCGAGTCCGCACCCGTCGGCGGCTCCGCACAGCTCGGTCACTCTGCCGTCCGGACCGAGGTCGCTGGATGAGAGTCGGCATCGGGAGCGACGTGCACCCCATCGAACCTGGTCGTCCCTGCTGGATGGCCGGTCTGCTGTTTCCCGACGTCGACGGCTGCGCGGGCCACTCCGACGGTGATGTCGCCGTGCACGCGCTGTGCGACGCACTGCTCTCCGCCGCCGGCCTGGGCGACGTGGGCGCCGTCTTCGGCGTCGGCCGCCCCGAATGGGCCGGCGTGACCGGCGCCGCCATGCTCACCGAAGTCCGCAGACTCCTCACCGACGACGGTTACTCCGTCGTCAATGCCGCCGTGCAGGTCATCGGCAATCGCCCGAAGATCGGCCCGCGCCGCGCCGAAGCGCAAAAAGTACTCGGCGAATTACTCGACGCGCCGGTTTCGGTATCCGGAACCACCACCGACGGGCTCGGATTGACCGGGCGCGGTGAGGGTGTCGCCGCCATCGCGACCTGTCTGCTGGAGTGTTCGCAGCCCTGACGGGCCATCCCACCCGACCGCCCCACCGTTGCCGCCAGGAAACGCGGCGAGCCACGAACCGGCCGGTCAACCCCACTCTCATCCCACCGACTAGGATCGAATGCCGTGACCTTGCGCCTTTTTGACACCGACACGCGGACCATGCGGGAATTCACCCCGCTGGTCCCCGGCCGTGCCTCGGTGTATCTGTGTGGTGCCACCGTGCAGGGTCAGCCCCATATCGGGCATGTGCGCAGCGGCGTCGCGTTCGACGTGCTGCGCCGCTGGCTGCTGGCACACGACTACGACGTGCGGTTCATCCGCAATGTCACCGATATCGACGACAAGATCCTGAACAAAGCCGCCGAGGCGGGCAGGCCGTGGTGGGAATGGGCGGCCACGCACGAGCGCGCGTTCGATTCCGCCTACGAAACCCTCGGTGTGCTTCCACCGTCGGCCGAACCGCGCGCCACCGGGCACATCACCCAGATGGTCGCCCTGATGAAGCGGCTGATCGAGCGCGGGCATGCCTACGCCGCCGAGGGCGATGTGTATTTCGATGTGGTGAGCTGGCCGAATTACGGTGAACTCTCCGGCCACAAACTCGACGACGTGCACCAGGGCGAAACCCCCACCCGCGGCAAACGCGACCCCCGCGATTTCACTCTCTGGAAAGCCGCCAAACCGGGCGAGCCGAGCTGGCCTTCGCCGTGGGGCCCCGGTCGCCCCGGCTGGCACCTGGAATGCTCCGCGATGGCCGAGTTCTATCTCGGCCCCGAATTCGATATTCATTGCGGCGGAATGGATTTGATCTTCCCGCACCACGAGAACGAGATCGCCCAGTCGAAGGCGGCAGGCGACGGTTTCGCGCGTTACTGGCTGCACAACGGCTGGGTGACGATGGGCGGGGAGAAAATGTCGAAGTCGCTCGGCAATGTTCTCTCGGTGCCGAATGTGCTCACCCGCGTGCGGCCGGTGGAATTGCGTTTCTATCTCGGCAGCGCGCATTACCGTTCGATGCTCGAATACTCCGACAAGGCACTCGACGACGCGGTCGCTTCCTATCAGCGCATCGAGGCTTTCGTGCGGCGGGCGCACGATCGGGCCGGTGCGGTGCCGGTCGGCAAATGGACCGACGCGTTCGCCGCCGCGCTCGACGACGATCTGGCGATCCCCAAGGCGCTCGCCGAGATCCACCACGTGGTGCACGAGGGCAATCGCGCCATGGAATCGGGCGCACTCGACACGGCGGCCGAACTGGCCGGGCAGGTGCGGGCGATGCTCGGCATCCTCGGCGTCGACCCGTTCGACGAACACTGGTACACCCCCGCCGACAATTCGGCGGCGCTCGACGCGCTCGACGTGCTGGTCCGCTCGGAGCTGGACCGCCGGGCGAGCGCGCGGGCCGACAAGAACTGGGCAGAAGCCGATGCCGCACGGGATCGGCTCATCGCGGCGGGTATCGAAGTCACCGATACCCCGCAGGGGCCGGAATGGTCGCTGGGCGCAGCTAGCGGAAAGGCGAACTGATGGCAGGCAATTCACAGCGACGCGGAGCGATTCGGAAGGGCGGCACCAAGAAGGGTGCTGTCGTCGGTTCCGGCGGCAGGCGTCGTCGCGGCCTCGAAGGGCGCGGCGCGACCCCGCCCGCGGTCGAACGCACCAAGCATCCCGCCGCCAAACGCGCGGCCGCCGCGGCCAAAGCCAAAGCGGCACAGGGTCGTCCGACCGGCAAGTCCGGTGTGCCGCGCGCCGGCCGCAAGTCCGACGACGGTCCCGAGTTGGTCCTCGGCCGCAATCCGGTGCTCGAGTGCCTGCGCGCGGATGTGCCCGCGACCGCGCTCTACGTAGCGGTCGGCACCGAGAACGACGACCGCCTCACCGAGAGCGTGCAGCGCGCCGCCGACCTCGGCATCTCCATCCTCGAGGTGCCACGCACCGACCTGGACCGGTTGAGCGCCAACGGATTGCACCAGGGCGTGGCACTGCAGGTGCCGCCGTACCGGTACGCGCACCCCGACGACCTGATGGACCGGGTGAAGTCGACCGCCGAACCCGCGCTGCTCGTCGCCCTCGACAACATCACCGACCCGCGCAACCTCGGCGCGGTCATCCGCTCGGTCGCCGCGTTCGGTGGTCAGGGTGTGGTGATCCCGCAGCGTCGCAGTGCGGCCGTCACCGCGGTGGCGTGGCGGACCAGTGCGGGTGCGGCGGCGCGTCTGCCCGTTGCGCGCGCGACCAACCTGACCCGCACGTTGAAGGACTGGGCGTCTCAGGGTATCCAGATCGTCGGGCTCGACGCGGGTGGTGATACGGCACTCGACGATTTCGACGGCAGTGTGCCGACGGTGGTTGTTGTCGGGTCCGAGGGTAAGGGTCTGTCGCGGCTGGTCCGGGAGACCTGTGACTCGATTTTGAGTATTCCGATGGCGGGGCCGGTCGAGTCGTTGAACGCTTCGGTGGCTGCTGGTGTGGTGTTGGCTGATATCGCTCGGCAGCGTCGACTGGGGTGAGGTGCTGTAGGGCGGGGGGTGCTGCTTTGTAGCGTGCCCGGCTCTTTTTGGATTGCGCCCATGAGGTGCTGGCTGTGTTTTTGGAGCGCTGGCGCGCTCGAGCGCGGCCCCTGAGGGGCCGCGCGAACAGCGCTCGAGACTTGCGCTTCGCGCGTGCGCTTCGAGCGCTGTTCGC
>NZ_JBFAAN010000011.1:0-128615 GCF_040639775.1 Nocardia sp. NPDC023733 | reverse complement strand
TCCCATTCCGAACCCGGAAGCTAAGGCCACCTGCGCCGATGGTACTGCACTCGACAGGGTGTGGGAGAGTAGGACACCGCCGGACAATCATTCACAAAGAGGCCCTCCAGCCATGCTGGAGGGCCTTTTTGCGTTTCTGGACATCAGATTTCGGAAGTACATGGGTAACTCCCCGGGTACGCCCATTACGCGATGGTCTGCGTACCGCATGCCCGATTCGATCCGTCACCCACTTCCCAGGCCGCCGGCCGAGTCGCGGGGAGGCGGTACAGTATGTTCATGGGTTCTACTGATGCTCTGTCTTGGCTGCGCGAGGGCTACCTGGCCGGCGATCCGCTCAGGTCCGCGTTGTTCTCGGCGATCGCCCTCCCGATCCTGATCATGGGCTCGCTCTCCGGCCAGCCGTTCTGACCTAGGTACCGCAGGTCCTTCGGCCGAGACCGGGGGACCTGTTTCGTCCCACGGAGCGGATTCAGAAGCGAATCGGCAACATTTCAAAAACCTCTGTGCCCGGCGCCCCGGTGCGCGACCATTATGCGACGTCGCTCTGGAGGTTGTCGCATGGACCGGCTCGCTCATCAAGTTCTCCGTCGCGGCGCTGCCGCACTCGTGCTTCCCGCCGCCCTCATCGGGGCGGTTCTCACCGCCGCACCGGTAGCCGCCGAACCCGGACCCGACCCGCTCGCGGGCATCACCGACCGGGTCACCGCCGATATGCTCGGCGCCGCGAATTCCCTTGCGGGAGTAGCGGGAATCGACCTGCCCGACACCTACGGCCCCGAGACGGCGATCGTCGTACTCGGCTACGGCCTGCAACCCGACGGCACCATGCGTGCCGAACTGAGCAACCGGCTGCACGCCGCGCTGGTCCAGGCCTATATGTCACCCGCCTCGCCGGTGATCGTCACCGGTGGCAATCCGCGCAACGGTGTCACCGAGGCGCAGGTGATGGCCGACTGGCTGCATGTACGCGGCGTGGCAAAGCACCGGCTGCACGCCGAAACCGAAGCCGGTTCCACCGTGCAGAACGCGAAATTCTCGGCGCAGCTCATGGCGGCACTCGGCGTGCACAAGGCGGTGCTCATCACCTCGGCCGACCATATGCGCCGGGCGCTGGAGAACTTTCTGGCAGCCGGGGTGCCGGTCGTCGCGACGATGACGCCGGATGTGGCGCCGCTGTGGGCGCAGCCGTACGGTGCGGGCAAGTGAACCGAACCGCGCCGATGTCGGTGCCGGAGTTTACGATCATCGAATGCCGCCGGGGCGCGGCGCGGAAAGACAGGGGTTGATCGGCGATGGACAGGCCTGCCTGGGCACCGGACGGTGTCGATATGCAGCAACCGAGCCCGGCTCGGATGTACGACGCACTACTCGGTGGCTCGCACAATTTCGCGGTCGACCGGATGGCTGCCGAAATGGGAACCAAGCTAGTGCCGGATCTGCCGCGCCTGGCGCTGAGCAACCGTGCGTTCCTGCGGCGGGCCGTCCGGTTCATGCTCGACGCGGGCATCCGCCAGTTCCTCGATATCGGTTCCGGCATCCCCACCGCGGGCAATGTGCACGAGATCGTGCACGAACTCGACCCGCAAGCCCGCGTGCTCTACGTCGACATCGACCCGGTGGCTGTCATGCATTCGCGCACGATCCTGCACGGGAACGAGCGGGCGGGCGCGATCGAGGCCGACCTGCGCAAGACCGACGACCTGCTGGCCGCCGTCCGGGAGACCGGACTGATCGACTTCGCGGAGCCGGTCGGGCTGCTGCTGATCGCGGTGCTGCATCTGGTGTCCGACGACGACGATCCGGCGGGGAAGGTGAGCGCGCTGCGGGACGTGGTCGCACCGGGCAGTCTCGTCGCCATCTCCCATCTGACCTCGGAATTGCGGCCGGAGGACGCGGGTAAACTGAGCGCCAACGCGGCGAACGAGAACCGGGTCGGTATCCATTTCCGGCCCAAGGACGCGATCGTCGCCATGTTCGATGGTTGGGATCTGGAGTCGCCGGGCGTGGTGGAACTGCCGGCGTGGCGACCTGAGTCGGAGCGAGATCAGCACGAGAAGCCCGGGCGTTCGCTCGGTCTCGGTGGGGTCGCGCGCAAGGGCTGAGCCCGTCGTCACGGCGGTGCGAGAGACGACGACAGGGGCGGATGAACGGTGGGGTCATGGGAGCTGGCGCAGCGGTGGGCTGACGCGCTCGACGGTATTGTCGCTCCCACCCTCACCCGCTCCCAGATCGAGGACATGCTCGCCGCGCTGTGCACGGGTCTCATCGATGCCGCGCGCGGTGGTGAGGACCCCGATGTCGCCCGGCAGGCGGCGCGCATGCTGGTCGCGGTGAACTACCGCGACCCGGCTGCGGTGAGCCGCACGATTCCGGTGCTGTGCACCGACCTCGTCGAACACGCCGCAGCCGGCTCCGACGATCCGGCGCTAGCCGAAATACGCAGCCGGGCAGTCGCTTTGGCGGCTGACTTCGCAGCCGGTTTCACCGCCGCGCTGCGGGCGGCGGCACTGGCCGAACAGGAACAGACGCTGGCCGCGGTGCTCTCGGCCGCGCAGGAAGCAGAGGACCGGCGCGCCCTGTCGGAGGCCCGTTTCGAGGCCGTATTCGACGGTGCGCTGGTGGGCATCGGCACCGTCGACATGACCGGCAGCGTGGTGAACTGCAACCTGACCCTGGCCCGAATGCTGGGGCAGACCCCCGAGTCCATGGTCGGGCGCACCGTCGCCGACATCCTCGGCCCGGCCAACCTCAACGATGCTTTCGTCGAACTGCAGCGAATGGTCGCGGGGGAGTCGGAGAGCTTCCGGACCGAGACCGAACACGTTCGCGACGACGGGCGGGTCACCTCGATCGACCTGTCGATGTCGGCGGTTCGTGACGCCGAGGGTGCGATCCGGTTCCTGGTCGGTGTCGCGGTCGACGTGACCGAGCGCAAGCAGCTGGCCGACCGGCTGTGGCACGACGCCAATCACGACGCGCTGACCGGCCTGCCGAACCGGTCGCACCTGTTCAGCCGGCTCGCGGGCGCCGAACCGCCGGTCGGCGTCTGCTATCTGGATCTCGACGGCTTCAAGGAGATCAACGACCTGTGGGGCCACACCATCGGTGACCGGGTGCTGCGGGTGGTCGGCGACCGCCTGCGCGACACCCTCGGTCCCCGTTCGGCGCTGCCCGCGCGGATCGGGGGCGACGAGTTCCTCGTGCTCGTCGAAAAGTGTTCGGGTGAACAGGCATTGACCGAGCTGGCCGACGAGCTGATGGCGGCGTTGTCGGCGCCGCTCGAGGTGGACGGGCACATGCTCGCCGTGGGCGTGAGCATCGGCACCGCGTTCTTCGAACAGCCACCGGCCGCCGCCGACGAACTGCTCCAGGCCGCCGACGCCGCGATGTACCGGAACAAGCACCATGCGCGAGCGGCGATCCGGCCACAGGTGCACCGGTCGCCGCCCGCGCTCGATCAGACCAGCTGACGTTGCTTCGCGCGCGCGAGTGAACGATCGCGCTGTTCCTCGAAGCGAACCACGTCGTGGCGCAACCGGTCGAGGAAGGCGGCCAGATCGTCGCGCGCCTTCTCGCCTCGCGGACCGAAATCGGTGCGATCGAAGATGTCCCATTTGCGCAGCACCGGCAGCAGGACTTCCTCGAGGTGCTGGCGCAGATCGTAGATGCCGTGCTTGGCCATCAGCACACCGTTGCGGCGCCACCCGGGCATGCCGGCGCCCGGCATCTGGAAACCGGCCACGATGGTCGCGATCGCCTCCATGGTCTGGTCGGGCGCCAGATCGAGGGCGGCCGCGCACAGGTTGCGGTAGAAGATCATGTGCAGGTTCTCGTCGGCGGCGATGCGGGCGAGCATGCGGTCGGCGATCGGATCGTCGCAGGCACGGCCGGTGTTGCGGTGGCTCACCCGGGTGGCCAGTTCCTGGAAGGTCACATAGGCCACCGAGTACAGGAAGCCGGCGCCGGAAGTGTCGCGCACATCGAAGGCGCCGGCCTTCTCGTCGACCACCGACATGGCCGAGTAGCCGTTGGTCATGTGGATCATCCGCGCGTTCTCGAGCGCGACCGGGTCTACGCCGCGCGTTACGACCAAATAGTCACGCATCACGATGCCGTGCCGGTTCTCCTCGGCGGT
The DNA here is from genome assembly GCF_040639775.1 of Nocardia sp. NPDC023733. Lineage (NCBI taxonomy): Bacteria > Bacillati > Actinomycetota > Actinomycetes > Mycobacteriales > Nocardiaceae > Nocardia > Nocardia sp. NPDC023733. The sequence goes on along the minus strand of NZ_JBFAAN010000011.1, from coordinate 124,477 downwards.
CCAGCGACCGACCCAGGTGCCCCAGGCGCCGTCCTGGGAGAAGTTCTCGGCGATCTCCCGGTGATAGGAAGGCAGATTGTCCTCGGTGAGCAGGTTGGTGATCATCGCCGCCTTGGCGACCTCGTTCAGGGCGGATTGCTCGGGCGCCCAATCGATTCCGCCCATCGATGCGAAATTGCGGCCTTGCTCCCACGGCACGTAGTCGTGCGGGTGCCAGTCCTTGGCCATCGATAGATGACGATCGACATTGCGCGCCGCAACATCTTCCAATTCGATCAGCAGTTCCAGCTGGGTGAGGTTCCTGGCCACGCTCGTGCCCTTTCGCTGCAGGGAAAAGCAAGAGTCGGTAATGTTGCCGGTCGTCGCCGAGAATAGACCCGGCACAAGGCACCTGGCGAAACGCGGTGCCATTCTCTACGCTTCACCAGTTCAGCTCCATCAGCGGTTCCCGTTCAGTCGTGGCATAGCTAGAGAGAGTGAGCGAAGAATTATGACGGACATCGTGGTCACGAGCCTTGCGGCGACCACGTCGATCGCGGGCGACGTCGACTCGACCTGGAAAGGTCTGCTCAACGGCGAGAGCGGGATCGACGTCCTGGAGGACTCCTTCATCGACGACTTCGACCTTCCGGTGCGGATCGGTGGTCACCTGAAGGTGTCGCCGGCGGCCTCGCTCACCCGCGAGGAGGCGCGCCGGTTGTCCTACGTCGAGCAGATGGCCGTGGCGCTCGGCCGTGAGGTCTGGCGCAACGCGGGCAGCCCCGAGGTCGACCTGGATCGGCTCGGCGTCTCCATCGGTACCGGGCTCGGCGGCGCCGAATCCCTGCTGTACGCGCGGGACAAGCTGTCCAACGGCGGCTACCGGAAGGTGTCGCCGCAGACCGTCGCGGCCATGATGCCCAACGGCGCCGCCGCGTGTGTCGGCGTCGAATTGGGCGCGCGCGCAGGCGTTTCCACGCCCGTTTCGGCGTGTTCGTCGGGTTCGGAGGCCATCGCCAACGCGTGGCGGATGATCGTGATGGGCGATGCCGACATGGTGGTGACCGGCGGGGTGGAAGGCTGCATCCAGGCGGTGCCGATCGCGGCCTTCACCCAGATGCGTGCCATGAGCACCCGCAATCACGACCCCAAGGGCGCCTCGCGCCCGTTCGACGTCGACCGCGACGGATTCGTCTTCGGTGAGGCCGGGGCGATGATGGTGATCGAGACCGAGGCCCATGCCAAGGCGCGCGGGGCGACGATCCACGCGCGCCTGCTCGGTGCGGGAGTCACCTCCGACGGCTTCCACCTGGTCGCGCCCGACCCCGACGGCACCGGTGCGGCTCGGGCGATGACGCGGGCCATGCAGACCGGCGGCATCAGCCGCACCGACGTCACCCACATCAACGCCCACGCCACCGCCACTCCCATCGGCGACACCGCCGAGGCCAACGCGATCGGCAAGGCCATCGGGTCGCATGCCTCGGTGTACGCGCCGAAGTCGGCACTCGGGCATTCGATCGGCGCGGTGGGTGCGCTGGAATCGGTGATCACCGTGCTCAGCGTGCGCGACAGCATCGTCCCGCCCACGCTGAACCTGGAGAACCAGGACCCCGCCATCGACCTCGACGTGGTCTCGGGTCAGGCGCGGCCGGGCCGCATCGACTACGCGGTGAACAACTCGTTCGGCTTCGGCGGGCACAACGTGGCCCTGGCCTTCGGGCGGTTCTGATGATCGGCGAGACACTCGACGACTACCTCGACGAGCACGGCGCCATCCGCATTCCCGGTAACCAGACGCTCATCGATTTCGTCGACAAGCACAGCGAGGCCAACGGCGACGAGCTGGCCTACCGGTTCATCGATTACTCGCGCGAACGCGACGGCGAATACCAGGAGCTCACCTGGCGTGAGTTCGGGGTGCGGTTGCGGGCGGTGGCGGCGCGCTTGCAGCAGGTCACCGAGCCGGGCGACCGTGTCGCGGTCCTGGCGCCGCAGGGGCTCGACTACGTGGTGGCGCTGTTCGCGGCGGTGTACGCGGGCAATGTCGCGGTGCCGCTGTTCGATCCGGAGGAGCAGGGGCACAGCGATCGGTTGCACGCGGTGCTCGGTGACTGCGAGCCGGCCGCGGTGCTCACCGTCACGGGTTCGGCGGCGGGGGTACGCAACTTCTTCCGCGAACAGCCGAACACGCGCAGGCCGAGAATCATCGCGGTGGAGGCGATTCCCGACGCGGTGGGATCGCGCTGGCGCAGGCCCGACATCTCGATCGACAGCGTGGCCTACCTGCAGTACACCTCCGGCTCCACCCGGGTGCCCGCCGGTGTGGAGATCACCCACCGCTCGGTCGGCACCAACCTGCTCCAGATGATCGACGCCATCGGCATCACCGAGAACGCGCGTGGTGTCACCTGGTTGCCGCTGTTCCACGACATGGGGCTGCTCACCGTGATCCTGCCGACCATCGGCGGCAAGTTCATCACCATCATGTCGCCGAGCGCGTTCGTCCGCAGACCCTCGCGCTGGATCAAGGAACTCGCAGCCCAGGCCGACGGAGCCGAGATCTACTCGGCCGCACCGAACTTCGCGTTCGAGCACGCGGCGGTGCGCGGGTTGCCCAAAGGCGACGAGACGCTCGACCTGTCGAACGTGATCGGGCTCATCAACGGCAGCGAACCGGTGTCGGTGGCCTCGATGCGCAAGTTCAACGAGGCGTTCGCGCCGTTCGGGCTGTCCAAGACCGCGATCAAACCCTGCTACGGGATGGCCGAGGCGACGCTGTTCGTGTCGGCCACCCGCCGCGAGGACGAGGCGCGGGTGGTCTATGTGGACCGGGGCAAGCTCAATGCCGGACGCATGGTCGAGGTCGACGAGCACGCCGCGCAGGCGGTGGCGCAGGTGTCGTGCGGGTATGTCGCCAGGTCGCAGTGGGCCGTGATCGTCGATCCGGAGACGGGCATCGAGCGGTGCGACGGTGAGGTCGGCGAGATCTGGTTGCACGGCGACAATATGGGCATCGGCTACTGGGGGCGGCCGGAGGAGACCGCGCAGACCTTCCACAACCAGGTGACCCGCAATCCGATCGGCAGCCGCGCCGAGGGCGCGCCGGAGGACGCGACCTGGATGCGCACCGGCGACTTCGGTGCCTACTACGACGGGGAACTGTTCATCACCGGCCGGGTGAAGGACCTCGTCATCGTCGACGGACGCAATCACTACCCGCAGGACCTCGAGTATTCGGCACAGGAAGCGAGCAACGCCCTGCGGCCGGGCTTCATCGCGGCGTTCTCGGTTCCGGCGGGGGAATTGCCCGCGCCGGTGCGGGTGGCCGATGCCGACGACATCGCCGAACAGTTGGTCCTGGTGGCCGAAAGAGGTTCGGGGGCGGCGAAACTCGATCCGCAGCCGATCATCGAAACGGTGCGTGCGGCGATCTCGCGCAGGCACGGTGTGACGGTGCGTGATGTGCTGCTGGTGCCTGCCGGTTCGATTCCGCGGACCTCGAGCGGCAAGATCGCCCGGCGTGCGTGCCGGGCGGCCTACCTCGACGGGACGCTGCGTGGGGGCTACCGGCAGCAGGACTATCCGGACGCTCCGGTCGACTGAGGCCACCGAAAACGGCTCGGCCGCTGGGAAACCGGTGGCCGGGCCGTTTGTCGTCGGCTGCGGAGCGGTTCAGTTCACACAGGGGATCGTGTCGCCGATGTTGGTGGTGAGTGGTTTGCCTGCGTCCGGCAGGGGCTGTCCGGCGACGCTGCTGGTCGTGGTGACGGGGCGGGTGGTGGTGGTCGGGCTCAGTTCGGCGGGGGGAGTGAAGTCGGCGCCGAGGACGACGCGCACGTGGCCGTCCTCCACCCAGGGGGACGCGGAAACCGGTAGGCCACCGAGGATTTCGGCGACAGCGCGCGCGTCGTGGATGGCGCCGGGGCCGTAGGTGACCGCCGAATAGGGCTCGTCGTTGCCGTCACCGCCGCCGACCTCACCCTGGCCGTAGCCGCGCGCGGTCAGCATCTTCGACACCTGGGCGGCCTGCCCGGTCGTCGAGCCGACATTGTGCACGTCCACCACGGCATCGGGATTCGCCACCGCCACAGTGGTTGTCGGGGCCTGTTGGCCGAAAGCCGCGCGCACCTCGCGTTTGATGGCGGCCGGGTCGACGATATTGACGTCCTGACCGTCGATCACGTCGTAGCGCAACACCGGCAGGGTGCGGAACTCGACCGGGATGCTGCCCGCCGCACCGAGGTCGCGGACGAACTCGAACAGGTCCCAGCCCTGCGACAGCACGACGTCGCGGTGGGCCGCATCCATCAGCGCCGACAACTTGCTCAGATCGGTGAGGGTGCCGGAGTCCTTGAGCGACTTGGCAACCGAGGTGAGGAAGGCCTGCTGGCGGTGGGTGCGGTCGAGGTCGCCGTTGGGCAGACCGTGGCGCTGGCGCACGAACGCGAGGGCCTGGGACGCGTCGAGATGCTGACGGCCCGCGGGGAACACCGCGCCGGAGAACTCGCTGTCGTCGACGGCGTTGGTCAGGCACACATCGACGCCGCCCACCGCGTCGGCCAGGTCGTAGAACCCGGCGAGCGAGATCTCGGCGAACCGGTCGATCGGCACTCCGACCAGGTTGCGCACCGTGGTGACGATGGATTCGCGGCCCGCCTCCCGGCTGCGGCGCTCGAGTTCTACGGGGTCGTCGACGCCCTGTTCCATCAGTTTCGCCTGCACCACAGCCTTTTTCAGGCCGTATGCCTCTTTGATCTTGATGCGCGAGTAGCCGGGGATGCCGGTGACCGCCACATAGTTGTCGCGGGGGATGGAGAAGGCGACGATCTTGCTCATATCCGCCGGAATGTGCAGCAGGATCAGTGAATTGGCGTTGTAGCCACCTTCGCTGCCGTCACCGGCGTGCAGCTGGTCGAGGATCGCTTTCGGCAGGTCCTTGCCGTCGAGGTCTTTGCGGGTGTCCAGGCCGATCAGCAGGATGTTGACCGCGCCGTCGAGCGAGCGTGGCGCGTCGTCGCCGAGGGCGTCGGAGTGCAGGAAACCGGCATCGAAACCGTTCTTCGCCGACCAGGCGAGGCCCGTACCCGCCAGCACCGCGAGCGCGGCGGCGGCGACGACCATCCTGGTGACGATCGAGCCGATGCGGCGGAGCCGGGCACGGCCGGTCGACCGGGGGACGGGTGGGGCGCCGATACGCCTGGGTGGCTGCCGGCGCGGCCAGGGCGCCGGTGGTTCATCGATCCGGTTCACCTCAGGGCACTACCCGCCAGCCACTGGTCCCAGGGCACGCTCCAGTCACCGTTCTGCCACACTTCGAGCGGTGCGCCGCCGGTATTGCGGATCTCCACCACATCACCGGGCTGGGAGAACTCGTAGAACCAGCGCGCGTTCTCCCCGCTGAGGTTGAGGCAGCCGTGCGAGACGTTGGTGTTGCCCTGCGCCCAAATGGTGTCGTCGAGTTGATGCAGGTAGATACCGTCGGTGCTGATCCTGGTCGCCCAGCCGATGGTCTCCTTGTAGCCGAGGCGCGAGTTCACGGGCAGGCCGTAGGTGGAGGAGTCCATGACGACCGGATTGGCCTTGTCCATCACCGTGTAGACACCGGGCTGGGTCCAGAAGGAGATGGTTTTGCCCGCCACTTGTTCGCTGCCGCCGCGACCCATCGAGGTCGGCATGGTGCGCACCAGCGTGCCGTTCTCGTAGACCTGGACCTGTTTGGTCGTGTCGTCGACGATCGACACGTGGGACGGGCCGATGGTGAAGCTGGTCTTGGTGTCCTCCTGGCCGTAGAGCCCGCCGCCGAGGTCCTTGCCGTAGATATCGGCGGCGAGCGTCACGCGGGTACCCGGCTCGTAGTAGTTCTGCGGGCGCCAGTGGGCGTTGCGGTCGTCGAGCCAGTACCAGGAGCCGGTGACGGGCGGGTCGGTGGTGACCGACAGGTGCCGTTCGGCGGTGGCCCGATCCGGCACGTTCTCGTCGAAGTGGGCCACGACAACCGTGCCGACGCCGAAGGTTCCCTGTGGTGACAGGGCCGTGCCGCCCGTGGTGCGGAAATACACCTTGGTCTGGTTGTTGGGGGCGAGCGTGGTGAACGTCGAGGTGGTCGGCTCGGTGCCGCGGTCGGTCGCGGCGGTGATCGTGTAGGTGCGGCCGTAGCCGAGGGGTTCGGTCGGCTTCCAGGCGGTGCGATCGGGGGTGAAGACGCCCTCGACCTCGTTGCCCTGCTCATTGGTCATCGTCACCGAGGTGAGCGTGCCTTCGCTGGTGCTGATCCGGACCGGGGCCAGCGGGTCGATCTCGGTGGCGCCCGACTCGGGCGACACCGAGACGACAGCCTCGGGTGGGGCCTGGGTCGAGGACCCGGAGTCGGTGGTCGAGCCGCCGCAGGCCGCGACCAGCAGCAGCACGAGCACGGCGGCCAGCGCGGCCGAACAACGTTGTCGGATCATCTGCCCCTCCCTCGGTCCGGTTCCGCTCAGCTCTGCAGGCCGACCTCGATGTCGAGGGTCAGGTTGATCTTGTCGCCGATCACCGCGCCACCGTCGGCCATCGGCATGTCGATGGTGAGGCCGAAATCGCGGCGGTTCACGGTGGCGGTCGCGGTGAAACCGGCGACCGGCGCATCGGCCATGCCGGGGCCGGTGCCGAGGAACTCCACCTCGAGCGTGACCGGATGGGTGGTACCACGGACGGTGAAATCGCCGGTGACGCTGAATTCGGTGCCCAGGGCCTTGAACCCGGTGGCCTTGAAGGTGGCCGTCGGATAGTTGGCGGCGTCGAAGAAGTCGGCGGTGGCCAGGTGGGCGTCACGCTGGGGATTGTCGGTGGTGAGTGAGGCGACCTGGATCTCGGCTTCGGCGTCGGCGGTACCGTCGTCGTGGACGACGAGGGTGCCGGAGAAGTCGGTGAACCGGCCGCGCACCTTGCTCACCATGAGATGACGAACCGAGAATTCGAGGCTGGAATGGGCGGGGTCGATGACCCAGGTTCCCGCGACCAGTCCCTTGGCAGGTGCCGACATGATCTCTCCTCACTTGACGATCCGGCCGTGGGACGGCCGACGGGGTGTGAAGCGATAACGGAACCCAGCCTAGCCCGGCGGGGAGTATCGGTCAGCTATCGCTGCTCGTCCGTTCGCCGAGGAACCGCAGCAGCGCGGGGTCGGTGGAGGTGAACCGGTCGACTTCCTGGCCGCCGGTGCATTCGAACAAGCCGATGGTGACGCTGTCGGCGCGACGGGTGAGCACCCGCCAGATCGCGCCCGAATCCGCCCAGCGGCGCAGGGTTTCGACCGGGTCGGTGCTCATACTCGTTCACGATAGTTGGCCGCGACCAGCGCGAGGCAGGCCGCGGCGATCACCGCGGTCACCAGATACATGGCGGGATAACCGAAGCCGAAGCTGCCGTGCAGTGCCGACAGGATCGCGGGCACACCGAATCCGAGGTAGCTCACCGAATAGAACACCGCGTTCAGCCCGGCAAGGTCGCCGGGGCCCGCGATCCGCTCGATCTGCTGCAAGCCGGCGACCAGGCCGATGCCGTAACCGCTGCCGAGGACGACGGCGGTGAGCAGTGTCGCGCCGATGGTGAGGGTCGACGCGGTCCACGCCGCGAGCAGCATGCCGGCGGTGAGCAGCACGAGCGCGAGCACCGCGGCGCGGGCGGTGCCGGGCCGGTCGATGCGGCGCGCGACCGACTGAATGGTGAAACCGCAACCGAGCGTGACCATGGTGACCAGCGCGGAGAACGCGATCGGGGCCTCGCCGACCTGCCCGAGCATGAGCGTGGGCAGCACGGCGTAGGCGGTGGCGTTGGCGGTGAACAACCACAGGGCCACGGGCACCGCCACCCGGAGGAAGCGGCGGTGACCTGCGGCGGGGATCTTCAGATCGTGGAGCAGCCGGGTCGGATGTGTCTGTCGCCGCACGGTTTCCGGTGCTCGCACCAGCCAGGCCGTGGCCAGGACACACAGCGCCACATTGACCAGATACGCGGTGGAATCGGGCAGCGGACCCCACTGTGCGAGCACGCCCGCCACACCCGCGCCGAGGGCGAAACCCGCGGTCAGGCTCATCGCCGAGCGCCGGGCGCCGACGCCTGGCCCGGACAATTCCTTGAGCCAGCTGCCGCCGACGGCCATCGCCAGCCCGAGTGCGACACCGCACAGCATCCGCCCGGCCGCGAGCATCGGCACCGACGACGCCCCCGCCGCCAGCAACAGCGAACCGGCCGCGGCGATGAGCGGGGCGGGCAGCATGAGCGGGCGCCTGCCGAATCGGTCCGACAGCGGACCGCCGATGAGCAGGGCGGGCACGATGCCGAGCACGTAGTAGAAAAGCAGCAGATCGACGGCCGTGGCGGCCAGTCCGTGCCCCTTGTACATCACCAGCAACGGGGTGAACTCGTTGCCACCCCAGGCGATCGCCACCACGGCGGCCGAGACCGCCTGCCAGGCGCGGGTCGCCGGGACGGCACGGGGCCGCTCGCTGGTGAGAATCGCCATCACAGGCCCTTTCCGTCGTGCGCGCACCGGGGAAACGCGCACGGGCGAAATGGTGGCAACCGGTCTCATTTTAGGGACGGGCGCTCGCTGTAATACGGTCGGGTAGTGCGTGAGCTGCGGGTGGGGTGTGCGATGTGGACTCATCCGCAGTGGCCCGCGTCGGCCGAGAAGCTGCGTTCCTACGCCGCGCACTGCGGCGCCGTGGAGGGCAATACGACCTTCTACGCGACCCCCTCGGCCTCGACGGTGCAATCCTGGGCGCGTCAGACCGCGCCGAACTTCCGGTTCGTCCTCAAACCGCCGAGGGCGATCACCCACGAACGAAGGCTCGTCGACGCGCGCGCCGACCTCGCGGCCTTCCTGGACGTGATGGCGCCACTCGGTTCCCGGGTGCACGCGCTGTGGCTGCAGCTGCCCGCGTCGTTCGGTCCGGGTGATCTCGGCGCGCTCGCCCGGTTCCAGCGGGAGCTGCCCTCCGGTCTGCGCTGCGCCGTCGAGGTGCGGCACCCGGCCTTCTTCACCGACGACCGCGCCGCCGTGCAGCTGGAACGGGTGCTCGGTCGGATCGGTGCCGAATGGGTCCCCTTCGACACGACGGTGCTGTTCGACGGGCCGTCGGCGGACCCGGCCGAGGTGGAGGCGCGGGCGAAGAAGCCTCGGGTGCCCAGGCGTACCCGAGCGCTCACCGAGTACCCGATCGTGCGCTATCACGGCCGATCCGACGAGGAGCGCACGGTGGCTGGGTGGGAGCCCTGGGTGGAGACGGTGGCGCAGTGGTTGCGGGAAGGCCGGTCGCCGACGGTCTTCGTGCACACACCCGACAACGCAGCCGCCCGCGACCTGGCCCGCCGGTTCCACGCCGAGGTCGCCGCGGTGATTCCCGAGCTGCCACCGCAACCCGCGGGCGGTACCGAGGAACCGATGACACTGTTCTGACCAGCCTGTCCGCGTCGATTCCGCGCACACTTGTCGGAGGGTCGTGGCATGCTGTGCGCCATCACTGGGGAGTGTGTGGGCGGGACTCGAGGGGACAGCCCATGTCTGGGTCGATGGATGGAACGTCGTTGTTGCCCGCGCCGCATTGTGAGCCGCGCTTGGAGCCCGGCGGGCGATCGGAAGCGGTTGTGCCGCATCGGGTTACCCGGGCGCGCACGCGGCGGTCCGGGCACGGGACGCCCGCCGGGATCAGGCGCGCGGTGCGCGGTGCGTGTGTGGCGCAGACGCCGGTCGCCGAAGCGCACACGGACACAATGCGATTCGCCGAGCAGGTGCTGCGGTGGGTGCTCGAAGTTCTCGATCGGCGTCGGTCGGTGGCGCATCTGCGACCCTTCGCCGATCCGCTGGTGGTGTCGGCGGTCGCCACCATGCTCGCCCAGGATCTGGTTCCCGGAAAGGGATTGGGCGCCGCCAATCTCACGCGTGTGCGTCAGACCTCGGCGGAACCTGGAGCAGCCGAAGTGTTCGCCCTGTATCAGCGGGGCGACCGCACTCTCGCCATCGCCGGACGGATCGAATCAGACAAGGACACCTGGCGGTTGGTCGCGCTGCGAATGTATTGAAGAAGGCTATTCGGTGCCCGGCCGATGCTGGTCGGCCTGGTCGCGGCCGCTGTCGGGGGCGTCGTCGGAGCCATCGGGCAGGCGGCGCGTGCCGTTGGCCACCTCGGCGACGAGATCGTCGTAGCCGCAGGCCAATTCGTGCAGCCGCTGCTGGGCGGCGCGCAAATCGGCCTCGGCGCCGCAGGCCAGCGCCCGGTAGGTGAGCGCGGCGAAATGGGCCATGCGATCGACAACGGCGCCGATGCTCTCGGTGTGCATCGGCGCCGTGGTCGGTGGTTTCGGCGAGCGGAGCAGCACCCAGCGGTCGATCTCGCAGACCAACCTGGCGCGCTCCCAATCGATATCGCTGGTGTCGCCGGGCACCAGCTGTTCGCGGCGTTCGTGCAGGGCCGCCAATTCGTGCGCGGCCGCGAGCACGGGGTCGGCGGTCCCGGCGACCCCGCACACGGCACGCATCATGTCGGCGCGGGCAGGCAGTCCCGGTTCCCTGTCCACGTTTCGCCGCACCATCCTTGTCCTGTTCGTACCGCTTTCCGAAGAACATTCGTCCCGGTTGCGGATACGGATAGGTCGGACGGTTCCGCCCGCGGTCCTACAGGCTGCGCGCGATGATCTCCTTCATGATCTCGTTGGTGCCCGCGTAGATCAGCTGCACGCGGTTGTCCACCCACATGCGCGCGATCGGGTACTCGTTCATGTAGCCGTAGCCACCGAACAGCTGCAGGCAGGTATCGGCGATCTGCATCGCCTTGTCGGTGCACCACCACTTGGCCATCGCGACGGTGGGGATGTCGAGCTCGCCGCGCAGGTGCTTCTCGATGCAGTCGTCGATGAACACGCGCGCGATGCGGGCCTCGGTGGCCACCTCGGCCAGCTTGAACTTGGTGTTCTGGAAACCGAACACCGGGCGGCCGAACGCCTCGCGCTCCTTGGTGTAGCGCAGCGTGTGCTCGAGCGCCACCTCCATGCCCGCGACCGCGCCGTGGGCCACGATCAGGCGCTCCTGGGGCAGCTGCTGCATCAGCTGGACGAAGCCCTGGCCCTCCTGGGAGCCGAGCAGGTTGCTCACCGGGACGCGCACGTCCTCGAAGAACAGCTCGGAGGTGTCCTGGCCCTTCTGACCGATCTTGTCGAGCACGCGGCCGCGACGGAAGCCCTCGCGGTCGGCCTCGACCAGCACCAGCGAGACGCCGGAGGCGCCCTGGGTGGGGTCGGTCTTGGCGACCAGGATGATGAGGTCGGCCTGGGCGCCGTTGGTGATGAAGGTCTTGGAGCCGTTGATGACGTACTCGTCGCCGTCGCGGATCGCCTTGGCCTTCACGGCCTGCAGGTCGGAGCCGGTGCCGGGCTCGGTCATGGCGATGGCGCCGACGACCTCACCGGAGGCCATCTTGGGCAGCCACTGCTTCTTCTGCTCCTCGGTGCCGTAGGCGAGCAGGTAGTGGGCGACGATGCCGTTGTGCAGGCTCACGCCCCAGGAGGTGTCGACGGCGCGCGCCTGCTCCTCCATCAGCACCGCCTCGTGGGCGAAGGTGCCGCCACCGCCGCCGTACTCCTCCGGGATCGACAGACAAAGCAGACCTACTTCGCCCGCCTTGTTCCACAGGTCGCGATCCACATGGTGCTGCTCGCGGTACTTGTCGATATTCGGGACGAGTTCCTTGGCCATGAAGGCGCGGGCGAGGTCGCGCAGGGCGTCCAGATCCTCGTTCATCCAGCTGGACCGATTGGCGGCCATCGAGTCTCCTTATTACGGCTCGGCACAGCACCGGCCTCAGGCGTGACCGGTGGTTACGGATACAGTGTGTACCAATATTGGCGGAGTGACAATAGCGGCTTCGATCGGGGTGGCGAACGGTGTTCGACAACATTTGAGCCGCAGTGAAGTGAAAAGTGGGCTGTTTCGGCCGCAGGTGTGAAATGCGCGTGTCGCTCGCGGCGCGCCGCATTTGGGCAGTGGTGTGGGAGCATCGGTTTCGCGCCGGAGGGTGAATGCATTAAGAATGGCGTGTGCCGTTCACACGTGTGCTCACCTGTCTGCCATCGCGATCCCGGGGCGGTGGTCTGGCATGACCAGCGAATCGCCCCTCGAGGACGACGTCAGCCAGCTCGCCCAGCGCGTCGAACGGGCGCGCGGACGACTCGCCTACCAGTTCGACCCGGCGCTCACCGACGCCCTGTCCGAGGACGAACTGCGCGCCGAACGTGAACTCGCCGAACGCATCCGCGAACAGGATCGCGAGCAGCGCTGGAAACACACCCAGGCGATGGCGCAGGCCTCGGACCGTGCAAGGCAGACCACCGAAGCTATCGAGAAGGCCGACATGCGAGATCTGCTGCTCGCCAGGAAGGCGATGGCCGCCCAGCGGCGCGAATCGAGCCCGCACGCCAAACTCGCCTCGCTGTATCGGCACCGGTCCTGGTCACTGAAAGCCCTTGCGGGCGTGGTCGCCGCCGGCATGCTGTGGTCGGCGGTGAACGTGCAGCAGAACATCGCGCCCGGCGGGCCGACCGACCCGCTGTTCTGGTTCAGTTACCTGCTCGAGGCCATGATCAGCGTGTGTCTGATCATCATCATGGTCGGCACCAACAAGGTGGCCGAGTGGGGAGTCATCGACAACCGGCGCCAGGTCGCGCTGGCCGAAATGGCGCTGCTCTCGCTCACCGTCACGCTCAACACCTATCCCTATGTGCGTGACGGCCGCTGGTACGACGCCGCCGTGCACGCCGTCGCGCCCGTGATGATCGGCGTCGCGCTGCTGATCCACGACGCGGTGAGTGCCAGGTACGGCCTGGCGATCACCCGGGCGACCAGCCAGGTCAGGGACCTGCCCGACCCCGCCGAGAGCATCCTCAACCGCCAGGCCGTCGACGGCGTGCGCCTCACCTACACCCCGCCGATGACCGGAAGCACCCGCATCGAGTCGGCACCGCCCGCGCCGTCGGTGACCGCCCCGATCACCCGCGAACCCGCCTGGACCCCGTCCGAGCCGGTCTCCAACGGCAGGCCGGCCGAGAAGCGCAAGCGTTTCGGCATCGGCAAGCCGTCCTCGGGTGACAAGGCCACAGCGAAGAAGACGGTCGTCGCCGCGGCCGAGCCGGTGAAGGAAGCGCCCAAGCCGGTCGAGCAGGTGAAGACCACCGACTCGGTCCCCGCCGCCCGCAAGAGCACGATCTCCGACATCGAGGCCCGAGTCGAAAAGGCCTTCGCCGAAGCCAACTTCGGCTACGAGGCCATCGAGCCGACCAGCATCTACGACACCGGCCAGTTCCGTATCGCCGAGAGCCTGGAGCAGGAACTCAACGAGATGCGCGAGGCTCGGCGGCAGGCCCGCAAGGAGCGCGCGGGGTCGTAGACGGGGCCTCGTCACCTCGCACTCGCGGCCCGACGTGCCGAGCGCCGCTCGGTCACGGAGCCACACCGAACGCTGAAACGGAAGCTACCGTCGTAGCCTCCACGACCGGCGATGCCGACGGCACCGAACCGTTTCACCATCGCGGGCGATTCGTCGGCGGCGTGGGTGCTGTTTCGGACGGCAGGGGTGTGAATGAACATGCGTGTGGTGGTCGCTGCGGCGGTCGGCTTGATCGGCGGGTATGTCAGTGGATGTGCGATCGCGTGTGCCGACCGTGCGTTCGCTGTTGTCGCGTCCGGATCGGGATGGTTGTTTCCGCCGGAGCCGGTGTACGAGGCGACCGGGGCTGCCGTCGTCGCGGTGCTGACCATCGCTCTGATCAGTCGGTTCGCGCCCCGTCGGATCGTTGTCGCGGTCGCCGGGTCGGTCGGGATCGTGTTGCTTGTGGCAGGCGCCGGTACGGCTGTGGAACAGCGCGTGGTGGTCGCGGTCGGTGCCGGGCTGGTTATCGGGGCAGCCGTGCTTCCGGTGGGCGCGCGGGTGTGGTTCGTGGCCGGCTCGCTGATCGCGGTGCTGTACGGCGAGCGACTCGAGGTCGATACCGGGATGCCGGAGCGGTACGCGGACTACCTGGAGGCACCGTCGACTTCCGGGCCTGCGGTGAGTTGGGCTGTACTCGTCGCACTGGTGGCAGCGCTGGTCGTCTACGGGTTTCGCGGGCCGGCGGTGGATGCAGAGGCCACCGGCCGGGGAGTGCTGACGGGCATCGCTGTCCCGCTCAGCCTGGCGGTGTCGGTCGCGGTGACCGCCCAGGCCGGTGGAGATCCTGCTGTCGCGGTAGCGACGGTCGCCGTGATCGCCCTTGTCGCGCTGAGCTTTCGGTTGCCGCGGCAGGACGGAACGGCCGTGCTGACGGTGCTGGCGGTGGCGGCGATGCTCGCCGTGGACTCGTCGGCGGTCTCCGGGCCGGATCGGCTCGGTGCGTCGGCGCAGATCGGGCTGGTGGTGGTCGGTGTGCTGATCGGCGTAGCTCGTCGGCGGCCGCTGACAGGAATTCTCGGGTGCGGGGTGGTCACCGTCAGTGGGCTGCTCCCGGCCGTCGTCGACTCCACGACCCTCACAGACCTCACCTTCCGCTTCGTGCTGCCCGCCGTGGCCGGATTCGCGATCGGCACGTGTTTTCCCGCCGCACCGACTACCGCCGTCACAGCATTCGCCGTGCTGTTCGTCGCGACGTTGCTCGGAGACACCCGGTTCACCGGAGGCAGCGAGTCCGGGTGGACCGCGTACGTTCCCGACACGTACTCCCCGGCGCTGGACAGCAAGACGCCCGTCGTGATCGCGACGGCCGTCATCGTCGGCTGTGCGCTGCTGGTGTGGCGGCGTCACGCTCCCGATGAGCAGGGCACGCCGCACCGCTGACCGGGTCTTTCAGTGGCTACCGTCTGCGCGAGCAGCGCCGCCGCCCTCGACTGTATGGGCGCCGGGGGTGCTTCGTCGCTGACGTTTCGGGCAATGGGCGGTCGATTGCGTGGCCGACGGCCCGACCCGGTGTGGACGCCGTTCAGCCGAAGAGGCTGCCGCCGGTGCCTGCTTGCTGGCCGCCGCCGGTGCCGCCGAGGAGGCCGCCGGGTGGGAGTTCGGAGGGCTGGACGATGACGAAGCCGCGGCCGGAGAAGGACAGGGTGCTCGCTTCGCCGGTGCTGCGGCCGATGAGGCGGCCCAGGCCGAAGGAGTCGTTGCGTTTGATGCCGGTCTGCAGGCTGGAGGACCAGGCAACGGCGGCGTTGGGGTCGGCATAGGTGGCCTGGTCGACGGTGAGGACGACCGGGGTGCCGTGGGTGGTGATGGCGATGCGGCCGCGGCCGGTGAAGACGCAGTTGAAAAGACCCGCGTTGGAGGCGATTCCGGCCGCGCCCTGTACCCGGCCGATGTCGTAACGCAGGGTGGAGTCGAAGGCGAGCACGTTGGCGCCGTTGATGGTGAGACCGTCGGAGCCGTCGAGGTCGATGATGTGCACGTCGGCGGCGCTGTTGGCCAGGAACAGGTCGCCGCGCCCGCTCACCTTCATCAACGGCACACCCTCGCCGGTGAGGTGCTGCCGGATCGCGCGGCCGATGCCACCGGAGCCGAGCGCTTCGAATTTCAGGTCACCCTGGTAGGCCACCATCGAGCCGGACCGCGCCATCACCTCCCCGTTCAACCCGACCTTGACCATCTTGCCGCCCTGCTTCTGGATACCGAGGCCGTTGACCTCGGCATGCGAGGGGTCGAACAGGTCGCTGTGCACGGGTGGGACTCCTTGCTGAGAGGCGTACGAAGATTGCGCACCAGGGTGAGCGGGTGGTGGGGAACCCGGTTGACCAGGCGGGGGGAACTGCCCGGGCGGCGGGTAGGCCGCCGGTCCGGGGGTTGGTGCATGTCCGGGCGCAGGGGCGTAGGCGCCTTGTCCGGGGGCCGGGGCCTGCCCAGGTGGTGGGTACGCGCCAGGTGGTCCGGGAGGTGCGAACTGCCTGGGAACGCCGTGACCAGGAAGGGGGTGGCCCCCGCCCGCCGGGGGCTGCCCGGGAGGCATCGGGGCGCCGGGATGCTGTGGCGGGTGCGTGGGAAGCGTCGTATTCCCTTGGTGCGCAGCGGGTTCCGGTTCGTCGTCGAGGTTCACCCCGTAGGCCGACGCGATGCCCGCGAGTCCGTCGTCGTATCCCTGGCCGATGGCGCGCACCTTCCACGCCCCGCCGCGTCGGTAGATCTCCACGCACACCACACCGCTCTCGGTGGTGAGCCCGGAGACGGGGAACGTCAGGGCGGTCGGCCCGGACTGGATGGTGGCGGTGAGATCGCCGACGGCGGCGAAGGTGGCGGGCCCGCGTCCGTCGAGACTTGCGGTCACCACCACCTTGTCCACATCGGCGGGCAGCGCGGAGGTCTTCACCTGCACGATGTCGGGCCCACCGTTACCGTGCCGGTACACCACACCCGGCCCGGTCGGCTGGTTGAAGAAGACGAAGTCGGCGTCGGAGCGCACCTTGCCCGCGGTGTCGAGCAACAGGGCCGACACGTCGACCGGGGCCGAACAGGCCACGGTGACGGTCAGCTCATCGCCCGGCGCGGGCCGGTTCTCTCCCGGTGCGAGCACGGTCACGACACGGCACCCGGACGCGGGCGGTTTCGCTGCTGTTCCACGAGTTCGATAGTGCCGTGTGAGCCGTCACCGCGCCAGTTCCCGATCCGGCCGGTCGAGGGGTATCTCGAGGTGCACGGTCTGGAATCCGTCGTGCGGACCGCGCGCGTCGTGCACGATGTGGCCGAAGGTGAGCCAGAACTCCAGGGCGCCCGGTGTCCGCGCGTCGGTGTGCAGGTACAGCCGGTCGAATTCCGGTGTGTCCTGGACAGTTTCGACGGCGGCGGTGACGAGCCGGGTGGCCAGCCCACGCCGGTGGTGCTCGGGCCGGACGTAGACCCGAAACAGCTGGGCGGTGGTGCCGTCGGGATAGCGGCGTGCCAGCTCGGCCGGATGGGGTGGGTGCGCAGGCCCCTGCGCGCGGATCGCGGTGGTACCGACGACGACTCCCTCGTGCTCGGCCACCCACAGGCGATTGCGCGGGTGACGCAGGTACGTGGCGTCGAGGTCGATCACGTCGTGGTGGTGTTCGGGCAGGTAGCCGATGCCGAACACCTGGTAGAAGGTGTCGAGCATGACGCTGCGTGCGCCGGTCAGGTCGGCGGGACCGGCCGGGCGGACGAGATAGTCGGTGGTGGTCGAGGTCATCGCAGGCCCGCCAGTTCGCGGTCGAGCACTTCCAGACCCTCGACGGCGACCGGTCCCGGACCGGTGTAGCCGAAGGGTGCGACGATGATCCGGTTCTCGCGGATGGCGCGCAAGCCGGCCAGCTCGGGGCGCTGGCGAAGGGTGGTTCGCACCGATTCGGGGGTCTGGTCGCCCTGGGTGAGCAGGATGATCACCTCGGGATCCTGGGCGATGAGCGTTTCGGTGTTGGCTTCGAAATTGCGTTTGGCGATGTCGCCGTAGATGTTGGACAGGCCGAGGATGCGCATCTGTTCGTGGACGGTGCTCTGGGAACCGTAGGCCTTGAGCTGGGCCCCGTCGCGCGAAAGGATCAGTGCCGCGGCGCGTCGAGGAGCAGTTGTGCCGCTGTGCTTTTCGGTGACCGCTCGCACCCGCTGCCGCAGCGTGGCGACTTCGGCGTCGGCGGCACCCGCGGTGCCGAAGAGCTTGCCGTAGAGCGAGATGTCGGCGAAGACGTCCTCGAAGGTGCCCGCCGCGTCGCGGCAGTAGCCACGGGTGACGATCAGCGGGATGTTCACCTGGGCCAGGTCGTCGGGGGTCACCGACAGTCCCTCGACGCTCACCACCAGGTCGGGGGAGCGGGCGATGATCTCCTCACGAGCGAGTTCCGCTGTCGGGGCGGTGATTTCGATGTCTTTGAGGGCATCGCCGTACTGGCCCGGGAAGGCGGCGGCTTCGAAGGTGCGGGTGACGATCCGGTCGGCGGCACCGGCGGCGGCGATCGTGGGCGCGGCGATGGAGCCGACGGTGACGACCCGCTGCGGTGGCGCGGTGAACGTGACATCACGCCCACAACTCGAAACAGTGAGGGGGAAGCCGTCTTCCGTCGTGGTGGTGGCCGGTGCGGGCGCACCGCAGCCGGTGACCACGGCGGTGAGCAGCGCGAGGGCGGGGATCGCACGGTGACGTGTGGAGGAGACACCTGTGAACACGGTGATCGGTATTCCTTTCGATGGAGCAGAAATCAGGAGGCGCGGGAGCGCCGGATCAGCAGCAGGAGCAGTGGAGCGCCGACGGCGGCCGTGACGATGCCGATGGGCAGTTCGCGTGGCGCGAAAACGGTGCGCGCACCCACATCGGCGAGCACCAGGAACAGCGCGCCGAGCAGGGCGCTCACCACCAGCAGGTGCCGGTGGGTTCCGCCGACACACAGCCGCGCCACATGCGGAACGATGAGCCCGACGAAGCCGATCGCCCCCGCGACGGCCACCACTGCGCCGACGGCCAGTGCCACGATCAGCAACGCCCACAACCGGATTCGATTCGGGGCGAAGCCGAGCGTGCGCGCGGTGTCGTCACCCGCGGCGAGCGCGTCCAGGCGTGGCGCCATCAGCAGCACCGCGAGCAGGGCGCCCGCGACTACGGCGACGGTGGTCGCCACCGAGGACCACGCCGCCGGGGCGAGCGAGCCGAGCAGCCAGAACAGCACGGTCCGCGCGCCTTCGGGGCGGTCGGAGGCGAAGATCAGAAAGCTCGTGGCGGCCGAGAAGATGTAGCCGATGGTCACCCCGCCGAGCAACAGTCGCAGCGAGGTGAGCTGCCCGTTGATCCGGGAGATGGCGAACAGCAGCACCGTGGCGATCAGTGCCCCGATGAACGCACTCGCCGCGAGTGCGGCGGAGGTGGCCGCCGCGCTCACGCCGAACAGCAGGTAGACGGCGGCACCGGTCGAGGCGCCCGAGGTGACGCCGAGGATGTGCGGATCGGCGAGCACATTGCGCACGATGGTCTGCAGAACGGCGCCGGTGATCGCCAGGGCGGCGCCGACGAGCGCGCCGAGTAGCACACGCGGCACCCGGACGAGCCAGACGATCGAGTCCTGCGCGGTGGTCCAATCGGGAGCCACCGGTCGACCGAACGTGTGGTGGCCGATGATCCGGGCAACGGTGCCCGGCGGAACGGCCACCGGCCCGAGCCCGGCCGCCACCAACACAGTGCCGGCGAGTGCGATGAGCAGCCCACCGATCAGCAGCACTGCGCGCGTGCGGTGCCGTGCGTGATCGAGATCGTCGACGATCTGCTCGACCTCCAGTGTCGCGGTCATCGCGTCACCGCCTCTCGGGTCTCGGTCATCGACGGTGACCCGTCGGGGCCGTCATCGGTGAGTTCTGCTGCGCCGTCGGGAGTGTGGTCAGCCGGCGTGGGGTGGATCTCGGCGGCCTCCGCGACAACCGGGTTGTGTTCTTCCGCATCGTCCGACGGCCCGAAGAGGAGTTGGGTGGCGCCGAAGGCGGTGGTGCGGCGGACGGGGATGCGGTAGACGGGCTCGAGGGTTTCGGGGGTGAGGACCTCGTCGACCTCGCCTGCGGCGGCGACGCGGCCGTTGTCGAGCAGGACCAGGTGGTCGCAGTAGCGGGCGGCCAGGTTCAGGTCGTGCAGGACGACGATGGTCGTCGTCTTGTCGAGGCCTCGGACCAGGGAGAGCAGTTCGTGCTGGTAGCGGATGTCGAGGTGGTTGGTCGGTTCGTCGAGGAGCAGGTGGTCGGCCTGCTGGGCCAGGGCGCGGGCGATGAGGACGCGCTGACGCTCGCCGCCGGAGAGGGTCGCGAAGGGGCGGTCGGCCAGGTCGCGGGCGCCGACGCGGGCCAGGGCGGCGGCCGCGGTGATGCGGTCGGCGCGTGAATACCCTTGGAAGGCACCGACCCAGGGCGCCCGGCCGAGCAGAACCGTCTCGGCGACCGTGATCGGCGTGTCCGGTGGTGATTCCTGAGCGACGACGGCCAAGCGGGTGGCGAGGTCCCGTCCGCGCAGTGTGCCGACCGGGGTGGCATCGATCGTGATGGTCCCACCAGCCGGGCGCAGGGCGCGGTACAGCAGGCGCAGCAGCGTCGACTTGCCCGACCCGTTCGGGCCGATCAGCCCGACCGTGCTGCCCGGCTCGGCGCGGAAACTGATGTCGTCCAAGGTGATTCGTCCGCCGTAGCCGAAGCGGACCTGTTCGATGGTGATCATGCGGGTAGCTCTCTGCTCGGGAGGCGCTCGTGCGGAAGCCGGTGTCCCCGGGCCGGTCGGCGGGTGTGATGCACGCTCACCGCGCAGCCGAAGGAAGCGCAGAGCTGCTCTGCGGCAGCGAGTTTGGTGCGATAGTCGCGGTCGTTCTCGCTCAGCAGGATTCCGGTGGTCGTGCCGCTGTGCGCGACGACGACACCCACCGCGCCGAGCGCGCGTGCTTCCCGGATGGTCGAGTCCAGATGCGGGCGGTGGCGGAACGCGGCACTGAGCACAGCGCTGCGGGTGGCCACCGCGCCGATCGCCGTCACGTCCCCGCGCACGATCGCGACACCGAGTTCGTCGAGCAATCCGGCGTATTCGCGCTGGTGCCCGGGGCCGAAAGACGGTTCGGTGCGGTTGAATTCGACGGTGTCGACCATGCCGCCCTCGTCGCCGGTGACGATGGTCAGCGGCGGCAGGGCGCCCAGCCGGGTGTGCAGACGCACTTCCCGATGGAAATAGGCGACCGTGCCGGAATACATCACCCCGTCGGAGGGCTCGATGGCACGCAGGTCGGCTTCGAGTTCGGTGAGGCCGACCGTGCGGCCTTCGGCATCGGCGACCGCGCGAGCCGTCGCCACCAGGTCGGCGGTGGAGCTGGCCAGGCCTTTGCCCTCGGGCAATTCGCTGCGCACGGTGAGTCGTCCGCCGCGCAGCACCCGTGAGCGCGCGACCATCGCGCTCGCCAGGCGCCGAGCCTTCGACTTGTGGCCGGGGACGACGGTGATGTCGTCACCGCCTGGTTCGAAGACGGCGACGGAGCCGCGCTGGATGGGCAACGTGACGAGGAAATGGCGGTCCCCGTCGAGGACGCCTTGCAGCAGTTCCCCGCAACTGCCGTTGGCGCGGCCGACGCCGATACCCGGAGTGTCGGCCGTCCGGTGCTCGACGAAAGGCGTGCGCCACTCGCGCACCGGATGGCGGGAATCAGTCATGTGCGGTCTCCCGAGTGAGCGATGTCGGCATCGGGCAGCACGGCCCGCCGATGCAAGCCGAGGATCGTGACTGCGGACAGCACGCCGGTCCCGGCGCACAGCAGTGCGGGCGGCCAGGTGAGCGACCCGCCCGCCCGGTCGAGCACCGCGCCGCTGAGCGAGGTCGCGACGACGGTGAACAGTCCCGATGCCAGGTAAAAGGCCCCGAAATAGGTGCCGGTGAGCCGGTTTCCGGCGAAGCGGCCGATCGACTCGTTCACGAACGGCTGTACCGCCGTCACCCCGACGGCCAGCACTACCGCGCCTGCCACCACGGGAGTCACCCGCAGTACGGTCCCCGCGAGTCCACTGCCCACGCCGGTGACGACACCCGCGGCGGCCGGGGCGATCAGGAACGACACGCCCATGATCGCCATTCCGGCCGCCATCGCGGGCCCTCGCCGAGGCCGACGGACGAGCGCCGTGGTGACCCGAACCTGCAGGGCCACAACGGCTATGGTCTCCACCACGAACAGCGCGGCCACCGCCGCGGCGCGGTACCGGGGCTCGGCGCTGTCCTGTGCCTGCAACGTGAGCAGAAAATAGATCTGGCTCTGCAATGCGAACATCGGCATCAGGGCGAAGGTGAACGCCCAGAAACGGCGATCGGTGAACACGGTCGTGAAGTCGGCGCCGATCCCGCTCTCGTGCGCGGGCACCGGTCGCGCGGGCAGCAGTATCCACTGAACCACCGCAAGCACCACGAAAATCACGGCCGCGACCAGGGCGGATATCCGGAAGCCCGCCGCGATCAGCACGGTCCCCAGCACCGGCCCGATCGCCGATCCCGCATTGCCGAACACGTTGAACAGCGCGAACGCCTCCGCCGACCGCGAACCACTGTCGGTGGCGATATACGCGCGCACGGCCGGATTGAACAGCGCGCCCGCGAAACCCGTGAGGATCGCCGCCGCGAGCACCACCGGCAGTGAACCACCGAGTGCGAACAACGCGAACCCGAGCGCCCGCACGGCCAGCCCCACCATGATCACGCCCCGCGCCCCCAGCCGGTCCGCCGCCGAACCCCCGACGAGGAACAGGCCCTGCTGGCTCAGATTGCGCACCCCGAGCACGACACCGACCACCGCGGCCGACAGCGCGAGGTCGTGCAGCAGATAGTCGGCGAGAAACGGGATCAGCAGATAGAAACCGATATGCCCGACCAGATGATTGACCAGCAGCAACCGCACGCCCTCGGGCAGCGCGAGAAACGTCGTCCTCACCCGAGCACCTCGGCAGCGTCGTCGTGCACTGCGGTGGCGGGATCGGTCGACGCGGGGGCAGGGTCGCGGACCACTGTGCAACGGCCCCAGCCGCTGACCTCGGCGCTGTCGGGGGTCGGGATGGTTGTGGGTTCTGTTGCGGGAGGGGCGAACAGGCCGTTCGCGCAGCACCAGGTGTCGTTGTAGATGGTGCGGAGGTAGCGGTGGGGGCCGTCGGGGAAGACGGTGAGTACGCGGGAATCCGGTTCGCGGACGGCGATCCAGGCGGCGACGAGGGCGGCGGCACCGGTGCTCCAGCCGCCCGCGATTCCGGTGCGTGCCGCGAGTGCGCGGCAGGACGCGACGGCTTCGGCGGCACCGACCCAGTGCACCTCGTCGAAGTCGGCGTAGGCCACGTTGCGGGGCAGGATGCTGCTGCCGAGGCCGCGCATGAGCCTGCGGCGGTCGGGCTGACCGAAGATGCGTGAGCCCACGGCGTCGACGCCGATCACCCGCAGCCGAGGCCAGCGGGTACGCAGCACGCGGGTGAGTCCCGCACAGTGGCCGCCGGAACCGATCGAGGCGACGAGCACGTCGACGTCGTCGACCTGCGCGAGGATCTCGGCGCCCATGGCCTGGTAGCCACCGGCATTGTCGGGGTTGTCGTACTGGTCGGGCCAGTACGCGCCGGGTGTCGCGGCCAGCAGTTCGGCCAGCCGGTCGAGTCTGGCCTGCTGCCAGCCGCCGGTCGGGTGCGGGGTGGTGACCACCTCGAGGGTGATGCCGAACGCCGAGAAGAGGGCGCGCAGGTCCGGTTCCAGTTCGTCGTCGACCACCAGCACGATCGGGTGCCCGAGCGCCTTGCCTGCCAGGGCAAGACCCAATCCAAGTGTGCCGCTGGTCGATTCGATGATCGTCGCACCCGGTGCGAGGTCGCCGCGCGCGGCCGCCGCCCGCATCATCGAGACGGCCGCACGAGCCTTCATCCCGGCGATGCTCGCCGATTCGAGTTTGGCTGTGTACCAGCTGTTTCCGGTAGGGATCCGGATGACCGGGGTGCCGCCGATCAGCTGCAGCAGGCCGGGTTGCGGTGCGGTCATGAGAGCTCCCGGTAGGTGACCAGGGTGCTCGCGGCACCGTCGAGAGAGAAGAACGGATACGGCTCGGCCGAGATGGCGTGCACTCCGGCGCCGAGGAACCAGGGCAGCACCGCGCTGCCCGTCTGCGCGAAGAGAACCAGGGGTAGTCCCCGCTCGCGCGCGATGGCGCGGAAATCGTCGAATGTGCCGTTGCCCAGGGTCATTCCGGTGACGAGCAGTGCGTCGTAGTCGGACGGAGCCGATGCCACGGACTCGAAGATCGGTTCGCCCCACTCGGTGACACCGCCCGCGAGATCGCAGGGCACATAGGCGATGCCACGGTCGCGCAACTCGGCCAGCAGCGAACCGACCACCCCGACCACCAGTACCTTGGTGACCCCGGAGGGGAGCAGATCGATGACGGTGTCGGCGCGGCGCCGTGATTTCGTCAACGAGGTCGGTCCCGCCACAACCACGGCGCTACCGTGCAGACCCGCTGCCTCCGGATGCGGGTGCACATGCATCAGATAGGCATCGAGCGCCGCGACACGCACCGCCCCGACCCGGTGTTCGAGCAGGTCACCGACGGTCGCCGCGACACAGTCGTCGATCAGATCGCCGGTGGCCGAACCGGGTTCGAGCCCACACGAGCCGACTGCCGCACCGACCCGGATGCTGAGCACCTCGTTGCGGTAGGCGCGGGTGCGTCCTGCGTGCCTGGTGCCGTAGGTCGTGAGAAAGGCGGTCGATGCTTTCAGAGTGTCGGGGTCGGGGCCGAGTCGTCCGGACCGTGCCCACGTGGTGAGCTCGGCCACCGAGGCAGGGTGCGTCTGGATCACGCGGCACCGCCGTCGAGCTCGACGCGCAGCTCGGCGATCAGGGCATCGGCGAGTTTGCCTGCCTCGCCCGGATTTTCGGACGTCACGAGGACGTGGCCGAGGTAGGTGTTGTTGTCGGTGGCCGGTCGGACCTCGGCGCCGGGTTCCGGGAGTTTGTGTTCCACGATGCGCGGATCGTCGGCCCAGCCGGCCGCCCCAGCGACACGGGTAACCACGCCTGCCCGGTCGGGGACGGCGAAGGCGACGGCGGCGCTCCCGGCATCGGTCTGCCGTGGGGTGAGCTCAGGTGTCCCGCCCAGGACTGCCTCGACATGGGCCCTGGTGAGGTCGATGCCGGTGACCCGGCGGACCAGCTCGGTGATCCGGTTGCCCGCGGGCCGTGGGTTCACCTCGATCAGGCACGGCCCGTCCGTCGTGAGCTTGACCTCGGTATGGGCGACGGTCGCGTCGAGGCCGAGCGCTTCGACTGCCGCAACGGCGGTCTCGGCGACGGCACGGTGATCGACAGCCGACAGGTCGGCCGGGAACATATGGCCCGACTCGATGAAGGCGGGTGCGCCGGTGAGCTGCTTGTCGGTGACCCCGACGACAGTCGTCTGCCCGGCGACAGTCACCGTCTCCACACTGAATTCCGGCCCCTGCACGCATCTTTCGACCAGCACCTGCGGTGACCTGCGCTGCCCACGCGCGTTCACCGGGAATCCAGCGATACGCTCGACTGCGGCGCGCAACTCGGCGTCGTCGTCGACCCGGCACACGAACATCCCGCCACACAGATCGATCGGCTTCACCACCAGCGGATAGCCCAATCGATCTGCGGCGCCGAGGATCTCGTCCATCGTCTCGGCGACCGCGAAGTCCGGCCCGGGAACTCCGGCAGCGCGACAGATCTCGCGGGTCAGGTACTTGTCGCACGCTGCCACCACCGCCGCCCGGCCGGGGCCGGGCAGGCCGAGATCGGTGGCGATCGCGGCCACCGTCGGCAGGTAGTAGTCACACGAGGTGAGTACGCCGTCGAAACCGAAGAGCTCGTGCAGCTTTCGCACATACGGCACCAGCGCGGCCTCGTCGTTGGTCTCGGCGGTGAACACATTGTCAGCGGCCAGCAGCGGGTGCGGCGACGGTGTGCCCGGGCGGAGGTAATGCCCGAGATCCCTGGTCAGGAAGCTGAATCGGTGTCCGCCGTCCTTGATTCCCTGCGGCAGCAGGGTGCTCATCGAGCCGACCCAGCTCTCCACCATCAGAAGATGTCCCACTACGACCTCCCAGCCTCATCGAGATGATAATGATAACCATTATCGCTACGATTGCCACCGCCGGTCACCGCGATCGGCTGAAATCGATGAGGAATCACCCATGTTCTTGAAGAAAATCGCTGTGCCCGTGGCGCTTTCGCTCTCCGCTCTGGCCGTGACCGCAGCCGGAGCCCAGGCGGAACCCGCCGCACCGCGGCCGGTCGAATACACCGCGCACACCGACGGCACCACCTCGGTCATCGAGATCGAGCACGGTTCGCTGGGGGTCGACAACGGCACCCTGCAGGTGCGCGACTCCGCAGGCGCCGTCGTCGGCGCGACACCACTGACCTTCGCCATCGACGACTTCCAGTTCCCCATCGACGCCCGGGTCGACGGTCGAACGGCGACCCTCACCCCCACGCTGAACATGGACAAGGCCGTATACAAGCCGGTCGCGCTGCCGTTCGAGGACAAGGCGCCCTGGAAGTCCGAATACGACCGTGAACAGGCCGCCTGGTCCCGGATGACGAGCACCATCTCCATGGGCGCCACCATCGGCACCCTCGTCGGTGGCATCGGCGGCGCGGCCCTCGGTTGCCTCGCCGGTGCCGCCGCGGGCGTCGTGCTCACCGGTGCCCTGCTCACGCTGTTCGGTGCGGGACCGCTGGCCGGTTGTGTCGCGGGTGCGGCCGCCGTCGGTTTCCTCGGTGTCCTCGCGGGTCAGATCTTCGTCACCGCGCCGGTCGCCATCGGCGCGGTGATCCAGTACGTCACCACGATCAACCAGCCGTTCACGGCGCCTGCCAAGTAGGGCCCGCTCGTGCGGCTCGCCCACTGCCGGGCGGGCCGCACTGTCTGAGCGAAGTTCGTTACCCGCGCGTACGGTCGCGATTAGGCTGCGGTCATGAGCTCTGCCGTCCACGGATTCACCGACGACGCCCTCGGCGACCACGACGCCGTCGGCCTCGCCGCCGCACTGCGCGCCGGGGAGGTGAGCCGAGCCGAGGTGATCGAGGCCGCGATCGCCCGGACCCAGGCCGTCGACCCGCGCCTCGACGCCGTGCAGGTGCGCAGCTTCGAACGGGCCGCCTCGGCACCCGAAACCGCCGGCGTGTTCGCCGGGGTGCCCGCCTTCGTCAAAGACAACACCGATGTCGCCGGGCTGCCGAGCTGTCACGGGTCGGCCGCGTTCACGCCGCACCCGGTGACGGCGACCAGCGGACCCGCCGCGCAATTCCTGCACTCGGGTGTGGTCGTGCTCGGCAAGTCGACGCTGCCGGAGTTCGGGCTCACCGCGAGCACCGAGTTCGTCCACCGCCCACCGACGCGCAACCCGTGGAATCCGGAGTTCTCGGCGGGCGCGTCCTCGGGTGGGTCGGCGGCGCTGGTCGCGGCCGGGGCGGTGCCGATCGCCCATGCCAACGACGGCGGTGGTTCGATTCGCATTCCCGCCGCCGCGACGGGTCTGGTGGGACTGAAGCCCACCCGGTACCGGCTGCTCGACCAGCCGGGCGCGCGCAAACTGCCGGTGCATCTGGTGGCCGAGGGTGTGCTCACCCGGTCGGTGCGCGATACGGCGCATTACCTGGCCGCGGTCGAGAGTTTCGGTGCCCACCCGAAACTGGCGCCGGTGGGGCTGGTGGAAGGGCCGAGTGCGCGACGACTACGCATCGGCGTGGTCACCGCCGATGTATTCGGCAGACCGGTGCATCCCGACAACCGGGCCGTCCTCGATTCGGCCGTCCATGTCTTCGCGGGCCTCGGGCACGAGATCGTCGCGAAGCGGCTGGAGGTCGACCCGCGTTTCGTCGACGACTTCAAGCAGTACTGGGCGGTGATGGCCGCGGCGATGACGCTGTCGTTCCGGCTCGGTCATCGCGGACGATTCGATGCGCGCAAACTCGACCCGTTCACCACCGGCCTGATCGGAATGGCCAAACGCAATCCACTGGGTTCCGCGGCGGCCGCGTGGCGGCTGCGCGCCGGAACCGCCGCCTACGACCGGCACTTCGCCGACATCGATGTGATGCTCAGCCCGGTGCTGTCGCATCCGGCGCCGCGCATCGGTGAACTCGCGCCGGATCAGCCGTTCGACGACCTGTTCGCCAAGCTCGTCGACTATGTCGGCTTCACGCCGCTCAACAATGTCGGTGGGGGACCGGGCATCTCGCTTCCGCACGGACTGCTGCCGACGGGTCTGCCCGGCTCGGTGCAGCTGGCTGCCCCGCGCGGCGCGGAGCGAACCCTGCTCGACCTGGCCTACCAGCTGGAAGCGGCCAGCCCGTTCCCCCGGATCACCGACCGTCGCGCCGACGCGGGCGCGGCCTGAGGGCTCAGTTGTGGCGGGTCGCCACGTTGATCGGGCGGAGGCTGCCGGTGGTGCCCGCCTCGAACGCCCAGTGCTCGCCCCGCCAGGTGGGGTGCTCGGTGCGCCAGCGGTCGACCAGCCGAGGGTCTTCGAGGGAGGCGACGACACCGGC
The DNA here is from genome assembly GCF_040639775.1 of Nocardia sp. NPDC023733. NCBI lineage: Bacteria > Bacillati > Actinomycetota > Actinomycetes > Mycobacteriales > Nocardiaceae > Nocardia > Nocardia sp. NPDC023733. The sequence continues at coordinate 96,466 of NZ_JBFAAN010000011.1, read as the reverse complement.
CGAACCGGTGTACTGCAGCCGCTCGTACTTGTGGCGGGTGATGGTGTCGACCGAGGTGACGGTGGCAAGAGCAGACATTCGAACTCCGGGATAGCGGGAACGGTGCGTGACGAGGCACGGCCCGGACCGGCGGCCCGGGGTGCTGCGGTGGCGCGTCACCGCTCGCAGCCGAGTATGCCGCTCGTCGCGATGCCGCGCGCAGGTTTCGAAAATCCTGTTGTTCGGATTAACGGATACCCGACACAAGATCGTTCGTCCGCCGCGAAGGGTTACGCCCTCACCAGCTCGGGCGGACCCGGCCGGGGGCGACCACCCGGGCCAACGCGTCCCTGACCTGCATGAGGTCGCCCGTGCCAAGGGTTCTGGACCAGTTTTTGGTGAGTTCGCCCAAGGCCGCGTCGGCGGCGCGAGTGCACGCCCAGCCGCGATCGGTGAGCGTGATGAGCCGGGCGCGTGCGTCGCGTGGGTGCGGATTGCGTTCGACGTAGCCCTTGGTGACCAGCTCGTCGACCAGTTGACTCGCCGCCTGCTTGGTGACGCCGAGATGCTCGGCGATCTCACCGACGGTCGCCCCTTCGGGTGCCATTCGCACGAAGGCGAATCCGTGTGCGGGCCGTACATCGGGGAAGCCGGCTGCGGCGACCCCGGCCTGGACTGCGTCGGTCACCTGGGCGGCTGCCGCGAGCAGCAACAAGGGGAGGTCACCGGCAGGGGGCATGCTCGACATTCTGGCACTTGACAGGATAGGAAAGCTACTTGACTATATAGACAAGGAAATTGACCATTAGGGAGACGCAATGCCGGTAGTCCGTTCCGCCGACGCCCAGGTGCACGAAGTGCACAACGCCCGCTTCACCTCGTTGATCCGCCCCGGCACCGGCAGTACCGACCTGTGCGTCTGGCAGACCGAGGTCGCGCCCGGCACGGTCGGCGTCGCTCACCGGATCCTCGGGGAAGAGGCATTCGTACTGCTCACGGGCGAAATCGTCCTCACCATCGACGGTGAGTCGGCCACCCTGCGACCCGGTGATGCCGCCGTGGCGCCCGCCGGTTCGCTCATCGCGCTCACCGACGAAGCCGGGGCGGGTGCGCGACTGCTGGTCACCGTCCGCGCCGGGTTCGCCGCGGAGTTGCCGGACGGGTCGACCTTCGTCCCGCCCTGGGCATCGTGACCGGTCACCACGGCTGTTTCGGTGGCTGAACTTGAAAGTTCGGTCAGCCGAACAATATAATTCCGGGATGAAGGTTGGGTTCCACCGTTCGCCGCGAGTACTCGCGGCGTGCGTGCTGAGTGTCATGGTGTTCGCGCTCACCGCTTGCGGTGGCGTCGCCGCGTCCGACGACGACCGGAAGGTCGTCCTCACCACCTTCACCGTGCTCGCCGATATGGCGCGCAATGTGGCCGGTGAGCATCTGCGGGTCGAGTCGATCACCAAGGTCGGCGCCGAGATCCACGGGTACGAGCCGACGCCGGGGGATATCAAGAAGGCCGCCAAGGCCGATCTCATCCTCGACAACGGCCTCAATCTCGAAGCCTGGTTCGCCCAGTTCGTCGCCGACCTCGAGGTGCCGCACGCCGTGGTGAGCGAGGGCGTGACACCGATGAACATCAGCGAGGACGCCTACGCGGGCAAGCCGAATCCGCACGCGTGGATGTCGCCGGTGAACGCGCAGATCTATGTGGACAACATGGTTCGCGCGTTCACCGACCTCGACCCCGACCACGCCGACGCCTACCGCGCCAACGGCGAGGCGTACAAAACCGAGCTCGGCGCGGTCCGTGACGAGCTGGTGGCCGCCGTCAGCACGTTGCCCGCCGACCAGAAAGCGCTGGTCACCTGCGAGGGGGCGTTCTCCTACCTGGCCCGCGACGCGGGGCTGACGGAGAAGTACATCTGGCCGGTCAACGCCGAACAGCAGGCCACACCGCAGCAGATCGGGTCGGTGATCGACTTCGTCCGCCAGCGTGGGGTGCCCGCCGTGTTCTGCGAGTCGACGGTGTCGGACGCGCCGATGCAGCGCGTGGTCGAGGCGACCGGTTCGCGCTTCGGCGGCACGCTGTATGTCGACTCGCTGTCGGAGGCGGACGGTCCCGTGCCGACCTACCTCGACCTGATCCGGCACGACGCCGACACCATCGCGGCGGCACTGGCGGGAGCGCCGAAATGACCGCGCCGGTTGTCGAAATCCAGGACGTGACAGTTCATTACGGCGATGTGCTCGCCCTCGACAACGTGGAACTCACCTTGAAATCGGGTCGGGTGTGCGGGCTCATCGGGATGAACGGGTCGGGGAAGTCGACACTGTTCAAGACCGTCATGGGGCTGGTGACGCCCGATCGTGGCCGGGTGCTGGTCAACGGTGGCGCACCCGCCGCCGCGCGCAAGGCGGGCGCCCTCGGGTACGTGCCGCAATCCGAGGACGTGGATTGGACGTTCCCGCTGTCGGTGCGTGATGTGGTGATGACCGGGCGCTACGGGAAAATGGGCTTCACCCGGCGCGCGAGCAAGGCCGACAAGGCCGCCGTGGAGGAGGCGCTGGCGCGGGTCGAACTCACCGACTTCGCCGACCGGCAGATCGGTCAGCTCTCCGGTGGACAGAAGAAACGGACCTTCGTGGCCCGCGGCATCGCGCAGGAGGCGACCATCCTGCTGCTGGACGAACCGTTCGCCGGTGTGGACAAGCGCTCCGAGGCCACCATCACCGCGCTGCTGCGTGAGCTGGCCGCCGGTGGCGCGACGATCCTCGTGTCCACCCACGACCTGCACGCCCTGCCCCAACTGGCCGACGAGGCAGTGCTTTTGAACCGCCGGGTGCTCGAACACGGCGACCCCGAGGTGGTGTTGCGGCCCGAGAACCTGGCCAAGGCATTCGGATTGGACACAGACCGGTGACCCTCGAAGAATTCTTCCTCGATCCGCTGCGTTACGAATTCATGGTCCGGGCGCTGGCGACCACGGTCACCGCGGCCGTGGTGTGCGCGGTGCTGTCGTGCTGGCTGGTGCTCATCGGCTGGTCGCTGATGGGTGACGCGGTGTCGCACGCGGTGCTGCCCGGGGTGGTGCTCGCCTACATCGTCGGCTGGCCGTTCGCGGTGGGTGCGGTGATCTTCGGGTTCCTCGCGGTCGCGTTGATCGGGGTGGTGCGCGATACCAGCCGGGTGAAGGAGGACGCGGCCATCGGGATCGTCTTCACGACGCTGTTCGCGTTCGGGTTGGTGCTGGTGTCGGTGACACCGAGCCAAACCGACTTGAACCACATCGTTTTCGGCAATCTGCTCGGGGTGAGCCGCGGGGAGATGATCCAGATCATGATCCTCGCGGCGATCGTGCTCGTGGCGTTGGTGCTCAAGCGTCGCGACTTCACTTTGTATGCCTTCGACGCCACCCACGCCCACGCCATCGGCCTCAATCCGCGTGTGCTCGGCACCGCGCTGCTCGCCCTGCTCGCCCTCACCTCGGTGGTGGCGTTGCAGGCGGTGGGTGTGGTGCTGGTGGTGGCCATGCTCATCATTCCGGGTGCCACGGCCTACCTGCTCACCGACCGTTTCTCGCGGATGCTGCTGATCGCGCCGACCGTGTCGGTGCTGTGCGCGGTCACCGGTCTGTACATCAGCTACCACCTCGACACCGCCGCGGGCGGGATGGTGGTGGTCACCCAGGGTGTCGCCTTCACCCTGGTCTACTTGTTCGCGCCGCGTCACGGCATCATCGGCCGCCGCATCACCGCGAGCCGGGCCCGTTCGGCCAAGCTCGCCGTCTGAACCTGTCGGTGCGTTTTGAGATGATCGGGTCATGACAGTCACCGGGGAAGACGTCCGCACCTTCGCCCTGTCCCTGCCCGGCACGGCGGAGGAATTCGCCTGGGGCATGCCGATTTTCAAGGTCTCGGGCCGGCTGTTCCTCACCCTCCCCGAGAACGAGACCTCGATGGCCGTCCGCTGCCCCATCATCGACCGCGACGAACTCGTCCAAGCCGAACCCGCCAAGTTCTGGATCGCCTCCCACGAAGCGAACAACGCCTGGGTCCGCGTCCACCTCTCCGCCCTCGACGACCACGACGAACTCACCGCCATCATCACCGACTCCTGGACCCAGGCCGCCCCCCGAGCATTGCTGGAGTCTCATGAGTCCGCTACCAACTAGGGTGGCGGGTCTTATGGGAATCAGCGCTACTGTGCACACTTTTGCTATTCAGCTCGCCGATGTGGATCGGGGGGTTTATGAGGAGTTGGAGTTGCGGGTGGCTCGGCATCCTTCCGAGACGCTCGAGTACATGGTGACGCGGATTCTGGCGTACTGCCTGCAGTACGAGGAGGGGATCGTGTTCAGTGAGGGTGGGATCTCGGCTACCGACGAGCCCGCGGTGCAGGTGCGGGATCTGACGGGGCGGACGACGGCGTGGATCGAGGTGGGGGCGCCGGACTCGGAGCGGATTCATCGGGGGAGCAAGCTGGCGGGGCGGGCGGCGGTGTACACGCATCGGGATCCGGTGAAGGTGCTCGCGCAGTACGCGGGCAAGAAGATTCACAACGCGGCCGCGATTCCGCTCTACAGTTTCGATCGGGCGTTCATCGACGAGGCCGCGCGGCTGGTGGATCGGCGCAATACCGCGAGCCTGTCGATCACCGAGGGCATGGTGTACCTCGATCTCAACGGCTCGAGTCTACGGACCGACATCATCGAACAACCGTTGGCCTGAACGGGTAATTTGGCGGGCACCTGTACGAGTGGAGGTTGCGGTGCCCACAGTGATGAGCCGGTTCGTGATTCCGGGGTTCCTGCGAGTAGCCCGCCGCAACCGCAACTACATCGATGCCGAACGCGCCGAGGCCCACATCCGCGAGCTGGCCCTTCGCCCACTGCCCTACGGCCCGCCACGCACCCTGCGCGGAGTCGACATCGCCGTGGTGCGCGATCGTGGCTGGCCCGTGTACACCCTCACCCCGCGCACCGGAAAATCACGCGGCGGCCTGGTGTACGCGCACGGTGGTGGCTGGGTCGGTGAGATCGCGGTGCAGCACTGGCGCCTGGCCGCCATGCTCGCGATCCGTGCCCGGCTCACGGTGACGGTGCCGATCTACCCCCTCATTCCGTTCGGCACGGCAGCGGACGTGATTCCCCGCGTAGCCGACCTCGTCCGCACCAGCGCCGACGAACACGGCCCCACCTTCCTCGCCGGCGATTCGGCGGGCGGCCAGATCGCCCTGTCCACCGCACTGCACCTACGCGACCTCGGCACCACACTGCCGCGCACCGTCCTCATCTCCCCGGCTCTCGACCTCACCCTCGAGAACCCGGAGATCGACGTCGTGCAGCAGCGCGACCCGTGGCTCGGTCGTGACGGCGGCCTCGTCTACGGCCGCCGGTGGAGCGGCGAGCTGCCGATGAAGGACCCCATGGTGAGCCCCCTGTTCGGCGATCTCACCGGCCTCGGCCCGATCACCCTGTTCACCGGCACCGACGACATCCTCAACCCCGACGCCCGCCTGCTGCGGGACAAGGCCCGCGCGGCCGGTGTCGACCTGGACTACATCGAGAAACCGGGCCTGGTGCACGTGTATCCGCTGACCCCGAGTCCCGAAGGCGCAACGGCCCGCCGCCACATCGCCACCACGCTGTGCGCGGATCTCGATGGCGCACAGGATGTTTCACCTCAACGCTGAGACAGGTGATAGTTGAACAGGATGGTCAGCTGGGTGACCGCCTGATCGAACGGATGCGCCGACTTGAGCGCCCGGCTGTGCACGATGGTGCCCTCGATGGTGGTGAGCAGGAACCCGGCCAGTGACACCGCCGTCGCGCGTTCGATCCCGGCCGCGACTATGCCGTCGGCCAGGCGCGCGGTCCATTCGGCGAAGGCCTGCCCGGCGATCGACTGCACCACCGGATCGCTTTCGTCCAGCGCGGCGGCCATCATGAACGATCCGGCCCGGAACTCGCTCTGTTCGAGCGGCACCCGCCAGAAGGCGAACAGGTCGGTCAGCCACTGCTGCGCCGACGGCGCGGTCTGCAGGGCGTCGGCCACGGCGCTGACGTGCGAGTACACCAGCCGCGACACGATGCGGGCCGCGGTCTGCACCAGTTCGCTCTTGCCGGAGGGAAAATGCTGGTAGAGCGAGTTACGTGAGGTATTGCTCCGCTTGAGCAGCTCGCTCAACGCCGCCGCGTGCACACCGTGCTCCTGCACGGTCGCGATGGTGTGCTCGATCAGTCGGGCGCGTGGTCCGGCCGGCATCCGACTCTCCTCCCCGAAACGCTTGATTGAACCGATCGGTTCATGTTAGACCTTATGACGGATGAACCGATCGGTTCACATGGAGAGGATGTCATGCCAACCCCCATCGCCACCTCGATTCCGACCACCCACACGGGAATTCTCGGCCTCGGCGTGTACCGGCCGCGCCGCGTCGTGCCCAACTCGGAGATCGTCGAGGCCATCGACTCCTCCGACGAATGGATCAAGACCCGATCCGGCATCGCCGCCAGGCACTGGGCCGAAGACGACGAGACCATCGTGTCGATGAGCACCGCTGCCGCGCGCGACGCCCTCACCGCGGCAGGCATCACCGCCGATCAGGTCGACGCCGTGCTGCTGGCGACCTCGTCGCAGATGGTGCTCGGCCCCTCGGCGGGCGCGGTGGTCGCCACCGAACTCGGCATGCACGACACCGCCGCCTACGACATCTCCGCCGGGTGCGCGGGCTTCTGCTACGCGCTGGCCGATGCCGCCAACCTGGTCCGGTCCGGTCAGGCGCGCCACGTGCTGGTGATCGGTGTGGAACGGCTCTCGGACCTGCTCGACCGCACCGATCGCGGTACGGCGTTCATCTTCGCCGACGGCGCGGGCGCGGTGGTCGTCGGCGCCGCCGAGCAGGAGGGGATCGGCCCGGTGGCGTGGGGCTCGGACGGGTCACGTACCTCGGCGATCAAGCAGGACAAGGACTTCCAGGAGTACTTCGCCGAAGTGGCGGCCGCCGAGGCCAGTGGCGGCACGACGGTGCGGCCCTACATCCGGATGAACGGCACGGAGGTATTCCGCTGGGCCGTCACCTTTTTGGAGCAGGCGTGCCGGGAGGCCTTGAAGCTGGCCGGTGTCACCGCCGCCGACCTGGACGCCTTCGTGCCGCACCAGGCCAATATCCGCATCACCGACGCGCTGGTCCGCACCCTCGACCTGCCCGACACCGTCGCCGTGGCGCGCGACATCGTCGACACCGGTAACACCAGTGCCGCCTCGATCCCGATGGCCATGGAACAGTTGCTGCGCAGCGGCGGCGCCGAACCCGGCCAGACCGCGTTGCTGCTCGGCTTCGGTGCGGGTCTGGCGTACGCGGGCCAGGTGGTGCACCTGCCACCGATCGTCTAGCCGGTGAAGCGTTTCTCGCTCTCGCCCAACATCTCCAGCGCGCACCGCACCGACTGCTCGAGCACCTGCTCGGGTTCGCCGTCGAAATTGCGGTGCACGGCCCAGGAGGTGTCGCGGGTGGCGACAGCGCACCACACCGACCCCGCCGGTTCGCCGTCCTGATCGCCCGGCCCACCGACACCGGTGGTCGCGGCGGCGATATCGGCGTCGGTCAGCGCCCGCACGCCTTCGGCCATGGCCAGTGCGGCCGTCTCCGACACCACCGGCACGTCGGGCACACCGAGAACGGACTGTTTCACCGTCACGGAGTAGGCGACGACCCCGCCGCGGAACCATTGCGCGGAGTCGGGTGCCGCCGCGAGGGCGGCGGCGAGGTTACCGCCGGTGAGGGATTCGGCTACGGCGACTGTCAGCCCGTGACGCTTGGCGAAGTCGCCGACATCTGCTGCGGTGGTGATGATGGCCTCCTTTGACGCGCCTGATCGCTGACCGGAACAGCGTAGGCCGCCCCGTCGCGGATGCCGAACTCGAACCGGCACGGGAACAGCGACGGTAGGCCGGTGGCGCGCAGGTCGTAGTTCGCGGCGAGGGTCTGCATGGCCCAGTTCTGCAAAGAATCCGGCAGTCGCAGGGTGGTGCCGTCTACGCAGGAAACATAGGCGTGGGTCTGTTCACCGTCGACCGGAAGCGGATTGCGCAATCCGACTGCGCCGATGTCGAGAATTCGCCCGGAGTTGTGGGGAGAAGCGACGCTCGGCAAATCCAACTCGATGTCGTCCATGTGGGAAACCGTAACGCAGCAACTATCCAGGGAACATCGAAATCACGCCCCCTATACCGAACTTCGCAACATTGGCTGACCGCCGCAGGTGTGACGAACGGTCTGCGCCCATCGCAACACCATCGCAAAGAACCGGAAATCTTCTCGTTCCATGAGCTTCATCGCCGGGTCCTCGACTGGTTCTCACCCCGCCATGGGGCGCGTGAATGCTTCGATCCGGCCCTCGACGCGCCCTGCCAGGTGCCGACGTCGAGGCGATACCGCTCGAACCTGATGAGGGGAAGAATGACAATCAAACGCTTCTACGTGGCCACGGCCGCCGCGGTCGCACTCGGTGGTTTCGCCGCCGGTTCCGCCGGCGCCGACGCTTTCGTCCCGCTGCCCGACGGCCAGAAGGCAGGCCCGGGCGTGACGATCACCCGCACCGCCGAGCGCGCCACCGTTTCGCCGTCGCTTGCGGCCAACGGCGCGGGCCGCGTCGCCTGGGTCTCGGGCACCGTCACCGCCGACGTCACCGCGACGCCGGAGGGCGAGGTCGGCCCGTTCAACGGTCCGGCGGGCAAGGACGGCTCCAACAACTCCTCCACCCACGGCGCCTCGCAGCTCAACACCGGCTACATCGTCGGTTGCCAGGTGGCCATCGGTGACGACGCCATCTCCGCGGGCGTCTCCGGCGGCATCGACCTGTCCGGCGGCAGCATCGGCGGCTCGGTCGGCCTCGACCTGGGCCCCGGCGAGGTGAAGTTCGTCCAGATCGAGAAGAAGGACATCCTGAAGGCGGGCGTCTACTCGGTCGAGTACCAGGACGTCGAGATCGAGATCCAGGGCTGCGCCGGTTACGCACAGGCCCGCGCCTACTCGGTCGTGGAGATCATCGGCGACCACTACTCCAAGACCACCCTCTACGGTGCCCCGTTCAGCATCGGCTGAGCGCATCCGACTTCGATCGCAAGGAATGACACACATGATCGACCGTAAGAATTCGGCCCGCATGGCCGGTCTGGTCGGCGCGGCCGCCGTGACCTTCGGCCTGCTGTCCGCCGGTGCCGCCAACGCCGACACCTTCGTTCCGCTGCCCGGCGGCGAGATCGTCAAGACCCTGTCCGACGGTTCGACCGTCACCGTCCGCCTGGTCGGCGAGTCGGCCCTCATCAGCCCGTCGATGGGCTCGACCCCGGTGCACCGCAACGCGTGGGTGTCCGGCTCCGCGCAGGTCGAGGTCTCCGGTAACGCCAAGGGCGGCAAGATCTACCCCGGTTACGTGGTGGGCTGCCAGGTCAACATCGACGGCGGCGGCGTCGAGGGTGGCGTCGAGGGCGAGAGCAGCTGGGACGGCGAGGACGTGAGCGTCGGCGCCGAGTCCGGTGCCGAACTGAGCCTCGGCCCCGGCCAGGCCAAGTCGTTCTACATTCTCGACATCGAGAAGGCCGACGACTACGGCAACGAGGACCACGGCACCAACAACAAGTTCAAGGGCAAGAGCGGCTCGGTGACCTGGGCCGACTCGACCATCGGCCTGAGCGGCTGCGCCGGGTACGCCCAGGCGCGTGCCTTCGTGAAGGTCAAGGTGGAGACCGAGAACGTGAGCTCGGTCGTCACCCTGTGGGGCCAGCCCTTCAGCATCGGCTGATCCCGATCGACCCCAGCGGGGCCCGGCGTCCGAGTGGCGCCGGGCCCCGCTGTGTCATGACGAGAAGTCACCGGTGTCGGTGTCGCGCGACGGCTTCGGGAATCGGCCGCGTGCCGTGGCAGCGCGACTTGTCCTCCTCCAGCCCGAGGCCGTGGCGATCACCCGACCCGGTGACCGTGACGAGAATGGACCACATTCATTGCGGCGGCTCGGACGTTTTCTTTGCGATCACGTGACGATCCAGCGCGGGCAGCGTCAACTCGAAGCGCGCACCGCCGCCCGGCCGCTCCGAGCAGCGGATCCGGCCCTGGTGTCCCGCAACGGTTTCAGCGACGAGCGCCAGGCCGATGCCGGTGCCGCCGGTCCGGCGCGACGCGGTGACGAAGCGTTCGAAGATGCGCTCGCGATCGGCCGCCTCGACGCCGGGTCCGGCATCGTCGACGGTGACCCGCACGTCCTCGCCGTCGCGCTCGACGCGCACCGCGGCCACACCGCCACCGTGGCGTTCGGCATTGACGAGCAGGTTCAGCAGGGCGCGTTCGAGTTCCATCCGCCGCCCGCGCACCAGTCCCGGGTCGGTGGTCGTGAGTACCTCGGCCTCGATGCGACGGCTCGCGAGTAGGTGGGCAAGCAGTTCGGCCAGCGACAGCGGCGCCGGGTCGGAGCGGTGGATGCCCGCCTCGGCGCGCGCGAGGGCGAGCATGTCGTCGAGCAGACCGCGCAGGTAGGTGGTCTCTTCCACGAGCAGTCCCAGTGCGGCGCGCGGTCTTTCGGACAGTTCGTCGCGGTGCCCGGCCAGCACGGTCGCGGTGGTGGTCAGGGTGGTGAGCGGGGTGCGCAACTCGTGACTGAGGTCGGAGACGAGCCTGCGTTCGCGTTCGATGCGCCGCTGCAGGGAGTCGACCATGGCGTTGAAGGCCTCGACGGTCGGCGACAGGTCGACATCTTCGGGTCGCGACAAGCGCAGGTCGAGGTCGCCCGCGGCGATGCGCGACGCGGTGCCTGCCACCTGGCGCAGTGGGCGCAGCGCGAGGTGCGCGGCCCAGGCGCCGAGCGCGGCGGCCACCGCGACGGCGAGCACCGCGCAGGCGAAGAGGATGGTGCGCAGCATCTTCAGGGTGTCCTCCAGCTCGCGCAGCGGCGCGAATTCCTGGAGGACGGCGCCGTTTTCGACGTAGGTCGCGGTGCGCAGATAGGGCTCGCCCGCGATCCGGACACGGGTGGCGGACGTCGGCACCTGGGCGGCCCGTTCGAGCGTGGCGACGGTGGCCTGGTCGGCGCCGAGCACACCGGTGCCCGCGGTGGTGTCGAGGAGGGCGATGGTGCCGGCGGGCAGCCGCAACGATTCGAGGGCCTCCTGTCCCGTGGCCAGCGATTCCATCCGCAACCGCAGGATCTCGGCGTGCACTCCTACCGCGCGTTCGACCGTCCGAACCCGTTGGGACTCCATGTAATTGGTGCTGATGGCATACACCGAGCCCGACAGCAGCACCGCGACGAGACTGGCGCTGAGGACGAACGCCGCTGTCACGCGACCACGCAGGCCGCGTAACCGGGTGGGCAATTCAGGACCCGGCATCGAGGCGATAGCCGAGCCCGCGCACGGTGACGATCAGGCGCGGTTCGGCGGGATCGCGTTCGATCTTGGTGCGCAGGCGGCGGATGTGCACGTCGACGATGCGGTCGTCGCCGAAGAAGCCGCGGTCCCAGATCTTGTCGAGCAGCACCTGCCTGCTCAGCACGAGCCCGTCGTTCTGCGCCAGTTCGCACAGCAACCGGAATTCGGTGAGCGTCAGGTGCACGTCTTCGCCCGCCAGCCGCACCGAACCGCGCTCCGGGCAAAGGATCAGCTGCCGGTCGGCGTCGAGGACGAGTTCGACCACCTCGCGTTCGGTGCTGTTGCGCGTACGCCTGCCCACAGCCCGGATCCGCGCGGTCAGCTCCTTGACCTCGAACGGTTTGGTGACGAAGTCGTCGGCGCCTGCTTCCAGGGCGGCGACCACGTCGTGGGTGTCGTCACGGGCGCTCACCACGATGATCGGCACGTCGTGTTCGCGGCGCACCTCGCGGATGCAGGTGAAACCGTCCATGCCGCCGAGCATGAGGTCGACGATCAGGACGTCCGGCACGCCGACGTTGTGCACGTGTTCCAGCGCGTGTTCGGCGCTTTCGGCCTCGGCGACGACATACCCCTCGTCCTCCATCGCCAGCCGCAACGACTCCCGTACCCGGGTGTCGTCCTCCACGATCATCAACTGCGCGCTCATACCGGGCCCAAATATACGGTCAGCTGGGGCAGGGCGACGGTCGGGTGATCGGCGAAGATCGGGTCACCGATCATCGCGAACTCCCAGCCCGATCCGGTGCGGTGCAGTTTGCCGAGCACGAAGCCGGTGTGCGAGGTGGCGCTGCGCAGATCGACGCGCACGAGTTCCACCCCGGCGACGCTGTCGGCGACGCGGCAGAAGCCGTTGACGACCTGCTGGAAGGTCTGTCCGGTGTAGCAGGTGACGAGGAAGACGATGGTGCTGATCGCGGCGTCGACGCGGGTGAGGTCGACGGTGATGATCTCGTTGTCGCCGTCACCGTCGCCGGTGACGCTGTCGCCGAGATGGCGCAGGGCACCGTCCCGGGAGGTGAGCTGTTCGTGGAACGCCGCGTCGACGAAGTCCTGACCCGCGAACGCCAGGGCCGTCACATTGAGGTCGATGTCCTTGCGGGTATTGCCGAAGGGGCCGCTCGGTGGCGCGGGGTCCCAGCCGAGGCCGACGGTCACGTGGGTGAGAGACATGGTGGAGCTCCTGGATCAGGGTGGGGTCTGCTGATAGACGTCCGGGATGCCGTCGCCGTCGGCGTCGACGTGTTCGGCCTCGTCGAGGCGGCGGTAGACGCGGTTGCGGGCGCGCAGCACGATGGTCGCCAGCAGGGCCGCGGCCAGCGTGCCGCACAGCACGCCGATGCGGACGTGGTCGGCGCGGGTGTGGTCGCCCGCGAAGGCCAGTTCGCCGACCAGCAGCGACACCGTGAAACCGATGCCGCCGAGCAGCGCGACACCCGCCACGTCCACCCAGGCCAGGTCGGCGTCGAGTTCGGCGCGGGTGAGTTTGGCGGTGAGGTAGGTGGTCGCGGTGATGCCGACGAGCTTGCCGACGACCAGGCCCGCGATGATGCCGAGCGTCACCCGGTCGGCGAGGGAATCGGTGAACCCGCTGAGACCGCCGATGGTGACACCGGCCGCGAAGAACGCGAATACCGGCACCGCCACCCCGGCCGAGAGCGGGCGGATGGTGTGTTCGAACCGCTCGGCCAGGCCGTGTTCGGTGTCGGTCTCGCCGCGCCCGGCCAGCACCGGAACGGTGAAACCGAGCAGCACGCCCGCCACCGTGGCGTGCACGCCGGAGGAATGCACCAGCCACCACGTCACCAGGGCCAGCGGCACCAGCAGGAACGGCGAACTGATCCGGCGCTGCACGGCGACAGCGAACAGGGCGATCGGGATCAGGGCAAGCGCCAGGTAGGGCAGGTGCAGTTCGCTGGTGTAGAAGACGGCGATCACGGTGACGGCGAGCAGGTCGTCGACCACGGCGAGGGTGAGCAGGAAGGTGCGCAGCGCGGTGGGCAGGTGGGTGTTGATCACCGCGAGCACGGCGAGCGCGAAGGCGATGTCGGTGGCGGTGGGGATCGCCCAGCCGTCGACCGCGCCGCCCCGGTTGATCGCGAAGTAGATGAGCGCGGGCACGGCCATCCCGCCGACGGCCGCCACCACCGGCAGCGCGGCGCGGCGCGGATCCCGCAGATCGCCCGCCACGAACTCGCGTTTGAGTTCGAGGCCGACGACGAAGAAGAAGATGGCGAGCAGCCCGTCGGCGGCCCACTGACTCAGCGTCAGGTTCAGGTGCAGCGATTCGGGGCCGACGCGGTAGTCGCGCAGTGCCACATAGGCATCCGCCCATGGCGTATTGGCCCAGACCAGGGCGACGATCGCCGCGACGATCAGCAGGACACCGCCGACCGTTTCGCGGCGCAGCACCTCGCTGACGCGACGGGCCTCGGGCCAGCTGCCCCGGGTGAGAACGGTGCGACGTGCCGCGCGGATCATCCGTGCCGGGGAGAGGTAGGTGCGGACATGTGGGTTCCCGTCTTCGCTCGAACCCCGCTCGACCGAATTCGAGCCGGGCTGCCGACCAGACTTCCCGGCGCACCGAGCCTAACTTTGCCGCACCGACCGCACCCCGTGCAAACCGTGCGCGTCGCTAGCCGAGGGCGAAACGCAGCAGCGCCTGCTTGTCACCCTGCTTGATCTTGCCCTTGCGATCGAGCACCTCGAGCTGCCACACCGGCCCGTTGCGGAAGGCCCGCGCGATGGCGTTGGCGTTCTCGGCGCCGAGCAGCGACGGCCAGATATCGGCCACCGGCTGGCTGTCGGCGCCGGTGGCGTCGTAGATCTTGAACGAGACGTTGTTGGCCTTGTCGAACGAGGACCCCTTCTTGAACGCGGCGGCGACGAACACGATGGCGTCGATCGCGGTGGGCACATTCGCGAAGGTGACGTGCACGGTTTCGTCGTCGCCCGCGGCCGCGCCGGTCTGCTCGTCACCGGTGTGCAGTACCGCGCCGTTGCCGAGCGGGTCGAGCGAATCGAGACCGGCGAAACGCACCGGCTCGCCACCCTGCATCAGGACGGCGACGAGGTCGAGGTCGACGCCGCGCTTGCGGCGGGCGATGCCGAGCAGTCCACCGCTGGAACCGGCCGACGGGTCCCAGCTCACCCCCACGCTCATCTTGGTGATACCGGCGAGATCGGCCGCGCCGTCTTCCTTCTTCAGAGTAATCACAGCTCCGAGGCTACGGACTTCCCGAGTTGCCCGCATGCCCAAGCGATTTCGCTACCTCACCACCATCCGAGCACGGGACCGATGGCGCGGCCGAGCGCGTCGGCGAGGGTGCGCGAGTAGGTGGCGGTGAGGTGGTGCTCGTCGTGGTAGATCAGCACATTGCCCTCGGCGACGGCACAGACGGTCGGGCCGCACACGGCGTCGGTGAGGTCGACGGGGAAGACGTGCGGGAAGGGCGCCGCCGCTTCACGCTGCGGGTCGATCGGGTCGAGTGCGTCGCTACGGCGCATGCCGCAGCTGATGCGGTCGCCGCCCGAGGCCAAGCAGTCGGTGGCGCGGTAGCGCACGCCGTCGCGGCGCAGCCACGGTGTGTCGCGCAGGGTGAGCACCGCGAGGCCGCGCTCGGACAGGGCCGTCCACACATCGACGAATTCCTGCGGGGTCTCGTCGCCGCCCGCGTCGCGCGGCCGGGTACCGATGGTGAACACCCAGTCGGGGCGGTCGGTGCCGAGCCGGTCGATCACCTCACGCGACCAGTCCCGGCAGTCGGGGATGGGTTCGCCGTTGTAGGTGGCGTCCTCGGCAAGCGTGAGGGGGCAGCCCATCTTCAGATACACCTGGATGCGGAAGGAATGCTCCTCGGCCAGTACCTGCAGCGCGGGCAACCAGTGTTCGACGTGGGAGCTGCCCGCCATGGCGATGGTTCGTTCGGCGTCGGGGTCGCCGTAGGTGCAGGTGATGACGGAGCGGGTGTTCCAGTCGGCGATGCAGCCGTCGAGCGTCGGCGGTGGCTGGTCGTTGCGGGCCTCGAAGAGGTTGGGCCGCAACGGTTCGGGGGCGACGGGTGTGTTCGCGGTGAGTGCTCGCGCACCGGGGTATCTGGTCGCCTCGACGTCGGTGGTCGCGGCCGGTGGCGCCGCCCGCACGACGGCGAACTCCCAGGCCGACGCGGTCGCCACCACGGCCGCGAGCAGTGCGGCGACGCCCGCGGTGACCAGGCGCCTGCCGGGCCGGCGCGTCTTGGCGCGCAGTGGTTTCTCGATCAGCTGGTTGGTGAGCCAGGCCAGTGCCAGCGACACCGCGATCACGCCGGTGCCACCGAGAAGGTCGACGTCGGGGCTGTCGCGTTCGGTGAGGAAGAAGATGAGAATCGGCCAGTGCCACAGGTACAGCGGGTAGGCGAGCTCACCGAGCAACCGCATGTGCCGGTGCGCGAGCAGCCGGTTGGGGCCGTCCCATTCGTGGCGCGGCACGTTCGCGACCGACACGATCACCGCCGCGGCGGCGAGCACCGGAAGCAGGGCGGCCGGGCCGGGGAAACGGTTGGCGGCGTCGCCGATCAGCCAGCCGCACAGCACGACTCCCGCGATTCCGAGGGCGGCCAGCGGCGCTCGGCACCAGCGTGGCAGCACCAGGTACGGTGCGGCGACCGCGAGTGCCGCGCCGATCAGCAGTTCCCAGCCGCGCGCGAAGGTGTCGTAGTAGTTCCAGCCCTGATGGGTCGCGGTGCCCCGGGTCGCGTACACGAACGATGCCGCGGCAGCGGCGATCACGATCACACCGACAACGGCTCGGGCCTGTCGCAGCCGTGCGCACACCGCGACCAGGATCAGCGCGGCCAGATAGAACTGGCCCTGCACCGACATCGACCAGAGGTGTTGCAGTGGGCTCACCGACGGGTCGGCGGCCAGATAGTCGGCCCAGGTGAGCGCCAATTCCCAGTTCTGCGCGAACAGCAGCGAGGCGAGCGTCTGCGCCGCGACCGCCGACCACTGCGTGTAGGGCAGCAGCAGCGTCGAGGCAACCAACACCCCGGCCAGCACCACCGCCATGGCAGGCAGCAGCCGCCGCGCGGTCCGCCGCACCACCGGCCACACCCACCCGCGTGGACCGTGCTCGGCGCGGCGCAGCAGCATCCCGGTGAAGAAGAATCCGGACAGCACCAAAAAGACGTCTACGCCACCCGACACCCGGCCGAACCAGATGTGGAAAACCACGACCAGGCCGATCGCGAGGCCACGCAGACCGTCGAGGTCGGAGCGGTATTGCACTGTGCCGCTGCGTCGTTCGGCCGTCGAGCCCGAACCTGCCGAGGTCTCCGGCGAGAGAACCGAGGGTGACCACGCCATGTCATGTGACTATCACGCGGCCCGCGTGGATGTCACATCGAGGCATCGAAAACCGTGCGCCGCAGCGAATATGGCGCGACGGGTTTGCCTTCCACCCGAACAGGCGCCAAAATTTCGGGAAGGGACGCGGACATCACCGATCGATGCCGCGCGGGGCTGGGAGAGACCTGTGACACGCGAAGATCCGCCCGCCGGGGGTGCCGAAGATCAGGGTTCGTGGTGGATGACACCGCGTGCCGACGGGCAACAGGCCGATGCCGCCCCGCCGACGGTGCGCGCGGATACGCCCGGTTTCGGGCAGCAGCCGCCGATGAGTCAGCCGCAGTGGCCGGTCGGTCAGCAGAGTCAGCCGTGGCAGCAGCCGCCGGTGAGTCAGCCGTGGCAGCAGCCGGTGCCGGGTCAGCCGATGCAGGGTCAGCCGATGATGGGGCAGCCGCAGTGGCAGCAGCCGCGTCCGCCGTACGCGCGGTCGGGGTCCTCGTCGACACCGTGGCTGATCGGCGGTGCGGTGGTCTGCGCGTTCCTCGTGCTCATCGTGATCGCGGTGGTGATCGGCGGCAACTCCGATTCCGATTCGCCCGTCGTCGCCGCACCGACCACCACGTCCTCGACGGTGCCGTCCACCTACTCCACCACCTCGGCCGCACCGACTTCGAAGCCGTTCGACTGGAACACCCTCGACAGCGCCTCCACCGACGACACCCCGCTCACCGTGAAAGCCCTGCTGCCGCAAAGCTTCACCGACTCCAAGGGCGTGCTCTACACCCTGCGTGCCAGCGGCGAACACGGGTGCGATCAGCCGGGCAACTCCGACAACGTGTCGTCCGCGATCACATCCAACGGGTGCACCACCAATATCACCGGCTCCTACATCGACAAGGACGACCACATCCTGGTGTCGGTGAACGTGCTGGTGTTCCCCACGAACTCCGCCGCCCGCTCCGCCTACGACACCCTCGACGGCCAGACGCAGGACTGGGGAATCTGGTGTCCCACAACGGGTCTGGCCAGCGACACCTGCCACGGTGACATCATGTCCGCCACCCGGGTGCAGTGGTCGGCCTACAGTCACCGCTACTTCACCCAGGCCACCGGCATCTACATCGACCTGTCCGACAACAGCAGCCTCGAGGAATGGTGCAAGGCGGGCGCCAACGCGGCGGCCACCACCGTCGGCCCGAAGAACTACTGGCAGAAGTGATCAGCGCGCGCGTCGTTCGGCGAGCAACGTGGTGAACTCCTCGGCGTAACCGAGCTGGCGGCGCAGTTTCGCGACGCTGTCCTCGGCTTTGGCATGCAACGCGGCGAGCAGTTCGCGGGCCGCCGGGTTGCCGAGATCGTCGAGGGCGGACAGCAATTCGCCCATCTCGGCCAGGGTGAAGCCGAGCGGTTTCATCCGGCGGATCACCAGCAGCCGGTCGATATCGTCCTCGGTGTAGAGGCGGAACCCGCCCGCGCTGCGTGCCGAGGGCCGCACCAGGCCGACCTCGTCGTAGTGCCGAATCGTCTTGACCGACAACTCGGTTCGTTCGGCGACCTGACCGATCTGCAAGTGCGCGCGGGCGGGCATCTCAGTGCCCTGCCAGGTGCCCGGAGAGCCTGCCGTGGCGCTGTTCGGAGGCCGCGTCGAGCCCGACGATCTCGACGTTCTTGCCCTTGGACTCGTACTTGGTGGTGATCGCGTCCAAGGTGGCGACCGTCGAGGCGTCCCAGATGTGCGCGTCGGACATGTCGATCACGATATTGCGTGGGTCGTCGACGTAGTCGAATTGGTACACCAGGTCGTTGCTCGAGGCGAAGAACAGTTCGCCGCGCACCTTGTAGACCCGGGTGTCGATGTCACCGTCGTGGTCGATATCGGCCTCGCCGATCTTCTCGACCTCGGTGAAGTGAGCGACGCGGTGGGCGAAGGCCACCATCGCGGTGAGCACACCGGCGATCACGCCGTAGGCGAGGTTGTGCGTGGCCACCGTGACGGCGACGGTGACCAGCATGACGGAGGTCTCGGCGACAGGCATGCGGCGCAAGGTCTTCGGGGCGATCGAGTGCCAGTCCATGGTGCCCACCGACACCATGATCATCACGGCGACGAGGGCTGCCATCGGGATCAGGGCGACGATGTCACCGAGCCCGACGACCAGGATGAGCAGGAACAACCCGGCCAGGAACGTCGAAATCCTGGTGCGCGCACCGGAGGACTTCACATTGATCATCGTCTGGCCGATCATGGCGCAACCGCCCATACCGCCGAAGAAGCCGGTCACCACGTTGGCCACACCCTGGCCCCAGCCCTCGCGGGTCTTGTCGGAGTGGGTGTCGGTGATGTCGTCGACGAGCTTGGCGGTCATCAGCGATTCGAGCAGGCCGACCAACGCCGTCGCCAACGCGTACGGGGCGATGATCTTCAGCGTTTCCAGCGTGAACGGCACATCGGGGATCAGCCAGGAGGGCAGGCTCGACGGCAGCTCGCCCTCGTCGCCCACGTTCGGGACGTCGAGCGAGAACACGAGGGTCGCGGCGGTGAGCAGCACGATCGCCACCAGCGGGGCAGGAACGACGTCGGACAGCTTGGGCAGCAAGACCATGATCGCGATACCGATGGCGACCATCGGATACACCAGCCACGGCACCCCGAGCAGGTGCGGAATCTGCGCGGTGAAGATCAGGATCGCCAGCGCGTTGACGAACCCGACCATCACGCTGCGCGGGATGAATCGCATCAGCCGCGCGACCCCGATCACGCTGAGCACGATCTGCAGCACGCCGGCGAGGATGACCGTGGCGATCAGGTAGTCCAGTCCGTACTGCCGCATGACGGGCGCGATCACCAGGGCGACCGCGCCGGTCGCGGCCGAGATCATCGCCGGGCGACCACCGACGAACGCGATGGTGACGGCCATGGTGAACGACGCGAACAAGCCGACCCGTGGGTCGACCCCGGCGATGATCGAGAACGAGATGGCCTCGGGGATCAGGGCGAGCGCGACCACCAGCCCGGCCAGCGATTCGGTGCGGAGTCGGCGCGGGCTGCGCAGGGCGGCCATCACCGACCCTTCGGTCTGTCTACCGGCGGACACGGCTGTCCCCATCGGCTGCTCCCAACGAAAGTTTCGCCCTCACGGCGCTCGGCCGGCACGAGCGGACGCTCGTACGATCGACCAACCCTACCCTCCCGTAAGGGTAGAGTTGGTCGGCGGTGGTCACGACGAGATAACCGCAGGTGCGAGCTTCGCCACTGTCGCCCGTCCTCGTACTGGGGGAGTGGGCGCAGGATTCGGCGATCGACGGGGGTTCTCGCCGATCGGCGCTCAGGTCACGAACTGGTCAACGGCCCAGATCACATGGAAAGTGCCAGGTGGCGCACCTAGGGTCGGTTACCGAGCTTTAGAAATGGAGTATTCGCCAAAAGGAAGTCGGGGGCGGACATTGCTTCGCAAAAGACCCAGTACACAGACGTGCCGTGACGCGGTGGAGATGGCCGTGCGAGCACCGTCGGTGCACAACACCCAACCGTGGCGGTGGCGCATCGGCCACGGCCGCGTCGACCTGTTCGCCGATTTCGGCCGACAGGTCAGCGCGACCGATCCGCGCGCCCGTGCGCTGACGGTGAGCTGCGGTGCCGCGCTGCACCATCTGACCGTCGCGTTCGCGATGCTGGGCTGGCACGCGGTCGTCGAACGACTGCCCGACCCCGCGCGGACCGACCACCTCGCGCGGGTCGAACTCACCCCGCGCTCGCCGAGCGACCACGACATCCGACTGGCCGCCGCCATCCATGTGCGACGCTCGGATCGCCGCCGCTTTCCCGACCTGCCCATCCCGGCGCGCGACCTGCGTACGGTGTCGCGCTGTGCCGCACGGTTCGGCGCCGCGGCCCGCCACGTCCCGGACATGCTGCTGCCCGAGCTGGCCGAACCCATGCGCTCGGCCGCCGCCCGGCACGCCGTCGACGGTGACTACCTCGCGGAACTGAGCGAATGGAGCGGTTGCCACGGTGAGCTCACCGGTGTGCCCGCCCACAACGCCCCCGCACCCCGCCGCCCCGACGAACTACCGGTGCGGGTCTTCGCCGACGCGCAGCTGTCGGAGTACACCGACGAACCCGACGCCGCGCACTGGCTGGTGGTGTGCACCCCGCGCGACACCCGGCTCTCCCAGCTGCGCGCGGGCGAGGCGACGAGCGCCATCCTGCTCGAAGCCACCCGGCTCGGTCTCGCCACCAGTCTGCAGTCCGAACCCCTCGGCATGCTCGATCTGCGCGACCAGATCCGCACCACGGTCCTGCAGGAATGCGCCTTCCCGCATGTGATGGTCCGGCTCGGCGTCATGCCCCACGCCGCCGCACCCCTGGAATCCACTCCTCGCCGCCTCGTGGACGACGTCATCGAGTACGACGAGACCGTGTTCGCCATGGCCTAGTTCGCCGCCCGGCATTTCCCGTCAGCGCCGCCGCCCGATCCGGGTGTGCGGCGCTGACGTGCGTTCGGGCTCGAACGAAATCGGCTCGCCATCCGTAATCATCTCTGCCACGCGGCGATATACGACTGTATCGCCAGACGCGTACTGCCGCTTCGGACAACGATACGTGCGGGTAACCCTGCCTCGCGGTACACATACGTGGCAGAAGAGGGCAGACTGCCAGCAATCGCGAGTTTCGCAACCTCACCCGTCCGGGCCAGGTCCTTGGAGAATTGTGGAAGGAGTCGGCGAGTGTTCAGCCGTATCGCCATCGTGAATAGGGGAGAGGCCGCCATGCGCCTCATCCATGCCGTGCGTGATCTGGCGGCGGCGACAGGACTACCGATCGAAACGGTAGCCCTGCACACCGACGTCGACCGCACCGCGACCTTCGTGCGCGAGGCCGACATCGCCTACGACCTCGGGCCCGCCGCGGCCCGCCCGTACCTCGATCTCAAGGCCCTCGAGAAGGCACTGGTCGCCACCAAGGCCGACGCCGCGTGGGTCGGCTGGGGCTTCGTCGCCGAGGACCCGGCCTTCGCCGAGCTGTGCGACCACATCGGTGTCACCTTCATCGGCCCGAGCGCCGATGCCATGCGCAAGCTGGGTGACAAGATCGGCGCCAAGCTGATCGCCGAGGAAGTCGGCGTCCCGGTGGCGCCGTGGAGCCGCGGCCCGGTCGACACCATCGACGACGCCATCGAGGCCGCGGGCCGCATCGGATACCCGCTGATGTTGAAGGCCACCGCCGGTGGTGGTGGGCGCGGTATCCGCGTCATCACCAACGAAGCAGAACTCGTCGACGCCTACGAGCGCACCAAGCAGGAAGCCGCCCGCGCCTTCGGCAGCGGCGTGGTGTTCCTCGAGCGCCTGGTCACCGGCGCCCGCCACGTCGAGGTCCAGGTGATCGCCGACGGTCAGGGCAGCGCGTGGGCACTTGGCGTGCGCGACTGCTCGGTGCAGCGGCGCAACCAGAAGGTCATCGAGGAGTCGGCGTCGCCGGTGCTGAGCGCCGAGCAGACCGCCGATCTGAAGGCCTCGGCCGAGCGGCTCGCGATCGCCGTCGGCTACTGCGGCGCGGCCACCGTCGAATTCCTCTACCACCCCGGCGATCAGCTGTTCGCGTTCCTCGAGGTCAACACCCGCCTGCAGGTCGAGCACCCGATCACCGAGATCACCACCGGTTTCGACCTCGTGCACGCCCAGATCCGCGTCGCCTCGGGGATCAAGCTCGAGGGCGCCGCGCCCGCCGAGCGCGGCCACGCGATCGAGGCCCGCCTCAACGCCGAGGACCCGGACCGCGATTTCGCGCCCGCCCCGGGCCGCATCGTCCGCCTCGACCTGCCCGCGGGCCCCGGCATCCGCGTCGACACCGGTGTCAGCGAAGGCGACACCATCCCCGCCGACTTCGACTCGATGATCGCCAAGATCATCGCCTACGGCCGCGACCGCGACGAGGCGCTCGGCCGTTTGCGTCGGGCCATGGCCGAGACCCGCGTCGTCATCGAGGGCGGTGCCACCAACAAGAGCTTCGTGCTCGACCTGCTCGACCAGCCCGAGGTGATCGACGCCAGCGCCGACACCGGCTGGATCGACCGCGTGCGCGGCGAGGGCCGCCTGGTCACCCACCGCCACTCCACCGTCGCGCTGGCCGTCGCCGCGATCGACGCCTACGAGGAAGACGAACGCGCCGAACAGCATCGGCTGCTGTCGACCGCGTCCGGTGGCCGTCCGCAGGTGCAGCATCAGAGCGGTCGCCCGCTCGACCTGAAACTGCGCGGCGCGAGCTACCGCGTGCGGGTGGCCCGCATCGGCGCGCACCGTTTCCGCGTCGGCATCGAGGCCGGTGCCGACCTGCGCACCGCCGACGTGGACCTCGATCGTTTCGATCGCCACACCGGCCAGATCGTCGTCAACGGCACCCGGTACCGCCTGATCACCGGCACCCACGGCCCCACCCACGTGGTCGATGTCGACGGCATCACCCACCGCATCAGCCGCGACGAGGGCGGCGTGGTCCGGTCGCCCGCGCCCGCGCTCGTCGTCGGCACCCCGCTGGAAGTCGGCGCCGAGGTCGAGGCCGGTGCGCCGGTGCTCGTGCTCGAGTCGATGAAGATGGAAACCGTGCTGCGCGCGCCGTTCCGCGCCCGCCTCAAGGAATGCGCGGTCTCGGTCGGCACCCAGGTGGAGACGGGTGCGCCGCTGCTGCGCCTGGAACCGCTGGCCGACGACGACGCCGAGGAGACCGCCGCCACCGGCACGGTCGTCCTCGACCTGCCCGCCGAGCCGACCCCGCGCAGCCCGCACGAGCGGATGTCGCGCGGGCTCCAGGACCTGCGCAGCCTGCTGCTCGGCTTCGACGTCGACCCGCACGACAACAGCCGCGTGCTCGACGACTACGTCACCGCGCGCAAGGAAACCGTCGCCGACAACATCCGCCCGCTCGGCGAGGAACTCGAACTGGTGCAGGTCTTCGCCGACCTCGCCGAACTGAGCCACAACCGGCCCGCCGACGACGACGGCGCCCACAGCCACGTGCACAGCGCCCGCGAGTACTTCCACACCTACCTGCAGAGCCTGGACGTGGAGCGGGCCGGGCTGCCCGAGTCCTACCAGGCCAAGCTGTCGGCCGCGCTCGGCCACTACGGCATCACCGAACTGGATCGCACGCCCGATCTCGAGGCCGCCGTCTTCCGGATCTTCCTGGCCCAGCAGCGGCCCGCCGAGACCGGCGCGGTGATCACTACCCTGCTGCGCGAATGGCTCACCGAGCCCATGCCCGATCAGGTGCTGCGCGAGCCGGTGGGTCTGGCCCTCGAACGGCTCGTCGCCGCCACCCAGGTCCGTTTCCCCGTGGTCGCCGACCTCGCCCGCGGTCTGGTGTACGCCTGGTACGGCCAGCCGCTGCTGCGCCGCAACCGCGCCCGCGTCTACACCAATGTCCGCAGGCACCTGAGCTACCTCGACGCCAACCCGCAGGCCTCCGACCGCACCGAGCGGATCGCGGAGATGGTGCGCAGCACCGAACCGCTCGTCCGGTTGCTCGGTCAGCGGTTGCAGCGCGGCAAGCCCGACCACACCGCCATGCTCGAGGTGCTCACCCGCCGCTACTACGGCAACAAGGGCATCACCGGGGTTCGCACCGAGCAGGTCGGTTCGACCACCTTCGTCGTCGCCGAACGCGCCGGGTCGAGCCTCGTCTCGACCGCGGTGAGCTTCGCCGCGCTCGGTACCGCCCTGGACGGGCTGGCCGAGCTGGCCCGCGGCGCGGTGTCCATCGACGCCGACATCTACCTCAGCTGGGAGGATCAGCCCGAGGACTTCGACGCCATGGCGGTGGCCCTGCAGGAAGTGCTTGGCGCGCACCCGCAGCCGAACCAGGTGCACCGCATCACCGCGACGGTCGCGGGCAGCGGCGGCTCGGTCATGCACCACCACTTCACTTTCCGTCCCTCGGTCACCGGCATGGCCGAGGAGCGGCTGATCCGTGGCCTGCACCCCTACATCGCGCAGCGCATGCAGATGGAGCGGTTGCGCAAGTTCGACCTCACCCGCCTGTCGTCCTCGGACGAAGAGGTGTACCTGTTCCGTGCCGTGGCCAAGGAGAACCCCTCCGATGACCGCCTGATCGCCTTCGCCCAGGTGCGTGACCTGGCGGCGCTGCGTGAGCAGGACGGCAGGCTGGTCGCGTTGCCGACGGCCGAGAGCGCCATCGCCACCTGTGTCGATTCGATCCGCCGGGCCCAGTCGCGGCGCCCGTCGGCCAAGCGGCTCAACACCAACCGCATCGTGATGTACATCTGGCCGCCGATGGACGTCACCCGGGCCGAACTCGAGACCATCGGTGGTCACGTGCTGCCGTCGGCGGCGGGTGTCGGCCTCGAGGAGATCCTGCTCATCGCCCGCCAGCGCGATCCGCAGACCGGCGAGCTGAACAAGATCGTTGTGCGCATCTCCTTCGACGCCACCGGCGGCACCGAGGTGACGGTCGGCGAGCGGACCGACGAAGCCGTCGAACCGCTCGACGAGTACCGCCAGAAGGTGCTGCGCGCGGCGGCCCGCAACACGGTCTACCCCTACGAATTGACCGGGCTGCTCGGCGAATTCACCGAGTACGACCTCGACGAGAACCACGCGCTCGTCCCCGTCGACCGGCCGAAGGGCCACAACAAGGCGGCGCTCGTGGCCGGTGTGGTCACCACGCCGACCCCGCGTCACCCCGAGGGCGTCACCCGGGTGCTGCTGCTCGGTGACCCGACCAAATCCCTCGGCGCACTGTCGGAGCCGGAGTGCCGCCGGGTGATCGCGGCACTGGATCTGGCCGAGCAGATGCGTTTGCCGCTGGAGTGGTACGCCCTGTCCTCGGGTGCTCGTATTTCGATGAGCTCGGGCACCGAGAACATGGACTGGGTCGCGGCCGCGCTCAAGCGGATCGTCGAATTCACCCAGGACGGCGGCGAGATCAACATCGTCGTGGCCGGCATCAATGTCGGCGCCCAGCCGTACTGGAACGCCGAGGCCACCATGCTCATGCACACCAAGGGCGTGCTGGTGATGACCCCGGATTCGGCGATGGTGCTCACCGGCAAGCAGTCGCTCGATTTCTCCGGTGGTGTGTCGGCCGAGGACAACTTCGGCATCGGCGGTTACGACCGGGTGATGGGCCCCAACGGTCAGGCGCAGTACTGGGCGCCGAACCTCGGCGCGGCGCGCGATGTGCTGATGTCGCACTACGAGCACACCTACGTCGTCCCCGGTGAGTCCGCACCGCGCCGGGCCACCAGCACCGACCCCGTCGACCGGGACATCTCGAGCTTCCCGCATGTGTTGGCGGACAGCACCTTCGCCACCGTCGGCGAGATCTTCTCGGCGTCCGCGAACCCGGATCGCAAGAAGCCCTTTGACATTCGCACGGTGATGCGCGCGTTGGCCGACCAGGACCACCCGGTGCTGGAACGCTGGGCGGGCATGGCCGACGCCGAGACCGCCGTGGTGCAGGACGCGCACCTCGGCGGAATCCCGGTGTGCCTGCTGGGTATCGAGTCGCGCAATGTGCCGCGTCGCGGCCTGGTGCCGACCGACGGTCCCGACACCTACACCGCGGGCACCCTGTTCCCGCGCTCGTCGAAGAAGGCCGCACGCGCGATCAACGCGGCCAGCGGTAACCGTCCGCTTGTCGTGCTGGCGAATCTGTCGGGCTTCGACGGTTCGCCGGAGTCGATGCGCAAGCTGCAGCTCGAGTACGGTGCCGAAATCGGCCGTGCCATCGTCAATTTCGACGGCCCCATCGTGTTCTGCGTGATCTCGCGCTACCACGGCGGCGCGTTCGTCGTCTTCTCGAAGGCGCTGAACCCGAACATGACCGTGCTCGCCCTGGAAGGCTCGTTCGCCTCGGTGCTCGGTGGCGCGCCCGCCGCCGCCGTGGTGTTCGCGGGTGAGGTCAACGCCCGCACCGCCGCCGACCCCCGGATCGGCGAACTGGAGGCGCGCGTGGCCAACGCCTCGGGCACCGACCGGGCGACCCTGGCCGCCGAACTCGACGAACTCCGGTCGTCGGTCCGCGCGGAGAAGCTGGGCGACGTGGCCGCCGAATTCGACCGCGTGCACAACATCCAGCGCGCGGTGGAGGTCGGTTCGGTCGACGCGATCGTCAGCGTCGCCGACCTGCGCCCGCGCATCATCGAAGCGATCGAAACCCGCCTGGGCTAGGCGATTTCGGGTGACCGGCCGCCCGCTCGGGCGGCCGGTCACAGCTTCGTCATGATTCCGCTCGCCCGAACTGGGTAATTCTCGGTTGGCAGCCTGTCGGCTGTCGATCGAGAAGGGATAAGGTTTGTCGATTTCCGCTGACGAATCCCAGAGTCGAAATCCGAACAAAGGCTATATCGCCCTTTTGGGCTGGAGTTTGAACGCCGTAGCGGCTGTCGATCGTTTCGATCGGCGCTACATCGTGGTAGCCCCCGCATGGGCGCAAGATTATTGCACAGAACACGACATTCCCTATATTCCATGGGATTTCGAACGTCTCAACGATCGTTCGATGGAGATCGCGGAAACGCTGAAGGATCTGGGCGTCGACGTCGCCATTCCGATCTTCGAGGAAACCGTCGAATGGGCGGGCGCGATCAATTCGGTGCTGCTCGACAACCCCCGCCTGCTCGGGCAGGCCATGCTGCTGCGCGACAAGTCGCTGATGAAGCGGCGCGCCCAGCTCGGCGGCATCCGGGTCGGCATCTTCGAGGAGGCGCACGACCGCGACGACGTGGCCCGTTTCCTCAAGCGGGTCAATCAGACCCTGCTCAAGCTCGACGGCGACCCCAACGACCCGATCCACCTCAAGGCGTTCGACAAGGCGGGCTGCCTGGGTCACCGCGTGATCCGCACGCCCGACGAGATCGACACCATCCCCGACGACGAGTTCCCGATGCTGATGGAATCGCATCTCGACGGCTGGGAGTTCGCGGTGGAGGCCTGGGTACACAAGGGCCGCATCTGCTTTCTCAACATCTCCGAATACGTCACCCTCGGGTATTCGGTGTTCGTCCCGGCCACTCCGGAGCTCGAGAAATACCGGCCGGAGATCACCCGTCAGGTCGAAAAGCTCATCAAGACTTTCGATATCGAGTTCGGTTTCATCCATCCCGAGTACTTCGTCACCAGCGATGGTGAGATGTATTTCGGCGAGGTCGCCTATCGGCCGCCGGGCTTCAAGGTGTTCGAACTGCTCGAACGCACCTACGGTTTCAACGCCTATCACGCGCTGGTGCTGGCCTTCGACCCGAAGACCACCGACGAGGAGATCGACGCCTTCTTCCCGAAGGAAGTCGTCGACGCCACCGGGCACGCCGGGTGCTTCGGGGTGTATCCGCGCAGGCGGGTGGTCAGCCAGCTGTCGATTCCGCCGGAGACCGAGGACCACGACTACTTCGAGTCCCACGAGCTCACCGAGCCGTTGGCCGAGAAAGTCACCAAGCGAACGGCTTTCGGCAACCATTGGGGCCTGCTCTATTTCTTCGGTGACGACCCGTACACTCTGCGGGATCTGCTGAAGCGACAAGAAGAGCTCGACTTCTACATCTGATCGGATCGGCGATTGAGTCCAAGCGACCAGGCGACGCTCGACAAGCGTCTCGCCACCCTCGACCACGCCACCGGGGCCCTGCACGACACCGGTGAATTCGGCAAGCAGGTGAAGCTGCCGAGAGTGCTCGACGCGCTGCGCCGGGTACTGCTGGTGCCGGGCGGGTGTGCGGCGGTGCGCGAGCGAGCGCAGCGCCTCGAGGCGGCAGGCCTGTTCCTCGGCACCGATTGGGCGCAGCCGCAGATTCTCATTCCCGCGCTGAGCACCGGTTCGCTGCGCAGCGCAAACGCCGACACCGTTGTGGTGGAGGCGGTGAGCGATCTGCGGTTGCTCGCCGTGGCCAAGGGTGATTACGAGCATCCGCTGATCTCGGCCGCGGCGGCCACTGAGCACCTGTCGCAGGTGCTCGCGGTGAATCTGTCGCTGCTGTTCTCGCCGCCCACGGAGGCCGAGCGGGAGCAGCAGGGACGGATGGCGCAGGTGTCGCGCGAGCTGCTGCACTACCTGGTCGCCGAGGTCGGGTACGAGAAGGTGCTCGAGAATCTGGTGGACGAGATCTGGCGCATTCTGCGACAGCGGCCCATCCAGGTGGACGCGGTGAAGCGGATGATCACCCAGATCGCGGTGGCCAGAGCCAATCCCGATGTCGATCTGGGTGCAAGCGGTCTCGGAGCGGATCGGCTCATCAGTAGCCTCTACGGCACCACCGAGGGGTGCCGGGAGGATCCCGGCGTCGAGATCTACCGCGCCCGGCTCGAATCCATGGACGACAGCGCGTTGCAGTACGAGGCGACAGGTTTCGCGCGCTCCATGCACGACACCGGCCTGGTGTCGCCGTATCACGCTGTGCTGCTTCGCTTTCTGCTCGGCAAGGGCGAATATCTGCTCGGCGAGGCGATGGGCCTGTCGAGCACCGGCCGCGACAGCCTGCTCTGCTACCACGAACTCGTCCGCACCTTGATCGAGCAGGCCGTCTTTGTCGAAACCGCGCAGTGTGTCTACGGTTTGGCATTGCTGCTCGAGCGCGGCATCCTCTATCAGCCGCCGGTGGCGCCCGCGCTGTGGCGGCAACTGTCGCTGCGCCTCTCACCGCATTCACAGCAGCGGTTGACGCAGGTGTTCGGTGCCGTGCCCGACCCGCGCGCGCGGTTGCTCGCGGGGGTGCTGTCGGTGCTCGGTCAGCCGCTCGGCATCGGCCAGGGCGACAACCCCACCTGTCAATCGGCGCGGGCCCTGTCGATGTGGGCCTACAACGATCCCGACTACCTGCTGCAATCGGTGGTGTGGGCCGCGCGCGACGACGAGATCGTCATGCACTTCGAAGGTCAGCCGCTGTCCTCACGCGAGCACGGCGACCAGGTGAACGCTCTGCTGCACCACGACCTCGATCCGGTATCGCTACTGGTCGTGCCGCATCTGGACCGCATCTACGCCGAAATGGGCCGCCGGTGCGCGGGCCGTGAGGGCGACCCGCATCGCTGGATCAACCCCGAATTCCACGGGTGGTGGTCCGGGCGGGGTTTCCGCATCAATGTCGACGTCGCCACCGGCGACCTCATCGACCTCGACGATTTCCAGCGCCACTTCTACGCCGGCTACCACCCCTTCTACAACGGCAATCAGCCGGTGATCCACCCGCAGCCCGCCGGTATCGCGGTCACCGACAGCGCCGCCCGCTTCGTCGGCTGGCACGCGATCACCATCCTGCGCGTGAGCCTCGACCCGCAGGGCAAGATGCGCGTCTACTTCTACAACCCCAACAACGACAGCGGCCAGGACTGGGGCGACGGAGTGGTCGTCGGTACCGCGGGCCACGGCGAACGCTTCGGCGAAGCGTCGCTGCCCTTCGAGCAGTTCGCATCGCGGCTCTACATCTTCCATTTCGACCCGCTCGAGCCCGGCGAATCGGCGGCCGTGGACCGCGCGGAACTGGATCGGGTCACCGGATACATCCGGCGCAGCTGGGGTGCGGACCGCCTGCCACCGGAAGATGTTGTGGCCGAACAGGATTAACTGTGCGTCGCAAGGTAGACCAGCGTGGCCACGCCGAGCGCGAGCGCGCCGAGAATGCCGCCGGCGATGGTGTCGGCGCGATTGGTCGCGATCCCGCGTTCGATCCGGTCCCAGCCGACGAACGCCGCGCCGACCGCGATCACGGCGGCGGGCACCGCGAGAAACTCACTCGCGAACGGGATCACGGAGAATCCGCACGCGAAGATGCCGAGTACCAGCGAGAGCAGTCCCGCACCGTTGCGCGGTGGCGGCACCTGGGGTCCTGGCATTCCCCGAGCGTAGCGGGAGGGGCGTCGGCGGGCACTGCGCTGTCGGCTGTGACGGCGCACATGAGCGCTCGCTCATCGTCGGAATCGGAACGTCGCTGACCGGTTGCTGGTGAACGCCACGCATCTCTTCTATTTCATTTTCGTTCGGAAGTTACTCCGCGTTATATCGTGCAATTCCCTGTTCGAATGTGCTGATGCTCAGGATGAAATGGGGTTGTCGACATGGTGGTCGGGGCAGAGAAGGGTTCGCTGAGAGGAAGCCATCGGGCGGTTCGGGTGCGTGCGCGGCGGCCGTTGCGGGTGACGGAACTGGTCACCGGGGCGATGGTGTTGCTCGCCGCGGGTGGCGGAATGGCGGGGCCGGTCATCGCGGCCGTACTGGTATATCGGGCGGGTGGGCCGCAGGTCGGCACCGCCGTCACGGCCTCACTGGTCGTGGCGATCGCGGCGGTGGCGGTGTGTCTGGTCACCGGGCTCTGGCTGCTGGCCACCGCGTGGCGTCGTCGCACACCGCGCCCGGTCCTCGAGACCACGACCGTGCGAACCCCGGTGTCCCACGGCCTCCGTCCCCGGCTGGGCATGAGCGGCGTCGCTGTGCGGGGTGCGCCATGACGGCGGCAGAGCGGGTCGGCGTCGTCGAGTGTCATCGGTGCCGGTTGTTCGTCGAGGTTCTCGACCGGGACCGGTGCGGGACGCGGCTCGCCCAGCTCCTCGCTCGCGCCAGGCAGCACTGGATCAGCCACAGCGATCGCGCCGTGTTCGGTCCTCGGAACCACTGGGACGGCATCACCCTCGACGATGCTGTCCGCTGCCCGGGCGACCTGGTCGAGGCGGCCGCGGCCGGTTGCGGCTGCGGCGACCAGGCCGAGGACCTGGCCACCGTTCTCATGCTGTTGTCGGGCTGTCCCGTCGTGGTCGAGCCGGTCGCGGGGCAGCCGTGTTTCCTGCTGTCCCTGTACGGCCTGGCCGACGACGATCTGGGTCTCGCCGAAACCCTCGTCCAGGTCTTCGAGCTCGACCATTCCCTGCGCGTCGTCGACCGGACCAGCTGGACCGTTCCCGTCGCCGCCCGCTGACCTTCAGCCGCGGACCGCGAGCGCGTCCACCTCGAACAGCATTCCCGGCAGGGCGAGCGCGGCGACGCCGAGCAGCGTCTGGGTGGGCGGTCGCTCGCCCCAGATCTGCGCGATCTGCTTGCCGAGCACGGTCAGCTTGTCGAGGTCGTGCTCGACGATGAACGTCCGCAGCTGAGCGACGTCACCGTAGTCGAGCCCCGCGGAGCGCAGCGCGGTTCCGAGGTTGGCGAAGGCCCGCTCGACCTGTCCGGCGAAGTCGTCGGTGGTGGTGTGACCCTGTGCGTCCGAGTCGTACTGACCCGCGATCAGCACGAGCTCACCGCTCACCTTCGCGACATGGCTGTAGCCGAATCCGGTGGGATCGTGCAGGTCGGCGGGGTTGCTGATATCCAAAGGCATGGCGTCTCTCCTGTGTGCGCGAATGGTCGGCACAGAGGAGACGACGCACCGCCGGCGAGTGTGACAAACCGCTAGCGTGCGTCCAAGGGGTGGGGTCCGGTACTGAAGGGGTTGGGCTCTTCGTCGGCGAGAACGCCCACGAAGGGCTCGCCCTCACCGGCGAACACGTACGCGCCGTCGGCGATGCGCTCGATGAGGCCACGCGTCCACCTTGCTTCGCTGTCGGCCGAGTCGACCCACATGTGCATGATCTCGCCGATGTGCCCGAGCTGCCCCGGTCCCTGCTCCGGGGTGTAGTACTCGGTCACCGAGGTGCGCCACTGCTCGAGCTTGCCGATGCGCTGTTCGAGCAGGGTCACCACCTCGTCGCGGGGGAGGTCGACCATGAACCCGATGCCCGCCGAGAGCATGTCCAC
The DNA here is from genome assembly GCF_040639775.1 of Nocardia sp. NPDC023733. Classification (NCBI taxonomy): domain Bacteria; kingdom Bacillati; phylum Actinomycetota; class Actinomycetes; order Mycobacteriales; family Nocardiaceae; genus Nocardia; species Nocardia sp. NPDC023733. Next base: position 64,011 of record NZ_JBFAAN010000011.1, on the reverse strand, counting down.
CTTCTGGTCGTAGGAGGTGAGGGCCTCGCGCAGCAGGGTGAAGTACTCCTCGGTGCCCGCCTCGGTCAGTTCGTACTCGACGCGCGGAGGTCCGCCGACGGTGCTCTGCGCGACTTCGTGGGCGAGTAGCAGTCCCTGCTTGGCCGACTGCTTGAGCGCGTGGTAGATCGACCCGGGTTTGGCGTTGGACCATTCGTGGGCGCCCCAGAACTCCAGGTCGTTGCGCACCTGGTAGCCGTGTGCGCGCCCGTGCTGACGGACCGCGCCGAGAACCAGCAGCCGGATCGCTGACATGGCCGTCTCCCTTCCGTGTGGTGGCAACCAAAGGTAGCAGCGGATCAAGTTTGACTACTCAGGCCAGTAATCAAGTTTGACTAATTGAGCTCACGAGCGTACGTTCACCCACTTAGTCAAGTTTGATTAATGGAAGGGTGAAGTGAGCGACCACGAGATAGTCGTCGAAGGTCTGCGCAAGAAATACGGCGCGAAACAGGCACTCGACGGACTCGACCTGGCTGTGCGCACCGGAACCGTGCACGCCGTACTCGGCCCGAACGGCGCGGGCAAGACCACCGCCGTGCGTATCCTCGCCACGCTGCTTCGTCCCGACGAGGGCCGGGTGGAGGTGGCCGGTCTCGACGTGCGTACCAGGGCCGACGAGGTCCGCGCCCGCATCGGATTGCTCGGCCAGCACGCCGCCGTCGACGAGGAACTCAGCGGCCGCCAGAACCTCGAGATGTTCGGTCGGCTCTACCGGTTGGGTGCACGCGGTGCGAGCGCACGCGCGCAGGAACTGCTGGCCCGTTTCGGGCTGGCCGACACCGGCAAGAAGGCGGTCAAGCAGTACAGCGGCGGTATGCGCCGCCGGCTCGACCTGGCCGCCTCGCTCATCTCCGCGCCGCGGGTGCTGTTCCTGGACGAGCCGACGACCGGACTCGACCCGCGCGGGCGCACCGAGGTGTGGAACTCGGTGCGCTCCCTGGTCGACGGTGGCGCCACCGTCCTGCTCACCACCCAGTACCTCGAGGAAGCCGATCAGCTGGCCGACCACATCTCGGTGATCGACCACGGCAGGGTCATCGCCGACGGCACGGCCGACGAACTGAAGGCCGACACCGGCGGCGACCGCATCGACGTGGTGCTGCGCGACCCGGCCCACCTGACCCGCGCGGCCGCGCTCATCCCCGGCGATCCGGTGATCGATGAGGACCGCCGGATGGTCAGCGCCACCGTCGGCGACCGGATCGTCGCCCTCACCGAAACCGTCCGGGCGTTGAGCGACAACGGCATCGAACCGGAGGACATCGCGATCCGCCGCCCCACCCTCGACGAAGTGTTCCTGCATCTGACCAAGGAGAACGCGGCATGAGCGTCACCCACCCCCACCCGGCCTCGACACTGAGCGCGGCGCTGACCGACTCCTGGACCATGACCCGGCGCGAACTCGCGCACTGGGCGCGCCAACCCGTCCAGGTTGGCGTCGGCCTGGTGTTCCCGGTGATGATGCTGCTGATGTTCGGCTACCTGATCGGCGGCGGACGCGGCATCGACGGCGACTTCACCGACTACCTGGTCCCCGGAATGCTCACCATGACAATGGTTTTCGGCCTCGACGCCACCATGGTCGCGGTGACCCAGGACCTCGGCAAGGGCGTGATCGACCGCTTCCGTTCGATGCCGATGAACTCGGCGGCGGTGCTGGTCGGGCGCAGCGTCGCCGACATGCTCTCGTCGGTGCTCGGCCTGGCCGTGATGATCGCGGCCGGATACGCCATCGGCTGGCGCTGGCACGACGGACCCGCCGCGTTCCTGGCCGGCGTCGCGCTGTTGCTGCTGTTGCGTTTCGCGATGCTGTGGATCGGGATCTATCTGGCGATGGTCGCGGGCAAACCTGAGCTGGTGCAGACCGTGCAGCTGCTGATCTGGCCGCTGAGCTTCCTGTCCAACGCCATCGCCTCGCCCGAGTCGATGCCGTCCTGGCTGGGCGCGGTCATCGAATGGAACCCGATGTCGGCCACGGCCACCGCCGTGCGCGGCCTGTTCGGCAACCCGGTCGCCGCGGGCGACTCCTGGGCAGCCGAGCACGCGGAACTGCTGGCGGTGGCGTGGCCGGTGGCGTTGATCGCGGTGTTCTTCCCGCTCGCGGTGCGGCGGTTCCGCGACCTGAGCCGCTGACCTATTCGACGGTGACGCTCTTGGCCAGATTGCGCGGCTTGTCCACGTCGCGGCCGAGGGCGAGGGCGCAGTGGTAGGCCAGCAGTTGCAGCGGGACGGTGAGCAACATCGGGTCGAGTTCGGGGGCGACCTTCGGTACCCGGATCACGTCGTCGGCGATGCTGTCGGGAAGGTCCGCGTTGGTGACGGCGATGACCGGGCCACCGCGGGCCTTGATCTGCTCGATGGTGTTGATGTTCTTGGCGAGCAGTTCGTCGTCGGGGACGATCACCACGCTCGGCATCTCCGGGTCGATCAGCGCGAGTGGGCCGTGCTTGAGTTCGGAGGCCTGATACGCCTCGGCGTGCACGTAGCTGACTTCCTTCAGCTTCTGCGCGCCCTCGCGGGCCACCGGCCAGGCACGCACCCGGCCGATGAAGAACATGCTGCGTGCCTTCGCGTAGCGCTGGGCGATCTCGGCGATAGCCGCTTCGTCACCGATCAGCTGATCGATGGCATCGGGCACGGCGCGAAGACCCTCGACGATGCGCTGCCCGTCGGCGGCCGAGAGGTCACGCACCCGCCCGAGCAGCAGGGCGAGCATGGTGAACGACACCGTCATGTTGGTGAGCGCTTTGGTGGAGGCGACCGAGATCTCGGGGCCCGCGTGCAGGAACACACCGGCACCGCACTGGCGGGCGATCGCGCTGCCCACCGCGTTCACCGCACCGATCACCCGGCCACCCTTGCGTTGCAGTTCCTGCACCGCGGCCAGGGTGTCAAGGGTTTCCCCGGATTGGCTGATCGCCACGTACAGCGCGTCGGGGTCGACGACCGGATTGCGGTAGCGGAACTCCGAGGCCGGTTCCGCCGTGGCGGGGATGCGGGCGAGCTCCTCCACCAGTTGCGCACCGAGCTGCCCTGCGTAATAGGCCGATCCGCAACCGAGGAACACCACCTTGCTGATGCCGCGCAGTTCGCGCGCGTCCATGTTCAGGCCGCCGAGGCGCGCGGTGGCGAAGCGGTCGTCGAGGCGTCCGCGCAGGGCCCGGCGCACGGCCTCGCTCTGCTCGGCGATCTCCTTGCGCATGAAGTCGGGGTAGCCGCCGAGCGCGTAGTCCTCGGCGGCCATGTCGATGGTGGTCGGCACCTTGTCGGTCTGCTCGGGTTCGGCGCCGAGGGTGCTGGTGCGGAAGCCGTCGGCGCGCAGGGTGGCGATCTCGCCGTCGTCGAGGAACACCACCCGCTGGGTGTGGTGTACCAGGGCGGCGACGTCGGAGGCGATGAACATCTCGCCGTCGCCGACACCGAGCACGATCGGGCTGCCGTTGCGGGCCACGACCAGTTCGTCGGGTCGGCGCGCGTCGAGCACCAGCAGTCCGTAGGTGCCCTGCACGCGGTGCAGCGCGGTGCGCACGGCGGCCTCGAGCGAGTCGGTGGCGTCGAGTTCGGCCGCGATCAGGTGCGCGATGGCCTCGGTGTCGGTATCGGAGACCAGTCGCACACCGAGTGCGGTGAGTTCGGACCGCAGCTGTTCGGCGTTCTCGACGATGCCGTTGTGCACCACCGCGATTCGGCCGCTGGTGTCGGTGTGCGGGTGGGCGTTGGCGTCACTCGGCTCGCCGTGGGTGGCCCATCGGGTGTGCGCGATGCCGACATTGCCGGGCAACGTGGCGGTGTCGCCCTTGTCCCGCAGATCCTTGACCCGGCCCTGCGTCTTGCGTACCCGCAGTTTGCCCCGGTACGGCAGTGCCAGACCCGCCGAGTCGTAGCCCCGGTACTCGAGCCGATGCAACCCTTCCAGCAGCACCGGAACCGCTTGCCGATGCCCGACGTACCCGACGATTCCACACATGCCGGCTCCTTTACCCGTAGACGATGCGCCGCAACTGCCGTTCGGTGAACCGGGGAGCCGCCACCGGCCGCTGCGCGAGTTCGCCCGCGAGCAACCGCCAGATCTCGGCATTACGCACCTGCCGGGCCTGCAACTCCCCGTGCCTGCGGCGCACGAACTCCTCGGCCGTCTCGTCGAAGTATCCGACGATATCGGCGACCACCCGAGCCGCGACCCGCTCCGGAAGCCCCGTGGACATGGCCACATGCCGCACCAGCTCCGCCGAGGATCCGTCGTTCACCGCCGCAATCTTGCCCGCCGCGACTGTTTCCGCCAAGTTCCCTGCCCGATTTCGGGCAGAATTGTTGCTCATGGCACCGCGCGGGTATTCGGCGGACACTGGAACCATGGTCGACAGAGAACAACGCACCCCCTTCTACGGGGTGGTGCTGATTCTCGCAGCGCTGGGAGCAACCATGGCGGTGACGTTCTACGGCCCGACCTGGCTGCGCGTCGTCGTCTACCTCTTCATGGTCGTAGCCATCATGGTCGGCGGCGTCATGACCTTCCGCGACTACTCCCGCTGAGCTGCGATCTCACCCGCGCCCCTGGTCCCGCCAGCGGGCGAGTTCCGAGCGTTCGCGATCTGCGGGTGCTTTCGGGCGCCGCTGCCGTGGCACCATGCGTGGGTGGGTGACTATTTCGAGCGGATCGTCGATGTCGAGGTGGGTGTGGCCGAGGCGGAGGCGCTCGGCGCGCGGGTGGTGGACTGGATGGTGTCGCGTGGCTTGCTGACGCGGGAGATGTCCAGCGAGTCGATGTACAGCGGGAAGGTCGAGGCGGGTTACGTCCCCGGGCCGCAGTGGGCGGCTGTCGCGGACGACTGGGGCGCCGATTGGGTGCCCGGCCCGGTGGCCGTCATCGTCGGCCGCCACGCCCATCACGGCGGCCAGGGCGAAACCGAACCCGAGTACGCCACCTGCCCGCACTGCGCCACCCGCACCGTCATCATCGATTACCCGAATCGATGGGAAGCCGATTCCGATGTCTGGCAACCCTTTTCGACCGCGATCGAGGAATGGGTCACCACCGGCGCAGGCGACGTCACCTGTCGAACCTGTCGGACATCCGCGTCGATCACCGCCTGGACCTGGTCCGACGACTTCGCCCTCGGCGCGCTGGCTGTCGAATTCTGGCACTGGCCACCACTGCACGACACCTTCGTCAGCGAACTCGCGACCCAGCTCGGCCACCGGACGGTGCACCACACCGGCAAATTCTGACTAACCGATTCGGCTGATTCCCGACCACAGGTCGCAATGATGCTGGGCGGCAAAGGATTCGCCGGCGCTGATCCCCGCGCTGCTCATTTCGAGAGTGGAGCCGGGGGTGGTCGGCCAGTCGGCGAAGTCCGCTGTCACCGGATCGCCGGTGTGGGCGAACCGGGCCCAGCTCTGCTGAATGCGGCGGGAGAGTTGGTCGCCTGCCGGTGGCAACGGGATCGGGATGCCGAGCAGATCGGTGAACACGTAGGGGAGTTCGGCCGCGTGAAAGGCGCCGGGCAGCAACGGGTTCTGGCCGAGCGGTGCTTCGTTGAAGCGGTATTGCCAGACCTCGGCGCCACCGGCGCGCGCGGCCTCGGTAGTGAAAAGCGCTGGGCAAGCGAAGAACCCGTCGGTGAGCACCTTTTCTTTCGCCTCGGCCGCAGAGGGGAAGTCGGCCGTCGGGTATCGGTGCAGAACCTGGCCGGCGTTGTCGCCGAACAGCTCCTGCGCCCAGGTCAGGTAATCGGATTCATTGGGGATCGTGCCCTTCAGGTAGTCGAGCAGGGCGATGAAAGCGGCACCCTCGTCGGCATTGCTGCCGACCACCAGCGGTATATCGCGCGCGGCTCCGGCGGCGAGAGCCTCTTCGGGAGTGGAGGTCAACACGACCCCGTCCTGTACGGGACTCCAGGTGACCGCCATCGAATGCAGTTCGGCGCTGGGCGAATCCAGCAGTTTCTCGACCGGAAGCGCGCGCAGGCAGTTCAGTCGCGTGTTCGGATCGTGGCAACCGAGGCTCGCCGCGTAGTCGGCCGACCGCTGGAAGGCGAGTTCCCTGTCCGGCGGTGACAGCGGGCTCCGCGCGCAGGACCCGCTCTGGATGATCGCCCGGTGGAAAAGGCCCTGTGCCAGCGGCGAAGCGAGCTGTGTGCACACACTCATCCCACCGGCCGATTCGCCGAAGACGGTGACATTTCCGGGGTCGCCACCGAACGCGGCCGCGTTCTCCTGAACCCACCGCAGCGCCGCCTGCTGATCGAGTGTGCCGTACGTTCCCGTGATGCCGCCTGTGCTGTCGGCCAGTTCGGGCAGAGCGAGGAAACCGAACGGGCCGACCCGGTAGTTGGGGATGGCGACGATGACCTTGCCCTCACGCACCAACCGGTCGGGGGAGTCGTACTGAGCATTGGAGCCGAGTACGAAGGCGCCACCGTAAAGCCAGACCATCACCGGAAGTTTCGCGCCTGCGGCGTTCTCCGGCACATAGATATCGATGCTCAGGCAGTCTTCGCTGGATTCCTGCAGCGCTAGCCCGAACGGCGCCGGAGAAGCCTGCGGACACTGCGGTCCATGCGCGACCGCCGCACGCACATCCGTCCACGGAACTGCGGGTTGCGGAGGGGCGAAACGGTTTTCGCCCGCAGTTGCGGCAGCGAACGGAACACCGAGGTATTCGACGATGCCGTTGGTGTGCCGACCGCTGATCGGCCCGCCTGCGACGGTGACAACCGTGTCGTCGGGTGCCGCGGCGGCGGGCGAAACCACCGCCGCACCGGCACTCGCGAGGACAACGGCTACCGCCAGCAACTGACGGATGAAGTTCGGGCTCCGCAACGCACGCTCCCACAGTGAAATACTTTTGAAACAAAACTACTGTAGGTGACCGGCCTCACAGAGGGAAGAGTGTGCGACCTATTCGTCCAGCACGGACAGCAGCCGCTGCAAGGCGGGCACGGCGGTTTCCAGCGCCCGTCGATCCGCCGATGACAGTTTCGCCAGCGAGTCCCGCAGCATCGCCGCACTGGCCCGGTCGTACCTGACCAGCAGTTCCCGCGCCCGCGCCGACGCGACCAGCACCGCACCGCGTCCGTCCTCGGTCGACGGCACCCGATCCACCAGATCGGCCATCGTCCGAACCAGATTGCTCACCGTCGACTGCGCCACCTTGAGCTCGTCCGCCGCCCGCCCCGGCGCCAGACCGCCATGTGCCACAAGCAATCTCAGCAGCTCGATCTGCGCCTCCGGCAGATCGGGCAATCCCTCCAGCGCCCGCGTCCGCCGCAGTACTGCCCGCCGCAGCGGTCCGAGTAACGCACTCAACTGAGCTTCGACGCCACCTGCCATCCCGCCATTCTCCCGGCCTAGTGCGCGGGATCGCCGATCAGGCCCGTCACGTCAGCGGGTGACATGGCGTGCAGATAGTCGGCCTCGATCAGGATGGTTCGGCCGATTTTCCCGTCCGCCAGGCTTTCCGGATGGGATTCACATGCGGATGGAACGCGTCTCGGCTGCCTCGGCCCGCCGCGCCGGATCCCGATCGCACGCGGCGATCACCTCCATTCCCAGTCGGCGACACCACGTCGCCAGATGTAACCCCCACCCGGTCGGCATGAGCGTCAGGGTGGCGGCAGTCGACACCACACCTGCGCAGGCAACTTCTCTGGAGATCTCTTGCACGCCAAGCAGCATGCGGAACTTTTAGTTTCGATATCATGAGTCTCGTATCTTGCTGCGAGCCTTGGACGCCCTGTGTCCCTCTATTAGGTTCGCAATTGCGCACATGAAGACTTATTCTGAATTTCGAAGCGGAAGTCAGGAGGTCGGTCGTGCTGGAGGTGTTGCGGCATCGCCGATTCCGGCGACTGTTCACCGCGCAGGTTGTCGCACTCGTCGGAACCGGTTTGTCGACGGTCGCATTAGGACTGCTCGCCTTCGACCTGGCAGACGACGATGCGGGCGCTGTGCTCGGTACCGCACTCGCGATCAAGATGGTGGCGTATGTCTTTGTGGCGCCGGTCGTTTCGACTCTCGCCGACCGTGTACCGCGGCGCGTGCTACTCGTGTCCGCGGACGTGATGCGGGCGATGATCGCCCTGTCGTTGCCGTTCGTCGGGGCCGTCTGGCAGATCTATGCGCTGGTCTTTCTGCTGCAGGCGGCGTCGGCGACCTTCACCCCGGCGTTCCAATCCGTCATCCCGTCGGTCCTGGAGGACGAACGGGACTACACCCGGGGACTGTCGCTGTCACGGCTGGCCTACGACCTGGAATCCCTGCTCAGCCCGATGCTGGCCGCGGCCTTGCTGACGGTGCTCAGCTACAACCTGCTGTTCGTCGGCACGGCCGTGGGCTTCGTGGTCTCGGCGATCATGGTCCTCGGCACACCGTTGCCGCGGCTCGTCCCGGTCGACCGGTCGGCGCCGCTGTTCACCCGCATCACCCTCGGCGCGCGCGTCATGACCGGCGATCCGGTCCTGCGCGGACTGCTGGCGCTGAACATGGTCGTCGGTGCGGCGACCGCACTTGTCGTGGTGAATACCGTTGTCTACGTTCGTGATCTGCTCGGCGGCAGCTCGGCGGCGGTGGCGCTGACGCTCGGGTGTTACGGCGCCGGATCGATGATGGTGGCGCTGCTGGTGCTGCGCGTGCTCGAACGGGTTTCCGACCGCGATCTGATGCTCACCGGCGCCGCGATCGTGCCGTTGGGGTTGGTACTCGCCGCCGTACTGATCGCATGGCCAGGCTGGGTGGCCCTCGTCGTCGGCTGGCTGGTGCTCGGAGCGGGCACCTCGATGATCAACACACCGTCCGCTCGGCTGTTGCGAGCACAATCCGACGAGGCCACCCGTCCCGCAGTGTTCACCGCACAGTTCTCCCTCTCCCACGCCTGTTTCCTGCTCACCTACCCCATCGCGGGCTGGGGCGGTGCGCTCGCCGGACAGCTCACGGCGGCGCTCACCCTGACGTTGCTGGCTACACTTGCGGCGACCACGGCCACCCGCGTGTGGCCCGCGAAGACCACCTCCACCCCGGCGGTGGTGACGGCAGAAAGGTGACGGCGATGACCGGTGAGCTCCGTCCGATATCGGAACCGAGCCTCGTCCACGCCGTCCAACCCGACCAAGCCCACCTCGAGGCCGCCACGGCAGCCTTCCGCATGCTCGCCGACGCCACCCGGCTACACATCCTGTTCCTCCTCGCCCAGGGCGAACAGGATGTCAGCGCACTGACCGAGGCCTGCGGTGCATCCCGCACCGCCGTCAGCCAGCACCTGGCGAAACTGCGCTTCACCGGAATGGTCGAAACCCGCCGCGAAGGCAGACGCATCGTCTACCGCATCCGCGACGGCCACCTCGCCCGCCTGGTCCGCGAGGGCCTCAACCTGGCCGACCACATCGTGACAGGCGAACAGCCCCACGAATAAGCCTCGCCACCTGCACCTTTCAGTACTCGAGCCAGCTCTTTCGGCCGTAGTAGCGGTCCATCTCCTCTTCCTCCTCGGGCGTCGGCTGACGGCTTCGCGCCGGAGGTTGCTCGCTGGAAGGTGACGGCCAGGGAGCCTGTTGGGTTGGCTGTTGCCTCGGGGAAACGGCTGGACGCGGTACCGGCGCGACGGGGGTCTGCGGTGGCGACACCGGAGTCGGTCGGCTCGGGCCTGCAGTGTTGTGGTCCGACGAGGGCGGTATCGCGTTGGCAGGAAGCGAAACCGGGGTGTCGCCAGTCGATGGGCGCGAAACGGGGGCGGCTGAGGTCGGTGGGTGAGTCTGTGTCGGCAGCGCCCGGCTGAGAGCGTCGGTCTTGCGTTCGGTGAGCGCGGCCAACCGGGGATCGGCTTCCAGCGCGGCGATGGCCGCCGAGATCGCCCGCTGCGATTCCTCCACAGCCGCGGTGTGCACGCGCACGACCTCCGCCACGAGTGCGTCAGGTGTCATCGCCCGGGCGGCGGCGGAGAGCTGGACGCTCTGAATGGTGCCGTCCTGGCCCACCTCGAGCCGAACGAGGCTGCTGTCGGCAGGAGCTACGGACGCGGCAAGCGAGTCCTGCAGATGGCTGACATTCCCGGCCAACGGATCGATATCGCCCACGATGTGTCTCCCCTCCACGTGTCGGGGAGCCAGGATAGCGTCAGCCCGCGTTTCGGCCGAACATCACGTCGACGAGGTCGGGGACCGTCGTGCCGAGTGCCTTGCTCAACGCGATCAGCGTCGACAACCGCGGATTCGCCGGTGCCTTGGTCTTGCGCACACCCCAGCCGTTCTCGAGCAATTGGTAGTACTGGCGGCTGATGCCCGCGGCATTCGCGACCGCTTCCTGCGTCAGGCCCCTGGCTTCGCGCAGGCTCGCCAGGTGCTGCCCCAGAATCGCCATGAGCTGCTTCTCAACGGCGGATTCGGGCACCTCACAGAGGTTTCCGAGGCATGGCACTCGCGTCGACCATCTATAGATGGCATCATGTGCGCGACCGACTTATGCCATCTATAGATGGCTCGGAGACGGCACCTCGGGGGTGGGTTCCAGAGGTCCCGTCGAGAAGGGGGACAGCTGTGGGCGCCTACGACGATCTCGACCTGGATCCCGCCGCCGCTCGGGCCCTGGCCGACGGCCTGGGAACAGCAGGCCAGGAAACTCGACTGATCGGCAAGGGCGGTGCGCTACCCGACGGCCTGCTCGCCGCGTTCGCCGGCGGTGACATCGCGGGCGCCTGCCAGGACGCGGCCCGCGCCGCCGACAAGTCGATGCAATCGGCGGGAACGGCACTGGCCGAACTTGGCGGCGCGACAGTCGCCGCCATCATCGCCTTCAAGCAGCAGGACCAAGCCAACGCGGGCGGCTTCACCGGCCTCGAAGGCGGCATCAAATGACCAAGGCCCTCACCGTCGCGCAGGTACTGAGCTGGCAGCCGGAACAATTGACCGCACTCGCCACCGAGTGGGGCAGGCAGGCCAGTGAGCTGCGCACGAAGATGGACGAGCAGTGGCGGGCGGTCGACAGTTCACGAGAAACGTGGAAGGGGTCGTCCGGAGAGGCGATGCGCGCCCGTTTCGAAATCGTGCGTACCCAGTCGATGGCCGTGCTGACAGCGTTGGACAAAGGCCGCACGACGGCGACGTTCAGCGCATCGAACTACCAAGTCGCGAAAACCCTGGTGGCGAACGCGAAGGCCACCGCCGAGGCGGCGCCCAAGAACTTTGCGGTCAAGCCCGACGGAACCTGCGAGATCACCGAGGTCAGCAAGCGTGCGCTGTATTCGGCAGTCGGGGGAGACCAGGAGAAATACAGCACGGCAATTGCCGCCCTGACCACCGACGCGGATGCGTGCACGGCCGTGTTGAAGAAGGCACTGGCGAACGCCGCCGACGTCGACACCACCGCCACCAACGCGATCAAACTCGCGTTCACTGGCTTGCCCGACGATTCTCACTTCCAGAACAGCAGCACGCTGAAGACTCCGGTGACGTTCCCGGCGCCGCCGAAAGGTGGTACGCCCGAGGACAATCGGAAGTACTGGGAGTCGCTGACTCCCGAACAGCAGGCCGAGGCGATCACAACCCAGCCCGCGACCATCGGGAACTTGGACGGACTTCCCGCGGAGGTTCGGGACAAGGCAAACCAGGCGCATCTCTCCTCGGAAAAGACTCGCCTCGAAGGGGAAGTCACCCGTCTGGCCGCCGTTGTGCAGGGCAATCCGAAAGCCACCGGTGCCGCACAGGAGTTGCAAGACAAGCAGGCGCGATTGGCTGACGTTCGTGCCATCGAAAGAACTCTTGCAGAAGGCACGGCTACACAACCCCGCATGCTTCTCGGACTCGACACCACCAGCGGTCGACAAGTACGCGCAGCGGTGGCGGTCGGCAACCCTGACACCGCCGACCATGTGTCGGTGACCACGCCAGGACTGACCTCGAATGTGCGAGAGTCCCTGCCCGGCATGGTGAACGAAGCTGCGGCTTTGCAGAGTCAAGCGCAGTTGCAATTGGGTAGCGCGGGCGCGGCGGACAACAAAGTATCCACGATCGCATGGATGGGTTACGACCCGCCGCAGAAGGGACTCAGCTATCCCACGGTGCTTTTCGAGGACAGAGCACAGGAGGCCGCGCAACCGTTGTCGAACTTCTACAAGGGCATCGAGGTGGCCAATCAGAATACCGATCCGCATATCACGGCCCTTGGCCATTCGTACGGATCGTTGGCGACCAGTCACGCGCTGCAACAACAGGGCGGAGCCGTGGACGATGTGGTGTTCTACGGATCGCCAGGTATCGGTGGTGAATTCGCCGGCGCGAAGGGTCCCTCCATCGCTGTGCTCAGCGGATTGAACGACGCTGTGGAATCGGCGGCGGATCTCGGTCTCGAACCAGGCCATGTCTACGAGATGACCGAAAAGGGGGAGCAGGTCGGAAATTTCAATGCGTTCGGCCGGAGCCCGGTCAACATGCCATGGGTCACTCATCTCAGCACCGAAGCCGTCGTAGTAGACGGCAAGACCTATACCGGCGCATACGGCCACCCGGAATATGGTCGCGTCGACGGAACGACCAACGAGTTGCATCGCAGCGGTTACAACCTGGCGGCTGTCGTCGCGGGGCTGCCTGAGAACGCGATCAACCCGGGCAGTGCCCGCCGATGAGTGAGCAACAGAACCGGTCGCCGCACAAGCGGACGGGGTCCGCTAACCGGAAGAACGCTGTCGTGCTGGCGATATCCGTCCCCATCGTCGCGGCTTTCGTCCTCGCCGTGACCATTGGGCCGTGGGTATGGGTCTCCTTGACCGAAGACTTGAACGTCCCGCCGACAAGCCAAGAGGAGACGGCCGCGGCCGCTGAAGTGCTTCGGGGCCGAGCGAGCGCGGAGGAGAAGACCCAGCAGTTCACCGCCGTGGCGCAGATGATGAGTGACGCGGCGGTGGCAATCTCGCCTTCTGTCGTTTGGTCGCCTTACGCTGCGGCCACGGATTCGACGAGGGGCTGTCCGAAGCCATTCGATCGGACTTATGGCCAGATCACATCGAAGTACCACTTCTCCGCCAGGTCGTCTTTTTCCGAGCAGCAATGGCCGGAGTTGGCTGATCGAATTCGGTCGGCAGTTCAGCCGATGGGCTTTCAGGTCGTGTTCAGGCCACGAACGGAGCCGGATAAAGGCCAATCAACGATCTCTGTCGTCGACCCGACAGGTACCGGTCGGGTGTCGCTCTTCGACTCCGCGGGACCGAGCGAAACGGTTGAACGAACCACTATTTCGTCCACTACCGACTGCCATCTGCCGGCCGACAAATTCTCCTCGCCGATACGGCCCACATCATGAGCGCTGAAACGATGGGAAGGTTCAATGGCTGATGCTGCGCAGGCCAAGGAGCTGTTCGCTGCCGCCGAGGCGGGAACTTTCGTCCTGACCGAAGCCGCCGCACATGAGTGCGCTGCGCATTTCGCTTGGTACGCAGACAGGCTGCATGCGTTCCAGGAGCAGATTCGCGCGCAAGCTCGACTGTCCGGGTTCGGTGGGTTCGAGTCAGCGCAAGAGCTGCAGGCCGGATTCGAGGCCAAAGCGAACCAGGGGTTCGACGCTTTCGTGCAGGCCGAATATGTCGCTCGCTCGATGGTTGCCGCTGTGCTCCGTGCAGCCGGATTGCTGGCGGAAGTCGATGCGGCCAACGCTGCTGCCCAACGTGTTCTCGAAGGGAAGGTCGACGCGTGAACGCATCGTTCGGCGGAAGTCGCCGCACTATTGCCTTGGTGATCGGTGCCATGGTCCTGGCCGGATGTTCGGCGGGCGGCGAAGACGGCGAAAATAGTGTCGGCTCGCCATCCCCGGCCCCTACACAGGCCGAGACTTCGGGTCCCGCTCGGCCGACGCTGACTGCCGCACATCTGCAACCTCCGTCCCAAGACAACAAGTACACCAGAGCCGGCAAGAGGCCGAAGGTTGTCGTCGACCCTTGCACGTGGATTCCTGATTCTTCGATTCAGGAAATCGGTTTCGATCCACAGTCGCGTCGACGTGGGAACGACATGATTGCCGAGTACTCCTTCCTGATATGCAATTTCAAGAAGGGCGGCGATGCATCGCTCGCTCTCGAATCCGGCAACGTCTCCCTCGACGAGGTGCGCTCGAAGTACAGCGGTCGCACCGAGGAACTGATCATCAATGGACGTCCCGCCCTCGAAGTGCGCAAGGGCGGTGCGAACGATTGTTCGGTGGATGTACAGACAAAGGTGGGATACCTGGGTATCACAGTGACCATCACGACAGACGGTCTCGTCAAGAACATGCAGCCCTGCGAGAACATCCTCGAGATCGCGACCGTGCTGGAATCTACGATCGGTAAGGACAACTGATGACTGGTGAGAACCCAGCTCTGTCCGGCCCGGCGATCGTCACCGGCATTACCGGTTTGGCACCCGAAGTCCTGCAGGCCAGTGAACTTGCCGGGACGACCCGGAAGTGGGCTACAGGCCTTGCCCAATCGGCGGCAAATGGTGCACACGACCCCGCCTACATCCGCAACATGGAGAACTTCCAGGGCATCTCCCACCAGGAGATCTTCGACCACGCCGAGCAGATGCAACCCGGATCCATGCACGCGGCCGCGGAAGCATGGAAGCTGATCGGTACCGGGATGCAGTTCGCGACAATGAATTTGGGGCTGAAGGTTCGCAAGTCGGTGGCCAGTGGGTGGGAGGGTGCCTCGGCGGACGCGATGTTGGCGGCTCTCGACCGGTTCGTCGGTGAGATGACGGCGATGCAGGACATCGTCAATGGTGTGGGGTGGCGGATCGAGTCGGCCGCGTTGGCCGCGGAGGCGGTGAAGGCGGCCGTTCCGCCGCCGCCCTCTGGTGACAAGCCAGCGGCGCCGTTCATTCTGGGGCTGGAGAATCCGGCCGTCCTGACCAGCTCGGCGCAGTCGGCCAGTGACAGCCACCTCGAGGCTGTGTGGGCGATGACGAATCACTATGTGCCGAATTATGATCCGGCAGGTCAGGGTGTGCCGACCTTCGGTGCGCCGACGGAGCCGGGAGACGGTGCGAGTATTCCTGGGGCTCCAGGGAATTCGAATCCGACCAGCGGTTCGCCCATCAGCACCGAGGATCAGTCTCCGGGCTCAGGGGATCAGGCCGGCGCCGGCGACGAGGCAGCGGCGGGTGACCAGGCGCCGGGTGTTGGCGACGAATCGGATTCGGGTGAGTACTCAGCCGACGAGGCGGGGTCGTCGGGAGACGACGACGGATCCTCCGGCGATCAAGGTTCGCCATCGAGCACAGATGAGGGCAGCACAACCGCTGCCTCGACAGCCCCCGGGGCAACCACGACCACGCCCGGCTCACCGAATAGTGCCGGGGGAGGCCCAGGTTCGAGCCACTCACCTGGCGGTTCCGGCTCGCCGGGAGGTCAGCCGGGTGCGGCCGTTCCTGGATCGGGCCGTGCGCTGCCCGGTAGCCCCATTGCTGCTGTGGTCGGGGCCGGACCAGGCGGTTCGGGCAGTGGTGGCGCGGGTGGGCGCGGGTACCCCGGCATGGCGGGCATGCCCGGGATGGGCGCTGGTCGCCGCCAGGACGATGACGAGCGCAAGACACCGGAGTGGTTGGTCAACCAGCGCAACGCCGATGAGTTGCTCGGTCCACGCGAACCCACTGTCCCTGCGGTCTTCGGCATCGACTCCGGACCGGCCCGTGAGGGCGAGTGGGAAACTCTGCGCCACAACGAAAATGACGAGGCCGCCTCGTCTCCTAGCCAGGGCGACTGGACCACACCCGACGAGCGGTCTCGATGAAGTGGCGCTTCACCCCGGACGAATTCATCTATGTCTGTAGCGAATTCGGTGCCGATAGATTCCCGCCACCGCTGCGTTTGCTGAGTTCGGTGCGGTACCGCTCGGAGTGGGAGACGATCGAGGCCTCCTGCCGCGCGCGCATCCCCGTACGCGACGACGTCGACCTACTCCCGGTACTCCGAACGATTTTCGAACCGCAAATCACGGTCGAGGTGGTCGGCCGCCGTGAGTCACCGATCCGCGCTTTCGGTGCGGTCGTCACCGACATCGGCGTCGCCGTCGTCCAACACCCCGGCGCCACAGACGAATACGGCGGCGATGTGTCCATCCAGGTGGGTTCGGTCAACATCGTCACCCGAATGGTCGCCGCGGTAGCGGGCAGCACCCCCGCCGGAACCACCTCCCGAATGGTCGAAAGACTGGATCGCCTTCGAGACCGAGGCCCGCAAGACTCTTGGTCCACAACTCCCACCCGCGAGTCCACCCGCATGCGCGACCTTTTGGCGGCACCCCGCACCGGCAGCGGCCACGTGAAGATCACCCACACCAGCAGATCCGCCTCGAGGTACGTGAGCTGGTTCGACGTCCGAAACGACGGAAGATACCTCTACACCCGACACGGCGAAGAAATCCACATCGACCCCTGCGCCGACCACCAGTTCATCGACGGCCTCCGCCGACTGGTGGACGGAAATCGGATTCAGACGACGTCCGCACGTTCAGCCAGGAATTGATCGAGCAGGTGGAACAAGACCTCGACGACGCGGAGTTCCTGCTCAGGCCTGAGATCTGTTTCGTCGTCGCGCGCGGGCAGCGCAATCTGCGTAACCAAACCCGACCAGCAGAGGCTACTCTCGCGACGAAGGTGGTTGGCGAGAAGCCACTCGCGAAAGCCGTCCAGACCTCGACCTCCGGTCCGGCGAGCCGCGTAGTCGTAGCCGTTCAGGAAGCACGTCACGCCACGAACCGTGGTGAAACCGATGAACATGCCTGGGCGCGCGGCGAACTGGAGTAGGTACTCGCGCTCCGTCAATCCGTCCGGGGCTGTCGGCTTCCACTGAGTGGCGCGTGCCCGCCGTGCGAAGTGTGCATCGAGACCTGCAGGTTTCTCCACTTGGATACTTCACCATGTCGACGGTGACCACACTTCCGGTTCAGAGGCGGGTCGGCAGCAATTCGGCGATCAAATCCTCGATGCGTTTCTTGATCTCGTCGCGGATCGGGCGCACCGATTCGACGCCCTTGCCTGCCGGATCGTCCAACTTCCAGTCCCGGTAGTCGATGCCGGGGAAGTAGGGGCAGGCGTCGCCGCAGCCCATGGTGATGACGACTGTGGACGTCTCGACTGCTTCGGGGGTGAGGACTTTGGGGGACTGGGCGGTGATGTCGATGCCGAGTTCGGCCATGGCTTCGACGGCGGCGGGATTCAGGGTGTCGCCGGGGGCGCTGCCCGCGGAACGGACCTCGATCGCATCGCCCGCGAGGTGGGTGAGGAACCCCTGTGCCATCTGGGATCGGCCGGCGTTGTGGACGCAGACGAAGAGCACCGACGGTTTGCCGCTCATTTCATGTCCTCGGAAGTGAAAGCCGGGGTAGCACCGGCGAATCGGTTGCGCAGCGCCAGCGAGACGTACACCAGGGCTACAAGAACGGGGACCTCGATCAACGGCCCGACAACACCGGCAAGAGCCTCGCCGGAGGTGGCGCCGTAGGTGGCGATCGCCACGGCGATGGCCAGTTCGAAATTGTTGCCCGCGGCAGTGAACGCGAGGGTGGTGGTGCGCGCGTAGCCCAGACCCATGACGGCACCGAGTGCGTAGCCACCACCCCACATCACGGCGAAGTACACCAGCAGCGGCAGCGCGATTCGTGCCACGTCCCATGGGTGGGAGGTGATCTGGCTGCCCTGGAGCGCGAACAGGATCACGATCGTGAACAGCAGTCCGTACAGCGCCCACGGACCGATCTTGGGCAGGAATGTCGACTCGTACCAGTCGCGGCCCTTGGTCCGTTCACCGATGCGCCTGCTCAGGTACCCGGCCAACAGGGGGATGCCGAGGAAGATCAGGACCGATTTCGCGATCTCCCAGGGGGAGGTGTCGATGGTGGTCTGTTCCAGGCCGAGCCAGCCGGGCAGCACCGACAGGTAGAACCAGCCGAGCACGGCGAACATGAACACCTGGAACACCGAGTTCAGGGCGACCAGCACGGCGGCGGCCTCGCGATCACCGCAGGCCAGGTCGTTCCAGATGATGACCATGGCGATGCAGCGGGCCAAGCCGACGATAATCAGGCCGGTTCGGTATTCGGGCAGGTCGGGCAGGAAGATCCAGGCCAGGGCGAACATGAGGGCGGGGCCGAGCACCCAGTTCAGCACCAGGGAGCCGATGAGGAGTTTGCGGTCGCCGGTGACGGTGTCGAGCCGGTCGTAGCGCACCTTGGCCAGTACCGGGTACATCATGATCAGCAGACCGATGGCGATCGGCAGCGAAACACCGTCGATCTCCACCGCACCGAGAGCGTCGCCGAGGCCGGGAATCATGCGCCCCAACAGGATTCCGGCCAGCATCGCCGCACCGATCCACAGCGGCAGGAACCGGTCGAGGGTCGACAGCTTGCCGACGACGGGCGGCTGCTCGGCGGTGGTCGCCGTGCTCACGCGTGCACATCCTCGGTGCTCAGCGCGCTGGAAATGCGGGCGAACGCTTCGGGCACCACGCGGTAGTACACCCACGAGGCACGCCGCTCACTGGTGAGCAGCCCGGCCTCGCGCAGCACCTTGAGGTGATGGGAGATGGTCGGCTGGCTCACCTCGACACCGTCGGAGATGTCGCACACGCACGCCTCACCACCGGCGCGACTCGCGACCAGTGACAGCAACCGAAGCCGCACCGGATCCGACAACGCCTTGAACACCGCGGCGAGCTCGGCCGCCTCGGTGTGGGTCAAGGGATCGCGAACGACCGGTTCCGCGCAGCACGCGGCCTCGGTCATCAGGTTCAGCTCCGACTTCGACATACATCGATATTGACGTATATCGAATCAATGCGCAAACGGTAGCGGTGACAGCCGCCCAGGATGCGCCCGGTCAGCCGCCGAAAACGTTGTCGACGACCGACTCGTCGCCATGGATCTCGACCAACTGGAGGGCGCGCGCTTCATCCAGCGTCAGCGCGCCCGCAGCGAGGCCGAGAAGGCATCCGGGATCGGCGCGTAGCCCTGCGTCGAGTTCGCGGCCGTCGTGTCGCCCGACCTCGAAGCCCGACCGGGTACCGCGCAGCTGGAAGAACTCCGCATCGATCTCGAGGCCGATCGTCACCGCACGGCGAAGCTCGACCCGTGCGTTGAGCAAGGCGGGGAGCGCGAGCGCGAGCCACCCGGGGCGGAACGAGTCACCCTCGGCCGGGCCGCGGCTCATCAGCGGCGTCGACCAGCGGATCAAGCCTTCGATCGGCTCGCGCAGCTCGGCACCCCACGGTGTGAGGGCGTATTCGACGATGCTGCCCTCGCCGGTCAACCGCCGCTCGACCACACCCGAAGCCTCGAGGTCGCGGAGCCGGTCCGCCAGCAGATTCGTCGCGATGCCGGGAAGGCCCGCCAGAAGGTCGCGGTAGCGGGCCGGGGCGAGGAGGAGTTCCCGGACTATGAGCAGATTCCATCGGTCGCCGACAACTTCGATGGCTCGGGCGAGCCCGCAGTACTGACCGTAGCTGCGCATCATCACCTACTATCGCTTGAAATTCTAAAGTGCACGTGAGATCCTCAAGCATACTCTGATGCCGAGTTCTGAGGAGACCACCATGGCCGACACAACCAAGAGCGTGCGGCCCGGTTGGGTCGACGACGAACTGTTCCCGTTCGAGAGCCGATTCGTCGAGATCGACGGGCACACCGTGCATTACGTCGACGAGGGATCCGGCCCGACACTGCTGTTGCTGCACGGCAACCCGACCTGGTCGTTCCTCTGGCGCGACGTGATCCGTGAGCTGCGCGGCGACTATCGATGCATCGCCCTGGACTACCCCGGCTTCGGGTTGTCGACGGCGAAACCCGGCTACGGCTACCTGCCGGAAGAACACGCCGACGTGGTCACCGCCTTCGTCGACCAGCTCGGCCTCGACGGCGTCACCCTGGCCGGGCAGGACTGGGGTGGCACGATCGGGCTGGCTGTCGTGCAGCGTCGACCGGCCGTCTTCGATCGGCTGGTACTCGCCAACACCTGGGCCTGGCCGGTCAACGGCATTCTCCACTTCGAGGCTTTCGCCCGCCTCGCCGGCGGGCCGCTGAGCCGCTTCCTGATCCGCCGGTTCAATCTGCTGGTCAACACCTTCATTCCCACGGGACACCGGAGGCGCAAGCCGACAGCAGCCGAAATGTCGCACTACAGCAAGGCATTGGATACGGTGGAGCGCCGTCAGGCTTGCGCCGTGCTGCCCGGCCGTGTCCTGGCCAGCCGGGCATTCTTCGCCGAAGTCGAGGCCGGACTCGCCGCCATCGCTCACCTGCCGACGCTGATCGTGTGGGGTGACGCCGACATCGCCTTCCGCGCTCAGGAGCGTGAGCGACTCGAAGCGACATTCGTCGATCACAAGACCGTGATCGTCGAGGGCGCGGGAACTTATGTGGAGTCGGACGCACCCGAGGAGTTCGTCGCCGCTTTCCGCGAATGGGCCGCGCGGTAGCGGAACCATCTGTCCGAGAACGAAATCCGGTCGATTGCGCTCAGCACACGTCGGGCCGACCGGTTGACGGCTATCCGGTCGGCCGACGGTCCTGTTACGCCGCAGCTGCTCGAACCGCCCGACGGCCTGCCACCGCGGTCACCCCGACCGTCGTGCCCGCACCGAGCACGACGGCGAGCGCATAGGGCAATGGTGCGAACGCGGCGAGCGGATCACCGGTCTTCACGACCGCGAACGGGACGGTGGTGACGAACGCTCCGAACGCACCGGTGACAGCGCTGATGATGACGGCTGCTGCGGCCTCGCCGACGAGCATCCGTTGTGACTGGCTCGCCGTCGCGCCGATGAGGTGCATGGTGGCGAACTCCGGGTGACGGCGGGCGATGGAGGCGATCAGGTTGTTGGACAAGGCGATTGCCATGAACGCGGCGATGAGGAATACCACCAGGTAGTTGATGGTCGCCATCAGTTCCCCGTCGCTGCCTGCGGCGCCGTGACGGTTCTCGATGCTCTGCATGGACAGGGTGCCCGCGGCGACCCCGATGAACAGAGTCAGGAAAGTGACCGCGGGACGTATCCGTTCCGGTGCGGTGGCGAGGTTGCGTGAGATGAGGTGCCCGGCGGGGCCGGACCGCAGGACCGGGGCCTTGGCGATCACGCGGTGCGCCGCACGGATCAGCTCCGGTGCGAGCAGGCCGGACCCGACTGCCGCGAGGACACAAGCCGGACCGGTGAGGGCGGTGGTCAGGATGTCGTCCGCATCGACCGCGAGCACGGCCGTCGACGATCCCAGACCGGCCGCGAGCGCCGCACCTGCCGCGATCCGCCGGATGCGCGTCGCACTGCCGCGCATCCGTGCCGGAGTGGGATCTTCGATGGGGCTGCGGGCGGCGATGGTGCGGCTACCGAGCCAGGCGGCGGCGACGGCCGCACCAAGCATGAGCACGGTCGCGATCGAGGGCAGCGCCGCGCCTGGTGAATAGCCGGTGGCATCGTCGACCAGGTCCGCGCTGCGGATTCCCGCGAGCAGGCCCGCGCCGAGGAGTTGTCCGCCGAGCAGGCCCGGCACCGCGGCGATGCTCGCCACGATGGCGGTCTCACCGGCGACCATCCGGCGTATCTGCGACGGCGTGGCGCCGATGAGACGGATGCCCGCGATCTCGTTCGTCCTGCCGTGCAGTGCCACCGCGATCGTCGAGATCATGGCGAACAGGACGATCGCCAGTACCCAGCCGCCGAGGATGAGCGGGAACCGCACGAGAAAATCGCGGTCGCCCTCGGCGGCGGAAAGTCCGGTGCCCAACAGACCGGCCATGGCGGTGACCAGCGCGGTTCCGGCGGCTGCGACGAGCCCGGTGGCGACGGCGGAGGTTCGGTGATGCGCGAACGAGCGCGCGGCCAGGCGCATCATCGCGACCACGCGTTCGAGCCGCGTTCGGCGGATTCGACCAGCACGGCCATCCGGTTCGCGACATCGCCCGCCGTCGGTCGCGAGAGGCGGTCGACGAGGGTGCCGTCGGCGAGGAACAGGACCTCGTCGGAGTACGACGCGGCGACCGGGTCGTGGGTGACCATGATGATGGTCTGCCCCTGGTCGGCCAGGCGGCGCAGCAGGGTGAGAACGTCACGGGCGCTACGGATGTCGAGTGCGCCGGTCGGCTCGTCGGCGAACACCAGCTCGGGGTCGGTGATCAGGGCACGGGCGATCGCGACGCGCTGGCGTTGGCCCCCGGAGAGCTGGTCGGGCCGGTGATCGGCGCGCTCGCCGAGCCCGACGTGGGCCAGGAGCGCGCGGGTGCGGTCGCGGTCGGGGCGTCGCCCGTCCAGGCGCAGCGGCAGCTCCACATTGTCGATGGTCGACAGTGCGGGCAGCAGGTTGAACGACTGGAAGACGAAACCGATCCGGCGGCGACGCAGTTTCGCCAGCTCGGTCTCGTCGAGGGCGTCCAGCGCCTGGCCGCCGAAGGTGATGCGGCCCGAGGTGGGTGGCTGTAATCCGGCCGCGCAGTGCAGGAGCGTGGTTTTGCCCGAGCCCGAGGGACCCATGACTGCCGTGAACGAACCGGGCGCGAGGTCGAGGTCGACACCGCGCAGCGCGTGGACCGACCCGCTCTCACCGGGATATTCGCGACGCAGCCCGCGCAGTGACAGCACTGGCGGGGCCGAAGTAGTGGCGTGCATGGGATTCCTCCATGTGAACGGCTGTACTAAACGATCGTTGTAAACGAACGTTTATATATACTATCGGGACATGAGCAATCGAGACAAGCTCCGGCAGGCGGCACGTGACTGTCTGCTCTCGCTGGGCTACGCGAACACGACCGTCCGCGAGCTGGTCAAGGCGTCGGGAGCCAATCAGGCGTCGATCAACTATCACTTCGGCTCCAAGGAGCGCCTGCTCACCGAGACGTTGCACGACCTCAACCGGGAATGGGGTGACGTTCTCTTCGCGGCACTCGACGGCGTGGATCCACCCGGTCCGGCGGGCAACGCGGCCAGGTGGGAACGCATCATCGCGTCGATCAACGAGCACCGGGCGCTGTGGTACGTCAACTTCGAGTCGGTGTCGGCCGCCCGTCACGACGAGGAGATCAGGGCGATGATCGCCACCGGGCAGCGCGCGGCTCGCCGCATCCTCGCCCGCGCCTTCGGCGGGCTCGACCTCGACACCGCTGATGCCGATGTCATCGATGCGGTCGGGTCTCACTACTTCGCGCTGCTGGTGGGTGTGGCCAGTCAGTGGCTCGCCGACCCTGATCACGCTCCCACCGCGGAGCGCATCGTTGCGGTCGACACATTGCGAAACTCGTAGTGCCGTAACTAGGGTGTGCCGTGTGCGCCTCGGATCGGCGAGGCAGGGAAGTGGAGGAGTTGTCCCATGAAGCAACGGTTTACGGTCGCTGTGCTCGGCGGAGCATTCGCCGCCCTGGTCGCGGCGGCCCCGGCCGCGACGGCGCAGCAGGTGGTGCCGGGGGTCGACTGCCACCGCTTCACCTGCACCAACAACACCGACGACCCCTACCGCGTCGACGCCCTCGTCCTGTGCACCGAAGGTGCGAGCGCCCGGCGCAGCGTCTGGATTCCGCCGCGCCAGTCCGCCGACCTGCCTGCCTGGTGTCCCACCGTCACGAAGCTGGGCACACCGGAACCGCCCCGCTGGGAGCTGCAGGCGGATGGGACCTACGGCTACACCTACCCCGGCCCGCCGAAACCCGAGTTGGTGCAAACGTTTCCGATGAGCGCGAATTTCCTGGGTGCGGAAATCGACCGTGATGGGCCTTCGGCCCTGTCGTCGGGTTCGTAGGCAGCACAGCGGCGCCCCGGATCGTGAAATCAGGGGCGCCGCAGGTGTATTCGGTATTCGGTTCGGGCCTCCGGTCCGCGACTGCCGATGGTGTCTCGGAACCGGTCGATGCTCAGACCTCGAGCGCGCCCGCGATCTTGGCGGCCATCGCGGTCACCGCCGGGAGCGGAGCACCCTTGGCGGCGTGAAGGGCCGGCTCGATCGAGATGAGCACGGTGTCACGGAAGTTGGCTGCCTCGGCGGGGTGAGCGGCAAGCGCAGCCATGGCGGCGGTGAGGCTGGGCAGCACGGTGTCGGCAAGGTCGGCGACAGTCTTGCCCGGCAGCCGGATATCACGCGACTTCGCCGACAGGACATGACCGACGAGTCCCGTCGCGGAGGTGAGAGCGATGGTGCCGTGCGAAACAGCCTTGTGCGGAGCGCCCGCGGCAGCGATCAACGCGACGGCCCCGTACGCGGCGGTGCGCAGGGTGGCCTTGTCCTGGTCGGTCAGGGTGCTGGTGGCGTTCATGATGTGCTCCTCGTAATCCGTTGTGGTCCAGCTCCTTCGGAGGAGGACCGCTTTGTTCGATGAACACACTCTGTCGGCCCTCGCTGACACGGACCTGACGCTCAACTGACACCTGCGCTGACGCGCCCGCATCCGGTGACCGATTGCAGCGATGGTGATGTCAGCTTGGCGATGATGGCCGGCGACGTGGTCGTCGAGCTGTGAACAGCGTGACGGCACCGACGTCGGTGATGCTGCACTCGCCGAACGCTTCGCTAAGGGAGGTCTCGAGTTCGCCGCGGTCGTCGTGGCGGTTGTTGAACGCGCCTACTCGGCTGTAAACGGCGGTGAGTGCCCGGCCGAATAACGTGCGTGATGCCTTGTGCCGGCCGAGGATGGTGGAGCCGAACAGTACGCCGTCGTCGGTGAGGACAGCGGCGAGGTGGCTGAATGCCACTCCCTTTACGGTGAAATCGCCTGGTACGCAGTGCAGGACGAAGTTGATTCCGACCGAGTCGTATCCCGTTCCGGCCTCGACCGGGACCGGATTCAGGACACTTCCGCAGACCGACTCCACCACCCGATCGGGCCTGTTGATGCGGCGAGCGGTGAACGACAGTGGAGTCGGATTCAAGTCCATCAGCGTGATGTGCCCCGGGTTGGGCGCGGCAGAGGTATTCGCGAGATACCAACCGCTGCCGGGGCCGATCTCGAGGTGCCGCCTGCCGAGGTTCTGGTTATAGAGCTCGAGCATGACGCCGGAGTCGCATTGCCAGGCAAATCTGTTGCTCAGCCGGATCACCCAGGCGTCGTAGACCGTCAGGAAGGCCCGCGTGTACGGGGCGGCGGCCTCGTGTTCAGGATCAGGTCGAAACAATGTCGGTCCTACTGTCCTAGTGGCTGATTCCGCGCGGTCCTCGGGGCTCAGCAGGGTTCGGCGACTTTGACACCCGCGCAGGCCAATTCCGCGCGGACCAGTTCCAGGAGTCGGCCAATCCAGTTGGCTCCGTCCGAACCCTCCGTCCCCCAGTACGGGGCGTCGAATTCCTGATAGTAGATGGGGCTGTCACCGGTGGCGATGAGCTGCTCAGCCAGTTCGGGGTATCGAGCGAACTTCGCGCGAAGAAGCACGGCCATGACGGCGGCTCGCCTCACCGACCATCCGGAGTGTCGTGTGCCTGACCCGGCAATCTTTTTGGCGTCGAAGGGGCGCTCGGTCTGCCGGATCTGTTCAGCGATGTCCGGTTCTTGCGTGGACAGCGCCCAATACGCGTGCACGACTGTTGGATACAGCTTGCCGGCGTAACTGATCGGCGCGGGAAACTCGTTGCGCAGCACCGAAAGCCCGGCGTCTTCCGGCCAGCCTTGTGGGTACACGACATGGCTCAACGTGATCGGGCCGGATCGGCCACCTTCCGGTTCGTCCGTCACTCGCTGTTTCGCCCACTTGGCTCCGGACTGTTCGCGTTCCATGAAATAGGCGAACGCTGCCTCCCGCATCTTCTCGGTGACGAATTCACCGCCGCCGATCATCGGCTCATCCACGGGCGTGCAGATCACCCGTAGGGGACGGTCCTTGTTGTCCATGTCGCTGAGTGCGTAACGCCGGTCCGACTCCGGGATCTTCAGGTACGCCTCGGCCAGCGCACGGCGGTCGGCCTCGTCGCGGCTGCTCAGGTAATCGGCGATCAGCCGACGACAACGACCGGTCGAATCAGGTCGATCGTTGAGCCGGTCGATCGCGTCGGCGACCTGAACAACGAAGTCGTCCGGGTTGATCCACACCTGCGGATCGAGAAACTGCCAACCGGCCAGGTCGTGCGCCGACGCACGGGCACCCGCCTCGATGGTGGTCGCGATCCACCCGCTCGCGAGTTTGTCGCGCAGCCCGTCGAGATCGACCATGCCCCAGCAGTCGATCGCACCGTCGGCGTAAATCTTCAGGTCGGTGAGGAAATAGCTGCCACCGTTGCGGATGAAGATCGGCCGCCAAGTGCCCTCGATCCGCTGCCCATCGACAACCCGATATGTCCGATTACCCCGACCCATGAGGCTCAGCGTAGTCCGCCCGCACCGGGCCCCAGCCCACCGATGACCCACCCCCACGTTGGGTTGCCTCGGTTTCTGTGCAACTTGTCACACCATGTCTATATTCTCCCAAAGTGGGTAAGGCACACCGATTTCGGAGGACGCGATGGTCGACCAGCTCAACGTGGGCAACACCAAGGAGGGCTTCGACAGGACCGTCGACGGTCTCGGCAAGGTTGCGCGAACCGCGTCGACACGGTTCGTCGGGCAGGTCGGCAGCGTCAAGGAGGCTGCCAGGGGTCGCGTCGAAAAGCTGACCGCCACGAAGGCAGACCCCTACGAAATGGCTGTGGCCGAATACAACGACGTCTTCACCTCCATGGCCGACAGGGGTCTGTCGCTACTGCGTCAGCGTGAACGTTCGACGGATCTGATCGAGCTGGTCGAGCAGTTGGTGAACAGCATCGCCAACACCCCGAAGTCGTTCGACACCGACTTCGACGAGATCGAAGTGCACCGGAAGAGCTTCCTCGATGCTGAGGACTTCGCGCAGAAGGAGCTGGAAGCGGCGCGACTGTCGGCTGCAGGCGCCGGTGCGGGATTCGCTGCGGGAACCGCAGTGGCGGGACTCGCGCCGTCCGCGGCGATCTGGGTTGCCACCACCTTCGGCACAGCGTCGACCGGCACCGCGATCTCGACGCTTTCCGGGGCGGCGGCCAGTCAGGCAGCGCTGGCGTGGCTCGGTGGCGGCGCGCTGGCCGCCGGTGGGGGAGGCACGGCTGCGGGCACCACACTGCTCGCGCTCGCCGGCCCGATCGGCTGGACCATCGCGGGCGCAACCCTGCTCGCGTCGATCGCCCTGTTCGCGAAGAAGAAGTTCGAGAACAGAGAGGCGAAGCAGGAAGCGCTGACAGCTATCAAGCGAAACACCGTCCTCGTCAAAGGCATGGACGCTCAGATCGACGACCTCCTGCAACGGACGACCTTGCTTCGTGAAGGGCTGGTGAAAGGCTACGGAGAATCGCTGGCGCACTTTCGCTCCGATTTCCGCGCGCTCTCGTCCGCCGAACGGATGGAACTCGCCGCCTTGGTGAACAATACGAAGTCGTGCGCTGCCATGCTGAGCCGACGCGTCGAACAGGACGCCGACAGTGAGTGAAACGGCCGAGCTCGTGACGAGTGTCCAGGAGCAGGCCGTCGCTTCCTGGGTGAGCTATCTCAATCAGCTTCGTATCGATAACTTTCTCGGCGCGCTGAACCGGCAGGATGTAAATCTTCGGGACGCGCTAAACAGCGTCGATGAGGCCCTCAGGAAGATCGATCTCGAGGTGGTCGCCGCCAACCGGGGTGGCCGGCACGGGATGCACGGCTTCATCGCCGAGGTCGCGGAGGTCGGCATCGGCAACGCTCGGCAGCAGATCATGGGTCAGGAGCCCATTTATCGGTGGGTGAACGACAACGGACCCGTCGACCTGATGCGCGGCACCGTGGAGATTCAGCAGAAATTCGTCGCGGCAGGCGGTCGCTTCGCACTGGGTGCGATCGCCGAACACCTTCAGAAGTATCCCGACTACGTGCGCAACGGCGGAAAATATCAGATCCCCCGTGATTTCTTCGAGGTGGTGCAGCGGCTGCATTCGTTGTCGCCCGAGGAGGCGAGCCGAGAGCTGTCACGCAGTGGAGAGGGACCGTCGTTCAGAGACTGGCAGCGGGTTCAGTCGTTCTTCCAGGACAGATCGGTCGGCCTCGATTCGCTCGAACCCTCGACGCTCGAATACAGCGAGGTGCAGCGCGATGCCTACACCTCGACTATGGCGGCAGAGAAAGAATCGCTTCTCGCCGCAGACCAGTCCGCACGCGACGTTGCCTACCAGCAGAGCCTGCCCACTCTGCGAGAAGGCGCGACGGCGGGCCTGACCGCCGCCACACTTGCGGGCGGGACCGCGTTCGTGCTGGCCGTGGTCGCCAGGCGCCGAGAAGGCAAGCGGCTCACTGAGTTCAGTGCGCAGGACTGGGCTGATATCGCGGGCGGGGCCGGCATGGGTTTCGGCAAGGGTGGTGTCCGAGGTCTGAGTATCTATGCGCTCACGAATTTCACCGCTACCTCCGCCGCCGTCGCGAGCTCGATAGTCACCGCTTCTTTCGGTATCGCAGAGCAAGCGAACAAGCTGCGTCGCGACGAGATCGACGAACTGGCGTTCATCGAGAACGCCGAGCTCGTGGCCTTGGAAGCCGCTGTGCGCGCGCTGTCGTCGTTCGTCGGCCAGGCGACCATCCCGATTCCGGTTCTCGGAGCTGTCATCGGCACCACGATCGGCACGGTGATGTACAAGGCCGTCGCGTCGTCGCTGTCGAAGCGTGAGGCGGCGCTGATCGAGCGCTACCTCGACGAGCAGCGCGTCCTCGACGAGCAGCTGGCCGCCGAGTACCAGGAGGTACTGGCGCAGCTGGATCGGGGCATGTCGGACTATCTCGGGTTGCTCGAACGGGCCTTCTCGCCCGACATCCAGGTTGCGTTGACCGGATCGATCGAGCTGGCGGTAGAACTCGGCGTGGCTGTGCACGAGATCCTGGATTCCGAGGAGAAGGCTCTCGCCTACTTCCTCGATTGAGAGATACCCCCACACAGAACAGTCCCCGGTAGTCTCCATCGAACCGTGGGTTATCAGTCGTCGCTGACAGCTCCGGAATTCGACTGGCTTGCCGGGGGCTTAGCCGGATCCTGGAAAACAACTCACCGCTGTCGACGGACGTCTCTGTCAGCAGCGTAGCCATTTTCCGGTGCTCCGGTATGTCTCCAGTCTGCTCCGATTTCTCCTGCTGTCAATACTTGTCGCCTGACTATTTCGCCGAAATTCCGAGGTCGGGCGAGGTGTTGGTGCACGGCATTGTGCGGACGGCCGGCGCGGAGGACAGTGGGTATGTCCGGTGGTGTCCACCGGGGGCGCCACTCTTGGAGAAGCAGGAGGTTGCCTGTGTACGCACGTTCGAGCACTATCGCGGCTCAGCCGTCTTCGATCGACAGCGGGATCGCGTACCTCCGTAACAACGTGATGCCGCAGTTGCCCGAGCTCGACGGATGGGTCGGCCTGTCGCTGATGGTGAACAGGGCGACGGGACGTTGCATCGCCACGACCGCGTGGGATTCGGAGGAAGCGCTGCAGTCGAGCCAATCGCGTGCCCAGCCGTTGCGGGACGGTCTGGCCCAGGCGATGAGTGGGCGGCTGGAGAAGATCGATGAATGGGATGTTGCCGTCATGCACCGCGAACATCTGGCAGGCCCGCGCGCGTGCACCCGATGCACCTGGTTGCAGGTGGATCCGGCCGGGATGGACCTGCTGATCGACACATTCAAGAACAGACTGCTGCCTGCGTTCGAGGAGCTCGAAGGGTTCCGCAGCGCCAGCTTGTTCGTCGACCGGGAAACCGGGCGCGCGGTCGGCTCCACCGTCTGGTCGAGTGTCGAGGAGTTGGACAGCAGCCGCGAACACACGGACCGGATGAGGGCCGCGGCCTCGCGCAGCCTGAGCGCCGACGTCCTCGATGTAGCGGAGTTCCGGCTCGGCTTCGCGCACCTGCGCGTACCCGAATTGGTGTGATGCGCTGGGTGATCCGGCCGGGAGGGTGCTTCCGGCCGGATCGGCCGTGCCCGGCGGACACCGAGTCGAGGCGGCCCGGATCACGGCGTTCACCGAGGCAGTGGAGAGCTCGGTCCGCCTGATCTCCGGCCGGGGTGATCGTGTCGGTTTCGTCCAAGACGGGCGTTGGTGCCTCGACTTAGGGTGAGTGCAGTCCGACGCACGATCTTCAGGAGGAATCGCATGACACGCGAGCTGGTTTACACGGGATTCATGTCGCTCGACGGAGTGGTCGATTCGCCCGGTGGCACCGTTGAAGGGCATCGCAGTGGTGGGTGGGTCATGCAGACCGAGTTCGTGCCGGAGGCGTATTCGCTCAAGGGGGAGGAGCTCGCGGAGACCTCGGCGCTGATGTTCGGGCGTCGCAGCTATGAGGCGTTCGCGCCGATCTGGCGGGATTCCGAAGACCACGCCGCGTACAAGGATCTGCCCAAGTATGTGGTGTCCTCGACACTGTCCGAGGACGATCTGATCGACGGCTGGGGTGACATCACGATCCTGCGGACCGTCGCGGACGTGGAGAAGCTGAAGCAGTCCGACGGTGCGGCCATCTTCATCCACGGCAGTGCCGAACTGGCACGGAGTCTCGGTGACGCCGACCTGATCGACCGCTACAACCTGTTGGTCTTCCCGGTCCTGCTCGGCGCGGGCAAGAACCTCTTCAGTCACTCGGACCGACCGAAACAGCAACTGCGGCTGCGGGATTCGGACACCTACCGCAACGGTGTGGCGAAACTCGTCTACGACGTGGTGCGCTGACCGAGCGCGATCGCCCCGCCCGCACCTTCGCGTAATTGCCGCGCTGTGCGCCCGACATAGCGTCGCAGCGCGCGGGCGAGGTGGGGTTCGTCGTAGTACTCGAGCTTGGCCACGACATCGGCCGCCGTCTCACCCGCACTCAGCAGCTGAGCCGCGGTGCGGACGCGTTCGATCTGGCGGACCGCCCCCTGCGTGAGGCCGGTAGAGGTGCGGAATCGGCGTTCGAGTGTCCGCTCACCGACAGCGGGCTGTGCACCACGCAGTGCCTCGACGACCAGTTGGTCGCGACCGACCACCCCCGCCGCGACCAGCCGTCCGACGAGCGCCTCGGCGTCGTCCGGGTGTGGTGTCTCCCAGCGTGCTCCGTCGAGCCAGAAGCCGCGGTCGGTGATGTCCGGCAGCATGACTCCACCGTCTACCAGCGACGATGTCGCGACGGTACGCAACGAGGTGCCGACGGCGAACTGGACACCGAGAAAACTGGCGCCCTCGGGTACCGGCGCCGTTCCCGCCCGGCTCTCCGGCCCCGTCACCGCGGCTCCGCGCACACCGTCCTGGTCCCAGAAGACCAATCCCCACGTCTCGGTCGCCACGGAGGTCATCTCCGCCACGTGCTCGCTACGACAGGTCCATACCGTGGAAATCCACGGCGAATCGGACCCGCGCCCCTCGAACACCAAACCCACACGTCGATGCTAATCGGCCGTGCGACGATCTGGTCCCTGTCCCCGGAGCTGACCGCCGCCGTTGTCGCGGAAAAGTACCGTCCTAGGCATGCACGATCTGACCTACGCACCCGCAGGCTCGACCTGCCCCGCCGAGCGCATGTGGGCCGAAGGTCCCGACGGGTTTCAGCGATTCGAGACCTGCGTGGTGATCGGGGACGGTGAGCAGGTGTGGGAAGCGGCGAGGCAGGCGGTGTTGTGCTGGGGTGTGAAGCGGCGCAGTGGGTTTCGGGTCGTCCCGGATGGGACCGTCGCTGCCGGCGCGGAGTATCGGGTGAGCGTGGGCTGGGGGCCGCTGTCGGTCCATGAACCCGTGCGGGTGGTGGCGGTGGTCGATACCGAGGACAGGTGTGGGTTCGCTTATGGCACCCTGCCGGGGCATCCGGTGTGTGGTGAGGAGGCGTTCGTGGTGCATCGACGACCTGACGGGACCGTGGAATTCACACTGAGGTCGCTCACCCGACCCGCGCCGACCGGATTCTGGCGGACGATCTTTCCGATCCTGCTCGTCGCCCAGCGCCACTACCGCCGCCGCTATCTGCGTGCACTGCTGCGCTGACCGCGTCGACGTGCGTTGTTGACGCGGCGACACCAGCCCACACGTCGATGCTGAACAACAGCGGTGACACCGCCAGCAGAGCCGCAGATTTTCGCTGGTGCAGCAGCGAACGGCCGTGCGACGATCTGGTCTATGCCCGGGGAGCTGACCGCCGAAGCCATTGTCGAAGAATGGAAGTCGCGACTGATCACGCTCACGCGCACGCCGGAGTATGTCTTCGTCGACACACCACAAGAGTTGATCGACCAGCATCGGGCACGGCTCACCACCTTCGAGGGCTGTACCGACGCCGAGCTCGAGGCTGTCGAGAAGCGGATCGGCGGGCGGTTCCCTGAGGTGTTTCGTCAGTACCTGCTGCAAATGGGTGAGGCGTGCGGTGACCTCTTCCGGGGGAGCGATCGCGGGGGTATCCGATGCTTCGATCGGCTGTGTGACGACGCACGGGAGATCGTCGAAGACGTGGGCGGCAGGTGGACACTACCGCCCGACGCCGCCATCGTTCTCACCCATCAGGGCTATACGTTCGATTACGTGCGTGCAATCGGGGGATTCGACGGACCGGTTCTGCGATGGACGGATGGAAGTCCCGACGAGGACATTCAGATCGCGGCCACGTTCGCCCACTATGTCGACGCACAGCTCCGCCTGAGTGAGCGCAACAACCGCACAGCCCGTGAGCGAGGTGGCTACTACCTCGTTCTTTATCCAAGTGGCGGACAGCGCTTTTACTCAGCGCGAAACTCAGCTCGAACCTTGTCGGCCGCCGAGAATCAGCGATGACTTTCGGACGGCCATCTCCAGGGCGGCCGTTCATCCCGGCGAGACCACGACGCCGCCGACCGTGAGCCGGGCAATCACGCCGAATTCCGAACGCGGCATGCGTGTTTCAAATCTGTGCGCGAAAGGTGATTCGCATATCGATCGCGGATCTGAACCAAAGAATGGATTGGTCAATCGGCGCAGATGTGAAATAGATCACAAAGATTGATTTAATACCTTTCGGCTATTACTAATAGCCCGGTCGACATTCGCTTGGTCCAGCTTTGGGGGGCAAAAGGTCGAGAGGGAGTAGTCAATGTTCATGCGTTCAACCCGCAACATTCTCCTCGGTGCACTGCCCGTAGTTGTGGCGGTCGCCTTCGCCGGTAGCGGCGTCGCGTCGGCGGACGCCGCCGCCGACCAGCAGGCTCGGTCGGCCACCGTGCTGGCCGTCCCGGGGGACAACTTCGCGACGGCTGTTGCCGAGTTTTCGTTCGGATCCGCCGTCCCGGCCGGCGCAGTGATTTCGCAGGATGCCGAGCCTTCGATTCCGCAGGCCGCCGAGCTTTCGGACGAAGGCTTGGTTTCGGAGGTGGCAGCTCCCGCGATTTCCGAGGCAACCGCCCCCGTTGTTTCGGACGTGATCGAGAACCAGGTGGAAGAAGTCGCAACCAATCCGAAGGCCGAGAACTCCGACCCGGTGGTCAACGGTGCTCTCGCCGGTGCTGGTCTCGGTGCGCTGGCCACGCTGGTCAACTGCATCCCGTCCGCGATCGTCTTGGGTGTGGGCTACCCGATCTGCCTCCTCCTCGGTGTGCTTCCCCACGCGGCCATCGGTGCCATCATCGGTGGCGTTGTGGGCCATGTGAATCCGGAGGTCGTTCCGCAGGTCCTGCCCTGAGAAGGTAGGTCGGTAGCTGCCCCTGCTTCGGGACTCCCGGTGCCGCTGTGGTGAAAAGCCCAGTCGCACCGGGGGTTTCGCTGCGGGGATACTGATGTGGTGCTCGGAGCGGAAGAGTTCGATCTCGTAATGGCTGTCATTCGTCGCGACATCGACGAGGTGCGACGCGCTCACGAGGCCGGCGTCGACCTGGCGAGCGCCACCGCGCCGGGAGGCACTCTTTCCGGCTGGGCCGCGGAGTGGGGCAGACCCGAGATCCTCGCGTACCTGCTGGCCGAGAGAATCGAGGTGGAGCCGAAGGCTCTTTCGAAGGCCGCGGACAAGGGGCATACCGAGACGGTGAGGCTACTGCTCGACCATGGCATGAATCCGGATCTTCCGACCGAGTGGCCGCCGCTGTGCGCAGCAGCCTACGGCGGTTCACTCGAGTGCATCCGAGCTCTCTTGCAGGCCGGAGCGCGGGTCGATGTTCGGATGGGCCCGCAGGCAGGCCTCGCGAGCGGAAAAACCCCTCGGGAGCTCGCCGCAATGCGTCCTACAGAAGGCACGGCGGAGATACTCCGGCTGCTCGAACAGTGAACTGCGGCGTACCGCCACCGGCCGGACCGGCGACGCCGTCGCCCGAGGTCCCCTCCCAACTCGAGGCTGCCGCGCCCGAGCGAGCAGGGGCGGTGGTTCATGCAACGCGGACGGTGGGTCTCGGAAACCTCATGGAGTACCTCGACCGCCGCACCGGCCTGTGGCTGAAGGTGAGCCACTTGGTCACCGTGCAGGACGCCGAGACGTTTCTCGCACGCGCCGGGTTCTAGACACGCGCGGAGCCCACTCGGCGCCGTCCGATCAGCCGCGATCTGACCCGAAGGCCAGGAATGTGTGCGCGAGAGGGGACTTGAACCCCTACGTCCGTGGACACCAGAACCTAAATCTGGCGCGTCTGCCAATTTCGCCACTCGCGCTGGATGTGTACGACCGTCCAAACTCTACCGGGCGAATCGGGCTCTCCCAAGCGTTGGGGCGGCGTGGCGTACTGGTGGGTAACACGACCTGGGATTATAACGATTCGATAAAGGTCAATATGAGGGGCACTCATGTTTTGCAAACGGACAGTAGGGCCTCACCTGCGCGTTCAAACATGAGGCGGGGTCATGTTTCAGAATAAACTTGTACGGTCGTACGGAAATACTGGGTGGTAGCTGCCGTGGGGGCGGGAAACGTGAGGCTTTCCTCATGATTTTGTGCGATCGTGGCTTCTAACAGGCCCGAGGGGCTGCCGGATACGTGTGCGTGCCGTCGGTGGGCGGAGCGCCAGGAGAAGGAAGTCGAGCGACTTGACGATCAACGAGAGCACCGAGATGGGCACGGGGTCGACCGCGAAAGCCGAAGGTCGTGGCCGGGCAACGGGTGTCCGGGTGTCGCTGCTCGAGCAGTTGCGCGGTGGCGCGGGATACGCGTTGGCCTTCGGTGGGCAGGGCGCGCAGTGGTTGCGTGAGCTCGAGGAGATCGGGCGCGACAGCGCGCTGGAATCCGAACTGACGGCGCTGGTCGGCGAGGCCGCGGCGCTGGTCGATCCGGTTGCCACCCAGTTGCTGATGGTTCGTCCCGGCGGGTTCGACCCCATGGGCTGGGTGCTCGAGAGCGAACTCGACGAGCCGGAGGAGCCGTCCTCGGCGCCGGCCGACGCGGTACTGCGGTCGGCGGCCGTATCGATGCCCGGCGTGCTGCTCACCCAGCTCGCGGCGATTCGCGCGCTGCGGCTGCAGGGTCTCGACCCGGCCGAGCACGCGCCGGTCGCCGTCATCGGGCACTCCCAGGGGCTCTTCGCCGCCGAAGCGGTGCGGGCCGGTGGCGCGCGCGACGCGGAGCTGCTGGCGATTGCCCAGCTCGTCGGTGCGGCCGCCGGTCTGATCGCGCGCAGGCGCGGGCTGATGCCGGTGGGGGAGCGCTCGCCGATGGTGGCGGTGTCGAATGTCGATCCGGAGCAGTTGCGCGCGATCGTCGCCGAGGTGGGCGAAGGGGTCGACCCGGCGCAGGCCGCGGTGGTGTCGATCCGCAACGGGCGCAGGCGGGTCGTGCTGTCGGGCGCGCCCGCGCAGATCGACCGGGTGCGGGCGCGCTGCGCGCAGCTGCACGAGGAACAGAACCGTGAGCGCGAAGCGAAGATCCGTGGTGGCGCGGTGTTCTCGCCCGTCTTCGAAGACGTGACCGTCGATGTCGCCTTCCATCATCCGGCACTGGCCGAGACCGTCGACGTGGTCGCGGGCTGGGCCCGTCAGTGCGAGCTCGACGTAGACCTCGCCGCCTCCCTCGCCCAGCAGATCCTGGTCGACCCGATCGACTGGGTCGCCATCGTCGACTCCGCCGTCGAGGCGGGCACCCAGTGGATCCTCGACCTCGGCCCCGGCGACCTGCTCTCGCGCCTCACCGGTGGTTCGCTCAAGGGCACCGGTGTCGGTGTCGTCGCGGCGGCCACGCGCGCGGGTCAGCGCAGCCTGCTCACCCCGGGTGCGGCGCCCGAACCGTCGGTGCCGTGGTCGGCGTTCGCGCCCAAGCCGGTACGCCTGCCCAACGGCCGCATCGTCGTGGAGACCGCGTTCACCCGCCTCACCGGCCGTTCACCGATCCTGCTCGCCGGCATGACGCCGACCACTGTCGACGCGAAAATCGTTGCGGCGGCGGCCAATGCGGGGCACTGGGCGGAGCTGGCCGGTGGTGGACAGGTCACCGAACAGATCTTCGCCGACCGGATGACCGAACTGCGTCAGCTGCTGCAGCCGGGCCGCGCGGTGCAGTTCAACTCGCTGTTCCTCGACCCGTACCTGTGGAAGCTGCAGCTCGGCGGCAAGCGGCTCGTGCAGAAGGCGCGCGCGGCCGGTGCGCCGCTGGACGGCGTGATCGTCACCGCGGGTATCCCCGAACTCGACGAAGCCGTCGCGCTGATCGCCGAGCTCACCGAGGTGGGTATCAGCCACGTCGCCTTCAAGCCGGGCACCGTCGCCCAGATCCGGGCGGTGCTGCGGATCGCCGACGAGGTGCCGGACTACCCGGTGATCATGCACATCGAAGGTGGCAAGGCGGGCGGGCACCACTCCTGGGAAGACCTGGACGACCTGCTGCTGGCCACCTACGCCGAGTTGCGCGCCCGCGCCAACGTGGTCGTCTGCGTCGGCGGCGGCATCGGCACCCCCGAGCGCGCCACCGACTACCTCACGGGTACCTGGGCCAGCAACCACGGCTACCCCGTGATGCCGCTCGACGGCGTGCTGGTCGGCACCGCGGCCATGGCCACCCTCGAGGCAACCACCGCCCCCGAGGTGAAGCAGCTGCTCGTCGACACCCCTGGCACCCCCGACTGGGTCGGCGCGGGCACCGCGAGCGGCGGCATGGCCTCGGGCCGTAGCCAGCTCGGTGCCGACATCCACGAGATCGACAACGCCGCCTCGCGCACCGGCCGCCTGCTCGACGAGGTCGCCGGTGACGCCGACGCCGTGGCCGCGCGCCGCGACGAGATCATCGCCGCGCTCGACGCCACCGCCAAGCCGTACTTCGGCGACGTGGCGACCATGACCTACCAGCAGTGGCTGGAACGCTATGTCTCCTTGGCCGTTTCCAGCGATGTTCCGATCTCCTTCGATTGCGGCAGCGATATCGGTGACGCCATTCGCGACGCCACGCGCTCGGACTGGCTCGACATCAGCTGGCGCGACCGGTTCGCGGAGATGATGCGCCGCACCGAGGCCCGGCTGCACCCGGCCGACCGCGGCGAGATCGAAACCCTCTTCGCCGACGACGCCGACTTCGAGCACCCCGTGCAGGCGCTGTGCGCGCTGAAGAAGCAGTACCCGGCCGTCGCCGAGACCGTGCTGCATCCGGCCGACGTGCCGTTCTTCGTGTCGCTGTGCAAGACGCCGGGCAAGCCGGTGAACTTCGTGCCCGTCATCGACGCCGATGTGCGCCGCTGGTGGCGCTCGGATTCGCTGTGGCAGGCCCATGACCCGCGCTACTCGGCCGACCAGGTGTGCGTCATCCCCGGCACCGTCGCCGTCGCGGGTATCACCCGGGTCGACGAGCCGGTGGGCGAACTGCTCGACCGCTTCGAGCAGGACGCCGCGTTCAGCCTGGTCCGCTCGGGTGTCACCCCGGCGCCGGTGGACGCGCGCCGGGTGGCCGGTGTGGTCGCGGGCCCGATCGACACGGTGCTGGCGGCCCCCGATGTGCAGTGGGCCGGGCGCACCACCGTCAACCCGGTGCATCGCCTCGGCGCGCTGTCGGAGTGGGTGGTCGAGCAGGGCAGCGCGGTGCATACCGGCACCGGTGCCACCCTGACCGAAACGACCGGCCCGGAAGCCGAATTCAGCTACGTCGAGCTGGTTGTTCCGCTGCTCGGCAAGGACGCTGTGCGGATCCGGATCACCGTCCCGACGAGCGTGTACTCCGGCGGGGCGCCGGTCATCACCGAAGCCGATGCCGAAACCGCCATGTCCGCCCTGCTCGGCGTGGCCGCCGGTGCATCGCTGCCCGACGTGAAATCCGGTGTGGCACATCTGAACCTGGCCTGGCAACCGGATCTGATCGCCGACCACGCGGGCGTCACCGGCTCGGGTCTGCCCGAGACGCTCAGCACCCTCGGCCGCACCGCACCCGACGTGCTCGTCGGCGCCTGCTGGCCCGCAGTCTTCGCGGTGCTCGGCGCGGCCCGCACGCCCGCCGGCGGTTCGGTGATCGAGGGCATGCTCGACCTGGTCCACCTGGATCACCAGATCGAACTGCTCGCCGAACTGCCCTCGGAGACAGCGATTCTCGTCGTCCGCGCCGACGGCGGCGAAGTGGTCGACACCGATATGGGCCGCGTGGTCGAGGTGGCCGTGAGCATCGGCGTCATCCTCGATCAGGGCCTCGACGCCACCCCGCTGGCCCGATTGGTCGAACGGTTCGCCATCCGTGGCCGCAACGGCGCCGGTGAACTCACCGACCCGCCGCGGGCCGCCGGGTCCGTGTCCGGCGCGGCCACCGACACCCCGCGTCGCCGCCGTCGCGATGTGAGCATGGCCGCGCCGCGCGCCATGCACGCCTTCGCCGCCGTCTCGGGCGACCACAACCCGATCCACACCAGTGAGGCCGCCGCCAAGCTGGCCGGCCTCGGCAGCCCGATCGTGCACGGCATGTGGCTCTCGGCCGCCGCCCAGCACGCCGTGGTGGCGGTGGATCCCGAAAGCTCCGTTCCCGCACGCACTCTCACGGCATGGACCACCCGGTTCCTCGGCATGGTGCGCCCCGGCGCGACCGTGGACGTGCGGGTGGAGCGGATCGCGGTGGACGCGGGCGCCGAGATCGTCGAGGTCTCCTGCCGCGTCGAGGGTGACCTGGTCATGACCGCGACCGGGCGCACCGCCGCCCCGAAGACCGTGTACGCCTTCCCCGGGCAGGGCATCCAGCGCAAGGGGATGGGCCTGGACGCACTGACCCGCTCGAAGGCGGCCAAGCAGGTGTGGGAGCGTGCCGACGCGCACACCCGCGAAGCACTCGGTTTCTCGATCCTGGCGGTGGTGCGCGACAACCCCACCTACCTCAAGGCGCGCGGTGTCGAACACCGTCACCCCGACGGTGTGCTGCACCTGACCCAGTTCACCCAGGTCGCCATGGCGACCCTCGGTGTCGCCCAGGTCGCCGAGCTGCGCGAGGCCGGTGCCTTCGTCGAAGGCGCCATGCTGGCCGGGCACTCGGTCGGTGAGTACAACGCACTCGCCGCCGTGGCCGGTGTGCTGCCGCTGGAAGCCGTGCTCGAGGTGGTGTTCCAGCGCGGTTCGGCCATGCACGAGCTGGTCCCGCGTGACGCGCAGGGCCGCAGCGACTACCGGATGGCCGCCATCCGCCCGTCGCAGATCGGCCTGCCCGACGACGAGGTCATCGACTTCGTCACCGGCATCGGCGAAGCGACCGGCGAGTTCCTCGAGGTCGTGAACCTGAACCTGCGCGGCTCGCAGTACGCCATTGCGGGCACCGTGGCCGGGCTCGAGGCACTGGAGACCGAGATCGACCGTCGCCGCGCCGAGTTCGGTGGCAAGCGGGCGTTCATCCTGGTCCCCGGTATCGACGTGCCGTTCCACTCCTCGGTGCTGCGCGACGGCGTGCCGGAGTTCCGGCACAAGCTCGAGCAGCTGCTGCCCACCGAGGTGCACCCGGAGGTGCTCGTCGGGCGCTACATCCCGAACCTGGTGCCGCGGCCGT
The DNA here is from genome assembly GCF_040639775.1 of Nocardia sp. NPDC023733. NCBI lineage: Bacteria > Bacillati > Actinomycetota > Actinomycetes > Mycobacteriales > Nocardiaceae > Nocardia > Nocardia sp. NPDC023733. Next base: position 24,145 of record NZ_JBFAAN010000011.1, on the reverse strand, counting down.
TCTCGCTGGAGCGTGAATTCCTTACCGAGATTGCCGAACTCGTGCCGTCGGAGCCGCTGCAAGCGGTGCTCGCCGACTTCGACAGCTGGGCCGAACGCGACGCCGAGCTGTGCCGCGTGGTGCTGATCGAGCTGCTGGCCTGGCAGTTCGCCAGCCCGGTCCGCTGGATCGAGACCCAGGACCTGCTGTTCACCGACACCGCCCATGGTGGTCTCGGCGTGGAGCGTTTCGTCGAGATCGGTCTCGGTGCCACTCCGACCGTGGCGAACCTGGCGAGCCAGACGCTGAAGCTGCCCGCGTTCGGTGGGGCGACGGTCGAGGTGGTCAATGTCGAGCGCGACGCCGCGGTCGTCTACTCCACCGACACCGATCCCGCGCCCGTCGAGGACGACATCGAGGAGACCCCGGTCGCCGAAACCCCCGCCGCCGCAGCCGCTCCCGTGGCCGCCGCACCGGTGGCGACCGGCGGACCGCGCCCCGACGACATCGCCTTCACCGCCGCCGATGCCACCCGCGTGCTCATCGCGCTGTGGACCAAGCTGCGCCTGGATCAGATCGGCCCGGTCGACACCATCGAGGGCCTCTGCGACGGTGTGTCCTCGCGCCGCAACCAGCTGCTGGTCGACCTCGGCGCGGAGCTCTCGCTCGGTGCCATCGACGGTGCCGCCGACGCCGACATGGGCGCGCTCGCGGCCACCGTCGAACGCCTGGCCCGCACCTACAAGCCGTTCGGCACCGTGCTCACCGACGCCATCGGCGACCACCTGCGCAAGGTCTTCGGGCCGTCGGGCAAGCGGCCCGCCGCCATCGCCGACCGGGTCAAGAAGGTCTGGGAACTCGGTGACGGCTGGGCCAGCCACGTCACCGCCGAGGTCTCGCTCGGCACCCGCGAAGGTGCCAGCGTGCGCGGCGGGGACCTCGGCGGACTCGTCGGTGGCGCCCTCACCGACGCTGCCTCCGTCGATGCCGCCATCGACGCGGCCGTGCAGGCCGTCGCCGCCCGGCGCGGGGTCGCGGTCTCGCTGCCCTCGGCCGGTGGCGCGTCGGGCGGCACCGTCGACGCGGCCGCGCTGGGTGAGTTCACCGAGCAGATCACCGGTCGCGACGGCGTGCTCGCCACGGCGGCTCGCGTGGTGCTCGAGCAGCTCGGCCTCAGCGAGCAGGTGAGCGCACCCGAAGCCACCCCCGATACCCTCGTCGACCTGGTGTCGGCCGAACTGGGTTCGGATTGGCCGCGTCTGGTCGCTCCCGCGTTCGACGCTCGCAAGGCCGTCCTCATCGACGACCGCTGGGCCACCGCCCGCGAGGATCTCGCCAAGATGTGGCTCGGCAACGACGCCGAGACCGCCCAGCTGTCGATCGACGGCTACTACGGTGCCGGGGAAGCGGTTGCCGCACAGGCGAACTGGTGGCGTCAGCGGGCCATGTACGAGGCCCGCTCGGTGCTGGCCGGGGTGTACGCGCAGATCGCGCAGGTCGCCCTCGACACCAGCGAACCGGGGCTGTGGTCCGACGACGTCGCCGTGATCACCGGTGCCAGCAAGGGTTCCATCGCCGCCGCCGTCACCGGCAAGCTGCTCGCCGGCGGTGCCACCGTGGTGGTGACCACCTCGAGCCTGAACGACGAACGGCTGCGGTTCTACCGTTCGCTGTATCGCGACAACGCCCGCCACGGCGCGGCGCTGTGGGTCGTCCCCGCGAACATGGCCTCCTACCAGGATCTGGACGCGCTCATCGAGTGGGTCGGGTCCGAGCAGGTCGACAACGCCGGTGGCGCCAAGATCAAGGTCAAGGACGCCATGACTCCGACGCTGCTGCTGCCGTTCGCGGCGCCGCGCGTCGCGGGTGATCTCGCCGACGTCGGTGCGCGTGCCGAGATGGAGATGCGCGTGCTGCTGTGGTCGGTGGAGCGGCTGATCGGCGGCTTGTCCGCCCTCGGCGCCGATCATGACGTCGACGCGAAACTGCATGTGGTGCTTCCGGGTTCGCCCAACCGTGGCCTCTTCGGTGGCGACGGTGCCTACGGCGAGTCCAAGGCCGCGCTCGACGCCGTGGTCGCCAAGTGGCGGGCCGAGAAGTCGTGGGCCGCACGGGTCACCCTGGTGCACGCGCTGATCGGCTGGGTGCGCGGCACCGGGCTGATGGGGCACAACGACCCGATGGTCGAGGCCGTCGAGGCGGCGGGCGTGCACACCTGGTCGACCACCGAGATGGCCGACGAACTGCTGAAGTGGTGCACCTCACGGGCCCGTCAGGTGACGGTCACCGGCCCGCAGCAGATCGACCTCACCGGCGGCCTGGCCCGCGCCAAGCTCGACCTGCCCGCGCTGGCCAAGCAGGCACAGGAAGCCGCGGCCGCGGCCGAGGAGGAAGCGGCCACCGCCGCGACCATCGCCGCGCTGCCCGCACCGCCGACCATGAGCTCGGCGCTGCCGGTGCCCGAATGGGGCGAGGTGACCGCCGATCTCAGCGAGATGGTCGTCATCGTCGGCGCGGGCGAGCTCGGCCCGTACGGCTCCGCGCGCACGCGTTTCGAGATGGAGGTCGAGGACGAGCTGTCGGCCGCGGGCGTGCTCGAGCTGGCCTGGACCACCGGTCTGATCCGCTGGGAGAACGAGCCGAAGCCGGGCTGGTACGACACCGAATCCGGGGACTTCGTGCCCGAGGAAGAGGTGGCCGAGCGCTACCACGACACCGTCGTGGAACGCTGCGGTGTGCGCCGCTACGAAGACGACGGCGCCATGCTCGACAACGCCGCCCCGCTGCTCACCTCGGTGTTCCTCGACCAGGACCTGTCGTTCACGGTGGCGAGCGAGGCCGAGGCCCGCGCGTTCCACACGGCCGATCCCGAGCACACGGTGATCACCCCGGTCGCCGACTCCAGCGACTGGACCGTCACCCGCAAGGCGGGCACCGAGATCCGGGTCCCGCGCAAGGCGAAGCTGTCGCGCGTGGTCGGCGGTCAGATACCCACCGGCTGGGACCCGACCATCTGGGGCATCTCCGCCGACATGGCGGCCTCGATCGACCGGGTGGCGCTCTGGAACATCGTCTGCACCGTCGACGCGTTCGTCTCGGCGGGCTTCAGCCCCGACGAGCTGATGAGCTGGGTGCACCCGAGCCTGGTGGCCAACACCCAGGGCACCGGCATGGGCGGCATGTCGTCGATGCGCTCGCTCTACGTCGACAACCTGCTCGGCGAGCCGCGCCCGAACGACATCCTGCAGGAGGCACTGCCCAACGTCGCACTCGCGCACGTGGTGCAGTCCTACGTCGGCAGCTACGGCGCGATGGTGCACCCGGTCGCGGCGTGCGCCACGGCGGCGGTGTCGGTGGAGGAGGGCGTCGACAAGATCCGGCTCGGCAAGGCCGAGGTCGTGGTCGCCGGTGGTTACGACGATCTCGGTATCGAGGGCATCGTCGGCTTCGGTGACATGTCGGCCACCGCCGACTCGGCGGCCATGCGCGCCAAGGGCATCAGCGACCGGTACTTCTCCCGCGCCAACGACCGCCGTCGCGGCGGCTTCGTCGAATCCCAGGGTGGCGGCACCGTGCTGCTGGCCCGCGGTGACGTGGCCGTCGAGATGGGCCTGCCGGTGCTTGGCGTACTCGCCTTCGCGCAGTCGTTCGCCGACGGCGTGCACACCTCCATCCCGGCACCGGGTCTCGGTGCGCTGGGTGCGGGGCGTGGCGGCAGCGGTTCGCGGCTGGCCGCCGAGTTGCGCAAACTCGGCGTCACCCCGGACGACATCGCGGTGATCTCCAAGCACGACACCTCCACCGCCGCCAACGATCCCAACGAGTCCGAGCTGCACGAGCGGCTCGCGGGCGCACTGGGCCGCAGCGAGGGCGCACCGCTGTTCGTGGTGTCGCAGAAGAGCCTCACCGGCCACGCCAAGGGCGGCGCGGCGGCCTTCCAGCTCATCGGCCTGTGCCAGGTGCTGGAAAACGGTGTGGTGCCGCCGAACCGGAGCCTGGACTGTGTCGACGAGAAGATGCAGGCCTATCCGCATCTGGTGTGGGCTCGCGAACCGCTGCGCTTCGGCGAGAAGTTCGCGCTCAAGGCGGGTCTGGTGACCTCGCTCGGCTTCGGACACGTGTCGGGTCTGCTCGCGGTGGTGCATCCGCAGGCCTTCCTCGCCGCGATCGAACCGGGCGCGCGGGCGGAGTACCAGGAGCGGGCGCAGGCGCGTCAGCTGGCGGGCAGGCAGCGTTTCGCCGAGGCCATGTGCGGCGGCGCGGCACTGTACGAGAAGCCGGCCGATCGTCGCCTCGGCGCCGACGGCACCCCGGCCAAGCAGGTCCGGCAGCTCGAGGCCGACATGCTGCTCTCGCCGACGGCGCGCCTCGACCAGGGGCTGTACCGGGCCAACGGAATCGGTTGCGAGACCGGGCTGCTCGGTTCCGCCCCGCAACCCAGCGAAGCGTCGTAGGCTGCCGCTTCGTGACGATTCTCGGTATCGGCTTGGACCTGGTCACCATTTCCGAGTTCGCCGAACAGCTGCAGCGGCCCGGGTCGGCCATGCTCAGGGAGACGTTCACCGCCGGTGAACGCCGCTACTGCCAGAGCAAGCAGACCGACCCGGCCCGCAGCTTCGCCGCCCGCTGGGCCGCGAAGGAGGCGGTGCTCAAAGCCTGGGCGTCGTCGCGTTTCGCGCGCAGCCCGCAGATCGGGGACAACCCGTATCCGCTGATCGAAGTGGTCAACGACGCGTGGGGCAGGCCGAGTATCAAACTGCACGGCCTGGCCGCGGAATTCTTGCCGCGCGTGCGCGTGCACCTGTCGCTGACCCACGACGGCGACACTGCCGCGGCCATGGTGGTTCTCGAAGATCCAGGTGAACTAGCCGACCTCATCGAAGGACGGGTAGGAAACTCCTAGCGCCGCAGACGTTCCGGGCCCGGGTCGAGGTCACTCCTCCGACCCGGGTCCTTTCGCGTGCCTGGACTCTTTTTCGGCGACCAGCAGGTACGCCACCATCAGCCGCTTGAGTTCGGCGACGGCATCGGCGTTGGACTGCTCGTCCTGCACCGAGAAGTTGAGCATCGAATAGACGACGTGCACCAGCACCTCGGCCATCATCGTGCGCCGGGCGCGGGGAGTGCGCGGGGTGAGCGGCCGCAGCATCTGCGACACGACCTCGGCGAACTCCTTCTCGTGCAACGCGCCGGTCGCCCGGGTGGACGGGGTGGACTGCATCGCCAGCCACACCTCGCGCCGCGACGGATCGGTGGTCCACAGATTCGCCAGGTGATCGACGAACTGGTTCATGTGCCGCAACCAGTCCAGCGACGGCACCTCGCCGTGGAAATCGGCCAGCTCGCGCGAAACCGCGACGAGGTCTTGCCGATTCAGCTCACAGACGATCACGTACTTGTTGGCGAAGAACTGATAGAGCGTGCCGATCGGCACCTCGGCGCGCTGGGCGACCTCTTCACAGGTGAACGATTCGAAACCCACCTCGACCAGCAGTTCTCGCGAAGCCTGCAGCAATGCGTCGAACTTGCGCTTGCTGCGCTCCTGGGTGGGCCGCTTGCGCGGCATCAATTCCTGTGGATCGTCCTGCAATTCCAGCGCGGGGTCCGGGCGGTGCTGCTTGGACCGGGCCTGCGCATGTACTTCCACCCATCCAGGCTAGCGCTAGAGGGACCTATACGACATCCGCATACCCGAAGCGTGTCAGGAACCGGTGTGATTCCCACCCATCCGACCCGTGACCGGTGACGAATCATCAGATGAGCGTGCGTGCATCCGCACGCTGATTCGCGGTTCGTACCGCACCGCGTCGCACAGGGGCATCGTTTCGCTACAGGGGAAGGCAAGACTGGTGGCAGCAGTATCAGTGGTAACCCTCGGCGTGAGCACCGAGCGTGGAGCCGTGCACGCGGTCGCGCTCGCCGAGACGGGCAGCACCCTCACCGATCGGATGGTGCTGCGGCGCACCGTCCGTACCGCCGGTGACAGCAGACCGGAGACGGCCGAAGCGGTACGGGTGGCCCTCGACGCCCTCGCCTCCGAACTCGGCGACGACTACGAGATCGCCGGTGCGGCAGTCGGATACCGCGACGCCGCCGATCGCCGCGCCATCGTCACCCATCTGGCGACCACGCCGTGGAGCTCGGCGTCGCTGGTGTCGGCCAAGTCGGCGCACCTGTTCGTCGGTGGCGTGATGACCTGGCTCGACGAATTCGACACCCTGCTCGTCTACGAGGCGGTGCCGGGCTACCAGGCGATGACCCTGCTCGATCCGGGCAGGCACCGCGTGCTCGCCGCGTGCTCGCAGACCGGCCCGTCCACGCCCGAGGCGCTGCGTGCCGGGGTGGCGGCGGCGGGCGACCAGCTGGATGCGGCATCGGTGCGGCCCGGCGCGGTGGTGCTCATCGGCTCGTCGGCCGACGCGCCCGCCGTGCGCGAGGCAGCCGCGGGCTTCGGGGTGCCGGTGCTGCCGTGCCGGCTGGCCGGCTACGCGCCCGCGGCCGGTGCCGCACTGGTCGCGCTCGGTGACACGAAGGTGGTGCCGATCACCGGGCCCGCGCGGTCCCGCCGCGGCACCGCGGTGGCCGCCGCGGCGGCGAGTGTGCTGGCGGGCGGGCTGGTGGTCGGTGGTTCCTACGCGCTGATGGACGGTGGCGCGCCGACGGTCGACAACACCGCCGCGTCCTCGGAACCCGGTGCCGCCCCCGCACATCCGGCCCCCGCTGTCCAGGAGGCCGCCGACACCGGATCCGCCGGTGGGCTCGGAGGTGGCAGCGGCCTCGCGGTCGACCCGACACCGCCGACCGACGTCTGGCCCTACGAGAAGGTGTCACCGAACCCGCAACTGGTGAACCCCGGGGTGTTCCCGCTCGACTACCCGACTCAGCTCTACGGCGACGCGGGCGAGGACGAGCCGCTTCCGCTGGAACCGGTACAGCCGATCGCCCCGGAGATCCCGGTCGCCGCGCAGACGGTGCCGGGCACCGGTATCCCGCTCAGCATGCAACCCGCCCAGGCGATGACGCCGCCGGGCGGGATGTCACAGTCGGCCGACTGATACGGCACACGGGCCGCGCGAGATGATCGCGCGGCCCGTGCCGTTTCCGCTCAGGAACTGGTGCGGCGCTGGAACATCCACCGCGCGGCCAGATACCCGGCCACCGCGATGCCGCCGCACCACAGCACCGCGAGCAAGCCGCTGTCACCGATGGGCGTGCCCATCAGCAGCCCGCGCATCGTCTCGATCACCGGCGTCACCGGCTGGTTCTCGGCGAAGGTGTGCAACCAGGTCGGCATGGTCGAGGTCGGCACGAACGCACTGCTCACATACGGCAGGAACATGAAGAAGAACGTGAACCCGTTGGCCGCCTCCGGGTTGCGGGCCACCATTCCCAGCGCCGCCGACAACCACGACAGCGCGAACACGAACATCGCGAGCACGCCTGCCACGCCGAGCCAGCGCACCGGATCGGTGGTCGGCCGGAAGCCGAGCACCACGGCCACGCCGATCACGACGGCCGAGGTGACCAGGTTGCGCAGCACGCTCTCCACGACATGTCCGGTGAGGACCGCCGAGCGGGCGATCGCCATGGCCCGGAACCGGTCGACGATGCCCTCGGCCAGATCGGTCGACAGCGCCACCGCCGTGGTCGATGCCCCGAATCCCGCACACAGCAGTATGATTCCGGGCACCACATAGTCGATGTAGGCGCCGTCGACCCGCATCGCGCCGCCGAAGACGTAGACGAACATCAGCAGGATCATCACCGGCAGGGCGATGGTCATGATCATGGTGTCCGGGCTGCGCAGGGTGTGGCGGATATTGCGGTCGAGCATGGTGACCGAATCCTGCACGGTGGTCAGGGCGCTCATGCCGCCACCGCCGTCCGGCCGGTCAACGCGAAGAACACATCGTCGAGGTCGGGTGTGTGCACGGTGAGCTGCTCGATGGCGATGCCGAGTTCGGCGAACCGGTCGAGCAGCAGTTTGATCTCCACTGCGCTGCCCGTCGAGGACACCTGCATGCTCAGTTGTTCGGGGTCGACCTGTGCGCTCGGCACCGCCTTCGCCGCCGCGGTGAGCAGGGTGTGATCGGCGAACCGGAACCGCAGGTGTCCGCCGGGGACGAGCCGCTTGAGTTCCTCCGGGGTGCCGTCGGCGACGATGCGCCCGCCGTCGAGGACGGCGATGCGGTCGGCGAGCTGGTCGGCCTCCTCCAGGTATTGCGTGGTGAGGAAGACGGTGGTGCCCTCGGCGGCGAGTTCGCGGATGGCGTTCCACAGATCACGGCGGCTGCGTGGGTCGAGGCCGGTGGTCGGCTCGTCGAGGAAGACCAGCCGCGGGCGGCCCATCAGGCTCATGGCCAGGTCGAGTCGGCGTCGCATGCCGCCCGAATAGGTGTCGACCGGCTTGGCCGCGGCGTCGACGAGATCGAACCGGTCGAGCAATGCGGCACTGCGGCGGGCGATTTCAGGCTTGTCCAGATGCAGCAACTTGCCGGTGAGGCGCAGGTTCTCGTGGCCGGTGAGCACTCCGTCGACGGCCGCGAACTGGCCCGTGACGCCGATCAGCGCGCGCACGTCGTCGGCCTCGGTGACCGGGTCGTGGCCGAGGACGCGCAGTTCGCCGCGATCCGGCCGGGTGAGGGTGGCGAGGATGCGGACCAGGGTGGTCTTGCCTGCGCCGTTGGGGCCGAGCAGGGCGAAGACGGTGCCCGCACGGACCTCGAGGTCGAGGTCGTCGAGGACGACGTGGGTGCCGAATGACTTGTGCAGCTGCCGCACCGAGAGTGCGGGTGGTTCGGGTGTCATGGTGTTTTCTCCGATCGATGCCACTGTTTATGGCCTATATTGTTTATAGGCTAAACAGTTGTCGGGCACAAGTGGGCCGCCGGTTACAGTCGTGGCAGAGCGAAGGAGGCGGACGAGTCGATGACGACCGGCGAAGCGGCGTTACCCAGAGCGGTGGAACTGATGTGGGGGCTGGCCCAGCCGGCCGGTCGCGGACCGAAACGGGCGCTCACCATCGACCAGATCATCGATGCCGCGATCGAGGTCGCCGACGCGGAAGGCGTCGCCGCGCTGTCGATGAGCAGGGTGGCCAAGCAGCTCGGCTTCACCGCCATGTCGCTGTACCGCTATGTCGACAGCAAGGACACCTTGCTCGACCTGCTGATGGATCGCGTGGTCGGCGCGCCACCGGACATCCCCGCCGGAACCTCCTGGCGCGCAGGTCTCGAACAATGGGCTTTCGCCGAGTTCGACCGGATCGGCAGGCATCCGTGGTGGATCGACATTCCGCTGGCCCGGCCGCCGATGGGCCCGAACAACATGGCTTGGCTCGAGGTGGCGCTCGGCACGCTCGCCGGGACCGACGTGCCGGAGCCGGCGAAGCTGCAACTGGTGATGAACGTGTCGGTCTACGTCATCGGCAAACGCCGCATGCTGCGCGATCTGCAGACCGTCGAAGGTGCCGATTTCGCCTCGGTGATGGCGCGCGTGCTCGACCCGCGGCGGTTCCCCGCGGTGACGGCGGCCATGTCGGGCGCGGCGTTCGACGGCGACGAAGACGAGATCGACATCGACTGGGCCCGAGCCGATTTCGAATTCGGGCTGGCGCGGATGCTCGACGGTTTCGAGGTGTTCATCCGCACCTTCGCCGAGTAGCTACACCGACAGGTCGCGGCGCAGTTTGGCCACGTGGCCGGTGGCGCGCACGTTGTACTGGGCCACCTCGATCTTGCCGTCGGCGTCGACGAGGAAGGTCGAGCGGATGACGCCGGTGACGGTCTTGCCGTACATCTTCTTCTCGCCGAACGCGCCCCACTGCTGCAGGACGGTGCGCTCGGGGTCGGACAGCAGCGGGAAGGTGAGGCCCTCGGCGTCGCGGAACTTGGCCAGTTTGGCCGGCTTGTCCGGGGAGATGCCGAGGACGGTGATCCCGGCCTCGTTCAGCTCGGCGAGATTGTCGCGGAAATCGCAGGCCTGCTTGGTGCAGCCGGGGGTCGAGGCGGCCGGGTAGAAGTAGACGATCACCTTGCGGCCACGGTAGTCCGACAGTGACACGTCCTTGCCGTCGGCGTCGGGCAGCGTGAAATCGGGTGCGGTGTCTCCGGGGGAGAGGCGATGGTTGTCGGTCACCACCGCACGGTAACCGACCGGGTCCGCTGACGGCATGGATAGACTCGGGCGAGCACAGACACATACCTGGAGGTGACGGTGGCCAAGGACGACACCGACCGGATCGAACGCGAGATCGAGATCGCGCGCGCCCGGTTGGCGACCACGCTCGACGAACTGGCGGTGCGCGCCGATCCGCAGCGGATCGCCGACGACACGAAGGCGATCGTGGTCGCCAAGTTCAACGAGCCCAAGGTCAAATACACGCTGATCGGCGCGGGTGCCCTCGTAGCGGGCCTGGTCCTGGTCAAACTCTTCCGCCGCTGAGCGGTCCACAAACAAGAACACCCGATGCGGCACAAGCCACATCGGGTGTTTCTGTATTCAAACGCACCCACAACTCCCCGACCCTTAGGGAGGGGACGCCGCGAAGCGGCGGTCGGCGGCCGTCCCGTCGATCAGGTGCCGGTGCGTAGGCGACGAAGGAGCAAGCACCGGTGCCTGATCGACGGGACCACAGGGGCCGCCGACTCGAGCGCGCCAGCGCTCCATGTCACTGCGTGGGGCAGGCCAGGCCGTCGCCGTCCGGGTCGAGGTGGGGGGAGTAGCCCGCCTCGCCGCGGAACAGGGGGGCGCGACCGGCGGCCATCGCCTCGTCGCAGCTGCGGAACGCACCGCCGGCGGAACCGGATTGGACCAGGTTGGCCGAGCCGGTGGCGCCGAGCAGGGAGTCGAAGCTGGACGAGCCGGTGCCCGCGGAGCCCGTCACCAACGGATTCGCCTGAGCGGCGGGGGCGACGAGCAGGCCGAGGCCTACGGCGGCGAGGCTGACAGTGAGCCGACGAACGTTCATGAATTCCTCTATGTCTGCTGCGGTTCGGATGTTGGCCCGGACACACGCCTCGGGCGGCGAAGTCAACCTTCATGACGGGGCCCCCGCTTGTCAACCGCACCGCGTGTGCCTCGCCTGTTACTCGCCGAGCCTGCGCCCGGTGAGGTGCTCGGCGGGCACGGTGCCCATCCGTCCGGCCTGGAAGTCTTCGAGTGCCTCGATGATCTCCGCGCGGGTGTTCATGACGAACGGTCCGTACTGGATCACGGGCTCGCGCAACGGTTTTCCACCGAGCAACAGCACTTCGAGGTCGCCGAAGTCCTGTGCGGTGTCGGCAGTGAGGGTGATGGCCTCGCCCTTACCGAACATCACGAGCTGGCCGGTGTGGATCGGCCGACGGTCGGTGCCCGCCGTGCCGCTGCCCGACAGCACGTAGGCCATGGCCGTGAAGTCCTGCGGCCATGGTGTTTCCAGCTGCGCGCCGGGGCTGATCGAGGCGTGCGCGTAGGCGATCGGGGTGTAGGTGGAGCCCGGTCCGGCGAAACCGCCGACCTCGCCCGCGATGAGCCGCACCAGGGCGCCGCCGTCGTGCGAGCTGACCAGGGTGAGCTCGCTGCCGCGCAGGTCCTGGTAGCGCGGGGTGGCGAACTTCTGGGCGCGTGGCAGGTTCACCCACAGCTGGATGCCGTGGAACCGGCCGCCCGAGATCACCAGTTTCTCCTCGGGCAGTTCGTCGTGCAGCATGCCCGAGCCCGCCGTCATCCACTGGGTGTCGCCCTCGCCGATCACGCCGCCGCCACCCTGGGAGTCGTGGTGGACCATGGTGCCGTCGAGCATGTAGGTGACGGTTTCGAAGCCGCGATGCGGATGCCACGGCGCGCCCTTGGCCTCGTAGGGCTCGTAGGCCACGGGGCCCATCTGGTCGAGCAGGATGAAGGGGTCGGCCGCGCGCAGGTCGACGCTGGGGAACGGGCGCGTCACCTCGAAACCCGCCCCCTCGCGCTGACGGTGGGCGGTGACGATCTGACGTACCGGCCGCTGGGTTTCGGTGACGTCCGGGCGGGGGAGCCGGGGCAGCACCATGATGTCGTCGACGGTGATCGCGGGCATGGGAAGCGCCTCCTGGAGTGGAACCTATTTGGTTTCCATGTCAACCAATGTGGTTCTAGGATCATTCCCGTGACCCGATGGTTGTCCGAGCAAGAGCAGCAGACCTGGCAGGCCTTCATCCGGATGCGGCAGCGGCTGGACGCGGCGCTGTCGGCCGGGCTGGCCGGGCACGGGCTGTCGATGGCCGACTACGAGCTGATGGTTCCGCTCTCGGCCGCGCCGGAGGGCTGTCTACGCGCCAGGGATCTGGCCGCCGAGGTGTGCTGGGACAAGTCGCGGCTGTCCAAGCAGCTGGCCAGGATGGCGGCGCGCGGGCTGGTCGACCGGGCCCCGGCCGCCGACGACGCACGAGGCATCGTGGTCACGCTGACCGACCACGGGCGCGACGTCTTGCGCGCCGCCGCGCCCGAACATGTCGAGCTGGTGCGAAAGTTGTTCGTGGACAACATGACCCGCCAGGAAGGCACGGCATTGCGGTCACTCTCGGACAAGGTCGCCTCGGCGGTCGAGCAGAGCTGACTACCGGCGCCGCCGGGTGCCGAACAAGCTGCGGCTGATCTCGCGGCCCGCCGCACTGGCCGCCGAGCGCAGGAAGCTCTTCACGGCCGGGTTCTTCATGATCCGTTCGGCCGCCGAATCCGCGCCCGGTCCGGCAGGTGGCGGGGCTGTTTCCGGGGCGGGTGCGGCAGCCACGCTTGCCAGCAGCATCTCGTAGGCCGATTCGCGGTCGATGCTCTGCCCGTACTTGCCCTGCAACGAGCTCGACCGGGCGGCGGAGCGGATGGCGTCGTCACCGATGGTGTCCATCAGCGACCGCGGCGGCACGATCTTGGTCCAGGCGACCGGGGTCGGCGCACCCTTCTCCGACAACACTGTGACGATCGCCTCACCGGTACCGAGGCTGGTGAGTGCTTCCTCGAGGTCGTAGACCTCCGACTTCGGATACGTGCGAACCGTTTTCGCCAGCGCCTTCTGATCGTCGGGGGTGAAGGCGCGCAGCGCGTGCTGGACGCGGGCACCGAGCTGCGACAGCACCGCGTTCGGGACGTCGGTGGGCAGCTGGGTGCAGAAGAACACGCCGACGCCCTTGGAGCGGATCAGTTTCACGGTCTGCTCGATCTGCTGCAGGAATGCCTTGGAGGCGTCGGCGAAGAGCAGATGCGCCTCGTCGAAGACGAAGACGAGCTTGGGTTTGTCGACGTCACCCACTTCGGGCAGCGTCTGGAACAGTTCGGCGAGCACCCACATCAGGAACGTCGAGAACAGCGCGGGCCGCGCCGCCTGCTGACCCAGTTCGACCAGTGTGATGACACCCTGGCCGTCGACGACCCGGGCCAGATCGGCGGGATCGAGTTCGGGCTCGCCGAAGAACGTGTCGCCGCCCTCGGCCTCGAGATTCACCAGCGAACGCAGGATCACCCCGGCGGTCTGGCTGGATACCCCGCCGATGCCCTTGAGGTCTTCCTTGCCTTCGGGGCTGGTCAGGTGGGTGATGACCGCGCGCAGGTCCTTCAGGTCGAGCAGGGCGAGGCCCCGCTGATCGGCCCAGTGGAAGATCAGCCCGAGGGTCGACTCCTGGGTGTCGTTGAGGCCGAGGACCTTGCTGAGCAGGATCGGGCCGAAGGAGGTGATCGTGGCGCGGATCGGCACGCCGATGCCCTCGGTGCCGAGCGAGACGAACTCGGTGGGGAAACCGCTCGGCGCCCAGTCGCTCACGCCGGTCTCGGCGGCGCGAGCGCGGATCTTGTCGTTGTCGGCACCGGGGTCGCGTAGACCCGACAGATCGCCCTTCACATCGGCGAGCACCACGGGAACGCCCGCCCGCGAGAGCTGTTCGGCGATGCCCTGCAGGGTTTTGGTCTTGCCCGTGCCGGTCGCTCCCGCGACGAGCCCGTGGCGGTTCATCATGCGCAGCGGAATGCGCACGCGTGCAACGGGATCGGTCGTTCCGTCGACGACAACGGTGCCCAGCTCCAGGGCCTGACCATCGAAGGCGTAGCCGGCCGCGATCTGTGCGGCGGCACCCGACCCGGCCGAGGCGTCGGGTGACGTTGCCGCCGAAGCCGATTGCGCCGCCTCCCGCTCGGCGGCCTCCGCCGCGGCGGCTGCCTCGGCGGCGACGCGCGCCGCCTCTTCGGCTGCCAGGCGAGCCGCTGCCGCCTTCTCCTGAGGGGTGGTCATCGCGTCCTCCGTCTCGATCGCAAGAACATGAACGGAAAATCTCAGGCAAACTGTATCCGTGCCGGTCACCCCTGTGGTGGCCTTCGGCGGGTGTCGTCGGCAAACACCTCCGCCGCGCCCGCGCGACACACCTGTCGGCGAGGCGCGCCGATACCCCATTAGGGTGGCTCGGGTGTCCGACAAACTCTTGGTCTGGATGGATTGCGAGATGACGGGGCTCCGTCTCGACAGCGACAAGCTGATCGAGATCGCCGCGCTCGTAACCGACAGCGACCTGAACATTCTCGGTGACGGTGTCGACATCGTCATCCACGCCGATGACGCCGCCCTGGCCTGCATGCCACCCGTCGTCGCCGACATGCACGCGAAATCCGGTCTCACCGAGGAGGTCCGGCGCTCGACCGTCACCCTCGAGCAGGCCCAGGAGCAGGTGCTCGAGTACGTGCGCCAGTACGCGCCCGCCGCGCGCACGGTGCCGCTGTGCGGCAACTCCATCGCCACCGATCGCGGCTTCATCGCGCGCGATATGCCCGAGCTGGACGCGCACCTGCACTACCGGATGGTCGACGTGAGCTCGATCAAGGAGCTGTGCCGCCGCTGGTACCCGCGCATCTACTTCGGTCAGCCGGAGAAGGGGCTCGCGCACCGCGCGCTTGCCGACATCAAGGAATCCATCCGCGAGCTGGAGTACTACCGGCGCACCGCGTTCGTGGCGCCGCCCGGCCCGTCCTCGGCCGACATCGCAAGCATCGCGACGGCGGTCACCGAGGCCGTCGACGTCACCGGAACAGGGTCCCGACCAGCGGATTAGGGCATCGGGGCCGGTACAAGCTAGTATTTACCGCGCCGGTGCAAGCCGGTGATGGTGACCGTAGTTCAGTTGGTAGAGCACCAGGTTGTGATCCTGGCTGTCGCGGGTTCGAGTCCCGTCGGTCACCCCGAAGAGAAGGCCCCGATCCTCAGGATCGGGGCCTTCTTCGTTGTCGGAGCCCGCATCCGCTTCATGACGCAGGTCACGTTTGAACCGCTACACTCTGGACGGCTGCCCAAAAGTGTGGGCCGTCATATCCTCGTTCGACCGGAAAGACCCTTGATGAAGCGTTCCACCGTGGTCGTGGCCCTCGCGGCCGCCACCGTGCTCGGCCCCGTCGCAGGCACCTCGGCGGCGCAGACCCCCGGCCTGCCACTCACCGACTTCACGGCCACCCCCTCGGGCGGCATGGAACTGCCGGGACCGCCCGAAACGGGATCGGCGCAGAGCGGATCGACCGGCGGCCTCGAGACCACCGGGTCCTCCGGCACCGGCTCGGCAGGCCTGCCCAATCTCGACCGCCTGCTGTTCGGTGGACGCATCCTCTGCGGGGCCCTCGGCAGCGCCATGGCCGTGGCGGGCGAGGCCATGATGGACTGCGCAGATCTGCCCACCCCGGTCTGATCAGGACACGAAAAAGGCCGCCGGAGACATCCGGCGGCCTTTTTCGGCTGTATGGGGTCAGGAGACGTCGGCGTTGCCCGCCTTCCACTCCGCCCACGGAATGTTCCAGTCACCGAGCCCGTCGACGCCCGACAGCGTCCCGCCGACCGTGTTCTTGATGATCGTGATGTCGCCGCGCTTGGCGTTCTCGTACACCCAGCGGGCGTTGGCGGGACTCAGATTCAGGCAGCCGTGGCTGGCGTTCGAGTAACCCTGCTGACCCACCGACCACGGCGCCGAGTGGAAGAAGATGCCGCTGTAGGAGATTCGCGTGGCGTAGTCCACCGGCGTGCGGTAGCCGTCGGCGGAGTTCACCGCGACACCGTAGGTGGACGAGTCCATGATGATCTTCTCGTGCTTGTCGGCGACGATGTAGATGCCGTTGTCGGTGGGCGTGGAATCCTTGCCCATCGAGGTAGGCATGGTCATGATGACCTCGCCGTTGCGCTCGACCGTCACCTGATGGGTGTTGTCGTCGGCGGTGAAGATCACCGCGTCACCGATGGTGAAGTGCGAGGTGAGGTTGTCCTGGCCGTACAGACCCTTGCCCAGGTCCTTGCCGTAGACGTTCACCTCCACGTTCACCCGCGTACCCGGCTTCCAGAAATGCTCTGGGCGCCAACGGACTTCGCGGTTGTTCACCCAGTAGAACGCGCCTTCGACGGGCGGTTCGGTGGTGATCTTGATGGCGTCCTGTGCGGCGCGGCGGTCCGGGATGTTCTCGTCGAACTGGATCGCCACCGGCTGGCCGATACCGACCACCTCGCCCTCGCCGGGCATCAGGTACGGCTTGGTCTGGTTGTTCGGCGAGCTCGTGGTGAAGCTCAGGGTGGAGGAGTTCGTTCCGCCCAGGCCGATCGCGGCGGCCGAGAGCTGATAGGTCTTGCCGTAACCGAGCACCTCGGTGGTGGCCCACGAACGCCCGTCGGGCGCGAGCTGACCCGACACCTGCGTGCCCTGCTGGTTGGTCAGCTTCACCTCGGTGAACTTGCCGTCCTGCACCTGGAACTTCAGCGGCATCCCCGGCGAGACGCCGACCTGGCCGTCCTTGATCTCGGAGACCAGTTTCGGCTTGATGAGTTCGGTGATCGGGTTACGGTCGATCGCCACCTCGACCCCGGCACCCTCGGCCGACGAGCACGCGGAAGCACCGAGGGCGAAAACCGCCAACAGTGCCACCGGAACGATCATCCGCAATGACCGAGGTTTCCCCCGCTTCTTACCCATGTCCAACCCCGTTTCCATACCGACGCCCCGCCATTCTGCCAGCCCGCCCGGTCGCCACCAACGTCGAAAGCGCGGCGACACGACCCGAGTGGGCAATCGTTAGATACGTGCCGGGGCCCGATCTGTTAACACTGCGAACCGTCCGGCATCGGTGCTGGTCAGCGCCCGATTTCACTTTTCGCCCTCGGGCCTGTTAATGTTTCTTCCGCACCGCAGAGCGGAGCAAACGCACCGCGCAGCGGGGCAAAGCCAAGCGCCATTAGCTCAATTGGCAGAGCAGCTGACTCTTAATCAGCGGGTTCGGGGTTCGAGTCCCTGATGGCGCACAGTAGACCGCATCCCGGCAGTTACCACTGCCGGGATGCGGTCTTTTTGCGGTCTGCCAGCCCCGTCATCGATCGTTACCTTCGGGGCCTCGCGCGTCCGTTTTGCCACCGCGAACAGCCAGGAAACCTGATTCGGGCAAACTTTTTCTGTGACCCTTACCACGGTCGTCGTGGTTCTAAACCCCCTGCATACATAACGATTCTGCAACCACCGGTAGAAGCGACCAAGATCGCCAGCACCTGCCGTTCAGATTTCGTTCATCTCGCGTTAACCTACCGTGACCATTCTGTCATCAGGTCACAAACAGACCTGCGGTTTGGTTAGCCACCGGGAACCCGGATACCGAACAGCGCGTGGTCTCCCCGCAGCCAGCTGTGGAGCACCGTGCGACGAGCGGGACAGCCATCGAGCGTCTCCGTCACCACAGCGTCGCACATTCCCATACCGACAGAAACAACACATCGCCTGACCGGCGTGCGCCGCTGCGCGCGCTGCGCGGTCCACCGCGCCCCACCGGGGCCCTGCGGTCGCCAGACAGAGATGAAGGAACAGAGAAGAACATGATCGTCAAAGACAAACTCAACTCCATGATCGGCCACCGCCGCGAGGCGTTCACCGTGGCAGTCGCCGCGGTCGGTCTGGTGGCCGTTGCCGCGTCCTCGGCGGTGTCCTTCGCCGACGACAGCGTCCCGCAGCGTGCCGCCATGGTCGTCGAGCAGGCCGAGGCCATCCCGGCCGTCGGTGCCGCCCCCGCCCCCGCCGTGGAGGCCGTGCCCGCCCCGGCCCCCGAGGTGCTGCCCGCCCCGGCCCCGGCTCCCGAGCCGGCGCCCGCCCCGATGCCCGCGCCCGCCCCCGCGGCGCCGGTGTACCCGAACAACCTCGACGGCTGGATCCGTGAGGCCCTCGACATCATGGCCGCCAAGGGCATCCCCGGCAGCTACGAGGGCATCATGCGCAACATCATGCGCGAGTCGACCGGTAACCCCCAGGCCATCAACCTGTGGGACTCCAACGCCGCCGCGGGCATCCCCTCCAAGGGCCTGCTCCAGGTGATCGACCCGACCTTCGCCGCTTACCACGTGGAGGGCACCCCCTTCGACGTGTGGCACCCCGTGGCCAACATCGTCGCGGCCTGCAACTACGCCGCCGACCGCTACGGCTCGATGGACAACGTCAACAGCGCGTACTGATACGCACTGCGAACACAGCAACGCCCGCGCACCGGTTGGGGAAGACCGGGGCGCGGGCGTTCGCCGTTAGAATGCCCTCGTGCCAGACAGCGCCGATCAGGCACCCGATCACGCGCATTCCGACGCGGCGACAGCGAGCCGCGTCGCCAAGGCCCGCCGCTTGGCGGCCTACCTTTGGGCTCGCGACATCAGCAGCGCCGAACTGCGCGCCCTGCCCGCGCCGACGCTGCGCAAGCTCGCCCGTGCCGCCGAGACCAACCCACCCAGCACCGGCGAGACGTGGCGGGTGGTCGGGGAACTGCTCGATCAGAAGGACGGCTGGGCCGCGCGCAACCCCGATCACGAGGCCGCACGCCGCGCCCACGCCGACGAGAAGCTGCTGTGGGTCAAGCCGCCGGTGACGCCCTGGTCGTCGCAGTCCTGAGTCAGCCGAGGACGAGACCGATCGCGAGTGCGAGCATCACCACCGCGATCAGTGAGTCGAGGATGCGCCAGGCGAGGGGTTTCGCGAACAGCGGGCCGAGTCGACTCGCGCCGTAGCCGAGGCCGAAGAACCACAGCACGCTGGCCAGCATGGCTCCGGCCGCGAGGAACCAGCGCTCCGAGGGCGCCCAGGTGCTGGCGAACGAGCCGAACAGGACGAGCGTGTCCAGGTAGACGTGCGGGTTGAGCCAGGTGAGCGCGAGACAGGTGAGCACCGAGGCGCCCAGTGCCGCCGAGGTGCCCGTGAGGTCGGCCTGCAGTGCCGACGACCCGAACGCGCGCCGGGCGGCGAACAGGGCATAGCAGACCAGGAAGGCTGCCCCTGCCCACCGCGCGATGGTGACGACCGCCGGAAACGACTCGACGACGGTGCCGAACCCGGCCACCCCGGCCGCGATCAGCACCACATCCGAGAGCGCGCACACCGCGACCACCGGGAGGATGTGTCGGCCGCGCACGCCCTGTCGCAGGACGAACGCGTTCTGCGCGCCGATCGCGACGATGAGCGAGAGCCCGAAACCCAACCCGGAGAGTGCGGCCACTGCGGCCGACGATGTCGTCATATCCCTGACGCTAGAAAGCTCTGCATATTCAGTCCAGCTAATAATTCTGCAGAACCATTAGAATCGCTGATGTGGATCTGCAGCTGGACCAGCTACGCGCGCTCGACGCCGTGCTCACCGAAGGCACCTTCGACGCGGCGGCCCGCCGATTGAACCTCACGCCGTCGGCCGTCAGCCAGCGGATAAAGGCACTGGAGGACGCGGCGGGCCGCATTCTCGTGCAGCGGTCGAAACCGGTGCGGGCCACCGAATCGGGGCTCGCCGTGCTGCGACTGGCCAGGCAGGTGCACGTGCTCGCCGCCGATACCGCGCGCGAACTCGGCGAACCGGACCGGCCGGCCGGGCGACCCGCCCGCATTCCGATCGCGGTGAACGCCGACTCGCTCGAGACGTGGGTGTTGCCTGCCGTGTCGCGGATCTCCGGCATCGCCTGTCTCGAACTGCACCGAGAGGACGAGGAACACACCACCCGGTTGCTGCGCGACGGCACGGTGATGGCGGCGATCACCGCCACGGCCACCCCGGTGCAGGGCTGCCGGGTGCAACCGCTCGGTGCCATGCGCTATCAGGCGCTAGCCACGCCGGACTTCGGGCAGTACTGGTTCCCCGACGGCGCGCGACCCGGCTCCTACACCCACGTGCCGATGATCCAGTTCGACCGCAACGACGACCTGCAAGCCCGGCACCTGCGCGGCGCCAATCAGCGACCCGCCGATCCGCCGACGCATTTCGTGCCGTCCTCGACCGCGTTCCGTGAGGCGGTCCGGCTCGGCATGGGCTGGGGCATGCTGCCCGACCTGCAGACCGAAACCGACCGGGCCGAAGGCACTTTGGTGAACATCAACGGCCAGGCCCGCATCGATGTGCCGCTCTACTGGCAGCAGTGGAAACTGGATTCGCCCGCCCTGAACGCGGTCGCCGACGCCATCATCACGGCCGCCGCGAAGGCCCTGCTGCCCGTCAAGTGACCCGTCAGCCGCCGAGCTTCTTGTAGAACGCGCCCGCGATCGGGGCCGTCATCGCGCGCGGACCATAGTTGCCCGCCACGCTCATGCCCTTGCTGATGAGGCCGGGGACGATACGCATCTTGTTGCGGGCCAAGGCGTCGATCGACACCTTGGCCGTGTATTCGCTCGACACCCACAGGAAGTCGGGGACCATCTTGTCGACGATCGACTCCTCTTCCGGCGCAGGCGTTTCCGTGCGCACGGGACCGGGCGCCAGCAGAGTGACATTGACGCCGCTGCCCTTGAGCTCGCCGCGCAACGACTCGGAGAACGTGTTGGCGAACGCCTTCGACGCGGCGTAGGTGGCGTTGTTCGGGATGGGCATATTGCCCGCCGCCGAGCCGCTGATCAGGATGCCGCCCGCCTTGCGCTCGATCATGCCCGGCAGCACAGCCAGGGTCAGGTCGTGCACGGCGGTGGCGTTGAGTTCCATCTGCGCGCGTTCGTAGGCGAAGTCGAGTTCGGCGACAGGGCCGAAGGTGGCGATGCCCGCGTTGTTGCACAGGATGGCGATATCGCGCACCGACAACTCGTCGACCAGGCTCGCGCGCTGGGTGCGGTCGGCGAGGTCGACGGCGCGGACCTCGGCGGTGATGCCGTGCGCCAGCGTCAGCCGCTGCGCCAGTTCGGTCAGGATCTCTCCGCGCCGGGCGACCAGGATCAGCGAATAGCCGCGCCCGGCCAGCTCGGCGGCCAGGGCGGTGCCGATACCGGAGGACGCGCCGGTGACGACGGCACGATTGTCAGCAGTGGGGGAGGGCAGGCTCACACGGCGAAGCTTAGGGGATCGCCCGCCCGGCCATAGCATGGCTCTTGCTATGACTACTGACTCCTCGCCCCGCGCCCAGGAGGCGCCGCTGCTGCTCACCACCGAGCCGCCGCGCACGTTCGGGTTCACCGACCAGGCCGCCTTCTGGACCAATCTCGGGGTGAGCCTGATCGGGTTCACCGGCGCCATCTATGTGCTGCAACCGCCCGGGTACGACCGGTTGCCGCTGCTCGGGGCGGTGCTGGCGACCGTGGTCGGCACGATCGTCGGCACGTCGATGGTGGCCGCCGCCGGTGCGGTCGGCGCCGGAACCGGTGCGCCCGCGATGGCCAATTTCCGTGGGCTGTTCGGCACCAAACTGTCCGGGCTGCCGACGGTGGCCAATGTGGTGCAGTGCATCGGCTGGGGTGTGTACGAGCTCACGGTGATCGCGGCGGGCATCGCGGCACTCACCAGCGACCGGGTGCCGCACGCGGTGGCGGTGATCGCGGCCGGTGTACTGAGCACGGTGATGGCGATCTGGCCGATGCACGTGGTCGGCATCCTGCGCCGGTACGTGACGGTGGCGGTCGGTATCGCCATGCTGTATTTCACCGTGCAGATGCTGCGTCAGCCGCTGCCCGACCTGGGGCAGACCTCGTGGGCCGGGTTCTTCCCCGCCGTCGACACCGCGCTCGCCGTCGCCGTCTCGTTCGTGCCCTTGGCCGCCGACTACACCCGGCATTCCCGGTCGGTGAAGGTGGCGGGCGGTGCCACCGTGATCGGGTATTCGGTGGCCCAGATCTGGTGCTACCTGCTGGGTATCGTCGCCCTGCTGCACGTGGGCGGCGACCCGAACCAGCTGTTCGACTCGTTCCTCGGGATCACCGCGGGCTGGGTGTTCTTCGCGGTGCTCGTACTGCGCGAGACCGACCAGTCCTTCGCCAACGTGTATTCCACGGCCATGTCGTTGCAGAACCTGCTGCCGCGCGTGGATCGCCGCATCCTGGCCGCCGTCGTCGGCGTGCTCGCCACCGTATTCGCCCTGAACGTACGCGATTTCAGCTCTTACGCGAACTTCCTACTGCTCATCGGCTCGGTGTTCGTGCCACTCACCGCCGTACTCGTGGTCGACTACTTCTTCGGGCGCGGCCGAACCGGCTGGGACCTGTCCGACAACTCGCCCGCCCGCCCGATCATGCTGCTGCCCTGGGCGATCGGCTTCGTGGTGTACCAGCTGTGCAACCCCGGCTCGGTGTCTTGGTGGGCCGACCGGTGGACCGGGATCCAGGACGCGCTCGGCGTGCATCCGACCTGGTGGACGTCGGCATCGCTGTTCTCGTTCCTCGCGGCCGGTGCCGCCACCGGTGTCGTCGTGGTCGTCGGTCGGCGACGGTGATTCGGCGGCGCGGCGGGGTGCTCCGGCAGCGACGGCCCCAGCGTGTCGGCGCCGGTGACGCTTTCGCCTTCGGCTACCTGGCGGCCATCCCGCGATGTCGAACCCGTCGCCCGAGCGTTTCCCCGAGGTTTCGGCCGACCGGACGGAGCCCGAGCGATGGATGATGAGCGCGTTTTCGGAATGGGCGACGAGCCCCTTGCCGCGCCGACCTGGCCCGCGCTCACCGAAGACGAAGCCTCCTCGGCCGTAGCAGCTACCTGGGGCTTCGGTGGGGCGTCGATCGAATGGCGCAGTGCGCGACCGCTTTCCGCAACCGTCGGGGTGCGTACCGGCAGTGGCGAGCGATTCGTCGTCAAACGGTTGCCGAGCGCGCTGCGCGACCTGGGTGCTCTGGCCGAGGAGCACCGGTTCATGGCGCACCTGCGAGCACGCGGGATTCCGGTACCGGAGGTTCACGCCGTCGCCGGGTCCGCGTTGCGGGTGGCTGGTCGGCGCGACGAGGCCGGAGAGCGCCGGTTCGGCGGGGAGCTTGATGGCTCCAGGCCTGTACGCGGTGGTTCGGGTGAGTTCGTCTATGAGGTTCATCGGGTGGGGGAGGGAGAGGATCGGTATCGCGCAGACTTTTCCTGGACACCGTTCCGCGACATCGAGGATGCCGCCGGAGCAGGCACGATGCTGGCCCGATTGCATTCGGCGGCCGAGGGTTTCGATGCCCCCGCCCGCCCCGCCCGCCCGTTGCTCGCCACCATGCACAGCGACGTCATCAGCGCCTTCGAATGGCACACCGCCCGTCGGCCCGCCCTCGCAGCCTTCCTCGCCGCCCGCGACTGGCGCACGGAAGTCCCCGACCTCCGCGCCGACCTCACCACCGTCGAACCCGTGTGGACGCACGGTGATTGGCACCCGACCAATCTCCTCTGGCGCAACCACGAGGTGACCTCGGTGATCGATTTCGGCCTGTCCGACCGCACCACCGCCGTCTTCGACCTCGCCACCGCCGTGGAACGTACCGCCGTGGACTGGATCTCCCTCCGAGACGGCGGCCCCGCCAACGTTCGTACAGACCAGATCACGGCCCTGTTCGAGGGCTACCACTCCGTCCGCCCGTTGAGCCAGGCGGAGAGCCGGCTGTTACCGGATCTCCTCCCACTGGCACACATCGGCTACGAACTCTCCGAGATCGATTACTTCCTCACGATTCCCCAGGACCCCCGCAACGCCGAAATCGCCTACCACGACTGGCTTCTAGGACACCTGCGCTGGTACGAAACACCCGAAGGCCACGACCTCAGAACACTGCTCCACGACCTGTCCGCCCGCTGAGGGACTTGCCACCGACCTGCACATCTTCAGCTTGCTCGGTACTACTCGGAGCGGCCACCTACCGCACCCCCCAGCCACCCGGCACCACTCGAGTCCGCCATGACCGCATTCCCAGCCCCGCACGACCCGACCTCGAGGAGGGTCCGCCGCGAAGCGGCGCAGCGGCCCGGCCGCGCGAACAGCGCT
>NZ_JBFAAN010000010.1:0-184867 GCF_040639775.1 Nocardia sp. NPDC023733 | reverse complement strand
CTTGCGCTTCGCGCGTGCGCTTCGAGCGCTGTTCGCGCGGCCGGGCCGCTGCGCCGCTTCGCGGCGGACCCTCCTCGAGGTCGGGTCGTGCGGGGCTGGGAATGCGGTCATGGCGGACTTGAGTGGCGCCGTGCGGCTGGGTGTGCGGTAGGTGGCGGACTCGAGTAGCACTGCGTGGCTGGGTGTGCGGTAGGTGGCGGAGTTGAGTAGTGCCGTGCAGCTGGCAATTCGGTAGGTGGTGGACTCGAGTGGTGCCACTCGGGTCGTGCGGGGCTGGGATGCGGTCATCGCGGACTCGAGTGGTGCCACGTGGGCTGGGAATGCGGTGGGTGGCGGGCTCGGGTGGGTTGCGTGGGCTGGGAGTGCGGTAGGTGGCGGACTTTGTGGTTTGCTGACGCTGAATCGTGGTCGCACACCGTAGAATTCGGGGGGTGGCGATCCCTAATCAACCGATCGGCCCGACGGTCGAGCACCCGCAGGCGAACATGATTCTCGTGCTCGGGCTGCTCAGCCCGTTCTGCTGCGGGATCTTCGGGCCGGTCGCGTGGACGCTCGGGAAGCGGGCACTCAACGAGATCGACGCTTCCTACGGTGGGCTCAGTGGGCGTCATCAGGTGCTGATCGGGTACATCGGCGGGATCATCGGCACGATTCTGATGATCTGTTTCGCGCTGCTGTACCTGGCGGGGTCCTGCAACGGGAATTTCTGAGCTAGTCGAGGCTCGGGCGTTCGCCGGGGGCATCCCAGGCGGGCCACTCGTCGTTGACGCTGCCCGACCAGTTCGGCTGACGACGTTCCTTGAACGCCGTCATCGCCTCTCCGCCGTCGATGCTCTTGGCCACGTGCGCGTTGAGCTCGGATTCGAGCTGCCCGACCACGGCGGGGGTCATCCCGAGACTTTCCCAGATGAGCCGCTTGGTGAGGGCAACGGGGAGCGGCGCGGGGCCACCGGCGATGTCCTCGGCGACGGCCAGCGCGGTCGGCAGCACCTCGGCGGCGGGCAGGCTGGCATTGGCCAGGCCCATCGACTTGGCTTCGTCGCCGTCGAAGGTCCGGCCGGTGAGCATGATGTCGGCGGCGTTGGCGAGCCCGGCCAGGCGGGGCACGGTCCAGTGCGCGTAGCCGTCGGCGAGCACACCGCGCCGAACCTGGCTCAGGCCGTACACGGCGTCGTCGGCGAAATAGCGCAGATCGCACTGCAAGGCGAGGGCGAGCCCGATGCCGACGGCGTGCCCGTTCACGGCGGCGATCACCGGTTTACGCACCTGCCACGGTGACGGGTCGAGCGTTGCGCTCGCACCGCCCGCACCGGCCGACAGGTCGGCACCGGCGCAGAAGGCGGGCGGGGTACCGGTGATGACGACGGCGCGGATGGCGTCGTCGGTGTCGCAGCGGCGAAGGGCCGCCCCGAGTTCGGCCGTCATGGTCGCCGTGACGGCGTTGCGCTGGGCAGGACGGTTGAGCGTGAGCACCGCGACGCCCGCGCGGACATCGACCAGCAGTTCCGAACTCATGGGATCGAATGGTACTAGCGGCCGACCAGATGTCTGCCGATCGCGTATTTGTGGACCTCGGTCGGCCCGTCGTAGAGCCGGAAGGCGCGCATGTCGCGGAACAGCATTTCCACCACGGTCTCGTCGCTGATCCCGATCCCGCCGAGCACCTGCACACACCGGTCGGTGACCTTGAACAGTTCCTCGGAGACATACGACTTGGCCATCGACGATTCGTGCCTGGCCTGCTGCCCCTGGTCCATCAGCCAGCAGGTGTGCCAGATGGTCAGCCGACACTGGTGCAGCGCGATCTCGTTGTCCGCCAACATGAACGACACCCCTTCGTGCTGCCCGATGGGCTTGCCGAAGGCGGTGCGGGTGCGCGCGTGGTCGAGGGCGATGCTTTGCGCGCGTTCGGCGGCGCCCAGCCAGCGCATGCAATGGGTGAGCCGGGCGGGGGCCAGACGCAACTGGGCGTAGCGCAGGGCCTGACCGGTGCGGCCGAGCACCGCACTCGGCGGCAGCGTCAGATTCTCGAATCGGACCACCGCGTGCCCGCCCACATAGTTGCGGTCCATCGTGTTCATGATCCGCTCGATGACGATGCCCGGCGTGTCGGCCTCGGTGAGGAACAGCGTCGGCCCGGCGGGCAGGTGCGGGTTCTCGGCCAGGTCGGCCATGATGATCCAGGTCGCGGCGCCGTCGGCACCTGTGATGAGCCATTTCTGCCCATCGACCACGAAGTTCTCGCCGTCGAACACGGCCCGCGTGCTGAGCTGCCCGGGGTCCGAGCCGGCCCCGCCCGGTTCGGTCATGGCGAACACCGACCGCCGTTCCCCGCGGATCATCGGCATCAGATGCTGGTCGATCTGTTCGGGGTCGGCGATCTTGCCGAGCAGGTACATGTTGCCCTCGTCGGGCGCCGCGCAGTTCATCGCGACCGGCCCGAGCGTCGACCACCCGGCCGCCTCGTACACCAGCGCCTGCTCCACGTGGCTGAGCCCGAGCCCGCCGTACTCGACGGGCGCCTGCACGGTGAGCAACTTCTCGGCCCGTGCCAACTCGACCAGTTCGGTCCGCAACTCGTCGGTCGGGCCGTGCGCGGTGAGCCGCGGATCGCGCTCGAACGGCACGATCCGGTCGACGACGAACGCGCGCACCCGATCGCGCAGGGCGGCCAGATCCTCCGGTACCGAGAAATCGATCATGGATGAATCATCGCGCTGCCGTGCGCGGTCCGTGGCGATTTCAGCGCACGGGCGCGAGCTTGCGCTGCTGGTGTCCGACGACCCGGCACACCAGGTAGATGGTGAACGAGATGCCGGTGACGAAGGTCGACACCGGCACGCCGGGCGCCAGCGACAGCAGCAGCCCGCCGACGGCGGCGACCTCGGCGAAGATCACCGAGAGGACGGTGGCCCGCAGCGGGCTCGACGTCACCTGCGCGGCCGCGGCGGCCGGGGTGATGAGCAGGGCGAGCACCAACAGCGCGCCGACGATCTGCACGCCGAACGCGGCGGTGATGCCGAGCAGCACCGCGAACACCACCGACAGCGCTCGCACCGGCACGCCGCGCGCCACCGCCACCTCGGGGTCGGCGCTGGCGAA
The DNA here is from genome assembly GCF_040639775.1 of Nocardia sp. NPDC023733. Lineage (NCBI taxonomy): Bacteria > Bacillati > Actinomycetota > Actinomycetes > Mycobacteriales > Nocardiaceae > Nocardia > Nocardia sp. NPDC023733. The sequence continues at coordinate 181,765 of NZ_JBFAAN010000010.1, read as the reverse complement.
CAGCAGCGGCCGGTACACCACGGCGAGCACGGCCAGCACGGCGGCGGTGCAGGTGAGCAGCAGGGCGAGCCCGTCGTAGCCGACGCTGGCGACCTGCCCGGTGAGCAGCGAGAACTTCGATCCGGCGCGGTCGGGGGACAGCCACAGGAACAGCACCGACAGGCCGAGCCCGAACGAGAGCACCACCGCGATCACCGAATCACGTTCGCGCGCACGCGAACCCAACCAGCCGAACAGCACGGCCGCGACCACCGAACCGGCGATGGCACCGAACCCGACGCCCACGCCGACGAGCAGCGCCGCCGCCGCACCGGTGAGCGACAGTTCGCTGGTCCCGTGCACGGCGAACGACATCTGCCTGGCCACGATGAGCGGCCCGATCAGCCCGGCGAGCAGGCCGAGCAGGGCGGCGGCGAGCAGCGCCTGCTGCACGAAGTCGTAGCCGAGCAGGTTCGCGGTGGTGCCGATGTCGAACATCGACGTGAGCACTTTGGTGAGCTTGTCCATCAGGCCAGGGCGTCCATATCGTCACCGGTGCCGACGACCACGAGCCGCCCGCGCACCCGCAGCACCTCCACCTCGGTCCCGTAGAGCTCCGAGAGGGTCTGCGAGGTCATCACCTCGTCGGGTGTGCCGATCCGGAACTCGCCGTCGACCAGGTACAGCACCCGGTCGACCAGCGGCAGGATCGGATTGAGCTCGTGGGTCACGAACAGCACGGCGGTGTCGTGTTCGCGGCGGCGCTTGTCGATCAGTTCGGCCACCAGGCGCTGGTTGGCCAGGTCGAGGCTGAGCAGGGGTTCGTCGCACAGCAGTACCGAGGGGTCGCCGACGAGCGCCTGGGCCACCCGCAACCGCTGCTGCTCGCCGCCCGACAGCGATTCGAGCGGGGCCTGCGCGAACTTCTGCGCGCCGACTGCGGCGATGGCGGCCTCGACCTGCTCGGCCCGTTCACCACGTTTGCGCCAGCCCAGGCCCCAGCGGTGTCCGTCCACGCCGAGCCCGACCAGATCCACGCCGCGCAACAGCACTCCGGCGTCGATCGTCTTCTGCTGCGGGATGTACCCGATGCCCGGATTGCCCACCCCGGCTCGCCGCCCGGCGATCTCGGCACTGCCCGCGGTGAGCCCGAGCGTGCCGAGCAGCACTCGTAACAGCGAGGTCTTACCTGACCCGTTCGGGCCGAGCACCGCGATGAACTCACCAGGCGAAACCTCGAGATCGAGGTCGCTCCACAGAGTCCGTTCGCCGAACGACATCGTGGCCGAGCGCAACCGGATCGCCGGATCCGCTTGCGCGCCGGCCATGCCTGCGGCAGGCGCGCCGGTCGTGCCGGGCGCCGACAGGGCGGTTGCGTCGGTCATGAGGTCCTCGATCGAGTTTTCAGCGGTGAGATCTCCAGCGGTCTGGATTCGGCGAGCCGGTTCGTCGGCAGCGCGAGTTCCGAGCGTCAGCGCAGAGCCGCGGCCAGCGCCTTGGCATTGGCCGTCTGCCACTGCACGTAGTCGACACCCTCGGGCAGCGTCTCCGTCACCTCGACCACCGTCACACCGGCAGCCTGCGCGGCCGCGCGCAGGTCCTGGGTGACCTTGTCCTGGGTCTGGGTGTTGTAGATCAGGGCCTTGACCTGCTTGCCGGTGATGAGGTCGCGGGTGGCGGCGACGGCGGCGGGGGACGGGTCGGTCTCCTGCTCGATCGCTTCCTGGAATTCGTGCGGAGTCTTGTCCTGTGCCTTGGCGGCCAGCAGCAGGTAGTGCGCCAGCGGCTCCGACTGGGCGACCGCCGCGTTCGGCGTCTGCGCCGCGATGGCGCCGGTGATGGTGCTGATGCCCATCAGCTGGTTCTTGAAGGCGACGGCGCGCTCGGTGTAGGCGTCCTTGTGCGGCGCGTCGATCTCGCCGAGTTCGGCGGCGATGCGGTCGGCCACGGCGGCGACGGTGGTGACGTCGTACCAGACGTGCTCGTTCTCGTCACTCTTGTCGGTGCGCTCCTCGAACGCCTCGACGGTCCGCTTGTCCTTACCGGAGATGGCTTGCTCGATGAACTCGTCGTAGTGGCCGCCGTTGAACACCACGAGCTCGGCGTCGCTGATCTTCGCGGTATCGGTCGCCGAGGTCTCGAACGAATGCGGGTCGGCGGCCGGATCGGTGATGATGGCGCTGACCTGGGCGTCCGGCCCGGCGACCGCGCTCGCGACCGAGCCCCACACATCGGTGGACGCCACGACCGAGGGAGTGCCGGACTCCTCGGAGCCACCGCCGCAGGCCGTCAGGACGGCGGCGACCGCCACTCCCGCCGTGAGACCGGCACACGCACGGGCGATTCGACTGTTCACGCGGGACTCCTGGGGCAAACCACGACCGGACCACACACGGCTGTGCGTCAGATCATAATGGAAATCGTTACCGTTTTAGATTAGCAGGAATGATGCTGGGGCGTGAACCAGGCCGCCTGTCGACAACGGCCGACGTTCCCCGTATGGAGAACGCCGGCCGTCTGCCGGAACTTCCCGCGCTCAGACCTGACCCGACGAGACCGGCAGGCGCGACTGCTGGCTCAGCAACTGAGCGCAGCGCAGCAGGCCGAGGTGGCTGTAGGCCTGCGGGTGATTGCCGAGGGAGCGCTCGGCGACGGGGTCGTACTCCTCGCTGAGCAGGCCGGTGGGGCCGGCCGCGGCGACGAGCTGTGCGAACAACGCCTCGGCATCGGAGCGGCGGCCGATCAGCAGATACGCCTCGACCAGCCAGGCGGCGCACAGGTGGAAACCGCCCTCGCCGCCGGGCAGACCGTCGTCGTGGTGGTAGCGGTAAACCGTCGCACCGCTGCGCAGTTCGGCCTCGGTGGCCACGACGGTCGCCGCGAAACGCGGGTCGGCGGGGTCGATCAGGCCGCTGAGACCGATGTGCAGGGTGGCCGCGTCGAGGTCGGTGCCGTCGTAGGCCGCGGTGTAGGACTGGACCTCCTCGTTCCAGCCCTTGGCCTTCACCTCTTCGGCGATCGTGTCGCGCAGGGTCACCCATTCGGGATCGATGGCGCGATCGAAACGCTGAGCGAGGGTGAGCGCGCGGTCGACGGTGAGCCAGCCCATCACCTTCGAGTACACGTGGTGGCGCGGGTTGCCGCGGATCTCCCAGATGCCGTGATCGGGTTCGGTCCAGCGCCGCTGCACCGCGGAGACCATGGCGTGCACCAGTTCCCAGTCGGCGTCGGGCAGCGCCTCGGCCGCGTCGGTGGCGCCCTGGCGTTCCCGTTCCTGCGCCAGGGTGGTGATGAGGTCGACGATCGGGCCGAACACATCGAGCTGCACCTGCATATTGGCCGCGTTGCCCACGCGCACCGGCCGCGAACCGGCGTATCCGGGCAGCAGGTCGATGACGGCCTCGGGCGGCAGCGTCTCGCCGTAGATCGTGTACAGCGGGTGCAGCCGCTCGGGGCCGGGCAGGGTGGCGAGCACCTTGTGCACCCAGTCCAGGAATTCCTCGGCCTCGGTGAGCGAGCCGAGCGTGACCAGTGCCTGCGCGGTGAGTGAGGCGTCGCGCAGCCAGCAGTAGCGGTAGTCCCAGTTGCGCACGCCACCGATGTCCTCGGGCAGCGAGGTGGTCGCGGCGGCGAGGATCGATCCGGACGGGCGGTGCACGAGTCCGCGCAGGGTCAGTGCCGAACGCTTCATCAGGTCCGGCTTGAGCGGCGGCAATTGCAGACCGCTCGCCCACTCGGTCCAGTACCGCTCGGCCAGCTGACGGCGCTGCGACTCCGGCGTCATCGACGGCGCGAGATCGGCAGTACCGCAGCGCAATTCGAGGACGACCGGCGCCACCGCCGGATCGACCACGGCGCGCGCCTGCTCACTGATGCCGTCGGAGGTGATCTCCCACTGCACGCCGGGGGAGCGGAGCACCATCGGATCGTTGGTGCCGCTCACCCGAAGCCCGTTGTGCACGGCCTCGATTCGCACCGGCACCTGCCCGAACTCCGGCCGCGGCGCGAAGTGCACGACGGCCTTGGCGGTACCGGTGATGACGCGGGTCAGATCGGTGCGGTTGGAGGTCACGTCGTGCGGCAGGTAGTCGGCCACTTGCAAACTGGCCCACCGGGTTTCGACGGTCATGGTGCCGTCGACATAGCGCTGCGACAACGGCAGGCTCGGCCGCTCCGGCGCCACCGAGAAGTGACCGGCCGCCGACCCGCCGAGCAGGTGCGCGAACACCGCCGCCGAATCGGGTTCGGGGTGGCAGAACCAGGTGACGGTGGCGTCGGGGGTGAGCAGGGCGACCGAGCGCGGGCTGGCGAGCATGCTCAGCCGCTCGATACGCGGTGCGCTGGCACCGGCGAGCCAGGTGCGCCGCTCCTCGACGAGGAACGCCAGCGCGCGCGCCACGTCCTCGGTGGAGTCGACGCGCAGCTTGGCCAGGCTCTCGCCCTCGCCGACCTTGATGCCCACATCGGGGCCCGACAGCACCCGGAAGGCCTTCTCGTCGGTGACGTCGTCGCCGAAGAACACTGCGGCCGAGGCGCTTTCCTGATGTCGGATCGTGTCGAGCGCGGTGCCCTTGTCGGTGGGGATCACCGCGAGTTCGATCACCGCCTTGCCCTCGGTGACCTGCACCCCGACCCAGCACGCCGGGCCCTGGCGCGCGGCATTCAGTGCGCGCCTGCCGATTTCGGGGCTGGCGTTGCGCACGTGCAGTGCGGCGCTCGCCGGTTTCATCTCCACGGTGACGCCGGGGTTGTCGGCGGCGATCTGGGCGAAGGCGGCGTGGATCTCCGAAAGCAGTTGCTTGGCGTCGTTGTCGATGGCATGCACGAAGCCGACATCGAACTCGGAGCCGTGGCTACCGATCAGCTGCACCTCGACGGGGAGCCGCGACAGCGCGGCGAGATCGCGTAGCGCCCGACCGGAGATCACCGCTGCCGTCGTATTGGCCAGCCCCGCGAGCGCGCGTAGCGCACTCACCGATTCCCGTTGGGGAAACGCTTTCGACGGGTCGGACACGATCGGGGCGATTGTCCCGTCGTAGTCCGAGGCGACCAATAGCCGTGGCACTCGTGCGACCGACGCCAGTGCACGGCGGACATCCAAGGGCAGTTCCTGTGCGCTCACGCATCCAACCTAGTGATGGGAGGAGTGGATCAGGGGGCGCCAAAAACAATACTGGGTCAATTCTCGCGCGCGAGCGGCGCGGCGGGTTGTGCGCACGAGTGTCGTCCGGGTAGTCCGCGACCTCGCGGCTAATCCCGTCGGTCCTCGTCCGGCCGTACCGACGGGTGAGCAGGGGTTATCCGCGATCGCCCAGCAACAGGTCGACGGTGAGCTCGAGGCGCTCGGTGACATCGGTCGCAGATGCGCGCCTGGTGAGCCAGGCCACCAGATTCGACAGCCACACATCGGAGATCACGCGGGCGATGGCGAGCTGACGCTCGGTCGGTTCGCCGTCGGCGATGGCGCGGGCGAACACCCGGTCCATCACCTTGCCCACGCGGTCCACTTCGGCGGCGGCGGAGGCGTCGGCGAACATGAACGCGCGCGTCATGGCTTCGGTGAGCAGCGGGTCGCGCTGCATCATCCGGGTGATCTGGGTGAGCAGGCCGTGCATGCGCTCGGACGGACCGTCGCCTGCCAGCGGCTTGCGCTTGCTCTCGAACTGCTCGAATTCCCTTGCCAGAGCGGACACCAGCAGGTGCACCTTGGAGGGGAAGTAGCGGTAGAGGGTGCCGACGGCCACGTCGGCGCGTTCGGCGACCGCGCGCATCTGCACCGCGTCGTAGCCGCCCTTGGAGGCGAGGGCGAGGGTGGCGTCGAGGATACGCTTGCGGCGTTCACGCTGCGCGGCGGAACTCAGCTCCTCTTCGGACAGCGTTGTCACGGTGGGCGTTGGTGCGGGACTGTCCATCGTGGAAACCCTTTCGCTGAGTACGGCGGAAGAACATGGTTGCCGGTGAAGGTCTCTTGACTTACACCCACCCCGGATATTAGAACATGTTCTAGGAGTGGGAGCCACGCCGGAAGGGCGGTTTTTCTTGTGACCATCGCCACCACTGACGAGCATAAAGCCGCCGCGGCCTCCCTGCGGAGCTGGGCGAGCTCGGCGGCGCCGATTGCAACAATGCGGGCGGGCGGCAGCTGGCGCGAGTGCTGGCCCGCACTTGCCGAGTTCGGGTTGTTCGAGGTAGCGCTCGACGACGATCACGGCGGACTCGGCGGCACTGTCGCCGACCTGGCCGTGCTGCTGGAACAGACGGCCGACGACCTGGTGAACGGCCCGGTGCTGGCCACCGCGCTCGCCGGTCTGGTCACCGGCGCGGCCGCCGGGACACCCTGTGGTGTCGCGCTGCCCGATGCGTCGTCGGGTTCGGCGACGGGTTCGGATGCCGAGGGCTGGAAGGTCAGCGGCACTTGGGAATTCGTCTACGGCGCGGATGCGGACACGCAAGTGCTCGTGCCTGCCGAGACCGCCGACGGCACCCGCTGGTTCGTACTCACCGATGCGACGATCACGCCGCTGTCCGGCGGTGATCCGACGGTGCCGCTGGCGCGGGTAACCGCCGAGAGTGCCGCTGCCGAAAGAGGTTTCGCGCCGTCGTTCGACGTCACCGATCTGTTCGTCACCCTCGCGGCCGCCGAACTGGCCGGCGTGGCCGGCTGGTGCCTGCGAACGGCCGTCGACTACGCCAAGGTGCGCGAGCAGTTCGGCAAGCCGATCGGCAGCTTCCAGGCGATCAAGCACCTGTGTGCCTGGATGCTGTGCCGCACCGAACTGATCCGCGCGGTCGCCGCCGATGCGGCCGACGCCTTCGATGCCGGTGGCGAAGAGTTGCCGATCGCGGCCGCTGTCGCCGCGGCATGTGCGCTCGACGCGGCCGTCGACACCGCCAAGGACGCCATCCAGGTGCTCGGCGGCATCGGCTTCACCTGGGAACACGACGCGCACTTCTATCTGCGCCGCGCCAGTTCGCTGCGGCAGTTGCTCGGTGGGTCGGCGCGCTGGCGGGCCAGGGTCGCCGAACTCACCCGCGACGGGCAGCGCCGGACCACCGGCGCCGAGCGCGTCCTCGGTGACACCGAGGGCGACACCGCGTTGTCGGCCGAGATCGCCACCATCGCCGCGCTCCCGGCAGCCGACCGGGCACGCGCCCTCGCCGACTCGGGCCTGATCATGCCGCACTGGCCGAAACCCTATGGGCGAGACGCGGATCCGATGACCTGCCTGCAGATCGCCGAACAACTGCGCCGGGCCGAGGTGGAAACCCCCGACCTCGCGGTCGCCGGCTGGGCGGTGCCGACCCTGCTTCGCTTCGGCACCGAGGAGCAGATCGAGCGCTTCGTGTGGCCCACGCTGCGCGGCGAGGTGGTCTGGTGTCAGCTGTTCAGCGAGCCGGGCGCCGGGTCCGACCTGGCCGCCCTTCGCACTTCCGCCGAGCGGGTCGATGGCGGATGGGTGCTGCGCGGTCAGAAGGTGTGGACCTCGCTCGGTGCCACCGCGAACTGGGGCATCTGCCTGGCCCGCACCGATCCGTCCGCACCCAAGCATCGCGGTATCAGCTATTTCCTCGTCGACATGCGCGCCGCGGGCGTGCAGGTGCGCCCGCTGGTGCAGATCACCGGCGAGGAGAAGTTCAGCGAGGTGTTCCTCGACGACGTGTTCGTGCCCGACAACTGCCTGGTCGGCGCCCTGAACAACGGCTGGAAGATCGCCCGCGCCACCCTGTCGGCCGAGCGGGTCGCCATGGGCGGCGGCGGGATCGGTGGCGCGCTGGAAGCGCTGCTCGCCGGTTTCCCACCCGGTGGATGGGGAACAGAACTGCGCGAGGATCATTTCGGCGCCCTGATCACCACCTCGATTGCTGGTACTTTGCTGGATCAGCGGATCGCGGCGGCCACGGTGGCCGGAGCCGATGCGGGCGCCCAGGCGGCCGTCCGCAAACTCGTCGGTGTCCGGTACCGGCAGGAGCTCGCGGAATATGCCCTGGAACTTTCCGGCCGGGGAGGTTCCCTGGACAGCGACGTTCTGAAAGAATTCTTGCTCACACGCTGTCTCTCCATTGCGGGCGGTACCGAGCAGATCCTGTTGACCGTGGCGGCCGAACGGATTCTCGGCATGCCGCGCGATGCGGACAGTTAGCTCGAAGGAGGACGCCGTGGATTTCACCCGCGACGAAAGTGCCGATGCCGTAGCCGAGGTTGTCGTGAGCCTGCTCGAACGTGAGCCTGCCCGCGACATGGAATTGTGGCCGAGTCTCATCGATTCGGGCCTGCTCGCGGTCCCCGTGCCCGAGCGGTTCGGCGGTGACGGAATGGGGTTGCCCGAGGTGGCGGCCCTGCTGATGGAACTGGCCACCGACGCGGCGGCGGTGCCCGCACTGCCGACCTTCGGGTTCGGTGTGCTTCCGCTGCTGCCCGTGCTGCCCGATCACCTGGCCGAACGGGTGCTCGCCGAGATCGGCAAGGGCACCGTGCTCACGGCCGCGCTCAACGAGCCGGGCGCGCCGTTCACCACCGCGCCGACGACCAAGGCCGTACGCGACGGTGACACCGTGCGCGTCACCGGCCGCAAGACCGGCGTGCTCTACGCCGAACAGGCACGCTGGATCCTGGTGCCGACCGATGCCGGGGTCGCCCTGGTCGACGGGGTCGCCCCGGGCCTCGAGGTGATCCCGGTAGCAGGCTCGGCGGGCGTTCCCGAGGCCTCATTGGTTCTCGACAAGGTGGAGATTCCCGCCGACCAGCTCCTGCCCGACGCGCTGCCCGGCCTGCACCGCTATGCCGTCGCCTGCCTGGGCGCGGTGGCCGACGGCCTGCTCAAGGGGGCAGTCACCCTGACCGCCGAACACGTGCGGACCAGGGAACAGTTCGGCAGACCACTGGCGGAGTTCCAGGCGGTCGCCCAGCAGATCGCCGACCTGTACGTGGTGTCGCGCACCCTGCACGTGGCCGCCGAGTCGGCGTGCTGGGCACTGGCCCACAACGACGCCTCGCCCGAGCACCAGGACCGCATCGACGAAGACCTCGCCGTGCTCGCGTACTGGGCGGCGGCGCAGGTGCCGCGCGCCATGCAGCAGTGCCATCACCTGCACGGCGGGCTCGGTGTCGACATCACCCACCCGATGCACCGGTATTACTCACAGGCCAAGGATCTCGCGCGGCTGCTCGGCGGCGCGGATCTGCGGCTCGACCTCCTGGGAGCCAGATGTTCATCGATCTGACCGCCGAGCAGCGGCGGTTGCGCGAGGAATTGCGTTCCTATTTCGCCGATCTCGTCACGCCCGAAGAACATGCCGAGATGGCGATCAATCGGCACGGCGACGCCTACCGCGCGGTGGTTCGCCGGATGGGCCGCGACGGCTGGCTCGGTGTCGGCTGGCCGAAGGAGTTCGGCGGGCAGGGTTTCGGCCCGATGGAACAGCAGATCTTCTTCAACGAGGCGGTGCGCGCCGATGTGCCGTTGCCGCTGGTGACCTTGCTGACCGTCGGTCCGACACTGCAGAAGTACGGCACCGATGCGCAGAAGAAGAAGTTCCTGCCCGGAATCCTTTCCGGTGACATCCATTTCGCCATCGGTTATTCCGAGCCGTCGGCCGGCACCGACCTGGCCGCGTTGCGCACCACCGCCGTGCGCGACAGCGACGGCGACTGGATAGTCAACGGGCAGAAGATCTTCACCACCGGCGCCCACGAGGCCGACTACGTGTGGCTGGCCTGCCGCACCGGCACGATCGAATCCCGCCACCGTGGCATCACGATCCTCATCGCCGATACCAAGGACCCTGGTTATTCGTGGACGCCGATCATCACCTGCGACGGCGCCCACCACACCAACGCCACCTACTTCGACGACGTGCGGGTGCCCGCCGACATGCTGGTCGGCGAGGAGAACCGGGGCTGGCGGCTGATCACCACCCAGCTCAATCACGAGCGCGTGAGCCTCGGCCCGTCGGGCAAGATCGAACAGCTCTACGACCGCCTGCGTGACTGGTCGGCGGCGCGCGAACTACTCACCCGGCCGGATGTGCGCCGTGTGCTCGCCCGGGTGCGAACCATGGTGCGGCTCAACGAATTGCTGAACTGGCAGGTCGCCGCCGCCGACCCGGCCGCCGCGCAGAACACCGTGATCGCCGATGCCTCGGCCACCAAGGTGTTCTCCACCGAGGCCCTGCAGGAGGCCGGTCGGCTGGTGGAGGGGGTCGTCGGCCGCTACGGCGACCCCGCCGATCCCGACACGGCCGAGTTGCTGGCCTGGCTCGACCGGCGGACCAAACAGAACCTCGTCGTCACCTTCGGTGGCGGCGTCAACGAGATCATGCGCGAACTGGTGGCCTCGGCCGGCCTGGAACTGCCGCGCGTGCCCCGATGAACCAGGAGCGGCGTGTGCCGGAAACTGCTGTGCCCGAGGATATCCAGGCGGGCCTGACCGCGCTGGTCGCGGCGGGGGAGAGCGCTCCCCGCGTCGGCCGCGACCCGGTGAACCAGCCGATGATCCACAACTGGGTCGAGGCCATCGGCGACACCAACCCGATCTATGTGGACGAGGCCGCCGCCAAGGCCGCCGGTCACCCCGGCATCGTCGCCCCGCCCGCCATGGCCCAGGTCTGGACGATGACCGGCCTGCACGGCGAGCGCGCCGCCGACGACCCCATCGGCCGCGTCAACGAACTGCTCGACGCGGCGGGCTACACCTCCGTCGTCGGCACCAACTGCGAGCAGACCTACCACCGGTACCTGCGTCCGGGCGAGGAGGTGACGGTCACCAGCCGTCTCTCGGAGTTCAAGGGGCCCAAGCGAACCGGGCTCGGCGACGGCTGGTTCCTCACCTTCACCACCACCTGGACGGTCGGTGACGAGGTGGTCACCGAGATGCTGTTCCGGATCCTGAAGTACGCACCGGCCGCCCCCTCGCCCGCCGATACCGACTCCACGTCGGCGGACGCCGTCGAGGTCGCGCCCGCCGAGCGGGTGGGCCCGGTGATCTCCCGCGACACCGAGTTCTTCTGGGCCGGAACCCAAGCCGGTGAGCTGCGCATCCAGCGCCTGCCCGACGGCACGCTGCGGCACCCACCGATTCCGGCGCTGTGGCAGGACAAGGCCGAGCCGACCGACTACGTCGTCGCGGCGGGCACCGGCACGGTGTTCAGCTTCGTCGTGCATCACGCGCCGAAGGTGCCCGGCCGGGAGCTGCCCTTCGTGGTCGCGCTGGTCGAACTCGACGAAGGCGTGCGGATGCTCGGTGAACTGCGCGGCATCGATCCGGCCGAGGTCGCCATCGACCTGCCGGTGCGCGTGGCCTTCGAAAAACTGGCCGACGGCACCGTGCTGCCGTATTGGCAGGCCGAGCGGTGAGCGCGGCACCTCGTCGCGCTTGATCCGCCCAGCCGTCGCGGAACAGTGCGCGGGGTGCGCCGAGTCGACTCGCTCTGCCCGTCCGGAAAGGACCCGCTCGTGACAACCACCATCGATCCCGCCGCTCTCGCGGTGGGAACCACCCTGCCGGAGTTGGTGATCCATGCCGATCCCACCTTCGTGATCAGTACCGCCCTGGCCACCAGGGACTTCCAGGACGTGCACCACGACCGTGACAAGGCCGTGCGGCGCGGTTCCGACGACATCTTCGTCAACATCCTCACCGACACCGGCCTGGTGCAGCGCTTCGTCACCGACTGGGCCGGTCCGCGCGCACGGGTGAAGTCGATCGCGCTGCGTCTGGGGGTTCCGCTGTATGCCGGTGACACGCTGAGCCTTTCGGGCACCGTCACCGCTGTCGACGGCACCCTGATCACCATCGACGTCCGTGGCCGCGACAGCCTCGGTGAACACATCATCGCCACCTCGGTCATCGCCGTTCCCGATCTGGAGCCGAAATGAGCACGCTGTCCGGCCGCGCGGCCGTCGTCGGTATCGGTGCCACCGACTTCTCCAAGGACTCCGGCCGCAGCGAATTGCGCTTGGCCGCGGAGGCGGTCACCGCTGCCCTGGCCGACGCGGGTCTCACGCCCGCCGATGTCGACGGCCTGACCACCTTCACCATGGACACCAACACCCAGGCCGCCGTGGCCAGGGCCGTCGGCATCCCGAACCTGAAGTTCTTCAGCCACATCGGGTACGGCGGCGGCGCGGCGTGTGCGACCGTGCAGCAGGCGGCCATGGCCGTGGCCACCGGTGTGGCCGACGTGGTGGTCGCCTACCGCGCCTTCAACGAACGCTCCGGCGCCCGCTTCGGCCAGTTCTCACCTGCCCTCGCCGCCGCGCCGACGTCCTCGGGGATCGACGCGGGCTGGGCCTACCCGCAGGGTCTCGGCACGCCCGCCGCGCAGGTGGCGATGGTCGCGCGCCGGTACATGCACGTCACCGGTGCGACCAGTGCCGACTTCGGGAAAGTGGCCGTCGCCGATCGCAAGCACGCGGCCGTGAACCCGAACGCCTTCTTCTACGGCAAGCCGATCACGCTGGAACAGCACCAGGATTCACGCTGGATCGCCGAGCCGCTGCATCTGCTCGACTGCTGTCAGGAATCCGACGGCGGCGTCGCCATCGTCGTCACCAGCGCCGAACGCGCCCGTGACCTGCCGCAGCGCCCCGCCGTCATCGCCGCCGCCGCGCAGGGCAGCGGCCCCGACCAGTACGTGATGACCAGCTACTACCGCGACGCCATGACGGGCCTGCCCGAAATGGGCCTCGTCGGCGAACAGCTCTGGGCACAAAGCGGTTTCACCGCCGCCGACATGCAGGCCGCCATCCTCTACGACCACTTCACCCCGTTCGTCCTCATGCAACTCGAGGAACTGGGTTTCTGTGGTCGCGGCGAAGCCAAGGACTTCATCGCCGACGGCGCCATCGAACTCGGCGGCCGCCTACCCCTCAACACCCACGGCGGCCAGCTCGGCGAGGCCTACATCCACGGCATGAACGGCATCGCCGAAGCCGTCCGCCAGATCCGCGGCACCTCGGTGAACCAGGTCGCCGACCTGGAACGCATCGTCGTCACGGCGGGCACGGGCGTCCCCACCTCCGGATTGGTGCTCACCGCCTGAGGTTTCGCGCCTGGGTGACTCAACGCACCTGTTGAGCACGTCACCATGTGTGTTGCCCGGCTTCCTCGCCCCACTACAACTGGGTGGGACGAGGAGGTCGGTGTGACGGTGGTTCTCGATGCCGGGCAGACGGCGGCGGCGCGGCGGCTCGGGGAGTTGCTCGATCGGAACGGGCGGGTGCGCAAACGGGCGCGCGGGGTGTATCTGCACGGCAGGCCCGGGCGTGGCAAGACAATGGTGATGGATCGATTCTTCGCTTCGGCCGATCCGATTCGTAAGCGCCGCTTCCATTTCCACATTTTTTTCGCCGCATTGCACACCGCGGTACACGAACTGGGTTCGATCGATAATGCGATCGACCGTTTGCTGGGTGACGCGGATCTGGTGTGTTTCGACGAGTTCCACGTGCACGACATCGGCGACGCCATGCTCGTGGCCCGGCTGCTCGACACCCTGTTCGCCGAGCGTCGCACCCTGGTGGTCACCTCGAACTACCCGCCCGCGGGGCTGCTGCCGAATCCGCTGTTCCACGACCGGTTCGTGCCGACCATCGAGCGCATCCTCGCCCACCTCGAGGTCGTGACCCTCGACGGTCCGCTGGACTACCGCACTGTCGGCACCCGTGACGATCACGGATTCTGCGCAGGCCGGTACGTGGTGACGACGGAGCGCGCCACCGGTCCCGGCGTGGTGCTCGACCTGGCCGACGGGCGAACCGTGCGCGCGGAATCCGTCGACGGCGACGCGGTGACCTTCGCCTTCGAGCACCTGTGCGGCGCCGCGACCAGTGCCGCCGACTACCTGCGCCTGACCACGCGTTTCCGCCGCTGGACCCTGGTCGCGGTACCGCCGCTGCGCGCGGTTCCACCGGACTGGGCGATGCGGCTGGTGAATCTGGTCGACATCCTCTACGACGCCGACCTGCCGTGCACGGTCCACGCGGCCGAACCCGTCACCGAGCTGACCACCGGGGTACCGGTCGTGCCGGACCTCGCGCGCACCGCCAGCCGGCTCGGTGAACTCTCACTAACCGGATCTCACACCGTTCGCACTGCGTAGCGTGCCCCTTGCCGCGAGGGGGACAATGAATAGGAGGAAATCCAAAAGAGCCGATTTCCTCCCGAGCGAACCGCCCGGCATGTAACTATGTGGCTGATTTGTGCAGTCTCTGGGGTTTGGTGGTACAGCTGTGATCGGGGTGAATCAGCCCATTACGCGGGCGATCGTCGTGATCGCACTGGTGGCCTGCGCGACTTTCGCGTTGCAGGGCAGTCTCCCCGGCGCCGGATCAGACGAGTCCTCCGGCGCACCGTCACCGCTGCTCGTCGCGGTGATGCCGGTGCTGCTGCTGGTATCGATCGTCATCCTGGTGGCCGGAGTTGTCGCCAGCCAGCATCGCCTCCCGCTCGCCAAGCCGCAACACGAGGACATCGGGCTGCCGAGAATCCAGTGGCGCAGGCTCGCGGTGCTCGTGCCGATGCTCATCGCCTCCGTCGCCCTGATGTTCGCCGCAGGGGTCACCGCACTGTTCCTGCTGCCCGGTGCCCGGCCGGTGCGTCCGGCCGCCGAGACACTGTCCGAGGGCTCGGGCCCGGTGCCGACCCCCACCGACGCGCCCGCCCCCGATCCCACCGCGGGCCCGGCCGAACTCACCGGCACCGCCCTGCTCATCGCGGCGGGGCTGGCCATCACCCTGATCGCGGTCGCGCTGGCCGGACTCGCCGCCGTCGCGGTCGCCGCGCGGCGTGCCCCCGAGCAAGCCGTCGCCGACGAGCCGGCCGCACCGTCCGCGAGCGATGTCGACTCGCTCACCAGGGCCGCCGAAATGGGCCTGGCCGCGATGAACGCACCCGGCCAGGACCCGCGCACCGCGATCATCGCCTGCTACGTGGCCATGGAACGCGGTCTGTCCACCGACAGCATCGCCCGCCCGAAGGCCTCCGACACCCCCATGGAGGTGCTGGCCAGAGCCTTCGAGAGCGGCGTGCTGCACGACGCCTCCGCCCGCGAACTCGTCGCGCTCTTCGAAGAGGCCAGGTTCAGTCCCCACTCGATGCTCGAATGGCAGCGCATGCGCGCCGAACAACTGCTGCGCATCGTGCTCTCCGACCTGCAGCGAAGGGTGGTGCCCGCATGACCGGCCCACGTCGGGCGGCCCGTCGCGTGGAGGTCGCGTGAATCCCGGTGAAGAGATCAAGTCCAACCGGACGACCGTGGTCGTGACGGCGGTGGTCGCGGTGCTGGTGCTCGAGGTCGTGCTGTTGCGGCTCGACCGCGATCTGCTTCCGCTCGCCGTGGCTTTGCCTGTCGCGGTAGCACTCGGTGTGCTCGTGTGGTCGCTGCGCTACCGGGTGCGGCGCGAGGAGCCGCTCACCGAGTACATCGACAACGGTCCCGCCGAGATGCTCGGCCGCTGGCATGCCCGCGCCGAGATGCTCGTCGCCCGCGCCGACGGCACCCGCGCCGACTGGGACCGGCACCTGCGCCCGCTGCTGGCCAAAGAGTTCGAATTGTCCACCGGTATGCGGGTATCCAAGAACCGCAGAGCCATCGAGGCGGCCGGTCAGCTGCAGTTCGGTCCCGAACTATGGCGCTGGGTGGACCCGGCGAATTCGTCGTTGCGCGACCAGACGGGTCGCGCACCGGGTAGGGCGGCGCTGGACGAGATCCTGCGCCGATTGCAGTCGATGTGAGGGGTTAGAGGCCACCGATGACAATGCCGTTGAACGTGACCGTCCAGCGCTCCGACGCAGTGCTGCGTGAGCTGGGCCGGGTCGTGGTCGGCAAGCGCGATGAGATGCAACTCATCATGATCGCCGTGCTGTCCGGAGGCCATGTCCTCATCGAGGATCTGCCGGGCCTCGGCAAAACGCTGATCGCGCGTTCCTTCGCGGCCGCGCTCGGCCTGGATTTCACCCGCGTGCAGTTCACGCCGGATTTACTGCCCGCCGACCTGCTGGGATCGACGATCTACGACATGTCGTCCGGGCGGTTCAATTTCCGGCGCGGACCGGTGTTCACCAATGTGCTCCTCGCCGACGAGATCAACCGCACCCCGCCCAAGACCCAGGCGGCACTGCTCGAGGCGATGGCCGAGGGGCAGGTGAGTATCGACGGCGAAACCTACCTGCTCCCACAGCCTTTCATCGTGCTCGCCACCGACAACCCGATCGAGTACGAGGGCACCTACCCGCTGCCCGAGGCCCAGCTCGACCGGTTCGCCATCCAGCTGCGCCTGGGGTACCTGTCCGAACAGGACGAGACCCAGATGATCCGGCGCAGGCTCGAACGCGGTTCCACCCCACCGCAGGTGGGCCAGGTGGTCGATGCGCAGGGGCTGATGGAGATGCGTCAGTCGGTCGAGTTCGTCACCGTGCACCCGGATGTGGTGAATTACGTTGTCGCGCTTGCCTCCGCCACCCGAAGCCACCCGCAGGTGGAGGTCGGCGCCAGCCCGCGCGCCGAACTCGACCTGGTGCAGATGTCGCGCGCGCGTGCCCTGCTGCTCGGCCGCGACTACGTGATCCCCGAGGACGTGAAGGCGCTCGCCGTGCCTGCCATGGCGCACCGCATCACGCTGCGACCGGAGATGTGGGTGCGGCGCATCCGCGGCGAAGACGTCATCACCGAATTGCTGCGCAGGCTACCGGTTCCCCGCGCCACGAGCACATGAAGCACCGCGACGAATCGAAGACCGTCGAGGTCGACCTGCGGTGGCGCCCGGCGCCTTTGGTGTTCATCCTGGCCGGCTGCGCCGCGGCGGCGCTCGTCGTCGCGGTGCTGCGCGGGCAGTGGCAGCTCGTCGTCTTCGCCGCGCCGATGCTCGGGGTGCTCGCCACCGCACCGTGGCAGCAGAACCCGACCAGAATCCAGGTCGATGGCAGCGGCACCGTCCGCTGTTTCGAGGGTGAAGTCGTCACCGCCGTTGCCGCGGCGTTCGTCGAGAGCGGGCACGCGCTGCTGCGGATGGCCCCGGTTCCGCTCACCGGTCTCGACCTCGAGGTGGAGGAATCCCACGACTCCGGTGGCGCACCGGCGGGGATGCGGCTGGCACTCTCGGCCACCCGCTGGGGGCGCTACCCGGTGCAGGCAGCGGTGACCGCGCTGAGCCCCGCCGGGCTCGCCGTCGCCCACGCCGAGCTGCCTGCAGCGAATCTCTACGTCTACCCGATCGCCGATCCGCAGCGGATGCGCATGCCGCGCACCGAGCTGCCCGATCGTATCGGCACCCACCTCACCCGCAAGCACGGGCCGGGTGTCGAATACGCCGACATCCGCGCCTACGCCCCCGGCGACCAGCTACGCACCGTGAACTGGCCGGTGAGTGCGCGTCGCGGCAGGCTCTATGTCACCGAGCGGTTCACCAACCGCTCCGCCGACGTGGTCGTCCTCGTCGACACCTCCCAGCAGGCACCCGGCCCCGCCAGTGACTCGCTGGAACTGTCGGTGCGCGGCGCCGCCCAGGTGGTGCAGTCCACCCTGCAGGCCGGTGACCGCACCGCCGTGGTGTGTCTCGGTGAGCAGCCGCGCTGGTTGCGTCCCGATATCGGGCGCAGGCAGTTCTACCGGATCGTCGACACCGTGCTCGGCGTCGGCGACGAACATGTCGAGCACACCGGTACCCTCGCCCCGCACGCCGCGGTGCCGATCGGCGCCATCATCGTCGCCTTCTCCACCCTGCTCGACACCCAATTCGCGCTCGCCCTCATCGACCTGCGCAAACGCGGTCACGTGGTGGTCGCCGTGGACGTGCTGCGCGGTACCCCCTTCGCCGAGGGCCTCGACCCGACCATGGCCAAGATGTGGCAGCTCGAGCGGGCCTCGATGTATCGCGACATGGGTACCGTCGGCGTCGACATCATCGCCTGGCCCGACGGCACCCGTCTCGACCAGGCCATGCGCCTGCTCCCCGAACACCGCCGAACAGTGCGGGTGCGCCGATGACCAGATTCCTCGCCCTGCTGGCCGGCCTGCTGCTCGTCGCGTCGGTCGCCCTGATCAACCCGATCCTGGGCGTCCCGGCCCTGGCTTTCGTCATCGCGAGCTGGTGGTGGCGCCCCGCCTCGGTCGCCGCGGTCCTCACCGCCATCGCCGCCCTCGCCTTCGCCGACGTCGGCGTAATCGCTTCCGCGGCAACAGGTCTGGTAGCAACCACCTATCTACTCAACGCCGCGGTCCTGCACGCTCCCGAAGGTGTAGTCCCCACCACCATCCCCTCGGTAGGCGGTGCGGTCCTGTTCACCATCGCCGCGACCACCGCGGCCTTGGTCCCCGTCCACCTGGCCTGGGCCCCCTTGGCCGCCCCCATCCTCATCGTCACCATCTACGCCTTCCTCACCACCACCCTCACCCCCCAATCCCCGCACACCACCCTGCCCCCGCCCTGACCAAGATCACCACGCCCTGGTGGCGGCGACCTCTCGGCCGATTTCGCCACCAGAGCGTGGTGATCAGGGGTCAGGACGTGGCGGCTTCGCGTTGGAGTTCGAGGGCGATGTCGATGAGCTGGTCTTCCTGGCCGCCGACGAGCTTGCGCTTGCCCGCGCGGACGAGCATTTCGGCGGCGGAGACGTTGTAGCGCTCGGCCTGGCGTTCGGCGTGGCGGAGGAAGCTGGAGTAGACGCCCGCGTAGCCCATCATCAGGGCCTGGCGGTCCAGGAGGCATTCGGTGGGCATGGCGGGGCGGACGACGTCTTCGGCGGCATCGGTGACGGCGAAGAAGTCGACGCCGGTCTTGATGCCGAGTTTGTCGCAGACCCCGATGAACGCTTCGACGGGGAGGTTGCCCGCGCCCGCGCCGAAACGGCGGGCCGAGCCGTCGATCTGGGTGGCTCCGGCGCGCACCGCGTAGACGGAGTTGGCGACGGCGAGACCGAGGTTCTCGTGGCCGTGGAAACCCACCTGCGCGTCGTCACCGAGCTCGGCGACCAGAGCCGAGACCCGGTCGGAAACCTGTTCGAGCACAAGGGCACCGGCGGAGTCGACGACATACACGCACTGGCAACCGGCGTCGGCCATGATGCGCGCCTGCTTCGCCAGCTTCTCCGGGGTGGTGGAGTGCGCCATCATCAGGAACCCGACGGTTTCGAGGCCGAGTTCGCGAGCGAGACCGAAATGCTGGATGGAGACGTCGGCTTCGGTGCAGTGCGTCGCGATACGGCAGATCGACGCGCCGTTGTCCTGGGAGATCTTGATGTCTTCCTTGACGCCGACGCCGGGCAGCATGAGGAAGGCGATCTTGGCCTGCTTGGCCGTTTCGGCCGCGGCTTTGATGAGTTCTTGTTCGGGGGTCTTGGAGAACCCGTAGTTGAACGAGGACCCACCGAGCCCGTCACCGTGGGTGACCTCGATGACCGGAACGCCCGAACCATCGAGGGCGGCAACGATATTGCGTACCTCGTCCACCGTGAACTGGTGACGTTTGTGGTGCGACCCGTCACGCAGCGAGGTGTCGGTGACGCGGACATCGAGTTCGCCCGAGAAGGGCTTCAGGATTGTGCTCATTGCGGAAACTCCTTACACCCGAGCCGAGATGATCTGATCGGCCAGCACGTCACCGACGCGGGTCGCGGCGGCGGTCATGATGTCGAGGTTGCCCGCGTACGGGGGCAGGAAGTCGCCCGCACCTTCGACCTCGACGAAGATCGACACCTTCGCCATGCCGCCGGACACCACCGACGGGTCGTCGAACTGGGGTTCGTTGAGCAACCGGTAGCCGGGCACGTATTCCTGGATGGACTTCTCCATCCGCAGGATGCTGTCGGCGATGGCGTCGCGGTCGGCGTCTTCGGGAATCGAGCAGAAGATGGTGTCGCGCATGATCATCGGCGGCTCGGCCGGGTTCAGGATGATGATGGCCTTGCCGCGCTGGGCGCCACCGATCGTTTCGACACCCTTGGAGGTGGTCTTGGTGAACTCGTCGATATTGGCGCGGGTACCGGGCCCGGCCGACACCGACGCCACCGACGCCACGATCTCGGCGTACTGCACCGGCACCACCCGCGAAACGGCCGCGACCATGGGGATGGTCGCCTGCCCACCACAGGTGATCATGTTGACGTTCGGTGCGTCCCGCAACGAATCCAGGTTCACCGGCGGAATCACCGCCGGGCCGACAGCGGCGGGAGTGAGGTCGACGGCGCGGATGCCCGCGGCCTCGTACTTCGGTGCGTACGCGCGGTGTACGTAGGCGGAGGTGGCTTCGAACACCAGGTCCGGTTTGTCGTCCAGGGCGAGCAACCAGTCCGCGCCCTCGGCGGAGGTTTCCAGGCCGAGCCCACTCGCGCGCTTCAACCCCTCGGAGTCCGGGTCGATGCCGATCATCCAGCGCGGCTCGATCTTGTCCGAACGCATCAGCTTGTACAGCAGATCGGTGCTGATATTGCCGGACCCCACGATCGCGGCGGTGACTCTACTTGTCACGGAATACTCCTAGGGAAGGTCAGCTGAAACGCAAACGGACCGAACCGAGTCCGGTGAATTCGGCGTGGAAGTCGTCGCCGGGGCGGGCGTCGATGGCGCGAGTGCAGGAGCCGGGTAGCACGATGTCACCGGCTTTGAGTCGCACTCCGAAGGTGGCGACTTTGCGTGCCAGCCAGGCGACCGCGATCACCGGGTCACCGAGGACCGCGTCGCTGCGACCCTCGGCGGCGACCTCACCATTGCGGGTGAGGACCGCATCGATCGCCTTGATGTCGATATCGGCGGGAGCCACCCGTTGCTTGCCGAGTACGAACCCGGCCGAGGACGCGTTGTCGGAAATGGTGTCGACCAACCCGATCTTCCAGTCGTTGATCCGCGAATCGATCAACTCGATCGCGGGCGCGTAGGCGACGGTCGCGGCCAGCACGTCGGCTTCGGTGCAGTCTTCGCCGGGCAGGTCTTTGCCGAGGACGAAGCCGACCTCGACCTCCACGCGGGGGAGCAGGTACTGGGAGGTGTCGACGGGAACGTCCTCGAAGACTTCCATCTCGGCCAGCAGATGCCCGTAATCGGGTTCGTCGACACCCATCATCTGCTGCATCGCCTTCGACGACAGTCCGACTTTGTGCCCGACCACCTGGGCGCCGTCGCGCAACCTGCGCTGGATGTTCAGCAACTGGATCTCGTAGGCATCGACCACGTCGATCCCCGGATACCGGTCGACCAGCGGCGGCACAGCCACCCGATCGTGTTCGGCGCGCGCCAGTTCATCGGCGAGTTCACTCCGCTGCGCGTCGGACAGCACGGGTACCTCCTGGGAAAAATCTGCTCGGCCGGACAGTCAAACTGTAACCGGTTTCGGAGCTGAATATCTGCTCTTCTTCCAGACAACATAGCGCAACAGCGCCCTGATTCTATAACGTGTTCTACATGAGTGATCGGGAATACGATGTGGTGGTCGTCGGGAGTGGCGCCGCTGGAATGACCGCCGCCCTCACCGCGGCGCACCACGGGCTGAGCGTGGTGGTGCTGGAGAAGGCGGCGCACTACGGCGGGTCGACCGCCCGGTCCGGGGGCGGTGTGTGGATTCCGGGCAACAAGGCGCTGCTCGCCTCGGGCCGCCCCGACGATCGCGACGAGGCGCGCACCTACCTGCACAGCATCATCGGCGACGTGGTGCCCGCCGAGAAGATCGACACCTACCTCGATCGCGGCGCCGAGGCGTTCGACTTCGTGCTCGACCACACCCCGCTGAAAATGAAGTGGGTGCCCGGCTATTCCGATTACTACCCCGAGGCTCCGGGTGGCCTGGGCCAGGGCCGTTCGTGCGAACCGACCCCTTTCAACGGCAAGGTGCTCGGACCGGAGCTGGCCGCTCTCGAGCCGCCCTATGCCAAGGCGCCGATGAACGTGGTCGTCATGCAGGCCGACTTCGTGCGGCTCAACCTGATCCGCCGCCACCCCAAGGGCATGATGCGGGCGCTGCGCGTCGGCGCGCGCACCTACCTGGCCAAGTTCACCGGCAAGCACCTGCTCGGCATGGGCCAGGCCATCATCGCCGCCATGCGCAAGGGCCTGCTCGACGCGGGCGTTCCGGTGCTGCTCAACACCCCACTCACCGATCTGGTGGAGACCGACGGCCGGATCACGGGCGTCAAGGCCACCGTCGACGGCGAGTCGGTCACCTTCACCGCGCGCTACGGCGTGATCCTCGGCAGCGGCGGTTTCGAGCACAACGCCGACATGCGCGCCAAGTACCAGCGGCAGCCGATAACCACTGAGTGGACAACCGGTGCCGCGGCCAACACCGGCGATGGCATCGTCGCGGGTATGGCGGCAGGAGCGACGGTCGGGTTCATGGAGGACGCCTGGTGGGGTCCGACGATCTTCAAGGGCGGCAAGCCCTGGTTCGCGCTGGCCGAACGCAACCTGCCCGGCACCATCATGGTCAACGACCGCGGTGTGCGCTTCGGCAACGAGTCCGCCCCGTATGTGGAGGCCGTGCACACCATGTACGGCGGCGAGTACGGCCAGGGCCCCGGTCCCGGTGAGAACGTGCCCGCCTGGCTGGTGTTCGACCAGCGCTACCGCAACCGCTACATCTTCGCGGGACTGCAACCGGGCCAGCGTTTTCCGAAGCGCTGGATGGAGAACGACAACATCGTCAAGGCCGAGACGATCGCCGAACTGGCCGCCCGCATCGGTGTTCCCGCCGACGCGCTCGCGGGCACCGTCGAGCGGTTCAACGGCTTCGCCGCCAAAGGCAAAGACGAGGACTTCGGTCGGGGCGACAGCCATTACGACCGCTACTACGGTGACCCGACCGTGAAGCCCAACCCGTGCCTGGCCGAGATCTCGCAGGGCCCGTTCTACGCCGCGAAGATCGTCCCCGGCGACCTGGGCACCAAGGGGGGCCTCGTCACCGATACCGCCGGACGTGTGCTGCGGGAAGACGATTCGGTGATCGACGGCCTCTACGCCGCGGGCAACTGCAGCTCGCCGGTGATGGGCCACACCTACGCGGGTCCCGGCGCGACCATCGGTCCCGCGATCACCTTCGCCTACCTGTCCGTGCTCGACATCGTCGGCAAGAAGTCCGCCACCGCAAAGGAAGTGAAGTAGTGCCCATCGATCCACAGATCGCGCTCGGCGCGGCGCTGCCCAGCCGCGAATTCAGCTGGACCCCCACGGATGTGCAGCTCTACCACCTGGGTCTCGGCGCGGGCGCGCGGTGCAACGATCCGGTCGAGCTGCGTTATCTCGACGACAGCGAACCGCAGGTGCTGCCCACCTTCGCCACCGTCGCCCCGACTCTCGGCGAGACCGCCGCGCCGCGCGTGAGCTTCCCCGGCGTCGAGATCGACCTGGCGAAGGTGGTGCACGGTCATCAGGAAGTGGTGGTGCACAAGCCGATTCCCGCGTCGGGCAAGGCCGTGTCCGTCGGCCGGATCTCCGAGGTCTGGGACAAGGGCAGCAATGCGGTGATCGTGCAGGAGCACACCGTCACTGGCGCCGACGGGGAGCCGCTGTGGACGGCGCGCTCCTCGATCTTCGCCAAGGGCGAGGGTGGTTTCGGTGGCGAACGCGGACCGAGCACGAAAGCCGAGCTCCCCGATCGCGCCCCCGACGCGGAACTCACCACCGCCACCCTGCCGCAGCAGGCACTGCTCTACCGCCTCTGCGGTGACCGCAACCCACTGCACTCCGATCCCGAATTCGCGAAGGCGGCCGGTTTTCCCGCACCGATCCTGCACGGGCTGTGCACCTACGGCGTGGTCTGCAAGTCGCTCACCGATGTCCTGCTCGACGGTGACGCCACCCGCGTCGCGGGCTTTCGCGCGAAGTTCACCGGCGTGCTCTATCCCGGCGAAACCCTGCGCACCAAGGTCTGGCGGGAGGCCGACACGCTCGTCGCGGTGGTCACGGCCGTCGATCGCGACGACGCGCCCGTCCTCGGCGACGTCACCCTGCGCATCGCCTGACCTGAACACCTGATCACCACGCTCTGGTGGCGGCATCGGCCGAGAGGTCGCCGCCACCAGCGCGTGGTGATCTTGGTTTCGGTGCGGAAACTCGCTGGACACGGGGGATATAAGTGGGGGATGAGCGAAAACGGGTTGTCGTTGTTTTGTGGTGGCGAGCTGGCGGCGCGGATCGAGCGGGTGGAGACTTCCGCGATTGTCGGGGCTGCTCGGGTGGGGATCGGGCAGGGAGTCGACGGGTTCGTCCGGGAGGTCGGGGGTGGGGCGGCTTGTTTCGCGGGGGTGGGGTCGCCGTTGAACAAGGTGGTGGGGGTCGGGTTCGGTGGGGTGCCTTCGGTGGGGGAGTGGGAGGCGATCGAGGAGGCTTATGCGCGGGCGGGGTGCCCGGTGCAGGTGGAGTTGTCGCAGTTGGGGGAACCGCGTATCGCGGAGGAGCTGACGGGGCGGGGGTATCGGTTGATGTCGTTCGAGAACGTGCTGGGAATGCCGTTGGACGGCGGCGGGTGGGTGGCGCCGGACGGGGTGGAGGTGCGACTGGATGCCGGGGACGATCTCGGGCCGTGGCTCGATGTGGTCGTCGACGGGTTCGCCCATCCCGATGACGGTCCGACGCATGAGGAATTCCCGCGCGAAGCCATCGCGGAAGTGATGCGAAATATGGCCTCGGCCAACGAGACTCGTCGCTACATCGCCTACCGTGACGGTGTGGCGGCCGGTGGCGCGAGTATGCGCACCGATGGTGGGATCGCCGCACTCGCGGGCGCGGCCACCCTCCCTACGCATCGCCGACGAGGGGTTCAGACCGCGCTGCTCACCGCACGTCTCATCGACGCGGCTGAAGCCGGATGTGACCTGGCGACAGTCACCACCGCGCCCGGCTCCAAGTCGCAACAGAACGCCCAAGGCCGAGGATTCTCCCTCCTCTACACTCGCGCAATCCTGGTGAAAGAGCTCTGAGTACTCGGGCAGCTTCGTCCTGGCCCGTGGGCCCCAGGGTGCGCCGGGCCACGTCCGCACGCGTCGGATTCGGCCTACCGGACGGTGCACGTGACCCCGCCGGGGCCTCGCTGAACGGTCGCGGTCAGAGTGCGGCGAGGGCTTGGGCGACGCGGGTCGCCCGCTCTTGCGACGTAGCGGCCTTGAGGATCGGTAGGAACAGTCGGTACCGATCCGAACGGCTGAGCGCCGCGTAAGCCGATGCCGCGCTCGGTGATTCGGCAAGGGCGGCAGCCAGCTCCGCAGGCGTCTCGGCGGTGCGCTGCCGTTCGTAGGCCCCCGCCCACCGACCGTCGGCAACGGCCTCCTCGATCGCCGCGAACCCGGCAGCCCGCATCCGGCCTGCCGCGATCAACGCCTCGGCCTTGGCGACATTGACCTGCGACCAAGGACTGCGGGCCCGTCGCGGCGAGTACCGCTGCAGGTAGTGATGCGCGTCGAGGGAACGCCGGTGACTGTCGATCCAGCCGTAGCAGAGCGCGCCGTCGAGCGTTTCGGTGATCGTCACCGAGGGCTCCGGCGCGCCCTTCTTCGCGATCCGCACCCACACCTCGTCGACCGAGGCGTGGTTCGCGGCCAGCCACGATTCCCATTCGGCGGAGTCGGCGCAGGTGATGAATTCGATGCTCGCGGTCATGAGAATCATCCTGCTCGCCAAAGTGCTCACCGAATGAGCAGTTTCCTCGTCGATTTCCACGTGTAGGACGACCGGTTGACGAGCGCCCTACGCGGCAGTTAGAGCGGCCAGCAAGGTGTGGGCGCCCTGTTTGGCCTGCTCGGTGCGCTCGGGCTGGTCCACACCTTGGAGGTGAAAAGCCCAGTGCGCTTCGAAGAGGCACGCCAGGGCGTACGTGGTGGCGGCCACCCGTTCCGGTGCGGCCGCCGGGTACGCGGCGGCCAGCTGCTGCTCGAGTCCGGGTAACCAGCGCTCCGCCCACAGATCCGTGAGCCGTTGTCGCACAACAGGTTCCCGCGCAGCGAGCGCGACCAGCTCGCACCACACGACCAGATCGTCGCGACTCGCATAAGCGCCCGGCTCGAACATTCGTGCCACCCGTTCCTCGATCGGCGAATCGGCGCCGATCCGCAGCAGAGTGTCGCCGTATTCCGCCACCGCGTCGGTGATGAACGCCTGCATGAGACCGTCCCGGTTGCCGAAGTAGTGCAACACCAGGGTGCGTTGCACGCCTGCCGCCGTCGCGACCCGTGACAGCGTCGTATTCGCGAACCCCTCGACGGCTACCACCGAGCGCGCCGCTCGCAGAATCTGCGCGATGCGCTCGGTGGCCTTGCTAGGTCGCCCGATTTTATTTACTGTCATGACAGTCAATATATTCTAAGGGGAGGCAGTGATGCGAGTTCTGGCGCTGGGTGGGGCAGGGGAAATGGGGCGTGTCGCGGCGCGCGTCCTGCGCGGCGACGACAGGGTCACCGCGTTGACGATCGCCGACCGGAACGAACAGGCGGCGCGCAAGGTCGCCGGGGAATTGGGTGCCGAAGCACGAGCGCTCGATATCACCGACGGTCCGTCACTCGCCGCGGCACTGCGTGAGGCCGACCTCGTGGTGAACACCGTCGGCCCGTACTTCCGCTTCGGCCCGCCGATCCTGGCCGCCGCCATCGCGGCGGGTTGCGACTACATCGACATCTGCGACGATCCACAACCCACCGCCGGCATGCTCGAACTCGACGCCGAGGCGAAAGCGGCCGGGGTGACGGCGCTGCTCGGCATGGGCGCGAGTCCGGGTGTGGCGAACCTGCTCGCGGTTCGGGCGGGCGCCGAGCTCGACCGGGTCGACTCCCTGGTGACGGGCTGGAACATCCACTCGGCCCACACCGAGGAAAGCGCCGCAGCGACCGCCGCCGTCGTGCACGGCATGCGCCAGATCAGTGGGAACATCCCGGTCACCAGGGCCGGAATACGCGTCGAACGCCCTGCGCTGGAACGGTTTCGGCTCGAATACCCGGGCCTCGGCACCGGTGAGGGCCGCAGCTTCGGTCACCCGGAGGCGATCACCTTGCCGCTGGCTTTCCCCGGTGTCAGGGACGCGACCTCGGTGGTCGTCGCCGATCGTCCGACCTCGGCCGCGCTGCTGGCACTGCGCTGGGCGATGAACCGCCGCCTGCTGACCGTCGATCGCGCGGCGGTCCTGGCTGCCCGTCTCGAACGCCTGCTCCCGGCGGACCCGGCAACTCTCGTCGCGGCCGGTGGACTGCCGCCGCTGTTCGCCATCGCCGAGGGGGAACGGGACGGCTCGCCCGCGAGGGTCGCCACGGCGCTGTGCCAGGTCCCCGGTTTGTCGATGGCCGACAACACCGGCGTCCCGTTGGCTGTCGGCGCGCTGCTGCTGGCCGCGAACCCACGTCCAGGGGTCCACGCACCCGAAACGCTGCTCGACCCGGACCAGTTCTTCGAAGCCTTCGCGTCCCACTGCCTCGGCGCACCTGACCCCGCAACGATGACGATCACCACCCGCAGCTGGGCCACCCCCGACAGCAACGCCGCGGCGCTGTCGTCCGCCCTGCTGACAGCCCTCATAGCGGCACGCTGAGCCCCCGACTGCACTGCGTCGGCACGCCCGACCCGGCCGCGATGATTTCACAACGACAAGCTGGGCTGTGCCCGAAGCCAACGACGAGGCTTGTCGTCCGCGCGCTGACCGCCGTGATCGCGGCTGAGCCCCCAACCGTGCGTCGGCGCTCGTACACGTCGGTGATGCGTGCTCACTCGAGCACCGGCGCCACTTACAACCAGGTGTCGAGGCTGGTGGTGGTGAGGAAGTGGTCCAGGTCGGCGCGCCAGGGGGCGGGGGTGGTCTTGTCCGGTTCGATGCCGGTGTACTGGCCCCGGTAGAACAGCAGCGGGCGACCATTGGTCGTCGTCTCCGATTCCGCCAGCGCCTGGACTCGTCCGATGACGATGAAGTGGTCACCACCGTCGACCACCGAATCCACCGTGCATTCGATCGTGGCCAGCGAATCGTCGAGCACAGGAACACCCAGATCCGCGGTGTGCCAGGGGACTCCGGCGAACTTGTCGGGTTCGCGGGAGCCGAAGCGGGCACACGTCGGCTGCTGTTCCTCGGCGAGCACGTTCACACAGAACTTGCCCGCCGCCTCGATCGCCGCCCACGAGCGCGACCCCTTGGTGGGGCAGAACAGCACGAGCGGCGGATCGAGGGAAAGGGCGGCGAAGGACTGACAGGCGAACCCGATCGGCGCACCGTCGGGGTCGAGCGCGGTGATCACGGTGATGCCGGTGCAGAACTGCCCGAGCACATTACGGAATTGCCGGCCGTCGATCGCCGGTGTCTGTTCGGTCATGTCCCTCGCCGCCATTCCCTATTGCTGCTTGAATCCGACGGTGAAGTCGTGACCCCAGAGGCTGACCGCGGTGGATTCGCGGGCCGTCCAGTTGTCGTCGTCCACTTCCAGTCCCTCACAACCGAATTCGATGTCGAAGCCGCCGGGCGTCTTCATGTAGAACGACAGCATCTTGTCGTTGATGTGCCTGCCGAGGGTGGCCGACATCTTCACCTTCTTGCGCAGGGCGCGATCCAGGCACAGGCCGACATCGTCGGAGTTCTCCACCTCGACCATCAGGTGCACGATGCCGGTGGGGTTCGGCAGCGGCAGGAACGCCAGCGCGTGGTGGCGCGGGTTGCAGCCGTAGAAGCGCAGCCAGGCGGGGTCGCCGTCGGCGGGACGGCCGACCATCTGCGGTGGCAGCCGCATGGAGTCACGCAGCCGGAAGCCGAGCACATCTTGGTAGAAGGCTTGTGCCGCAGCATCATCGGTGCAGGTCAGCACCACGTGGCCGAGCCCCTGTTCGGCGGTGACGAACTTGTGGCCGTACGGGCTCACGAAGCGGCGGCCCAGGTACTGGGCACCGTAGAACGCCTCGAGGGTGTTCCCGGACGGATCCTGGAACCGGATCATGCCCTCGACACGGCGCTCGCCCAGCTCGTCCTTGGTGCCCTCGGTGTACTCGACCCCGGCCTTGTCCAGGGTCTCCCGCAACTGCTGCAGACCACGCGCGTCGGTGACCTCCCAGCCCGAGACCAGCAGCCGGTCCTGCTCACCGGGGACGATCACCAGTCGCGCGGCGAAATCGTCCATGCGCAGGTAGAGGGCGTCGGGGTTCAGCCCGGTGCCCTCCATCATGCCGAGCACCTTGAGGCCGTACTCGCGCCAGGCCGCCATGTCGGTGGCCTCGATGCGCATGTAGCCGAGTGCGCGAATACTCATCACTTGCTCCCGAGGAAATCGACTGTGAGCCGGTTGAACTCGTCGAACTTCTCCAGCTGCGCCCAGTGGCCGCAACCGCCGAACACGTGCAGCTGCACCCGGGGAATCACCTTGGTGGCTACGAGCGCGCCGTCGAGCGGGTTCACCCGATCCTCCCGGCCCCAGATCAACAGCACCGGCTGACGCAGTTTGTAGGCGTCGCGCCAGAGCATGCCCTTCTCGAAGTCGGCGCCGGCGAAGGACTTGCCCATCGCGCGCATGGCCGCCAGCGATTCGGGGGTGCTCGCCTGGGCGAACCGTTCGTCGATGAGCTCCTCGGTGACCAGCGACTGGTCGAAGACCATGATCCGCAGGAACTTCTCGAGGTTCTCCCTGGTCGGCGCGTAGCTGAACGCCGAGAGCAGCTTGACGCCCTCGGTCGGGTCGGGCGCGAACAGGTTGGTGCTCAACCCGCCCGGACCCATCAGCACGAGTTTGCCCGCGCGCGTGGGGTTGTCGAGCGCGAAGCGCACCGAGGTGCCGCCACCGAGCGAATTCCCCAGCAGGTGAACACGGTCGGTGATCTCGAGGTGGTTGAGCAGCGCGAGCAACGCGGTGGACGCGTGCACGAAGTACTGCGGATGATCCACCGGCTTGTCGGACTTGCCGAAACCCGGCTGGTCCAGGGCGATCACGTGGAAGTTCTCGGCCAGCACGGGGATGTTGCGGGCGAAGTTCGACCACGCCGAGGCGCCGGGTCCGCCGCCGTGCAACAGCACGATCGTCGGGCCGTTGCCGACACCTGCCTCGTGATAGTGCAGCTTCAATGAGGGGGTGACCTGCGCGAAGCGTGAGGTCGATTCGTAGGTGATCTCTGCGGTCTGGGTCATCGGCTACACCATGGCGTCGGTGACGGGCAGCCCGAACTCGTGCGTGCCGTACATAACGTAGGCGCGCTCGGGATCGTTGGCCGCGTGTACTCGTCCGGCATGCGCGTCACGCCAGAAGCGCTGCAGCGGAGTGCCGTTGGCCAGCGCGGTGGCACCGGAGGACTCGAAGAGCTTGTCGATCGAGGCGATCACCCGGCCGGTGGCGCGCACCTGGTCGCGCCTGGCCCGCACACGCAGGTCGAACGGCACTTCCTCGCCCGCGAGCAGCAGCGCGTACTCCTCGGCCACATTGCCCGAGAGCTGTCGCCAGGCGGCGTCGATATCGCTGGCGGCTTCGGCCACACGGACCTTGGCGAACGGGTCGTCCTTGGCGTTCTCACCCGCGTAGGCCGCGCGCACACGCTTGCCCTGATGCTCGACGTGCGCCTCGTA
The DNA here is from genome assembly GCF_040639775.1 of Nocardia sp. NPDC023733. NCBI lineage: Bacteria > Bacillati > Actinomycetota > Actinomycetes > Mycobacteriales > Nocardiaceae > Nocardia > Nocardia sp. NPDC023733. Next base: position 151,296 of record NZ_JBFAAN010000010.1, on the reverse strand, counting down.
GGCGCCGTAACCCATGCCGACGATCGGGGTGGAGATGGTCGTGGGATGGATTGTGCCCCACGGCATCTTGTACACCGGATCGGGATTCTGCGCCAGGCCGGGCGAGCGGCCCTCGCTCATCGCGCGGAAGCTGAGGAAGCGGTGCGTCGGCACGAAGATGTCCTCCACCACAACGGTATTGGAACCGGTGCCGCGCAGGCCGACCACATTCCACACGTCGTCGATGCGGTATTCCGAGCGCGGAATCAGGAAGCTGCCGAAGTCGACCGGCTTCCCGTTCTTGATGACGGGTCCGCCGAGCACTGCCCAGGTCGCGTGATCGGAGCCCGAGGACCACGCCCACGACCCGCGCACGATGTACCCGCCGTCGACCGCCTGGCCCATGCCCATGGGGGCGTACGACGAGGAGATCCGCACGTCGGTGTCCTCACCCCACACCTCTTCCTGGGCGGCCTGGTCGAACAGTGCGAGGTGCCAGTTGTGCACGCCGATGATGCCTGCTACCCAGCCCGTCGACCCACAGGCGCTGGCGATGCGGCGCACGGAGTCGTAGAAGACCACCGGGTCGGCGGCATGCCCGCCCCACTGCTTGGGTTGCAGCAGCCGGAAGAACCCGGTCTCCTGCAGTGCCTTCATGGATTCGTCGGGTATGCGGCGCAGGTCTTCGGCCTCCTGCGCGCGTTCGCGCAGCGTCGGCAGCAGCGCCTCGACCCGTTCGGTCACTTCTTGCGTCATTTCGCCAGCCCGTTCCTGCCCTGTCGGAATCGACAAACTGTTCTCGTTCGTCTCTGAGACTAGAACAGGTTCCCATTCCTGTCGAGAAGGGAATAACGCGGACAGCTGGCGTGAACCGGCCGTATTTTGTAACGTGTTCTAGTGAAGAAGGAGGGTTCGGGATGGCAGTCAACCCCAAGGTGAGAGAACTCGATGTCGGTACCACGCCGACCAGGTTCGCGCGCGGCTGGCACTGCGTCGGTCTCGCGAAGACGTTCCGCGACGGTAAACCGCACGCGGTCGAGATCTTCGGAACCAAACTCGTGATCTGGGCCGATACGTCCGACCAGCTCCGCGTGCTCGACGCCTACTGCAGGCATATGGGCGGTGACCTGAGCATGGGCTCGGTGAAGGGCGACGACATCGCCTGCCCGTTCCACGACTGGCGCTGGGGGGCGAGCGGCAAGTGCACCGCGATCCCCTACGGGCGCCGGGTGCCGCCGCTGGCGCGCACCCGCAAGTGGACGACGCTGGAACGCAACGGTCAGCTGTTCGTCTGGCACGACCACGAGGGCAACGAGCCGCCGCCCGAGGTCACGATCCCGCACATCGAGGGCGTGTATACCGACGCGGACGGCAACCCGAGCGAAACCCACGACAGCGGCTGGACCGACTGGACGTGGAACTCGCTGCTGATCGAGGGTGCGAATTGCCGCGAGATCATCGACAACGTCGTGGACATGGCCCACTTCTTCTACATCCACTACGCCTTCCCGACGTACTTCAAGAACGTCTTCGAAGGCCATGTGGCGACCCAGTTCCTGGAGACCAAGGGCCGCCCGGATATCGGCATGGCGGCCAAGCACGGTGGTGAGACGCTGCTCAAGTCGGAGGCGTCGTACTTCGGTCCGTCCTACATGATCAACCCGCTGATCAACATCTACAGCGGGTACGAGATGAAGGTCGTGCTGATCAACTGCCACTATCCGGTCACCCAGGACTCGTTCGTGCTGCAGTGGGGCCTGACCGTCGAGAAGCCCAAGGGCATCGACGACGAGACCGCCACCAAGCTGGCCAACACGATGACCACGTTCTTCGGCGACGGCTTCCTGCAGGACGTGGAGATCTGGAAGCACAAGTCCAAGGTCGAGAACCCGCTGCTGTGCGAGGAGGACGGGCCGGTCTACCAGCTGCGACGCTGGTACGACCAGTTCTACGTGGACATCGCCGATGTCACCGAGAAGATGACCCAGCGCTTCGAGTTCGAGGTCGACACGACCAAGGCGAACGAGGCCTGGGAGGCCGAGGTCGCCGAGAACCTGCGGCGCAAGGCCGAGGAAGCGGGCGTGTGACATGGCCGCCAGCTGGGCCAAGGCACCGGATTTCGCCGATCAGCCCGCCCGCCGGGCGGCGGTGCGGGCCCAGACCGCCCTCGACCAGCAACGGTATCTCGACGAAGGTCTGACGCCCCTGCGGTGTCAGGCGTGCAGCACCGAGGTGCTGGTGCGCAAGGCAAGTGCGCACCAGACCTCGGTGCAGTGGACCGAACGGCCCGAAACGCGCTGTCCGGTCTTCGCCGAGCTGAGTTCCCACGGTGCCCGGCCGGGTCGGCCGGACACCTGTCCGTCGCTGCAGAAGACGATCGAATGGGCGGTCGACGAGGGCGTGCTCGAGGTCCCCGACAACCCGTCCTAGCCGCTACGCCGCCCCGATGGTCGCGGGGCGGCGGGCGGTTCCGAACAGTTCCGCGGTGGCGTGTGCCCGCTTGAAGTACAGGTGGGCGTCGTGTTCCCAGGTGATGGCGATACCGCCGTGCATCTGGATGGTCTCGGCGGCCACCGCGTTGAACGCTTCCGTGCAGTGGGTGCGGGCAACCCACACGTCCTCGGCGGCCGAATCGCTGCCCGCCGCCAGCGACTGGGCGGCCAGCAGCGCGGCCGATTCCGCCGATTCGACGAGCACGTACATATCGGCCATGCGGTGCTTGAGCGCCTGGAAGCTGCCGATCGGCCTGCCGAACTGCACGCGCGCGCTGGTGTATTCGACCGTCATCTCGAGGCAGCGGCGTGCCGCGCCGACCTGTTCGGCGGCCAGCGCCGCCCACGCGATGTCACGCAGCCGGGTGCCCGGGTCGCCGAGCCTGGTCGCCGGGGTTTCGGTGAAGGTGATGCTCGCGAGGGTGCGGGTGTGGTCGAGTCCCGGTGTCGGCGTCACAGTGACACCTGCCGCGGTAGGCGAGGTTTCGAACAATCCGTCGTCGGTGAGTACGAGCAGGACGTCGGCTTGCGCGCCGTGCAGCACGTAATGGGCTGTCCCGCTGAGTGATCCGCCTTCCACGCGCACGCCGTAGTTATCCCAGCCCTGGGGATCCGCCCAGCACAGCGCGGCCGTGCGAGCGCCTTCGGCGAGGTCGGGGAGCAGCCGCTCGCAAGCCTGCTCATCGCCGGCCAACAGGACGGCTTGGACACCGAGTACGGCTGAACCGAGCATCGGCACGCCGCTCAGCACCCGGCCCAATTCGCCGACGACCATGAGCGATTCGACGAGACTCGCGCCGACGCCGCCCCACCGCTCCGGCACCGCGAGGGCCGCGACTCCCACCTGCTCGCACAGCAGCTGCCACAACTTGGGGTCGTACCCGAGGTCGCTGTCCATCGCCGCGCGAAGAGCTTCCGGAGTCGCGTGCTTGGCCAGCAGTGCCCGCACCGACGAGCGGAATTCGAGCAGTTCATTCGATGACATGGGTTTCCTCGGTGCGTAGGGCGGTGGCGATCCGCGCTCGGTGGAAGTCGGCGGTCCCCCAGGCGGTGCGCAGAGCGGCGACCCGGGTGAGCCACAGCGAGAGGTCGCATTCGGCGGTGTAGCCGATCGCGCCATGGACCTGCAGGCCGGCCCGTGACGCGCGGTGGGCCGCATCGCCGCAGGCCACGAGGGCTGCCGATACATCGCGCGCGCGATCGGGGGAGTCGAGGGTGAGGGCGGCGCGGTACAGCAGCGGCTCGGCCAGATCGAGCGCGATCCGTACATCGGCGAGCTGCTGCTTCACCGCTTGGAATTCACCGATGACGCGGCCGAACTGCTTGCGCTGCTTGGCATAGGCGGTCGTCTGATCGAGGATGGCGCGACCCGCTCCTAGTAGCTGTGCCGCGCAGGCGAGCACACCCATATCGAAGGCGAAGTCGACGGCATCGGAATCCTCGGCCACCACCTCGTCGGCGGACACTCCGAACAGCTTGCGGGCCGGATCGATCGACGCGATCGCCGCCGTGCTCTCGAACCGGCGCGCACCAGGGACATCGGCGCCGATATCCGCGGTTTCGTCGGGTTCACCGGTCCCGGGCCGCGATCGGTCGGCGGTAGCGGCGCCGAGTCCTGGCTGACCTGTGGAGACCTGTGCGCTACCGGCCACCAGGACGAATTCAGCGGCATCCGCGTCGAGCGCGACGGTGCGGCCGCCGTGCTCGAAGGCGATGGTGCCGAGCAGTTCACCAGTCGCCACCCCCGACAGCCAGCGCTCGGCGGCGGCCGGGAGGTGTTGCAGCAGAGCGGGAATCACGGCGGCGGATTCGATCACCGGACCAGGTACGGCCGCGCGCCCGAGTTCGATCAGTGCCACCACCAGGTCGACCGGCGTGGCATCCGCGCCGTCGTGTTCCTCGTCGACGATCAGGCCGAAGACACCCATGTCGGCGACCTGCCGCAGGATCGCGCGGCCACGGGCGGTGTCGCCCTCGGACCAGGCGCGCACGGCGGCAGGCACCTGCCCCGCATCCAGGATCTTGCGCAGCTCCGCGGCGAAGTCGAGCTGCTCGGTACTGAGGGCGAATCTCATCGCACACCTCCTGTTGTCGGGTGGTCGATTCGACTCACATCGTTCGACGTCCGGGTCGCGGGCCCAGTGGTCGCGGCGCGAGGGGTCCGGCCGACGTCGGGGACCTCGCGCCGGTGGGTGGAGAAGTTGAGCTGTGTCCGAGCATGCGGGAGGTCGATCGCAGAGCCGGGGGCGCCGCCGAGCTCGTCGCGGGCGGCGCGCACCTCACCTGTGCGCTGCTCGAGATGCAGCAGGAAGCGGGTGTTCATCGCTTGCTCTCCCGTGGCAGGCCGAGGAGGCGTTCGGCGATGATGTTGCGCTGGATCTCATTGGTGCCCGCGTAGATCGGGCCCGCGAGGGAGAACAGGTAGCCGTCGGTCCACGAACTGCGTTGCTCGGCGGCCGGTCCGAGCAGGTCGAGGCCCGTTTCGTGCATGGCGATGTCGAGGTCGGACCAGAACACCTTGGTGATCGAGGATTCCGCGCCGAGCTGGCCGCCGTCCTGCAGGCGGGTGACCGTTCCGAAAGTGTGCAGCCGGTAGGCCTCGGCCCCGAGCCAGGCGTCGACCACGGCGTTGCGGGCGGCGGTATCGGCGGGGTCGCAGGTCTGCTTCCACAGATCGATCAGGCGTCGCGCGGTGGCGCTGAATCGGCCGGGGCTGCGCAGCGAGAGGCCGCGCTCGTTGCTCGAGGTGGCCATCGCCACCCGCCAGCCCTCGTTGGGTGCGCCGATCACGTCGTGGTCGGGGACGAACACGTCGTCGAGGAAGATCTCGGCGAAGCCGGGTTCGCCGTCGAGCTGTGGGATCGGGCGCACGCTCACACCCTCGGCCGTCAGCGGGAACATCACGTAGGTCAGCCCGTGATGACGCTGCGCTTCGGGATCGCTGCGGAACAGGCCGAAAGCCCAATCCGCGTAGGACGCACGGGAACTCCACGTCTTCTGACCGTTGAGCACCCACCCGCCCTCGGTGCGTCGGGCGGTCGAGCGCAGGCCCGCGAGGTCGCTACCCGCCTCGGGCTCCGACCAGGCCTGCGCCCAGATGTCCTCGCCGCGGGCCATTCTCGGCAGGATCCGGGCCAGCTGTTCCTCGGTGCCGTGCTCGAACAGTGTCGGCGCCAGCAGGAAGATGCCGTTCTGGGCCACCCGGCCGGGCGCACCCGCAGCGTAGTACTCCTGCTCGAACAAAACCCATTCGAGAATGGAGGCGTCGCGCCCACCGTATTCACGCGGCCACGACACCGCCGAGAGCCGAGCCTCGGCCAGCGTCGCCTCCCAGGCACGATGGGCGGCAAAGCCTTCCGCGGTGTCCATGGACGGCAGCGGTTCGCGGGGCACATGGGTGGCGAGGAATTCGCGCACCTCGAGCTGGAACTGTGTGGCTGCCTCGTCGATCTCGAGATCCATCTACTTCGACCCGTTCTGTTCGGCCGCGGCGGTCTTCATCGTCTTGGCGTTCATCCCGCCCAGCGAATCGGCGCCGACCTCGGCATTGTGCGCGTGCGCGAAATGATGCAGTCCGAAGACCGAGTCCATGCCCGAGCGCATCCCCATCAGATCCTCGGCCTGGTTCACCGCCTTCTTGGTGAGCGCGAGCCCGAACTGCGGCATGGTGGCGATCTTCTCGGCGAGCGCGATGGTCTCGGCTTCCAGCTCCCCGCGCGGCACGACCCGGTTCACCATGCCCCACTTCTCGGCCTGCGCGGCCCCGAACCGGTCACCGGTGAACAGGAACTCCTTGGCCGCGCGCGGGCCCATCACCCACGGATGCGCGAAGTACTCCACACCCGGAATGCCCATGCGGACAACGGGATCGGAGAAGAAGGCGTCCTCGGAGCAGACGATCAGATCGCACACCCAGGCCAGCATGAGCCCACCGGCGATGCACGCGCCCTGCACCATCGCGATCGTCGGCTTGGGGATCTCGCGCCAGCGCCTGCACATGCCGAGATATACCTCGGTCTCGCGGGCGAATCGCTGGTCGCCACCGGTGCGGTCGACGTGGTCCCACCACAGCGCGGCCTTGTTCTCGTAGTGCGCGTCGTGGTCGCGGCCCGGTGTGCCGATGTCATGCCCGGCGCTGAAGTGTTTTCCGTTGCCCGCGAGCACGATCACCTTCACCGCGGCGTCCTCGACCGCGCGCACGAACGCGGCGTCGAGGGCGTAGGTCATCTTCGAGTTCTGCGCGTTGCGGAAATCGGGCCGGTTCATGGTGATCACAGCCACCGGTCCGCGCACCTCGTAGGTGACGACCTCGGTTTCGGAACTCACGACTTCTCCTCACGTAGCTCGCGCTTGAGCACCTTGCCCGCCGCGCTGTAGGGCAGCCGGTCGCGGAACTCGACGAACCGGGGCACCTTGAAATTCGCCAGATGGGCGCTCGCGTGGGCGAGCACGTCGTCGGCGGTCAGGTTCGTGTCCGGCTTGCGGACGACGAACGCCATGCCGACCTCGCCCATCCGCTCGTCGGCCACCCCGATCACGGCGGACTCGGCGACACCGTCGAGGCGGGCGAGGGTCTGCTCGATCTCGGCGGGATAGACGTTGAATCCGCCGGTGATGTACATGTCCTTGAGCCGGTCGGTGATCTTGAGGTAGCCGCGTTCGTCGACCACGCCGATGTCGCCGGTGTGCAGCCAGCCGTCGGTGTCGATCGCCTCGGCGGTGGCCTCGGGATCGTCGAGGTAGCCGAGCATCACGTTGGGGCCGCGCAGCAACACTTCACCGTTGTCGGCCAGGCGCAGTTCGAAGCCGGCGATGGGCTTGCCGCAGGTGTTGGCGATGGTCTCGGCGTCGTCGTCGGGGTCGCACATGGTGCCGAAACCCGCGGTCTCCGACAGGCCGTAGGCGGTAATGACCACCTCGAAGTCGAGGTCGTCGCGCATCCGCTCGATCAGCACCACCGGCACGGTCGCCGCGCCGGTCACCGCGACGCGCAGCGAAGAGAGGTCACGCTCGCCGCGCTCGGGGTGATCGAGGATGGTCTGGTAGATCGTCGGCGGTCCGGTGAGCACGGTGATCCGTTCGGACTCGACCAGGCGCAGCGCGGCCGGGACGTCGAATGTCGCCTGCGGGACGATCGTCGCCCCGGTGACCAGGCACGCCAGGATGCCCGCCTTGTAACCGAAGTTGTGGAAGAAGGGTGGGATCACCAGGTAGCGGTCGCCCGCGCGCACGGTCGAGCAGGCGCACCAGGCACGCACCACATCCAGGGCCTGCCGGTGGGCGACCAGGGTGCCTTTGCTGCGGCCGGTGGTGCCGGAGGTGAAGAGGATGTCGGAGATGTCGTCGGGGGAGACCTGCGCCGCGCGCGCTTCGCCGTCGGCCTCGGTGACCCGCTCGGCCTCGGCGAGGAAATCGTCCCAGGTGAGCGAGCCGGTCCCGGTGGCCGCGCCCGGCTCGACCGGGATGACGACAACCGTTCCGATGGTCGATTCCGGTGCTTCGGCGAGCAGTTCGGTCACCCGGTCGCGACCGAGGAACGGCCCGGCGACGAACAGCGCCTTCGCATCGACCCGGTTCAGCACGTCGACCGCCTCGGCCGCCACGTACCGCGTGTTCAGCGGCACGAGCGCGGCACCGGCCGAATGCGCGGCCAGTGCGGCCACCACCCAGTGATGGGTATTCGGTGCCCACATGGCGACCCGGTCGCCGGGTTCGATGCCGCGGGCGATGAGCGCGCGCGCCGCGATCCGCACCTGGTCGAGCAGTTGCGCCCACGTCAGGCGGGTTTCGCCGTCGACGATGGCAGGCTCGTGCGGATACGCCGCGGCGGTCTGGCGCAGCGCCTGCGGGGTGGTCTGTGCAGCGGGTGTCACGGGGTCCTCACCGTTGTGCGGTTCGCTGTTCTTCACGAAGCAGCTAACAAAGCAAGTGCTTGGTAGGTTACTCTACCGTGGTGGGCGTGATCCAGACCGCAGATTCAGTTACCTCCGACGCGGAGTTCCGCGCGGGGATCCGGGAGTGGCTTGCCGAAAACCTCGCGGGCGAGTTCGCCGACCTGCGCGGTACCGGCGGGCCGGGCCGAGAACACGAGCACTTCGAGCGACGGCTGGCCTGGGATCGTCATCTCGCCGCCGCCGGCTGGACGTGCCTCGGCTGGCCGGTGGAGTACGGCGGCCGCGACGAGAGCGTCGCCAGGCAGGTGATCTTCCACGAGGAGTACGCCAAGGCCGACGCGCCCGCGCGGGTCTCGCACGTGGGTGAGGAACTGCTCGGGCCGACCGTGCTCGCCTTCGGTACCGAGGAGCAGAAGAAGCGCTTCCTGCCCGGCGTCCGTTCGGTCGGCGAGCTGTGGTGTCAGGGCTACTCCGAGCCGGGCGCGGGTTCCGACCTGGCGGCCGTGTCGACGACCGCCCGCTTCGACGGCGACCAGTGGGTGATCAACGGCCAGAAGATCTGGACCTCGCTGGCCCACGTGGCCGACTGGTGCTTCGTGATCGCCCGCACCGAACGCGGGTCGACCCGTCATCACGGCCTGTCCTACCTGCTCGTCCCGATGAACCAGCCGGGCATAACCGTTCGCCCGATCCAGCAGCTCACCGGCACTTCGGAATTCAACGAGGTGTACTTCGACGACGCCCGCACCGACGCGGACCTCGTCGTCGGCGCGCCGGGTGACGGTTGGCGAATCGCCATGGGCACCTTGACCTTCGAGCGCGGCATCTCCACCCTCGGCCAGCAGATCCGCTTCGCCCGCGAACTCACCGACATCGAGAACCTCGCCCGCCGCACCGGCGCCGTCGACGACCCGTTGATCGCCGCGCGTTTCGACCGCGCCTGGGTGGGGCTGCGGGTGCTGCGCGCCCACGCGCTGCGCACCATGGGCGACGAGAACGACGCGGGCGGCGCCTCGGTGTCGAAGTTGTTGTGGGCCAACTGGCACCGCGATCTCGGCGAGCTGGCCATGGCGGTGCAGGGCGCCGCCGGTCTGGTGATCCCCGACGACGACATGACCGCCTGGCAGCGGCTGTACCTGTTCAGCCGCGCCGACACCATCTACGGAGGTTCGAACGAAGTGCAGCGCAACATCATCGCCGAGCGGGTGCTCGGTCTGCCGCGCGAGGCCCGACCGTGACCGGCCCGCTCGCCACCCCGCCCGCGCCCATCCCCGGCCACGGCCTGCTCACCGGCCGCAAGGGTGTCGTCACGGCCGCCGCCGGTACCGGCATCGGCTCGGCCACCGCCCGCAGGCTCCTGTCCGAGGGTGCCGATGTGGTGGTATCCGATTGGCACGAGCGGAGATTGGGTGAAACCGCCGAACTGCTCGCCAAGGAATTCCCGGAGCGCACCGTCGGTGCCGTGGTGTGCGATGTGCGCGACACCGCCCAGGTGAATCAGCTGCTCACCGCCGCTGCCGCCGAACTCGGGCGCATCGACATCATGATCAACAACGCCGGCCTCGGCGGCGAGACCCCCGTGGTCGACATGACCGACGAGCAGTGGGACCAGGTTCTCGACATCACCCTCACCGGCACCTTCCGCTGCACGCGGGCGGCGCTCGGCTACTTCCGCGACGCGGGCCACGGCGGCGTGATCGTCAACAACGCCAGCGTGCTCGGCTGGCGAGCGCAGCACGGCCAGGCGCACTACGCCGCGGCCAAGGCGGGTGTGATGGCGCTGACCAGGTGCAGCGCGATCGAGGCCGCCGAGTTCGGGGTGCGCATCAATGCCGTCGCGCCGAGCATCGCGCGCCACCCGTTCCTGGACAAGGTGAGCTCATCGGAACTGCTCGACAACCTCAGCGAGCGTGAGGCTTTCGGGCGCGCGGCCGAGCCGTGGGAGGTCGCGGCGACGATCGCCGTGCTGGCCAGCGATTACACCTCGTACCTGACCGGTGAGGTGGTTTCCGTGAGTAGTCAGCGCGCATGACGGCAGCAGCATGCCAAGCAAGTGCTTGGTTGTACGATGTCTAGGGTGACAGCACCCGATACCGCGAAACGCACCCGCCGCGACGAACTGCTCGCCCTCGCCGCCGACCTGTTCGCCGAGCGCGGCCTGCGCGCCACCACGGTGCGCGACATCGCCGATTCGGCGGGCATCCTCTCGGGCAGTCTCTACCACCATTTCGATTCCAAGGAATCCATGGTCGACGAGATCCTGCGCGGCTTCCTCGACGACCTGTTCGGTCGCTACCGCGAGATCGCCGCCGCCGGACTCAGCTCGCGGGCCACCCTCGAGGCCCTGGTCCTCGCCTCCTACGAGGCATTCGACCGGCATCACGCCGCCGTCGCGATCTACCAGGCCGAAGCCAAGAACCTGCGTGACGTGGAACGTTTCGGCTACATCCGTGACTTCAACACCGAGTTCCGCGACCTGTGGCACCGGGTGCTCGCCGCCGGCGTCGCCGACGGCAGCTTCCGGCCCGAACTCGACGTGGAACTGGCCTTCCGCTTCCTGCGCGACACCGTGTGGGTCGCGGTCCGCTGGTACACCCCCGGCGGCCCCATCACCGTGAAAAACCTTGCCTCGCAATATCTGACCATCGTGCTCGACGGGCTCACCGTGCCCGCGAGCGACGCGCCTTAGGAGTACCCCATGACCGCACCCGCCGAGCGCCGCCCCTACACCCCGTTGCGGGAGGCCTATGTAGTCGACGCGGTGCGAACCGCCGTCGGCAAGCGCGGAGGAGCGCTGGCCGGTGTACACCCGGCCGACCTGGGCGCCGCCGCGCTGCGCGGCCTGATCGAGCGCACCGGGATCGATCCCGCCGTTGTCGACGACGTGATCGTCGGCTGCGTGGACAACATCGGTCCGCAGGCGGGCAATATCGGGCGCACGATGTGGCTCACCGCCGGACTCCCCGAGGAAGTTCCCGGTGTCACCGTCGACCGGCAGTGCGGTTCCAGCCAGCAGGCCATCAACTTCGGCGCCCAGGCGATCATGAGCGGCACCGCCGAGGTGATCGTCGCGGGCGGCGTGCAGAACATGAGCGCCATCCCCATCTCCGCCGCCATGCTCGCGGGCAAGGAGTACGGTTTCGACTCGTCGTTCATCGGCGCCGTCGGCTGGGACCAGCGCTACGGCACCGGCGAGATCTCGCAGTTCCGTGGCGCCGAGCTGATCGCCGAGAAGTGGGGCATCACCCGCGAGGACATGGAGCAGTGGGCGCTGCGCAGCCATCAGCGGGCGCGTGCGGCCATCGCCGAAGGCCGCTTCGAGGCCGAGATCGTGCCTGTCGGCGAATTCACCGTGGACCAGGGTCCGCGCGAGACCAGCCTCGAGAAGATGGCGGCCCTGCAGCCCCTGACCGAGGGCAGCCCGCTCACCGCCGCGGTGGCCAGCCAGATCTCCGACGGTGCGAGCGCGACGTTGCTCGCCTCGGAGTGGGCCGTCAAGGAGTACGGGCTCACCCCGCGGGCCCGCATCCATCACGTCAGCGCGCGCGGCGCCGACCCGATCTTCATGCTGAGCGCGCCCATTCCGGCCACCCAGTGGGCGCTGGCGAAGACCGGGCTCACCATCGACGACATCGATGTCATCGAGATCAACGAGGCCTTCGCGCCGGTGGTGCTGGCCTGGATCAAGGAGATCGGCGCCGATCCGGCGAAGGTCAATGTCAACGGCGGTGCCATCGCCCTCGGTCATCCGCTCGGCGCGACCGGCGCGAAGCTGTTCGCCACCCTGCTGCACGAGCTCGAGCGGGTGAACGGCCGCTACGGTCTGCTCACCATCTGTGAGGGCGGCGGCACCGCGAACGTCACCATCATCGAACGCCTCGGCGCGAGCGAGTAATTCGCCGCGAAGCCGCCAGCGGCCCGGTACCGGACACTCCGGTACCGGGCCGCTGTGCGTCCGGCGGACTTGCGGGCGAGCGATCGGTCACCGAGACTGAGCGGTTGCTCTCCCGGCGCCACCGCGATAACACGTTGGCGCAGTGGGTAAGCCATGTGCTGAAGCGGTGCCGGTCAGGTACTGCTCGTGGAAACAGGGAACAGGAATTTCGAATGGGTTACCCACAACCGCCCAACCCGTATCAAGGTCGGCCAGGTCAGCCGATGCAGCCTGGTCAGCCGTATCCGGGCCAGCCGATGCCGGGTCAGCCCTACCAACAGGGTCAGCCTTACCCACAGGCCCAGCCCTACCCGCAGGGACAGCCGTACCCGCAGGGACAGCCGTACGGCGCGCCCGGTGGTTACGGGCAGCCGCCGCGCCGGTCGGGCAGCGGCGGCAAGATCGTTCTCATCCTCGGCGGTCTGGTCGTGCTGGTCGCGATCGCGGTCGGCGCGATCTACATGTTCGGCGGTGGTGGCGGTCCGCTCGGTGGTGGCGGCTACGACACCCCGCGCGCGGCGGCGCAGGCCTGGGTCGACAAGGAGGGCGAGCTCGAAGACCTGGTGTGCGCCTCCGACCGCGACGAGATCGCGAAGTACGAGAACCAGGCCACGCCGACCAAGGCACCGTCGGGCGGCGGTGCACCGAGCGTCACGACGACGCTGAAGAGCGTGGATGTCGCCTCCGGCAGCAAGTCCGGGACGTTCACCACGGCGATGAGCATGACGATCCTCGGCCAGAGCACGACTTCGACCGCGACCTACAAGCTGGTCGAGGAGGACGGCGGCTGGCGGGTGTGCGGCATCCTCAACCCGACCATCGAAACGGAGTGAGTGCGGCGGGTCGGTCCCCTCGGGCCGACCCGGTCGCCGCCTCTCCTGCTCCGCGGGCGTCGGGCACCGGGCCTACGATGGGAGCGGTGAAGGTGCTCGGCGCGTGCCCACTCGACTGTCCTGATGCCTGCTCGTGGGTGGTGACGGTCGAGGACGGCGTCGCGACCGGCCTGCGTGGCAACAAAGAACACCCGGTCACGCGCGGTGCGCTGTGCGTGAAGGTGAATCGCTATCTGGAGCAGGTCGGTGCGCCGGACCGGCTCAGGTATCCGCTGCGCCGGACGGGTCCCAAGGGTTCCGGGCGGTTCGAGCGGATCAGCTGGGACGAGGCGCTCGACGAGATCGCCACCCGGCTCACCGGCATCATCGACGAATACGGCGCCGAGGCGATCTGGCCGTTCCACGGCACCGGCAGCCTCGGCTACCTTCAGGGCCTCGAGGGGTATCCCGGCCGCCGCATGTTCAACGTGCTCGGCGCCTCCCATCATGCGGCGACCATCTGCTCGGTCGCGGGCAGCGCGGGGCTGAACTACACACTCGGCACCTCCGGCGGCATGGACCCGGAGGACTTCGCGAAGTCGAAGCTGATCCTGCTGTGGGGTACCAACCCGCTCACCTCCGGTCATCACCTGTGGAAGTTCGTGCAGGACAGCGGTGCCTACCTGGTCGCGATCGACCCGGTGCGAACCAAGACCGCCGAACGCTGCGACGAACACCTCGCACTCCTGCCCGGCACCGATGCCGCCCTGGCGCTCGGCCTGCTGCACGTGGTGGTTTCGCTGGGCGCCGAGGACACGGAGTTCATCGCCGAGCACACCGAGGGCTGGCCCGAATTCCGTGAGCGCATCATGGAATTCACCCCGGAGCGGGTGGCCGCGATCACCGGCCTCGAGCGCGAACAGATCGTCGCGCTCGGTGAACGGATCGCGGGTACCAGGCCGACCGCGATCCGCGCCTCCCAGGGCATGCAGCGTCACGCCGGTGGCGGGATGGCGCTGCGGGTGCTCGGCTGCCTGCCCGGCGTCACCGGTGACTGGGCGCTTCCCGGAGGTGGCCTGCACTATTCGACGAGCGGGCACTTCGAACTCGACCTGCCCGCCCTGGTGCGCGACGATCTGCTGCCGCACCCGGTGCGCACCTTGTCGATGACCAGGCTCGGTGAGGCCTTGCTCGACGTCGACGACCCGCCGGTGCAGGCGCTGTTCGTGATCGGCGCGAATCCGGTCGGCTCCAATCCGGATCAGCGCCGGGTGATCGAAGGCCTGTCACGCGAAGACCTGTTCACCGTGGTGCTGGAGCATTTCGCCACCGACACGGTCGATTACGCCGACATCGTGCTGCCCGCGACCATGCAACCCGAGCACCTCGACGTGATCGCGGGCTACGGCCACCTGTACCTGGTGTGGAACGAGCCCGCCGTCGAGCCGCCGGGCGAATGTCTTTCCACCACAGAGACTTTCCGCCGACTGTCCCGTCGCCTCGGACTCACCGAGCCGGCGCTGTACGAATCGGACGAGGAACTGGCCCGTCAGCTGCTGAAGGGTCACGATCTCGACCGGTTGCGCGCCGACGGCTTCTTGAAGGTGCAGCCGGGGCCCGTCCCCGCAGGAAAACTCCAGTTCGTCTCTCCACGCGCGCAATTCGCGGGTCACGACCCGCTGCCCACCTACACCCCGCCCGCCGACCCCGGCGACGGACTCGTGCTGATTTCCGCCGCCTCGCACTACTTCCTGAACACCACCTTCGGTGCCAACCCCGAATTGCGCCGCCGCGCAGGCGAAACCCGTATCACGCTGCATCCCGATGATGCCGCCGCGCGCGGAATCGCCGACGGCGCCCCGGTGTCGGTCGTCAACGCTCGCGGTTCCTTCGAGGCGATCGCCGAGGTCTCCGACCGTGTCAGACCCGGCGTAGCGGGTACCACGAAGGGACGCTGGGCCAAGGATTCCGGCGGCGCGACCGTCAACGCCACGATCGCCGAACGCGACGCCGACTTCGGCGGCGGCGCGGTCTTCCACGACAACCGGGTGGAGGTGGTACCCCGCTGACAAGAACCGCACGCGATCACCGAACGAAAGGCACGCAGTGATGTGGAAGTACACCGGCCGCGCGACGCTCGTCGCGGCGGCAACCGCAGGACTCCTCCTCGGCGCGACGACCCCCGCCTCGGCAATGACTCCGTTCAAGCCCACCTACACCCTCGCCACCGGCTGGACCTGCGCCGGGCAGATCGACGCGACGGCCCTGTCCGGGCAAGGCATCACCAGGTCCGGTGAGGCGGAGATGCGGCTGCGCGGCACGTTCTGGAGCGCGACCCCCGGTTCACATCAGAGCGGCTGCACGGTGACGACGACGGTCGAGTGGCGCAATCTCGACACCGGTGCGGGCGGTTCGGCGGCGACTGTCGTCGCAGGCGGTCCGAGCGCGCAGCCGGGCCCCGAGGTCGGCCTGACACTCGCGACGGGCGCCGGACGGATCGAGGCGACCATCCGCACCACGCCGCTGGCGCATCTGCCGAGCACCGGGGAGTTCGCGGTCTCCGAATTCTGAGCGGGAGAGCACCGAACCGGATGCGCGCCTTGTGAGTACCACATCCGGTTCGGTGCTCTGTTCGCCCTTTCGACGGGAGGCTCAGACCCGTCGGGCGGCATCCCGGCGGACCGCTGTGGGGGGGCTCGCCGGGATGGGTCTGGAGTCAGCTCTGCTCGGTGACCGGTGTGTCGACCAGCGTGCCGACGGCCGCGATGCGCGTGAGCGCGTCGGTGACGATGCCGTCGATCAGCTCGGCCACCGTCGGCAGGCTGTCGATGATTCCGGTGACCTGGCCCGCAGGCAGCACACCCGCATCGGTACGGCCCTCGACGAGACCGGCCTTGGTCAGCATCGCCGAGTTCGCGGCCATCACGACCTGCGACCAGCTGAGGTCCTTGGTCTTCCGCATGGCGAGACCGTCGCGCATCAGCGTCGACCACTTCATCCCGGTCATGCTCTTGAACTTGGCGGCGTTGCCGACGGCCGCCGACAGTCCGCGCCAGCCGCCCGAATGTTCCAGGCGCTCCACCAGTTCGGTGTTGAGCATGCGGTGCGGCATGCCGTCGACCTTCACCGAAACCACGGTGTCGCCCAGTCCACGCGCCAGGTACTCCTGTTTCACGGCGTCGGGGACGGTGCTCTCCTGGGTGAGCAGGAACCGGGTGCCCATGGCCACCCCGGCGGCACCGTAGGACAGCGCCGCCGCGAGCCCGCGCCCGTCGAAGAAACCGCCGGCCGCGACGACCGGGATGTCGACGGCATCGAGCACCGAGGGCAGCAGCAGCGTGGTGGCCACCGGTCCGGTGTGCCCACCGCCCTCACCGCCCTGCACGATCACCGCGTCCGCACCCCACGAGGCCACCTTCACGGCGTGCTTGGCGGCACCGATCGACGGAATCACCACCACGCCCGCGTCTTTGAGCCGGGCGATCAGTTCCTTCTTCGGAGCCAGCGCGAACGAGGCGACCCGCACCTGCTCACGGATGAGCAGTTCGATGCGCTCGGGCGCGTCGGTTGCGTCGGCGCGGATGTTCACACCGAACGGCTTGTCGGTGAGCGACTTCGTCTTGGCGACAGCCGCTTCCAGTTCCTCGAAGGTCATCGTCGCCGAGGCGAGAATGCCCAGCCCGCCCGCGTTCGCGGTCGCGGCGACCAGCCGCGGTCCGGCCACCCAGCCCATTCCCGTCTGCACGACGGGATGCTCGATGCCGACCAGCTCGGTCAGCGGGGTACGCAGGCGGGCGGTCATGCGGCCACTTCCTTCTCGCGGAAACCCTTGGGGTCGAGCACGGTCCGGATGAGCCGCAGCTCCTCCTCGGTGGGCAGCCGGGTTTCGCCCGCGTCGGCCAGCCCGGCGATCTCGAAGGAGGTGTTCTCGGCGACCTCCTCGGCCGTCACACCCGGATGCAGCGACAGCGCGCGCATGGTGTGCTCGGGGCCGCCGAAATCGAAGACGCCGAGGTTGGACACCACCCGGTGCAGGTGATGGAAACGGAAGGCGGGGTTGGCCGGGTCGATCTTGTCATAGCCGACACCGCTCACGATGTCGACCTGCTCGCAGAACACCCGCGGGTTGTGCTTGGGCACGAAGTAGCTGGTCGCGTGGTTGATCGTATTGCCGGGCGCCCCACGCACACCGAACATCTGCCTGCGCGGCTGCTGCAACGGCCCGAACGCCGAGAGGTTCTGGTTGCCGAAGCGGTCGAGCTGATTGGCGCCCATCACCACGTGCCGCCGACCCGAGGCCACCACGTCGAACACCTTGGAGAACGGAATCCAGCCCTCCACCGGGGCTTTCGCGCCGATCGCTGGCACCTCGGCGAAGAACAGTGCCTCACCGTCGGACAGCAGCAGGTCGGGTTCGAAGGTGAGCCTGGCCAGTCGCGCGCCGATGGTGGTGATCGTCGACATCGGGCTGGCCATGATCTCGCCCGCGCCACGGAAGATCTCCGCCGCCGCGACGACGCACACCTCCGCGCGCGTGATCTGGCCGGTCGCCGGTACTGCGTTCATCGCTGCTCCTCCGCGAAAGCCTTGACGGCGGACTGGTATTCGTCTTCGTTCACGTCGAGATAGCGCGCCTTGAACTCGGCCCACGACTCCGGCGACTGCGCGGCCGCCACATAGTGCTTCTGGAATTCCTCGTCGCGTCCGTAGCTGCCCGAGAACGTGAAGTGGGCGCCACCGGGTGAGTCGACGACGCCGTCGACCATCATCCGGTTGAGGATCAGCGCCTGCGACGGAACGGCTTTCACCAGTTCGTCGGTGTCGACGAGGCGGTCCACCGAGACGTAGCGTCGTTCGGCCGCAAGGCAGTAGAGGTCGTCGAAGTAGGGATCGACGCCGGTGTAGGCGGCATTGCCGTGCTTGTCGCCCAGGTCCAGATGCACGAACGCCGCATCGAGATTCAGGGCGGGCATGGCGATCAACGTTTCGGTTCGGCCGTCGGCGTGCGGATACGGCGAGACGACGGTCTTCAGCTCGCCCTCCCAGAAGTCCGGCACCGCCGAACCGAGCCCGGCCCGGATCGGCAGGAACGGCATCCGGGCGGCGGCGGCCTGCAATCCGCACTTCACCATGCCCTCGTCCATCTCGCGCACCGTGATCGCACCCTCGGTGCGCGCCTTGGCGAACCACGGGTCGTAGAACGGTGCCGAGTCGAGCGAGACGAAGCCGTAGTACGCCTTGCGTACCTTGCCCGCCGAACACAGCAGGCCGAGGTCCGGCCCGCCGTAGGTCACCACGGTCAGGTCGGTGACATCCGAGCGGAGCAGCGCACGGACCAGCGCCATCGGCTTACGCCGGGATCCCCAACCGCCGAGGCCGATCGTCATCCCGCTGCGCAGCTCGCCGACCACCTCGTCGAGGGTCATTCTTTTGTCGCGCATAGCTTTTCCTACTTCCCCTTTTTCTGCGCGGCGAGGTCGTCGTCGAAACGCGCTCTGATCTCGTCGGCCACCCCGGCCAGGTTGAGCTCCATCGTGAAGCCCTGTTCGTAGCGATAGGAGCGGTGCACGTCCTGCACGTCGATGCCGTTGAGTGCCCGCTTCGCGGCGCGGATCACCCGGCCGTCCTTGTTCGCGATGTTCTTCGCGACCTCCATGGCCGCGGCGTCGAGTTCGGCGCGCGGCACCACCTTGTACACCGACCCGTAGTGGTGCAGCTGCTGGGCGGTGAGCTTGCCCGCGGTGTAGAACATGGTCCGCATCAGGTGCTGGGGGACCAGCCGCGACAGGTGGGTCGCGGCACCGAGCGCACCGCGGTCCACCTCGGGCAGGCCGAAGGTGGCGTCGTCGGAAGCCACGATGACGTCGGAGTTGCCGACCAGGCCGATCCCGCCGCCGAGGCAGAACCCGTTGACGGCGGTGACCACCGGAACCTCGCAGTCGTACACGGCGGCGAAGGCCTCGAAGCATC
This sequence comes from Nocardia sp. NPDC023733, assembly GCF_040639775.1. Taxonomy (NCBI): domain Bacteria; kingdom Bacillati; phylum Actinomycetota; class Actinomycetes; order Mycobacteriales; family Nocardiaceae; genus Nocardia; species Nocardia sp. NPDC023733. The sequence continues at coordinate 132,215 of NZ_JBFAAN010000010.1, read as the reverse complement.
CGTGATTCGCGCGGATCAGGGCGGTGTGCCCGGTGTCGGCGTTCATCTCCTTGATGTCGACGCCCGCGTTGAAGCCGCGACCCTCCGCGCGCAGCACGACCACGCGGGTGCCGGGGTCGCGTCCGGCGGCGCGCACGGCGTCGGCCAGCGCGAACCAGCCGTCCGACGGCAGCGCGTTGACCGGCGGATAGTCGACCGTGACGACCTCCACCCCCTCGGTTTCGGTATGCCGGTCGATTCCCATGGCAACTGTCCTATCGGTGCGTGCCCGGGCGAACCCGAGACAAAGCAAGCAATTGCTTGGTAGGTTAACACGGTGGCGATAGAAATCGACCTTTCCGGCCAGATCGTTCTGGTGACCGGCGGAGTGCGCGGCGTGGGCGCGGGCATCACCCGCGCCTTCCTCGCGGCGGGCGCGACAGTGCTCACCTGCGCGCGCAGGCCCGCCGACACCCCGATCGACGGCACCGAGCACTACTCCTGCGATGTGCGCGACGACAGCGCGGTCGCCGCCATGTTCGACGAGATCCTCGCCGCGCACGGGCGGCTCGACCATGTCGTGAACAACGCGGGCGGGGCGCCCTTCGCCCTGGCCGACGCGGCGAGCCCGCGCTTCCACACCAAGATCATCGAGCTGAATCTGCTCGCCCCCCTGGTGATCGCGCAGCACGCCAATGCCGTGATGCAGAAACAGGATTCGGGCGGTTCGATCGTGATGGTCTCGAGCGTCAGCGGGCACCGGCCCTCACCCGGCACCGCCGCCTACGGCGCCGCCAAGGCCGGACTGGACAACCTCACCACCTCGCTCGCGGTGGAATGGGCGCCGAAGGTCCGCCTCAATTCCGTGGTGGTCGGACCGGTGGAAACCGAACTGAGCCACCTGCACTACGGCGACGCCGACGGTGTCGCCGCCGTCGGCGCGACCATCCCGCTCGGCCGCCTCGCCGCCCCCGCCGACGTCGGCAATGCCGCCCTCTTCCTCGCCTCCCCGCTGGCCGCCTACATCAGCGGCGCGAGCCTGCTGGTGCACGGCGCGGGGGAGCGGCCCGCCTTTCTCGATGCCGCGAATACGAACCACGGATAACTAGGAGTTTCGATGGACCAGCAGTTGATCTGCGCCGACCGCACGGTGATCGTCACGGGTGCGGGTCGCGGGATCGGGCGCGCGCACGCGCTCGCCTTCGCCGCCGCGGGTGCGCGCGTCGTCGTCAACGACGTCGGCACCGCGCTCGACGGCGCACCCACCTCGGAGACGCCCGCGCAGCAGGTCGTCGACGAGATCGTCGCCGCCGGTGGGCAGGCGGTCGCCAACTACGACGACGTGGCCGACTGGGAAGGCGCGCGCCGGCTCGTCCGCCAGGCCGTGGACACCTTCGGTGGGCTCGACGTGCTGGTCAACAATGCCGGTTTCGTGCGCGACCGCATGCTGGTGAACCTGAGTGAGGACGAGTGGGACGCGGTGATCCGCGTGCACCTCAAGGGCCATTTCGCCACCATGCGTCATGCCGCCGAGTACTGGCGCGGTGAGGCCAAGGCCGGGCGCGCGGTCGACGCCCGCGTCGTCAACACCAGCTCCGGCGCCGGTCTGCAGGGCAGCGTCGGCCAGGGCAACTACGGCGCGGCCAAGGCGGGCATCGCGGGGCTCACGCTCACCGCCGCGGCGGAGTTCGGGCGCTACGGCGTCACCGTCAACGCCATCGCGCCCGCGGCCCGCACGCGGATGACCGAAACGGTCTTCGCCGAAACCATGGCCGCGCCCGATGCCGGCTTCGACGCCATGGACCCGGCGAACATCTCGCCGCTGGTCGTCTGGCTCGGCAGCCCCGAGTCCGCCGGGGTGACCGGGCGGATGTTCGAGGTGGAGGGCGGCAAGGTCGCGCTGGCCGAAGGCTGGCGGCACGGCGTCGCCGTCGATCGCGGTGCGCGCTGGGATCCGGCCGAACTCGGTCCGGTGGTGGCTCAGCTGATCGAGAAGGGCGCCGAACCGGAGCCGGTTTACGGTGCATAGCTAACTTCGCAAGAGGACACTGAGCGAAGCCGCCGGGCCTGCGGTTTTGCCATGTCATAGGCGTCCAGGGGGCTGGACGGCTCTTGCGCTCTCCTGCGGGGTTCTGCGCGTGGGTTTACTATGGGCTACTGTTCGTCGATCCCGGAATGTGTCGCGACCGGGGGTAATGCTGCGCGGAATTACTTAAAGGGGATGACAGGCGCATGGCCGTTGGTCGCATGTTGCGCGTTCTTGCCGCTGCGAGTGTCTTGGCCGGCTGCGCCCTATTGGGGCCCGTCGCCGCATTCGCCGCGCCGGAAAAGCCGCCGACGCCCGCCGCGCAACCGTCCGGCAGCGGGAGTACCGGCATCGGCGGAAGCGGCGGAGGACCGGCCGAGGACCCAGCCCAGGGCAACGGCAAGCCGGTCGAACTCACCCTGCCGGGTACGGGCAGCGGCAACGACCCGGCACCGGCGAATCAGGGCGATCCACCACAGACCGGTGCCGAAGTCGCCGAAGAGACCGAGTGGACCCCGCTGAGCATCCCCGGCCAGGACACCACCGAACTCCCGACCAAGGAAGTGGCCGGTCCGGCCTCCGGCTCCGCCGTTCTCGGCGCGGGTTCGGCCGCCGCCGGGTTGGTGCTCGGCACCGGGTCGGCAGGCCTCGGCGTGCTCCTCGGCACCGGCTCCGCGGGCCTCGGCGCCGTGCTCGGCACGGGCTCGGCAGGCGCCTTCGCGATCCTCGGCACCGGTTCCGCCGGTGCCGCCGCTGTACTCGCCACCGGTTCGGCCGGTGCCGCCGCGGTACTGGGCACCGGTTCAGCCGCCGTCGGCTCGGCCGCGGCGGGGACGGGCTCGGCGCTGGCCGGTACCGGCTCCGCGGCCGTCGGCTCGGCTGCCGTCGGTTCGGCCGCGGTCGGTTCCGCGGGCGCTGGTTCGGCTGCGACCGGTTCGGCCGCCGTCGGCTCGGCCGCTGTCGGTTCGGCCTCGCCGCTGCTGCTGTTGCTGTTGCTGCAGACCCCGCCCACACCGTCGCCCGCGCTGCCCGCGATCGCTATCCCGCCCGCACCGGGCACGCCGTCGATCCCGGGTATCTCCGCGCCGAATGTGGCGGTGGCGGCCCCGGCCGCTGCGCCGCCGCCCCCGGCCGCCGCCCCCGCGCCGCCTGCCGCCGCCGCGCCCGCTCAGGCCGCCAAGCCCAACCACGAGGTCCGGCCGACCAGCGACAACAACGGTCTGCCCGAACCCGAACTGCTGTCGGTGATCGGCGGCCTGATAGCGCTCGCCCTGGCCGGAACCGGTTCGGGCGCAGTGAGTTTCCAAGGTGCCGCCGCCGCCCAGGCGCGGGTGAACGCGGCGCGTGCCGAGTTCTTCGGACCGAGGTCGTGAGGGGATCTTCGATGAGCAAGAGCAAGACCCAGTCCACCTCGCGGTCCTATCGTCGCGTCGCCGCCGCCGTCGACGCGGTGTGCGCGGTCGCCGCCGACTCCGACGCGACCACCCTCGATGAGGTGGTCGCGGCGGTCTCGCTCGAGCGGCAGCGCGAAATCGAGATCACCAGTGCGCAATTGGGTCCCGGCGTGTGCGGCCAGCGGCGGTTCTACCCGGAGCGCGACATCATCGTGCTCGCCGACGCCCTGCCGAGCCGCGACCACACCCTCGCCCACGAACTCGGGCACATCGTCTTCGACCACGAGGGCGCGCCCGCGGTCGAGACGACACTCGAGGTCAGCGACGACCTCATCGCCTACATGCTCAGTCAGCGCGCCCACGCCCAGATCGTCGAGGACGGAGCCGACGACCTGGCCGAGTGGGAGGCCGAGACCTTCGCGGCCATGCTCATGACACGACTGCGCGTCTTCAACAACCGAGGCGCAGGCGTCTCGGTCCTTCGATTCGATGAGGCACTCGGATGACACTCTGGTTGACAGCCCTGCTGGTCTGGGTTGCCGCGGGTGCGCGAGTGGGACGCGTGCTCGTCAAGCCCGCGACAACGGCCCGCGTGGCCATCGTCGTCGCGGTCGCCGCCGTCGCACTCGCCTCGACCGTCGCCATCCCCGATATCGCCGTCGCCGTCGACAATCTGCTCCCGGGCGGCCTGCACAGCGGCTGGCTGTCCACGGGCATCGTCGATTCGGCGTGGATCCTATTCACCACCGCCACGTCGGTGGTCGCCTCGGCCGCCTGGCCGGTCGTGTCGCGACGCAACCTGCGCCAGGTCGCGATGATCGTCTACGGCATCGGTGCCCTCGCCATCGCGCTGACGCTGGCCTGGTCGTTCACCTTCGGCTGGATCGTCGTCGCGCTCGGCGCGGTCTTCATCGTCACCACCGGTCTGCGCAATCTGGACTGGACCACGCTGGGTCGCGGCATCGCGATCTACACGGCGGGAACGGCATTGGTCGCCGTGCTCGCCTTCGCCAACGCGGGCCGCGCCTTCCAGGGCGCCGAGCCGACCCCGCCCGGTCAGCCGACGTGGGGCTGGCAGGCGTGGGAGATCGCGAGCCTGCTGATCTCGCTCGGCGCGGTGTCGATCGTCATCGAGCTGTGGTGGCGGGCCCGAATCCTGTTGCGGCGTATCCGCCCACTGCACAAGTTGATGGTCGGCCGGTTCCCGGAGGTCGTCGCACCCGAGCAGAACGCCACCTCGGCGCAGCTGAAGGCCTCCGATCACGTGGCCCAGGTGATGGACGCGCTGTATCTGCTGTCGGGCAGCGGCATCGTCATCCCGGCGGCGGGTGAGCCGCCGAACTCCGTCCCCGAGCGCGCGGCTGTGGTGGCCGAGTGGGCCCGAAACCCGTTGGGGGACTTGTTCGTCGACGCGCGCTGGATCGCGCCGCCACCCGGCGTGAGCCCGCGCGGATGGGTGCTGGCGCTGGCGAAGCGATACGAGGTGGCGGTGGCCACGGCGGGCGCACCGCAGAATGCCGCCGCGTCGAGCTGACGCAGACAACAAGAACGGGCCTGAGCTGGTGTTTCCACCGGCTCAGGCCCGTTCTTCGCGTATCCGCCTGGTTGTTCCTATTCCGTTCCGTCCGGAGGAATTTCGGGCAAGCCTTCGCTGGCCCGCAACTTCTCCGCCATGGAGGTGAGCAGATTCTGTGATTCTTCCGAGAGGTCGAATGCCCTGCTGGACAGACGACGCAGCCCGTAACCCTGCAGCTGCGCAAGCAGTTCCAGGTCGTGATCGATCTTGGCCGCGTAGATGTCGTTGAAGAAGTAGTCAGGCTTGACCTTGAAGAACTTCGCCAGGGCGGCCACCGTCTCGTCGGACGGGTTGGTTCGTTGTCCCGACCGCAGCTGCGAGAGATACGGCTTGGAGATCGGATGCCCGGAGGCAGTCAGCGCAGCCGCAACCTCTGCGTTGGTGTGCGGCTTGCGCCCCGGGGGATGCACGGTTTCGAACAGCTTGTTCAGCCGCGCCGCGAAATCAGCCATTGTGAGCCGCCCAATTCCCTTCACTGTACTAACAGTCGTTATCTCGGATACGTATCATTGATATTAGCGGCTCAGTAACTGAAAACCTACGCCTGATTCAGGATTTCTCTGCGGATTCCGACGCTCACCTGCGTACAGGGCCCGCGACGGCCGCGTTTGCGGGGTCACGTCAACGACTCTTGTGGAGCCGATGGGTGCCGGAGTTCGTGCCCGTCGCGGGGGTCTTCCACCTCGGACCCATGATAGCCCAAAGATTGCTGATGCCTCATCATCCCCCTCGCCCCTCGGATCGTGTGGCGTACGACACGTTCCGGGCGCCTGGAGATGAATGTTCAACCTGGGCGCCCGGTTTCGGTACGCCCAGTCTACAGGCGTTCGATGATCGTGCCGGTCGCGAGGGCTCCACCGGCGCACATGAGAACCATCGCGGTTCCCTTGCCGGTGCGTTCGAGCTCGTGTAATGCGGTCGTGATCAGACGAGAACCGGTGGAACCGACAGGATGCCCGATTGCGATCGCACCGCCGTTGACATTTACCCGTTCCATGTCCGGCTGATGTACAGAAGCCCACGAAAGGGCAACCGCCGCGAATGCTTCGTTGATCTCGAAAAGATCGATATCGCCGATCGCCATTCCCGAGCGTTCCAGCAGTCGCGTGCATGCCTGCACAGGTCCGTCCAGATGGAACTCCGGTTCGGCGCCGACGAGTACCTGGGTGCGGATCCGTGCGCGCGGTCGCAAACCCTTTCGGTGGGCGACGGTTTCGTCCATCAGGAGCACCGCCGCCGCGCCGTCGGAAATCTGCGACGACGTACCCGCGGTGTGCAGGCCGTCGGTGACCACCGGCTTCAGCTTGGCCAGGCCCTCGATCGTGCTCGCGCGCAAGCCCTCGTCGCGGGTCACCTCGGCCTTCTCGCCGGTCGGCGCGCCCTCGCTGTCGAGCACGGGCGCGACCACGGGCAGTACCTCGCGATCGAAGCGGCCTTCGGCCCAGGCGGCGGCGGCCAATTGCTGTGAGCGCAGGCCGAATCGGTCGAGGTCGTCGCGAGTGAGCCCGCGCCGCCGCGCGATTCGCTCGGCCGCGCCGAACTGATCGGGCAGATCGATCGACCACGACTCGGGCCTGCGCGGTCCCGCCTCGGTGCCCACATTGGCGCCGAGCGGCACCCGGCTCATCGCCTCGACACCGCACGCCATGCCGATATCGATGGCCCCGGTGGCGATCAGCCCCGCGACGAGGTGGTTGGCCTGCTGGGCCGAACCGCACTGCGCGTCGATGGTCGTCGCGCCGGTCTGCCACGGCAGCCCCGCGTGCAGCCACGCGACGCGGGTGACGTTGTTGGACTGCTCGCCTGCCTGGGTGACGCAGCCGCCGATCACCTGCTCCACTTCGGCCGGATCGAGGTCGGCCCGGTCGAGCAGTCCGCGCTGGGCCAGGCCGAGCAGTTCGGCCGCGTGCAGGCCGGAAAGCCGCCCGCGACGCTTGCCGATCGGGGTTCGCACTGCCTCGACGATTACCGGTGTGCCCATCTGCATCTCCCTCTGAACTGCAACGTGTTCTGTTTATGTAAGCGGGGCAAAACCGCGAGGTTCTTCCGTCGTGGCATACCCTGTGCTTGAATGATTGTAGAACGTGTTTCAGTTTGTCGAAGGAGACATCTGGTGGTAGATCCGCGCAACGAAGCCACGGGTACCCTGCCGAACCTGCCCGAGGGGTTCGACGTCACCGACCCGGCCATCTACGCCGAACGTGTCCCGGCGGAGGAGTTCGCTGAGCTGCGCCGGTCGGCGCCGATCTGGTGGAACCCGCAGCCGCCCGAGGTGGGCGGCTTCCACGACGACGGGTTCTGGGTTGTCAGCAAGCACGCCGACGTCAAAGAGGTCTCGCGCCGCAGCGATGTCTTCTCGACCTACGAGAACACCGCGATCCCGCGCTTCAACGACGACATCAAGCGCGAACAGATCGAGCTGCAGCGCTTCGTCATCCTGAACAAGGACGCCCCCGAGCACACCAAGCTGCGCAAGCTGATCGCCAAGGGCTTCACCCCGCGCGCGGTGAACAGTCTGCGCGCCGAGCTGTCCTCGCGCGCCGAGAAGATCGTGAAGGCAGCGGCGGAGTCGGGCGGCGGCGACTTCGTCACCCAGGTGGCCTGCGAGCTGCCGCTGCAGGCGATCGCCGAACTCATCGGTGTGCCGCAGGAAGACCGGATGAAGGTCTTCGAATGGTCCAACGACATGACCGGCTACGACGATCCCGACAATGTCGATGTCGACCCCGTCGCGGCGTCGATGGAGCTGCTCGGCTACTCGTACCAGATGGCCGAGGCGCGCAAAGCCTGTCCGGCCGACGACCTGGTCACCACCCTGATCGAGGCCGACGTCGACGGTGAGTCGCTGAGCGCGGAGGAGTTCGGCTTCTTCGTCATCGTGCTCGCGGTCGCCGGCAACGAGACCACCCGCAACGCGATCAGCCACGGCATGATCGCGTTCATGGAGAACCCCGATCAGTGGGAGCTCTTCAAGAAGGAACGCCCGGCCACCGCGGTCGACGAGATCATCCGCTGGGCCACCCCGGTCACCTCCTTCCAGCGCACCGCGCTCGAGGACACCGAACTCGGCGGCGTGCAGATCAAGAAGGGCCAGCGCCTGGTGATGCTGTACCGCTCGGCGAACTTCGACGAGGACGTCTTCGAGAACCCGGAGAAGTTCGACATCATGCGCAAGGAGAACCCGCATCTGTCCTTCGGCGGCACCGGCGCGCACTTCTGTGTCGGCGCGAACCTGGCCCGCCTGGAGGTCGACCTGATCTTCAACGCCATCGCCGACCATCTGCCCGACATCACGAAGATCGGCGACCCCAAGCGTCTGCGCTCGGGCTGGCTCAACGGCATCAAGGAGCTCCCGGTCGACTACAAGACCAAGGGCTGCCCGGTCTCGCACTGAGGTACCGAACGACAACGGCCCCGGACCGAAAGGTCCGGGGCCGTTGCGTTTTCGAGACTCAGGAGGCCTTGCGGCTGGTCGCCATCGCCCGGTCGACCTCCCAGAAGGCCCGCAGGGCGGCGATCTTGCCGTCGGCATCGACCTTGTAGGTGAACACACCCTCGGCGTCGATGAGGTAGCCGGCCACGGTGGTGCGGATCAGGCCGGTGAAGGCGATCTCGTTGCCGCAGGCGAAGGAGTCCTCGAACAGGAACTCGATCGAATCGGTGTTGGCGATGGCCTTGTCCCAGAACGCGCCGATTGCCGCGTGGCCGCGATGACCCACGCCCTCGGGATCGAAACCCGAAGGGCCGACGGGATCTTCGACGATCCCGTCCTCGGCGAACAACGCGATCCAGGCGGCGCGATCCTTGGCGCGGACCGCGGCCTGGGAGGCGAGTCCGGCGTCACGCGCGTTCACGACGCCGCCACGATGGGATCGGCGATGTACTTCTCGGCGAAGCGGCGCAGCGAGTCCTGCTTGGCGGCGAGTTCGCCGTCGAAGCCGATGCCGTCGAAGAGCCACGGCACCACGATGATGTCGGTGACGCCCGCGTCGGCCAGGTCCTGATAGCCGCTGCGGCCGTGGCGATCGATGCAGACCGCCTGGATCTCGAAGGGCTCGGTGTCCCTGCCGTATTCCGCCCGCAGCGTGCGCAGGGTCGCGATGGTCCCGGTGAGCTCGTCGAACTTCATCATCGCCGAGGTCCAGCCGTCGCCGACGCGGGCCGCGCGGCGCAGGGCCGGACCGGTGTGACCGCCGATGTAGAACGGCACCCGCTCGGTGGGCGCGGGGCTCATCTGCAACGGGTCGAAGTCGAAGAACTCGCCGTGGTACTCGACCATGCCGCCGTCGAGGACGAGTTTGATGACCTCGATCATCTCGTCCACCCGGGCGCCACGCTTGGCATAGGGCACCCCGCACCACTCGAATTCCTCGGGAGCCCAGCCGATTCCGACGCCGAAGCCGAAGCGGTTGCCCGACATGTTGGCGATCGAGCCGACCTGGCGGGCCAGTAGCAGCGGATTACGGGAGCCGAGCTTGAGCACATTGGTGTAGAACCGCAGGTTGGTCGTCACGGCTGACATGGACGCGGCGGCGATGAGCGGATCCACCCACGGTGTCTCCGGGCCCCAGAACCGGCTCCCGTCCGGGGTGTACGGGTAGTCGGCGCTCTGGGACTTCATGTAGAACAGCGAGTCGGGCAGACCGATCGAGGTGAAGCCGCATTCCTCGGCCGTCTTGGCCAGCTCGGTGAGCTGGTCGAGCGGGCTCAGCGCGACACCGAGGGTGAATTTCATTCGGGGCGCTCGCTTCCCACGACCCACATGGCGAAGTACTGCGACCCGCCACCGTAGGCATGGCCGAGCGCCTTACGCGCGCCGGCGACCTGGTAGTCGCCCGCCCGGCCCATCACCTGTTTGGCCGCCTCGGCGAAACGGATGAGGCCCGACGCACCGATCGGGTTGGACGAGAGCACCCCGCCCGACGGGTTCACCGGCAGCCTGCCGCCGATCTCGGTCTCGCCCTTGTCGGTGAGCTTCCAGCCGTCGCCCTCGGCGGCGAAGCCGAGGTTCTCCAGCCACATGGGCTCGAACCAGGAGAACGGCACGTAGATCTCGGCGACGTCGATTTCCTCGAGCGGATCGGTGATGCCCGCGGCGGCCCACAGCGCGGCGGCCGCGTCGCGACCGGCCTGCGGGTTCACCTGGTCGCGCCCGGAGAAGGTGGTCGGTTCGGTGCGCATCGAGGTGCCGTGCACCCAGGCGACCGTCTTGCCCTGTGCCTCGACGGCGGCCGCGGCCTCGGCATTGCCGAGCACCACCGCGCAGGCGCCGTCCGAGGACGGGCAGGTCTCGTCGAAACGAATGGGGTCCCAGAGCATCTGGGAGGCCAGCACCGATTCGAGGGTGATGTCGGGCTGGTGCAGGTGCGCGAGGGGATTCTTGGCACCGTTGCGCCGGTCCTTCACCGCCACCTGGGCACCGATGTGCATGGGCGCGTTGGAGCGGCGGATGTAGGAGCGCACGTGCGGGGCGAAGTAGCCGCCCGCGCCCGCGCCGACCGGCATGGTGAACGGCACCGGAATCGACAACGCCCACATGGCATTCGACTCCGACTGCTTCTCCCACGCGATCGCGAGCACCTTGCCGTGCACACCGGCCTGCACCAGGTTGGTGGCGACGATGCCGGTCGAACCGCCGACCGATCCCGCCGTATGCACGCGCAGCAGCGGTTTGCCGATGGCGCCGAGGGCTTCGGCCAGGTACAGCTCGGGCATCATGACGCCCTCGAAGAAGTCGGGCGCCTTGCCGACCACGACCGCGTCGATCTCGTCGATGGTCAAGCCCGCGTCGTCTAGCGCGCGATCGATCGCCTCGCGGCACATGCCCGCCATGGACACGTCCGCACGTTTTGTCACGTGATGTGTTTGACCGGTGCCGAGCACCGCTGCGGGGAAGCTCATGATGCCTCGGATTCCAGGACGGCGACCAGGTTCTGCTGCAGCGCTGGACCGCTGGTCGCATGGGCGAGGGTCCGGTTCGCGGTGCCGGACATGATGGCCGTGGCGGCATTGCCGATCCGCTCGAGACCGGCCGCGAACATCGGGTTGGCCGCGAGCGCACCACCGGACGGATTGATCGTGGTGTCGGGGGACAGGCCGATCGCCTCGGCCAGGATCAGCTGCTGATGGCTGAACGGTGCGTGCAGTTCGGCCACGTCGAAGTCCGTGTTGCCCCGGGTCACCGCGGCGGCCGCGCGCGTGGTCGACGGCGAGCGGGTCAGGTCGCGGACGCCGAACCCCTGGGCGTCGATATTGTGCGCCATGCCGGTGATCCAGGCCGGGCGCTCGCACAGTTCGCGTGCCCGGTCGCCCACGGCGAGCACGATCGCGGCCGCGCCGTCGGTAATCGGCGCGATGTCGTGCGCTCGCAAGGGATCGGCGACATACGGTGCGGCGAGCAGGGATTCGATGTCACCACCGGCGACGGCCGCCATGTCCTGTTCGGTCCAGCGTCCCGCGTCGAGTCCCGCGCGCGCCTGCAGGCCCGCGACGGAGACGGAGTCGGGCCACAGCGGGCCGACCAGATACGGGTCGAGTTGCCTGCTCAGCACCTGGCGCAGCGTGCCCGCCGACGACTTGCCGAAGCCGTACACGAGGGCGGTCTGTGCCTGTCCGGAGAGCAGTTTCACCCACGCCTCGTAGAGCGCCCACGCGGCGTCCATCTCCACGTGCGACTCGTTGATCGGCGGCACCGCGCCGATCGCGTCGACCGCCGAGATGAACGAGAAGGCGCGGCCGGCAAGGTAATCCGAGGAACCCGAGCACCAGAAGTCGATGTCGGACTTGGTGATGCCGAGGTCGGCGTAGAGCTGCTGGAAGCACGGCACGAGCATCTCGACGCCGTTGGTGGTGCCGAAGGTCTCCGGCACGTGCGGTGCGTGGGCGAACCCCACCACCGCGATTTGGGGAATAGTCACGTCGCCTCTCTCAGAGGTGGTGCTGGTAGGACTCGTACGGGGCATCGGGCTCGCCGGTCGGGCGGAAGTGGTCGATGTTGGCCAGTGCGTGGCCCCATTCCTCGCGGGGCTTCCACACGGCCTCGACCCGCATGCCCATGCGCACCTCGGACGCCTCGCATCCGAGAACCAGGTGCAGGAACGGGATATCGGCACCGTCGAGAAGCACATAGGCGGCGACGTAGGGCGGCTTGATCCGCTGGCCGAGGAACGGCACGTTCACGATGCAGAAGGTGGTCACCGTGCCCTTGTCGGGCAGTTCGACGAGGTCGTCGGTGGGGGTGCCGTCGGTCGGGTTGGCGCCGCGCGGCGGGAAGTACACGGCTCCGCCCGTTTCGGAGCGGCCGCCGATCAGCTTGCCCTCGGCGAGACCGCGCAGGTACACGCTCTCCTGGGGCGAGGCGGTGTGCTTGTAGCTCATGTCGACGGGCGTCACCAGCATGGTCACCGGCTCGGTGGAGTCCTCGACGGGCGGTGCGGTCGCGCCCTCGCCCGGCTCGAAGCAGGCGATGTCGGCGATGGTGCCGGTGCGTTCCTCGGCCCAGCGCACGCGCACCCGCATACCGGTGCTCACCTGCGCGGGCTCGGTCACGTCGAGGGCGTGGAGCATGGTGGTGTCGGCGCCGTCGAGCTGCACGAGCACCCAGGCGAACGGGCGGTCGAACGGCTGGCCGGGTAGCGGCTCGGCCACCCATGTCCACGATCGCACCGTGCCGGTCGTCTCCACCTGCACGAGTTCGGCCAATGGGGCCGAGGTGATGGGATCGTATTCCTGGGCGGGTACCAGCACCCGGCCGTCACTGCCGCGCACGCCGAGTATGCGGCGTTCACGCAGTCCGGTCAGGAAGGCTCCGATGATCGGTCCGACGGATCTGGTGTAGTCGAACTGCACCCGAAGGGGTGCACTCAATACTTCCACTGCGGTATTCCCCTGGGTCACGATATCGAGTAGAACAGGTTCTTATTCTGCACGCAAGGATTCGCCGGAAAGGGCGTCGGCCATGAAATTCGGACTGCAACTCGGATACTGGGGTGCGCAGCCGCCCACAAACGCGGGCGAGATGGTCGTCGCGGCCGAGGAGGCCGGGTTCGACGCGGTGTTCGCGGCCGAGTCCTGGGGGTCGGATGCCTTCACCCCGCTGGCCTGGTGGGGGTCGGCCACGCAGCGTGTGCGGCTGGGTACCTCGGTCGCGCAGCTGTCGGCGCGGACCCCGGCGGCGGCCGCCATGCACGCGCTCACGCTGGATCATCTCAGCGGTGGTCGGGCCATCCTCGGGCTCGGCGTGTCCGGGCCGCAGGTGGTGGAGGGCTGGTACGGGCAGCCGTTCGCGCAGCCGCTGCGGCGCACCCGCGAGTACGTCGACATCGTGCGCAAGGTGCTGGCCCGCGAGGCGCCGGTGACCTCCGACAGCCAGGTCTACGGCCTGCCCTACACCGGTCCCGGCGCCACTGGCCTGGGTAAACCGCTCAAGCCGATCGTTCATCCGCTGCGCGCCGACCTGCCGATCTGGCTCGGCGCCGAAGGCCCGAAGAATATCGCGCAGACGGCCGAGATCGCCGACGGCTGGCTCGCGATCTACTACGCCCCGCGCCTGGCAGGCATGTACAACGAGTGGCTCGACGAGGGCTTCGCACGGCCGGGCGCTCGGCGTTCACGTGCGGATTTCGAGATCGCGGCCAGCGCGCAGGTGATCGTCACCGACGATCCGGCCGCCGAGATCGAGCGGATGCGCTGGGTCACCTCGCTCTACATCGGCGGTATGGGCGCGCCCGAGCTGAACTTCCACGCCCAGGTCTACAAGCGGATGGGCTACGACAAGGAGGTCGACGAGATCTCTGCGCTGTTCCGGGCCGGGCGCAAGGCCGAGGCCGCCGCCGCGGTACCCGACGAGCTGATCACCGACACCGCGATCTTCGGCGACGAGGCGCACGTCCGCACCCGATTGCGGGAATGGGAGGACGCCGGCGTGACCATGATGCTGATCTCGGTTTCCGATGCCGAACAACTTCGTCGGCTCCAACCCCTTGTTACGCGGTAGAACACGTTCTAAATTCGTAGGGGTGAGCAGTCAGCAGACAACGGAAATCCTCGGACTGTGGAATATCGCCGCGGCCGAACCCGAGCGGGTCGCCGTCGTCGACCCGGACGGCCGGGAGATCACCTATCGAGAATTGGCCACCCTCGCCAACCGGTACGCCAACGGGCTACGCGGGATCGGATTGCGAACCGGCGACGTCGTTGTCAGCATGCTGCACAACGGCGTCGAGGCGATCGCCGCGTACTTCGCCGCCTACCAGTGCGGTTTCTACATCGTCGCGGTCAACTGGCATCTGACCGCGCCCGAGATCGCCTACATCCTCCAGGACAGTGACGCCTCGGCCTTCCTGGCGAGCGAACGGTTCGCCGCCACCGCCGCCGCGGCCGCCGACGAGGCCGGACTCCCCACCGACGCGCGGTTCGCCGTGGGCACCATCGAGGGTTTCCGGCCGGTGTCGTGGCTCGGCGCGGCCGATACCGGCAGGCCGGACGAGCGTTCGGTCGGCGCACCGATGCTCTACACCTCCGGAACCACCGGGCGGCCCAAGGGCGTTCGCCGCCCGCTGACCGGCGCCGATCCCGACGAGGTTCCCGCACCTAACAAGGCGTTCTTCAGCCTCTTCGGGCTCGCGCCCTACGACGACCACGTGCACATCTGCGGTTCGCCGCTCTATCACACCGCCGTACTGAACTTCTCGACCATCTCGATCCAGTTGGGGCACAAGCTCGTTCTGATGGACCGCTGGGACGCGCAGGACATGCTCGCGCTCATCGAACGGCACCGGGTGACCCACTCGCACATGGTGCCCACCCAGTTCCATCGCCTGCTCGCCCTGCCCGACGAGGTGCGCGCCCGGTACGACGTGTCGTCGCTGCGCAGCATGGTGCACGGCGCCGCGCCGTGCCCGCCGCAGACCAAGCGGCAGATGCTGGAGTGGTGGGGGCCGGTCGTCACCGAGTACTACGCCGCCACCGAGGGCGGCGGCACGGTGATCTCCGGCGCCGAATGGCTGGCCAAGCCCGGATCGGTCGGCAAGGCTTGGCCGTGGTCGGTCATCAAGATCCTCGACGAGACCGACGGCACCGAACTGCCGCCGGGCAAAGAGGGCCTGGTCTACATGAAGATGGGCGCCTCGAGCTTCGAATACCACCACGCCAAGGAGAAGACCGAGGAGTCGCGCGTCGGTGATCTGTTCACCGTCGGCGACATCGGTTACCTCGACGAGGATGGTTATCTGTTCCTCTGCGACCGGCGCTCGGACCTCATTCTCTCCGGCGGCGTGAACATCTACCCGGCCGAGATCGAAGGCGTGCTGATGAGTCACCCGAAGGTCGCCGACGTGGCGGTTCTCGGTGTGCCCGACCCGGATTGGGGTCAGCAGGTGAAGGCGTTCGTGCAGCCGGTCGACGGTGTCGCGGGTGACGACGAACTCACCACCGACCTGCTCGCCTTCGCGGCCGGTCAGCTCGCCAAGTACAAGCTGCCCCGCACGGTGGAATACCGTGCGGAGCTGCCTCGCGACCCCAACGGGAAGCTGTACAAGCGCCGACTGCTCTGAAAGAGCCTGCCGCTCAGGCGGCTTCGCGCCACTCGGGCGGCAGGCCGAACAGCGGGAACAGGCGCTGGGTGTCGAGGAAGAAGTTGAGGCCGGCGATGGTGTCGCCCTCGAGCTCGAGCACCGTGATCGACCACGGCACCCAGACGCCGGGCTCCTCGCTCGGCTTGTAATGGCCGAACGCGGGCAGGCCGTTGGCGCCCTCCAGCGGAACCATCCGCGAATCGCGGCAGGCGCTTCCGGTGCCGAGCATGAACGCCGCCACGTTCTCCGGACCGGAGATCCAGAGGTCGAAGGGCGGCATCGACAGCGCCACATCGGCTTTCAGCAAGGTGGTGAGCGCGTCCATGTCGTAGGCCTCGAAGGCCTTCACGAAATCGTCGACGAGCTTGCGCTGATCGGGGTCGGTGTCGTCGAAGCCGTCGGTGACGGTCGGCTGCACCTTCGACATCGTCGAGCGGGCGCGTTGCAGCGCGCTGTTCACCGACGCGGGCGACATCATCAGCGCCTCCGCGGTCTCGCTCGCCGAGAAGCGCAGCACCTCACGCATGATCAGGATCGCGCGCTGGGTGGCGGGCAGATGCTGACACGCGGCCACGAACGCCAGACGCAAGGTGTCCTTGGTCGAGGCGTGCTCGGCCGGGTCGGCGCCGAAGGCGAGCGCGTTCGGGATCGGCTCGATCCACACGTAGTCCGGCTGCGGCATCGGCAGCGGGGAATCCGGGCGGCCCGGGCCGTTCAGATCCATCGGTCTGGCTCGGCTCTGCGGGCGATCGAGCATGTCGAGACAGATGTTGGTGGCGATCTTGTAGAGCCACGAGCGAAGGCTGGCGCGACCCTCGAAGGCATCGTAGGAGCGCCAAGCGCGCGTGAACGTCTCCTGCACCGCGTCCTCGGCCTCGAAGGAGGAGCCGAGCATGCGGTAGGCGTACGCGCACAACTCGCGCCGGTGGGTTTCGAATTCGGCGAGGACCTCGGGGTCCGGTCCGGTGGTTGCGGTTGTGGCGTCCGTCATGGTTTCACGATGCCACAGGGGTCCGACAGCCGACAGAGGACGAATCGGACTATCGAAGTTTCGCGAATTTTCCGGTCCGGCGATGAATCCTCATCCGTCGCAGCGTCTACATGAACGAGACCGCAACGACGCTCCGAAAGGCTGAACCATGAGCAGCAAGATGATCTTCATCAACCTCCCCGTCGCCGACCTCGACCGCTCCAAGGGGTTCTACGAGGCGCTCGGGTGGAAGGTCAACGAGGATTTCACCGACCAGAACGCGGCCTGCATCGTCGTCGACGACAACATCTGCCTCATGCTGCTCACCAAGGACTTCTTCACGACGTTCAGCAAGCGCCCCATCGCCGATACCGGCAGCCAGGTCGCCGCGGCCTACGCCCTGTCGCTGGGGAGCGCCGAGGAGGTCGACGCGCTGACCGACGCTGCTGTCGCGGCCGGTGCTCGCGAGGAAGTCAACGATGACAAGCGGGCCGAAGAGGCACAGGTGGGCATGCACGGCCGCACCTTCATCGACCCGGACGGCCACCAGTGGGAGCCGTTCTTCATGAACTACCCCGGGGCGTAAGCCGACAAGAGGCGCCGGACACTGCACCCGGCGCCTTGAAGGCCACTGAGGCGGAGGCGCGCCGATCCGACGAGCTTCAACTACTCTCATCCGTGATCGAGAAGCGGGGTGGGAGTACAACGTGACTGACTCACAGGGCGAACCTTCGGCGAGCCTCTTCGTTGTTCCAGCGGAAGTCGGTCAGGTCGGTCAGTATCTGACCGACCTGGTGCAGCTGTTCGAATCCTCACTCGAAACCGCTGTGCGGGAAATCGATGAGATGGGCAAGACGTGGACCGGAACCGCTGCGGAGAACTTTGCCGAAAGATGGGCGCTGGTCTACGACCGGAGCCCGGAACTGCTCGGTTCACTGACCGGCCTGGCAAACTCTCTGAATGTTGTCGCTACGACTTTCACGCAACTAGACGGCACCGGCGCCGACCATATCAGTTCGCTTGATCTGGACTGAAGAATGAGTAGCAGCAGGTTTACCGTTGATGTTGATCACCTAGAGCAGGTTTCGACAAAGCTGATTGGGCTCGCGGGCTTTCTTGGTGAGCAGTTGGATGTCTACGACGCCAAGATGGCGACGCTGCGATCCGGCAGTTGGAGCGGAGCGGCGGCAGACGCATTCGAGGCCGCGCAAGCTCAATGGGTGAGCGCTGCCAGGGAGTTCGTCGCGGGCGTCCAGGATGCTGGTGAAGAAATCGGCCGCCGCCGGGCCGGCTTCTTGAGAGTGCAAGCCATGAACATCAGAATGTCAAGTGTCTGATGGGATGGGAGATCGAGGCCGTTGATTATAGGAATGCCGCTTCTGCATGTCATGGAATAGCTTCCAAGATATTCGTTCAGCAGGGAAATCTTCATCGAGTTCTCACATCCTCGTGTGTAGGGATGGCGGGTGACTACCATTTCACGGCCGCGTGGACTTCCGCGTACGAGGACGCGAGCGCATCGTGGATTGCGACGATGACAGTAATGGTCGAAGCGCTGAATCACTACGGGGATATCCTCCTGGCAACGGCATATAATTGGGACGTAATCAACCAGACCCTCCCGCATCCTGATCGTCCGACTCCGACTCCCTCGATTGGCAATCCCTACGTCGCTGCGCATGTAGCGAAGGGTGCAAACGGTGATGGCATACAGGTCAACGGAGTAGGGATGTCCAAGGTCGAGTCGATTCCGAACGGAGACACAGGAAAACTTCTGCTGGCCAGGTATGACGGATGGTCGAACAGTGGACTGCATGGTGATGTGACAACAGCTCCCGACGAGATCGTCGCGATATCACGCACCTTCGAGTACTCCACGGAGGAAAGCGTCAACCACGTAAGGGATCGCCTGAAGACGTTGGAGCTGGCGGCAAGAGACATAGTAAACGCCGCCAAGATCGTTCATGCCGCTGTCGAAAGCTACCATGAAAAGCTCCAGTCGCTGCGTACGATTATCAAGGGAAATCTGGAGTCGAACGGCAGTTACAGGGTGATGGTCCTAGATACCTACGTACTGGTCGATTGCTCGGCACCAATTTTTGGTGATGACCTCAAGGAAATGGTATATGACCCCGTGGAGTCCAGTGAGTTTCACCAGGTTGTAAGTAGTAGACCGTTTCTCGGTCTCCCTGATCTCGCTGTTCATTCAGTGCGTCTCAAGGAGATAATCTCCCTGCCGATCGTTCTGGAAGGTGAGAGCCCGGATACTGGGGATGACTCGGGTGGCGCCAATTCTGTGCCTCCGCCTGTGTTGACGAATGTATCCGAAGAATATGTCCGCAGAAAGCATTACCCCGGCGGTTCGGAAAACACAAGCGATAAAGGTACTTTCAATGCAGTCGAAGATCCGTATGCGCTTGTAGACGCCGCTAAGAATTCACCGCCAATTCCTCAGGGTGATGGAACGTATCGGCGTGAGGTGGTCGTATTCGACCGCTATGTTGGTAACGCCTCCATCAGTGAGGGCGGTGGTGTGCCGACGAGGAAGTATGTGGTAATTCAAGACCGATTCGGTACAGTCCGTACGATGTATCCTGTTAAAGAAGGGTGACTAGAAGTGGGTCTCGGAATCGCGATACAGGATATGAACCACAAGGTTGAGCAGCGCTTTACCGATGATGCGGAAAACACGCTGTATTTCCTCTGCGCCGCACAGCCCAAGACGTGTTTGCTTCGCGGGATCGACCGGTATGCCGACACGATGTTCAACAGGTGGCAGTTGATGATAATCCTCGAGCAGCTCGAGGAGATCGACGTGGAAACGCCAGCGCAACGGCAGGCGCTCGAGCAACTTCGTCGTCTGGCCGAGGTCGCTATCCGCCAGAACGGCTACCTGATGTTCATCGGAGACTGAGCGGACAGGCCGACCCAGAGGGCGCCGGGCGCATGCCCCGGCGCCCTCTGGCGTGTCAGGAGCCGGTGAAGTTGGGCTTGCGCTTCTCGGCGAAGGCGCGGGGGCCTTCCTTGGCGTCGGCCGATTTGAAGACCTCGATGCCGATCTTGGCCTCGATGGGGAACGCCTCGTTCTCCGGCATGGCCTCGGTTTCGCGCAGGGTGCGCAGCATCGCCTGGACGGCGAGGGGGCCGTTGTCGGCGATCTTGCCTGCCAGCTCCAGGGCCTTGTCGAGGGCGGTGCCGTCGGGGACCACGTGGCCGATGAGGCCGATCTCCTTGGCCTCGGTGGCGGTGATGTGCCGACCGGTCAGCAGCAGATCGGCGGCCACGGTGTAGGGGATCTGGCGGGCCAGGCGCACGGCGGATCCGCCGAGCGGGAACAGGCCCCAGCGGGCCTCGGAGACGCCGAACTTGGCGCTTTCCCCGGCCACGCGCAGGTCGGTGCCCTGCAGGATCTCGGTGCCACCGGCGATGGCTGGGCCCTCGACTGCCGCGATCAGTGGCTTGCTCAGGCGCCGACCCTTCAGCAGCGCGGGGAGGTAGGCGGGGTCCCAGCCGCCGCCTGCGGCGGTGTCGCCCGGATGCGACGAACTCATCGCCTTCAGGTCCATCCCCGCGCAGAACGCGCCGCCCGCGCCGGTCAGGATCGCGACGCGGATGTCGGGATCGCTGTCGACCTGGTCCCAGGCGTCGCGCATGATCGCCATCATCTCGCCGGACAGGGCGTTACGCGCCTCCGGACGGTTCATGGTGACGATGAGGACGTGGTCTCGCTTCTCGACCAGACAGTGGGCCATTTCGATGTCTCCTGACGTTCAGCCTTGTCAGAAACAGTAACACGTTCTATTTTTGTCTTTGTGAGCTACAACATAGCCGATCTCGTCGAACACGCCGTCGACCTGATGTCCGACCGGATCGTGCTGGTTGGCGAGCATCGTGAGTCGACCTACGCCGAACTGGAGGAGCGGGCCAACAAACTGGCCCACTACCTGATGGAACAGGGTGTGCGTCCCGGCGACAAAGTCGGAATCTACAGCCGGAACACCGTGGAGGCCGTCGAAGCGATGGTCGCCGTCTTCAAGGCGCGGGCGGTGATGATCAACGTCAACTTCCGCTACGTCGAGAACGAGTTACTACACATTTTCGAGAACTCGGACATGGTGGCACTGATCCATGAGCGCCGCTACACCGACAAAGTGGCCGCGGTGCGCGACAAGGTGCCCGCCCTGCAGACGGTGATCGTCGTCGAGGACGGCACCGACACCCCGACCGCGCCGGGAACGGTGGAATACGAGTCGGCCCTTGCCGATTCGTCCGGCGAGCGCGACTTCGGCGAACGTTCGCCCGACGACATCTACATGCTCTACACCGGCGGAACGACCGGCCTGCCCAAGGGCGTCGTGTGGCGCCACGAGGACGTCTGGCGGGTGCTCGGCGCGGGCATCAACTTCGTGACCGGCGAATACGTCAAGGACGAGTGGGAGCTGGCCAAGGTCGGCGCCGCCAATCCGCCGATGGTGCGCTACCCGATCCCGCCGATGATCCACGGCGGCTCGCAGTGGGCCACCTTCCACAGCCTGTTCGGTGGTGGCAAGACCGTGATGATCCCGGAGTTCAGCGGGCACGGTGTCTGGCAGGCCGTCGACAAGCACGGCGTGAACCTGCTCTTCATGACCGGTGACGCGATGGCGCGCCCGATGCTCGACGCGCTCGCCGAGGGCAACCCGGAAACCGGTGAGCCCTACGACCTCTCGACGCTGTACGTGCTCGCCAGCACCGCCGCGCTGTTCTCGCCCTCGCTCAAGGACAAGTTCCTCGAGGTACTGCCCAACCGGATGATCTCCGACTCCATCGGTTCCTCGGAGACGGGCTTCGGCGGTCTGGCGCTGGTAACCAAGGGCGCCACCCACACCGGTGGTCCGCGGGTGAAGATCGACGCGGCCACCCAGGTGCTCGACGAGGACGGCAAGCCGGTGGAGCCCGGTTCCGGTGTCGTCGGCATGCTCGCGCGCAGCGGCCACATCCCGCTCGGGTACTACAAGGACGAGGTGAAGTCGGCCGCGACCTTCAAGGAGTACAACGGGATTCGCTACGCCATCCCCGGCGACTACGCGCGCGTCGAGGAGGACGGCACCGTCACCATGCTCGGCCGTGGTTCGGTGAGCATCAACAGTGGTGGCGAGAAGATCTATCCCGAAGAGGTGGAGGGCGCGCTCAAGGCGCACCCCGAGATCTTCGACGCGCTCGTCGTGGGTGTGGAGGACGAGCGGTGGGGTCAGCGGGTGTGTGCCGTTGTCCAGTGTCGCGGTGACAAGCGCCCCACCCTCACCGAGCTGAGGCCGCTGCTCACCCAGGAGATCGCCTCCTACAAGCAGCCACGCAGCCTGTGGTTCGTGGACGAGATCAAGCGCTCACCCGCCGGTAAGCCCGATTACCGCTGGGCCAAGGAGCAGACCGACGCCCGTCCCGCCGATGAGCACGCCGACGCAGGCGCCTCCTGAGGTGACACCATCGAATCGGCCCGCCCAGCATCTCGCTGAGCGGGCCGATTCGCGTCTACCGGGCCTTCGCCACCGCTGGACATGTGATCACCACGCTCTGGTGACGGTGGCCTCTCGGGCTTTGCCGCCACCAGAGCGTGGTGGCTCAGCGGGCGCGGAGTTCGGCGAGTTGGTACGCGAGCCGGGTGCGGACGGCGGGGATTCGGGTGAGGACGCGCATGGCGGTGTTGCGGAGGGTGCGGGCGGGGGTGGAGCCGAGGGTGGCCATCTTCGTCATGCGATCGGTGAAGGCGACGACTTCGGTCGCGATGGGCCTGCGGGTCGTTTCGTAGGTGTCGAGCAGGGAATCCGGCTCGCCCGCCGCGACTTTCGCGAGCAGGGTGCCGAGCAGGGCGGCGTCCTGGATGCCGGTGTTCATGCCCTGGCCGCCCGCGGGGCTGTGGACGTGGGCGGCGTCGCCCGCGAGCAGGACACGGCTGGCGCGGTACCGGTCGGCGACACGGTGGTGCACGCGGAAGCGTGAGCTCCACAGGACCTCGTCGACGCGGACCTCGCCCGCCGGGCCGCGGGCGTCGAGGACGGCCTGGATGTCCTCGCGCGTGGGGTGTTCGGGTGCCTCGTCCACGGTGGCGACCACGCGGTAGCGCTCGCCGTCCGCGTCGGGGAGCGGCGCGACGACGGTGACGCCTTCGGGGGAGAGGTGCAGGGAGACCTCGCTGCGCGGGGACGGCCAGGTCATCCGGACGTCGGCGAGGACGAACGACGCGGGGTAGGTGTCGCCGGTGAAGCCGATGCCCGCCTGCTCACGGACCACGCTGTGCATACCGTCGGTGCCGACCACGTAGTCGGCCGCGATGCTGCCCGGTGTGCCGTCGGCGTTCACGTATTCGACGGTGGCGTGGTCTTTTTCGTTACGGATCCCGGTCACCGTGATCGGCCGGTGCACCCGCCCGCCCGCCTTGTGGAGGCGGGCGAGCAGGACGCGCTCGGTGACATCCTGGGGCACCATCAGGGTGTAGGGGAACGCGGTCGGCAGACCGTCGAATTCGATGGTGGCCAAGGTCTTCGGGCCGTCGTGCACCTTGAAGGTCGGCACCTCGATGCCGAGTCCGACGAGTTCGTCGGCGATACCGAGCTCGTCGAGCACCTCGAGTGTCCTGGCGTGCACCACGGCGGCGCGAGAAGTGTTGGCGCCCTCGGCGAGACGGTCGATGAGCACGTGCTCGATGCCCGCTTCGGCGAGCACGATCGCGGTGGTGAGGCCGGCGGGGCCCGCGCCGACGATGACGACGGAAGTGGTTGCGGGGAGGGTGGTGGCGGCCATTTCGACTCCTGGTCAACGAGTGTTTGCCAACGCTTGTAGGCATAACGGTAGACCTGGCGGCGCTAGAAAGTCAACAGTTGTTGGCCTACAATCGTTGGCATGTCATCCGCACAGCAAGAGCAGCCGGTCCGACGCTCCGATGCCACCCGCGCGGTCATCCTCGCTGCTGCCCGCACCCGCTTCGCCGCCGACGGCTACGCCAAAGCCACCATCCGCGCCATCGCCGCCGACGCCGAGATCGACCCCTCGATGGTGATGCGCTACTTCGGTTCCAAAGACGGCCTCTTCGCCGCCGCGGCCCAGATCGACCTCGACCTCCCCGACCTCGGCGCCGCCGACCCGAACACATTGGGGGAGCTGCTGATCCGCCGCTTCCTCACCATCTGGGAGGACAACGACAACACCGTCCTGCTGATCCTGCTGCGCACCTCGATCACCGACGAGGCGGTAGCCGAGCGAGTCCGCGAAATCTTCGCCGCCCAGGTCCTGCCCGCAGTCCTGCGCTTCGGCGATCCTGCCGACGCCCCCCGCCGAGCCGGATTGATCGTCACCCAACTCCTGGGTCTGGCCCTGTGCCGCTACGTCCTGCGTCTACCACCGGTAGTGGCACTCACTCCGGCCCAGCTCGTCACCGACATCGCCCCGACCTTGCAGCGCTACTTGACCTTATGAGTCGGCGACCGACAGCCCTGGTCGGCATCGGTATGCGCAACCCGCCGGATGAAGCGTCGCGAGCGCGCGATCACGAGTATGCGAAAAACCGCTGCGACCGCGTCGAAGTCGTGGTCGCAGCGGGCGACCAGCAGGTCGAACCGCCGGCTCGAAACGCGGCGCGCGGCGGTTGTCGCTTATCCCGCCAGCTGGGCGCCGAGGGCGAGGAGGTGGGGGGTCGCGCCGCCGAGGGCGAATTCGTGGTGCTTGGCGGCGGTGAAGTAGTTGTGGGTGATGTGATCGCGGTCGATGCCGAGGCCGCCGTGGACGTGGACGACGGTGTGGGCGACCTTGTGGCCCGCTTCGGCTGCCCAGAACTTGGCGATGTGGACGGATTCGGCGGCGGGCAGGCCCTCGGACAGGCGCCAGGCCGCCTGGGTGACGGTGAGGCGGAGGCCGCCGATGTCGATGTAGGCGTCGGCGAGGCGCTGGGCCACCGACTGGAAGGAGCCGATGGCCTTGCCGAACTGCTCGCGGGTGCGGGTGTGCTCGGCGGTGATCTCCAGGGCGCGTTCCAGGGTGCCGAGTTGCAAGGCGGACAGCCCCAGCCAGGCGCGCTCGCGCAGCCAGGTGAGGATGTCGGCGCCGGATTCCACGGTGCCGAGCAGTTCGGCCGGGGCGGCATCGAACTCGACGAGGAATTCGGGGGACAGGTCGACGACCTGCTGCGGCGTCACCACGGTATTCGCCGGGTCGACCAGGAAGACCGCCACCGTGCCGCCGGCTGAGGCATCGCCGGGGATCAACGCGGGCACCAGGATTCGCTCGGCCCGGTCCGCATACGGAACGGTCGTCGCGACACCCGTCAATGTCCATTCCGTGCCCGTGCCGCGCGCAGCCGAATCGCCCCCGGCTGAATCGGCGGCCGAGATACCGGTGGCAGCGGCTGGGTTGCCGGCCGCAGCGGGAGTTGCGGTGATCCCGGGTGTACCGATCGGATCGTGCAGCGACGTCGACAGAGCCGCCGTCAGCACCACCTCACCCGCCCCTGCGCGCTGTGCCAGCCCGTGCGGGTCCTCCTCGCCGAATCGCGCGAGCGCCCCCGCACCGAGCACGACCGACCACAGGTACGGCACGGCGGCGTCAGCACGTCCGAGCTCACGCAGCACGGCGGACTGCTCGAGCTCACCGAAATCGCTGCCGCCCAACGCTTCCGGCAGCGCGGCCGCGAGTACTCCGGTTTCGGCGAGCGCCTTCCAGAGTTGCTCGTCGAAGCGGCCCGGAGTGTCGAGCTCACGCAGCCGATCGGCGGTGACGAGTTTGGCGCAGACCTCGCCGGTGAGGCGGGCGAGGTCGGTCTGGGCTTCGGTGGGGGTGAAATCCATGGCGGTTTACCGGCTTTCGTGGATCAGCGGGCGGCGGCGGGCTGGCGCAGGGCGGTCATGGCGATGATGTCGCGCTGCACCTCGTTGGTGCCGCCGCCGAAGGTGAGGATCAGGGCGGCGCGGTGCATCCGCTCCAGCCTGCCGAGCAGCACCGCACCAGGGGAGTCCTGGCGCAGGTAGGCGTCGGCGCCGACCACTTCCATCAGCAGCCGGTAGGCCTCGGTGGCCAGTTCGGTGCCGTACACCTTGCACGCCGAGGCATCCCACGGGCGCGGCGCGGCCTCGCCGCCCTGATCGGCGCGGCTGGCGATCTCCCAGTTCAGCAGCTTCAGATATTCGACCTTGGCGTGCACGCGGGCCAGATTCAGCCGCGCCCATTCCTGGTCGATCACGCGGGAACCGTCGGGGAGCAGTGTGTCGCGGGCCCACGCGGTCGTCTGCGCCACCGCGAGCGACAGTGGCCCGGCCGAGGTGAGCGCCACCCGCTCGTGGTTGAGCTGGTTGGTGATGAGCGACCAGCCGCCGTTCTCCGGACCGACCATCGACGACGCGGGCACGCGAACATCCTGGTAATAGGTGGCGCTGGTGTCGGGCCCGGCCATGGTGTGCACGGGCGTCCAGGAGAACCCTTCGGCGGAGGTCGGCACGATGAACATGCTGATCCCCTTGTGCTTCTTGGCAGCGGGATCGGTGCGCACGGCCAGCCAGATGTAGTCGGCATAGGCGATGAGGCTGGTCCACATCTTCTGGCCGTTGATGACGAAGTCGTCGCCGTCGCGCACCGCGGCGGTGCGCAGCGAGGCGAGGTCGGTTCCCGCGCCCGGCTCGGAGTAGCCGATCGCGAAGTGCAGCTCACCGGCGGCGATGCGGGGCAGGAAGTACTTCTTCTGCTCCTCGGTGCCGTACTGCATGATGGTCGGCGCCACCGAGTTGAGCGTCAGGAACGGGACGGGCGCGCCCGCGATGGCGGCCTCTTCCACGAAGATCAGCTGGTCCATGGTGGTCCGGTCCTGGCCGCCGTACTCCTTGGGCCAGCTCAGCGTGAGCCAGCCGTCGCGGCCCATCTGACGCACCACCTCGCGGTAAACGTCGCCCTCGCCGTACTCGCCGGTCTGCAGGCTCAGTGCCTTCTTGCGCTCCGGGGTCATGAGCCCGGCGAAATACGCGCGCAGCTCGGCGCGCAATTCTTCCTGCTGCGGCGTGTACGCGACGCGCATGCTTCCCACCTCGGTGTCGAACTCCAGCTTCGGTGAGCCGATCATTGCACAGGAACTGGAACATGTTCCAGTATTGACAGTGAATCGGTGCCGGTTCCGCCGCGCGAGGTATGCCATCCGGGTTACTCTCGCCGAGACCGTCTGGAAGGAAGATCCCATGAAGATCATCGTCGATTTCGACCGCTGCGAAGCGAACGGCGTCTGCGTCGGAATCGCCCCTGACATGTTCGAACTCGACGACGACGATCAGCTGACCGTCGCCGAGGGCGATATCGCCGCCGACCGCGTCGCCGATGCGGAGGAGGCGGTGGCGCAGTGCCCGAAGGCCGCGCTGAGATTGGTGTGATCGCCTCTTGTCGGATGGTGAAACACGTTCTAAAGTCGGCCCGATGAGTGTGATGCAGACTTCACTGGAGGGCCGGGTCGCCATCGTCACCGGTGCGGGCGCGGGTCTCGGCCGGGCCGAGGCGCTCGCGCTGGCCTCGGCGGGCGCGGCGGTGGTCGTCAACGACCTCACCGAGGACGCGGCCGCCGAAACGATCGCCGCAATTCGCGAACTCGGCGGTAAAGCGGAATTCGTCGGTGGAAGTATCGCCGAACGTGCCACCGCCGACGCGCTCGTCGCTACCGCGCGGGAATCGCTCGGGGGCCTCGATATCGTTGTCAACAATGCGGGTATTACGCGCGATCGCATGCTGTTCAACATGTCCGACGAAGACTGGGACGCCGTGCTCGCCGTTCATCTGCGCGGCCATTTTCTTTTGTCGCGCAATGCTTGCTCGTATTGGCGAACGGCCTCCAAATCGGCGGGCGAACCGGTGTACGGGCGGTTGATCAACACCTCCTCCGAGGCCGGTCTGCTCGGTCCCGAAGGGCAGGCGAACTACGGTGCGGCCAAGGCCGGAATCACCGCGCTCACCCTCTCGGCGGCGCGCGGATTGTCGCGCTACGGCGTGCGCGCCAACGCGATCTGCCCGCGTGCGCGCACGGCCATGACCGAGGCGGTCTTCTCCGAGGCGCCCGAGGGTCAGCTCGACCCGCTGGCTCCCGAACATGTCGCGAAGCTGGTCGCCTACCTGGCTTCGCCCGCGGCCGACGAGGTGAACGGGCAGGTCTTCGTGGTCTACGGCCCGATGGTCGCGCTGATGGCGCCGCCGACGGTCGAGCAGCGCTTCGACGCCGCGGGCGAGCAGTGGGCCGAGGACGATCTCGCCTCGACCCTGCAGCAGTACTTCGCCGGCCGCCCGGCCGACCACACTTTCTCGGCGCGAGCGCTTCGCGATCTCGGCTGAGGTTGCCGGATGTTGGCCGGGCGGAAAGTCGCCGTCCCGGCTCGCCGCAGATCTGTTGTACGCCGGTCCAGGTATTGGTAGACATGGACGTCGGCATGTGTGGTGTCTCACAGGAGGTCTGGGTGAAGCGGTCAGGAGTCGTTTCAGTTCGGACGGTATTTTCCGGGAAAAACTCCTGGTACAAGTCTCCGGAAATCGCAGACATTCGTGAGAACGTGTTCTAGTCTTTGGGCAGTCTTCAGATCGGGGTGGCGGTGAAGTACGGAAACGCGGACGCCTTGGTCCGCCCGTCTAACGAGGAGGATTGCCGGTGAACGACCTCCTTGCTGTCCCGTTGCGGGCAGTCGGCGGATTCTTCGAACTCGGCGCGGAAGTGGCACGAGCCGCCTTCCGCCGGCCGTTCCAATGGCGTGAGTTCGTCGACCAGTCCTGGTTCGTCGCCCGCGTCTCCATCCTGCCGACGCTGCTGGTGGCGATCCCGTTCACCGTGCTCGTCGTCTTCACCCTCAACATCCTGCTGCGCGAGATCGGTGCCGCCGACCTCAGCGGGGCGGCCGCCGCGTTCGGCGCCGTCACGCAGGTCGGCCCGATCGTCACCGTGCTGATCGTGGCCGGAGCGGGCGCGACAGCGATCTGCGCCGACCTCGGTGCCCGCACCATTCGCGAGGAGATCGACGCGATGAAGGTGCTCGGCATCGACCCGGTGAGCCGGCTCGTCGTGCCGCGCGTGCTCGCCTCGATGTTCGTGGCGCTGATGCTCAACAGCCTGGTGTGCACGGTCGGCATCGTCGGTGGCTTCGCGTTCTCGGTGTTTCTGCAAGGCGTGAATCCCGGTGCATTCGTCAACGGCATTCCGCTGCTCACCAATCTGCCCGAGCTGATCATCTCCGAAATCAAGGCGGGCCTGTTCGGGCTCATCGCCGGAATGGTCGCCTGTTATCTCGGGCTGCAGGTGAAAGGCGGGCCCAAGAGTGTGGGCGACGCCGTGAACCAGACCGTCGTGTTCGCCTTCATGGCGCTGTTCGTGGTGAATGTCGTCGTCACCGCGATCGGCCTGAAATTCACGGTGCGGTGAACACATGGCCTTTGTAGTTCGTTCCAAATTCCCGCGGGCAGTCCGACGATACGAGCGGGCGTCCAAAGCGCTGGACTCCCTCGGTGACAAGGCGATCTTCTTCGTCAAGGCACTCGGCTCGGTACCGCGCGCCCTGGTGCACTACCGCACCGAGACCATCCGGCTCATCGCCGAGATCAGCATGGGCAGTGGCGCTCTCGCCGTGATCGGCGGCACCGTGGTGATCGTCGGCTTCCTGACGCTGATGGCCGGTGGCACCATCGCGGTGCAGGGCTACAGCTCGCTCGGCAATATCGGCGTCGAGGCGCTCACCGGCTTCTTCGCCGCCTTCATCAATGTGCGCATCGCGGCGCCGGTGATCTCCGGTATCGGCCTGGCCGCCACCATCGGCGCGGGCGCGACCGCCCAGCTCGGCGCCATGCGGGTGGCCGAGGAGATCGACGCGCTGGAATCGATGGCGATCCGGCCGGTGCCGTTCCTGGTGGGAACCCGGGTGCTTGCGGGCATGATCGCGATCGTGCCGCTCTACGCCCTCGCGGTGATCGCCTCGTTCATCGCCAGCCGCTTCGCCACCGTGGTGATCTACGGGCAGTCGGCGGGCGTCTACGACCACTACTTCTCGACCTTCCTCATCCCCAGCGACATCCTGTGGTCGTTCGCGCAGGCGATGGTGATGGCCCTGGCTGTGATGCTGATCCACACCTACTACGGCTTCCACGCCGCGGGCGGTCCGGTCGGGGTCGGTGTGGCGGTCGGCAACGCGGTGCGGGCCTCGCTGGTCGCGGTCGTCACGGTGACGCTGCTGATCTCGCTGGCCATCTACGGCACCTCCGGCAACTTCCACCTCTCGGGATAGCGGTATGGACACCTCACGGATCGTTGCCGCGCTGCAGGGCGGGCTCGGGCGCAAGCTCGCGGCGCTTGCCCTCGTCGGCGTACTCGTCGCGGGCGCGGCCTTCGCGATCGCGCTGTTCCAGGGCGCGTTCACCAACACCGCCGTGGTGCTGGTCGACGCGCCTCGCTCGGGCCTGGTCCTCGACCCCGACGCCAAGGTGAAGGTGCGCGGCGTCGAGATCGGCCGGGTCGCCGACATCGACCTGGCCGCCGACGGTGCGACCCTGCGGTTGGAGCTCGACCCCGATCAGCTGAAGCTCGTGCCCGCCAACGCCGGGGTCGACATTCGCTCGACCACGGTGTTCGGCGCCAAGTACGTCAATTTCATTGTGCCCGAACAGCCTTCCGCGAAGTCGCTGGCGCCGGGCAGCACTGTCTCGGCGAGCTCGGTGACCGTCGAGTTCAACACCCTGTTCCAGCACCTGTCCGACGTGCTCGCCCAGGTGGAGCCCGAGAAGCTGAACGCGACCCTGACCGCGCTAGGCACCGCCCTCGAAGGGCGCGGCGACAAGTTCGGCGACCTGCTCGTCCGTTCGGATCGCTATCTGCGCGAACTGAATCCGTACCTGCCGACCTTGCAGACGGACCTGGACAAGACCGCGCAGGTGACCGGGATCTACGCCGATGTCGCCGATCCACTGTTGCGCACGGTCGACAATTCGACGGGCACCGCGCAGACCATCACCGAAATGCAGGGGCAGCTCGACAACGTGCTGGTGAATGTGATCGGCCTGTCCGATACGGCCGGAACTGTTCTGCGGGAGAACGAGAACGACCTGGTGACCGCGCTCGACCTGCTGCGTCCTTCCACCGCGCTGCTGTACGACTACCGCGAATCGGTGAGCTGTGTGGTCAACGGACTCGGCACACTGATCCCGATCGCCGAGGACATGATGGGTGGTTTGCTGCCCGGTGTCGGCATGAACGCGAGCTTCATGCTCGGTGCCAAGCCCTACAGCTACCCGGACGACCTGCCCAAGGTGAACGCGACCGGAGGCCCGCGCTGTGAAGGCGTGCTGGACCGCGTCCCGGAGAGCCATTCGGACTACCTGGTGACCGACACCAGCGAGGGCGCGCCGTACGCACCGACCACGCGCCACGAATTCCACGGCATGCCTCGGGTATTCCAGCTGCTGCTGGACGGAATGCCGGGAGTGACACGGTGAAGAACACCTCGACGACGATCAAACTGGCGATCTTCACCGTGGTGATGACGCTGGTATTCGCCGGTCTGGCAATCGTTTTGAGCCAGGCGCGGTTCTCCAGCGAGAACGGCTATCGCGCGGTGTTCACCAGCTCCTCGGGCATGGTGCCCGGCGCCAAGGTGCGCATCGCCGGTGTGCCGGTGGGTTCGGTGACCTCGGTGAAGGTCGGCGACGACAACCTCGCGCACGTCGAGTTCGATGTCGATACCAAGTACGCGGTCCTGGCCAGCACCCGGGCGGCGATCAAGTACGAGAACCTGGTCGGCGACCGCTATCTGGAGCTGCTGGAGGGGCCGGGCTCGGCTCGCCGGCTTTCCGACGGCGACACCATCGGCCTCGAACAGACCCAGCCCGCCCTCGACCTCGACCTGCTGCTCGGCGGCTTCAAGCCGCTGCTGCGCGGGCTCGACCCGGCGCAGGTCAACGACCTCACCGAGGCGCTGCTGCAGATCTTCCAGGGCCAGGGCGGAACGCTCGTGTCGCTGCTCAACAGCGGTGGCGGCTTCGCCAAGACCCTGGCCGATCGCGACGCGCTGATCGGCAGTGTGATCGACAACCTGAACACCGTGCTCGCCACGGTCAGCGATCGCGGCGATCAATTCGCCACCACCATCGACGAACTGCAGCGCCTGGTCAGCGACCTGTCCGCGGAGCGCGATCCGATCGGCAACGCGTTGCCGAGGATCGCGGGCGCGACCAAGGAGGTCAACGACCTGCTGGTGCAGGCCCGTCCCGATCTGCGCTCCACGATCGAACAGACCGGTCGGCTCGCCACCAATCTGGACGAGGGGTCCGACCACATCCAATGGGTGCTCGACAGACTGCCGGATACCTACAAGAAACTCATCCGGATCGGCGCCTACGGCTCCTTCCTCCAGCTCTACATCTGCGGTACCAACTTGTTGATCAGTGGCCCCGATGGCAAGCCGATGGAAGTCCACATGCCGGCGCTGCAGGTCACCGGAAGGTGTAAGCCCAATGAATGAGGACAAGTCGCCCGCGGCGACGATCGGCATCGTCGGCGTGGTGCTGGCGCTGACGATCTCGCTCGCGACGCTGCAATTCACCGACCTCCCGTTCATCCGCTCGGGGGCCGCCTTCACCGCGAACTTCCTCGACGCGGGCGGTCTCGTCCCCGGCGACCCGGTGCATGTGGCCGGTGTGCGCTCCGGCGAGGTACGGCAGGTGAGCCTCGACGGCGACAAGGTTCTGGTGAAGTTCGACCTCGACGAGTCGATCGTGCTGGGGGAGAAGACGACCGCCGCGATCAAGACCAACACCGTGCTCGGCCGCAAATCCTTGGATGTGGTGCCGGACGGCCCCGGCGCCATCGGCGCGCGGGACACCATTCCGGTCGAGCGGACCAGCTCGCCCTACTCGCTCAACGAAGCACTGAGCGATCTCGGCGGGACGGTGCGCGACCTCGACCTGGAGCAGGTCGACCAGACCCTCGATACGCTGTCGGCCGCGTTCGCCGACACACCGGGCCCGCTGCGCAACGCGCTCGACGGCGTCACCGCGCTCTCCCGCAGCATCAACACCCGCGACCAGGCGCTGACCGACCTGCTGGCCAGGGCGCAGAACGTCACCAAGATCCTGGCCGACCGCAGCACCCAGCTCAACACGCTGCTCATCGACGGCAACGCGCTGCTCGGCGAGCTCGACCGGCGCCGGGCCGCGATCAACCAGCTCGTCGTGTACATCGACGATGTGGCCAGACAGCTTTCGGGCCTGGTCGCCGACAACGAGCCGCAGATGCGGCCGACGCTCGACCGCCTGAATTCGGTCCTCGCCCTGCTCCAGCGCAACAAGCAGAACCTCAACGACGCCCTCGACGGTCTCGGCCCCTACGCCGCCGCGCTCGGCGAGCAGGTCGGCAACGGACCCTGGTTCAACGCCTACGTCGTGAACGCGACAAGTGTCGAGCTCCGTCCGCTCGTCGACGCGCTGGTCTGGCCAGAACAACTGCCCCAGGACGTGATCGACATCTTCACCCACCCCAGGACGCCGTACATCGCTCCTGCCGAGGAGGATCCCCCGCGATGAGCTCGACCCAGCAGGTGCGCGGGTTGCCGCGCTGGACGATCGCGGTGGCGGTGGTGGTGATCGCGGCGCTTGTCGCGGTCGGCGTCTACCTCGTGACCGGCGCCGGAAAGAACACGGTGACCGCCTCGTTCACCTCGACCACCGGTCTGTACGCGGGCGACGAGGTGCGGGTACTCGGCGTCACCGTCGGCAGCATCGACTCCATCGAACCGGGCCGCGGCCAGGTTCAGGTGAAGATGAGCATCGACAGCGATGTCGATCTGCCCGCCGACGCACGCGCCGTCATCATCGCGCCGTCCTTGGTCTCGGCCCGATTCGTGCAGCTCGCGCCCGCCTACACCGGCGGCCCGAAACTGGCCGACGGAGCGCAGATTCCGCTCGAGCGCACCGCGGTGCCGGTGGAGTGGGACGAGATCAAGGCCGAGCTGACCAAGCTGTCGGCGGCGCTCGGTCCGGTCGGTGACGACAAGCAGGGCTCCTTCGGCCGCTTCGTCGACACCGCGGCCCAGAACCTCGACGGCAACGGCCAGAAGTTCCGCGACACCCTGCGTGAACTGTCCGCGACCCTGACCACCCTCTCCGACGGGCGAACCGACCTGTTCGCCACCATCCGCAACCTGCAGAAGTTCGTCGAGGTGCTCTCGGCGAGCAACGAGCAGATCGTGCAGTTCAGCGGCCGGCTCGCGTCGGTGTCGTCGGTGCTTGCCGGTGCGTCGGAAGAACTCGGCGCCGGTCTGGACAGTCTCGATGTGGCACTGGCCGATGTGAAGCGGTTCCTCGAGGGGACCGGTGGGGAGCTGACCGAGGGCGTCGAGCGGCTCGCCGACGTCACCCAGACCCTGGTGGACAATCGGCCCGAGATCGAACGGGTGCTGCACTCCGGCCCCACGGCGATGGTGAATTTCTACCAGCTCTACAAACCGGCTCAGGGTTCGCTCACCGGCGCGGTGGCGCTAAACAACACGGCCAATCCGCTCAGCTTCCTGTGCGGATCGATCCGGGCCATCGAACACAACAACTCCGACCGCTCCGCCGACCTGTGCGCCGAGTTCCTCGCACCGGTGATCAGTTCGCTGGCGATGAATTACGTGCCGATCATGACCAACCCGGCCACCGGCGTCACCGCCTTCCCCGAGCAGCTGGTGTACAGCGATCCGAGCCTGGCCGGTGCGGTCGAGCAGGATCAGGCGCCGGTCGCGTCGCCGATCACCGTGCCCGAAGGTCTTGCCGGGCTTGCTATTCCAGGAGGACCGCGATGAGGCGGCGCATACTCGCCGGGCTGGCCGTCGGCGTCGCCGTGGCGCTCGGCACCACCGGTTGTCAGTTCGACGGGCTCAACTCGCTGCCCATGCCGGGCTCCGAGGGGCGGATGGACGGCTCCTACACGGTGCGCATCCAGATGCCCAATGTCACGACGCTGACCCGGAATTCGCCGGTGCGGGTGAACGACATCGAGGTCGGCAATGTCACCGGGATCGAGGTCGAGGGCTGGCACGCGCTGGTGACGGTCTCGCTCAACCCCGATGTGCGCCTGCCCGCCAACGCGGTCGCCAAGATCGGGCAGACCAGTCTGCTCGGCAGCAACCACGTCGAGTTGGCCGCGCCGACAAGCGAACCGCCGACCGGTCAGCTGCGGGGCGGCGATGTCATCCCGCTCGAACGGGCCGGTGCCTACCCGACCACCGAACAGGTGCTGTCGTCGCTGTCGGTGGTGCTCAACGGCGGCGGTATCGCGCAGCTCGAGACGATCACCACCGAGCTGAACGCGATGGTCAACGGTCGCGAGGACGAGATCGCCGACCTGCTGCCGCAGCTCAACGAGCTGACGACCGGGTTGCAGCGCCAGACCGGCAGCATCATCGCCGCGATGGAGGGTCTGGATCGGCTGGCGGTGAAACTGGCCGGTCAGCGTGAGGTGATCGCCGAGGCGATCGAGCAGATCCATCCCGCGCTCACCGCCCTGGCCGACCGATCGGCGAATATCGCCAGGGCGATCACGGCGCTCGGCGAGCTCGGCGACGTCAGCGAACGACTGATCAAGACCAGCGGCGACGACCTGGTGGCCAACCTGCGCAGTCTGGGCCCCGTGCTGCAGACGCTGGCCGACACCGGGACCAACCTGATCCAGGCGCTCGGCATCCTGCCGACCTTCCCGTTCCCGATCAGGAATATCGACAACGCGATCATGGGCGACTACCTGAATCTGTTCATCACCTTCGACCTGACCGCAAGCCGTCTCGACAGCAACTGGCTCACCGGTACGCCGCTCGGCGGTCGCTTCGGCGGTGTCGAGGGTGTGGTGGGCTCGTTCGCGCCGTCGACCGCGACGGATGCCGGTGACCCGGCCACCGCCCCGATGGCGCCCGCACCGGCCCCCGCACCCGCGCCCGCCATTCCCGGGCTACCGGCCATTCCCGGTCTGCCCGCCATCCCCGGCATCACCGCGCCGCTGCCCGGCCAGGAAGGGGCGGGTCGATGAAACTCACCCGGTTCGTGCGAGCCCAGCTCGCGATCTTCGCGGTGCTCACCGTGATCGGTCTGGTCGTGATGAGCGGCAGCTACCTGCATGTTCCCGCGATGTTCGGCATCGGCCGGTACGCGGTGACCGTGCAGCTGGCCGCCACCGGCGGGCTCTACCCGACGGCCAATGTGTCCTACCGTGGCCAGAACATCGGCAAGGTGGAGGCGGTGCGGCTCACGCCCGCGGGCGTCGAGGCGGACCTGTCGATCGACAGCGACTACAAGGTCCCCGCCGATTCGAGTGCCTGGGTACGCAGTGTCTCGGCGATCGGCGAGCAGTACGTCGACCTCGTGCCGAGCGAACAGCCCGCCGACGGGCACCTGCGCGACGGCTCGGTGATCCCGGTGCAGCGCACCCATCTGCCGCAGGATGTCGGCGCGATGCTCGACCAGGCCGACAAATTGCTCGCCACCGTCGCCGATACCCGGCTGCGCCAGGTGATCGACGAGGCGTTCCTGGCGTTCAACGGCGCCGGACCCGACCTGCAACGGTTCATCGACTCCGCGGCGCTGCTGATCCAGCAGGCCGAGACCGACATCGAACCGACCAAGAAGCTGCTCGACCAGATCGGCCCCCTGCTCGACACGCAGATCGAGTCCGAAGCCGATATCCGTTCCTGGACAAACGATCTGGCCACGATCACCGACCAACTCCGGGAAAGCGACCCGACGCTGCGAAACCTGTTGAACAACGGCCCTTCCGCGATGGAGGTGGTGAACAAGCAGTTCCAGGATCTGCGTCCCACCCTGCCGCTGCTGGCGCGAAACCTGGTGAGCCTCGGGCAGGTCGGGGTGACCTACAACGCGAGCGTGGAACAACTTCTGGTCGTCTTTCCGCCGCTGATCGCGGCGCTGCGCACCGCCATCCGCGGCCCGGCCAAATACGGCGTGATGGTCGACTTCATGACCGTGCTCAACGACCCGCCCGCCTGCACCACCGGCTTCCTGCCTGCGGAACAGTGGCGGGAGCCGAGCGACCTGACGCCGATGGACACTCCGCCCGGGCTGTACTGCAAGGTTCCGCAGGACTCGAACATCGCGGTCCGCGGCATCCGCAACACCCCGTGCATGGAGTTCCCCGGCCGCCGCGCACCCACCCCCGAACTGTGCCGGACCGGGTTCGTGCCCGAGGGCAACAATCCGCCGTTCGGCGAGGTAGAGCCGGTCGCTCCGGCGTCCGCACCGGCAGGCGCATCGACGGGCGCTGTGACGCCCGCCGCAGCGCGCCCCTATGATCCGTCGACGGGTACGTACCTGGGCACAGACGGACGCACCTACCGCCAAGGTGACATCGCCACCGATGGTTCGGGCACCGTTCCGGCCAGCTGGCAGGCGATGTTGGAGGAGCAGCAACGATGAACGACAACGACAACCGCCGCCCGCGTCGCCGGGCCGCACGCTCGGCCGGGCCACCGGCCGAGGAGAAGGCGGCCGTGACGGTGGCCGTGAGTAAGAGCGAATACACATCACCGGCTGCCGAGGTTGCCGCCAGGTCGGCCGACACGGTGAGGTTCGCCGAGGTCGCCGCCGCTGCTACCGCGAAGGGCGCCGAGAGCGCGGCAGCACCCACGGTGAAACTCGGCAAGGATGCCGTGGAGCCCGCCGCGCGGCTCGACAAGGACGCCGTCGATTCATCCGCTCCGACCGTGAAGCTCGCCGGCGGCATCGCGCAGTCCGCGGACGCGACGGTGCAGAACGTTCCCGACGGGGAGAAGAAGTCGCGCGTGCGTCGCGTCCTCGCCGTCGCGGCGGCGGCCGTCCTCGTACTCGCGCTCATGGTCGGTGCGGGCGCCTCCGCCGTCGCCGCGTTCATGACCGACGCCGAAGAGGACCTGCGCGCGGAGTACACCGAGACCGCACGTCAGGCCGTGCTGAACCTGACGACCATCCGCGCCGAATCGGCCAAGGAAGACATCGACCGCATCCTGGCTGTGGCATCGGGCGACTTCAAGTCCGAGTTCGACGGTCGTGTCGACCCGTTCATGGATGTCGTCAAGCAGGCCAACGTGGTGTCCAACGGCAGCGTTGTCGAGTCGGCCATCGTCTCGGCCGACCTCGAATCCGCGCAGGTGCTCGTCGCCGCGAAACAGACGGTGACCAACAACGGTTCGCCCGAACCCCAATCGCGCCAGTACCGATTCCGCATCACCGTGACCAACGGTGAGACGGGCATGACCGTGTCGAAAGTGGAGTTCGTGGGATGAGCCGCAGAAGCGCACAGATCATTTTCGGCATCCTCGCCGTCTTCGGCCTGATCGCCGTCGCCGTGCTCGGCGTCAGCGGCTACCAGTTGTGGCAGCACGACCGTACCGAGCAGGCCCGGGGCGAGGCGATGAGCACGGCGAGCCGCACGGTGAGCGCCATGTTCAGCTATGAACACGTCACCGTCGACACCGAGCTGCCCAAGGCGGCCGACGGCCTGAGCGAGTCGTTCCGCAACGACTACCTGCGGCTCATCGAGGAAGCCATCGCGCCGGGCGCCAAGGAGAAGCAGCTCACCGTCAAGGCGACAACGCAGGCCGAAGGCGTGATCTCCGCCGAACCGGAACACGCGGTGGTGCTGCTGTACCTGAATCAGGTGACCACCAGCAAGGACACGCCGCAGGGCACCGCCTCGGGCAGCCGCGTCCGGGTCTCGCTGGACAAGACCGGCGATCGCTGGCTGGTTTCCCAGGTCACGCCGGTCTGAGTCCTAACGGCTGGTTTCGGGGTAGTTGTCGTCGTCCTCGCTGAGTAGCGCGGAGCCGGCCACACTGCCCTGGGAGAGGGCGTCGAGGAAGGCGCGGGCCCAGCGGTCCACGTCGTGGGTGAGGACCTGGCGGCGCATGGAGCGCATGCGGCGGCGTTTGGTGTCGCGGTCGTCGTCGAGGGCGCCGACGATCGCGTCCTTCACGCTGTCCAGGTCGTGCGGGTTGCACAGGTAGGACTGCCGCAATTCGGCTGCCGCACCGGTGAATTCGCTGAGGACCAGGGCGCCGTTGAGGTCGCTGTGGCAGGCCACGTACTCCTTGGCGACCAGGTTCATGCCGTCGCGCAGCGGTGTGACGAGCATGGCGTCGGCGGCCACGAAGAAGGCGATCAGCTCGTCGCGGGGGATCGGCCGGTGCAGGTAGTGCACCACCGGGTAGCCCACACGGGCGAATTCGCCGTTGATCCGGCCCACCTGACGTTCGATGTCGCCGCGCATCTTGATGTAGCTCTGTACGCGCTCACGCGACGGCGTTGCCAGCTGGACCATCACTGTCTCGGCCGGGTCGATGCGACCCTCCTCCAGGAGCTCCTGGAGGGCATTGAGGCGGATGTCGATGCCCTTGGTGTAGTCGAGGCGGTCGACGCCGAGCATGATGTTCTTCGGGTTGCCCAATTCGGCGCGGATCTTGGCCGCGCGCTCACGCACCGACCGGCGTCGTGAGTGCTCGTCGAGTTCGGCGGAATCGATCGAGATCGGGAACGCGCCCACGCGCACCGTGCGGAAACCGACCTGGACCACACCCAGCTTGGACCGCACCCCGATGGTGCCGCGCGAGGTGGGCTGGCCGGCCAGCCTGCGGGCCAGGTACAGGAAGTTCTGTGCGCCACCGGGCAGATGGAAACCGATCAGGTCGGCACCGAGCAGGCCCTCGACGATCTCGGTGCGCCACGGCATCTGCATGAACAGCTCGACCGGCGGGAACGGGATGTGCAGGAAGAACCCGATGGTCAGATCCGGGCGAAGCATGCGAAGCATCTTCGGCACCAGCTGTAGCTGGTAGTCCTGCACCCACACCGTCGCGCCCTCTGCGGCCACCTTCGCGGTCTCCTCGGCGAAGCGCCGGTTGACCTCCACATAGGCCGCCCACCAGGCCCGGTCGTACACGGGCCGCACGATCACGTCGTGGTACAGCGGCCACAGCGTGCCGTTGGAGAACCCCTCGTAGTAGTCCTCCACCTCCTGCGACGACAGCGGCACCGGATACAGCTCGAGCCCGTCCTCGATGATCGGCTCGACGTCGACATCGGGCACCCCGGCCCAGCCGACCCAGGCGCCTTTGTTGCTGCGCAGTACCGGTTCCAGCGCGGTCACCAGACCGCCGGGGCTGCGCTTCCACCGGGTGGTGCCGTCGGGCAGTTTCTCGAGGTCGACCGGGAGCCGGTTGGCGACGACGACGAATCCCGATCCCGCACCCGAGGGTGCCACGGGTTCCTCGGACGGACGGTCGTTGGACTGTTCATCGATCATCTGGTCCACTCACGCAT
Organism: Nocardia sp. NPDC023733; assembly: GCF_040639775.1. Lineage (NCBI taxonomy): Bacteria > Bacillati > Actinomycetota > Actinomycetes > Mycobacteriales > Nocardiaceae > Nocardia > Nocardia sp. NPDC023733. The sequence goes on along the minus strand of NZ_JBFAAN010000010.1, from coordinate 92,395 downwards.
CCTTTGCGTCGCAGGGTGCCGTTTTGAGGTTGTAGTAGGTGATTGCTCAGCTGGGGCCGATGCCGAGCATCGACAGCAGCATGCGGCACTCGTCGGCGTCCTCGGCATATGCCGCGACCACGCGCTGGGCCTGGCGAGCGGTCTCGTCGGCCAGCGGTTCGAGCTCGTCGTCGGCGATGTCGTTGGCGGTGCTCTTCGCGGCCATAGTGGTTCGTCCTCCCGGTTTTCCAACGCTCTTCGTGCGAGTAGTCAATAGTATCGGGCGCCGGTTACCGTGGATTGGTTCGTCAACCCGACCGAAAGGTTTCCCCATGCCACTGGCCACGGTGAACGGCATCGCACTGAACTATCAGGTCAAGGGCGACCGTACCAAGGGCACCGACGTCAAGGGCGGCGGTCCGCTGGTGGTGTTGATCATGGGAACCGGTTCGCCCGGCCGCGTCTGGGAGCTGCACCAGGTGCCCGCGCTGGTCGCGGCCGGATACCGGGTGTGCACCTTCGACAACCGCGGCATCGCGCCGTCCTACGAGGCCGCGGGCGGTATGCGCATCGAGGAACTGGTCGCCGACACCGCCGCGCTCATCGAACTCCTCGACGAGGGCCCCGCGCTGGTCGCAGGCACGTCGATGGGCGCGCGGGTGGCCCAGGAACTGGCGCTCGCCCGCCCCGATCTCGTGCGCAAGGCCGTGTTCATGGCCGGTCACGGCCGTCTCGACCAGTTCCAGAAGACCCTGTCGGCCGGTGAGCAGGACCTCGACGCCTCGGGCGTGCAACTGCCCGCCAAGTTCGAGGCGGCCGTCACGGCGGTGATGAACCTGTCGCCCGCCACCATGGCCGACCGCAACGCCGCCCGCGACTGGCTCGACCTGTTCGAATTCACCGGCGGACCGGCCACCGCGGGCATCCGCGCCCAGCGCGCGATGGACCACGACTTCGACCGCGTGGCCGCCTACCGCGCGATCACCGTGCCCTGCCTGTCGATCGGTTTCGCCGACGACCGCATGATCCCCCCGTACCTGTCGCGCGAGGTCGCCGAGGCCATCCCCGGCGCCCGGTACCAGGAAATCCCCGACGCGGGTCATTTCGGCTACCTCGAACGGCCCGAGGCCGTGAACAAGATCCTGCTCGATTTCTTCGCGAGCTGAGGTAACCGCCTACGCGTAACGTATGGCTTGCTAGGGTCGACACAACGCTCGGGGCTTGCCGGCCTCAGCGATCCCGTACACAGCGCCAGTATCCAGTGAGGTGAAATGAGCACCAACCCCTTCGACGACGAGGACGGCCGCTTCTTCGTTCTGGTCAACGATGAAGAGCAGCACTCCCTGTGGCCCGCGTTCGCGGAGGTCCCGGCGGGTTGGCGCGTCGTGTTCGGCGAAGAAAGCCGGGCCGCGTGCGTCGAGTACGTCGAGAAGAACTGGACCGATATGCGTCCCAAGAGCCTGCGTGACGCCATGGCCGCCGACGATGCGGCCCGCGCCCAGTCCTGACCGGTACCTTCCGAATACTGCGCCGGGACCGCTCGCTGGGCGTCCCCGCGTGACACCGAACTCGGTGTCACGCGGCGGACGTGTCCGGCTATGATGGTCGCTGCCCTCCGGGGCACATCAGTACCCGCCTCCTTAGCTCAGTGGTAGAGCACCGCTCTTGTAAAGCGAAGGTCGTCAGTTCAATCCTGACAGGGGGCTCCGAGAAACCCGACTTGTGAATCAGGTCGGGTTCTTCTATTTCTCCGCCACCTTTCACCGGCCGTGGCCAGGAGAAGAATCTCTGGTGAACACCCCCATCGGCCCCTCTACCGAGCGGTGATTCGCGCCTAGCATCCAACACCAGGCTCGACCGAATTCAGTGGCAACGGGGGGTTGCGTGCAGGTCTCACCAGAAGAACTCAGGACGGCGGCGGGGACCATCGACGAAGTCGTCGGTGATATCGGGCGCTTACCAGCCTTCGATGCGGGTGTTGGGGCGCTCGGAACGCTCGGGTCGTTCATGCAGGGCTCGCTCACCGGTCCCGAACTCGACAAACTCGAATCAGCCCGCACCAAGGCCCTGCGTGTGGTGTCCGGACGGTACAGCGAGCTCGCCAGCGTGCTGCGGCACAGCGCCGACGCCTATCGGGAAACTGATATCGACACCGCGACCCGGCTGAGTGCGCTAGGCGACCTCAACGCGGGAGTGCGCTGACATGGCGCCTACCCGTTCACAAGTCATGTACTGGAATATCGACCTCGATTACCCGGCGCGACAAGCTGATTCGATCAGCCAAGGGCTCGTCACCGCCGCGTCGAAGATGTACACGACGATCGCGGGGCTCGACTGGTCGGGCGAGGCGTACACCGCCGCCGCGACCCGCGCCGATCGCGAGCAGACCCAGATGCGCGTTCTGGCAAGCGCATTCGACGACCTGGCCGCCGCATGCCGCACCGGGCAAGCGGCGATGGCGCCGATCGTGCAGACCCTGAAGACAACCGTCCGAGACCTCGAGGCGGACAGTTTCACTGTGCACGAGCAGTGGGATGTCTCAGAAACGCTGACCAATGCCGCACCCGATGCGGTCCGTGCCAACGAAGCGGCCAATCAGACGGTGTCGTTGCAGCGTCTCGCCGCGGAGCTCGGCTGGGCGGATGAGGCATGCGCACAGGCCATCCGTACCGCTCTCACCGCGATTGCCACGCTGGCGCCCGAGTCGGCGGGCCTCAACCCGACCACCGCCGAACGCGACCTCGCGGACTTCATGAGTGGGAAAGCTACGCCGGAGGAACTCGAGCGGTTGACCCTCGCCACCACCCTCACTGAGCAGCAGCGTGCCGACCTGCTCGCTGGGCGACCGGTGGATCTACCCCAAGAACAGTACGATTACCTGCAGCAACTGATGCGCTCGATGGACGGCAAGAGCGTCGAACAGATCGCGGCGATCGGTGCGGGGTTGCCCGAGGGCCAGCAGAACACCGTCAGCGCCGGTGTCGCCAACGCACTGCAGCTCATGTCGAACCCACAGGTCACCACAATGGGCATGGTGGGTGATACCGCTCAGGTTGCCGATCGCGGCGGCATGACCCAGCTGCCGGCCCCGATCCGCACACTGCTCACCGAGAGCCCGCTGCAGAAGGGCAAACCGGGCGATTCCGGCCACGGCAATCCCGTCGACCTCGGCGACACCGTGCCCCGAGCCGATGATTTCACCACGCTCGCCGAGATGATGAACCGCGGCGACGACGGTCTCGCACAAGGCAGCGACCTGGACCGGGGTGTTCTGAAACAGGCGGCGGAAATCGTAGGCGGGGCAAACACCGTCGGCGAAACCGGAATCACCGCTGACAATCCGGACAAGCTCGCCAGTCGGATGCTGGAGGCGGCATCGGGCGACCATCAGGCGGTTCACGACTTCCTGACCGGCGACAATATGTCCGCAACTGTGTCTCCGGGGCAGACTTACGATGCACAACAGCACATCGGCGCATTGCTCGACAACAACTGGGCGGGCCAAGAACAGGGACTCACCGCCGTGTTGCAGGGCATCGATGCGCATGCGATGTCGGATGACCAGCATCTGAATTCGCAAGCGGGGGCCTCGGCCGGGGAAATCGCCGAATACATCGGCTCCCACAAGGATCAGCTGCTGCATATAGACGGCAGTGTGGAGTCGATCGGCTCGGCGAATCCCAAGATTACCGGGGCACTCGGCGATCTGATGTCGAACTACATCCCGAATATGGTCGGCGTCCGACCCGAACTACTGCAGACCGGTGGATTCAGTGCACTCGGTCAGGATCAGGTGAACAATATCTTCGCGGTGATGGATTCCAATCCCCAAACGGCCGTGAATTTCAACACCTCGGCCTATGCTGCGATTTCGCAGCTGAATCAGCAGTTCGGGCTGAGCGGTGGCCAGGACTCGGCGCTTGGCATGTGGGCAGGCAAGATCGATCAGGGAGCCCAGGTCGGGATGCAACTCGAGTTGGACACCCGTATCAAGGACCAGGCCGAGGCGCTCAAGGAAAAGCAGGCGTTGTTCGATTCTGTGCGTGAGGGAACCGCCTTTGCGGGCAAGCGATTGCCGATTATCGGCGACGACAGTACCGAATTGGCATGGAAGATGACTTCTCCCCACGTGCGTTCGTGGCTCCTCGGATCGGTGCCCGAGATCGGACCACAAGCCGACATCAGCGCGGAGGGGAACTCGTCCGAGCGCTACTACAACGTGTTGCAGGGGATGTCGCTCGCATCCGGACAACCGGACTATCGTAACGACCCCGACGTCGGGCAATTCTTCGATCCGGCAACAGGGAAACTGAAGTCGTACGAGGACATCGGCCGGATGAACGGAGATTCCCCCGAGACGAATTTGGTCGAGTTCAATGGTGCGATGATGCGTTTTCTCCCCGGTCTCGTACAGTACGAAGCTCAGTGGGACAACGGGAAGGATCCCCGCGAGAGCGGGACTCGGTGATGGGGTGGGCGCGAGTGTGGGGCGCCGCCGCGGTAGTTCTCGTCGGTACGTGCGTCGGCTGTTCACCGAAGGATGCGGAGCCTTACCGATTGCCCGAGTATCTTCATGTCAGTTTTCGCTGGTCGGCAGATCCGGGTATCGAGGTGCGGTCCGCACCCGCTGCAGTTGTCCGGGGATTCGTTGAATCGTCGTTTGTCGCATGGGCGACCAACACAACCTTCCTGCACGAAGGTGTTGCCGACACAACGTATCCGGGATTTCGGGCATTTTTCGATAATGCCGAGACCAGCAGGACTTTGTATTTCGGAAAGTTCGGACATGAAGTCATCGCCGCTGATCGACCAGCTTTCGGGACAATGTACGCGCATTTCGTCGACCTCGATCAGCAACCCGACGGTGGTTGGCGTGCGGGGGTCTGTACCTGGGCCGACGCGGTGGTGACTCAGCGGGGGCCCCGCGAATTTCAGCCGTTCGGTGCGAACGCCCTCAATCCACACTGGACAACGCTGGACTTCAGGCGGGCTACCGACAGGCCAGCGACGGTGGCGACGCTGTCCGGGCCCGCGCGATACCCCACCGACGATGTTTTCGAAGGATGGGTGCTGCGCGACACCACCATCACCGAGAAGTGGTCCACGCGCGCGGGCAGCGACCCTTGCGCCACAGTTGAGAATCCAGTGCCTCTGGAGCTGCGCAACCCGCAACCCTTCAGGCAACCTGCGGCGCTTCCAGAATTGCCACCCGAACCAGGATGGCCTGAGTAACAGGCGGATTCGGGGAGCTCGCGCTGGATCCTCTCACTTCGGGAGGGCGCGCATTACTTCTACACTGCCGTCGGGCCGACCTTCTGATTACTCTGAAACGGTTAGTTCGTCCTGATTCATCGGTGCGGTAGCAACGGGATGGAGGATCGGCGTGGCTGTTTACGAGGTGGGGCATCGGTCGGCTGTGGTGAGTGGGGCGGGGTCGGGGATCGGGCGGGCGGTGGCGCTCGGGTTGGCGGGGAACGGGGCGTCGGTGGTGGTGTTCGATCTGAACGAGGGGGCGGCGCGGGAGGTTGCCGACGAGATCGTGGTGAACGGAGGGACTGCGGTGGCGCTGGCCGGGGATGCGGCTGATCCGGGGGACGTGGCAAGGAGTGTGGCGGCCGCGCAGGAGATGTTGCCGTTGGGGATCGCTGTGAACAACGCGGGAATCACGGGGGAGCGCAATGCGATCGGTGATTATTCGATCGAGGGGTGGCGCAAGGTGATGGCGGTGAATCTTGATTCCGTGTTCTACGGAATGCGCGAGCAATTGCCGGTGCTCGCGGCCAACGGTGGCGGGGCGATCGTGAATATGGCCTCGATCCTCGCCAGTGTCGGAAATCCTGAATACGCCGGATATGTCACCGCCAAGCACGCGCTGCTCGGCCTGACGAAGAACGGTGCTCTCGAATACGCGCGGCAGAATGTCCGTGTGAACGCCGTCGGACCCGGCTACATCCGCACCCCGCTACTGGCCGACGATCCCGAAACCACCAAGTTCCTGGAAGACAAGCACCCGATCGGCCGCCTCGGCACGCCGGAAGAGGTCGCCAACCTGGTCCTGTTCCTCGCCAGCGACGCCGCCAGTTTCATCACCGGCAGCTATCACCTCGTCGACGGCGGCTACACCGCGCAGTGAAAGTGCCTGCCTACCAAGCTGACTGGTTTTGGCCGGCGGCCGCTCGGGCGATGAGATTTTGGAGCTCGCTGTTCAAGCGGTCGGAGGTCAGGGGGTGGGCTGAGACTCGGGTCGCGTCTCGAAGGAGATAGCGGCCGTCGTCGGTGTAGTCGATGACCTGGAGTGTTGTGCCACCTTCTTGCCAGCCGTCCAGGGCGGGACCCTTGTCGACGCGGAATTCGGCGTAGGTGCGGAACGGGCGTTTGAGGAACGCCAGGGCGTGTTCGGCCGGAGTACGACGGGTGGCGTAAGGGTCTGGGGTGGTGGTGAATTCGTCGCGGTGCAGGTCGAAACCCTGGCTTGTGCCCGGCGGAACCGTCGGCAGGATGGAGATCAGCCGCTGGGTCACGGCGTGGGCGGGGCGCAGGGAGATGAGGATGTTGCCGCCCTGGCCGTATTCGGGGCCGGGGAGTTGAGCCGCGACGGTGCCGATGGTGGACTCGGTCGTCGCACACGCTCGGACCATGCGGGTCCGGCCGTCGAAGCGATGACCGAACAATTCGACGCGGATCTCCGGATGCGCCAAGGCGTGCAGGGCGTGATACAGCGACTCGTCGTCGCCGATCTTGGCGATGAGGGAGTCGGCGGCGATGCGGCATTCACGGTCGAACTCGGCCTGGGTCTCCACGCCTGCGGTGAAGGTCAACGGCCACGGCATGCGGTCGCGGCCGAGAGTTTCCCAGGCGACCCAGAATTCGAACTGGGTGAGCTCCCAGTTGTCGGTCATGCGTCGCCACCGATGACCGGCGGGACATGCGCCCGGTCCGGACCGAGCAGTTCCTCCTGCACGCCGCGCAGATAGTCGGGAGCCCCGTGTTCGTTCTCGTCGTCCTTGCCGCCGCGCGCGCCAGGTGCGCCCATGCCGCCCATCCCGGGCATCCCCGCCCGGCCGGCCGACCCGCCTGCGGACGCGGCGAGCTTCTGGCCTGCTCCGGCGCCGGGGGCGGCACCGCCTGCGCCGGGGAGCGAGCTGCCCGCGCCGGGAACGCTCGGGCTTCCGCCGCCCGCACCTGCACCCGCGCCTGCGCCGCCGCCTGAGCCCAGGCCGTTCGGGGCGGTGCCTGCGGGCGTGGTTGCGGCTGGGTTCGTCGCGAGGGTGGAGGCTGGTGTGGTGTCCTCGGGTGTCGTGGCGGCGGGTTCCTCCGTCGACGATGAGGAATCGTCGCCGCTGTCCTCGTCGTCGCCCGGTTCGGTCGTTGTCGGGTCTTCCGGCTCGGTGGTCGTGTTTGCCGGGTTCGTACCCGGGGTTCCACCGGTGTTGCTGTTGTCGCCGTTGGTGATTCCGCTGCCGGGGCCGTCGTCGGGATCGCCGTTCCCCGGGTTGTCCTGCTGCGGTTTGGACGGTCCCGGCACCTTGGGGACCTGGGTGTCGGACTGCTGGGCAACCGGCTGGTAGACGGTTCGCATGACCTCACGGGCGGCGGCCTGCGCGGCTTCCGCCCGGCCGGCGCTGGCGCTATCGATGACCTTCCCGGTGGCGGGAGAGAGAACTGACACCAGGATTCCCAATTTGCTGTCGCCCTGGTCGTCGGACTCGTGCGGGACCGAGTACTTCACCTGCTGAAAGCCCGACCGCGCTTCGTCCATCTTGTTGGCGATCAGCTTGGCGGCCTGATCGACCTTGTGGATATCGGCGAGATACGCCTTGGTGCTGGCCAGTGCCTGAGTGGCAGCGCTACCCGCCCATCCACGCTCCATCTCCTTGCTGATGTTGTCGTGGAAGGCGGTTGCTTTGGCCGTCGTGTCGTTGGCCAGCTGGGTCCAGCCTTGAATGCTTGTGCTCATCTGGCCGATGTCGATCGACTCGACGAACTGCATGATGCGGGAATGCGACATGTCGGTGAAAGTCTCCATCACCGGCGGCACGACCTGCTGGGTGTACTCACCGGAGAAACCCGAGGCCAGGGCCTGGTTCTCGCCGTAGATGCGGTTCCGCTCCTTGTTCCCGTCGGCCTGCGCGTCCAGTTCGGACTGCGCCGGCGCGATATCGGAATCGAACAGCGAGCCGACGCGATCCGTGGCCGCGCGCAGATTCGACAGTCCGGTCATAAAAGCTACGAACGGCATGGTTCCCCCAGTAGTCAGTCGAGCTTGTTGGTCTGCTGCTTGATCGCCAGTTGAGAGGCTTCGTCGCAGTTCTTGAATGCGGCACCGGCTTTGCGGTACATATCGGCCATTTGGGTAAGGATCTCGATGTGTTGGGTTACCGCATCCAAGTAGGATCCGCTTCCCGGCCCGCCTTCCGCGAGGTCGGCAAACTTCTTCGCGAGGGTACCTGCGGAATTGAGGTCGCCGAACGAGTCGGCGTCGACCATTCTTCGGGTGCGCAGGGAGAGTGTCCGCAGGTCGGTGATGTAGTCCTCGCACCACTTCGCGCAACGCTCAGCAGCGTCGGATTCGATTATCAAGCGCCCGCCGGCGGCTTCACCAGCCAATCGCTGAAATTCTTGTGCGGCAGCGTTAGTCATGGCATCGGCTCCTTTCGGCAGAGGGCGTCTACTGCGGGACGTAATCGATGAAGTGTGGGGCAGCATCCTCGGCAAGGACACATGGGTCGATAGTCGACTTGCTGTCGACAAACTTTGTGGCGTTGATGAGCGCGCGGCCCTGCTGCGTTTCCACGGCAATTTCGCACTCGACCGGAACTGCTTCGTCGCCGATGGTGAATCGCAGGGCTTTTCGGTCACCGACCGTGACATCTTTGAAGTCGTGGTATCGATCGTTAGCGCGAATCTCTTCGATGGTGTAGACGGTGGACATGAACGAGATGAAGTGATCGCCGCCCCGCCACGCGCAGCCCTTCCACTCCGCCCGCGGGACCGAGAAAAGGTTGGTGTCTTTCGACGCCGGGTCCAGTCCCGCCGCGACCAACGCACTCTCCGGCACCCCACACGGATCGAACAACTGCTCCTTCGTCAACGGAGCCCCACTCACCTCCGGCTGCCCGTCCACACTCTGCCCACACCCGGAGAGCACGAGCGCAACGCCCACCCCCACGGCGATCCCCACCAGTCGCATCGTCTCTCCTCTTCGCACAGAACCACTCGATGTCATTAGACGCACGCCGACCCACTTCGGTTCCATTGCTGACCGACCCCTCGAGTTGACGGGCCGACGCTGTCAGCCTCCCGCGGCCCGCAAGCGTTGCGGCTGGGCCGGGGCGACGTAAAGCCGCTCACCCACCGTATCCACGGTGTCCATATCGGCGGCGACCGAGTTATCGCCGTGGCGGTGCCCGTGGGTTGGCACGGGCACCAGTAGCGATCAGGCGGGGACGTTGGTTCCGTAGCCCAGGTCGCGGAGGGCGGCTTTGATCTTGGACTGGGCTTCGTCGAGGGATTCGGGGGTGGGGGAGTTGTCGGCTCCGGAGATGTCGAAGTCGCCCATGGAGTAGGCGGGGAAGACGTGGGTGTGCAGGTGGGGTACCTCGAGGCCGGCGATGAGGAGGCCGGCGCGTGGGGCGTCGAAGGCGGTGCGGACGGCCTGGCCGATCTTCTGGGCGACGGCCATGAGGCGAGCCATCACGTCGGGGTCGATGTCTTGCCACTGGTCGATCTCGGCGCGGGGCACCACGAGGGTGTGGCCCTGGGTGACGGGGGCGATGGTGAGGAAGGCGACGAATTCGTCGTCCTCCCAGACGAAGCGGCCGGGGATCTGACCTGCGATGATCGCGCTGAAAACGGATGCCATAGAGCGAGCCTAATCTGCCCTTTGGCACCCCCGCCTGCTGCCGTCGAGGGCGAGTGGTCACCTCCCGCTGTTGTCTGCCACGCCAACATCGACCTGCGACGTGCCTCTGCTCGGGTGATTCGCGGCTGGGTGTCGAAGACGTGGTCATCGGGCCGCATGAATGGTCGGGCGGGTCATGGCGAATCGGCCCTGAGCATCGCCTGACGGGTCGAGGGTCGTGCATTAAAGTACTGGCGGCGCGATTATGGAGGGGAGATTCGCTTGCCAGATGTTGATCCTGTCTCTGGTCAGATCGAACAGCTTCAGCGCGCACTCAACGATGCGCGAGGCACAGCGACGAGCCCGGACGGAGCGCTTCGGGCCGAAGTCGGCGCCAATGGCACCTTCCACAGCCTTGAATTGACCGTTGAAGGGGAAGCGCTCACACCGCAACAGGTCGTTGCGATGGTAGTCGACCTGCATCGCCAGGCTCAGGCGCAAGCCGCTCTGGCTATGCACGAGGCGGTGGCGGCTTTGGGGAACGATCCGCGGTTGCGGGAGGGACGTCGAGCGGTCGCCGATAGTCTGGCCGCCCCGTCGGCGGAGCAGCCGCCAGCGAGTAGCCCTTCGGTGAGTAGCACGCCAATGAGTAACCGACCGGCGAACGTGGTAGAGGCACAGCAGTCTGCGCAGACACAACTGCCGCAGCAACGGAGGACAGGCCGCGCCCGCAGTCCCCGCTCAACCGACCGGGCCCGCGTAGCACGAAAACCCGATCGCGACATGGTCGTCGAACCAACCGATGTGGTCGATGAGGAAACACTGTACTTCCGCGAACGCAATCGCAATGGATGGCTCATCGACGGATGGGTGAAGCTCGAGAGTGGGGAGTAGAAGATCATGGCTGCAGTAGACCTGAGCCTGGATACAGGACGCGCGAAAGAACTCGCGACAACGCTTGGCAACGCAGAGTCGGACATGGCGACTGTGTTCGAGGGCGAGACCGGCGATGCTGGTGTCACGCTGCCTGGCACGAACATTCCTAATGTAGCGACTACCGCGCTCACCAAAGTGTCCAAGGCCTCCCGCACTTTGATCTCGGAGTACGAGGCGCTGTCGACCGGCACCTCAACCTCCGTCATCGAGTTCGAGAACCAGGACACCACCACCGCGAGCGGTATCGCCGCAAACCAGGGGGCGTTGGCATGACCACGTTGAGTCCATCGGAGCAGAAATCAGCAACTGATGCTGGTGCGTTGACAGTCGCGCAGGTCCTCGGATGGAACACCGATAGTCTCAGCACGCTGGGAAGTAGATGGACCGCGCAAGCAGTGGAGCTGACGACATTCGACGACGCGAAAGCCCGGGCGGTCGACGCGAGCTACGACTACTGGACCGGTACCGCGGGCGACGCGATGCGGACCAAACACGAAGAAGTCCGCGCCACGACCAAGACCCTCATCGTGGCGCTGCAAGATGGTGCCACGGCCGCGCGACAGGGCGAGACCAGCTTGACCACGGCGAAAACCGCTGTGAGGAACGCCGTGGATACCGCGAAGTCCAATGGATACGAAGTCGCCGATGACGGCACCGTCACAATATCGACGACTACCCACCAGACCTTGCTCGCTCAACTCCCCGACGCGTCGTCGTATTCCGTTGCGGCTGGCGCGCTGCAGGTCGATGCTGATGCGTCCACAGTTGCAATCAAGAATGCGTTGGAGAACGCCCGCACGGCAGCTGTCGCGGTCGAGACGGCGCTCCAAAAGGCGTTCGCAAGTCTGCCTGAAGGCGACTCTCCCATCACGCTCCTAGCCGGGAACCCCCAGAATGTCTCCGACCCAGAGGTCCTGGCGCCAGGACCGACCTCGGCTGGTCAGCAGATCGTCGACGCCAAGTACGACTATTATAAGGCGCTGATCGAACGAAATGGGGGAACTTTCGACGAGGGGGTTGATCAGAAGAATTTGCTTGCCATTCGAAAGGAGACGAATACTGCCGCGAACGGCGGAAACGGGGTTTACGACGACAAGGCAGTTCTACTCTGGGTTGACGAACGTGGAGTAAAGCACGTCAGCGAGTACAAAGCCAACACGGATCCGACGAATAGATACATCAACACAGATGAGGCGGTTGATGTGAACGGGGACGGCAAGAAGGAGCTCGGCCGACTCCCCGCCGGGTCCTATGAATACGGGCACAATTGGTTCAAGAACAAGCATGACAGCGTCGGCGACGGAAACGTATTCAAGATGCCGGAGGGTTCGAAAGCGGAAGCGGAGTACGACACCGATCACGACGGGTTGTTCAATGAGAACGTCCGTGCTGGGGGTGGCGAAACTATGTACTGGCATTGCGGTAGGGAGGAAGGGGCGGGGGAGAAGGAGGGCGTCGCCAGCGCGGGGTGTCAGACAATGCCGCCCGACGATTGGAGCCGATTCACCTCCGATATGGGAGTCTCGGTCAATGATAAATTCACGGGCGAACAGACACCTCTACGTTACACACTGGTGAATGAGAACTCGGCGAACGGAAATACGGAGTATCGGCATAACGATGGAACAGTCTGAGCGCCAGCGGCCACCTTTGCCGATGGTTTGGAAAATTCCGATGTCGGTGGCCACGGTCGCAACGCTCGCTAGCTGCGCCTGGTTGTTGTGGGCGTGCTTCAGGGTTTTCGATGATGACGAGGTCAGGTTTTGGGCAGGGGCGGCCGCTGTCGTTCCGATCATGGTGTGGCTCGTGTCGACGATCATTTCTGCCATACGGTATTCGGGGTGGTGGCGCTGGAGTTTGGTTCTGCCGTTGTGCGTGATCATCACCGTGTTGCTGACCGAGTTCTATGTACCTGGTCGAATCGGCTGGCAGATGTCGCGAGGTGATATGGAACGTGCCGCAGCCGAATGTGAAAGATTGGGCGCCCAGTACAGGAATTCGACGTCCGGCGATCCTGCCGCGCTGATCGGGAAGTACGAATTCCATCGTATAGAAGACGGGCCTGATGGAGAATGCGAATTCCATTTTCCGAAGGGCTATCAGGGTGTTGGCAACGGGTTTGTTTATATCCCCTCCGGCCGAAATCCGGACGGAATCGGTAGTGGTGATACAAATTATGTCCACTTGGGTGGACACTGGTATTACTACAAGTGACTCACACGGCGACGTAGTGGGACAGGATGCCCTGTACCTCGTAGATGTCGACCTGGCGGTTGAATCGCTGCTTGACCGGTTCGTGGCTGCCGCTGAGCCAGATGTAGAGCTCGGCGTCGAGGTCGAAGGTGGCGGCTGTTTCGACGGCGAAGTGGGTGATCGAGCGGTACGGGATGCTGTGGTAGCTCACCTTGCGGCCGGTGACGCCCTGTTTGTCGATCATGATGAGGCGCCGGTTGGTGAACAGCATGGCGTCGCGGACCAGCAGGTAGGCGGCGTACACCTGCTCGCCCTGGCCGAACAGTTTGGCGTATTCCTGCTGGGCGGCGGCGGGGTCGATGCGACCCGCGTTGCCCATCATGCCGTCGAGCAATCCCACGATCGTCCCCCGCTTCCGCTGTTGGATCCATTGTGGCCCAAGCCGACCCGATACGGCCAGGGTGAACTGTGGTCGACGGGCGGATGTCGGGATCAGGGGGTCGCGAGTGGACGCGCGGCGGCGCGACTAATCTGTTCCGGTGCGCGTACTCGTCATCGGTTCCGGAGCCCGTGAACATGCCCTCGTCCTGGCGCTGCGCCGGGATCCGTCGGTGACGGCGGTGATCGCCGCCCCGGGCAATCCCGGTATCGGCCAGCAGGCCGAGCTGCGGCCGGTCGATCCCTGCTCGGCCGAGGACGTGGCCGCGCTGGCCGGTGAGGTCGCGGCCGACCTGGTGGTGATCGGGCCGGAGGTGCCGCTGGTGCTCGGTGTGGCCGACGCGGTGCGCGCGGCCGGGATCCCCGTGTTCGGTCCGTCGGCCGACGCGGCGCGGATCGAAGGGTCCAAGGCGTTCGCCAAGGATGTGATGGCGGCGGCGGGTGTGCGGACGGCGCACAGCGAGATCGTCGACACCCCGGCCGACCTGGACGCCGCGCTCGACCGTTTCGGCCCCACCTGGGTGGTCAAGGACGACGGTCTCGCCGCGGGCAAGGGTGTCGTGGTGACCGCCGATCGCCGGGCCGCCCGCGATCACGGTGCCGAACTGCTCGAGCAGGGTCATCCGGTGCTGCTCGAGTCGTTCCTCGACGGGCCGGAGGTTTCGCTGTTCTGCCTGGTCGACGGCGAGACCGTGGTGCCGCTGCTGCCCGCGCAGGACCACAAGCGTGTCGGTGACGGCGACGCGGGCCCCAACACCGGTGGCATGGGCGCCTACACCCCGCTGCCGTGGCTGCCCGCCGAGACGCTCACCGAGATCGTCGACGAGGTCGTGAAGCCCGTTGCGGCCGAACTGGTTCGGCGCGGCAGCGGTTTCTCCGGGCTGCTGTACGCCGGTCTGGCGATCGGCACCAACGGTCCGGCCGTCGTCGAATTCAATTGCCGCTTCGGTGATCCCGAGACCCAGGCGGTGCTCGCGCTGCTCGACAGCCCGTTCGCCGAGCTGCTGCACGCCACCGCGACCGGCCGCCTCGCCGAGGTCGATCCGCCGCGCTGGAAGGACGGTTCGGCTGTCACGGTCGTGCTCGCCGCCGAGAACTACCCCGCCCGTCCCCGCACCGGCGATGTGATCACCGGCGCCGAGGAAGGCGCGCTCGACGGTGACACCCTCGTCCTGCACGCGGGCACGGCCCTGCGCGAGGACAAGGCGCTGGTCTCGGCGGGTGGCCGCGTCCTCAATGTCGTCGGCATCGGCGAGGACCTGGCCGAGGCCCGCGAACGCGCCTACGCCCGTCTTGCCAAGATCAAGCTTCCCGGCAGCCATTTCCGCACCGATATCGGCGCCACCGAGGTCGTAGTCCCGGAACGGAAGCGGTAGCCGGTCAGGTCAGGCTGAGCCCGTGCAGGGCCAGCCAGGCCTGCGGGTCCACGTGCTGGCCGTTCTGGACTATCTCGAAGTGCAGGTGGGGGCCGGTGGAGTCGCCCCGGTTGCCGATGCGGGCGATCTGCATGCCCGCGGGGACGCGTTCGCCCGGGGAGACGAAGAAGTCGTACATGTGGCCGTAGATGCTGATGGTTCCGTCGTCGTGGCGGATGCGGACCCACAGGCCGAAGCCCTGGGCGGGGCCCGCCTCGACGACGGTGCCGTCGGCGACGGCGTAGATGGGGCTGCCGATGGGGCCCGCGATGTCGATGCCGCGGTGCATGGTGCCCCAGCGTGAGCCGAAACCGGAGGTGAACAGGCCCTTGGCGGGCAGGCTGAAACCGCCGGTCGACGGGGTGCTCGCACCGGGAACCATGACGCCCGGCACCACGGGGGCGCGTTCGCCCATCCAGTCCTGCCACTGGCCCGACGACGCGGCCGCCGCCTCGGCTTTGGCGCGTTCCAGGGTGGCCCGGGCCGCCGCGGCGACCACCGCGGCCTCGCGGCGCTTCTCACCGTTGTCGATGGCGACGAGCAGGCGGCGCACCGACTGCGGGTTGGGCGGGATCTGCGGGGGATAGGCGATGGCGACCCGCTGGGCCTCACCCGGTGCGAGCGGCCGGTCGACGAGCCCGCTGAACTGCCCGTCCGAAGCCACGAGCACCGCGACCACCGCGACGCCCGCGATGAGCACACGCCGCTCGACGAGCACCGCACGCACCCGCTCGCTGCTCGGCCTGCGCGACCACAGTTCCGTCGCCTGCCGAGAAGGCCGCTCCCAGAACACTTTCCGAATGTCACCACGGCGCAGGTCAGCCGCGATATCCCCGAGCGCCGGATGCTTGCCGGCCCACGCCGACACCCGATCACGCACCGGCACCTGTGCAGGTAGATGCTCGCGCCAATTCGCCCGGAGCACAAGACCGTTCATGGTCGAACGGCGAGTATGTAAGGTACCCGACCTGTTCGGTGTGACAGCCCCCATTTCATCGCTGTCCGACTCGGCACCGCCGTCTGAGCCCGCCCTCGGCCGTGCGGCGTGGCCCGCCGTCGGGACGACATCGCCGTTCGCCCTTGTCCCGCGTGGCGTGGAATCACCGTTCGCCTGCACGTCGCAGGCCTCGATCCCGTGCGCCTCCTCGGTGGTGTTCGCATCGGCGGACGCGGTGTCGCGATCGACCATCGCTCCGGGCACGGCATCGGCGACGACTCCTCGCCCCGCATCGGCAGGCTCGCGCACCCCACCCGACGCGACTCCGTCCACCTCGGTCCGCCTCATACCGCCCCCACGACCCTGTCCCGGCGCCACGCTTCCGGTGGCGTCGGTGCCTGCGTATTCGCTGTCGGAGCCATTGTGCCGACCATATCTGTGCAGGCGCGCGATCGGGTGATCTACCGTCTCTCGGGTGTCCACAGAATCGCTACGGTCGACCATTCCTCCCTTCTACGTGATGGACGTGTGGAAGGCGGCCGCCGAACGGGCCAGGTCGCACGGTGACGTGCTGGTACTCGCGGCGGGGCAGCCGTCGACGCAGGCGCCCGCGCCGGTGCTGCGGGCGACACGTGCGGCGATCGACCACGAGCTGCTCGGGTACACCGAGACGTTCGGGATCCTGCCGCTACGCGAGGCCATCGCGGGCCATCACAGCGAGACCTACGGCTACGACGTGCACCCCGACGAGGTGGTGGTGACCACCGGATCGTCGGGCGCGTTCACGCTGATCTTTCTCGCCGCCTTCGACGTGGGCGACACCGTCGTGGTCGCCCGCCCGGGCTACCCGGCCTACCGCAACACGCTCACCGCCCTCGGTTGCCGGGTCGTCGAGTTGGACTGCGGCCCGCAGACCCGCTTCCAGCCGACGGTGGCGATGCTCGAGGCACTACCCGAACCGCCTGCGGGGCTGGTGCTGGCGAGCCCGGCGAATCCGACCGGAACCATGATCGACCCGGCGGAACTGGCCGCCATCGCCCGCTGGTGCGAAACGCACGGCACGCTGCTGATCTCCGACGAGATCTATCACGGCATCACCTACGCGGGCGCGAGCACGCCGACCTCCTCGGCGTGGGAGTTCTCCCGCGACGCGGTGGTGATCGGGTCGGTGTCGAAGTACTTCTCGATGACCGGGTGGCGGCTGGGCTGGATGCTCGCGCCCGCGCACCTGCGCCCCGCGTTGCAGCGGCTGGCGTCGAACATGACGGTGTGCCCGCCCGCGATCTCGCAGTACGCGGCGGTGCACGCCTTCGGGCCCGAGGCCAAGGACGAACTCGACGGGCACGTGCGCCGGTACGCGACCAATCGGGCGTTGCTGCTCGAGGGTTTGCCCGCGCTCGGCATCACCGATCTGGCGCCCGCCGACGGTGCCTTCTACGCCTACGCGGATATCGGTCATTTGACCAGTAATTCACTGGAGTGGTGCGCACGGGTTCTCGCCGAAACCGGAGTGGCGGTGGCACCGGGACTCGACTTCGATACCGAGCGCGGTCTTCGCACGATTCGCTTTTCCTTCGCAGGCGCCACAAACGACATTTCCGCAGCGCTGGACCGGTTGTCAACGGTGATGTCCCCCAACAACTTTCCCTAGTACGAACACATCGGTGCCGGGATACGGTAAAACTCAGATATCCCGAATTCCCAGCGTTTCCCCGATGACGATTGCGCACGGTTGAACTGATGATGACTGGCACGATGGCACGGTGACCACCGCGACGACTCCGAAAGGCGAACGACGTCGCCAGGCTCTGGTGGCGGCGGCGGCTGAACTGTTGCTCGAAGGCGGCTTCGACGCCGTGCGACATCGTTCGGTGGCCTCGAGAGCCGATCTTCCCCTCGCGTCCACCACCTACTACTTCGCCTCACTGGAAGATCTGATCGCCAGCGCCGTCGAGTTCAGCGGCGCCCGTGAACTCGACGCGATGCGCCGCCGCGTCGGCGACGTGAGCCACCGCCGACGCGGTACCGAGGCGACCGTCGACCTGGTGCTCGACCTGCTGGTCGGCCCCGACGACAGCGATCTCGACGCCCGTGGGCAACTGATCGCCCGCTACGAGCGGTCGGTCGCCTCCGCGCGGCATCCCGAGCTGCGCGAGGTGCAGCTACGACTACGCACCCAGCTCGAAGACCTGCTCGCCGATGTGTTGCGCCGCTCCGACCGGGTGGTGCGTCCTGAGCAGTTACGCAGGCTCGTCGCCGTCGTCGACGGTGCCGTCGTCGCCGCGCTGATCGAGGGACACCCCGAACCGCGCCGCCCCGCCCGAGCCGGATTGCTCGAGATGATCGACATCGTGGCCCCGCCCGTGGTGCCCAACATGATGCCCCAGCAGGGCGAACGGGTCAGGCAACTAGACTGAGTGCTCGTGAGCCTCGTCCCGAATGTCCTCGCCACCCGATACGCCAGCCCGGAGCTCGTCGCGCTCTGGTCGCCCGAGAACAAGATCGTGCTCGAGCGCAAGCTGTGGCTCGAGGTGCTGCGCGCCCAGTCGCAGCTCGGGATCGACGTTCCCGCAGGGGTGGTCGAGGACTACGAGCGGGTCATCGATCACGTGGACCTGGCCTCGATCGCCGAGCGCGAGCGGGTCACCCGCCACGATGTGAAGGCCCGCATCGAGGAGTTCAACGCGCTGGCCGGGCACGAGCACGTGCACAAGGGCATGACCAGCCGTGACCTCACCGAGAACGTGGAGCAGCTGCAGATCCGGCTCTCGCTGGAGCACGTCTACGACCACGGTGTCGCCATCGCCGCGCGGCTCGGTGAGCGGGCCGCCGAGTATCAGGCGCTGGTGATGGCGGGCCGCTCGCACAATGTCGCCGCGCAGGCCACCACGCTCGGCAAGCGTTTCGCTTCGGCCGCCGACGAGGTGCTCGTCGCGCTCACCCGGCTGCGTGAGCTGATCGACCGCTACCCGCTGCGCGGCATCAAGGGCCCGATGGGCACCGCCCAGGACATGCTCGACCTGCTCGACGGTGACGCGGGCAAGCTCGCCGCCCTCGAGCAGCAGGTGGCCACCCACCTCGGTTTCAAGAACGTCTTCACCAGCGTGGGTCAGGTGTACCCGCGCTCGCTCGACCACGACGTGCTCTCGGCGCTGGTGCAGCTGGGTGCCGGGCCGTCGTCGTTCGCGCACACGATCCGCCTGATGGCGGGCCACGAGCTGGTCACCGAGGGATTCCAGCCGGGCCAGGTCGGCTCCTCGGCCATGCCACACAAGATGAACACCCGCTCCTGTGAGCGGGTGAACGGTCTGCAGGTGGTGCTGCGCGGCTACGGCTCGATGGCCGCGGAGCTGGCGGGCGCGCAGTGGAACGAGGGCGACGTGTTCTGCTCGGTGGTGCGTCGCGTCGCGCTGCCCGATGCCTTCTTCGCCATCGACGGACAGATGGAGACGTTCCTGACCGTGCTCGCCGAGTTCGGCGCCTACCCGGCGGTGGTGTCGCGCGAGCTCGACCGGTACCTGCCGTTCCTGGCCACCACCCGCATCCTGATGGCGGCGGTGCGCGCCGGTGTCGGCCGCGAGACCGCGCACGAGGTCATCAAGGAGCACGCGGTGGCCGTCGCCCTCGCCATGCGTGAGCAGGGGCGCGAACCCGATCTGCTCGACCGGCTCGCCGCCGACGACCGGATGCCGCTCGACCGCGCCGCCCTCGACGCGGCGCTGGCCGACAAGTCCGCGTTCATCGGCGCGGCCACTGATCAGGTGTCCGAGGTGATCGCCCAGGTGCAGAAGCTGGTCGAGGCCAACCCGGAGGCCGCGCGGTACACGCCCTCGCCGATTCTGTAGAGCCGTGCGCGTGAGCCCGCCACTGCCCGCCCTGCGACGGCGGTGGCGGGCTCTCGTGCGTTTTCGATACCGTGCGCGGATGAATCCGTACACGATCTTCGCCGACATCGTCGCCGGTCGGGCGCCTGCTTCCAAGGTGTACGAGGACGATGATGTCTTGGCGTTCATGGATATTCGTCCTGTGACGCCCGGCCATGTGCTCGTTGTGCCCAAGGTGGCCGCGCCGAGCCTTGCCGAACTCGATCCGGAGTTGGGCGGCAAGCTGTTTCAGGTGGGGCAGCGGATCGCGGCGGCTCTGCGTGACAGCGAGGTGGCTGCCGACGGCGTGAACTTCTTTCTCGCCGACGGGGTTACGGCCGGCCAAGAGGTATTCCACGTGCACCTGCACGTCATTCCGCGCACGCCCGGCGACGGCTTCGGGCTGCGCGCGCGACCCACCTCGCCCGCCCGCGCCGATCTGGACTACCTCGCGGGCTCGATCCGGGGAGCTCTTACCCGCTGACCTGCGATTTCGGACGAAGCGGTCAATACATACCCAAAAGTTTGCCGAAGAAACGCCCAAATCGCCGAATGCTTCCTTGGTGTTCATCGGTGGGTTACTTTGGACTGTCATTGGCATGCGGTTATGGAGGGTAGATCGTGCGTCGTTCAGGTGTTGCTGCTTCAGTGCTGGCATTCGCCATCGCGTTCATCGGTCCGGGCGTTCTGCAGCCCGCACCCGCCGCGGCCGCGGACATCGTCGGGGAGCGTGCGCTCACCCCGAACCGCACCGCGATCACCGTCACCTCGCCCGCGATGGGGCGCAATATCGAGCTGCAGGTTCTGCACCCGGCGGGTGGCGGAGCGCGCGGTACGTACTACCTGCTCGACGGCCTCGATCCGGGCATCGGCCAGAGCACCTGGACCAACGCCACCGACGCCGAGGCGTTCTTCCGTGGCAAGCACGTGAACGTGGTGCTGCCGATGGGCGGGCAGGCCAGCTACTACACCGACTGGATCGCCGACGACCCGCGTTTCGGCCGGTACAAGTGGGAAACGTTCCTCACCCGTGAACTGCCGGGCCTGATCGACGCCCGCTTCGACGGCAACGGCGTGAACGCCATCGGTGGCCTGTCGATGGGCGGCAACGCGGCCTACATCCTGGCCGCTCGCAACCCCGGCCTCTACCGGGCCGTCGCCGGCTACAGCGCGTGCCCCGACATGGGCATGGCGGCGGGCGCCATGATGTTCTCCATCACCAACCGCGGTGGGAACCCACTCAATATGTGGGGCGCGCCGGGCAGTCCCGAATGGGCGGCGCACGACCCGGCCCAGCTGCTCGACAACCTGCGCGGCAAGGCGCTGTACATGTCGACCGGCACCGGCATCCCCGGCCACCACGAGGCCCAGCTCAAGCCTCAGCTGCCGGAGAACATCGTTCTCGGCGGCCCCATCGAGGTCGGCGTCAACGGCTGCATGGCTTCCTTCGGCCAGCGGCTCGCGGCCGCGGGCATCGGGGCCGACATCGACTACCACCCCGTCGGCACCCACTCCTGGGGTTACTGGCAGGACGCCCTGCACCACTCCTGGCCCACCATCGGACCCGCTCTCGGGGCCTAACGTGTCGAGCGGCGGCGCAGCAATGCGCCGCCTGCCACGGCAAGGATCGAAAGCGCCACGGCGACAAGGACGTAACCGGCTGGGAAGCCGAGAATTTCGACGTACTCCTTCTTGACTATGCGTTCGCGCACGGTGGTGTCGGTGTCGGCCGGGGCGAAAGTGAAGTCGGAGGTGATGGTGGCGGGGCGGGGGATGGCGACCGACAGTTCGGTCAGGTAGGTCTTGCCCGCGGCGAGCGCGATCAGATCGGGGTCGGTGAGAGCGCCCACGGGGGAAGCGAATTCGGTCGTGGTGAACTGAGATTCGGTGTCGGCATCGGTGCGGGTGAGGCGGT
Source organism: Nocardia sp. NPDC023733 (assembly GCF_040639775.1). Taxonomy (NCBI): domain Bacteria; kingdom Bacillati; phylum Actinomycetota; class Actinomycetes; order Mycobacteriales; family Nocardiaceae; genus Nocardia; species Nocardia sp. NPDC023733. Next base: position 70,878 of record NZ_JBFAAN010000010.1, on the reverse strand, counting down.
GGTCGCCGAAGACGTAGAGGTGCACCGATTGGGGAGTGGTAGCCGCCGCCGACATGCGCATCGGATAGACGAGGCGATCGGAATCGAAGGTGAGGCGCACCGGGTCGAGGGCGCCGTCGAGGGGTTCGGGACTGGTGAGCCGCATGGCGACGAACGACCAGCCTTCGCGCAGATACGGGTCGAGGGTGGCACTGACCTCGGGGCGCAGTTGATAGCCGTTGGCGGACAGCCATTCCCGCACGCCGGTGAGGTCACCACCGCGCAGCGTTGTCGCCTCGAGCGGACCCAGTTGCACCTGGCCGAGCATTTGCGGCCCGGAACCCGGCGCACCGCCGGAGGACTCGTATCTGTCGCTGTCGAACCAGTACCGGTCGACCACCACCTCCGGCGCGGTCAGCCGCGACAGCTCGGCGAACGAAGCCGCACTACCCGCCGACACCGTGGCAGGCGTGGGCGTCGGCACGATCAACGCCGCATCGGCACCGGTGAACCGCATCCCCAACCGCATCAGAATGGTTTCGCGCCGCCCGTCCCAACCGAGCACGGCGGTCTCACTGTCCACCCGCGCCGAGCCGTCGCCGCTCACCACCCCGCCACACGCACACGCCACCGCGGGCGCCACGACAACCGAACCGGAAGCCAGCAGCAGCGCACCGGCGACAACAAGCGAACGAACCGTCCCGCGAATCCCCATGCGAGCAGGTTACGGACCCCGCCCCGAGCCGCCATCCGCAGAAATACTCACCGCCAGGAGCGGGGCGGATCCCGGTGACGGCCGAGTTGGCGGGCCGGGGTCGGGGGCGGCGACTACGGTGGACACATGGCTGGCGAGAATCAGACGGTGGTGTCGGCGCCGATCGCGAAGAAGGTGCCCGTCGAACGGGTGCACCACGGCGACACGTTCGTCGACGAGTACGAGTGGCTGCGGGACAAGGAAGATCCCGAGGTCATCGCGTACCTGGAGGACGAGAACGCCTACACCGCGGCGCGCACCGATCAGCTGCAGCCCCTGCGGGACAAGATCTTCGACGAGATCAAGGCGCGCACCCAGGAAACGGACCTGTCGGTGCCGACCCGGCTGGGGGAGTACTGGTACTACTCGCGCAGCTTCGAGGGCAAGCAGTACGGCGTGCACTGCCGCTGTCCGATCGACGCCGAGGCCGAGGGCATCGACGCCTGGACGCCGCCGCAACTCGAGGTCGACACCTCCATCGAGGGTGAGCAGGTGCTGCTCGACAGCAATGTGCTCGCCGAGGGCCTCGACTTCTTCGCACTCGGTGCGTTCTCGCTGAGCCACGACGGCAACCTGCTCGCCTACTCGGTCGACAGCACCGGCGACGAGCGCTACACCCTGCGCATCAAGGACCTGCGCACCGGCGAACTGCTGCCCGACGAGGTCGTCGGCGCCGCACCGGGGGCCACCTGGTCGCTGGACGGGACGCACATCTTCTATCAGACCGTCGACGAATCCTGGCGCCCCGACACCGTGTGGCGGCACCGCGTCGGTACCGCGTCCACCGACGACGTGAAGGTCTTCCACGAGCCGGACGAGCGCTACTGGGTGAGCGTCGGCGCCACCCGCTCCGAGAAGTACCTGATGATCTGGCTGGGTTCCAAGATCACCACCGAGGGCTGGGTGCTGGAGTCGGACAACCCCGAGGGCGAGTTCCGCGTGCTGCTGCCACGGCGCGAGGGTGTGGAGTACTCGGCCGAGCACGCGGTGATCGCGGGTGCGGACCGTTTCCTGATCCTGCACAACGACGTGGTCGACGGCGTGAAGGCGGAGAACTTCGTGCTCGCCGAAGCGCCTGCCACCGACCCGTCGGACATGACGATCCTGATCGGGCACCGCGAGGACGTGCGGCTCGAGGACATCGACGCCTTCGCCGACCACCTGGTACTCGGCTACCGCCGCGGCGCCCTGCCCCGCCTCGCGGTGTGGCCGCTCACCCCGGCGGGCTACGGCGAGCTGACCGAACTCGAGTTCGGGCTCGAATTGTTCTCCGCCGGTATGGGATCCAGCCCGGAATGGGAGCAGCCGACGCTGCGGGTGGGTGTCACCTCGTTCATCACCCCGATGCAGGTGTTCGACTATGTGCCCGCCACCGGGGAACTGCTGCTGCGCAAGGAGCAGCCGGTGCTCGGTGGCTACAACGCCGAAGACTATGAGCAGCATCGTGATTGGGCAGTGGCCTCCGACGGCACCCGCATCCCGATCTCGCTGATCCAGCGGCGCGATCTGCCCGCCGGGCCAAAGCCGATGTTGCTGTACGGGTACGGCTCCTACGAGGCCAGCATCGATCCGTCGTTCTCGGTGTCGCGGCTGTCGCTGCTGGATCGTGGCATGGTGTTCGCGGTGGCCCATGTGCGCGGCGGCGGCGAGATGGGTCGGCTCTGGTACGAGCACGGCAAGACCCTGTCGAAGATGAACACCTTCACCGACTTCGTCTCCGTCGCAAGCCATCTCGTCGACGCGGGGACCACCGCACCCGACCGGCTCGTCGCCGACGGCGGCAGTGCGGGCGGTCTGCTGATGGGCGCGGTGGCCAACCTGGCGCCGGAGCTGTTCGCGGGCATCCTGGCCAATGTCCCGTTCGTCGACCCGCTCACCTCCATCCTCGATCCGTCGCTGCCGCTGACGGTGATCGAGTGGGACGAGTGGGGAAATCCGTTGGCCGACAAGGACGTCTACGAGTACATGAAGTCGTACTCGCCGTACGAGAACGTCGAGGCCAAGGACTATCCGCCGATCCTGGCGATCACCAGCCTCAACGACACCCGTGTGCTGTACGTGGAGCCGGCCAAGTGGGTCGCCAAGCTGCGCGCCACCAAGACCGGTGACAGTGAAGTGCTGCTGAAAACGGAGATGAGCGCGGGCCACGGCGGGGTGAGCGGCCGCTACGAGAAGTGGAAGGAAGTCGCGTTCGAGTACGCCTGGGTGCTGGACACCGTCGGCCTCGCCGACAAATAGACGCTCGCTACTGTTCATCGCGCAACCACGTGGACGTCACCTCCGGCTGCCATCGTTGACACATGAACGGCGAGCTGATCGTTTCGGTGTCGGGAATCCGGGATACCACGCGCGATGCCGCGATCGAGTTCGCGGAGCTGATGGATCAGCGCGGGGTGCGGCTGTCGTTGCTGGTCGCGCCCCGGCTGAAGGGCAAATACCGGCTGGTCGACGATCCGGCGACGCAATCGTGGTTGCGCGGGCGGCGGCTGGCCGGTGACGCCATCGTGCTGCACGGCTACGACCAGGCGGCCACCAAGTCGCGGCGGGCCGAATTCGCCACGCTGCCCCGGCACGAGGCGACGCTGCGGCTCAAAGCGGCCGATCGGGTGATGGAACAGGTGCAGTTGCGCACCCGGCTGTTCGCGGCCCCGCGCTGGGACGCCTCCGCCGGTGCGCTCGCCGCGCTCCCCGACGTGGGTTTCCGCCTCGCCCTCGGCCTGACCACCATGCTCGACCTGGAAAACAATGTGGCGCAGCGTTCGCGGGTGTACGGCATCGGCGAGGGCTTCCGGGCCGAACCCTGGTGGTGCCGGGCGCTGGTGATGGGCGCGGCCCGCACGGCCCGGCGCGGCGGCGTCCTGCGCCTGGCGATCTCGGGGGCGCAGTTGCAGCGCTCGGGCCCGCGCCAGGCCGTGCTCGACGCGGTCGACCTCGCGCTCTACCACGGCGCCCGGAGCACTGTTTACCGCTGGGAGCCGGTCCCGGCGAGCAAAGCCGCCTGACCGGCCCCGCCGCGCGCGTATCGGCGATCACCCGCGCGCGGCGGCGGCCTATCGGCTGCCCTGCCTTCGCTGTCCGAATATTCGCGCTGTAATCGTGCCCGTTTCGAAGCCGCCGGTCGGCTGCCACACGGTTACGATCCTCGAGCGTTATTCGAGGGTTTCCGCTAGTTGTGCGAACACGGCAGGAGGCAGCGCTGATGACGGGCACCGCGACGAAAGCCGCGACCACCACGAAATACCTGTCCTGGGTGACATTGGCGCTGATGACCACGAGTTCGGTGGCGAGTCTGCGGTCCGCACCGACAATGGCCGTCTACGGACTTGCCTGTGTTTTCCTCTACATCGTTCCCGCCGTTCTCTTTCTCATGCCGACTTCGCTGGTCGCGGCGGAATTGGCATCGGGCTGGGACGGCGGTGTCTACAAATGGGTGGGCGACGGCCTGAGTAAACCGCTGGGTTTCCTCGCGGTGTGGTGCCAGTTCGCCATGACGATTTTCTACTATCCGAGCCTGCTGGCTTATGTGGCAAGCACTTTCGCCTACATCATTCACCCCTCGCTCGCGTCGAACGGCCCGTACGTGGCGATCGTGATCATCACCGTCTACTGGGCGGGGGTGTATGTGTCCTCGCGCGGCACGACGACGGTGGCCGGGTTGTCCAGCATGGGACTGATCATCGGCACGCTGGTTCCCGGCACGCTGCTCGTCGTCCTCGGGCTGGTATTCCTCGGCCAGGGCAATCCTTCGGCGGCACCGATGGACTCGGCGCATCTGCTGCCGGCCTGGACCGGCCTGGCGAGCCTGGTCCTGATCGTGAACAACTTCCTGTCCTACGCGGGGATGGAGATGAACGCGGTCCACGTGTCGTCGCTGCGCAATCCCGGCAAGGAATTCCCCAAGGCCATGGCATTGGCAGCAGGATTGGTGCTGGTCATCTTCATCCTGCCCGCCCTGGCGATCAGCTGGGTGGTGCCCTCGGCCAGCCTGAGTCTGACGGCCGGTGTGATGCAGGCGTTCGACGGATTCTTCAGCCACTTCCACATCGGATTCCTCACCCCGATCGTCGGCATCGCCCTGGTGGCAGCCGCGCTGGGCGGGATGCTCACCTGGCTGGCCGGACCGTCCAAGGGGCTGCTGCTGATCGGGCGGAGCGAGGGCTATCTGCCGCCGGTTCTCACCCGGCTCAACAAGCACGGTGTGCAGCAGAACATGCTGGTCGCCCAGGGCGTTTTCACCACGGCCATCGCCTTGCTCTACGCACTGATTCCCAATGTGTCGAGCGCGTACTGGATTCTGTCGGTGATCACCACGCAGGTGTATCTCATCATGTATGTGCTGATGTTCGCCGCGGCCGCGAAATTGCGCCGCGACGACCCGGATCATCCCCGTGGTTACCGGGCGCCCGCGTTGTACGCGCTGTGTCTGCTCGGATCGGTGTCCTCGGTGGCGGCGTTCGCCATCGGTTTCGTGCCGCCGTCGCAATTCGGCAGCGGTAGTCCGCTGGTGTATTTCGCGATCGTCGGCGGTGGAATGGGCATCGTCGGGCTGCTCATTCCCTATCTGTTCTACCGGAATCGCCGGGAAAGCTGGAAGATCGCCGTTCCGCAGGAGGCTCAGTGATGAGTACCGCAGATGCCCCCGACCGCACCAGGATCTGGATATACCTCACGGCCGCCGTGCTGCTCGTCGTCTTCGCATTGATCGGGTTGCTCACCTTCGACGAAATCCACCGGAACAACGAGGCGACCGCGAAAGCCGAACAGCTGCACAGCAATTTGCTCGCCGCAGGCCTGCCCGCGCCCGAGCCGGATGTCATCGCCTCGGCGCTCGGTGACGACGGCGGCTCGGTGTGCCAGGACCCGGACGCGGCCCACATCAAGGCGAAATACCAAGCCGCACTGAGCAATGGTGCCTCCGGGCCCGGACAGCGCCCGGTGATCGGCTCGAAGGAGGCCGCCGAGGCGGTCGGCCAGGCGATCGCCGTCTACTGCCCGCAACACCTGGCCGACTACCGTGCACATCTCGACACCCTGCATCTCGACGACACGACGAAGTGAGGCCACCGATGACCAAGGCTCCCGATGTCGACGCGCTGCGCGCCAAGGTTTCCGGACTCATGGGCGAGGCGAAAAACGACCTCGCACAGCTGGTTTCGTTCCGATCCGTGGCCGACCCGCGCCAATTCCCGGCGGAAGGCTGCACGCAGGCAGCGCAATGGGTGGCCGATGCTTTCACCGAGCTCGGGCTGACGGTCGGCCTGCACGAGACGCCTGACGGCAGCAATGCTGTCATCGGGCATCGGCCGGGTCCGCCCGGCAGCCCGACGGTGCTGCTGTACTGCCACTACGACGTGCAACCACCACTCGATGACCAGGCATGGGAAACCCCGGTCTGGACGCTCACGGAGAAGGACGGCCGCTGGTACGGGCGCGGCGCCGCCGACTGCAAGGGCAATATCGTCACCCACCTCACGGCCCTGCGGGCGATGGGCCCCGACTTCCCGGTCGGCATCAAGCTGGTGGCGGAGGGCTCGGAGGAACAGGGCACCGGTGGGCTGGAGAAATTCGTCGTCGCGAATCCCGAGCTGCTCACCGCCGACGCCATCCTGGTCGCCGACTGCGGCAATTTCGCCGTCGGCCTGCCGACCTTCACCCAGACCCTGCGCGGGCAGGTGAATGTCGTCGTCACTGTGACGACCCTCGCCGGGCCGATGCATTCGGGCATGTTCGGTGGGCCCGCACCCGACGCGCTGGCGGCGATGATCCAGCTGCTGTCCTCTCTGCGTGACGAGCACGGCAACACCACCGTCGACGGCCTCACCGCCGACCAGCAGTGGACCGGGGTGCAATACCCGCCCAAGGACTTCCGGGCCGACGCGGGCGTCCTCGACGGCGTGGACCTGATCGGCGGCGGCACCGTCGCCGACATGCTGTGGGCACGTCCGGCGCTGACCGTGCTCGGCATGGACGTGCCCGCCGTGGTCGGCTCGTCGGCGGCGATCCAGCCGAGCACAAGGGCGCGGCTCAACCTGCGCATCCCGCCCGGCACCGACCCGCAACACGCCTACGAACTATTGGAAAAGCACCTGCGGGCGCACACACCGTGGAGCGCGCGGCTCGACATCGAACTGGAGGGGCTCGGCGAACCGTTCGTCGCCGCCGAACACGGCCCCGCCCGCGACGCGATGTCCGAGGCGATGGCGACCGCGTACGGCCGACCGGCCACGACGGAAGGCCAGGGCGGTTCCATCCCCCTGTGCAACGTCTTCGCCGACACCTACCCGAAGGCCGAGATCATGCTGATCGGGGTCGAGGAACCCAAGTGCCTCATCCACGCGCCCAACGAGAGCGTCGATCCGAGCGAGATCGAGCACATGGCGCTGGCCGAGGCGTTGTTCCTGAGCACCTTCGGGCGCTAGAACTGGTCCTGGTCCTCGGGGTCGATCACCCGGAACTCGGTACCGGCCGGTGCCATCTCGGCGAGGCGGCCGAAGTAGATGCCGTGCGCGGAGCGATCGATGATGCCGAAATGGATCGGCAGGGCGGTGCGTGGGTTGACCGCGCGCAGGTAGTCGACGGTGTCCCAGATCCGCATCCACGGGGCGACGGCCGGGATGGCGAGCACACCGACCGGCACCGGCGGCACCCACAGCGAGTCACCCGGATGCACCAGCTGGGCGGGATCGGCGGCGGTGCCCAACTGGAAGACCGTGTTGTCGATCACCGGGATCTCGGGGTGGATCACCGCGTGCCGGCCGCCGCCACCGGTGATCTGTAAGTCGCCGATGTCGAGCACCTGACCGGCCGATACCGGCTCCCAACCCTCGCTGCGCTGCTGGGCGGTCTGCGGATCGGACAGCAGCCGGGCGCCCGGATTGGCGTCGATCAGGTCGGCGATCCGGTTCGGGTCGATGTGGTCGGGGTGCTGGTGGGTCACCGCGATCGCGTCCAGACCGGTGATGCCCTCGAACCCGTGCGCGAACGTGCCGGGATCGAACAGCACTTTCGCGCCGTGCAGTTCCACGAGGATGCAGGAATGGCCGAAGTGGGCGATACGCATGAACCCGATGCTAAGCGCCACAGACCCCGGAGGGCTGGCACGACGGCCGGGTCAACTAGGATTTCTGAGGTAACCCCCACACCACATGAGGAGCATTGCGTGGCACGAGTCGTGGTCGAGGTCATGCCGAAGGCCGAGATTCTGGACCCCCAGGGGCAGGCCGTGGTCGGCGCGCTCCCACGTCTGGGATTCGCCGGCATCTCGGATGTACGGCAGGGCAAGCGATTCGAGCTCGAGGTGGACGACAGCGTCTCCGACGCCCAGCTCGAACAGATCGCCGAGGCGCTGCTGGCCAATACGGTGATCGAGGACTGGAAGGTCGTCCGGGTCTCATGAGTGCTCGCATCGGGGTCATCACGTTCCCGGGCACGCTCGACGATGTCGACGCGGCCCGCGCGGTGCGCCTGGCGGGCGCCGACGCGGTGAGCCTGTGGCACGCCGACGCCGACATCAAGGATGTCGACGCGGTGATCGTGCCCGGTGGCTTCTCCTACGGCGACTACCTGCGCTGCGGCGCCATCGCCCGGTTCGCGCCGGTGATGGGCGAAGTGGTCCGGGCCGCCGGTCAGGGCCTGCCGGTGCTCGGCATCTGCAACGGCTTCCAGGTGCTGTGCGAGGCCGGGCTGCTGCCCGGTGCGCTCACCCGCAACGAGGGCCTGCACTTCATCTGCCGGGACGAGTGGCTCACGGTCGAGGCGACGAACACCGCCTGGACCTCGCGGTACGAGCCGGGCGCGCAGATCCTCATCCCGCTCAAGTCGGGCGAGGGCCGTTTCCAGGCGTCGACGAAGGCGCTCGACGAGCTGGAGGGGGAGGGCCGCGTGGTGTTCCGCTACTCCGGCGAGAACCCGAACGGTTCGCAGCGCGGAATCGCCGGTATCTCCTCGGCCGACGGCCGGGTCGTCGGCCTGATGCCGCACCCCGAGCACGCCACCGAGGCGCTCACCGGGCCGAGCGACGACGGTCTCGGGATGTTCTTCTCCGTGATCGACAGCTTCGTCAACGCCTGAATCAGTCCAACCGGTCGATGATGTCGAAGTCGACCCCGTCGGCCCGCGCCAGGTGCGTGGGGCCGACGGCCTGATTGCCGAGGAAACCGCGCCGGGTGGCCGGGCTGTCGACGGCGAGACCCTCGGCCAGCCGGGCCTGCAGGGTCGGCACGTCGAGCGTGCCGACGGTGTCGGCCACGCTGCGCAGCAGATGCACCGCCTCATAGGTGGAGTTGCCGAACGTTGTGAGCCCCGGGGCGAATTTCCCCTGGTGGCGGCGGTAGCGAGCGCGGCGGTCGTCGCTGTCGTCGAGGAAGAAACTCGAGGCGACATACAGATTCGTATTGGCGCCGGGCCCCGCGCTGAGCAGCACGTTCTCGTCCACCGCGGGGCTGAGGCGCGGTAGGAAAGTCGGTAGTCCCACGGCGGTGAACTGCTTGTTGAAGCGGGCGGTGTCGGCGCCGACCATCAGGATCAGGACGGCGTCGGCGAACAGCAGGGCGGGTTCGTCGAGGAAGCTCGCGAAATCCGTGGTGCCCATCGGCACATAGCGTTCCAGCACGATATCGGCGGGTGAGGGCAGCGCGCGACGCAGCGCGTGCGCGGTCTGGCGCGGCCAGACGTAGTCGTTGCCGATCACCGCCCAGCGGCGCACCCCCAGCTCCCGGCCCATCCAGGCGGCGGCGGGCACGGTCTGGTGATCGGGATGTTCGCCGACCATCAGCACGCCCGCGCGTTCGTCGGGCAGGCCTTCGTGATCGGTGGCGTACAGATACGGCACCCGGCTGTCGACGGCCGTGGCCACCGCACGGCGCACGGCCGAGGTGTGCCAGCCGGTGATCGCGCCGACCATTCCGGTGGCCAGCAGTGCCTCGACTTCGTTGGCGACCACGCTCGGTGGGCGGCCGCCGTCGATGGTCGTGAGCCGGATCTCGCGGCCGAGAATTCCTGTGCCGCTGTTGATTTCGTCTACAGCCAGTGATATCGCCGCAGTACACGACGGTGCGATGATGCCACCCGGGCCCTGGGTGGGCACGATCGAGAGAATCTCGATCGTCTCATCCCGGCTCTCGTCGAAGGTGGGCATTCTGTACTCTATCGCCTAGCTCGAGCAGCATTGTTCGAATGAATTTCTCGGCAGGTGGGAATGCGATCGGTGTCCATCATAAGTGGCTGTTCCACACTGCACGGCGCGCTGCGCTCGGCAGAGCGAAATTGGGTTCGCCGATTAGACGCGGCGCTGTCGGCCGACAATCTCACCGATGACCACTGGGCGATTCTCACCCAGCTGTCCACCGAGCACGGCGTGACCATGTCGGAGCTGGCCTCGCAGGCCCGCCTGGCCCCGTCCTCGGCCACCCGGCACGCCGACAATCTCGCCGAGCGCGGCCTGATCTTCCGCGTCGCGGCAACCGATGACCGGCGTCGGATTCTCATCGGACTGAGCAGCCTCGGCGCCAAGCTCGTGGCCAAGATCCGGCGCGAAGAACAGCTGGCCGAAGAGGAGTTGAAGGCGCGGCTGGGAGCCCGACGCTACAACGACCTCGTCGCCGCCCTCGCAGTCATCGCCGACCAGTAGCGGGTGCCGGTCCCGGCGTTCGGCCGCCGGAGCCGACGGTATTGCCCCTAGGATCGGCCCTATGCCGGTATCTCTGACTGCGGCCACGGCCAGTGGATTGTGTGCGTTCATCGATGCTTCGCCGTCGCCTTTTCATGTGTGCGCGACCGTCGCGGCGGAATTGGATGCCAATGGCTTCACGCCGTTGACCGAGGCGCAGTCCTGGGACGACGCGGGTGGGAAACACTATGTGGTCCGTGGCGGTTCGCTGATCGCCTGGGCCGATTACGACGCGGCGCCCGCCGACCCGTTTCGCGTGGTCGGGGCGCATACCGACAGCCCCAATCTGCGGGTGAAGCAGCATCCGGATCTGGCCGGGTTCGGGTGGCAGCTGGTCGGGCTCGAGCCCTACGGCGGTGCCTGGCTGAATTCGTGGCTCGACCGGGAGCTGGGGATCTCGGGGCGGCTGAGTGTGCGCGACGGTGCACGGATGCGCGACGTGCTGGTGCGCGTCGACGAACCGATTCTGCGGGTGCCGCAGCTGGCGATCCACCTGTCCGAGGACCGGCGCGGGGTGACGCTCGACCCGCAACGTCACGTGAACGCCATCTGGGGCATCGGTGATTCGCCCGCCTCGTTCCTGGATTTCGTGGCCGAGCGTGCCGGGGTGGACGGCGACTCGGTGCTCGGCTGGGAACTGATGACCCACGATCTGGCGCCGAGCACCATCGTCGGCCGCCGGCACGACCTGGTGAGCGCGCCGCGCCTGGACAATCAGGGCACCTGTTACGCCGGACTTCAGGCGTTCCTCGCCGCCGCCGACGACCCCGGCGCGGCCACGGCGGTACTGGTGATGTTCGACCACGAGGAAGTGGGCAGCCAGTCCGATCGCGGCGCCCAATCGGATCTGCTGCCTGCCGTGCTCGAGCGGATCGTGCTCGCCCGTGGCGGTGGACGCGCGGACTACCTTGCCGCGCTTGCCGGTTCGGTGGTCGCCTCCGGTGACATGGCCCATGCCACGCACCCGAACTATCCCGACCGGCACGAACCCGCGCACCGGATCGAGGTCGGCGGCGGGCCGGTGCTCAAGGTCAACCAGAACCTGCGCTACGCCACCGACGCCGCCGGGGCCGGGGCGTTCGCGCTGGCGTGCGCCCAGGCCGAGGTGCCGTTGCAGCGATATGTGCACCGCGCCGACCTGCCGTGTGGATCGACCATCGGCCCGATGACCGCGGCCCGCACCGGCATTTCCACCGTCGACGTGGGCGCACCGCAGCTGGCCATGCATTCGTGCCGCGAACTGATGGGCGCCGCCGACATCCCCGCCTACGCCTCGGCGCTGGCCGCCTTCCTCACGCCGACGCCACTGGACTGAGGCCGATAGGTGATCACGGCGTACACCAGGACCGCGAAAGTGGCCCACACGTAAGTACTTCCGATGATCTGCTGCCACCACGCCCAGTCGAGCTCGTGATCGCGGTTGTGCGGCAGCAACCATTGCGGGCCGATGATGAAGACCACCGTGAACACGGCGACCAGCGTCGTGAACGCGCGCGAACGCCTGCGCACCGCCAGGTCGACGGCGACGACCAGCGCCAGGGCCACCCACACCCAGTGATGCGACCACGACACCGGCGAGACGAGCAGGATCGCGGCGGCGTTCACCAGCATGGCCGCCACGTCGCGTCCCGCCTCGATGAGCCGGTACATCCATATCGCTGCCAGCGTGATCGTCAACGCCGACAACAGGATCCAGAGCGCGGTGGCCACCGAGGAGTCGATGCCCAGTCGGTACAGAGTGCCCTTGATCGATTGGTTCCCGGCGAAATACGGAGTGCCGATGCGGCCGGTGTCGGTGACGGTGTGGAACCAGTACTCGACCGAATCACTCGGGAAGAGCAGGAAGCCGACGCCGACGGCGCCGGCGGCCGAAACCACAAGCGTCGCCGCGGCTTTCCAATCGCGGCGCAGCAGGAAATACAGCAGGTAACCGGCCGGGATCAGCTTGATCGACACGGCGATGCCGATCAGCATTCCGCGCGGCCAGAACGGTTTGCGCACCAGGATGTCGACGGTGACCGCCGCCATGAGGATCAGATTGATCTGCCCGAAGTTGACCGTCTGCCGCACCGGTTCCAGGAACTGCGCCAAGCCGAGACCGGCGATCACCACGGCGAGCACCGTGATCCGGTCGAACTCGGGCCGCACCCGGATGAGAACGAGCCACAGCGCGATCGCCAGGCTGAGCAACGAGGTGGTGAGCACGAGCACCTCGGCCGCGACCAGTGGCAACAGAGCGAGCGGGACGAAGAACAACGCGGCGAGCGGGGGATAGGTGAACGGCAGCCCGAGCCCGCGCACCGGCGGCATCGGTCCGTAGAGGTCGCCGCCGTCGAGCCAGACACGGGCACCGGTGCGGTACACCTGCAGGTCGATGAAGGCGGTCCACCAGTTCGCGGCGAAGGCGATCACGCCGGAGACCACGAACAACGCGATCGCGGCGGCCAGTAGGCGCCGTTGCCGACCCGGCCGCGAGTTCTGTTCCCGATCCCGGGCGCCCGACGCGATGCGCGCGGAAAACGGCGGCTCTACCTGCTCGGCAACCCCCGGACTTTCGTTCACGGCGCCAGCGTAACGGGTGCTCACCGCGGCGAACCGCAAGTGTGATCAGACCGGATCCGCGCACCACCGGCGGCCGGGGAGTACAGGCGGCGGGCCGCGACGGCCCTACCGATAGACTCGGAGCCAAGTTCCCCCCGGCCGAAAGGACCCTGGTCTCCCGTGACACTGCAGGTCGACACCGTCGCCACCGCCGCAGCCACCCCGGATGCTCCGCAGCCGTACAAGGAACTCGGTCTCAAAGACGACGAGTACGCCCGCATCAAGGAGATTCTCGGCCGTCGGCCCACCGACGCCGAGCTGGCCATGTACTCGGTGATGTGGAGCGAGCACTGCTCCTACAAGTCCTCGAAGGTGCACCTGCGCTACTTCGGTGAGACCACCACCGACGAGATGAAGGCCTCGATGCTGGCCGGTATCGGCGAGAACGCCGGTGTGGTCGACATCGGCGACGGCTGGGCCGTCACCTTCAAGGTCGAAAGCCACAACCACCCGTCGTACGTGGAGCCGTACCAGGGCGCGGCCACCGGCGTCGGCGGCATCGTGCGCGACATCATGGCCATGGGCGCGCGCCCGATCGCGGTGATGGACCAGCTGCGCTTCGGCGCGGCCGATGCCCCCGACACCCGTCGCGTGGTCGACGGGGTGGTGCGCGGCATCGGCGGCTACGGCAACTCCCTCGGCCTGCCCAATGTCGGCGGCGAGACGGTGTTCGACGCCTCCTACCAGGGCAACCCCCTCGTGAACGCGCTGTGCGCCGGCGCGATGCGCGTGGAAGACCTGCACCTGGCCTTCGCCTCCGGCGCGGGCAACAAGATCATCCTGTTCGGCGCGCGCACCGGCCTTGACGGCATCGGTGGCGTGTCGGTGCTCGCCTCCGACAGCTTCTCCGGCGACGAGTCCGGCACCGGCCGCAAGAAGCTGCCCGCCGTGCAGGTGGGCGACCCGTTCACCGAGAAGGTGCTCATCGAGTGCTGTCTCGACCTGTACAAGGCCGGCCTCGTGGTCGGCATCCAGGACCTCGGCGGCGCCGGACTGTCCTGTGCCACTTCCGAACTCGCCGCGGCGGGCGACGGCGGCATGCACATCGACCTCACCAAGGTGCCGCTGCGCGCCAAGCACATGACCCCCGCCGAGATCCTGTCGAGCGAGTCGCAGGAGCGCATGTGCGCGGTGGTCACCCCCGAGAACGTCGACGCGTTCATGGCGGTGTGCAAGAAGTGGGACGTGCTGGCCACCGTCATCGGTGAGGTCACCGACGGCGACCACCTCGTCATCAGCTGGCACGGCGAGACCGTGGTCGACGTGCCGCCGCGCACCGTCGCCCACGAGGGCCCGGTGTACGAGCGCCCTGTGCAGCGCCCGGACTACCAGGACGCGCTGATCGCCGACACCACCACGAACCTGCCCCGGCCCAAGACCGCCGACGAGCTGCGCGAAACCCTGCTGACCATGCTGGCCAGCCCGCAGCTGTGCAGCCGCAAGTGGATCACCGAGCAGTACGACCGCTACGTGCGCGGCAACACCGTGCTCGCCGAGCACGCCGACGCGGGCGTGGTTCGCATCGACGAGACCTCGGGCCGCGGCATCGCCCTGGCCACCGACGCCTCGGGTCGCTACACCAAGCTCGACCCCTACACCGGCGCCCAGCTGGCGCTGGCCGAGGCCTACCGCAACGTCGCGACCACCGGCGCCACCCCGAAGGCCGTCACCAACTGCCTGAACTTCGGTTCGCCGGAGGACCCGGGCGTGATGTGGCAGTTCCAGCAGGCCGTGCGCGGCCTCGCGGACGGTTGCGCGGCGCTCGGCATCCCGGTCACCGGCGGCAACGTGAGCTTCTACAACCAGACCGGCAAGGACGCCATCCTGCCCACCCCGGTGGTCGGCGTGCTCGGCGTGATCGACGACGTGCACCGACGCATCCCGACCGGCCTCGGCCTCGAGCCGGGTGAGTCGCTGATCCTGCTCGGCGACACGCACGACGAACTCGACGGCTCCATCTGGTCGCAGGTGGTGCACGGTCACCTCGGTGGTGTGCCGCCCAAGGTCGACCTGGCCCGGGAGAAGCTGCTGTCGGAGGTGCTCGTCTCCGGTTCGCGCGACGGCATGATCTCGGCCGCCCACGACCTGTCCGAGGGCGGTCTCGCGCAGACCGTCGTCGAGGCCGCGCTGGCCGGTGAAACCGGTTGCCGCATCGTGCTTCCCGAGGGCAGCGACCCGTTCGTGCAGCTGTTCTCCGAGTCGGCCGGGCGCGTGCTCGTCGCGGTGCCGCGCTCGGAGGAGACCCGGTTCACCAAGATGTGCGACGCGCGGCAGCTGCCGTGGGTGCGCATCGGCGTGGTCGACCAGGGTTCGGATTCGATCGAGGTGCAGGGCCAGTTCTCGGTGACGCTCGCGGAATTGCGTGAGGTTTTCGAGGGCACGCTGCCTAAGCTGTTCGGAGCGCACACCTAGAGCAGGAGGAGCCGAGCTTGACCACATCGGAGACGAGCTCGGCACCCACCGGCGCCACCGCTGCACCCGCCGACAATCCGTTGTTGCGCGGAGTGCACCTGGCGGAACGGTTCTTCCACCCGAACTACACCGGGTTGCTCGTGGCGACCATGCTGTTCGGCTGGTCGCTCACACCGTCGCTGCTGCCGCGCGACTGGTTCTTCCAGGGTCTGGTCAGCGGCATCAATGCCACGATCGGGTACGGCCTCGGGTGTGCGTTGGCCTGGGCTTGGCGGCGGTGGGTGGTGCCGCGGGTGACGGTGCCGGAGCAGCTCGCCGCGTGGTGGGCGGAGCGTCCGCGGTGGACGCCGATGGCGGTGAAGGCGCTGATCGTGGTGGCGTGCGTGGTGTTCGCGGTGCTGATGTCGATCCAATCGGGCCGCTGGCAACGCGAGATCACCGATCTGATGGGGATGGCGCCGGTTTCGGACTCGTACGCGCGCACGGTGCTGCTCGGCGCCGCCGTGGTCGGGCTGCTGATCTGGATCGCGCGTGGAGTGCGCAAGTTGGTGCGTGCGGTGGCGCGCGGTCTCAATCAGTGGATCCGGGTGCCCGCGTCGTTCGCGCGACCGCTCGGGGTGCTGATCGTGGTGATCGGCGCGGTGCTGCTGTTCAACGGCGTGCTGGCGAAAGCCTTTTTCACCGTGGCGAATTCGGCGTTCAGCGCGCGCAACAGCCACACTTCCGCGCACGCGATCCAGCCGACGCTGCCCGAACGATCCGGCAGCCCCGGCTCGCTGGCGGCGTGGGAAACGCTCGGTTCCGAAGGCCGCTGGTTCGTCTCGAACGCACCGACCGCCCTCGCCATCAGCCAGGTCACCGGCAAACCGGCCCGCGAACCCATCCGGGTATACGCGGGGCTGGAATCGGCCGACGGATTCGAGGCGCAAACCGACCTGGCCGTGGCCGAACTCGAACGAACCAAGGCTTTCGACCGCAAGGTGCTGGTGGTGATCAGCACCACCGGCACCGGCTGGGTCGACTCGACCAGTGCCGAATCGGTCGAGTTGATGTTCGGCGGGGACAGCGCTCTGGTCGCCACCCAGTACTCGTACCTGCCGAGTGCGCTGTCGTTCCTGTCCGACCGGGACAAGTCGATGAGCATGGGCCGCATGCTGTTCGACAAGGTGTACGAACGCTGGTCGACGCTGCCCGAGAACGCTCGGCCCAAGCTGCTCGTCTACGGGGAGAGCCTCGGTTCCCAGGGGTCGGAGGGCGCGTTCTCCGGGCTGGCCGACATCCGCAACCGCACCGACGGTGTGCTCTGGGTCGGCCCGCCCAACTCCAACCGGCTGTGGTCGGAATTCGTCGCCCGCCGTGATCCGGGGACCGACGAGATCACCCCGATCTTCGCCGACGGGCTCTCGGTGCGCTTCGCCGCCAGCGCCGATCAGCTCGCCCGGCCGTCGGACAACTGGACCGATCCGCGCATCGTGTACCTGCAGCATGCCTCGGACCCGGTGGTGTGGTGGTCGCCCGATCTGCTGTTCAGCAGGCCCGACTGGCTCACCGAGAAACGTGGTCCCGATGTGTCACCGGCGATGTCGTGGTATCCGATCGTCACCTTCTGGCAGGTGGCGGCGGATCTGCCACGCGCGCAATCGGTCTCGAACGGACACGGCCACAACTACGGGAACCTGGTGCCCGATGCCTGGGCAGCGATCGCTCGACCACCGGACTACACACCGGAATTGGCGCAGCGGATCCGGCTGTTCCTCGACGAATCCGCGGCCACCGAGCATCAACTGAAGTAGCCGAACCCCTCGATCGGCTACTTGCGGCTACGACACCGACTTGAACGGATTGTGTTCGGCGATCAGCTGTTCGATGCGTGCCTCGTCGAGGCGGCTCATCACGGTCTGGGTTTCCTGCTGATCGCGCACCACCTTGGCGAGGGTGAAGCAGCTCGTCACCAGGAACAGGCCAGACATGGCGAGGAAGGCGCGCTGCCAGCCGTCCAGCGGCAGGTAGGCGATGCCCGCGCCGGTACCGAACAGGCTGACGGCGAAGGCGATTGCGGCCTGGGCCATGTAGGCCGTGGTGTTCTTCGGCTTGGCATTGGGTGTGCTCATGGAACAAGCATGGGCGGCGCAGGATTCGCGCGGGCGCGTGAAACTACTCACCGGCGATGGGTACTTGCCGAAAGTGACCGACCCACCACTCACAACGACTGCCCCTGGCGCGCCCGCCAGCCATACTTGATCGGTGTCTGCGACCGGGTCGACCCTCGTCACGCTGCGTACGCGCGGCAAGCGGGTGGTGCGCCGCGTCGAGGACATCGTCGATCTGAACTACCCCGGACTCGTCGTCGCCACCCTGTTCTTCGCGCTGTCGGTGACGCCGTCGCTGGTGCCGCGCGACTGGCTGTTCCAGGGGCTCATCAGTGGGATCAACGCGGCCATCGGGTACGGGCTCGGATGTGTGCTCGAGTGGGGGTTGCGGCGGTGGGCGCGGCCACGGATCCCGCTGGCGGGGCCGCCTGACCGGGTGCGATACGCCATCAAGGCCGTGGTGCTGGTGGTGTGCGCGGTCGTGGCAGCCGGGATGCTCGTGCAGTCGGCGCGCTGGCAGCGGGAGATCACTTCGCTGATGGGGATGGAGGGCACGACCACCCCCGCGTATCTGCGGACCGGGCTGCTCAGTGTGGCCGTGGGGGTGGCGGTGGTCGCGGTGTACCGAACGGTGCGCGCGCTGATCCTCGTGCTGGCCCGTCAGCTCAACCAGTGGGTGCGGGTGCCACGCGAATTGGCGCCGTCGGCCGGGGCATTGGTGCTGGTGGTGTTCGCGGTGACGGTGTTCAACGGGGTGGCCTCGCGGGCGTTCTTCGCCGTCGCCAACTCCGCGTTCAGTGTGCGCAACGACCGGACCACCGAGTACGCGGTGCAGCCCGTGGCACCGGAGAAGTCCGGGAGCCCGGCTTCGCTCGCGCCCTGGGAGACACTCGGTTTCGAAGGGCGATGGTTCGTCGCCAACGGTCCCGATGCCGCCGACATCGCCGCGGTGACGGGAAGGCCTGCGCGCGAACCGATCCGGGCCTATGTGGGGTTGGAATCGGTGCGCGGGGAGCAGACGGCGGCCGAGCTGGCGGTGGCCGAACTCGAGCGGACCAAAGCCTTCGAGCGGGCGGCGATGGTGCTGGTGACGACCACCGGGACCGGGTGGGTGAATGGGATGGCAGCCGGTTCGCTCGAATATCTCTACGGAGGTGACACGTCGATCGTGGCCACCCAGTACTCGTATCTGCCCAGCGTGTTGTCGTTTCTGTCCGACCGGGAGAAGGCCGCGGCGGCGAGCCGTGAGCTGTTCGACGCGGTGTACCGGCGGTGGTCGGCGCAGCCGGAACAGTTGCGGCCCAAGCTTTTCGTCTACGGGGAGAGTCTCGGGTCGCAGGGGTCGGAGGAGGCCTTCGACGGGCTGGCGGATCTGCGGGAGAAGGTCGACGGGGCGCTGTGGGTGGGGCCGCCCAATTCCAATCGGCTGTGGCGGCAGTTCGTGGCCCGGCGCGATCCGGGTTCGCGAGAGGTGGCGCCGGTGTACGCCGACGGGCTGGTCGTCCGGTTCGCCGATGACGCAACGGATTTCGACTCCCCAGAGGTATGGCGCGAGCCCCGCATCGCCTACCTGCAGCATCCCTCCGACCCGATCGTGTGGTGGTCGGCGGACCTGATCCTCACCCGGCCGGACTGGTTGCGTGAACCGCGTGGTGACGATGTGTCGACACAGATGCGCTGGGCGCCGTTCGTGACGTTCTGGCAGGTCACGGCCGATCTGACCAATGCGCAAGGGGTGTCGGACGGACACGGGCATCGGTACGGCAGCCTCGTGCTGGACGGGTGGTTGGCGGTGACGGGGCTGTCGGTGAGTGCCGATGTAGTCGAGAAGGCCAGGGGGGCAGTGGAATCCGCCGAGAAGCTGGAGCGGGAGGTGAAGTGAGAGCCGGGGAGAACGTGATTGGGGCCGGGCGGGAAGCGGGCACCGGGATCTGTGCGAATGAATCGGGTGCCGGGGTCTGGACGGTACCGGTAACGGGCGGTGCGCGTGAGATGAGAGCCGTGCGCGCGTTCATGCGGCGCCGGGCACGCGTGCGGAGCACTCGAGTGCGTCGAGTGGTCGAAGTCGGTGTGGCGCTGTGTATACCGCCGGTGTGGAACAACTGGGTTCTGCCTGCCCTCGGTCTGCCTCTGCGCGGACGATCGGTGGCCAACGTGCTGTTCGCCGGCGCGTACACCGGGGTGTTCAGTGGTCGCCCGAACTGGTTGTCCGCCAGTGGTTTACGGTGGGGTCTCGGTAGTTCTGCGGTGGTTCTCGCGGGTTACGGCGTGGTCTTGGCCGTTCCGGCACTGCGCAAGTTGCCCGCCGAAGTCGCGGTGCGCGTCCCCGAAACCTCCACCCTCGAATGGATCGCCGTCCACATTCCCGTCGGCACGGTCCTGGCCGAGGAAGCCGTCTTCCGCGCCACCCTCGACCCACTCCTCGATTCCCGCGGCTGCCCGCCCATCGTCGGCGCCGCCGACTTCGCCCTCTGGCACATCCACCCCGCCCGCACCGCGGGCGACTCCCTCCCCGTCACCCTGGCCGCGACCACCGTCGCCGGCCTGATCTTCAGCGCCCTGCGCCGCCGCGCCGACAGCGCCACCGCCCCGGCCCTCCTTCACCTCACGATCAACGCGGGCGGCGCCCTGTTGCCGACCCTGGCCACCTACGTCGAGACCCGACTTGCCGCCGGATCAGGCATCGGCCGGCTGCGAGGCCCGCTGACCATCCAGCCCTAGAGGCGGCCGCGATGTCGCGGACCGCGCTGCTCGGGCGACGGTTTCGCCCTTCTCGGCGCGTCCGGCAACTCGGGGCATACGGTCTCTCGATTGCTGTCGGGGGCGGTCGGTAGCGTCTCACGTCATGGCTGGTCGGAATGTGGTCGATCCCGCTCAGGTGCGGGCGGCGGTGTTGGCGGTGGCGCAGTGGCTCGGGGACGAGAGTGTGCCCGCGCCGGGGCGTACGGAGTTGGGGGCGGCGGTGAAGGGGACGGCGCGGGCGTTGGCGGCGAGTGCGCCGGGGCATTCGGTGGAGGTGCGGGTGCCACCGTTCGTCGCGGTGCAGTGCATCGAGGGGCCGCGCCATACCAGGGGGAATCCGCCGAATGTGGTGGAGACCGATGCGCGGACGTGGCTGTTGCTGGCCACCGGGCTGCTGGAGTTCGACGATGCCGTGTCCTCGGGTGCGGTCTCGGCGTCCGGGACCAGGGCGGCGGAAATCGGCGGTTGGCTGCCGATCGTTCCCCTCCCGACGCCGCGCTGACGAGCCGCCCGCGCGGCTGACGGCTCAGTCGGAGTTGTTCTTGCGGTGCAGGCCCTTGTAGTCGTAGTAACGGGTGATGATCGTGCCCGCCACGACGGCGATCGCGATGCCGAGCAGTGCCATCCAGATGCCCCGATCGAGGCCGGCCGAGTAGTTCGCGTCGAAGTACAGGATCGAGCGCACGCCGAGGAACACCTGGTGCATCGGTTCGAATTCGGCCAGCCAGGACAGGTAGGTCGGGGTCGCCTCGATGGGCACGGTGCCACCCGAGGACGGCAGGCCGAGGATGACGAACAGCACCAGGTTCACCAGCAGGCCCGCCGTGCCGAGCGCGGCCAGCGTCATCAGCGCCGTCCAGCCGACCGCGACCATGGCGAGCACCGAGTACAGGTACAGGGCGAGCGGATTGTCGATCGGCATGCCGACGAGCTTCGCCGCAAGCAGGAACACCGCCGAAACCACCACCGCGACAACTGTCGACACGCCCCACTTGACGAGCAGGGTGTGGAACCGGGAGATCGACGACGTCGGATAGTGCACGAACCACGGCCCGTACTCTGTTGGCACGAAACCGAACTGGGCGTCGACCATGGTGTGGATGACCATCGCCCCGACCATTCCCGCCAGCAGCAGGAGCAGGGCGTAGAAGAAGGCCGTCAGGCCCTGACCGGTGCCGGGAGGCAGCGGTCGGTACTCCTGGGTGACGGTGTCGATGGGACTTTCGAGACTCAGCATCGCCGCACCGGAGATCTGCGGCGCGGGCGCGCCCTCCGGCGTCTGCGCGAGGGTGGCCTGCACCTGATCGACCAGCTGGACACCGACCTGCTTGTCGACCTCGGCCAGCGCCTGCTCGCCGATCCGCTGCAGGATGGCGTCACCGTAGGCGCCCATGCGCGGATTGGTCTGCAGGGTGATGATGGGCTGTTCCATCTCGCCCGGCACGATCGAGCCCGCGCCGAGAATTCCCAGGCGTTTGCTGAAGTCGCCGGGGATGATGATCGCGCCGTACACCTGGCCGGTACGCAGCAACTGCTCGGACTCCGGCTTGCCGACCACCCGCAGGTCGATCTTGTCGGCGGGCACGTTCGCGACGAGCGCGTCGGTGACCTGCTTGCCGAAGTCGACCCGGCGCTGCTCACCACCGGTGTCGAGGACATCGCCCACATCGAGGTTCACCAGCGCGACCGGGAAATCGTGCAGATTCTTCTCCGGATCGGCCACATAACCCAGGTACATCACCCCCAGCAGGCCGGTGAGCACGGCGAGCACCAGTGTCGGGGCGAACACAATCTTGGCCCAGTGACGCCGAGGGCGCGTCGATGTGTCGAACATCGCTTGGCGGGCGGACGTCTTGCGGGAATCGCTCGGCGTCGACCTGGCGTTCTCACTGTTCGAACGCGATTCACCGGCTGCAACGTCTGCACTGTCGTCCGTCGTCACAATCGGCACGGTAACAGCTCGAAGCGGTCGATCAGCGTGTTCCGCGCGGAGATTGCTGCCGGGATGCGAGCACCCGTGGTACGCACCGGCAATTCACCCGTAGACTGACGAGTGCCCCCAGCCCGCCCGAACAGGGAGCAAACGGTGACCGACGCCGATCCGACGATCGACACAACATCCGCCATTTCCGACGAGCCCGAAAACGAGCCTCGCGAGGAGTGTGGCGTCTTCGGCGTCTGGGCTCCCGACGAGGACGTGGCCAAACTCACCTACTACGGCCTGTACGCGCTGCAGCATCGCGGACAGGAGGCGGCCGGTATCGCGGTCTCCGACGGCTCCCAGATCCTGGTCTTCAAGGATCTCGGCCTGGTGTCCCAGGTCTTCGACGAGCAGACGCTCGGCGCCATGCCCGGCCATATCGCGGTCGGCCATTGCCGCTACTCCACCACCGGTGGGGTCACCTGGGAGAACGCCCAGCCCATCTTCCGCACCACCGCCGTCGGCTCCGGCCTGGCGCTGGGCCACAACGGCAACCTGGTGAACACCGCCGAATTGGCCGGGCGCGCACGCGAACTCGGCCTGATCGGTGCGGGTGTGGTGAACGGTCGCCCGCAGATGACCGGTGCCACGTCCGACTCCGACATCGTCACCGCGCTGCTCGCGCACGCCTCGGCGGACTCGAGCATCGAGCAGGCCGCGATGGAACTGCTGCCGCAACTGCGCGGCGCCTTCTGCCTGACGTTCATGGACGAGCACACCCTCTACGCCGCGCGCGACCCGCACGGTGTGCGTCCGCTGGTGCTCGGCCGCCTCGATCGCGGATGGGTCGTCGCCTCGGAGACGGCCGCGCTCGACATCGTCGGCGCCGCCTTCGTCCGGGAGATCGAACCGGGCGAGCTGCTCGCCATCGACTCCGACGGTGTGCGCTCGCTGCGCTTCGCCAACCCCGAACCCAAGGGTTGCGTCTTCGAATACGTGTACCTGGCGCGGCCCGACACGACCATCGCGGGTCGTTCGGTGCATTCCACCCGCGTGGAGATCGGCCGCAAGCTGGCCAAGGAGAGCCCGGTCGAGGCCGACCTGGTGATCCCGGTGCCCGAGTCGGGCACGCCCGCCGCGGTCGGCTACGCCCAGGGCTCCGGCATTCCGTACGGCCAGGGCCTGATGAAGAACGCCTATGTGGGCCGCACCTTCATCCAGCCGAGCCAGACCATCCGTCAGCTCGGTATCCGGCTCAAGCTCAACCCGCTGCGCGAGGTGATCCGCGGCAAGCGGCTCATCGTCGTCGACGACTCCATCGTGCGCGGCAACACCCAGCGCGCCCTGATCCGGATGCTGCGCGAGGCCGGTGCGCTCGAGATCCATGTGCGCATCGCGTCGCCGCCGGTGAAGTGGCCGTGCTTCTACGGCATCGACTTCGCCTCGCGCGCGGAGCTCATCGCCAACGGCGCGGGCGGTTCCGACGACAGCTACGAGGCGATGGTCGAGAACGTGCGCCGCTCCATCGGTGCCGATTCGCTGGGCTACATCTCCACCGAGGGCATGATCGCGGCGACCGAGCAGCCGGCCTCGCGGCTGTGTACCGCCTGCTTCACCGGCGAGTACCCGATCGAGCTGCCGCAGGAGGCCGCCATCGGCAAGAACGTGCTCGAGGGGATGCTGTCGGGCCAGTCCGAGGCCGCGCTGCTCGGCGGCAATGTGAACGTCGACGCGCTCAGCCGCCCATAACCCGTTCACACAAGGGACCGGTCAGGATAAACCTGATCGGTCCCTTTTGTGTTGTGTACCTACAATTTTCCGGCCTATCCGAATTACGTAAGATTTGTTCATAACATCCGCGTAATTTTTCGCTCGATTTGAAACTGGGCGGTAATGGTTCGCCTGTACGGTCCCTCGTTATATCGCTAGCTCACCGCGTCGTCGCCGCTCCCGTGATCCGGGTGCGGCGACATCGCGGCGTTCGAGAATGGGACCTGATGTTGAACAGTGCAAAGAGCGCTCGCAAGAATCGCGCGAAACAAGCTGCGGCAGTGGGTGTTGCGGCTGTTGTCGCCGCCTCGCTTGCGGCCTGTGGGTCGGGACGCACCGATGACGCGGGCTCCGGCGCGGGGCTGGTCGTCGGCACCACGGACAAGATCTTCGCCCTCGACCCGGCCGCGGCCTACGACAACGGGTCGCTGCTCGTGGAGAACCAGATCTATTCGTATCTGCTGAACTTCGCACCCGGCGATACCACGCCCAAGCCGGATGCGGCGGAGAAATGCGAATTCACCGCACCGACGGTGTATACCTGCAAGATCAAGTCGGGTCTGAAATTCGCCAACGGTAATCCGTTGACCGCCAAGAGCGTCAAGTTCTCCTTCGACCGCATGGTCGCGATCAACGACCCGCACGGTCCCGCCGCACTGCTCGGCAACCTCGACAAGACCGATGTGGTCGACGATCTCACCGTCGCGTTCACCCTGAAGGTCGCCAACGATCAGACCTTCCCGACGATCCTGCCCACCCAGGCCGGACCGATCGTCGACGAGAAGGTGTTTCCGGCCGACAAGGTCGCCACCGACGAGGAAGTCGTTGCCGCCAAGGGCTATTCGGGCCCGTACACGATCAGCACCTACGACAAGAACAAGCTGGTCGAGTACAAGGCCAACGCCGACTACAACGGCATCCTCGGCAAGCCGAAGAACGACTCGGTCTCCACCAAGTACTACGCCACCTCCGACAACCTGAAGCTGGACCTGCAGAACGGCGCCATCGACGTCGGCTACCGCTCGTTCACGCCGACCGACATCGACAGCCTGCGTGCCGATTCCAAGGTGAAGGTCACCGACGGGCCCGGCGGCGAGCTGCGCTACATCGTGTTCAACATGAACACCATGCCGGGCAACACCCCCGAGCAGAAGCTGGCCGTGCGCAAGGCCATGGCGTCGTCGGTGGACCGCGAGGCGCTGGCCGCCGGTGTGTACAAGGGCACCTACCAGCCCGCGTACGGCTATGTGCCGCAGGGCATGATCGGTGCGGCCGAGCCGTTGAAGGACCTCTACGGCGCCAAGCCCGACAAGGACAAGGCGGCGAAGTTCCTCGCCGACGCGGGCGTGGCCACCCCGGTGACGCTGAACCTGCAGTACAACCCCGATCACTACGGCTCCAGTTCCTCGGAGGAGTACGCGGCGGTCAAGTCTCAGCTCGAGGCGTCGGGCCTGTTCAAGGTGAACCTGCAGTCCACCGAATGGGTCACCTACCAGAAGGAACGCGCCTCCGACGGCTACCCGATGTACCAGTTCGGCTGGTACCCGGACTTCCCGGACGGCGACAACTACCTGGCCCCGTTCTTCGGCCCGAACAACTTCCTGCAGTCGCATTTCGAGAACCCGGGCATCAACGCCCAGCTGACCGCCGAGCTCACCGAAGCCGATCCGGTCAAGCGGGTGGAGCTGATCAAGAAGATCCAGGCCGACCTGGCGCAGAACCACCTGCCGACGCTGCCGCTGCTCTCGGGCAAGCAGGTCGCGGTGTCCAAGCCCGGTGTGACCGGTGTCGATGAAACCCTCGACGGCTCCTTCAAGTTCCGGTTCACGGTACTGAGCAAGTGAGTGACGTTCCCGTTGCGCCCGGATCACCGGTCCGGGCGCAACGTTTCGGGTGGATGCGCGGCGGGGGTTCCCGCCAGGTGGCTTTGCTGCGGTACCTGCTGATCCGGCTCCTGCTGATCGTGCCGACCGCGTGGTTGCTGGTGACAGTGGTGTTTTTCCTGATGCGGGTGATCGGTGACCCCATCAGCGCGGCCATGGGTGGCCGGTTGACCCAGGATCAGATCGAGGAGCGCAAGGACGCGGCCGGGCTGAACCGGCCGATCCTGACCCAGTACTGGGAGTACATCACCGGGTTCCTGCGCGGTGACTTCGGGCGGACCCAGGACAACGAGGCCATCGCCGATGTGGTCGTCACCTACGGTGCGGCCACCTTCGAGCTGGTGTTCTGGGGACTGCTCGTCGCGTTCGCGGTGGGTATCCCGCTGGGCAGATACGCTGCGACACACCGGGATACGCCTGCCGACGCGGTGCTGCGGTTCTCGGCGGTGCTCGCCTACGCGGCGCCGGTGTTCTTCGTCGGCATGCTGCTGAAGCTGGTCTTCTCGGTGTGGCTCGGCTGGTTCCCGGTCGGTGGGCGGGCCAGTACGGATGTGGAGCTGGCGCTGCAGCACGTGTCGCCGAAGACGAACATCCTGTTCATCGATTCGATTCTCTACGGCGAACCGTCCTATGTGCTCGACGTGCTCGAACACGCGGTGCTGCCCGCGGTGGCGCTCGGCCTGCTCACCGGCGGTATCTTCCTGCGGCTGGTCCGGGTGAACCTGATCCAGACCCTGCGCAGCGACTATGTCGAGGCGGCGCGGGCGCGCGGGTTGTCCTCGCGGGTGGTCACCGGGCGGCACGCGGTGCGCAACGCGCTCATCCCGATCATCACGGTGATGGGCATGTGCATCGCGATGATGCTCGGCGGCGCGGTGCTCACCGAGACCACGTTCGAATGGAAGGGCCTCGGCTATCAGCTCGCCGAATACCTGCGGGCCCGTGACTTCATCGCGGTGCAGGGCATCGTGGCGTTCATCGCACTGCTCGTCGCGGTGATGAGCTTCCTGGTGGATGCCGTCGTCGCACTGATCGATCCGAGGGTGAGGTTCTGATGGCAGTCACGAAACGCAGGCTGCCCGGCACCGAATTGTTGTCGAAAACCGTTGGGATGCAGCGGGTCACGCTCATCACCGGGTTGATTCTGGTGGCCGGATTCGTGCTGGTCGCGGCATTCGCGCCGCTGCTTGCGCCCTACGATCTGGCCCAGAACACCTCCGATGGTGTGGCTTTCGCGTCGCAGCAGGGACCGTCGGCCGAGCACTGGTTCGGTACCTCGGTGCGCAGCGAGGACGTGCTGTCGCGGGTGCTGTTCGGCGCCCGCACCGCGCTGCTCGTCATCGCGATCGCGGTGACGCTGTCGCTGCTGATCGGGGTGCCGCTCGGGTTGCTGTCGGGCTACGTGGGCCGGTGGGTCGACCGGGTGCTGGTGATGGTGATGGACGCGATCTACGCGTTTCCGTCGCTGCTGCTCGCCATCGTCGTCTCGATCGTCATCGCGGGCGGCACGTCGAGCAGCTTGGGCGGCATGTTGTCGGCGGCGATCGCCATCACCGTTGTGTATGTGCCGCAGTACTTCCGGGTGGTGCGCAACGCGACGGTGGCGGTGAAGACGGAACCGTACGTGGACGCCGCGCGGGTGACCGGTGCGTCGACGGCGCGAATCATGTTCCGCCACATCATGTCCAATGTCACCGGTTCGCTGCCGGTGATCGTCACCATCAACGCGGCCGATGCCATCCTCACCCTCGCCGCGCTCGGCTTCCTCGGGTTCGGCATCGAACCCACCCAGGCCGCCGAATGGGGTTACGACCTGAACAAGGCGCTCAACGATGTGTCCAACGGGATCTGGTGGACCTCCATCTTCCCCGGCACCGCCATCGTGCTCGTGGTACTCGGCATGACCCTGGTCGGGGAGAGCCTCGACGAATCGCTGAATCCGTTGCTGCGTACCAGGCGTGCGGTCACTTCGAAGGAGTCCGTCGATGAGTGAGAAGACTGCCGCACTGGCCGTTTCGGGCCTGTCGGTCACCTTCACGACCGATGCGGGCCCGGTGAACGCGGTACGCGATGTGTCCTACGAGGTGTTTCCCGGTGAGGTGCTCGCCATCGTCGGCGAGTCCGGGTCGGGCAAGTCGGTGAGCTCACGCACCGCGATCGGGCTGCTGCCGCAGTCCGCGTCGGTGCGCGGTCTGGTGACCATCGGCGATCGACCGGTCACGTCGATGACCGAGAAGCAGCTCACCGCCCTGCGCGGCGGTGCGGTGTCGATGGTGTTCCAAGAACCTGCCCGGGCGCTGGACCCACTGTTCACCGTCGGGTTCCAGATCTGTGAAGCGCTGCGCGCGCACAGCGGGATGAGCCGGAAGGACGCCAAGGCCAAGGCCGTCGAGTTGCTGCGCCTGGTCGGGCTGCCCGATCCGGAGCACCGGGTCGACTACTACCCGCACCAGCTGTCGGGCGGGCAGAAGCAGCGCGTGATGATCGCCATCGCCATCTCGTGCGAACCCAAGGTGATCATCGCCGACGAACCGACCACCGCGCTCGACGTGACGGTGCAGGCCGAGATCCTCGAACTGCTGCGTGATCTGCGCGACCGGCTCGGCAGTGCGATCGTGCTCATCACCCACAACATGGGTGTCGTCGCCGATCTGGCCGACCGGGTGGTGGTGATGCGCGCGGGCGAGGTGGTCGAACAGGCGCCGGTGCACGAACTGTTCGCCAGCCCCAAGGCCGAGTACACGCGGGCGCTGCTCGACGCGGTTCCGCACCTGGGGTCGGCGACGGCGCGGCCGGAGCCGGACCGGACCGTCGAGCCGGTGCTCGACGTGCGCGACCTGGTCGTCACGTTCCCGGGGCCGTTCGGCAGGCCGCCGTTCCGGGCCGTCGACAACGTGAGCCTGCAGATCCGGCCGGGGGAGACCCTCGGCCTGGTCGGTGAATCGGGCTCGGGCAAGTCGACCATCGGACGGTGCGTCGCCGCCCTGCAACGGCCGACCGAAGGTCACGTGCTGATCCGCGGCCAGGACATCGCGGGCCTGTCCCCGCGCAAGCTGCGGCCGATCCGGCGACGCTTCGGGTTCGTGTTCCAGGACCCGGCGGGCTCGCTCAATCCCCGGATGACCGTCGGCGAATGCGTCGCCGAACCGCTGCTGGTGCACGGGGTCGGTGACAAGGCGAGCATCCGGGAGCGGGTGCGGCACATGCTCGACGACGTCCACCTGCCCGCGGGCACCGAGAACCGGTACCCGCACGAACTGTCCGGCGGGCAACGACAACGCGCCAGTCTGGCCCGGGCCCTCGTCCTCGACCCCGACCTGCTCGTCGCCGACGAACCGACCAGCGCCCTTGACGTCTCGGTGCAGGCCGCGGTCCTCGAGCTGTTCGCCGAACTGCAGCGCGGCTGCGGCTGGGCATGCCTGTTCATCAGCCACGACCTCGCCGTCGTCGACCAGCTGGCCGACCGGATCATGGTGCTGCGCGACGGAACCTGCGTCGAAGAAGGCGACAACGAACAGATCCTGCGCAATCCCCAGCACGACTACACCCGCCGGCTGGTCGCGGCCGTTCCCGTCCCCGACCCGGTGGAACAGCGGCGGCGCCGTACCGAACTCGCCACCGGCTGAGGCCGGCCGTCGGTAACCGCACCGAGCGGGCCCGCGGGTGGGGCGAGTCCACCACCCGCGGGCCCGCGTTGTAAGTGCGAGGAGCCGGACGGCGGGGGGACTGGCGGATCACTTAGAGTTAACAGGCATCTATCCGCCGATTCGGTTTGGAGCTTTCCCCACAATGACTGAACAGACACCCAGCGGTGCAGGCGCTTCCTACGCCGCCGCGGGCGTGAGCATCGAAGCCGGTGACCGCGCCGTCGAATTGTTCGGACCATTGGCGAAGAAGGCCAGCCGACCCGAGGTGCAGGGTGGGATCGGCGGATTTGCCGGACTGTTCGCGCTCAAGGGCGGGTACCGGGAGCCGTTGCTCGCCGCCTCGACCGACGGCGTGGGCACCAAGATCGCCGTCGCCCAGGCGCTCGACAAGCACGACACCGTCGGCCTCGACCTGGTCGCCATGGTCGTCGACGACCTGGTGGTGTGCGGTGCCGAACCGCTGTTCCTGCAGGACTACATCGCCATCGGCAAGGTCGTCCCGGAGAAGGTCGCCGAACTGGTCTCCGGCATCGCCGAAGGCTGCATCAAGGCGGGCTGCGCGCTGCTCGGCGGCGAAACCGCCGAACACCCAGGGCTGATGGACCCCGACGACTACGACCTGTCGGCCACCGGCGTCGGCGTGGTCGAAGCCGACTCCGTGCTCGGCCCCGACCGGGTGCGTCCCGGCGATGTCGTCATCGCGATGGGTTCCTCGGGGCTGCACTCCAACGGCTACAGCCTGGCCCGCAAGGTGCTGCTCGACATCGACCGCATGTCGCTCACCGGGCACGTCGAGGAATTCGGCCGCACCCTCGGTGAGGAACTGCTCGAGCCGACCCGTATCTACGCCAAGGACTGCCTGGCGCTGATCGCCGAAACCGATGTGCGTACCTTCTCGCACGTCACCGGTGGCGGTCTGGCCGCCAATCTGGCGCGCGTGCTGCCCGCCGGTCTGGTCGCCGAACTGGATCGCGGCACCTGGAATCCGGCGCCGGTGTTCAAGATGATCGCCCAGCGCGGCCGGGTCGAGCGGCTCGAGATGGAGAAGACGTTCAACATGGGCGTCGGCATGGTCGCGATCGTCGCCCCCGAGGACGCCGACCGTGCGCTGGCGGTGCTCACCGCCCGCCACATCGACTGCTGGACACTGGGTCAGGTCAAGAAGGCCGCCGACGCCGACGCGCCGCGCGCGGTGCTGCTGGGCGACCACCCCAGGTTCTGATCGTCCGACAACTCAGCCGGGTCGCGAACGCGCGGCCCGGCTTTTGTCGTGTTCAGGGGTTTGCCGACGGCCCCGCACGGCTATCCGACAAAGGTAGGGTCCGCCGCCTCGTGGAGGTCGGGGTCTCGAGTCCGGCGAACACGACGAGCGTCCTGTGTGTGCACAGGACGCTCGTCGTGTATTCGGATGTTCGCCGTACTGCTGCTGCGAGCCTGCGACGTTGCGCGGAACAACGGCTGAAGGGGGAGGCCACCACGAGCCTCCCCCTTCACCGGCGTTCGGTCAGCGACGCCAGCTGTCGTAGTCGTCGTCCTCGTTGTTCCAACGGGACGGCGAATCATCCGCGTCGTGCTCGTCGGATAGCAAGCCGCCACTCCCTCGGGAGTGGAGTGGAGTGCTATCCGCCAGCTCGCGCTGAAGGCTCGCGAAGTCGGTCGGCGTGGAGCTGTACTTGAGCTCACGTGCGACTTTGGTCTGCTTTGCCTTAGCCCGGCCACGGCCCATGGCTGACCCCCTCGCGTCACTGCGGGGCGGCCTGGGGTTTGTTGGCGGCCCCGTTCGAATTAATACTCTTCCTGACAGACACTTTAGCGTGTGTCCGGCGGTCGCGCTCCCAGGAGTGGGTGAAGAGCTGTCGAACGGGTGTCAGAGCACTCCGGGGATCGCCCGGATCACCCCGACGCGGGCGTCGCCGCCGAGGACCGCGGTGGCCGCGAGGTCGGTGTGTTCGTCGGTCCAATCGATGCCGAGTTTGCGCAGAATTGCCAGCGTCAGGGGCATTCGGGCACGGTCGTGACCGTCGTCGATCTTGTAGGCGAACCCACGTCCGTCCGGGAGCGCACCCGCGTGCACGCCGTCGGCGCCGATTTTGCAGAAGAGTCCGGGCGTGGCCGACATCGCCTGGAGATCGGGCCCGTTCGTGCCGGAAATCACTCGCGGATTGCTCCGCACGGCATCGGCGATCCGGCGTTCGGCGGTGCCGGGCTCGGCGATGGTGAACGTCGCGAAGGCGCGCGCCAGGTTGATCAGCGAGACGGGGACGATCGGCAGGCCGCAGCCGTCGATCCCCAGGTCGGTCTCGGGTTCGCCGGTGACGTCGGCGATGGTGGCGAGAACCGCCTGCTGCAGTGGGTGTTCGAGGTCGAGGTATCCGGTGCGCGGCCAGTCGTTGATCGCGCAGGTCGCCAGCATCGCGGCGTGTTTGCCGGAGCAGTTCATGTACAGCGGGCTGCGGCCCGTGCCGGTGATGGCGGCGGCGCGGGCGTTCTCCTCGAACGGCAGGTCGGGTGGGCAGGCGAGGTCTGCCGGGGTGTGGCCGAAGCGGTCGAGCAGACGCGTGACCAGGGCGATGTGGTCGGGCTCGCCGAAATGTGAGGCGGTGGTGATGGCGAGTTCGTCGTCGTCGACGGGGTCGAAGCCGTTGCGCAGCAGGGTGAGTGCCTGCATGGGCTTGTTCGTCGAGCGGGGGAAGATCGGGCTGTGCACCTCACCGAGCTCGACGGTCGGGGTGCCGTCGGCGTCGAGCACGACGACCGAACCCCGGTGCACGCACTCGCGGAAGCCGGACCGCACTACCTCGACAAGTTCCACGCTCACGCCCGGACCTCCACACTTCGTTTCCTGTTGTGCCGGTCGATCTGCATGCGGATGTCGTCGGAGATGGTCGGCTCCTCCGTGAGCAGCCGGGTGAGCAGTGCGGGATCGGCGCCGGTGAACAGGTCGCGCACGGTGATGCCGTGGGCCGGGACGTGCACCACCCGCACCTCGTCGCCCGCGCCGATCGTCCCCTCGGTGAGCACCCGGAAGTAGGTGCCGGTGTCGGCGCGCAGGGCGAAGCGTTTCACCCACTGTTTCTCGCCGGACCACTGCTGGAAGGTCGCGCACGGAACGCGGGGACCGCTCACCTCGAGCTGAGTCTCGCCGATCGCGAAGCGGGCACCGAACACCGCGTCGCTGAGTGGGAGGCCGGTCACCCGCAGGTTTTCGCCGAACCAGCCCGCGGGCAGATCGCGCTCGAGTTCCTCGGACCAGCGGAGGGCGTCTTCCTCGGCGTAGGCGTAGACGGCTTGGTGCACGCCGCCGTGGTTGACGGTGTCGCACACGTGGTCGCCGTCGAGTCCGAGCGCACGTACCCCGACCCGCCCGGCGACGGGCCGCTTGTCGATGGCGCTGCGGCCCACGCGGGTGCGCATCTCGAGTTCGGCGTGCACCACGCACACGGCCTCGACACGGCCGGTGTCACCGGCGCGCAACTGCGGGCGGCTCATCGACCACGCAGGCGGTCGACGGCGGCGCGCCCGGCTTGCACGCCCTCCTCCGAGGGGACCGAGTCGGGATCGATGGCGGCGGCCATGGAACCGACCACCAGTTCGGTGCCCGCCGGGACGGAGCGTTTCACCAGGGCCAGCGCGATCGGACCGAGTTCGTAATGGTCGACGACGGTACCGAGGCGACCGACGGTGCGCCCACCCGCGGTGACGTCGTCGCCGGTGGCCGGCCGTTCGTCGGCGGAACCGTCGAGGTGCAGCAGCACCAGGTTGCGCGGCGGTTTGCCCAGGTTGTGCACGCGCGCAACGGTTTCCTGGCCGCGATAGCAGCCCTTGTTCAGGTGCACCGCGCCCTGCTCCTCGACACCGCCGATCCAGCGGGCCTCGTGCGGGATGGTGCGCTCGTCGGTATCGATGCCCACGCGCGGGCGGAGGGCGGCCACCCGCAGTGCCTCGTAGGCCCACATGCCCGCGGGACGGGCACCGGCCGAGGTGAGCTTCGTCCACCACGTGGCGAGGTCGGTGCGGGGGACGAGCAGGTCGAAGGAATCGCCGGGCATCCGGCGCAGGAACCCGCCGCCGGGCAGCGCGACGGCCGCGTACAGCCCGGGCAGTTCGCCGAGGCCGAGGGCGGGGAGCAGCGTGTCGGTCTCCGGGCCGAGCAGGCTCAGGACGGCGAAATCGGCCGCCTCGGGTTTGGCGTCGGCCCAGAACACCATCTTCTGCAGGAAGCCGAGCAGCTCGGTGCCGTGCCCACCCTCGGTGTCGAGCCAGAGGGTGCCGTCGAGGTCGGTGAGCACGAAGTGGTGCAGCACGCGGCCGTTGAGGTCGAGGTCGAGTGATTCGGCGCTGTGACCGTCGGGCAGGTTCGCGATGTGCTGGCTGGTGATGGTGTGCAGCCAGCTCAGCCGCTCGGCGCCGGTGATGCGGGACACACCGCGATGCGACCGGTCGACCACGGCGACGCGCTGCGCGGCGGCCTTCTGCTCGCCGAACGGGTCGCCGTAGTGCCAGGCGACCGCGGCATCAGGGGAGCCCGGCGCACCCGCGACGGCGCCAGGGGTTTGGAGAACAGGACTGGGGGCGACGTCCACGGACACACCACCACTGTAGGCGTGTCCGCCCGCACGCGCCGAGGGTGGGCGGTCGCGCCGCGTCGGATCCACGGCAGCCGTAGGCATAACAGAGCTATAACGCCTACGCTCGTCACATGGGAGAACGGGTTCTTGTGACACTCGACGGTGTGGTCGCTGACGCGAACACGCCGTCGCTCTATGCCGACGACATCGGAGCACTGCGTGGCGACGGTGTGTTCGAAACGATATTGGTGCGCGGCGGCACGGCCACCGCGCTGGAATTCCACCTGGCCCGGCTGCGCCGCTCGGCCCAGGCGCTGGAACTGCCCGAGCCGGGGCTGGCGAAATGGCGCAGCGCGGTCGAGCTGGCGGTCAAGGAGTGGGGTGCCGAGGAAGAGGGCATGCTGCGCCTGATCTACACCCGCGGCCGTGATTCCGAATTCGACGCGCCCGGCTCGGGTCTCGTGCCCGACGAGCCGGCACCGACGGCGTATGTGCTCGTCTCCCCGGTGCCCGCGCGGGTCGCGCAGGCGCGTGCCGAAGGTGTGAAGGTGATGTCGCTGGCCCGTGGCATCTCCGTCGACCTGGCGCAGGCGGCGCCGTGGCAGCTGCTCGGCGCGAAGACGCTGTCGTACGCGACGAACATGGCCGCGCTGCGGTTCGCCCGGCGGATGGGCGCCGACGACGTGATCTTCCACAGCACCGAACACCGGGTGCTGGAAGGCCCGCGCTCGACCGTGGTGATCGCGCGCGACAAGCAGCTCATCACCCCGCCCGCCAAGATCGGTGTGCTGCCGGGTGTCACCCAGCGGGCCCTGTTCACGGTGGCGGAGAAGAAGGGCTGGGAATGCAAGTACCAGTCGATCTTCACCGCTGACCTGTTCGATTGCGACAGCATCTGGCTGCTGTCGAGCATCACGCTCGCGGCCAGGGTGAATCAGCTCGACGGGGTGCGGCTGTCCGCGCCCGACAATGCTCAGGAGATCATCGACATGGTCGACGCGGGGATCGACCGGCCGGGGACCATCGGCGACTGGTGAGCGCCTGTGGGGCGCGGGTGGGCGCGCCCCTGCGCCGGGTCGTGGCGGTTGTCACCCTTGATCGGGGTACCCGTGCGCGTACTCTCTACTACAGGACGTCGTAGTAGTGGATGGAGGCCGGATGGACACCTTGGACATCTCCCGGTGGCAGTTCGGCATCACCACGGTTTATCACTTCGTCTTCGTACCGCTCACCATCGGTCTGGCGCCACTGATCGCCATGATGCAGACGGCGTGGGTCGTCACCGGTGACGAGAAGTGGTACCGGCTCACCAAATTCTTCGGGAAACTGTTCCTGATCAACTTCGCCCTCGGCGTCGCCACCGGCATCGTGCAGGAATTCCAGTTCGGGATGAACTGGAGCGAATATTCCCGCTTCATCGGCGACGTCTTCGGCGCACCGCTCGCGCTGGAAGCGCTTGTCGCGTTCTTCATGGAATCGACCTTCATCGGCCTGTGGGTGTTCGGCTGGACGCGCCTGCCGAAACTCGTTCACCTGGCGACCATCTGGATGGTCGCAATCGGTGTGAACGCCTCGGCCTATTTCATCGTCGCCGCCAACTCGTTCATGCAGCACCCGGTCGGCGCCCGCTACAACCCCGAGACCGGGCGCGCCGAACTGGAAAGCATCTGGGCGCTGCTCACCAACAACACAACCCTGGCCGCGTTCCCCCATGTCGTCGCCGGATCATTCCTCACCGCAGGCACTTTCGTCGCCGGCATCGCCGGCTGGTGGATGGTGCGCAACGCGCGCAGCGGTGACGCGGACAAACTCGAGCAGGCACGCACGATGTGGCGGCCCGCCGCCCGCGCGTCGCTGGTCGTCATCGCGGTGGCCGGGGTCGGCGTGCTGTTCACCGGCGACATCCAGGGCAAGCTGATGTTCGAACAGCAACCGATGAAGATGGCGTCGGCGGAATCGTTGTGCCATACCGAAACCGACCCCGATTTCTCCATTCTCACCGTCGGTACCCACAACAATTGCGACAGCGTCGTGCATGTGCTGAAGGTGCCCTATGTGCTGCCCTATCTCGCCGAAGGCAAATTCGACGATGTGACGCTCGACGGTGTCGTCGACCTGCAGAAGACCTACAACGTGAAATACGGACCGGGTGATTACCGGCCGAATCTGTTCGTCACGTACTGGTCGTTCCGTGCCATGATCGGACTGGCCGCCGGGTCTGTGCTGCTGCTGTTCGCGGCATTCTGGATGACCCGTGGTGGGCGCGTTCCCGATCGTCCCTGGTTCGCGTGGTTGAGCCTGCTCGCCATCCCCACGCCGTTCCTGGCCAACAGTGCGGGCTGGGTGTTCACCGAAATGGGGCGGCAGCCGTGGGCGGTGGTGCCCAACCCCACCGGCGACCCGAATATCCGGATGACCGTGCAGCAGGCGGTGTCCGAGCACGCGCCGATGACGGTGTTGTTCTCGCTGATCGTGTTCACACTGCTTTACGGTGTGCTCGCGGCGGTGTGGTTCTACCTGATCCGCCGCTACACGATCGCCGGACCCGACGAGCCAGTGCACCACGACGGTCCGCCTGCCGATGAACAACTGTCCTTCGCGTACTAGGAGACGGCGATGAGTTTGCAATTGTTCTGGTTCATCCTGATCGGCGTCCTGTTCACCGGCTACTTCGTGCTCGAGGGTTTCGACTTCGGTGTCGGGATGCTCATGCCCGTTCTCGGCAAGGGCTCCGACACGCGACGCCGCGTGGTGCTCAACACCATCGGCCCGGTGTGGGACGGCAACGAGGTCTGGTTGATCACCGCGGCCGGGGCGATGTTCGCCGCGTTCCCCGAGTGGTACGCGAGCCTGTTCTCCGGGTTCTACATGGCCTTGCTGCTGTTGCTCGTCGCCTTGATCCTGCGGATCTGCGCGATCGAATACCGCGCCAAGATCAACGACCCGAAGTGGCGGGCGTGGTGTGACCGCGGTATCGGGATCGGCTCCTGGATTCCGGCCCTGGCCTGGGGGTGGGTGTTCGCGAATCTGGTGCGTGGCGTGCCCTTGAACGAAGACCGCCAGATCGTCGGTTCGGTCTGGGATCTGTTCAGCCCCTACGCCCTGCTCGGCGGACTGGCGACGGGCATCCTGTTCCTGCTGCACGGTGCGGTGTTCCTGGTGCTCAAGACCGGCGGCGAGGTGCGCGACGACGCCCAGCGTGTCGTCCGATTGCTGCTCGTGCCGACCGTGCTGGTCGTCGGTGCGTTCGGGCTGTGGACCCAGCTCGCCTACGGCGCAGGCTGGACCTGGGCGGCGGTCGGCGCGGCGTTGCTCGGACTCCTCGTCGCCGGAGCGGCGAACATGGTCGGTCGCGACGGCTGGGCCTTCGTCGGCACCACGCTGACGGTGATCTCGGCGACGGTGCTCATCGTCGGCTCGATGTACCCGAACGTGCTGCCCTCCACCATCAGCCCGGCGTTCGACCTCACCATCGACAACGCGTCGTCCTCGCCGTACACGCTGAAGGTGATGAGCTGGGCGGCCCTGCTCGCCACGCCGGTGGTGCTGATCTACCAGGGGTGGACGTACTGGGTGTTCCGCAAGCGGCTCACCGTCGACCAGATCCCGGCGCCGACAGGGCTGCCGTTCGTCGGTAAGGAGTGAGGTGATGGGCGCGCTCGGTGGGTCGGCGGGGGCGCCCGAAGTACGGCGGCGCGGGCCGATCGATCCGCGGTTGCTGCGGTACGCGCGGTCGGCTCGGCCGCACCTGGTGATCGCGGTGCTGATCGCGCTGGTCATCACGGCGACCATCGTGGTGACGGCGGTGCTGTTGGCGCGGGTGCTCGCCGGTGTTGTCACCGACCCGTCGCGGCGCGGCTTCGACTCGTGGACAACCGAACTGGTCGTGCTCGGCGTCGTCGTGGTGGTGCGTGGGGTGGCGAGCTGGTGGCAGGCGCGGCTGGCGCACCGGGCGGGCAGTGCGGTGGTGGCCGAGCTGGAGAACGCGGTGCTGCGGGCCGGGGCGGAACTGTCTCCGCGCGAACTGGATTCGCGGCGTACCGAGATCGCGGTGGTGGTCGGCAACGGGCTCAGCGGGTTGCGCGGGTGGTTCACCGGCTACCTGCCCGCGCTGCTGCTGGCCTGTCTCGTTCCACCGATCGTGCTGGTGGTCATCGCTTTTCACGATCCGACTTCGGCCGTGATCGCCGTGATCACGGTGCCGCTCATCCCGATGTTCATGGTGCTCATCGGGCTGCTCACCCAGGGTCGGGCCAAGGCGACGCTCGCCGCGAGCACCAGGTTGTCGGATCAGATTCTCGACCTGTTCGCCGGCATGCCGACGCTGCGGGCACTCGGGCGCGAAGGTCCGGGCGTGACCGGTATGGCGAAACAAGTACAGGCGCTCGGCGATTCGCTACGGCAGCGGACGATGCAGTCGTTGCGGATGGCGTTTCTGTCCTCGATGGTGCTCGAGGGATTGGCGACGCTGAGCGTGGCGCTGATCGCGGTGGCCATCGGTTTGCGGCTGGTGTTCGCGGAGATGACCCTGTACGCCGGGCTTGTCGCGTTGATCCTCGCACCGGAGGTGTACTGGCCGCTGCGGCAGGTGGGGGAGAAGTTCCACGCCGCGCAGGACGGGATGGCGGCTGGGGAACGAGCCTTCGCCGTGCTCGATTCGACCACCGGATCTGCTCACGGCGCCAAACACGCTGCTGCACGATCACTTCAGCCATCCGACGTGGATGCTGCGGATGTGGTTGCCGTGCACGCAGATACGAACGCTGCGCCGCCGGAATCGGCATCGTCGGTGGGTTGCGCTGTGCGGGCGGATCGGCGTGATCCAGGGTCTGTGGTGGGGCCGGGCGAACGGTCGGGTTCGCGGATCCAGCTGTGCGAGTTGACCGTCACCGCGCGCGGTGGGACGGCGCCGCATCGGTTGACCGCCGAGTTGATGCCGGGCTCGGTAACGGTGCTCACCGGGGCGAACGGGTGCGGGAAATCCACTACGCTGCAGGCGATTCTGGGACTGATCGAGCCTGACAGTGGGACTGTTCTCGTCGATGGAAGGGGTGTCGGCGACCTCGATGCCGACAGCTGGTGGGCGCGCATCGCCTGGTTGCCGCAGCGGCCGGTGCTGGTTCCGGGAACGCTGCGCGAGAATGTCGAACTCCTCGGTGTGCCTGGCACCGCCGCCGACCTGGACCGGCTGGAACAGATCAGCGCCGCAACAGGATTCGACACCGTGCTCGACGAGCTCCC
Organism: Nocardia sp. NPDC023733; assembly: GCF_040639775.1. NCBI lineage: Bacteria > Bacillati > Actinomycetota > Actinomycetes > Mycobacteriales > Nocardiaceae > Nocardia > Nocardia sp. NPDC023733. The sequence goes on along the minus strand of NZ_JBFAAN010000010.1, from coordinate 31,603 downwards.
ACAGCGCTGGGACACCGTCCTCGGTCAGGGCGGCACCGGCCTGTCCCTCGGCCAACGCCAGCGCCTGGCCCTCACCCGCACCCTCGCCGTCAACCGCCCGATCCTGCTGCTCGACGAACCGACCGCCCACCTCGACGCGGTCAGCGAACACCGAGTCCTCACCACCCTGCGCACTCTCGCCGCCGAAGGCGCGACCGTCGTGGTCGTCGCCCACCGCCCGACCGTCCTGTCGGCGGCCGACGTGGTCGTCGAGGTCGTCGGCGAAACCGAGGATCAGCGGGGCGGGCGGGACGATTCGGACGGGAGGGCTTTGTGATCGCCGATCTGCGGGACATGTGGCGGCTGCTCGGGTTGTCGCGGTGGCGGGTCGCGGTGGCTGTGGCGTGGGGGGTGCTGGCGCTCGGGAGTGGACTCGCGCTGGCGGCGCTGGCGGCGTGGTTGATCGCGCGCGCTTGGGAAATGCCGCCGGTGCTGCATCTGAGTGTGGCGGTGACGGCGGTGCGGGCGCTGGGAATCTCCCGGGGGCTGGCCCGGTACCTGGAGCGACTGGCCACCCACGACGTCGCCCTGCGAGCCATGACAACGGCGCGCACCACGGTGTACCGCACCCTCGCGCAGTCGGACATCTGGTGGTGGCGCGACCGGGCGGTCGAGAGTGGCGGGACGGTCGAGGACAGGTCGACGGGCATCGTGCTCGACAGTGAGCAGCCCGGGTCGCCGGGGAGACGGCGGTTGGGGGAGTTGCGGCGAGGGGATCTTCTGGTTCGGGTCGGGGCCGATATCGATGATCTCGGTGCTGTGGTCGTGCGGGTGTTCGTGCCGGTGGCCGTCGCGGTGGTGTTGTCGGTGGCGGCGGTCGGGCTGATCGCCACCATTTCTGTGGCGGCAGCCGTGATTCTGGCCGCGGCCCTTGCTGTTTCGGGCGTGCTGGCGCCATGGTTGTCGGCGGTGGCCGGGCGCGACGCCGAACGTGCGGTGCGGCGGGATCGGGGTGAGTTCACGGCCGAGGCGTTCACCGTGCTCGACCACGCGGCCGAACTGCGTGTCGCCGGACGGTTGGACACGGCACTCACGGTGGCAGACAAGGCATCCGGGCGCGCAGTCGCCGCCGAAGACTCGGCCGCCTCCCGCAGCGCGTGGGCCGCCGCCGCGACCCCGCTGTCGATCGGGATCAGCGCCCTCGGCGCCCTGCTGGTCGGCATCGCCGCCTACGGGCCGACGGGTGGCCTCCCCGGCGGCATGACTCCCATGGCCCTCACCATCCTCGTATTGGTTCCCCTCTCGGCCTTCGAGGCCGTCGCCACCCTCCCCACCGCCGCGACCACCCTCACCACCTCCCGCGCCGCCCTCCACCGCCTCCAGTCCATCGCAGGCCCCCAGCCCATCGGGCGGACGGCCGCCTCATCGACCCCACCGGCTGGATCGACCTTCGGTCCCGGCGTGACCGCTGGTTCCGGCGACCCTGTTCGACGCGTTGCCACGGCGGGGTGCGAAGCGTCTGCCGGGCCGGGTGCGACCATGGCGATGCCGGAGGGGCGGCGAATCGCCGTTGTCGGGCCGAGTGGGGCCGGAAAGACGACCTTGCTGATGGAGTGGGCGGGCCTGTTCGACACTCCACGTGCGGGCGTCACGTTCTTCGCCGAGGATGCGCATCTGTTCGGTACATCCATCCTCGAGAACCTGCGGGTCGCGCGCGGTGATCTCGCCGAGGACGAAGCCGAAAGCGCCCTGCGGCGAGTCGGTCTCGGCCCCTGGCTCGACAGTCTGCCGAACGGCGTGCGGACCTCGCTCACAGCGGGGGCGGCGGCCGTGTCGGGTGGTCAGCGCAGGCGATTGCTGCTGGCGCGGGCACTGATCGCACCGGCCGAGACCCTGCTGCTCGACGAGCCGACCGAACACCTCTCCGCCGAGGAGGGCGACCAGCTCCTGCGCGAACTCCTCGACGCGGACAGCGGCCTGGTGGCGCCGGAGCGTCGCGTCGTGGTCGTCACCCACCAGCTTCCGCCCGACCATCGTGCCGACACGATCGTCACCGTCGACCGGACCGGCGGCTGTCGGGTCGACGGCCGGTCACTGTCCGAAAAGTGAGGCGATTTCCGCAGGTCGGAGCACCCGGAAAATCAATTGCCGAGCTCGGCGTGTGCCGATAGATTCATCGGTACACAAGAGAGGAGGTGGTCTGAAGAATGTATGTTCAACGGATGCGTGAGGTGGCTGCCCGCTAGCAGCACCCCTGCGGGAGATTCCCCAGCGGTGCGCTGAGCGAATCCCAGGCAGACACCCGGCCCCCGAGCCCCCGGACTATCCACCCGGGACCGCCACGTTCCCCGGAACGAGACGGTATGGCTCGGGGGTCGCTCCATTTCCGCCGCGGAAACGACGAACGCCCCGCGAAACCGCGGGGCATCCGATCGGGATCTCAGCCGATGTAGCGCTGCAACCGGGCCGACAGGCGGGGGATGAGCGCGCCGTCGGGGTCGACTCGTTCCTCGACGTAGGCCAGGTCGCCGCCTTCGACGATGCCGTAGAGGCGTTTCGCGCCGCCGACGACAGCGCCGGACTGGCTGCGGATCACCACATCGGTGGCCAGTTCCCAGGACGACTGGGTCAGGGCGGTGCCGTAGAACAGTTCGACGACGCCGGAGCTGTGGGTGAGCAGCAGTTCGAGCATCTCGGTGTCGGCGTCGGTGCCGACCCGCCAGTACCCGCTCTCGCGCAGGTCGGGGCTGTCGTAGGCGCCCTCGGTGTCGAGCTTCCAGGTCTGCGATTCCCAGACCAGGTAGTCGCCACCGTCATGCGACACGATGATCTGCTGACCGAAGCGGTAGTCGCCGTCGGCGGGGTGGTGGCCTTCGCCCTCGCCGCGCCACACACCGACCAGCGGCAGCAACGCGAGCATCGCGTGGTTCAGATCGGGACCCTCGCGCAGATTCGCGGTGTCCTCGGGAATGGGGAGACCGCCGAGGACCGAAATGTTTCGGACCCCGGTTTCTTTCGCACGCTCGGCGGCGACATTCACCGCCTCGTCGCCACTGCGACGCTGTGCCGAAGCGTCTTGCACGTCACTCGCTCGCTCGGCCGGATCGGAACCTTCGCTCGCGAGCCCGCTCATGACTCGGTGAACAGCCGGTAGAAGACGTACAGGCCGAACCAGCCGATGAGGATCGACACGGCGATGAGGAGAATCTCGAAGAAGAGGACCACGTTTCGGAGTCTAGCGAGTCCGAAACGAAGATACGAAAACGGCCCCGGCAGTTCCCGCACAGGAACTACCAGGGCCGTTGTGAGGTTTCTTACTTGGCGACCGCGACGTCCACCGCGTGGATGCCCGCGCCCTCGGGGCTGATCTCGGCCGAGCCGTTGCCCGACGCCGACAGCGCGCGCAGGGTCCACGAACCCGGCGCGGCGAAGAAGCGGAAATCACCGGTGCCGGAGGCGACGACCTCGGCGGTGAAGTCACCGTTGCCGTCGAGCAGACGCACGAACGCGCCGCCGACCGGCTGACCGTCGGTGCTCAGGACACGGCCGGTGATGACCGTTTCCTTCTCCACATCGACGCCGGCCGGGATGGCCTGACCCTGGGTAGGTGCTGCACACATATTGATTACGCTCCCAACTCGATAGGTGCACCGACGAGCGAACCGTATTCGGTCCAGCTGCCGTCGTAGTTCTTGACGTTCTGGTGGCCGAGCAGCTCCTGCAGCACGAACCAGGTGTGCGAGGAACGCTCGCCGATGCGGCAGTAGGCGATGGTCTCCTTCTCGCCGTCCAGGCCCGCATCCTTGTAGAGCTCGGCGAGCTCTTCGTCGGAACGGAAGGTGCCGTCCTCGTTGGCCGCCTTGCTCCACGGCACGTTGATCGCGCCCGGGATGTGGCCGGGACGCTGGCTCTGCTCCTGCGGCAGGTGCGCGGGAGCCAGGATCTTGCCGGAGAACTCGTCGGGGCTGCGCACGTCGACCAGGTTCTTGGTGCCGATCGCGGCGATGACCTCGTCGCGGAAGGCGCGGATGCTCAGGTCGGGAGCCGAGGCCTTGTACTGGGTGGCCGGGCGGTTGACCGCGTCACGCGAGAGCGGACGACCGTCGAGCTCCCACTTCTTGCGGCCGCCGTCGAGCAGCTTCACGTCGTTGTGGCCGTACAGCTTGAAGTACCAGTAGGCGTAGGCGGCGAACCAGTTGTTGTTGCCGCCGTACAGCACCACGGTGTCGTCGTTGGCGATGCCGCGCGCCGAGAGCAGGTCGGAGAACTGCTCCTGGTTCACGAAGTCGCGACGAACCTGATCCTGCAGGTCGTTCTTCCAGTCCAGGCGAACGGCGCCTTCGATGTGGCCACCCTCGTAGGCGGAGGTGTCCTCGTCGACCTCGACGAAGACGACGCCGGGGGCGTTGAGGTTCTCTTCGGCCCAGTCAACGGAGACCAGGACATCGGAGCGAGCCATGTTGTTCCTTTCAACAGACGTGCAGGGTGGGTCAGTTCGGTGCCGGAGCAGCCGACCGGCGGAAGCGGGCGACCAGCGGATAGATCTGGCAACCCAGGCAGACCCCGAACGCCGCGTTCAAGAACGCCGCGAACAGGGCGAAGCCGGCGAACACCGCGCCGACGATCGGGGAGCCGAGCGCGAAGCCCAGCAGGGAGACACCGGCGAACGCGAAGCCGAGTGCCTGCGCGAAACGCAGCGGCGGCACGGGTTCGGTCTCGGTGGGCGGGCCGACTCGCGGCGCGACGAGCGCCGCGTAGATCCGGCCGTAAGGGTGCTTGGCGGGACCGGCCGCCGCGCCGATCGCGAACACCACGGCCTGCAGGCCGATCAGGATCGCGGCGGCGACGGGGGAAACGGTCGCGACCAGCAGCACCGCGACGAGCACCCCGGTCGTCACCCAGGCCACGAAACGCGGCCCGCGGACATCGACGCGAGGTGGGGAATCAGAAAACGAGGTCATGGTGCGAACTCCTGCGCTGAGACGATTCAGTGGGATCTGCCAGTTCGCCGGGGGATCGAAACGATCACTCGCGCGGTGAACAGAGGTCGGCGTCAGGAATCTCGGGAGAGAAGCCGACCGGTCAGCGGCACAGGCAGCAACAACCACCGAGGCGACACAGGTCAACTGTGCGGCGTCGGGTGAGCATCAGCTCGTGGTCGGTTTGCACGATGAAGAGTTTACCCGGTCTTCCCGGGAAATGGGCAGGCCCCCTCGAAACCGGGGACAACGTCACACTGTGAGCGGCTCGAGGGCGGTGCGCAGGTCGCCCGCCTTCGGTACGCCGGAGATGCGGAAACGCTCCTTGCCCTCGGCGTCGAAGACGAAGGTCGTCGGCAGGGAGAGCACGTTGAGTTCGCGGGCCAGCGCGGGTTGCGCGTCGATGTCGATCTCGATGTCGCGCGGTGCGTTCGGCGAATCGGCCAGTTCCGCGGTGACACCGGCGACCACCCGCCGCACGGCGTCGCACGGACCGCACCAGTCGGCCGAGAAGTGCAGCACCGCGGGCACCGAACCGGAGACACCGGCCGCGTCGAGCAGGCGGGCGCGCTGTTCGGTGTCGGGGTCGAGGGTGGCGGGCCGGACCCGGCCCTGGTTGCGGCGCAGCAGCAGGCCGACCGCGACGGCGGCCAGCACGACGGCGGCGAGTACGGCGAGTTCGATCATGGTTGCTGCAATCGGTCCAGGTCGATGGTGACGTTGCGGCCGACGCCCTCGACAACGATGTGCCCACCCAGCGCCTCCACCTCGGTGGGCCGGACGCCGAACGGCAACTCCTTGGTATCGATCGTACGGCTGAAGCGCTCGAGCACCGCGCCGCGATCGGCCTCGAGGATCTCCGATTCGCTGGTCTTGGCCGTGTCGGCCGGGCCGCTGTTCTTGTCGTGATAGAAGCCGGTGGCCTGGATGCGGACCAGGTCGCCGTCGAGCAGCAGGTCGGCCTGGATCTGCACCGGTACGCGTTTGGCCGAACTCGACGGGGTGACACCCGCGCCGAGAATGCGCCCGTTGGGCGCGGTGGGCAGCGTGCCGGTGAGCACGAGCGCGCCCCCGGTGGTCATGCCGGAACCACCCGAACCGCCCGTGCCGTCGGATTTGTCGGCCGGACGGGTGTGGACCTGCAGGTCGGGGATGCCGAAGAGCCTGCCGAGCTCGGTGGGTTCGATGCGCATGCGGGCGTCGACGCGGTCGACCTGCACCGAGCGCGCCGCACCGTCGAGCAACTCGCCGGCAGGCGCGTGCAGACCGTTCAGCGTGGCTTCGATGCCGATCTCGCCGGGGATGTCCGGGCGCATGCTTCGGGCCCGGATCGCCACGTTGTCGTAGCGCCCGGCCAGGGCCTGGGCGGTGAACGGGAAACCGTGGAAGGTCACTTCGGGATCGGCCGACAGGTCGGCGCCCGCCCGCAGTTGCCGCGACACGTGGTACTCGGTGTAGGCGGCGGCGCCGAAATCGATCACCACCGCCAACCCGGCCAGGCACAGCAGCCCGATGATCAGCTTGCGCATGAGGTGAGAGTAGCGCCCACGCACGCGGGTGCCGGGGGCCCGGGTATCGGCCGAACACTCGTAAGTGTGCCCGTGTTGCGAGGTCATGGCCTGTGACGCGCTAATGTTGCACCGACTAACCCTGTGTTTCGGCGACGTAGCTGTGCGGCTGCTCTCGTCGCGCAGACACGAGATAGGAGGAGAGCCCGGTGGAGCTGCTCCTACTGACTTCCGACCCCAACCCGGATGCGGTGCTGCCCTCGTTGACGCTGCTTGCGCACAACGTCCGCCCCGCGCCGACCGAGGTGTCTTCCCTGCTCGAGGCGGGTAGCGCCGATGTAGCGCTGGTCGACGCCAGGACCGATCTGGCCGCCGCGCGCGGGCTGTGCAGACTGCTCGGCAGCACCGGTTCGTCGGTGCCCGTAGTCGCCGTGCTCACCGAGGGCGGACTGGTCGCGGTGAACGCCGACTGGGGCCTCGACGACATCCTGCTACCAGGCACCGGTCCCGCTGAACTCGACGCGCGCCTGCGCCTGCTCGTGGGCCGCAACGGCGGCGTGGCCAGCCCCGAGAACACAGGCAAGATCACCCTCGGCGAACTGGTGATCGACGAAGGCACCTACACCGCCCGCCTGCGCGGCCGCCCGCTCGACCTCACCTACAAGGAATTCGAGCTGCTCAAGTACCTCGCCCAGCACGCAGGCCGGGTCTTCACCCGCGCCCAACTGCTGCAAGAGGTGTGGGGCTACGACTTCTTCGGCGGCACCCGAACCGTCGACGTCCACGTCCGCCGCCTGCGCGCCAAACTCGGCAGCGAATACGAATCCCTCATCGGCACCGTCCGCAACGTCGGCTACAAGGCCGTCCGCCCCGCCCGCTCGACCGCCGCCAAGGGCGAACCGCCCGCCTTCACCGACGAAGACGTAGACGGCGAGGACTTGACACCGGTCAACGGCAGCACCCCCTGACGAGCACATTCAGTCCGCCATGACAGCCTTCCCAGCCCCGCACATCCCGACCTCGAGGAGGGATCGCCGCGAAGCGGCGTAGCGGCCCGGCCGCGCGAACAGCGCTCGAAGCGCATGCGCGAAGCGCGAGTCTCGAGCGCTGTTCGCGCGGCCCCCCAGGGGCCGCGCTCGAGCGCGCCAGCGCTCCAAAAACACAGCCAGTACCTCCCGCAATCACAAAACCCAAAGAGCCGGGCACCTCACCCGACGTACGCTCAAACACAGGGGGCAACCTTGAAGTGGACCGAGACCGTCGACTCCACCACCGCTGAGAACATCCGCGCCCTGCTCGACCGCGCGAAGTCCGCCGACGGCGTCGCCCCCGTCTCCGAGCAGGCGGTCCTCTCGCTCGCCGAAACCGCCCCCGGTACAAGACATCTGCTCGCCGAACGCAACGGCGAGATCGTCGGCTACGCGAATCTCGTTGCCGCACACGGTGATCACCCCGCAATGGCAGAAGTGGCCGTCGACCCCGAAGCTCGCGAACACGGCATCGGCACCGACCTCGTCCGCACATCCCTCACCGAAGGCGGCGCGGGCGCCCGCGTCTGGGCACACGGCGATCTGCCCGCCGCCAAAGCCCTCGCCGCCACCCTGAAACTGACGAAAGCACGCGAACTCTGGCAGATGTGCCGCAGCCTGGCAACCCCCGAGCTACCCCCACTCGAGGTCCCCGAAGACCTCGTCCTGCGCACCTACGCCGGCCCCGCCGACGATGCCGAACTGTTGCGGGTCAACAACGCCGCCTTCGCCTGGCACCCCGAACAGGGCGGCTGGACCGAGCGCGACATCGCCGCCCGCCGCGCGGAATCCTGGTTCGATCCGGCCGGGCTCTTCCTGGCGTTCGACGCCGCCGGTCCCGACCGTCTGCTCGGCTTCCACTGGACCAAGGCACACCCCGACGCCGCCCCCGCGGGCGAGGTCTACGTCGTCGGCATCGACCCCGCCGCGCAGGGCCGTGGCCTGGGCCGACTGCTCACCCTGGCCGGGCTGCACCACCTGCGCGACACCGGCCTGACCGAGGTGCTGCTCTACACCGAGGCCGACAACCACGCCGCCGTGCGGACCTACACCAAATTGGGCTTCGCGCCCGCCCATATCGACGTCGCCTACGCGCTGAGCTGACCGGCTGCGAGACACCTCACAGTTCCTCGGCAACCCTGAATATTGTGAGGATGACCGGGTACCGACGAGTAAAACTGGGGCAAACATCACACGCTCGGTCTAATCGCGCCGGGCTGTTCATTCTCCGTTAACCCACCTCGGGCCAACTGTCAACCGGGCGAACCTACGTTACTTCTGGGCGGCACAGTCGTCGCCTGGTGCTCGCGTTCACCCGCGATCCGCACCACCCAACTCGCCCGGGCCGGTGAGGGACCGAGCGAGTTCGTCAGCAATGTCGGAGGAAAAGTGAACTTCAAGCGCACCAGCGCCCTGGTCGGCGTCTTCGCCGCGGGTGCCATGTCTCTGGCCGCCTGTGGCAGCGACGACAACACCGGTGGCGACACCAGCAACGCCGCCAACACCAGTGTCGAGTGCGGTGGCAAGAAGGCGCTCAAGGCGTCCGGCGCCTCCTCGCAGAAGAACGCGATGGAGCGCTTCGTCGCCGCCTACGAGACCAACTGCGACGGCTACACCCTGAACTACACCTCCAGTGGCTCCGGCGCGGGCGTCAACGAGTTCATCGGCGGCCAGACCGACTTCGGTGGCTCCGACTCCCCGCTGAGCTCCAAGAAGGACGAGCCGGCCAAGGCCCAGGAACGCTGCGCCAGCCCGGCGTGGAACCTGCCGACCGTCTTCGGCCCGATCGCCATCACCTACAACGTCGACGGCGTCACCGACCTCGTGCTCGACGGCCCGACCGCCGCCAAGGTGTTCAACGGCGCCATCGCCACCTGGGATGCCCCCGAGATCAAGGCGCTCAACCCGAACGCCAAGCTGCCCTCGGAGAAGATCGCCGTGATCTTCCGCTCCGACGAGTCGGGCACCACCGACAACTTCCAGCTCTACCTCGACGCCGCGTCCGACGGTGCCTGGGGCAAGGGCGGCGGCAAGTCGTTCAACGGTGGTGTCGGTGAGGGTGCCAAGGGCAACGAGGGCACCTCGGCCGCCATCAAGAACACCAAGAACTCGATCACCTACAACGAGTGGTCCTTCGCCAAGGCGCAGAGCCTGTCGATCGCCCAGATCATCACCTCGGCGAGCAAGGACCCGGTGGCCCTGTCGGCCGAGTCGGCGGGCAAGTCCATCGACGGCGTGAAGATCAAGGGCGAGGGCAACGACCTGGTGCTCGACACCAGCTCGTTCTACAAGCCCACCGCCGCGGGCGCGTACCCGATCATGATGGCCACCTACGAGATCGTGTGCTCGAAGTACGCCGACGCCGAGACCAGCAAGGCCGTCAAGGCGTTCCTGACCTCGGTCGTCACCAACGGCCAGAACGGTCTGTCCGATGCCGGCTACGTGCCGCTGCCGGACGCCTTCAAGACCAAGCTGACCACCGCGATCAACGCCATCTCCTGATCGCTACCTAGGCCATGACCATGCACCCTGAGGTGACCGCACCGGGCTCGTCGGATTCGACGGGCCCGCGGGCGGCCGGAGATACTTCGCATATGCCGACCGAACCGAAATTCGACAAGGCCCCGGAGAAGGGTCGTTCCGGGCGCCTGAACGCCGAGACGATCTTTCGGTGGCTGGCCACCGCGGCGGGCGCGACCATTGTCGCGGCCATCGCGTTGATCGCGTTGTTCCTGCTGATCCGCGCGGTCCCCTCGCTCATGGCCGACAACGCCAACTTCTTCACCAGCACGGAATTCTCCACCGGTGACGCGAACAACCTGCGCTTCGGCATCCGTGACCTGTTCATGGTCACGGTGCTGAGCTCGGTGTTCGCGCTCATCGTCGCGGTGCCGATCGGCGTCGGCATCGCGCTGTTCCTCACCCAGTACGCGCCGTCGCGGTTGGGCAAGCCGTTCACCATGCTGATCGACCTGCTCGCCGCGGTGCCGTCCATCGTGTTCGGTCTGTGGGGCTTTCTCGTGCTCGCCCCGCAGATCGCGCCGGTGCAGGAGTTCCTCAACTCCAACCTCGGCTGGTTCTTCCTGTTCTCCGACGGCAACGTCTCGATCGCCGGCGGCGGCACCATCTTCACCGCCGGTGTCGTGCTCGCCGTGATGATCCTGCCGATCATCACCTCGGTGGCCCGCGAGGTGTTCGCCCTCACCCCGCGCGCCCACATCGAGGCCGCCCAGGCGCTGGGCGCCACGAAGTGGGAAGTCGTGCGGATGACCGTGCTGCCCTACGGCCGCAGCGGTGTGATCGCCGGTTCCATGCTCGGCCTCGGCCGCGCGCTCGGTGAGACCATCGCCGTGCTCGTCGTGCTCCGCACCGCGAGCAACGCGGGCACCTGGTCGCTGTTCGACGGTGGTTACACCTTCGCCTCCAAGATCGCCTCGGCCGCCTCGGAATTCAGTTCCCCGCTGCCGACCGGCGCCTACATCGCCGCCGGCTTCGTCCTCTTCGCGCTGACCTTCGTCGTCAACGCACTGGCCCGCCTGGCCTCCGGTGGAAAGGTGAACGGCTGATGACCACCACATCGACCCTCGACAAGCCGGTCAAGGCGCCGACGTTCCGCCATGTCAGCAACGGCAGGCGGATCAAGAACAACATCGCCACCGGTCTGGTCACCCTCTGCTTCGTGATCGCGCTGATCCCGCTGGTGTGGGTGCTCGGCCTGGTCCTGGTGAAGGGCATCGGCTCGATCGTCACCGCCGACTGGTGGTTCAACTCGCAGAAGGGCATCTTGCCGGACCAGTCCGGCGGCGGTGTGTACCACGCGATCTACGGCACGATCGTGCAGGCGCTGATCGCGACCGTCATCGCGGTGCCGCTCGGCGTGATGGCCGCTGTGTACCTGGTGGAATACGGTCGCGGCAAGCTGGCCAAGGTCACCACCTTCATGGTCGACATCCTTGCCGGTGTGCCCTCGATCGTCGCGGCGCTGTTCATCTTCGCGCTGTGGATCGCCACGCTCGGCATGCCGCAGAGTTCCTTCGCGGTGTCGCTGGCCCTGGTGCTGCTGATGCTTCCGGTGGTGGTGCGCAACACCGAGGAGATGCTGAAGCTGGTGCCCGACGAGCTGCGCGAGGCTTCCTACGCGCTCGGCGTGCCGAAGTGGAAGACCATCCTGCGCATCGTCATCCCCACCGCCGCGCCGGGCATGATCTCGGGCATCCTGCTCGCCCTCGCCCGCGTGATGGGTGAGACCGCGCCGGTGCTGGTGCTGGTCGGTTACTCGAAGTCGATCAACCAGAACATCTTCGACGGCAACATGGCCTCGCTGCCGCTGCTGATCTACCAGGAGCTGGCCAACCCGGAGCCGGCCGGTCGCGCGCGTGTCTGGGGTGCGGCGCTCACGCTGATCCTGCTCATCGCGCTGCTGTACCTGGCTGCCGCCGCGGTCAACAAGCTGCTCACCCGGAACCGATAGAAGCGAACGGAAACTCCCATGGCCAAGCGGATCGACGTCAAAGATCTCAACATCTACTACGGCAGCTTCCACGCCGTGTCGAACGTGGACCTGACCGTGCTGCCGCGCAGCGTCACCGCCTTCATCGGTCCCTCCGGTTGTGGCAAGTCCACCGTGCTGCGCTCGCTCAACCGCATGCACGAGGTGACACCGAACGCCCGCGTCGAAGGTGCCGTGCTGCTCGACGGCGAGGACATCTACGGCTCGGCGATCGACCCGGTGGGTGTGCGCCGCACCATCGGCATGGTGTTCCAGCGCCCGAACCCGTTCCCCACCATGTCGATTCGCGACAACGTGGTGGCCGGGCTGAAGCTGCAGGGTGTGCGCAACAAGAAGGAACTCGACGAGGTCGCCGAGCGCTCGCTGCGCGGTGCGAACCTGTGGAACGAGGTCAAAGATCGTCTCGACAAGCCCGGTGGCGGCCTCTCGGGTGGTCAGCAGCAGCGTCTGTGCATCGCCCGCGCGATCGCGGTCTCGCCCGACGTGCTGCTGATGGACGAGCCCTGCTCGGCCCTCGACCCCATCTCCACCCTGGCGATCGAGGACCTGATCACCGAACTCAAGAAGGAGTTCACGATCGTCATCGTCACGCACAACATGCAGCAGGCCGCCCGCGTGAGCGACCAGACCGGTTTCTTCAACCTCGAGGCACAGGGCAAGCCCGGCCGCCTGATCGAGATCGACGACACCGAGAAGATCTTCTCCAACCCCACCCAGCGCGCCACCGAGGACTACATCTCCGGCCGCTTCGGGTAAAGGATCCAACGAGAAAGCCCCCGCACTCCTTCGGGAGGGCGGGGGCTTTCTCGTTGTACTACTTCAGCTTTCGATTTCGCCGTCCGGGAGCACGCCGGTGACCAGGAAGATCACGCGGCGGCCGATCTCGACGGCGTGGTCGGCGAAGCGCTCGTAGTAGCGGCCGAGGAGGGTGACGTCGACGGCGGCGGCGACGCCGTACTTCCACTCCCGGTCCATCAGCAGGGTGAACAGGTGGCGGTGGAGGTCGTCCATCGCCTCGTCGTCCTGGTTGAGCTGGGCGGCGCGCTCGGGATCGCGGGTCTCGAGCACCTCCTTGGCGCCGGCGCCCATGTTCACCGCGATGCGGCCCATCTCGGCGAAGTAGCCGTTCACCGACTCGGGCAGGGCGTGGTTGGGGTGGCGGCGGCGGGTCACCTTGGCGACGTGCAGGGCCAGGGCGCCCATCCGGTTCACGTCGTTCACGATCTGGATGGCACTGACCACCTGACGCAGGTCGCCCGCGACGGGGGCCTGCAGCGCGAGGAGCGCGAACGCCTTCTCCTCGGCCTCGGCGATCATCACCGAGATCCGATCCTGCTCACCGATGACCTGCTCGGCCAGCGCGAGGTCGGCCTGCAGCAGCGACTGGGTGGCTTGCTCCATGGCCTGGCCGGCGAGACCGGCCATTTCGCCGAGCAGATTGGCGAGCTCGGCCATTTGCTCGTTGTAGATGACACGCATAATTGCTGACCCTAGTGGGTACCGGTACCCCTGTCACCCAACACCGGGTTAATGCCGTATGGCACAGTCGTGCCAGCTCAGCGCGCGTCGTGAATCGGGCAGGCTCAGTCGCAGCTGGTGTCGGCGGCGTTCATGTGCTCGAGATCCGACGGCAGACGCACCGGCGCGGCCGAGACCGGCTCGCCGAGCGACACCGCGGGCAGCTCGGCGCCGACCGTCGTCGGGGTACGCACCTGGCCCGTGTAGTCCGAGCCGACGACCACCTCGATGATGCCGCTGAGGTCGTCGTCGCGTTGCAGGACCGCGCCGGGGATGGAACTGGCCACGGTCGCGGCGGCCGCCTCGTTGCCCTCGGCGTAGCGCACCTCGGTGGTGTCGGTGTACTCGGTGGCATTGGCGACGTTGTAGATGCCGAAACCGAAGTTCGACAGCTTGTTGGCCGCCTGCCGGGCCATGCCGGCGGTCTGGGTGCCGTTGGTCACCAGCAGCGACACCGACGCCGGGCTCACCGCGTACATCTTGGGTGCCTGGGTGGGGGCCGCGGGCGTGCTGGGGTTGGTGATCGGCGGCGCGGTCTGCTCGCCGGGCAGCGGCTGGTCGTCGATGATCGCGCGGAAGATCGCCTTGATATCGGCTTCGCGCGGAATCTCGTTGCCGTAGGACGTGGTTCCCGCGGTCGGGGCGGTGATGAAGGTGACCGCGCCCGCGTTGACCTTCTGCAGCGACCGGCCGAGCAGGATCAGGTCCTTGGTCTCGACGCCGTCGACGAAGGTGTGCTGACGGAACGCCTCGACGAAACCCTGCAGCTTGGCCGGGTCGAGCAGTACCTGACCCGACAGCGCGCCGCGCAGCAGCGCCGCGAGGAAGGTCTGCTGCCGGTGGATGCGGTCGTAGTCGCTGCGCTCTTCGCCGACCACGTGCCGGGCACGCACATAGTTGAGGGCGGTCTCGCCGTTCACGCGCTGCTTGCCCGAGCTCTCGAGCACGGTGCCGAGCACGCCGTCGATGATCGGCTTGGTCGAGCACACCTCCACGCCACCGATCTGGTCGACCATCGCCTCGAACCCGGCGAAGTCGATGCCGATGAAGTGACCGATGCTCAGACCCGACATCTTGCGCACCACGTCGGTCAGGCAGCGCGGCCCACCGAGCGCGTAGACGGCGTTGAGCTTGTCGCCCATGGCCGACGGGAACTTCTGGTCGGTGTACTTGCCCTTGTCGTTGTCCCAGCCCGCGCACTGCGGCCGGGTGACATCGAGGTCGCGCGGGAAGGAGACGACCACCACGCGGGAGCGGTCCTTCGGGATGTGCACCAGCATCGCGGTGTCGGCGCGCGCGCCTTCGGCGTCGACGGTGGAGCCCGCGCCCATGTCGGCGTTCAGGCCTGCGCGGGTGTCGGTGCCGACGATGAGGTAGTTCTCGTCACCGAGCTGCATGTCGCCGTCGAGCACGTCCTCGGTGGCGCCGTCGAGGGCCGACACCTGGGTGAAGCCGTTGTTCGTCGCCCGCAGATAACTCCAGCCACCACCGGTGACCACCAGCGCCAGCACGGCGAAGAAGGTGACCGCCACCCGTCCCGCGAGGCGTGCCTGCTTCGCGCGGCGCCGTTCGGGTGGCCGGGTGGCGGCGGTCTTGGTTTCGACCCGCTTGGGCTCGACGCGCTTCGGCGGGGCCGCCGGGGTCTCGGTGACGGCAGGCAGGATATCGGTGACCTGCTCGTCGACGCGACGAGCGGGCGGTGCCGTGCGGACGGTCTTACCCTTCGCGGGGGCGGTTTTGCCCTGGGCGGGGACGGTCTTGCGCTGCGTGGGAAAAGTCTTGCCCTGCGCGGGAATCGCGGTCGTCGCGGTGCGGTCGGCGGGGGAGTCGACGCGGTGCGGCGCAGCGGGGGCGTCGGCGGGTGAACTGTCGGTGCGTGCCGCGATATCGGGGCGGGGGGTGGGACGGGGTGCCTGGTCGCGGGCGCGGCGGCCCGCGCGGGATGTACCCGATGGATCGGCGGGGGCGCGGCGGCTGCGTTTGGTTCGTTCGCTGTCGACCCGGTCGACGAGGTCCTGGACGGTGAGCGGGGCCGCGTCGGGATCGGCGTCGGCGTGCCGGGATCGGCGGGAACCGGTGTCCTTCTGTGCGGGCGGTTCGGCAGCCGGATAGCGCTCCCACGGGGCGCGACCTCCGGGCCGGGGCGTACGCCCGCGCCGATCGTCACCCACCAGCGAACCTCACTTCTCTATCTGCCGCATACGCGTCATCGTTCGGCTGCTCGGTCGAACCGGAGCCGAACGATGTCCGCAATGATAACGATTCCGCCACGAGTAGCCACTCCAGTGCACAACAGATTCGCACGGAATCCGGTTGCGACGCGCTGACCAGCGCCGAAGCTTTACCCTCCGCTGTGCATCACATCGGCGGCGGTGGGCACGGTGTCGTCCTCGGGGTCGTCGAGCCACCCGTCGGGCAGCACGACCTTGGTCTGCGGCGAGCCCTGGCGACCGCGCGGGCCGAGGGCGTCGGTGGGGAAGGGCACGTCCGGATCGAGCTGTGCGACGAGGTCCTCGATCTGGCTCAGCGCCGACACGGTGGCGAAGCTGCGGCGCAGCTGCGAGCCGACCGGGAAGCCCATCAGGTACCAGGCCATGTGCTTGCGGATATCGCGCATCGCCTTGTCCTCGCCGTCGTGTTCGGCGAGCAGGGTGGCGTGGCGGATCAGGATCTCGCCGACGCGGCCGAGGGTCGGGCCCTCGGGGATCGGTTCGCCGCGCAGCGCGGCACTGAGCTCGGCGAACAGCCACGGCCTGCCGAGGCAACCACGCCCGACGACCACACCGTCACACCCGGTCTCGTTCATCATGCGCAGCGCGTCGTCGGCGGTGAAGATGTCGCCGTTGCCGAGCACGGGGATGGTGGTGACGGCTTCCTTGAGCCGGGCGATGGCCGACCAGTCGGCCGTGCCGGAGTACAGCTGCGATGCGGTGCGCGCGTGCAGGGCGACGGCGGCGGCACCCTCGGCCTCGGCGATGCGGCCGGTGTCGAGGTAGGTGTGGTGCTCGTCGTCGATGCCGATGCGGAATTTGAACGTCACCGGCACGCCTGCCGGTTCGGCGGCCTTCACCATCTCCTTGACGATATTGGCGAACAGCCTGCGCTTGTAGGGCAGCGCCGAACCGCCACCGAGCCGGGTGACCTTGCGAACCGGGCAGCCGAGATTCAGGTCGATGTGATCGGCCCAGCCCTCACCGACGACGATGCGAACGGCCTCGCCGAGCGTCTTCGGGTCGACACCGTAGAGCTGCATCGAGCGCGGATGCTCGTCGGCGTCGAACGACATCATGTGCAGCGTCTTCTCGTTGCGTTCGACCACCGCGCGGGCGGTGATCATCTCGCACACGTAGATGGCGGTCTTGCTGCCGAATTCGCGGCACAGCTTGCGGAAGGCCAGGTTGGTGATGCCCGCCATGGGTGCGAGCACGACGGGCGGATCGACCGGGTATGGCCCGATCCGCAGCGTGGTCGGTGCCTGGGGCATCGTGATAGTCACGTCTGCCATTCTCGCATCCACGCCGATGTGATCGATCTCGCGTACCGGCGCCTTCGGCCGGGTCACGGGCCACTCCACAAAGCTTCGACGACATTTATGTGGTACTCGACGTTCGGGATATGTCCGTTGTCTCAGTAGCCTGTGCTTTGCCGCGTCCGGCGGCGTGCTGTCCCCACATCATCGGAGAAGACCCCCATGGCCGAAGACGCCACGACCACCACCCCCGCCGCGCCCGGTAAGGCGACCGTGGCGATCAGTGTCTCGTCGCTGGTCGGCGGTGCCGCCATCGCCGTGCTCGCCGTCGCCGCCGTCGTGCTCGGCATGCTGTACGGCTCGGCGCGCTCGGATGTCTCGGACCTGCGTGCCGAGGCCGCCGACGACGCGAAAGCCGAACAGATCGCCCTGGACTACTCCGTCGGCTCGGCGACGCTGAACTATCAGGACGTCGACGCCTGGGTGGCCAAGCTCAAGGCGGGCACGTCCACCGAGCTCGCGGGCAAGTTCGACGTCACCGGCGACAAGCTCGAGGACATCGTCGTCCCGCTGCGCTGGGCCTCCACCGCCACCCCGATCACCGCGAAGGTGCTCGAGCGCGAGGGCCAGGTGTACAAGGTCGCCGCGTTCGTCGACGTGAGCACCACCAACGCGCAGAACCCCGACGGCCTGCGCAACACCGTCACCTACAACATCACCGTCGATGCCGGCCAGGACTGGAAGATCACCGATGTCGGCAGCGCCGACGGTGCCCTGCCGATGAAGTAACCGGCTGTACGAAAAAGCGCCGCCCACCGGGATCCCGGTGGGCGGCGCTTTCTCGTGAGCTCTAGACGCTGGCCATCTCGCGCTTCTTGGCTTCGCGAGCGAGCATGCGGTCGCGCTGCTCCTCGAACTTGACGACGTCCTGGCTCAGCTTCTCCAGGAAGTCGCCCAGGCGCTCGCGGGTGGCCTCGCCACGGGCGGTGAAGTCGGTGCGCTCGAAGATGTTCCACTTCTTGAGCACCGGCTGCACGACCTCTTCGAGGTGCTGGCGCAGGTCGTAGATGCCGTGCTTGGCCATCAGCACGCCGTTGCGCCGGAAGTTGGGCATCCCGGCGCCGGGCATCTGGAAGTTCTCCACGATCAGCGAGATCGCCTCGATCGCCTGGTCGGGCGACAGGTCGAGCGCCGCGCCGCAGAGGTTGCGGTAGAAGATCATGTGCAGGTTCTCGTCGGCGGCGACGCGCTGCAGCATGCGGTCCGCGATCGGGTCGTCGCACACCTTGCCGGTGTTGCGGTGACTCACGCGGGTGGCCAGTTCCTGGAAGGTCACGTAGGCGACCGAGTGCAGGAAGCCGGCGTCCACCTCGGTGGGGGAGGCGAACCCGTTGGTCATGTGGATCATGCGGGCGTTCTCGAGGGCCACCGGATCGACGCCACGGGTGACCACCAGGTAGTCACGCATCACGATGCCGTGGCGGTTCTCCTCGGCGGTCCAGCGACCGACCCAGGTGCCCCAGGCGCCGTCCTGGGAGAAGTTCTCGGCGATCTCACGGTGGTAGGACGGCAGGTTGTCCTCGGTGAGCAGGTTGGTGATCATGGCGGCCTTGGCCACCTCGCTGAGCTTGGACTGCTCAGGATCCCAGTCGATGCCGCCCATGGCGGCGAAGTTGCGGCCCTCGTCCCACGGGACGTAGTCGTGCGGATGCCATTCCTTGGCCAGCGACAGGTGCCGGTTGACGTTTTCCTCGGCAACCGGCTCCAACTCCGTGAGCAGTTCGAGTTGAGTCAGATCCCTTGCCATGTAAAAACCCTTCGCTGTCGTGCTTGCGGTCGAACGTCGCGATGCGGCCATACCTTACGGCACCGTAGGTGTGATGCGAAACGCAACTGAGCGTAAAGCCGATGAAGTTGAACAACGCCACAACATCGGCAGCTGCCGGTAGGACGTAATGACGAGTCTAGGTCTTCGGTCCGCAGCGTAGGGACTATCGCTGTAGTGGCGGCGGCGTTAGCGCCTACCGGGTGAACTCTCGGTGTCGCGGCGGCGGGAAGTGCTGTCGGCGAGGTCGTTCGCCTGTTCAGGGGCCATGACGGCCGGCTCTTCCGGCGCGGCCGGCAAGTGCCACGTGACAGTGGTCACGGTGAAGTGATGGTGCCCCCTGTAGGACTCGAACCTACGACCTAGTGATTAAAAGTCACCAGCTCTACCAACTGAGCTAAAGGGGCGCGCAGCGGAGTCTAACCGACACCGCGCCGCGACGCCGAATAGTGTCCCCGATCAGCCCGGTTCCCGGCGCATCGGGACCGGTCGGCACCGGTAACGGCGGCGTGCCTCGGCGCGATGCCGTGCTGACGGGCTGGAGTGCATCGCCGTTCCCACTTCCCGTCGAGACGTGTCATCGAATAGTGTTGTGGGTCAACAGGTTTCGAGCAGCAGGAGAGTGTGGGGTGATACCGGTGTCCGCGAGTGCGCCGCAGGGGGGCGCTGGACAGGCCAACAATGCTGTGCGAGTGCGGTTTTCGCATTCGGCGCCGCGGCTCACGGTTGCGCCCGGTTTGCCTGTCCGGAAAAACGGACCGGGTGTCCCATTCGTATGTTGCCGTTCGGGGAATGCGGGTACGGTGATTACCTGGTGAATTTCGAAACAATCACCGGGGCCGCACTTTCCGGCGCCCGGTGGTGGGTGCGGTGTCGCGGAATTCATCGGGAGTTCGATGTGCCGGGGTGAACGCGAAGGCGCGCGAACTCCTCGCAAAGGGGCAGTCGCTACCGCAGGAGGAGGCGGTTCTCACAGGTATTGAGCCCGAGTGTGCACCCCCTGTGGCGCACCCGGGCCGGCGAACTATACCAGCCGGAGGGGTACCGGCATTCGGCGAGTTTACATACCAAAAGTATGAAAAATAACCACAATTCGCGCCGCAGGTCTGTCATTGATCGGCGGCGACGAGAAGGTTCGGAGGCGTTTCGAGCATGGCACGGCAGCAAGAGCGGGCGCGCCGCACACGCGCCGCGATAATCAAGTCCGCGGCCGTCGAGTTCGGGAAGAGCGGGTATGCCGCGGCATCGCTCAACCGCATTCTGGAAGGTTCGCGCGCGACAAAGGGTGCGATGTACTTCCATTTCGACTCCAAGGAAGACCTCGCACGCGCGGTGCTCGACACCGCGGTCGAGCGGTACCGGCTGTGCGCGGAGCGCTGGCTGGCCCGCACCGACCTCGGCCCGCTCGACGTGCTGCACGGCATGGTCGACGAGATCGCGTTGCGGCTCGAGCACGACACCATCGTGCAGGCCGAGTACCGCCTGGTGATCGAACCCGACTTCCATCGCGACGCGGGCAACGGCGGTGGCCGCATTCTCGGCCGGGCCACCCGGGTGCTCGCGGTGCGCGCCATCGACGACGGTCAGCTGCGCGCCGACGCCGACCCCGACCGGTTCACCAGAACCCTCGCCGCGGCGCTCGCGGGTCAGCGGTATCTCGTCGACCCGATCAGCACCGGTTCGGCCGCCGATCTGCGTGCCCGCTTCGCCGAGGTGCTCGAGGTGATCGTCGAGGCCATGGCGACGCCGCTGTGGATACAGCACTTCCGCGCCGACGGCTGGCGTGCCCAAGCCCGCCTGGACGACCTCGGTTTGGGCGCCTGACCAGGCGATTTGGAAGAGCGCACCGAGGTGTCATAAGCTATGCGAGCTCCCAACGGAAACGTTGAAGCCGCCCCGGAGAGATTCGGAACGAGCCCCCTTCGTCTAGCGGCCTAGGACGCCGCCCTTTCAAGGCGGTAGCGCGGGTTCGAATCCCGTAGGGGGTACAGTCTTCGGACTGTAGAGTAGGAAAAGTAAGGCCCTGTGGCGCAGTTGGTTAGCGCGCCGCCCTGTCACGGCGGAGGTCGCGGGTTCGAGTCCCGTCAGGGTCGCAAGTAAGCGCCGGAGCAATCCGGCGCTTCGCGTATGGCATTCCGTACGGGTGCCTGCGGCCAGGTAGCTCAGTTGGTACGAGCGTCCGCCTGAAAAGCGGAAGGTCGCCGGTTCGATCCCGGCCCTGGCCACCACAATCCCCTCGCCAGTACCTGGTGGAGGGGATTTTTGTAAGAGCAAGGCCCTGTGGCGCAGTTGGTTAGCGCGCCGCCCTGTCACGGCGGAGGTCGCGGGTTCGAGTCCCGTCAGGGTCGCACGAGAAATCCCCCGTACCGGTCGGTGCGGGGGATTTTCGCGTCAACGGCGGTGATCGATGCTGGTGATGCGGTAGCGGCCGGTCGAGATCTCGGTGGTCTTGATGGTCTGGTGCACCTTCTCGATGGCGGTGTCGCCGGGCCACTGCTGATGGATCGTGACGTGCCAGATGGACGTATCGGTGGAATCGCCCCGGGTGATGTGGATGCAGTACTTGATGTCCGGTGGCAGGGTGGCGATGCCCGCGGCCAGGGCGGCCTCGTCGCCGACGTGGGCGTTGTCGGTGACGAAGGACCTGGCCTTGGCGGCGTCGCGGTCGACGTAATAGCTGTACTCGAAACCGAGGATGGCGCCCTGCGGTGAGCTCGCGTCGCCGCGTTCGGCGCTCACCGTGATGGAGGTGGTGCGGAACTCCTCGCAGCCGGGGAGCGCGTGCGCGGGCAACGGTGGTGTGGTGCTCGAGGTGGGAGCTGTGATGTTCGACAGCCCGGCTTGCTTTGTGCCCGAGGCGGATTGGTCGCCCGGGCCGAGGAAGATGGTGGCGGCCACGCCGAGCAGCACGACGAACAGCAGTGCGCCGACCACGCCCTTGATCGCGGCGGCGGCCTTCGTGCGGCCCTCGCCGTCGTCGTAGCGTTCGTCGTTGTAGTTCTTGCGTGGCCTGCGCGCGATGGTGCCGCCGCCGCCGAAGTCCTTGAGCTTGGGCAACACCGGCATCTCCACGTGGTCACCGCTCTGCTCGGTGGCGGTCGTCGTCGCCCAGTCGTTCCAATCCACATCGTCGTGGCGGACCGGTTCGACGGGGATGTCGGCGTCGGTCCAGTCGTTCCAGTCGCCGGTGAACCCGTCGTCGTCCTCGTCGGGGTGGCGGTAGACGGGTTCGGGCGGCAGCGGCGGCGCCGGGGCGTCGGTGAACGGTTCCGGTTCCGGCGGCGGCCACATCTCCGGGTTGGTCCCGATGGTCTGCGGCTCGGCCTCGCGCCGCCGCCTGCGCCGTCGTTTACCCTGCGGACGACGGCGCCCGGTGGCGTCCGGCGACGAGAAGTAGGCACCGAACGGGTTGTCCATGCCCGCGGCCTAGGCGTTCGCCGGGACAACTCCGGGTTGCCCGTGTTTGGGGGCGTTCGACGGTCGTTCGCTCTCCTGATCCTGTTGCGGGCGCGCGGCGGGTGGAATCACCCCGCCCTGCATCGGCGGCTGTGCGGGTGCCTGTTGGAACGGGGCCTGCTGTGGTGCTTCGGGTTTGGGCGTCGGATTGGTCGGCGCGGGTGCGGGGGCCTCCGGCTTCGGCGCCACACCACCGGAGTTCGCGCCACCGGAGTTCGCGCCGCCGGAACCGCCCGGGTTCGTGCCACCGGAGTTGCCGCCGAGACCGCCGAACAACGTATTCGAATTGCCGCTGTTACCAGCGCCATTGGTGCCGGGCGCGGTCGTCGCGGGTGCGGTGTTGGCTGGTGTATCCGCCGTACCGTCCACCCCCGCCGCCAGGGTGTCGATGCCGGTCGTCGCCAGCTCTGCGCCCTTGTCGATGCCGTGCATGGCGACTTCGGCGATCTTGTCGATGAGGTGCGTGCCGAAACTGACACCGGCATCGATGGCCGCCGTACCGAGGCTCACACCGCCGTCGATCAGGGCCTCCTGCAACGCGATCTGCGCCGCGACCGCCGGGTCGGTCGTCTTCTCGTCGTTCCAGGTGGAGGTGTCGGTGCCGCCGGTGCCGAGCACGTACACCCCCGGCGCGACCTCGGTCGCCCCTGGCGGCACCGTCACCCCGTTGGTCCCGCCGAGATCGCTGGTGAGCCCCTGGGTGTCGCGGGTGTGCTGGTCCATCTCGGTGCTGGCCGCACCGACCACGCCCACGGCCTCCTGAATCGCCTCCTCGGCGAGCTCGACGATGGCGTCGAGATTGTTGCTGTTCACGGCGGGTGCGGCGGATTTGGCCTTGCGCCGGAACTCCGCGATGATCGCGTCCACCTTGGCGGCCGCGTTCGCCTGCGTCGTATGCGCCTGGCCGAGCAGGGTACTGAGCCGCTCACCCCGATCGGCCGCGGCCGACACCTCGGTGGCGGTCCGGCGCAGCGCCGGAGTCGCGGGCGCGGCGGTGTCGGTGGACTCGAGCGCGTAGAGGCCGAGCCGGTGCGGGTCCTCGGTGGCCGTGGTCGCGGCCGAGGCGGAGGTCAGCGCGGTGACCACGGCGGGATCGGGATCGGCGGAGGTATTGGTGCCCAGCGCCTTCCGTAATTCCAGCAGCGGCACCTCGAGCAGCGCGATCACCGGTTCGATCTTGGCCTCGGCCTCTTCGGGGGTGATGGTGCTGAGGGTGTTCTCGGTGACGAGCGATTTCGTGCGCATCAGGCCACCTCGTTCTCGACCGCGCGCAGACCGGCGGCCACATCCGTGTCGACGCCGGTGACGTCGTCGCCGAACCGGGCCAGGATGTCCTGGTAGGCGGTGACGAGATTTCCGGCCGTGCTCAGGGTCGAGGCGTGCGCGCCCGCCGCCTGGGTCCATGCGGCGGCGAATTCGCGTCCGAGCACGCCCAATCCGGAAAGATCGACGCCCGCCGCGGTGGTCGTCTGGGTGGCCGCGGTGCCAAGTAGTTCGGAAACCCGAGCTGCCGCACGCTGATAAGCGTCGAGCGCTGACGGGTCGAATGACATTTCTGCCACGATGTCTGCCCCTTCACGATCGCGGATCCCGGCGCTGCCGGCACTGAAAAGCGTAACCACCTGGGGCCGTTCGTGGGGGCGTCCGAAACTCTTGGCCACCCGGTTCTCGAGAATCCCCTGGTCGGCGCCGAGCTGACCGACCGGTAGGGTCGGCCGCGATGGCTGTCCTCCTGCTCACGCTGCTCGGGTTCGCCCTGCTGGACGCGCTCGACGTGTTGCTGGTGGCGATCACCACCGCCGTGGTCGCCGACAGCAGGCTGGCCAGGCGTTCGCCGCTGGTCGGTGTGCTGAGTTTCCTCGGCGGTGTCTTCGCGGTATCGGTGCTGTTCGGCGTCGCGACGGTGCTCGGTATCGACTTCCTCGTCCGCCTGCTCGACTTCGACCTCACCCCCACCCTGCGCTACTGGGGTGAGCTGGTGATCGGGCTCGTCCTGATCGCGGTGGCGGCGATTCCGGTCGACGCGGGTGCGGCACCGGGCGGCCGGTGGGTCGAGCCGGTGCGCAAGTACCCGTGGCTGATGGGGGTGATCGGTTTCACCCTCGGTCTGGCGAAGGTGCCGACTTCGGTGCCGTATCTGGCGGCGCTCGCCCTGATTTCCGCGCAGCGTCCACTGCCCGCGAGCTGGCCGGTGCTGGTGGCCGCCTACTGCCTCGTGGCGCTGGTGCTGCCGCTGGTCGTGCTCGCGCTGGCGCTGCGCAGAACCCCTGGGGCACGGCGGATGTACCGGATGCTCGTGCGTGCCGTGACCCGGTACGGACCGCCGGTGGTCCGTGTCCTTTTCGTCGTGTTCGGTGTCGTGCTCGTCGTCGACGCGCTGGTCCACGCCGGGCAGCTGTGGTGAGGGCCCCGGGCGGCCGCTCAGGAACACGTCAGGTCTATCGAGTACGGTCATAACGAATCGATGACGTGCCTCGGCGCCCGCACCCTGGGCCGCCGGGCGTTACCAGGTGAGCAGGGAGGGCGACCCTTGAGGGTTACCGTTGTTGTGCCGACCTACAACGAGCGGGAAAATCTGCCGGTGGCGGTGGAGCGGCTGACGGCGCTGCCGGTGCCCGATCTGCATGTGCTGGTGGTGGACGACAACTCACCCGACGGCACGGGCGAGGTGGCCGACAAACTGGCCGCCGAGCTGCCGAACGTGGTGAGCGTGCTGCACCGCACCGAGAAGGACGGCCTCGGCCGCGCCTACATCGCGGGCATCACCCAGGCCCTGGCCGACGGCGCCGACGTGGTGATCCAGATGGACGCCGACCTCTCGCACCCGGCCGAGGTGATCCCGGCCATGCTCGAGAAGCTGAACTCCGAGGACGTCGGCGTGGTGCTCGGCTCCCGCTACGTTCCCGGCGGCTCCACCGCCGAGGAGTGGAAGTGGTACCGCAAGGCCCTCTCGGCCTGGGCCAACTTCTACGTGAACCTGATTCTGCGCCTGGGCGTCAAGGACGCGACCGCCGGTTTCAAGGCGTGGAAGGCCGATACCCTGCGCGCCATCGACGTGGCCTCCATCCGCAGCAACGGTTACTCGTTCCAGGTGGAGATGAACTACCGCGCGATCAAGCGTGGCTACACCATCGCCGAGGTGCCGATCCGTTTCGAGGAGCGCACGGTCGGCGCGTCGAAGATGAGCCTGAAGGTGCAACTCGAATCGGCACTCATGCCGTGGAAGCTCCTGTTCGGCCGTTCTGTCTAGACCACACGCGAAAAGGCCCGGCCGGGAACGTTCCCGGCCGGGCCTTTTCGCTGTGTGTCACTGCTCGGCGATGTGGCGGCGCACGCCTTCCAGCGCGATCACCATGACCGGCACCAGCACCACGTGCATCAGCGACAGGGCGATGGTGGAGGCGGTGTCGAAGCCGGCGGTCAATGTCATGCCGATGGTCGCGATCGACAGCACCGAGCCGACGACGGCGGCGACTCGCAGCACCCCGGTCCACTTGTAGGAGATCAGCACCGCGGCGGTCAGTCCGATCAGCAGCGGAACCACCGACATCAGGATCACCCCGCCAGGAGCGACGTCGGAGACCTTGCCGTCGGTGGTCGTGGTGAACGAACCGCCCGCTGCCTCGCCGATTCCCCAGATGATCAGGTTCACCACCAGGGCGGCGGCCACGGCGCCCAGCACGGCGACGGGGCGGTTCAGGGCGGGCAGGGTGCGGGTGGTGGTTGCGTTGGCGACTGCGGTGGTCATGATGTTCTCCCTCATTCGGTGGTGACACAATCTTCAAACCTGAAGAATGGTTTAGGTCAAGGGCGGGCGGCGCCATCTGCCTGAGACCCTGGTCACATTCCGAGGGGGGTGAGCTGTCAGGCGCTCGGCCAGTTCAGCAGGGTGCGCTCGTAGAGCCTGCGGACTTCTTCGATCTCCTCGTCCATCGCGGCCGGGTTCCACGTCGACACATCGATCGGCGGCAGAATCGCCACATCGACGACACCGCTTCGGGCGATGGGTGAGTCGCGCCAGGCGATGTCGCCCGCGTTGCGGATGACGATCGGGATCACCGGAACGCCCGCCTGCTTGGCGATGTGGAAGGCGCCCTTCTTGAACGGGCCGAGCCCGCGGGTGTACGAGCGGGTGCCTTCCGGGGCGACGGCGATCGACAGGCCTTCGCGCAGCGTCGAAACGACCGGTGCCAGCGCCGCTTTGGCGCGTTCGGTGTCGGAACGGTCGATGAAGGTGACCCCGACGAACCGCATGAGCGGCCCGAAGAGGGGGTGTGACCGCAGTTCCTTCTTGCCGATGCCGGTGACTCCACCGTCGAGCACCTTGGGGACGATGATGACGTCGAACTGGCTCTGATGGTTGAACAGGAACACGGCGGGCCGTGGGGCACGGGCGTTCTCGGCACCGACCACGCGCAGCTCGACGCCGAGGGTGCGCAGGGTGGCAGTGGTCCCGTCGTGCATGAGGGCATCGGCCATGGCCTGGCGATCGCGGGTGTAGGACTTGCGGACCACGCCGGTCAGGGCACCGGCGACGAGAGCGACGAAGGCCAGGACGGTGCGGGCGTAGTCGATCGGGCTCGGCGCTGTGCGCGGCTGGAACGTATTCGGGTCGACCGACCCGATGCCCGCCGATTCGAGCAGGGCTGGAGTATCGGCGTAGACATAGCCGATCTCGCAGTTCCGCGCTGCCGCGAATTCTCCTACCGCTTCGGCTTTCTCGGTGCCCCACAGTGGCGGTCCTTCGAGCTGACCGGTGAGAATTCCGTTGTCGGTGGCGAACTTTGTGCACAGCACGTTGTCGATGCCGAGCAGTTCGGCGAAGGGGCCCAACTGGTACACGGGCAGCTCGCTGACCAGAACAACTGTGTGCCCGGCAGATCGGTGTTCGCGAAGCAGCTGCCAGGCTTCGGGGAAGATCCGGCCGTACATCTCCTTGCGGAAAACCCCGCGACCCAGTTTCTCCAGTTCCGCTTCCGGCGCACCGGCCCACGCCCGTTCGGCTTCATGGAGAAATCGCCGATGGTCCCGCCGGAAGCCGGTCAGCATCGCATTCCGCCGAGCATCACCACGCCGGAGAGGATTGCCCGGCAGTCGCTTTCGGGGCAATGCGTCGATCACGGCTCGTGTGTCGAAGACGGCGAGCACCCGCTCGCCCTGTGGACCGGTTCGAATCGCGGCGACCGCGTCGTCGATGCCGCTCACAGCGAGTTCCGATTCGACGGGTCGAGCGAGGCGGCCCGGGCGATCCGCTCGCCGAGATCACGTAACTGCTGAGCGAATTCGTTGCGGCGCGCGATCAGGTCGTCTTCGCCGCCGGGCTCGGCGGGGGCGATCAGGTTGTGGTTGTCCGCCAATTTCCATGCGCTGGTGAACAATTCCGTCGACACCGATTCGGGACTGTGCAGCCGCTGCTGCAACAGCATCTGCTTGCCGACGGCGACGCATTCGTCGATGAATTCCTTGCGGTCGATGGCGGCGTCGGCCGGGCGGTCGACGAGCCGTTCGGCCACCACCAGTTGCGCGTCGAAGAACGAGCGAAGCACGCGGTGCGCCATGACGAAGCCCGACTCGGTGAGCGCGCTGAGGAACTGCTGATCGAGGCGGTCGTCGGGGGTGTTCTCGTCCCACTCGGGGACGATCACGCGCACCTCTTCGATGATCTGGTCGGCGAACTCCTCGCGTTCGGGGAAGAAGAATTCGAATTTGAGCAGATCACGCAGCGCGAACGCGGCCCGCCACGCCGCGCGGAGCGGGTCGTCGCCCGGCTGTTCGACGGCGGTGAGCGCGGCCAGCTCGAGAATGGCGCGGTTCACGAACCAGTGCACCGCGCTGTTGCGGTAGAACGCCGCCTCGAGATGGGCGCCGGGTTCGATGGAGTACACCGGTTCCAGCCCGCCGCGATACACGGTGACCACCCCGGCCAGCGCGAGCTGTTCGAGGACGACCTGCAGGCCCTGCTCGTCGCGCAGCTTGGACAACTCACCCGCGGGCAGGCCGCGCCGATCGATATAGCCGAGGACCGGGTCGAGCACGGTGCGCACCTGGCCAAGCGTCAGCGCGCGTTCGTGCACGCCGAGCAGTGCCAAAGTGACCAGGGCGTTGACGGTGATCGGGGTGACTGTGTTGATCCGCACCGCCACGTCGAAGGCCAAGCGCTGCACGGCTTTGCGTTCGGTCTCGCTCAGCGCCGATTCGTCGGGCACCTTGGTGGCACCGGTAGCGGTGTCGTGCAGCGGAATGGTCTCGGGGCGCTCGCCGAGTGGGTCGCCATGGGTGCCCAGCCGTTCGCGCGCCGAAATCGCCTCGCCGAAGCGGACATACACCCGGCCGGCCGAATGCTGCTGACTACGAACGTATCTGGCGAGCCACGCGATTCCCTCCGGCTTCTTCTTGCCGCCTGCCTGCTCGCTGGCGATGGCGCCGAGCTCGTTGAGCCGCTCGTAGGTGATCGACACCGGAACCAGCATCACGTCCTCGACACGGCCCGAACGCACCGCCGCCGCAAGGTAATTGAGCAAGCCGTACCTGGGTGGGCGCAGTTTGCCGGTCCTGGTCCGGCCGCCCTCGAAGTACCACTCCATATTGAACCGCTTGGACAGCAGATAGGCGAAGTACTCCTCGACCACCGCCTTGTACACCTCGTCGTCGCCGAAGCTGCGCCGGATGAACACGGTGCCGGTGCGCCGGGCGATCGGGCCCATCGGCCAGAAGTTCAGGTTCGCCCCGCCGATCACGTGGTTGGGTGGGAAGTCGTTGCGGGCCAGCACGTCGCCGAGGACGAAGGCGTCCACATACGAGCGGTGCGAGGGCAGGAAGACCAGCGGGTACTTGCGGTTGAGCGAGCGCAGGGCGTCCAGGCCGCCGAGGTCGGTGTCGACCTTCCAGGTCGAGGCGTGCACCGGGCGCATGGCCTGGGTGAACAGATCCGACACCAGCCTGCTCTGCGCGGCGACCAGCTCGCGCAGCGCCTTCTCCGCGCTGCGGTGGACGTGGGCGGGATCGGAGCCGAACTCGTCGGCGATGTAGTCGAGCTTGCGCTGGAATTCCGGTGAGTCGAGGATTTCCTCGGCCACCAGCTGCGGCACCTTGTAGCGGTCGCCGATGACGGTGCGTTCCGCGCGTTCGAGCGCGACGACCGCCGCACGCAGCACCGAGCGGGCGAAGGCGTCGGGCGAGCCCGACCGCAGCAGCGCGGCGGCCTCCGGATAGTTGGTGCGCAGCTCGCTCAGCCGCGCCGGCGCGCCGACCAGCACCTGGTGGCGGTCGGGGTGGGTGCGCAGCAGGCGGCGCTGCACCAGGCGGTTCGGCTTGCGCGGATTGGTGAGCATGGCCAGGTCGGCGAAGGTCACCCGGCGCACGCCGTCGCGCTCGGGGGGCAGCCACAGCACCCGGACCGGCACGACCAGCGGGTCGTCGCGGCGGTTCACCAGGCGTTTGATCAGGGCTTTGGCATCGAGATCCACCTGCGTGACGGGTGCGTCGGAGTCGATCTCACCCGCCAGCCCGCCCGCGGCGATCCAGGCGCCGATCACTTCGCGCTCCACGCCGGAGGCCGCGTCGACCAGGGCGACTACCGAGTCCGCCTGCGGAGTCGTGCGCGTGGGCCGCCCATCGTTGTCGATCATCTCTCCATTGAAGCCGCAGATTCGCCGTAGCGCACCGAACTTCGCCGACAGCGCCTTCGCGGGTGACAAGGAGTGGGCAAGGTTACCCCGCACACGGGTAGCAAAACCTGGAGGTAATGCTAACCTAACCACGCTAAATTAGGTCAGCTTTACCTTGGAGGATCGGTGTCGTCGACGGAACAGCCCACACGGGTGGAATATGTGACCGATCCGGCGGCAGCGATGTCGTGGTTGGCCTCGGCCGATCGATTCGGCGAGTACGTGATGTACGAACAGCCCGGTGCCTGGGTGTTTGCCGCCGACCCACTCGGCAGCGTCGAACTCGACGCCAACGAACTGCGCACCACCTGGGGTGGGCAGACCACCGCCCGCGCGTGGACCGGCAGACCGGCCGCCGCCGTCGACGCAGCCCTGGCGAGCCTGCCCCTGGACGGCCGCAACGCCTACGGCTGGATCGGTTTCGAATTCTGCGCCTATTCGCTCGGCGCCACCGGCTATCTCAACCCGCTGACCTCGCTGGCGAACCTGATGATCCCCCGCATCGAGGTACGCATCGACGCCGACGGTGTGCGGATCAGCGGCGCCACCCCCGCCGAAATGTGCGACATCCACGACCTGATCGCGGCCTCCCAGGGGGCCGAGCTACCTTCGGCACACCCGGTCGACGTGCGGCCCGACATCACCGGATACCAGGATCGGGTGGCTACTGCCGTCGAGGAAATCCGTTCCGGCAGCTACCAAAAGGTCATCCTGTCGCGCAAGGTCGCACTGCCCTTCGCTGTCGACGTGCCCGCCACCTACCGCCTCGGCCGAGCCAACAACACCCCCGCCCGCTCCTTCCTGCTGCGCCTAGGCGGTCTCGAAGCGGCCGGGTTCAGTCCCGAGCTGGTGGCCTCGGTCGACGCCGACCGGGTGGTCACGACCGAACCCCTCGCCGGTACCCGAGCCTTCGGGCTCGGCGCCGAAGCGGACAGCGCCGCTCGGGTAGACCTGCTGGCCGACCCGAAAGAAATTGTCGAACACGCTATCTCGGTTCAGACGTCGTTCGCCGAGATCGCTGAGGTGGCGGTACCCGGCACCACGGCGGTCTCGGACTTCATGGCCGTGCGCGAACGCGGCAGCGTGCAGCACCTCGCGTCGACCGTCCGCGGCGAACTCGCTCCCGAACGCACCGCCTGGGACGCGCTGGAAGTGCTGTTCCCGTCCGTCACCGCCTCCGGCATCCCGAAGCAGGCAGGCGTCGACTCCGTCTTCCGCAACGACCACGACGAGCGCGGGCTGTATTCCGGTGCGGTGGTGTGTGTTTCACCAACCGGCGCACTCGAGGCGACACTGGTTCTGCGAGCGATCTACCAAAACGGCGAAGGGGCGTGGTTACGTGCCGGGGCCGGGATCGTCGGCCAGTCCCGCCCGGAACGAGAGTTCGAGGAAACCTGCGAGAAGTTGGGAAGCGTCGCGCCGTACGTCGTGAAGGCGTGAGCTAGGAGTCGTGCCGCGTGGGCTGCGAGTGCGGCAGACCTGAGTGATGCACGCCCGCAACTGCATCCCAGGCAGTCCGCCATGACCGCATTCCCAGCCCCGCACGACCCGACCTCGAGAAGGGTCCGCCGCGAAGCGGCGCAGCGGCCCGGCCGCGCGAACAGCGCTCGAAGCGCATGCGCGAAGCGCGAGTCTCGAGCGCTGTTCGCGCGGCCCCTCAGGGG
>NZ_JBFAAN010000009.1:0-219953 GCF_040639775.1 Nocardia sp. NPDC023733 | reverse complement strand
CCCACGACCGGGGGGTACGCGAAGGCTGGAACCAATAAAAATATTGGCACTGACATTCATCGACACACTATTGAGTTCTCAAAGAACACACGCACCAGCAGATCACCGAATCTGTTCAGATCTTCCGCTGGGCAACTGTTCCAGCCTAACCACGCTTCCAGGCGATGTCAATCGTTACCCTGGTCACTTGATCTTGGCCTGTCAGGCGCTCTCCGGCTCTTGCGTCCGTGTCGCTCTGACTTCCAATAAGTTACGCGCCGGATAACGCAACGTCAAATCGCCTGGATGCCACAGCATTCCCGCAGGTCAGCGCCACGACCGACGCGCCGGAACCGGCCTGAATCACACGAATGTGATTCAGGCCTCCGCTCCTGGATCAGGCTATCCGACGCACGCCCGCCATGTTCTTCTTTCCGCGACGCAGCACCAGCCACTGGCCGTGCAGGTAGTCGGTGTCCGACGGGGTCCAGTCGATGTCGCTGATGCGCTCGTTGTTCACCGAGGCACCGCCTTCGTTCACCGCGCGCCGTGCCGCTCCCCTGCTGTCGCACAGCCCCGAGGCCACGAGCAGATCGACGATGGTGTCGGGCTCACCGGGCGCGACCTCGGCGACCTTGCCGTCGATCGCGGTCTCGCGCAGGGCCGCGCCGAGCGTCGACTCGGGCAGTTCGCGCAGATCACCACGGCCGAACAGGGCCTGGCTCGCCAGTTCCACCGCCCGGGTCTCGGCTTCGCCGTGTACCAGGGTCGTCATTTCGGCGGCCAGCCGCTTCTGGGCCTCGCGTGCGAAGGGCCGTTCGGCGGTGGCCTGTTCCAGCTCGTCGAGTTCTTCGCGGCTCAGGAAGGTGAACCAGCGCAGGTACCGGACCACATCGGCGTCGGCGGTGTTCACGAAGTACTGGTACCAGGCGTAGGGGCTGGTGAGTTCCGGGTCGAGCCAGAGGCTGCCGCCGCCGGTGGACTTGCCGAACTTCTTGCCGTCGGCCGAGGTCACCAGGGGGACGGTGAGCGCGTGCACGTGCGCCCCGTCGACCCGCCGGTTGAGTTCGACGCCGGCGATGATGTTGCCCCACTGATCGGAGCCACCGACCTGCAGTGTGCAGCCGTGTTCACGGCGCAACTGCAGGTAGTCGTTGGCTTGCAGCAGCATGTAGCTGAACTCGGTGTAGGAGATGCCTTCGCCTTCGAGCCGCCGTTTGACGGTGTCGCGGGCGAGCATGACGTTCACGGAGAAGTGCTTACCGATATCGCGCAGGAAGTCGACGGTGGTGAGCGGCCCGGTCCAGTCCATGTTGTTGACGATCACCGCGCCCGTCGGCGAATCGTCCAGGTCGACGAACCGCTCGAGCTGGCCGCGAATGCGCTGAGCCCATTCCGCGACCGTGTCCGTGGAGTTCATGGTGCGCTCGCCCACGTCGCGAGGGTCGCCGATGAGGCCGGTCGCGCCGCCGGCGAGCACGATCGGGCGGTGACCCGCGCGCTGGAAACGCTTGAGCGCGAGCAGCGGGACGAGGTGGCCCGCGTGCAGGCTGGCGGCGGTGGGGTCGAAGCCGGCATACAGCGTCAACGGCTGCGCGGCCGCGGCTGCGCGCAACTCGTCGAGGTCGGTGGACTGCGCGATCAGGCCGCGCCAGGTCAGTTCGTCGAAGATGTCGCCGGTCACGAGGATCTATCTTTGCGCATCGCGTCGGCCGGGCGCACCCCGGTTATGTCCTCAGGTCCGGGCGCGGGTGATCCAGGCGGCCAACTCGGCTTCGACCTCGTCGCGGTCGACTTCGTTGAGGACCTCGTGCCGGGCACCGGCGTAGACCCGATAGGTGAGGTCGGTCAGGCCCGCGTCGCGGTAGCGCTGGACCAGCAGATCGCTCAATCGCAGTCCCGCGTTGAGCGGGTCCTGATCGCCGACCATCACATAGACAGGCAGATCGGGACGCACCACTGGCTTCGCCAGCCGCTCGGTGGCGACGGCCGCCAGCTCGCCCAGGTTCGTCGGGTCGATGGCGAAGCCACACCATGGGTCGGCGATGTAGGCGTCGACCTGGGCTTCGTCGCGGCTGATCCAGTCGGCGTCGGTGCGGGTCGGCTGGAAGCGGGCGTTGAAGAAGGCGGTCAGGTCACCGCCCGCCGCGGCGATCTCGGCGAACAGCCCGTCGACGGCGGTCGACCCGCAGAGCACGACGTCGTCGACGAGGTCGGCGTGATCGAGGATGTACTGCTGTACGGCGAAGGATCCGAGACTGTGGCCGAAGAGCGTCACCGGCAGGCCGGGGTGACGTTCGCGCAGGATCTCGGTGAGCGCCACCAGGTCGGCGACGAGCAGGTTCCAGCCGTCGGGGCCCAGCTCGCCCGGTACCTCGCCCATGCTGAGGCCGTGGCCTCGGTGATCGTCGGCGTAGACGGCGAAGCCGAGAGCGGACAATCGCTCGGCGAGATGGCCGTAGCGCTCGGAGTGTTCGCCCATGCCGTGGGCGATCTGCACGACGCCCTGCGGTTCGGTGTCCGACGGCAGCCAGCTGCGCACATGGATCTCGGTGCCGTCGGTGCTGGAAAAACTGAACACGGGCGCTCCTGGGATGCGATCTCGAACCGGTCCCTGATCGTCGCACCTACGTGGCGCGCGCCACAGTGGCTTCGCAGACGAGATCGGCGCCGACACTTTGTCTCCCGCGACCGAACCCACCATTCGGTCGCGGGACTGCCCCGAACACGCCGAGATCACCGGACTCGGTGTCCGGTGATCGTCAGCGTGTCGGGTTGTGGCTCATCGCGTCAGCGCGGTGATGGTGGCGCGGCGTTCGTAGGCGATCCAGGCGAAGATCGCGGCGAGCACCAGCGGGAAGATCGCCATTCCGGGCAGGTCGGCGATGAAGGCCTGGGTGGCGGCGGCGAGCACGGTGAGCACCGAGAGACCGGCGGCGGCCAGCGCGGACACGCGCGGCACCATGAGACCGATTCCGCCCGCGACCTCCGCGACGCCGATGAAGATGAGCAGCCCCAGCGGGATCGTCATGTTCGCCGGCGGGTTCTCCATGAGAATGTGCGGAATCACCAGCTTGGGGCCGCCCGAGGCGATGATGAAGAACAGGCCGAGCACGATCTGCAGGGTCCACAGGACGCGGTTGCGGATCTTGCCGGGGCGGTAGGTGGCGGCGGAGGTGGAGTTCGCGGAAAGCGTGGCGGTGGTCATCTTGTCGTCCTTCTGGTCGGTCGCGCTCGGTGGGTAGCGCGTTCAACTGATAGGACGGGCCGTCGCCGCAGAACTCATCGCTGTCGGCGAAGAATTTCGAAATCCCGGCTAGCTCACGGGTTTGGTGGCACGCGGACTGCGCCGGTAGGTCGAGACGGCCGACGAGCCGGGCAACCAGAACCGCCAGGGCACCTCGGCGGCCAGGCTCACCCCCACGCGTGGGCCCGAGGCGATCTCGGCGAGCGGCACCGGGGGCTTCAGTTCGAGTCGTACCTGTGAGAACGGGTCGAACAGCTCGGTTCCGTAGTCGGACAGGCTGATTCCCAGCGCACTGCCCACATTGCCCGGTCCACGTGCGAGGTCGGCGTCGGTGCGTGCGGCGGGCCTGCGTCCACGGGCGATCTCGGCGCCCTCGACCACTTCCCCGGCCCGGACGAGCACCGCGCACGCGACACCGTCGAAGCCTGCGGTCACGTTGACGCACAGGTGAATTCCGTACGAGCGGTACACATAGAGCCGCCCGGCGGGGCCGAACATCACCGCGTTGCGCGCGGTCGGTCCCGGCCACGAGTGCGCCGCCGGATCCGGCCACGGCCCGGTCGCATCGCTCCCGTAGGCCTCGACTTCCACGATGCGCATCGCCACCGGCCCCGACCTCAATACCGATCCGAGTACCCGGCACGCCGCGGCGGCCGGGTCGACAGCGAGTTCCTGAGCAGACACGACGCCCATTCTCACCCGCAACGATCCGCGCGAGCGCCACATCCCGTCAGCCGAGCAGGTCGCGACCCTCGTTCAGGCCGGCGAGTTTGGTCGGGTTGACCTGGAAACGCAGGTTCTGGATCCGGCCGTCGACCAGGTCGAAGGTGAAGGCGGCACCCGGCGTGCCCGCGAAGGTGATCAGTGCGCCGAGTTCACCGTTGATGTCGGTGGCGGCGAGTTCGGCGCCGGTCGAGGACGGTTTGGCGAGCACGCCGAGGATCCAGCGCGCAACGTGATCGGGGCCGTGCAGGGGGCGGCGAGCGGCCGTGACGATGCCGCCGCCGTCGGACCAGCAGGTCACGTCGGGAGCGAGCAGGTTCATCAAGGCGTTGAGGTCGCCGCCGGAGCAGGCGGCCATGAACTGTTCGGTGACGCGGGCGCGAGCGGCCTTGTCGGCGTCGAAGCGGGGGCGTCGTGATTGGACGTGGCTCTTCGCACGGTGCGCGATCTGGCGGACGCCCGCCTCGGAGCGGTCGAGTGTTTCGGCGATCTCGGCATGGGAGTAGCCGAACACCTCGCGCAGCAGGAAGACCGCCCGTTCCACCGGGGTCAGTGTTTCCAGTACGACGAGCATGGCGGTGGAGACGGTGTCGGCCAATGCGGTGTCCTCGGCGATGTCGGGTGTGGTGAGCACCGGCTCGGGCAGCCACGGACCGACGTACTTCTCACGGACGGCGCGGGCGCTGGTGAGCCGGTTCAGCGCGAGATTGGTGACGGTGCGGACCAGGTAGGCGCGGGGGTTGGCCACCGCCGACCGGTCGGTCTCGTGCCACTTCAGCCAGGCGTCCTGCAGGACGTCCTCGGCGTCGGTGACGGTACCGAGCATGCGGTAGGCGGTGGCGAACAGCAGCCTGCGATGGTCGACGAACGGGTCGTGCTCCTGCATGTGCTCAACCATGACGGACGAGATCGCGGGTCGCCGCGCCACCCTTGGACAGTTGCAGATCGACGGGGACCCGCTTGGTCGCCTTGATCGCCGGGACCGGGCTGCTGCTGACCATCTCCTTGTAGGTCCGGGCGGCCCAGCCGGTGAGGTAGAACCGGCCCGGTGTGTCGTCGGCGCGGGTGAACTGGATGACGGCGGCGCGGCGTCCGAGGCTGACGGGCTGGTGGAAGTAGCCGAAGCGGAAGGGACGCACGGTCTTTCCGCGCAGCTCGGCGGCGATCGCATCGGCGGCGTAGGTGGCCGAGGGCAGGCCGCTCTGGCAGGTGCCGTGGATCTGCCCCCACGGTTGACGGATCGCGGCGGCGTCGCCGATGGCGCGAATCGTGGGGTGCGACACCGACTTCAGTGTTGGCCCGACGACGATCAGTCCGCGTTCGTCCGTCTCGATCCCGGACTCGGCGGCCAGGGGTGATACGCGCACACCGCTGGTCCACAGGGTGAGATCGGTGTCGATCTGTCGGCCGTCGGCGAGGACGACGGAATCGGCGGTCACCTCGGTCACCCGCTGACCGATCTCCCGCACGATGCCGAGCCGGTCGAGCACGGTGTTCAGATAGGCGCGGGCCTTGGTACCCATCATGGCGCCGAGTTCGCCGGAGCTGACGAGGGTGACGCGCACGTCCGGGTGGCTTTCGGCGATCTCGGTGGCTGCCTCGATCCCCGTGAGACCACCGCCGCACACGGTGACGGTGCGGCAGGCCGCCACCCGGCGCGCGAAGTCGTGCGCGCGCCGGGGATCGTTCAGTGTCCAGGCGTGGTCGGCGACGCCGGGGACCACGGAGGTGTCGGTGCTGCTGCCGAGGGCGTAGATCAGTTCGTCGTAGGTGATGTCACCGAATCCGTCGACGTATACGCGGCGGGCGTCCGGATCGATGGCGATGGCGAACCCCTGGACGAACCGGATTCCGGTGCCGGCGAGGATCGTCGGGATGTCGTGGTGCGCCAACTCCTGACCGGCCGCGATCTGGTGCATCCTGAGGCGTTCGGTGAAGCGGGCCGACGGGTTGACCAGGGTGATGTGCACGTTCGTTTTCCTGGTACGGCGGGCCAGGCGGACGGCCGCGAGCAAGCCGGTGTAGCCGGCGCCGAGGACGACGATGCGATGCGTGGTGGTGGTCATGTCCTGCTCCTTTTCGGTGAAGTCGTGCATGGGACAAGACAGGACCCTCGAACGTGACAACCCACCGAAGTGACCCGCATCACAGCGGCGGAAAGTCAGGGTCCGAATGGGTGACGCTCCCGATGTGACGGTGGGTCGGGCA
Organism: Nocardia sp. NPDC023733; assembly: GCF_040639775.1. NCBI lineage: Bacteria > Bacillati > Actinomycetota > Actinomycetes > Mycobacteriales > Nocardiaceae > Nocardia > Nocardia sp. NPDC023733. Next base: position 213,796 of record NZ_JBFAAN010000009.1, on the reverse strand, counting down.
GACCTACCGTCGTGACATGCGAACTCTCCGCCGGCTCGTCCTCGGCAGCTGCGCGCTCGCGATCGCTTTCGTCACAGTGATCGCGAGCGTGGTGACGTGGACGTGGTCGTCGGCCGACGTATCGACGGTCGGCACAACAGAGTTCACGCGACCGCTGAATATCCCACCCCTGGCCGACAGCAGCATCGATGCCGACGGCACCAGGGTCTTCTCCCTCGATATGCGCACGGGGACAACTGAATTCGAGTCCGGTGAAGCCACCGAGACATGGGGATTCAACGGCAGCTATCTCGGGCCGACATTGCGTGCGAACCGGGGCGAGAAGGTCCGGGTGCGGGTGCGCAACGAGCTGCCCGAGGCGTCGACGACCTGCCGGTGATCGTGCAGGACGTGCGGCTGCGCGACGACCGGCTCGACGGCGCGCACAAGATCTTCCGCAATACCGGCTTCCTCGGCGATCGGACGATGGTCAACGGCACCCTCGACCCGTATCGCGAGGTGGGCGACGAGCTCGTCCGGTTGCGACTGCTCAATGCCTCGACCGCGCGGGTCTACACCTTCGCCTTCGACGACACCCGGCAGTTCGCGCTGGTCGGCACCGACGGCGGGTTGCTCGAGCGACCCGTGACTCTGGATTGGGTGCGGCTGTCGCCTGGCGAACGCGCCGAGATCGTGGTGCGGATGCGGCCGGGTGAGCGCACGGTGTTGCGCAGTGGTCAGCTGGATGTGGGCATGGACTTCTGGGGAAATCGGTTCTCCGGTGGTGACGACAGTTTCAACGTGCTCGAGTTGCGTGCGGCCGAGACCCTGAGGCCCTCGACGGCTGTCCCGGAATACCTCGCCGCGCAAACTCTTCCGAACCCCGAGGACTCGGTGACCGAACGGCGGTTCGAGCTCGCCGGTACGGCGATCAACGGAAGCGCGATGGCCATGGACCGGATCGACACCGTCGTCACCCGGGGCACCACCGAGACGTGGGCGGTGGCCAATGCCGACGGTCAGGCCCACAACTTCCACGTTCACGACGTGCAATTCCGGATCACCGAGTACAACGGCGGCCCACCACCGCCCGAACTGGCCGGCGCCAAGGACACCGTGTTCCTGCCGCCGAACACGACGGCGCGGCTGGTACTCCGGTTCGACGGGCCCGCCGATCCGGACACGCCGTACATGTACCACTGCCATCTGCTGTGGCACGAGGACCAGGGAATGATGGGCCAGTTCGTGGTCGTCGAGTCTGGTCAGGCTCCCGCGACACTCCCGGGTCACGAGCACTGACCCTTGCCGCGCTGCCAGTACGGAGTTAAATTCATCAGGTAGTGAATTCAACACTTGATGAATTGAGGCGACCATGTCGCGCACCGCATCATCACCCGCCGTCGAGGTGGTGGGTCTGACCGTCCGCCGAGGGAAACGCGCTGTGCTCCAAGGACTGGATCTACGGATCGAGCCGGGAACCATCACCGGGCTGCTCGGTCCGTCCGGATGTGGCAAGACCACTCTGATGCGCAGCATCGTCGGCACCCAGCTGGTGGAATCGGGCACGGTCACCGTCCTGGGCGAAGCCGCGGGTAGCGGCGGGTTGCGACGCCGGGTCGGGTACGTCACCCAGGCGCCGAGCATCTACGCCGATATCAGCGTCCGCGACAATGTCGCCTACTACGCGGCGCTCTACGGGCGCGACCGCAGAGACACCGAATCCGCCCTCGCCGCAGTCGGTTTGACCGATCACGCCGACCAACTGGGCGACCAGCTCTCCGGTGGGCAGAAGACCCGCGCCTCGCTGGCGTGCGCGCTGGTCGGCAGGCCCGAGCTGCTGGTTCTCGACGAACCGACCGTCGGCCTCGATCCGGTGCTGCGGGTGGAACTGTGGCAGCGATTCCGCGAATTGGCCTCGGCGGGAACGACCCTGCTCGTCTCGAGTCATGTGATGGACGAGGCCGAACACTGTGACCGGCTGCTGCTGATGCGCGACGGCGAGCTCCTCGCCCAGCTCAGCCCCGCCGAACTCCGGGAACGCACCGGCGAACAGAACCTCGAAACGGCGTTCCTCGCCCTCATCACGAAGGGAACGCGGGCATGAGCACTCCCTACACCGCGACCACCGGCCGGATCCTGCGGCAGCTGCGCAACGATCACCGCACCGTCGCCATGATCCTCGTCGTCCCGGCCCTACTGATGACGCTGCTGTACTTCATCTATCAGGACACACCACAGGCGCCACACGCACCGCTGACCCTGTTCGACCGGGTGGGCATCACCATGCTCGGCATCCTGCCGTTCATCGTGATGTTCCTGATCACCGCTATCGCCATGCAGCGCGAACGCACCTCGGGCACCCTGGAACGGCTGCTCACCACTCCCCTGCGCAAACTGGATCTGCTCGCCGGATACGGCACCGCGTTCTCGCTGGCCGCCGCCGCGCAAGCCGCCGTGGCATGTGTTGTGGCGTTCTGGCTGCTCGATCTCGAGGCGGCGGGCAGTCCGGGGTGGGTGATGCTGATCGCCGTGGTCGACGCGGTGTGCGGGGTGGCGCTCGGCCTGCTCGCCAGCGCGTTCGCGCGCACCGAATTCCAGGCGGTGCAGTTCATGCCGGTGATCGTCGCGCCGCAGATCTTCCTGTGCGGCTTGCTCGTTCCGCGTGACCGGCTGCCCGGCTGGCTGGAGGCGATCAGCGATGTCCTGCCGTTGAGTTACGCCGTCGACGCGCTCCAAGAGGTGTCGATCAATGCCGAACCCACCGCGACGATGTGGCGCGATATCGCCGTCGTTGCCGGGTTCGCGATTGTGGCACTGTGTCTTGGCGCTGCGACACTGCGCAGACGCACGCCGTAGCGGAGCACGGCGCGGAGCGGGTCCGCGTGTCGGTCGGTGGAGGAGTCCTGGAATGAGCGCGAAGAGATCGCCTGGCACACGGTCGGGGCGACGGCCGGGCAATGTCGACACCCGGGCGGCGATCCTGGACGCCGCCCGTGCGCGCTTCGCCGAGGCCGGGTTCGACAAGACCTCGATCCGCGCGGTTGCCGCCGCCGCGCAGGTCGACCCCGCCCTTGTGCACCACTATTTCGGCACCAAGCAGCAGTTGTTCGCGGCCGTCGTCGAATTCCCGGTCGACCCGGAAGCCACCCTCGGCATTGTGGATTCGGCGCCGCTGGACGAGCTCGGTGCGACGATCGTGCGCGCGGTGGTGGGGATATGGGACTCGCCCGCCGGGCCAGGCATCGTCGCCATGGTGCGCAGCATGCTCACCGGCGACGCGGACATGACGCGTACATTCCTGCTGAAGGTGGTGCTGGAACGGGTGCGCGTCCGGATCGCGCGACCGGACGACGATGGTCACGCCCGTGTGTCACTGGCGGCGGCCCAGATGATGGGTGTCCTGATCGCGCGCAAAGTGATCTGTGTGGAGCCGCTCGCCTCGATGCCGCTCGACGCGGTCGTCGCGGCGGTCGGGCCGAGTATGCAGCGATATCTGACGGGCCGGATCGATGCCGCTCAGCCGAACTGAACCGGCTCAGGATTCGGCGAGGAAGAATTCGTGTTCGGCGTCGGTGACGTCGCGAGCCTCGTCGATCAGCAGCACCGGGATGCCGTTGTCGATCGGGTAGGCGCGGCGCAGGCGGGGGTTGTAGAGCACGCTGGCACCGGCTTCGGTGCGCACCAGCTGCAGCGGGCCCTTGTCCTGGGGGCAGGCCAGCAGGCCGAGCAGGGTTGCGTCGATGGTGGATTCGTGCGCCATGGTGCCTAACCTACCGCGCCCGCCGGAACGAGATGTAGCGGTGTCCGAAGAAGCTGAGCACCGCGACCAGACCCATCACCACCACCGACGCCGGCTCGGCGGGAAACCCGAACGCCTTCACCGCGAGTTCCACGAGCACCACGTTCAGCACGAGCCCGCCCGCGTTCACGCCACAGAAGGCGACGAAGTCACGCAGGAGTCTGCCGCTCACCCGGAATACCAGGGTCCGGTGCAGGACGAAGGCCACCACCGTGCTCACCGCGTACGCCGCGACGACGGACAGGCCGGGGCGGTCGTCGCCGAGTACCTGCAGCCAGCACACGACGAGCACCATGCCGAGCAGCGTGTTGAACCCGCCGACGATCGCGAACGCCAGTTCCTGGCGCTTGACGATCCGCAGCAGTGGGCCCGGCGTGGCGAGCACGCCGTCGGCGGGGACCGCCTCGGTGGTCATCGCAGCGCGTCCGCGAGTTCGGCGTCGCCGTCGGGGATGGTTTCCGCGGCGGGCGCTTCCTGTTCGGGCTTGCGGCCGCGCACGTACAGCCACTGGAAGAACGCGAGCCCGAGCAGGCCGAGGCCGATCGCGGCGCCGCCGATCTTCCAGCCCGGCGGACGCCAGGTCAGTTCGAGTTCGGCATCGGTGGTTCCGGCGGGGACGTCGACGGCGACGAAGCTCTTGGCGACCACCTTGAACGGGATGTCCTTGCCGTCGAGACTCACCCGGTAGCCCGGCCAGCCCAGCCGCGCGAACACCACCCGCCCACCGTTTTCCGAGCTCAGCCGCACCTTGCTGGTGGTGTCGCTCTCGGAGGTGGAGACGGCGGTCGCGTTCTCGACGGCCGAGATGCGGCCGTTGCGGGTGGAGATCAGGCCGTCCTCGCGTTCGAGCACCGCGATGTACTTCTCGTGGCCGGGGTAGTCGACCCACTTCCAGCCCGTCGGGGCCGGTTGGGTGGCGGCGTCCGGGTAGAGGGCGCGGTGCAGGACCACCCGGTCGATGTTCATCAGGTCGACCACGGTCTTGCCCGTCGACGGCTCGACGGCGAACGCGCGCCGGTAGGCGTCGGGGCAGACGCTGGTGTCCCAGCGCATGCAGAGCATGTCGCCGAACCAGTAGTGCCCGTTCGGGGTGTAGCCGCTGACGTAGGTGCGTTCGATGTCCTTGGCGTAGTTGCCGAACACCAGCGAACCGTAGGCGCCGTCGAGGGTGCGCTCCCCCGGCGGGATCAGGGCACGGTCACCGAGTTGCAGCGTGGTGCCCGCGAATTCGGGGAACGCGGCGCGGGCGGCGGCCCGGTCGCTCGGCAGGTTCCAGCTCATGGGTGTCGGCTGGGCGCGTTCGACCTGGATGTAGGCGATGGGGAACACCGCGATGATCGCGAGGGCGACCGCGGCGGTCGTGCTCTTCTGCACCGCCAGCCACACCACGGCCGCACCGAGCGCCGCGAGCGCGAGCGCGGCGATGACGTGGGCGATCCAGTTGTGCGGGTCGGCCGAGAACGACCGCACCCACAGCAGTCCGATCAGCACAGCCGCCGCGATGCCTCGCGCCCGCCAGTCCTTGAAGGTCGCGAACCGGCCGAGCAGCACACAGACCAGCAGCAACAGACCGAGCGCGACCATCGGCAGCACCCGGGCCGGCCAGCGCAGCGGGCCGATGGTGCCGGGACCCGCGGTCCACATCAGTGCGGCGATCGCGAACACGGCGATGCCGGTGAGCTCGCGCCACGCACCGCGCGCCCGGTTCCAGTCCACGAACGCCAGTGCCGGAACGAGGAACCAGGCGATGTAGACCACCGGCATCGGCTGCACATAGCCCCACCAGGAGGTGAACGCGGGCAGTGTGGTGGGCAGGCTCGCGTTCAGCGACTCCGACCACGGCACGGTGAGGAACTGGTCGTTGTTGATCTGGGCAGTTCCGCGCCAGGTGACCTTCGCCGACAGCATGCTCGGCAGATAGGTGGCCAGCCCGGCCAGCGCGGCGAGGCCGGAGACGAACAGCAGCCGCAGCGTCGGCCGCCAGGTCCGCTGGTAGACGAGTTCGCCGATGGCGACCGCGCCGATCATCAGCCCGGCCTCGACCGCCGGGAAGATGTACTGCACCGAAATCGCCAGGTACAGATACACGAAAACCGGAATCGGGCCGCTGTTTCCGCGCGCGTAGCGCACACCCGAAGCCCACGCGTGCACCATCCAGGCGGTGCCGGTGAACGCCGTCATCCAGCTGGCCTCGTCGAAGAACAGCAGCCAGCCCGTGAACGGGATCGACACACCGGCCAGCGCCGCCCACTGCACGCGCGAGCCGTAGACCAGGCAGATCCGGTAGACGCCGAGCCCGAGGATGATCGCGAAGATCAGCTTCACCACGGTCGCGTAGAGCACGAGGTTGTCCACCGAGGGCGCGATCAGATCGATCAGCAGCTGCGGCGGATTCAGCAGGCCCGCTTCTTCGATGGCGTAGTTGCCCGCCATCCAGTGCTCGGGGACCATCACCGGCAGATCGCCGTCGCGCAGCCGGTTGCCGAGCATCACCCACAGCGGCACGTACTGCGATTCGGTGTCGTCGGTGTAGAAGTGCCGGACGTTGGCGAGTAGCACCGCGCCATAGCCCGCGATCACGCCGAGGGCGGTGATCAAGCCCCAGATGTAGACCGAACGTCGGGACGGGTTTCTACTTTCCACCACGAGCACCAGACCCTACAGGCATCCCCGCGTGACAGCTCCTCGCACAGCCCGATCCGGCACCGCCGACCCGTTACCGTGCGGTGTTAGAGTGCCCACACCCCTCGCCTGCCAAGACACCGAAAGTCGACCCATGCCGCTTCCCACCGCACATTCGTCCCGGTCCGGCGCTGTGCCACGCGCGGGCGCCGCCGAGCGCAACGGTTCGCATCCGGTGCATTCGGTGTCGGTGGTCGTCCCCGTCTACCGCGGTGAGGACACGATCGCCGCGCTGGTCGCCGAATTGGACGGGCTCACCGGGCCGAGCACGACCCCATCGGGTGCGCGGTTCGCGGTGGAAGAGATCATCCTCGTCCACGACAACGGGCCGGATCGCTCCGATGTGGTGCTGCAGGAAATGGAGGGCTCCTACCCGCAGGTGCGCGCGGTGTGGTTGAGCCGCAACTTCGGTCAGGACGCGGCGACCATCGCGGGCATGGCGGCAGCGCGCGGCGACTGGATCGTCACGATGGACGAGGACGGCCAGCACGACCCGGCCTTCATCGCCGACTTCCTCGACGCGGCACTGGCCTCGCGCGCGGATCTCGTCTACTCCAAGCCGTCCAACACCCGCCCGCACGGCTTCCTGCGCAACCTCACCTCACGCGGCGCGAAGATCGTGCTGGCCACCGTGTTCGCTTTCCCCGATTCCACCCGGTTCGAGAGCTTCCGGCTGATCCGCGGCGATATCGGCCGTCAGCTGGCCGAGGTCGCCGCCAACGGCGTCTACCTGGACGTGGCGCTCACCTGGGTTGTCGGCAATACGGTCTCGGTGCCGGTGGTGTTGCGCGCCGAGGGGCGCGACGAGTCCGGCTACAACTACCGTCGCCTGTTCTCGCTGTTCTGGAAGATGGTGCTGTGCAGCGGGACTCGCGGCCTGCGCCTGGTGAGCATGCTCGGTGTGAGCCTGGCGCTCGCCGGTGTCGCGATGGCCGCGTTCATCGTGGTGCAGGCGCTCACCCAGGACAATCACGACCCCGAGGGCTGGGCGTCGATCATCGTCGTACTGCTGCTGTGCTCGGGTGCCACCCTGTTCTCGCTCGGCCTGATCGCGGAGTATCTCGGTGTGGCCCTGCACATCCTGGTCGGTAAGCCGCTGTACCTGACCGTGCAGACCCCGACACCGCGCCCGGATACGATGCACGCGCCGGTCTCCAACCATCGAGTCGACGTCGCGGTGCCGGCAGCCGTGACGGACAAGGACCTCCGCGAGTGAACGACCGCATCATCTTCAGCAGGCCGTTCCGTGCCGCCGCCGAGCGCGCCAACCTGTCGGCCGTCTTGGATTCCGATCACAGCCACGGCGACGGTCAGTTCACCAAGTCGGCGACGGCCAAGATCAAGGCCATCACCGGCGCCGAACACGCGCTGCTCACCACGTCATGCACGCACGCGCTCGAACTCGGCGCGCTGCTGCTCGAACTCGGCCCCGACGACGAAGTGATCGTGCCGAGTTTCGCGTTCACCTCGGCCGCCACCGCGATGGCGCTGCGCGGGTCGACCTGTGTGTTCGTCGATATCGACGACGCGACCGGCAATATCGACCCCGCCGCGGCAGCCGAGGCGATCACCGAGCGCACCAAGGCGATCGTGGTGATGCACTACGGCGGTGTCGCCGCCGACATGGAACCGCTGCTGGCACTGGCCGCGCAGCACGGTGTGGCGATCATCGAGGACAACGCGCACGGCCTCGGCGGAACGTGGCGCGGCAGGCAACTCGGCACCATCGGCACGGTGGGCACCCAGAGTTTCCACGACACCAAGAACGTGCATTGCGGTGAGGGCGGCGCACTGCTGCTGTCGGACGAGATCCTGATGGGTCGCGCCGAGATCATGCGCGAGAAAGGCACCGACCGGGCCCGTTTCCTGCGCGGGCAGGTCGACAAGTACTCCTGGCAGGACATCGGTTCCAGCTACCTGCCCAGCGAACTCAACGCCGCGGTCCTCGACGCACAGCTGGCCGAGTTCGACACCATCCAGGCCGCTCGTCACCGGGTGTGGGACACCTACGCGGCCGCGCTGCCCGACTGGGCCGCCGCCAACGACGTGCGCCCGATGACGGTGCCCGCCGACCGTGGCCACACCGCGCACCTGTTCTACCTGCGGATGCCGACCGAGGACAGCCGCGACGGGATCATCGCGCACCTCGCCGAGCGCGGCATCGTCGCCCCGTTCCACTACATTCCGCTCGATTCGAGCCCGGCGGGGCTCAAGTACGGGCGCACTCCGGTGCCGTGCACGCGGTCGGCGCAGTTCTCGGCCACCATCGTACGGTTGCCGTTGTGGCCGATGCTCAGTGAGGCGCAGCTCGGTCGCGTCGTCGATGCCGTCACGGAGTACCGCGTCTAGGTTTCGGATACGACGCAGGCCGCCCGGTTTCGCCGGGCGGCCTTCGTCGTCGATGTGTCAGTTGCCGCCGAACAGTTCCGCCGCGGCCGCGTCGGTGAGCACCTCGTAGGTGTCGGTCTCGCGGTTGTAGATCCAGGTGCCGGGCCCAGCCTTCGGGTATCCGAACGCCTGGACCGCCGACGCCGACGGCCGGAAGCTCGTGCTGCGCGGGATCTCCTCGACCACATAGACCAGGTCGGGGCGCTGACTGCGATCGAGCGCGCGCATCGCCTCGGTGACATCGCCCGGTTCGATCCGGAACCCGTCGCGCACGCTCAGCACGGCCGCGGCAAGGGTTCCCGAGGGGGTCGGCAGGGCGAAGGCCACCTCGAGGTCGACCGGGGTGATGTCGTTGAGCACGTCGACGATCGGCTGGGTGAACACCGGGCCCCGGGCGGTGCGGATCACCGTGTCGCGGCGGTCGACGAGCCAGTAGTCGCCGTCGCCGTCGCGGCGGAACAGATTCTCCGTCGGCCACCAGGCGTCGCCCGCGCGGAACACCCCGCGCAGCCCGCCATCGGAGATGTCGCCGCCGTCGACGGCCTTGCCGAGCAGCAGGCCGGGCTCGTTGTCGGCGCAGCGCCGGGCGAAGCCGTCGTCGCCGACGAGGATCTGCTCGCTGACCGGGTCGTAGGCCACCAGTTCCACCGTCGCGGTGCCGGGAACCGGCCTGCCCTTGGCGCCGATCTTGGCGCCGGTGACATTGGCGAGCACCACGTCACCGTCGATGGAGGCGTAGAACTCGAGCACCCGCGCCGGCGGGAATTGTTCGATGGTCCTTCGCCACAGCCCCTTCGGCATACCGGAGCCGATGAACAACCGGATCGGATGGTTGTACCCGGCCGGGAAGACCTGCGCGTCGAGCAGATCGCGCAGCATGGTCCAGGTGTAGGTGACGACGGTGACGCCGTAGCGGTGCACCTCCTCGGCGAACCGGCCCGGGTCCATGTCCACCGGCCTGGCCAGCGCGATGCGGCTGCCGCCTGCGATAGCGCCACCGAGACTCACCAACAGCCCGGACGAATGGTGCAGTGGCGCAAGGCAGTACACAGTGTCGCGGCGGTCCAGGTCCGCGGCGCTCGCGGTGCCGAAGGCGGACAGGGCCCAGCGGTGATTGGTGATGTACTTCGCCTCGAGGCGATCGCCGGTGCCGAGCACCAGCACGAAGGCCAGTTCGCGGGCGAGGCCGGGGTTGGGCCGGTACCACGCGGGGACACGAACCGTGTCGGGGTCGATCTGCTCGAGGTCGATCACCCGGTCGCTCGTCGGCACGGCGAGCCGGCGCTGGTCTCCGCCGCCGAGCACGAGCACCCGGGCGTTCGTCCCGGCGGCGGCGCGCAGGTTCTCCGGGTCGGTGACGAGCGTCTTCACGCCGGTGAGTTCGATGGCCCGATCGAGTTCGGCGCCGGGGGCGAGCAGCACGGCGACGGCACCGAGTCGCGAGAGCGCGGCCACCGAGGCCAGCGCGCTCGGACGGGTCTCCATCACGATGCCCACCCGCATGGCGGGCCGGATACCGACCGAGATCAGGCCGCGCACCACATTGTCGACCCGCTGCTCGACGGCGGCATTGGTGTGCACGCGGTCGTCGAACAGGACCAGGTCCTTCTGGGGCGCACGCCTGGCGTGTTCGCTGAGCAGTTTGCCGAGGGAGATGCGGGTGTGCGGCTGGATCATGCCCAGGCGGGTCAGGCGCGGCAGTGCGCGCGCCGCCTCGCCCGCCATCTCGATGGAACCGCGGATCGTGCTGCCCGCGACGCCTTCCAGCGCCTTGCCGACCCCGGCGCCTGCCTCGGCGAGGCTGGCGGCGGTGTGCACCATGCGGGTGGCCGCCGTGCGCGGGGCGTTGCCCGGCACGTGCTCCTGCATCGGGGCGATGGTTTCGGGCAGCGGGCCGTGGCCGTCCATCCAGGCGATCCAGTCGCGCACCATCGGCCAGGTGTGATTGGTGGCGGTAGAACCGGCGACCAGCCCGAAATGACCCGCGACGAGGCTGGCCTCGTACACCTCCGCGTGCGGCGCCGCGCGCACGATGCCGCGGACGGCGGCAGGCTGGCCGATATCGTCGACCTCGCCGACGAAGGCGAGGATGGGGCACTTCAGCTCGGCGAGCGAGACGGGATGATCGCGAATCACGAAGCCGCCGAGCATCATCCGGTTGTGCGCGACGAACTGCTTGAGCAGGTCGGCGACCGCGGGCCCCGCGTATCCGACCCAGCCGTCGCTGTTGAGGAAGCGGCGCTGACGTTCCTTGGGCAGCAGCGCCTCCCGGTCGTGCAGCTGCAGCAGGAAGTCGATGCGCGACTTCGCCGTCTTCACCGGGTCGAGCATCTGGAAGCCGAAGCGCACCATCGATTCGGTGATCGGCAGCCGGTGCATCACGTGGTCGGCCAGGAAGTCGGCCACCTCCGACACCAGGCCGTAGGGCAGCCCGAACGGCATGCCCGCCACGATGTCGACGGGGCTGCCGAAGGTGACGATGGAGGCGACGCCCTTGCCGTAGCGGTAGGCGGTGGTCTGGTAGGCGAACATGCCGCCCTGGGAATAGCCCATGAGGTGTACCTGCGCGCCGGTGGCCTCGCACACGGTGTCGATGGCGGAGTTCACGGCCAGCACGTGATCGGCCAGGTCGCGTTCCCAGCCGCCCTCCTCGGTGGCGGGGGAACCGAAATCGATGACCCAGCAGTCGATTCCGCCCGCGTTCAGAATCCCGACGGCACCACCCGCCGCGTTCACGTCCCAGATGTCGGCGTTCACCATGAGCGGCGGAACCAGCAGCGCCACCGGACGGCCCGGCGTCGTGTCATCCGGGAAGTAGTGCCGCAGGCGGTACATGCGCCTGCGTTCGACGACCTCGAAGGGCGAGGACTCGACGTCGTGCGCCAGTCCGCCGAAGCGGATCACCTCCAGCCCGTTCTGCGCGGTAGCCAGCAATCGCTGCACCGACCCGACCACACCTTTTGGACTGATATTCACCGTTCCCACCTGACCCTACCGACTGTGATGCACCTCACACACCCCGATGTGCTCATATGAGCTAACCACACCGGACCTCCATTATGTGTCGGCTGTGACAGGCCGCATGTTGCGGCGTTTCATGTCACACCACGCCGGTCGGTGGCCCCTTCGTCACCGGCGCGGCCGCAGTCCGAAACGAGCGTGTTGCGGAGCCGGAAGTCCAGGTGTTCGACCGGCCGTTCGCGGACACCGCCGTGTCCGCAATCGCCTATCGCACAAGGGATCTCCCGGTCAGGACCCGATTTTTCGCGATCGTGCGCGAGCAAGCCGTCCAGCACCTAACATCGTTGTCGTCCGGAACGCTCTGCCGCACATCACTTTTCGTGCAACACGTTTCACACGCCGGGGTCGACCCGCGCAGGACCATTCGCATTCGCTTCACCAACGCCCCAACCTGTCGTCACACGACGACAGGTCGATCGGCCGTACCCGAATCCACTCGAGGTGAGGATGCTATGACCATCGAAATGCCGCTGCCCACAGACAATTCCGTACGCAAGAGCCTGTCCACCAACGCAGCACAGAAGCTCACCCACACCACCAAATCCGAGCCGCAGATGCAGGGCATCAGTTCGCGCTGGCTCTCGCGCGCACTGCCATGGGTGCAGGTGGCGGGCGGTATCTACCGGGTCAACCGAAGGCTCACCCATACCGTCGGCAACGGGGAGGTCGAATTCGTCGTCGACGGCGCCCGGGCCAGGGTGATCCCGCAGGAATTGCGCGAACTGCCCCCGCTGCGCGAAATCGACGACGACGACCTCTTGCGTCCCCTCGCGGACAGTTTCGTGCAATACGATCTCGACCCCGGAACCGTGCTCGCGGAATTCGGGAATCCGATGGATCAGGTCATTCTCGTCGTCCACGGGAAATTGGCCAGGATCGGTTCGGGTGAATACGGGGAGGCCACCAAACTCGGCCTGCTGTCCGGCGGTGACTATTACGGCGAGGAGATGCTCACCGACCCGTCGGCGATCTGGCCGGACACCGTGAAAACAGTCACCAAGACCACCGTCCTCTGCCTGCCGAGGCAGGAATTCGAGCAGTTCCTCGAGTCGACCCCCGGCCTGGCCCGGATCCGGGCGGATACGTCGACCGCGTCGAGCCGGAACCAGAATTCCAAGGGCGAGGCCGATATCGAGATCGCCTCGGGCCATTCCGGGGAGCCGTTGCTCGAAGGCACCTTCGTCGACTACGACGCCAGTCCGCGCGAGTACGAGCTGAGCCTGGCCCAGAGCGTGCTGCGGATCCACACCAGGGTCGCCGACCTGTTCAACGACCCGATGAACCAGGTCGACCAGCAGCTGCGACTCACCGTCGAGGCGCTCTACGAGCGTCGCGAACACGATCTGGTGAACAATCCCGACTTCGGCCTGCTGCACAATTGCGATCTCAAACAGCGCATCACCACCGAATCCGGCGCACCGTCCCCCGACGACATGGACGAATTGCTCAGCATGCGCCGTGGAACGAAATTCTTCCTCGCCCACCCGAAGGCGATCGCCGCGTTCGGTCGGGAATGTTCGCGCCGTGGCCTGTACCCCGACCCGGTGGAATTCCAGGGTCACCGGGTGCCCGGCTGGCGCGGTGTGCCGATTCTGCCCTGCGGCAAGATCCCGATCAGCGAAACCCAGACCACCTCGATCATGGCGATGCGTATCGGCGAGAAGGACCAGGGCGTGGTCGGCCTGCACCAGACCGGGATTCCCGACGAGTACGAGCCGAGCCTGAACGTGCGGTTCAAGCAGATCGACGATCAGTCGATCATGTCGTACCTGGTGAGCTGCTACTACTCGGCGGCTGTGCTGGTGCCCGACGCGCTCGGTGTGCTCGACGACGTCCTCGTCGCGCGCCGGGCCGACTGAACGGTCGGGCCATGTCCCTGCTCAGCAGAGCCGCCGCTCCCCCGGCGGCCGGCGACCTCGCCGCGACGGTCGTCGCCCTGTTACACGGTGCGACCGCCCCGGCCGACGTGTTCGCGGGTGCGTCACCGGTCGCCCGGCCCTTCGCGCTCCACTCGAATCACGGCACGGAGCTCATCGGTCGTATCCCCCGGCTCGCGGCACCCACCTCGGTGGCACGGAGCGGCACGTCCGATGTGGTGATCCCGCCCACCGCGCACCGGCTGCGCGGTCCGACCGGGCTCGGCACGTCGGGCCTGCGGGTGTCGCTCCTCGCGCACCGCACCACCGAGCAACCCGAAAGCAGCGGCAGACGAGACATCCCGGCGCTCTACTGCCCGCCGCCGGAACGCGACGACCCCGCCCTGGCCGAAGCCGTCAATGTCGGCCTGCTCGCCTGGGCCGCCGAGATCGGCCTGTACGAGGGCCGTCTCGACGAACTCGGCAAAGCCGATTTCGGCAGGCTCATCATGCTGGCCCACCCCGACTGCGACGACCCCGATCTGCTGCTCGCCGCGGCGCGCTGTGCTGTAGCCGAATGGTCGGTCGACGACTACTACTGCGAGGAGGACGCCCCTGGCGACACCGCACCCGACGGCACCCCGTCCAGCGCCGCCGCCGAACTCGGGCCACGGCTCGAACTCGCCGCCGCCGCCATGGACCCGGCGCACCTGCCCATGCGCTACGCGCCACGGCTCGAACAGGCCATGCAGGCCGACCCGATCCTGCGCGCGTTCCGCACCTCGTTCGCGCACCTGGCGGGGTACGCGAGCGACGCCCAGCTGGCCAGGCTCCGGACCGAGATCGCGGGCTGGTTCATCGCCCTCGGCGCCGAGGCGGGCTGGCGAGCAGCGGGGCGGATGCCGCCGGTGTGGGAGTACCTGACCAACCGGCAACCGCACAGTTTCCTGCCGTGTATGGCGCCGATCGACGCGGTCGGCCGCTACGAACTCGGCGCACCCGAGTACACCGACCCGGCCGTCCGGCGGGTCGTCACCACCGCGGCACTGGCCGCACAGATGGTCAACGATCTGTATTCGATGGCGCGCGAAGACCTTTCGGGCGGGCGGGAGTTCAACCTGCCGACCGTTCTCGCCGCCGAGGAGGGGTGCAGCCGGGCCGATGCCGTGCTGCGCACCGCCGAGATCCACGACGAACTCATGCACCGCTTCGAACGCGAGGCCGCACCCTTGGCCGCCGCGGGTTCACCGCAATTGCGCCGATTCCTGACGGGCCTGTGGGCCTGGATGGGCGGCAACCGCGCCTGGCACGCCGACAGCCGCCGGTACCACGACGACACCGCATCACGAGAGGACGACCGATGACCATCGCGAACGCCCACACCGACAGCACCGTCCTGCGCACCACCTACCAGCGTTCGGTCGCTGCCTACTGGAACAACAATCCCAACGACGACCGTGTCAACACGAAACTCGGCGAGGTGGACGGCCTCTACCACCACCACTACGGCATCGGTGAACCCGACTGGTCGGTCATCGAAGGTCCCGAGGACACCCGGCAGGAGCGCCTTGTGCGCGAACTGCACCGCCTCGAGACCGCCCAGGCCGACCTCCTCCTCGACAACCTCGGCGCCATCACCCCCGCCGACCGCCTCCTCGACGGCGGTTCGGGTCGCGGCGGAACCAGCTTCATGGCCGCCGAGCGCTTCGGCTGTTCGGTCGACGGGGTGAGCATCTCCGAGTATCAAGTCGGATTCGCCAACGACCAGGCCGTCGAACGCGGTGTCTCCGATCGGGTGCGCTTCCACTTCCGCAATATGCTCGACACCGGTTTCGACGACGAGTCGGTACGGGCCGTGTGGACCAACGAGACGACCATGTACGTCGATCTGTTCCCGCTGTTCGCGGAGTTCTCCCGCGTGCTGGAACCGGGTGGGCGCTATGTGTGCATCACGGGCTGCTCCAACGATGTCATCGGCGGCCGGTCCGCATCGGTGAGCTGGATCGACGCCCACTACGGCTGCATGATCCATCCGCGCAGCGAGTACTTCCGTGCGCTGTCGGAGAACGGTCTGGTGCCGACCACGGTCATCGATCTGACACCGGACACGATTCCGTACTGGGATCTGCGGACCCATTCGGAACTCGCGACCGGGGTGGAACAGCCGTTTCTCACGGCGTACCGGGAGGGGAGCTTCCAGTATCTGCTGATCGTGGCGGACAAGGTCGCCTGCTGACCGCTGACTGACATGCCCTCGGAGTGCCCGGTAGTCGCCATCGACCACCGGGCACACCCGTCCCCTCCTTGCCATCTTTTTCCCGACCATCCCTCGGCGAGCTGGACTCGGAACACGACCCAGATAGATGCGTATATCTACATTTGACTATGCGAAGAACTTCCTTGGCTAACTCACAGCTTCGCCACAGTCGCAAGCCAGGCCACGGGAGCACTCTCGACAGGGAACGTTTCCGCAGATGGTGAGTGAGGTAGTAATGGTCGAGCTCGAGGTCGACAACGACACGGTGACGGTCCATGTACTCGGTGGGCATCGGCTGCTCGCGCTGCGCCAGCAGGTCGTGATCGACCGTGCCGCCATCACCGAGATCGCCACCGCCGAGGTGGATCTGCGCCCGCCGTGGGTCCGCGCGCCAGGCACCTTCATCCCCGGCGTGATCGCCGCGGGCGTCTACCGGGGCAAGGGCCGGAAAGAGTTCTGGGACACCACTTTCGGCGGAAACGCGGTTCGCATCGACCTGAACGGCCCTGACTTCACCCGCCTGGTCGTCGACGTCGACAACCTCGACGCGGTGCTCGACGCCCTGACCGGCGAGCTGGCCGACGCCTGATCTATTCCGACCCGAACGATTCCAGCAACCCGGTATAGAGCTTCGCCGGCGGTGTCGCGAACTCGCCGCTGCCCGACTTGCGCAGTCCGAGTGTGAGCAGAGATTGCACGGTCAACGTGGCCGCCGCGACACCGTCGATCACCGGCACGCCGATCTCCGCACGGATGTGCGCGCACAGATCCGCCATTCCGGCACAGCCCAGGACGACGGCGTCGGAACCGTCGGCCAGCACCGCCGCCCGGCACGCCTCGGTGACGACCTTGCGCGCGTCCGGGTCGGTGTCCAGCGCGAGCACGGGTAGTTCGCAAGCGTGCACTCCGTAGCAGAAACGTTGCAGCCCATAGTGTTCGGCCAGATCCACCGCGCGGCCTGTGGTGCGCTGGAGGGTGGTCACGACGCTGAAGCCCCGGCCCAGGTGGCTCGCTGTTCGCATCGCCGCCTCCGCGATCCCGATCACCGGTCCGGTTGCCAGTTCGCGTGCGGCGTCCAGGCCCGGATCACCGAAACAGGCGATGACGTAGCCGTCGACCCCGGCGGCCTCACCTTGCCGAATGGCCGCCAGCAGCCCGGGCACGCTCATCGCCTCGTCGTAGTGGCTTTCGATCGAGACCGGTCCGGTCGCGGAGGTGACCGCGTCGAGCACTGTGCCCGCGCCGACGACAGCCCGGGCGCACTGCTCGATCGTGTCGGTCATCGCCCGGGTGGTATTCGGATTGACGACCCGGATACGCATCAGGCGAGAACCTCCGGCCGGGTCCGGCGCCTGGCGGCGGTGAGCAGGTAGTAAGTGGCGAAACCGAGGCCGCAGCCGATGAACCAGCTGTACTGAGCTGCGGTGTGCATGCCGCGCAAACCATTGGCCAGCACCGGGAACACCGCGACTCCCGCGCCGACCGCGGTGGCGACGATCGCGGCGGGGTGGTAGCCCTTTCGGTAGTAGTAGCTGCCCTGCTCCGACATGGTGAAGAGGTCGTCGACGATCACCTTCTGCTTGCGCACCAGGTAGTAGTCACAGATCAGCACGCCGAACAGCGGTCCGATGAAGGCGCCGAGCACCTCGAGCGTGTAGTGGATCACCTCGGGATTGTTGTAGAGATTCCAGGGCGTGATCAGGATCGAACCGACCGCGGCGATCATCCCGCCCGCGCGCCAGCTGATTCGTTGCGGGCTCACATTGGAGAAGTCGAACGCGGGCGAGATGAAGTTGGCGACGATATTGATGCCGATGGTGGCGATGGTGAAGGTGAGCGCGCCGAGCACGATCGCGAACGTGGAATCGATGCGGGCGACGGTAGCGACCGGATCGGTGATGAGCTCGCCGTAGACGGGCACCGTCAGCGAGGCGGTGATCACCACGAGCAGGGAGAACAGCAGGAAGTTCACCGGCAGGCCCAGTAGGTTGCCGGTCTTCACGGCCGCAAAGCTTTTGCCGTAGCGGGAGAAGTCACCGAAGTTGAGCATCGGACCCGAGAAGTACGACACCACGAGGGCGATCGCGCCGAGCATCACCGGCACCGACGCCCAGCCGGTGTGGGTCACCTCCCCCAGGTTCAGGTCGATGGCACTCCAGCCGGCGCGCGAGATCAGGTAACCGCAGAGCACGAACATCACGACATACACGGCGGGACCGCAGAAATCGATGAACTTGCGGATGGATTCCATGCCACGCCAGAACACGCACGCCTGCGCCACCCACAACAGCAGATAGCTGCCCCAGCCCAGCGCCGACAAACCGAGAAAACCGTAGTCGGCGGTGACGGCGTACGGCGCCAGACCCGGAAACAGTTTCACCAGAACCACATCCAGTGCGGCGGAGGCGAGGAAAGTCTGAATTCCGTACCAGGCCACCGCGATCAGTCCGCGAATGATCGCCGGGATATTGGCACCGAGCACTCCGAACGCGCTCCGGCAGATCACCGGATACGGAACACCGGTGACCTGGCTCGGTTTGGCGACCAGATTGCAGAAGAAGTAGACGATGACGATGCCGATCAGCAGGGCGACGAGAACCTGCCAGCTCGCCAGACCGAGTGCGAAAAGGCTTCCCGCGGTGACATATCCGCCGACGCTGTGCACGTCCGACATCCAGAACGCGAAGATGTTGTAGGTGCCCCACGTCTGCTTGCGCAGCGGTGCGAGATCCTCGTTGGTCAATCGTGGATCGTAGGCGGGCGGTTCAGTGGCGGGCGCACCGGTGGCGACGGTGATGGTATCGGTCATGGTCGTTCCCATCGGAAGGGTTCAGCTGCTGCGATGACCGTAGGTTTCAGCAGTTGCCCTGCGGTTTCCCGCGAATTTCGCCGCTATTGCGCCGAAGATATATTCTCCGGCGCGAGCAGACCGGTGTCGGTGGGAAGGGTCGCGATCACCGATTCCAGCCGCCGATGGTGCTCCTCGGCCGCGACGAGCAGACGGGCCACATCACGGGCGAGGAAGGCGTCGAGCATCGCGAGGTGGTCGGTGTGCAGGAGCTCACGGTCGGCGCGGTCGATGTGCACCATCGATTGCACGGGTTCGGTGACATTCCAGGCGGATTCGAGCATCTGCAACAGGCGGAACATGCGCGACGGTCGGGTCAGCGCCACGTGAAAACAGCGTGACTGGCGCTGATACGCCGCCGGGTCGTCGTCGAGGATCGCCTGCTCGAGCAGGTCGTTCACGGCGAGCAGTTCGGCACGTTCGGCGTCGTCCGCCGACAGCGCGGCCGCGGCGAGCGACGCCGATTCCAGGGTGTCGCGCACGATGTACATCTCCCGCAGTTCACGCGCCGTCAGCTGCGCGACCTGGTACCCACGCTGCGGGCGGTGGGTGACCAGCCCCTCCCCGATCAGGGTTTTCAGCGCTTCGCGCACCGGGATGTGACTCACTCCGAACAGTACGGCCACCTCGCGCAGCGGGATCACGGTGCACGGCGGGACGGCACCGTCGAGGATCACGCGGCGCAGTTCGCCCAGGATCACCTGTGGCCTACCGGGTTCGTCCACCACAAGCCTCGCGAGCAGCGCCGATCGTCGTCTCGAGGACATGCGTGCACGCTATGACCCGAGTATTGCGCCCACGCTGCCGGATGTGACGGTCAGGAAAAGATCACCGTACCGACCGGTCCCATGGGTGATTTGGCATGCTCGGGTGATGGGAGTTTCGACAGCGCAGTCGGTGGATCGCCGTTTCGTCCGTCTGGTCACCGTGTTCGATCAATTGTTCCGTAAGCCTTCGCACGGGGGTGGCGCGCTGTGCGTGTACCTGCACGGCGAACCGGTGGTCGATGTCTGGGCCGGGTACGCACGCCCGGGTGTGCCGTGGACGGCGGACTCGGTGGCGCTGGCCTTCTCCACCGGAAAAGGTGTGGCGTCCACGGTGATTCACCAGCTCGCCGAGCGTGGCGAGCTCGACTACGACACCCCGGTCGCCGAGTACTGGCCCGAGTTCGCGGCAGCGGGCAAGGGCCGCATCACGGTCCGCGACGTGCTCACCCACCGAGCCGGGCTACACCGGTTGCGCGGCCTGATCTCCGGGCCGATCGACACCTTCCTCGACGACAAGGCAGTCACCGCCGCGCTCGCCGCCGCCACCCCGGACCCGCGTCATCTCGTCACCAGTGGTTACCACGGAATCAGCTACGGGCACCTGGCCGCCGAGCTGGTGCAGCGCGTCACCGGCCGCGAATTCGTCGACGTGGTTCGCACCGAACTCGCCGAACCTCTCGACGCGGAGGAACTCTGGTTCCGCGTGCCCGCCGGGGAACGTCATCGCATCGCCACCACCTTCCCCCGCCTCACCGCCGCAGGCATGGATTGGGAGCGCGGTTCCGACCTGCTCACCCGCACCCGATTCGCGGCGGCGGCCGAAACCACCCCGCGCGGTTTCGCCGACCTCATCGTCGACCCGCGCGTGCACGACGCGGTGATGCCCGGCGTCAACGGTGTCTTCTCCGCCCGGGCTCTGGCCCGCGTCTACGGCGCCCTGGCCAACGGCGGCGAACTCGGCGGCACCCGCATCCTGTCCCCCGACACGATTCGCCGCGCCGCCACCCGGCAGGTCTTCACCCCCGACTATGTGCTCGCCTTCCGCATCCCGTGGGCGATGGGATACCACGGCGTGCCCATGAAACCCTCACGCGCCGAGCCGATCTCGGCCTTCGGCCACTTCGGTCTCGGCGGCTCCGGCGCCTTCGCCGACCCGGAAACCGGCCTGTCCCTCGCTTTCGTCACCAACCGCCTCGGCGGCAAACTCACACCCCTCGGCGACGGTCGCCTCACCCGCCTCGGCACCATCGCCCACAACATCGCCAAGGCCGCCCTCCGCGCCTGACCTGGTCATTCGATCACCACGCTCTGGTGGCGGCATCGCCCGAGTGGCAAACGCCATCAGAGCGTGGTGATCGCGCGTCCAGGTCCGTGGGGAGGCGGCGGCTGGCACGATGGGGCGATGGAGAGCGTTGAGTTCGGGCAGGTGGAGGCCGCGGCGCGGGTGGTGGGGGCGGTGGTGCGGCGGACGCCGGTGGTCGGGTCGCGGGTGCTGTCGGAACGGGCCGGGGTGCCGGTGTGGTTGAAGTGTGAGAATTTGCAGCGAACCGGGTCGTTCAAGCCGCGGGGCGCGTACAACCGGATCGCGAATCTGTCGCCGGCGGAACGGGCTCGCGGGGTGGTGGCGGCGAGCGCGGGCAATCACGCGCAGGGGGTGGCGTGGTCGGCAGCGGAGCTGGGAATCACCTCGACGGTGTTCATGCCGATCGGGGCGTCGTTGCCGAAGCTGGTCGCCACCCGGGCCTACGGGGCGGAAGTGCATCAGGTCGGTGAGACGATCGACGAATCGCTCGTGGCGGCAAAGGAATTCGCGGAGCGGACCGGAGCTACGCTGATCCACCCGTTCGACCATCCCGACATCGTGGCCGGACAGGCGAGTGTCGCTCTGGAGATTCTCGAGCAGGTGCCGGATGTGCGTACCGTGGTGGTGCCGACCGGTGGCGGCGGGTTGCTCGCGGGCGTGGCCATCGCGATGAATCAGCTCGCGCCGCAGGTGGGGGTGATCGGTGTGCAGGCGGCGGAGGCGGCGGCGTGGCCGGATTCGCTCCGGGCAGGCACGCCCATTCGGGCGTCGCGGATGTCGACGATGGCGGACGGGATCGCGGTGGGGATGCCGGGCGCGGTGCCGTTCGATCATGTGTCGAAACTGGTGTCGCGGATCGTCACCGTCGACGAGGAATCGCTGTCCAAAGCCTTGCTGCTGTGCCTGGAACGGGCCAAACTCATTGTCGAACCGGCGGGTGCGGCGGGGGTCGCCGCCTTACTCGGCCCCGAATTGCGTGACCTGCCGGGACCGATCGTGGTGATCCTGTCCGGCGGAAACATCGACCCACTGTTGCTCACCCGGGTGATCAATCACGGTCTGAGCGCGGCCGGGCGCTATCTGGCGATGCGCGTGACCATCTCGGACCGACCGGGCGCGTTGTCCGCGCTACTCGGAGTGGTCGGCAAGGCCGGGGCGAGTGTGGTCGACGTCGTCCACTCGAGGACCGGGACGTGGCTCGCGGTCGACGAGGTGGAGGTGTCGCTCACGGTGGAGATGCGGGGACCCGCGCACCGCGACGACGTGCTGGACGCACTGCGCGACGCGGGATTCCGGGTCCGCGCCGAGTTGTGAGCCGAGCGGGATTCGCGTCGGCGCCGTCCGATGTCAGTGCGCGCCACCGAGTTCCAGTGCCAGCACGCCGAGAATGACCAAGCCGATTCCACCGACCTGCACCAGTGACAGCCGCTCACCCAGGAACAGCACACCGATCAGGGCGATGGCAGCCACCCCGACGGCAGACCAGATCCCGTACGCGACACCGATACCCATCCCCCGCTTCAGCACCTGGGACAGGAAGAAGAAGGCCGCACCGTATCCGAGCACAACCACCACCGACGGCGCCGGTTTGGTGAATCCTTCCGACAGTTTCAGCGAAACGGTCGCGGTCACCTCGGATGCGATGGCCAGCGCCAGCAAGAGCAGGGTCATGGCGGCAGACTAACGGGCGCCGCGCTCGATCGGTCACGGACATCTCCAGCGCATCCGAACCGCGGGAAGGTGCGCGATCGGCGGCGAACTGTCAGTCGCGCAACCGATCCGAGCCGCCCTCAAAAGGTCTGCGCGGCTGGCTGGTCAGTTCAGCCAGGCGCGGGCTTCGTCGGCGTTCTCGCGAACCTCGTCGAGTTGCTCGGCGACGCGGACGCCCGCGGTGCCACCACGCGCGTTGCGGGAGGCGATCGAGCCGGGCACGGTAAGTACTTCACGCACACCGGCGGTCAGCGAGGGGTCGATGGCGGCGAATTCCTCGTCGGTGAGTTCGTCGAGGCCCACACCGCGGGCCTCGGCGGCGCGCACGCACGCACCGGCCGCCTCGTGGGCCACACGGAACGGAACACCTTGGCGCACCATCCATTCCGCGATGTCGGTGGCGAGCGTGAAACCGGCGGGGGCGAGTTCGGCCATACGGTCGGTGTGGAAGGTGAGGGTGCCGACGAGGCCGGCGATGGCGGGCAGCAGCAGTTCGAGCTGGGCGACCGAGTCGAACAGGGGCTCCTTGTCCTCCTGCAGGTCCCGGTTGTACGCCAGCGGTTGGGCTTTCAAGGTGGCGAGCAGGCCGGTCAGGTTGCCGATCAAACGGCCCGCCTTGCCACGGGTGAGTTCCGAGACGTCGGGGTTCTTCTTCTGCGGCATGATCGACGAGCCGGTGGACCAGGCGTCGGCGAGGGTGACGTAGCCGAATTCCGGTGTGCTCCAGAGGATGATCTCCTCGGCCATGCGGCTCAGGTCGACACCGATCATGGCGAGGACGAACGCGGCCTCCGCGGCGAAGTCACGCGAAGAGGTGGCGTCGATCGAATTGGCCGCCGAGGCAGTGAAATTCAGTTCCGCGGCGATCTGCTCGGGGTCGAGACCGAGCGAGGAGCCGGCGAGCGCGCCCGAACCGTAGGGCGAGATCGCGGCACGCTTGTCGAAGTCGCGCAGGCGTTCCAGGTCGCGCAGCAGCGGGTGCGCGTGGGCGAGCAGGTGGTGGGCCAGCAGTACGGGCTGGGCGGCCTGCAGATGGGTCTTGCCCGGCATCACCGCGTCCGGGTGCGCGGCGGCCTGGGCGACGAGCGCGTCGACCACGTCGAGCACACCGGCGGCCACGCGGCGCACACCGTCACGCAGCCACATGCGGAACAGGGTGGCCACCTGGTCGTTTCGCGACCGGCCCGCCCGCAGCCTGCCACCGAGCTCGGTACCGACCCGCTCGATCAAGCCCCGCTCGAGCGCGCCGTGCACGTCCTCGTCGGAATCGGCGGGACCGAACGCCCCCGAGGCCACGTCGGCGGCCAGCGCGTCCAGCCCGGCCAGCATGCCGGACAGATCCTCGTCGGACAGCAGCCCCGCCTTGTGCAGCACCCGGGCGTGCGCCTGCGAGGCGCGGATGTCGTAGGGAGCCAGCGCCCAGTCGAAATGCGTCGACTTGCTCAGCGCCGCCATCGCCTCGGCGGGCCCGGACGCGAAGCGCCCACCCCAGAGGGCACCGGTGTTCGTGCTGCCGCCGTCGGTCATGGTCTGCCGTCTCCTTGGGTTGATGTGAGTGGGGGTTGCCCGACCCGCGGCGTTCGGACCACGGCCGACATGCAGATACCACCGTAACCAGTCCCGACAACTCGGGGACACGGAGGTGGACGGCCGACCGCTCGAGCGCCACAGCTTCGCTCCGGCCGATCTCGCGGAACATGGGTAACTCACGGGGCGCCCCCAGAACCCCAGCTGAGCCCGGCCTCGTCCCCGCGACACGCAAGAGTCGCGGGGAGGCGGGCGAGCCTACTTCTGGTTCAGGTCGCGACGTGCGGCGACCTTCGAGGACAGGCCGTGGATCTGGACGAAGCCCTTGGCCAGGGACTGGTCGAAGGTGTCGCCCTCGTCGTAGGTGGCCAGGTTGAAGTCGTAGAGCGACTGCTCGGAGCGGCGGCCGTTGACCACGGCGGAACCGCCGTGCAGCACCATCCGGATGTCGCCGGAGACGTTCTGCTGGGTGTCCTGGACGAACGCGTCGAGGGCGCGTTTGAGCGGGGAGTACCACAGGCCGTCGTAGGCCAGCTCGGCCCAGCGCTGCTCGACCTGACGCTTGTACCGGCCCAACTCGCGCTCGACGGTGACGTTCTCCAGCGCCTGGTGCGCGGTGATCAGCGCGATGGCGCCCGGCGCCTCGTAGATCTCGCGGCTCTTGATGCCGACGAGCCGGTCCTCGACCATGTCGAGGCGGCCGACGCCCTGGCGACCGGCGCGGGTGTTCATCTCCTCGATGGCCTGCAGCACGGTGACCTGGCGACCGTCGATCGCGACCGGCACACCCTTGTCGAAGGTGATGATGACCTCGTCGGGGGCCTCGAAGTTCACCGTCGGGTCGGCGGTGTAGTCGTAGACGTCCTTGGTCGGCGCGTTCCACAGATCCTCGAGGAACCCGGTCTCGACCGCGCGGCCCCACACGTTCTGGTCGATCGAGAACGGCGACTTCTTGGTGACGTTGATCGGGAGCTTGTTCTCCTCGGCGAAGGCGATGGCCTTCTCGCGGGTCCAGGCGTAGTCGCGGACCGGGGCGATGACCTCCAGGTCGGGCGCCAGCGCGCCGATGCCGACCTCGAAGCGGACCTGGTCGTTGCCCTTGCCGGTGCAGCCGTGCGACACGGTGGTGGCGTTGTGGAACTTGGCGGCCTCGACGAGGTGCTTGACGATCAGCGGGCGGCTGATGGCCGAGACCAGCGGGTACTGGCCCATGTACATGGCGTTGGCCTGGATGGTGGGCAGGCAGTACTCGTCGGCGAACTCGTCGCGCGCGTCGACCACGATGGCCTCCACGGCGCCGCAGTCCAGGGCTCGCTGGCGCACCACGTTCATGTCCTCGCCGCCCTGGCCCAGGTCGATGGCGACGGCCACGACCTCGGAACCGGTCTCCTTCGCGATCCAGCTGATGGCGACGGAGGTGTCAAGCCCACCGGAGTAGGCGAGTACGACGCGATCGGACATGTTTGTTGCGCTCCTTGAACTGGTGTCTGTGGACGGCTCGCGCCGTTGCTGCAAATGATTATGCACGATGATGCAAGCTCATTCATCACCGGGGTGCGACTCCTCGACGGCCGACACCATCTGTGAGACGCTGGTCACAGTAGCTACTCATCCAGTCGGGGTCGAGGAGTAAACATGCAGCAATTACGTGATTTCGCTCAGGCCAACTACGACCTCATCGGGCTCGTCGTCATCGGCGTCGGGAATTTCGCCCTGACCGTCGGCAAGACCCTGTTCGACCTGAGCACCCCCATTCTCCAGGATTTCTTCGCCTGACCCTCGACACCGGAGGCCACCATGGAAGACGCCATCCTGCAATTTCTCATGGAGAACTACGAGCCCGGCGCGGCGGTCGGCCTGCACGTGGGCCGCGTACTGTTCGACCTCAGCTCACCACTGATCCTGGCCGTCCTGAATTTCCTCGCGTCCTGAACGCGGTCGTACCGCTCGGCGGGCGGTTTGAAGGGTGCGAGATCGGGAAGCACCCTCGCAGGGTAGTGCGCCGTACACGGTGTACGGCACTCTGGGACAGCACTATTCGGCCCGCCAGAAGTGAGGACGAACAAGATGCTTCATTACATCGCGCAGGAATTCTCGACGCTCGGCAACGGTGTGCTCGATGTCGGCCGCGCCGTGGTCGAGTTGGTGCAGGACATCATCGATGTCGCCACACCGGGCCACAACGGTGGTGCGGGTGGCGGGGACTACCCGTTCAACTGATGTTCGCTCGGCGCGGGCTGCGCCGGATGACGCGCCCGCGCCGATAGTGTCCCCGGCATGAGCGACGACGTGCGGCTCAGCGCCGGTACCGCGACAGTCACCATCGCCCCCGACGACGGGGGTGCGATCCACAGCCTCACCGTGGCGGGCACGGAATTGCTGCGCCAGGACCCCGGGACTGGGTGTTTCGTGATGGCGCCATGGGCAGGCCGGCTCGGCTACGGCAAGCTCACCGTGGGTGATCGCACTTACCAGTTGCCGATCGACAATCCGCCGCACAGCATTCACGGCACCGTCCGCGACAGGGCGTGGGAGGTCGTGTCCAGGACGGCGAACGAGGCGATTCTGCGTTCCCGGCTGACGGCGCCGTGGCCGTTCGCGGGCACGGTCGTCCAGACCTTCACCCTCACCGAGTCGGGCCTGACCCTGGCGATGCGCATCACCACCGACCACGACCCGTTCCCCGCCCAGGGCGGCTGGCATCCGTGGTTCCTGCGCGACGTCGCCCCCGCGACCGGCCCACTCGAACTCGACTTCCACCCGGCCTGGCAGTACGAACGTGGCCGCGACTACCTCCCGACCGGCCGCCACATCCCACCGACTCCCCCGCCATGGGACGACTGCTTCGCCATGCCCGACGGCGTCCGTGCCCGCCTCACCTGGCCGGGGTTCCTCGAGTTCACGATCACCAGCCCCGTCACCGACGTGGTCGTGTGGACATTGCCGGAGGAATCCCTCTCGGTCGAAGCACAATCCGGACCACCGGACGGCCTGAACACCGAGCCGAGGATGGTCACACCGAGCAACCCTCTCGATGTGCGAGTCGACTGGACCTGGCGGCAGCTGTCGGAAGACTGATCCTCAGGCCAGGCTTTCGATCTTGGCGGCGAGTTCGGCGCCGGTGAGGGGTTCGCGGGCGATGACGGCGATGGTGTCGTCGCCTGCGATGGTGCCGACGATGTAGGGCAGGGCGGCGCGGTCGAGGGCGCTGGCCAGGAAGTGGGCGGCGCCGGGTGGGGTGCGCAGGACGGCGAGGTTGCCGCTGAAATCGGTGGAGACGAGCAGGTCGGCCAGCAGTTTCGACAGGCGGCCGGTGCCGCCGGTGACGCCGCGGACGGGACTGCCGTCCTCGGGGACGATGTAGACCCCGGCGCCGCCGTCGGCGGCCCGCAGCTTCACCGCGCCGAGTTCGTCCAGGTCACGAGACAGGGTGGCCTGGGTGGTCTCGATGCCCTCGGCGGCCAGTAGTG
Organism: Nocardia sp. NPDC023733; assembly: GCF_040639775.1. Classification (NCBI taxonomy): domain Bacteria; kingdom Bacillati; phylum Actinomycetota; class Actinomycetes; order Mycobacteriales; family Nocardiaceae; genus Nocardia; species Nocardia sp. NPDC023733. The sequence goes on along the minus strand of NZ_JBFAAN010000009.1, from coordinate 186,189 downwards.
CGGCCAGTTCGGTCTGGCTGCGCACCGAATGCGCCGAGAGCAATTCGACGATACGTGACTGGCGGCCGGCGCGGGTGCGGGCGATGGCGGGTGTGCCCTTCTCGGGTGCGCTCATCGCCTGCCCTCCGCGCCGGCCCCGGATCGCGGTCTCACGCGGCGGCTTTCGCGAGCAGCCACACCAGCAGCGCCTTCTGGGCGTGCAGTCGGTTCTCGGCTTCGTCCCACACCACACTGTGCGAACCGTCGAGCACCTCGTCGGTGATCTCCTCGCCACGGTGCGCCGGAAGGCAGTGCAGCACAATCGCTTCCGGGTTTGCGGCGGCCAGCAGTTCGGTGTTGAGCTGGAACGGGCGGAACGGGCCGACGCGATCGAGCCCGTCGTTCTCCTGACCCATCGAAGTCCAGGTGTCGGTGACGAGCACATCGGCGCCGGTGGCACCGGTGACGGGGTCGCCCGTAACCGCCACTGTCGCACCGGTTTCGGCGGCACGCTTGGCGGCGGCCTCCATGATCCAGGGCAGCGGCTCGAAACCGGCGGGCGCGGCGACGGTCACGTTCATCCCCGCCGTGACACCACCGAGCAGCAGCGAGTGCGCCATGTTGTTGGCGCCGTCACCGAAGAAGGTGAGATTGAGCCCGGCCAGCGAACCCTTACGCTCGGCGATCGTCTGCAGATCGGCGAGGACCTGACACGGGTGGAACTCGTTGGACAGCGCGTTCACCACGGGAACCGTTGCGGTGGCGGTCATTTCGTCCAGCCGTGACTGCTCGAAGGTGCGCCAGACGATGGCGTCGACATAGCGCGACAGCACGCTGCCGGTGTCGCCGAGGGTTTCCTCACGGCCGAGCTGGGTGTCGCGACCGTCGACGACCACGGCGTGCCCACCGAGCTGGGCGATGCCGAGTTCGAAGGAGAACCGGGTGCGGGTGGAGTTCTTCTCGAAGATCACCCCGACTCCGCGCGGGCCGTCCAGCGGGCGGTGCGCGAAGGGGTTCTTCTTGAGTTCGGCGGCGAGCGCGAGGATCTCGGCCTGTTCGGCCTGGCTCACGTCGTCGTCGCGCAGGAAATGGCGCAGGGTCACTTGGTCGCTCCCTTGGCATCGGCGGCGGCCTTGTCGAGGATCTCGGGCAGGTCGGCGACGAAATTGTCGGCCTGGGTTTCGGTGAGCACCAGGGGCGGTGCCAACCGGATCACGTTGGGCTTGGCGGGGTTCAGCAGGTATCCCGCCTTGCGCGCCCGTTCGTCCACGTGGGCGGAGATGTCGTTGCGCAGCACGATGCCGATCAGCAGACCCGCCCCACGCACATGGTCGATCTCGGGGTGCTCGAGCAGGGCGATGCCGTCGCTGAGCTTCTTGCCGACCCATTCCACATGGCTCAGCAGGTCCTCGGAGTCGATGGTGCGCAGCACGGCCAGCGCCGCCGCGGCGCAGACCGGATTGCCACCGAAGGTGGTGCCGTGCAGACCCGGGGTGAGCAGCTCGGCCGCCCGTCCCTGCGCCAGCACGGCGCCGATCGGGAGGCCACCACCCAGACCCTTGGCGAGGGTGATCGCGTCGGGCACGATTCCGGCCGCCTGGTGTGCGAAAAATGTTCCGGTGCGGCCGATTCCGGTCTGCACCTCGTCCAGGATCAGCAAAGCCCCTGCCCGCGAGGTGATTTCGCGGGCCTTGGCGAGGTAGTCGAACGGCGGGACCACCACACCGCTCTCCCCCATCATCGGCTCCAGGAACACCGCGGCGGTGTCGGAGTCGACGACGGCTTCCAGGGCGGCGGCGTCACCATAGGGCACGTGCACGACGCCGGGCGGCATCGGCTCGAACGGCGCCCGCTTCGACGGCTGACCGGTGAGCGCGAGCGCACCCATGGTCCGCCCGTGGAACGCCTCCTCGGCGGCGACGATCTTGGACCGCCCGGTGAGCCGCGCGATCTTGAACGCGGCCTCGTTGGCCTCGGTGCCGGAGTTGCAGAAGAACGCCTTGCCCTCGCCGTCACCGAAGTGGGCGAGCAGCTTCTCGGCCAGCTCGATCACCGGTTCGCTGACATACAGGTTCGACACGTGGCCGAGGGTGCCGAGCTGCTGGGTGACCGCCTCGAGGATGGCCGGATGCCCGTGGCCGAGGCTGTTGACCGCGATACCACCGAGGAAATCGACGTAGCGTTTGCCGTCGGCGTCGTAGAGCACCGCCCCGGCGCCGCGCACCAGCGCCACCTTGGGGGTGCCGTAGTTGTTCATCATCGCGGCCGACCACCGCTGCTGCAGTTTCGCCACTTCGCTCATGACTGCGCTCCCGCCGGGGTCACCATGGTTCCGATTCCTTCTCCGGTGAACAGTTCCAGTAGTACCGAATGCGGGACGCGCCCGTCGATCACGTGGGCACTCGGCACCCCGCCGCGCACCGCGCGCAGGCAGGCCTCCATCTTCGGCACCATGCCCGCGTCCAGGCTCGGCAGCAACTCGGCGAGGGCGTCGGCGTCGATCCGGCTGGTGAGCGAGGAGCGGTCCGGCCAGTCGGTGTAGAGGCCCTCGACATCGGTGAGGACGACGAGCTTCTCGGCGCCGATGCCCTCGGCCAGCGCGGCCGCGGCGGTGTCGGCGTTGATGTTGTGCACTACGCCGTCGGCGTCGGGGGCGATGGTGGAGACCACCGGGATGCGGCCCGCGTCGATCAGGTCGAGCACGGCGCCGGGGTTGACCTCGGTGACATCGCCGACGAGGCCGATATCGGTGGCTACCCCGTCGACGGCGACGGTGCGCCGGGTGGCGGTGAACAGGTGCGCGTCCTCACCGGAGATGCCGACCGCGTACGGCCCGTGCGCGTTGATCAGCCCGACCAGCTCGCGCCCGACCTGACCGAACAGCACCATCCGCACCACATCCATCACCTCGGGGGTGGTGACGCGGAAACCGCCGCGGAATTCGCCTTCCATGCCCAGCTTTTTCAGCATGGCATTGATCTGCGGGCCGCCACCGTGCACGACAACGGGGTGCACGCCGACGGTGCGCAGGAACGCCATGTCGGCGGCGAAGGCGGACTTGAGGTCGTCGTCGATCATGGCGTTGCCGCCGTACTTCACGACGACGATCTTGTCGCGGAACTTCTGCAGCCACGGCAGCGCGTCGGCCAGGACATGCGCCTTGTCGAGAGCCGAAAGGCTGTGCAGGACACCGGCGTTCATGAGCTGTACGCCGAGTTCTCTTCGACGTAGCCGTGCGAGAGGTCGGTGGTGCGCACCATGGCGGTGCCCTCGCCCACGTTGAGCTCGATCAGCACGTCGATATCGGCACCGGACAGGTCGACCTCACGCGCGCCCGGAGCGCCGACACTGTCGACACAGACCGGATTCCCGTTGAACGACACCGCGATCCGATGTGGGTCGAGGGTCACCGGGGCGATGCCGACGGCGGCGAGCACCCGGCCCCAGTTCGGGTCGGAGCCGAACAGCGCGGTCTTGACCAGGTTGTCGCGGGCGACGGCACGGGCGACGGTGAGCGCCTCGTCCTCGGTAGCCGCGCCGGTGACAGTGACTCGTACCCGCTTGGTGACGCCCTCGGCGTCGGCCATGAGCTGAGCGGCCAGGTCGTCGCACACGGTGAACACGGCGGCGTCGAGGTCGTCCTGGGACGGGGCGACGCCGCTCGCGCCGTTGGCCAGCAACAGCACAGTGTCGTTGGTGGAGCAGGAGCCGTCGACGTCGAGCCGGTCGAAGGTGTATTTCGTGGCCTTGCGCAGCGCCTCGTCGAGCTGTTCAGGGCTGGCCACCGCGTCGGTGGTGAGCACGACGAGCATGGTGGCCAACGAGGGGGCGAGCATGCCCGCGCCCTTGGCCATGCCGCCGACGTTCCACTTGTCCTCGTGGTGGAAGGCCGATTCCTTGGGAACCGTGTCGGTGGTCATGATGGCGTGGGCCGCGTCGGAGCCGCCGGTGAGACCACCGCCCATCTCGTGCACGATCTCGGTGATCGCGGGGACGAGTTTGTCCATCGGCAGCCGGTCACCGATCAGGCCGGTGGAACAGACCGCGATCTCACCGGCGCCGGTCTCGGTGCCCCAATTGCTCAGTGCCGCAGCGAGTTCCTCGGCGGTCTTGTGGGTGTCCTGGAAACCACCGTGGCCGGTGCAGGCGTTGGCGCCACCGGAGTTGAGGATGACCGCGCGCACGTGACCGGACTTCAGCACCTGCTGCGACCACAGCACCGGGGCGGCCTTCACCTGGTTGCGGGTGAACACGCCCGCCGCCGCGTATTCGGGCCCCTCGTTGAGCACCAGCGCGAGGTCGGGCTTGCCGCTGGCCTTGATGCCCGCCGCGATGCCCGCCGCGCGGAAGCCGAGCGGGGCCGTGACGCCCTGGGTGTGGATGAGTTTGCCGTGGTCCGGCGCGTGCGGATCAGGGGTTGTCACGGTGCCACTCCTACGGTGGAAAGTCCTGCGGTCTCGTCGAAACCGACGGCCAGATTCATCGATTGCACCGCGGCGCCCGCGGTGCCCTTGGTCAGATTGTCGATCGCGCCGATCACCACGAGCAGGCCCGCGTCGGCGTCGACGGCGACCTGCAGGGTGATGGCGTTGGAGCCGAGCACCGAACCGGTCTGCGGCAGCATGCCTTCGGGCAGCAGGTGCACGAAAGGTTCGTCGGCGTAGGCCTTTTCATAGACCGCCCGGGCCTCGGTGGCGTCCACCTTCACCGGCGCGGTGCAGGTGGCGAGGATGCCGCGTGGCATCGGCGCGAGCACCGGCGTGAAGGACACCGAGACATCCACGCCGCCTGCGGCTTTGAGGTTCTGCGCGATCTCGGGGGTGTGCCGGTGCGCACCCGCCACGCTGTAGGCGCGCACGCTGCCCATCACCTCGGAGCCGAGCAGGCCGATGTCGAGTTTGCGGCCCGCGCCGGAGGCGCCGCTCACCGCGACGACGTTCACGGTGGGCTCGATGATGCCCGCCGCCACGGCCGGGGCGAGCGCGACACTGGACACCGTCGGGTAGCAGCCGGGCACCGCGATGCGGCGGGCACCGGCGAGCCGGGCGCGGGCGCCGGGCAGTTCGGGCAGACCGTAGGGCCAGCTGCCCGCGTGGGCGCTGCCGTAGTACTTCTCCCAGGCGGCGGGGTCGGTGAGCCGGAAGTCGGCACCGCAGTCGATGACGACCGTCGATTCGGGCAGTGCCTGGGCGATCGCACCGGACTGGCCGTGCGGCAGGCCGAGGAACACGATGTCGTGCCCGGCCAGGGTTTCGGGGGTGGTTTCCTGCAGGATCCGGTCGGCCAGCGGCAGCAGCTGCGGCTGCAGCGCGCCGAGGGCGGTGCCCGCGTTGGATCCGGCGGTCAGCGCCCCGATCTCGAGGCGCCCGGCTCGGTATTCGGGATGGCCGAGCAGCAGACGCAACACCTCGCCACCGGCGTACCCACTGGCACCGGCAACCGCCACCCGCAATACGGGTCCTCCGGACGTTTCCACCATGTGATGATTATGCACGAGTATGCAAGCTCATTCATGCGCGGGTGTGACCGATTCGGCGCCGCGTGCCCCGATCAGGCGCGCGACCAGCGGGAACACCAGCACCGTCGTGGCGCCCGCGGCCACCAGTATCGAGGCTACCTCGCTACTCAGCAGGCCGGTGCGGGTCGCGACCTGGGTCACCGCGACGATGATCGGCAGACCGGTTGCCGCGTAGAGGGCCAACTGCACCCGCTCACGACCAGTGGGAAGGTTCAGCCCGTGCGACACGAAACGCTCACTCAGCCACACCGGCAGACCGCGTGCGATCGCGATGGTGACCACGAACCACACCCACAGCGCCGGGTTACCCGCGACGGCGGACACGTCGATGCCCATTCCGGAGACCACGAAGAACACCGGGATCAGCAGGCCGTAGCCGATGGCCTCGAGCGAGGCGTCCACGTCGGGGTGGCCCGCGGCGATGAGTTTGCGCAGGATCATGCCCGCGGCGAAGGCGCCGAGTACCACGTCGAGGTCGAATTCCTCGGCGATCACCATGAGGACGAGGAGTAGCAGCACGACCCCGCGCACCGGGAGCTGCGAGGTGCCGCCGTCGAGCCTGCCGAGCGCCGATCCGAGGTCGGGCATCCGGTCGAGCATGCGCACCGGGATCAGGCCGACGAGCATCGCCGCGACCACGAACATCAGCACGGTGACGAGCGCCGACATGGAGTCGCGGCTGCTCAGCAGCACCGACATCGCGACGATGGGCCCGAGTTCACCCACCGCACCGTGCGTCATCACCGTGCGACCGAGTGGCGAGTCGGCGATTCCGGCTTGTTTCAGAATCGGCAGGAGCGTGCCGAGCGCGGTGGAGGTGAGCGCGATGGCCACGGCGACGCGGGTGCCCGTCGACCGGTCGGTGGCCAGGGTGACGATCCCGAACGCGAAGACCAGGCACACGAGCCAGACCAGCCAGGCCGTTCGCCCCGACTTCCCCCGCAGCAGCGCCGGGTCGAGTTCGTAGCCCGCCAGCAGGAACAACATCCCGAGCCCGAGCTCGCTGACGAGGTCGACGCCGCCCCCGGTGCCCGCCCACCCGAGCACGTACGGGCCGAGCACCGCACCCGCGACCAGCAGGATCACCACATCGGGCAGATATCCGCGCAGCAGGCGCGACACCACCGGCGCGATCACCGCGACCAGCGCGATCCAGAACAGCGACACGATCGGCGTCGGCCCGTCGGCACCGGCGGAAGCGAGCAGCTCCATGCGGGTCATCGTGGCACAGCCCACCACCCGATCCCCGGCACCGCGCGTGTCCCCGTGCGACCACGCGAGTCCCGCGCAAGACAGCACGGGGGTGGCACCACCCGGTCAGCCGTCACCGTCCGTGCCGGGCACGGCATCCAGCGACACCGGTGTACTGCACAACTCCTCGGCATCGTTACGCGAGAGGCCAAGTGCGACAAGGATTCCGACGGTCATGTCGTCTACGGTCACGGCACAGTCCCGGTCGGGTTGCCGGAGCAGCAGGCGTCCGAGGCCGAGTAGCGATCCGGTCACCAGCGCCATCGCCAGGTCGGTGTCCTCGACGACGAAACGTCCCGCGCGTGTCGCGGCGGCGATGTCTCGTTCGGCGCGCGGCGCGAGGCCGTGGTCGGATTCGATCAGCGAGGCGGCGGAGTTGATCAGGATCCGGCTGAGGTCGGGCTGCAGCCGAAACAGTCGCCCGACGATACGGAACGACTTGGCGAATATCTCCGCCGGATCGGCGAGGTCGGCCGTCAGTGCGTCGAGGTAGTCGCCGAGCGACTCCAACGCGCTGTCGACCGCCGCGACGAACAGTTCTTCCCGGCTGGCGAAGTGGTTGTAGAACGAGCCCATTCCCACGTCCGCGGCCTGCGTGATCTCGAGGATGGGGGCGTTGAGCCTGCCCTCGGCGATAAAGCGTTGCCCGGCCGCGATCAGCGCCGAGCGGGTGCGAGCTTTGCGGCGTTCGAGCCGGTTCGCTGCAGTGGGCATCGTCGTTGGTCACCTTCCGGCAGTGGTTCGACCTGCCGCGATCTTATCCACCATCAAAGCTGACGAATTCCTCAGAACCCTTGACTGAACGGATAGTCATAGTTGACGATATCGTCAGAAATAGCGAATGCCGAGGAGGAGGCGAGATGTCGGTAGGCCACAGCGACACACATCGCGACTTGCACGTCGATCAGGGCGCGCTGCCGGGCGAGCACCCCGGCCGCGCCGGAAACCCGATCGTCAAGGTCGCCGGCCTCGCCTGGCTCGAGTTCGGCAAGCCCGACCTGCTGAAGGCCGAAGCGTTCGCGCTGGCGTTCGGGTTCTCGGTCGCCTACCGCAGCTCGGCGGAGATACACCTGCGCGGCACGCAGGCAGGCACGCCGTGCGTGATCGTCCGGAAGGCAGTGCGCTCTCACTTCACGGGCGCGGCGTTCCAGGCCGCCGAGGAGTCCGACCTGCTCAGGCTCGCCGAAGCGACAGGTCATCGAGTACGACGGCTACCCGAGAGCCTCGGCGGAACGGGCGTCACCTTGCACGACCCGGGTGGCGGGACCGTCCGGGTCGTGGCGGGCACGCATCAGTTGCCAGAGCTACCGGGGCAGCCCGCGCACCCACTCAACGTCGGTGCATCCACCCCGCGGATCAACGCGACGCAGCGACCACCGCGGGTGCCTGCCCGTGTCGAGCGGCTCGGCCATGTCGTGGTCTCGCGCACCCGCTTCCTCGAGAACCTGAACTGGTATCTGGAGCATCTCGGCCTGATCGTGAGCGATTTTCTGTACTTCGACGGACAGCGCGCACGCGGGCCGGTGATGGCCTTCATCCGCTGCGACCGCGGGAACACGCCGACCGACCATCACACCCTCGCCATCACGCTCGGCCCCTCGGATCGTTACGTGCATTCGGCGTATCAGGTGTGCGACCTCGACGCGCTCGCGGCCGGTGGCGAGTTCCTGACCGCACGTGGCTATCGGCGGTCCTGGGGAATCGGACGACATATCCAGGGCAGTCAGATCTTCGACTACTGGCGCGATCCCGACGGTTTCCTCGTCGAGCACTTCACCGACGGTGACCTGTTCGACAGCTCACTGGAACCCGGCTGGGCACCGATGACGGCCTCGGGGCTGGCGCAGTGGGGCCCACCGGCGACCAAGGACTTCCTCGGTATCGCACCGAGCCGCAACTCGCTGCGGGAACTGCGTTCCCTCTTCTCTTCGCTCCACCGAGACAACGAATTCGACGCCCAGCGCTTGCGGGGCCTTCTGAAAGTAGCCGGCTCATGAGCATTTCCGTGGTGCGCACCAACGACGCATGGTGGGTACTGACCCCAGACGGCGCTGCCCGAATCGACACCGAGGCCGTGACCACGGGCGAACTGCTGGCCGACCGCGCCGCGATCGAATCGGCACGCCGCGGCACCGACACCACGCCGGTGGAGACCCTGGCGTTGGTCTCCCCGGTGACCGCGCCGTGCCGGGTGGTCGCGCAGATGACCAATTACGTGTCGCACGTGCGGGATTCGGGGATGAACCCGCAGACGGTTCCGCTGACATTTTTCCGCAAATCGTCCGGATCCATCAGCGGTCCGGAGGACGACATCGTCAAACCGCCGCACGTGCGGTTGCTGGACTACGAGATCGAGATCGGGCTCGTCATCGGCGCGCCGCTGCCGGTCGGCACCACACTCGACGCGTCGAATATCGGGGGCTTCATCGCCGGTTTGGTCATCACCGACGATGTCTCCGCCCGCGACGTCCAACTGCCCAAAACCCAGTTCTACGAGGGTAAGTCCTATCCCACCTTCACACCGGTCGGCCCGGTGTTGCTGCTGCTCGAAGCGGGCGAGTTCGACAGATTCGACGAGCTGTGCCTGACAGTGCGCGTCAATGGCCGGGTGCGCCAGCACAGCACGGTGGCCGACATGATCTACGGCCCACTCGAAACCCTGCGCGCCCTGACCGGTTTCCAGCGTATGGATCCGGGCGACCTGTTGCTCACCGGCACCCCGGGCGGAACCGCCTTGAAGGCCCCCGCCAAACCCGTCGAGATTCTCGGTTCGCTGATCCCGCCCGCGCTCAAGTGGAAGATCTTCTTCGCCAAGCAGGCATCGAACCCGGACTACCTGCACGACGGCGATGTGCTCGAGCTGACCGTCTCGACACCGGACGGCGCGCTCGACCTCGGCGTTCAGCGCACCAGGGTGCGTTATGGGCACTGAGCAAGGCCGGATCGAGCACTACCCGGTCGTGATCGTCGGTGCGGGTCCGACCGGCATGACCGCCGCATTGCTGTTGGCGCGATACGGCATCGAGTGTCTGATCCTCGATCGCTGGGAGAAGGTGTATCCGCAGCCGCGGGCGGTGCACCTCGACGACGAGGTGTACCGCATTCTCGCCGACCTCGGTCTCGGCGACGCGTTCGCGGAGATCTCCCGGCCCGGCCGCGGCCTTCGGCTGGTCGACTCCGCCATCGCCACGCTCGCCGAGTTCGAGCGCGATCCCGCCCGGATGCCACACGGATTCCCGCCGGCCAACATGTTCGACCAGCCGGATCTCGAAGTCCTGCTGCGGTCGCGGCTGGCATCGACGGCGGGCGTCCTAATGCGGGGCGGCTGTGAGGTGCTGGACGTGGCGAACACGCCCGAGCACGCCCGTGTGCGATACCTCGCTGCAGAAGCCGGTGAAACGCGCACTGTCACAGCGGATTTCGTACTCGGTTGCGACGGCGCCAACAGTGTCGTGCGCGCGTCGATCGGTGCACGCATGCGCGATCTCGGTCTGGAACAGCGGTGGCTGGTGGTCGACATCGCCACCGACGCCGACCTCGGGCAGTGGGATGGCGTGCACCAGGTGTGCGACCGGGAACGGGCCGCGACGTACATGCGCATCGGCGCCGCCCGCTACCGCTGGGAGTTCCGTCTGCGTGACGACGAGTCCGCGGACCAGTTCGCCACACTCGACGCCATCGAGCCGCTCCTGTCCCCCTGGCTACGCGAGGTGAGCGATCCCCACCTGACGCTGATCCGGTCCGCCGGATACACCTTTCGCGCCCAGGTGGTCGACCGGTGGCGGGATCGCAGGATCTTCCTGCTCGGTGACGCGGCGCATCTCACCCCGCCGTTCATCGGGCAGGGCATGGGCGCGGGTCTGCGCGACGCCCAGAATCTGATCTGGAAGCTGGTCGCCGTCCTCGGCTCGGCACTGCCCGACGACGCACTCGACTCTTATCGAACCGAGCGTGAACCGCACGTCAGGTCCATGATCGCGCTGGCCGTCGCCGTCGGATGGGCGATGACGTGCGGCGCGACGACCCGCGCCCTGGCCTGCGAGTGGGTGTGGCCCGTGCTCGGCCGGGTTCCCGGCCTCGAAGCCAAGCTGACCGACAGCGCCACACCGCGACTGACCCGGTCGATGTTCGTGGCGCGACGCGCGTTTCGGCCGCTCGACCTGGCCGGATCGCTGTGCCCGAACTGCCTGGTCGAGGGTGGCAGGCGGGTCGACGACATCGCTGCCGGGCGTTTCCTCTTCGTCGCGACCGCCCCGATCTCCCGCCAACAGCGGACCGAACTCGACCGGCGCGGTGCAGCGATATTGGTGGTATCGGCGTCGTCGGAGCTCGGCGAATGGCTGCGCCGTGGACGAGCGAGCGCCGCGATCGTGCGCCCCGATAAAACCGTACTGGCGGCTTCTCGCTCGGTCTCTTCCCTCCATACCCGCGTACCGAGTTGCCCCACCCTGTCGACCGCGCCCGCAGACCGTGGTCGAACCGGCCCGCAGACCGAAGTGCTTCGTAGACCACATCATTCGCAGGCCGGTGAGTCTTCCGCTCGCGCTCGTTCGGCCGGACGGGAGTCGGCATGAAGACAGCGATCGTCACCGGAGCGTCCTCCGGAATCGGGCGGGCCGTGGCCGCCGCCCTGGTCGCGCGCGGCTACCACGTCCTCGGGACGAGCCGTGACAGTTCCACCGTGGCTGATCCCGTGCCGGGGGTGGACTACCGCGATCTGGATCTCACCGATCGTGGCTCGATCGCCCGTTTCGTCGACGCACTCGACAGCACAGCCGTCGACGTGCTGGTCAACAACGCCGGGGAGAGTCAATGTGGACCGCTCGAAGAGCTGCCGATGGACGCCGTGCAGAGGTTGTTCCAGCTCAACGTCTTCGGTGCGGTCGAACTGATCCAGCTGCTGTTGCCGGGGATGCGGGAATGCGGTCGCGGCAAGATCGTCAATATCGGGTCCATGCTCGCGAGCTTCCCGCTCGCCTACCGATCGTCCTATGTCGCGGCCGAAGCCGCCCTCAAAGGTTTCGCGACCGCCACGCGCTACGAGTTGAAGCCGTACGGCATCGACATCACCACCGTCGAACCCGGCTCCATCGCCACCGGACTGTCCGGACGCCGCACGAAGTACCTGGGCGACGACTCCCCTTACCGTGCGCGGTTCACCGCGGCGATCGCCGCCCTCGATGCCAAGGAGGCCACGGGGATCTCGGCAGACGAGGTCGCCCGCACCGTGCTCGAAGCTATCGACGCCGAGCGCACTTTGCCGCTCTACGCCGTCGGCTCCAATGCGCCTGTCGTGTTCCTGGCTCAGCGGTTGTTGCCACGCCGGGTGATCGAGGCCGCCATGGCCAGGGCGTACGGAGGCAGGACCGCATCGTGAAGCTGCTGCACAACAGACGGTTTCGCCTCCTCCTCACTGCAGCGGCGGTGACAATGATCGCGAGCTGTTCGCTACATGGCGCCGAGCAGGCACGCGATGGCTCGACCCAGATCACCGCGGATTTCGAGAACATCGCGGGGATCTTCGAGGGCAACGACGTGATGGTCCTCGGTATCGCGGTGGGCAAGGTCGACAAGATCGTGCCCAAGGGCACCTTCGTCGAGGTCCACATGACCATCGAGTCGGGGGTGAAGATCCCCAAGGAGGCGATCGCCGCGATCATCTCCCCCTCGATCGTCACCGACCGCCACATCGAGATCACCCCGCCCTATACCGGTGGGGAGGCACTCGAGTCCGGTGATCACCTGCCCAAGGCGCGCACCAGGACCCCGGTCGAGCTGGACACGATGATCAAGACCATCGACCAGTTCGCCGCCGCACTCGAGCCCGAAGAGGGCCAGGAAGGGCTCGGTCCGCTCTCGGGCCGGGTGCTGTACCCGGTGCTCAACGGCAACGGCCAGAAGATCCGCGAAACCCTCGATGCCCTGTCGTCGGCGCTGAAGGTCGGTATCGACAACAAGGACGCGATCTCCAACATCATCATCAAGCTCAACGAGCTCACCACGATGCTGGCCGACAACGACCAGTCGGTGCGCGACTTCAGCAACCAGGTCACCCAGATGTCGGGGCTGCTCGCCGAACAGGCCCCCGGCCTGCAGGCCACCCTCGACCAGCTCAACGGGTTCCTGGCCAACACCTCCACGACCTTCGGCGAGCACGCCGACACGTTGTCGGCATCGCTGACCGGAATCACGAACGTCACCAACCAGCTGCGCGCCAACTCCGGCGCGATGATCGAGATCGTCGATATCGCGCCCCTGCTGATGCAGAACATCGACGGCGCGATGGACCCCGAGCGCAAGATCTTCCGCTCACACGCATTGATCGGGACCACGCTCTCCGGCGAGATGGTCAGTCTGTTCTGTGAGCGTATCCAGATGCGTTCCGACGATTGCCGTTCCGGGAACTTGCATGACCTCGGCCCCGACTACGGGTTCACCGCCGCACTGCTGGGGACCACGAAATAGCCTGGACCGGTGCGGCGGTATCGGGTTGGAGGTGCGCGAGGAGGAGTTTGATCAGCAGTACCGGGCCGAACCAGAGCAGGAAGGTGGGCACTGTGAGCATTGTCGTGGTGATCACGACGCCGAATACTGTGGCGGCGAAGGCGATCGGCACGCGCAGCTGATCGGGCACCGAGAGCACGACGACGGCCGCCGCGAGGACGAGGCTGTAGATGGCCGCCGCGACCCACCAACCGAAACCCGGGACCACCAACGCCAGCAGGAACGGTTGGCCGTGGACGGCGACGAACGTGAGGTGATGGCGGGTGCTTCGGCCGGGCCGGTGGAACCAGTTTTTGGCCGATGCTGTCGCATTGACCACGGCGCCGCCGAAGAGGTCGAAGCCGATCAGGGCGACAACCGCGACGATCAGCGCGGAGCCGCCTGCGTTTCGCGCGAGCAGCGCAGCCGTCACCCCACCGAAGACCGCGGACGAATAGCACAGGGCTGCTTCGCTTCTCGTCGCTCCCGGCGCTATCAGCCGGTCGGTGATCGTCATCGCCGGATACCTTCCACGCACACTTGCACGAGGGGTTCGGTCAAATCGGTGAGCGCGATGCGGTCATCGGCCAGCCACTGCACCAGACACCCTTCGATGGCGCCGACGATCACCGCCGCGTGCGCGTCGCCGATGCCCGCCCGCAATTGCCCCTCGGCGTCGGCCGCGCGCAGCAATTCCGCGACGGCCGCCCGGTAGCCCTCGTAGACAGCGGCCATGTCCAACGGTGTCCTGGCCGACCACACGTCCAGCAACACGCGCGCGTAATCCGGGTGGGCCGCCAGCATCGCCACGGTCGACCGGATCAACTGAGCCAGCCGATCCAACGCGGGCCCGGTTCCCGGCGCGGCGAGTTGCTGTTCCGCGCGCGCACGGTATTGGTCGAACGCGGCGGTGAGCAGCTCCTCCCGGCTGCTGACCGCGAGGTAGACACTCCCTTTCGCGACCCCGGCCTCCGCCGCCACATCTTCGATCCGCGATGCGGCGAACCCCTTTCTGGCGAAGACCCGGACGGCCGCCTCCAGAATTTCGGTCCGCCTCGCATCCACATCCACTCGCTTCGACATGGGCTAATAATGACTGACCAGTCAGCCATAGTCCATAGTCGGTCGGACGCGCGATCACCACGCTGTGGTGGCGGCGGGCTTTCAGACGATGCCGCCACCAGAGCGTGGTGATCGGCTGACCAGCGCCGTCGGTGGTGGGATTCAGCGTTTGGTGACGACTCGTTCGCCTTCGCCGGGTTTCCAGATGGTGATGGCGAGCTGGTCGTCGGCGACTTCGACCGTGGAGGCGCTGGTGAGGTCGGCGATGTAGAAGTGGTCGAATTTCTGGCCGCGGATGTCGAAACCGCTGTCGTCGAAGAGTTTCTGCGCGAAGCGGGCGTGGACGGATTCGTCCTTCAGGTCGGTGACGGTGCCGAAGAGTTTGGCGTCGCCCTCGGTGACGTTGGTGTCGACGGTTGCGGTGTGCAGGCAGAAGCGGGGGTCGCGGGCGAGGTCGTCGAACTTGCGCGTGTCCGGCATGCCCGCCAGCACCAGCATGTTCTCGAAGACCATCGGCTCGATCGGGCTGATCCGTGGCCATCCGTCGGCGCGGAGGGTGCCGAGCATGCACAGATTGCCGGTGGCTCGGTGTCTGCGCAGGAACAGCTCGCAGATGCGCGGCGCTTCCTCGGTGAACTGGCTCCAAGTGGTCATACGCCCACGCTACGACGCAACCTTGACATCCTGTGTCAAGGTTCGCGGCTAGCCTCGGAGTATGCGAGCGAGCAGGCTGGTACAGCTACTGCTCCTGCTGCAAGCCAACGGCGGGGCAACGGCCGGGGAGCTCGCGCGGGAGCTGGAGGTGTCGGTGCGCACGGTGTACCGGGATGTGGAGGCCCTGTCGGCGGCGGGTGTGCCGGTGTACAGCGAACCCGGGCGCGGCGGCGGGGTGCGACTGGTCGACGGATACCGAACCCGGCTCACCGGCCTCACCTCCGACGAGGCCGACGCCGTGTTGCTGGCCGGCCTACCGGGCGCCGCCGCCGACCTCGGCCTCGGCACCGTCCTCGCCACCGCACAGCTGAAAATGCTGGCCGCGCTGCCACCGGAACTGCGCGGCCGGGCCACTCGCATCGCCGAACGCGTCCACATCGATATGCCCGGCTGGTTCCACCGCCCCGACGAAACCCCCACCCTCGCAACCATCGCCGACGCCGTCTGGCACGACCGCCGCCTCGCGATCACCTACCGGCGGGGTGACGACGTCGTCGAACGCACGGTCGACCCCTTGGGCCTGGTGATGAAGGCGGGCACCTGGTATCTCGTCGCGCGCGTCCGCTCCGATATCCGCTCCTACCGCGCAAGCCGAATTGACACGGCCGCCCCCACCGGCGAAACATTCGACCGCCCAGCCGATTTCGACCTCGCTGCCCACTGGCAGGCAGCAGCGGTCGACTTCGGGCGGTCCATGCTGAAAGTCAGCGCACAATGCCGGATCGCCACCGAGCACCTCGGCCTCCTGCACCTCATGAACGACCCAGCAGCCGTCCACGCCGCACTGGCCTCCCTCGGCCCCACCGCCCCCGACGGCTGGGCCGACATCACCATCCCCTCCGAATCCTACGAAGTACTGACCCACGCCCTACTCTCCCTGGCCGACCACATCGAAGTCCTCGCTCCACCCGAGTTCCGCGCCCACCTACGGACGATCACCGAGGCCATAGCCGCCCGCTACCGCACCACCTAAATCCGCCATGACCGCACTCCCAGCCCCCACGACCCGACCTCGAGGAGGGTCCGCCGCGAAGCGGCGCAGCGGCCCGGCCGCGCGAACAGCGCTCGAAGCGCATGCGCCGCAGGCGCGAGTCTCGAGCGCTGTTCGCGCGGCCCCTCAGGGGCCGCGCTCGAGCGCGCCAGCGCTCCAAAAATACAGCCCAATACCTTTTTGGTGCACAAACCACCGCAGTGGTTCTGTCCGGGCGAAAGTGCGGCAGGTACACCTACCAGCACCGCCCGAAACAACGACCACTGCCCCAACCCAACCTCACGGCACCCAATCCAAAACCTTTCCCAGCGAACGAAACTGAGCACTGGCCGGAGTCATCCGCAAAGCCGCATCACGAACCGCGACCAACGGCCGCGCGGACAATTGAGCGACAACCCCGATCGTTCCCGACCGCCGAGCGATCATCTGCGTACGAGGCCGACGCTCGGAGTCATAGCGCCTCAACCCATCAGGCGTACCGGCCAGCCGCGAAAGAACAACCGCATCCTCGAGCGCCTGACACCCGCCCTGCCCGAGATTCGGCGTCATAGCGTGAGCGGCATCGCCGAGCAGCGCGAGACGACCTGCGGTGAAGGTCGTCAGCGCAGGCAGTTCATAGATATCGTTGTGCAGCACCGTGCTCGGATCGGCAGCCGCGAGCAACGCAGGGATGGGATGATGCCAGCCGGCGAAGCGAGCACGTACCTCAGCGAAACTGCCGCCGACACCTTCCTCCGCGTCGTAGACCGCGAAGCAGTAGATGCGCCCATCGGGCAACGGCGCCATGCCGAAACGCGCACCCCGACCCCACGTTTCACCGAATTCGGTCAGTGGCTCGGCGATACCGACCACAGCACGCCACACCGTGTACCCGGCATAACGCGGCGCGACCTCCCCGCAGACGGCCCGCCGCACGACGCTGCGAATACCGTCGGCGCCGACAACCAGATCTGCAGTGACCTCGCTCATGTCTCGCCCCGACCCGGCCGAATGCACGACCGTCCCGTCCAGATCGGCCCGCTCCACCGAAATCCCCGTCTCCACAACCCCTTCCGGCAGAGCCTCTCGGAGAATATCCAGCAACGCAGCCCGATGGATCATCACCGGCGCCCCGAATCGACGCCGCATAGTCGCCACATCGGTCCGTGACAGCCATCTCCCACGCTCGTCCCGAATCCCCGCCGACACATCGTCCAACCCCTGCGCCCGCACCGCCTCGCCGACACCGAGCAAGTCCAGCGCCCGCAGGGCATTGGGCCACAGCGAAATTCCCGCCCCGACCTCGGTGTACCGCGCCGCCCGTTCGAGCACTCGCACCGACCAGCCGCGTTCGATCAACCCGAGGGCGACCGCCGTCCCCCCGATTCCACCGCCGACAACAATCGCTGTAGCCATTCCGAACCCTTCGTATCGAGTGACGATCCCTGTCCGGGTACCACTTGCGGACCGGAAGGGGTTTCCACACGACGCCCTTCCCGGTGCGATGCCACCGTACTACAGCTGTAGTGCCTGACACTACGGGTGTAGTGTCCATCACTACGTCCGTAGTATCGATGTGTGGCAACCAAACGCGAACAGATCCTCGACGCGGCCATCGAGGTATTGGGCACGCGCGGCTCACGTGGCCTTACCCATCGCGCCGTAGACCAAGCCGCCGACCTGCCCGCCGGCTCCACGTCGAACTACTTCCGCACCAGGGAAGCGCTGCTGTGCGGAGTAGCCGAGCGTCTCGAGCAGCGCGATCACGCCGATTGGAGCACCCTGCACCGCGTTCTCGGGCCGCCCACCGTCGACCACCTCGTCGACGCACTGGCCCGATTCATCACCCACGCGACGACCACCGACCGCATCCGCACCCAGGCCCGCCTCGCCCTCTTCGGCGAAGCCCAAGCGATGCCGACCGTTGCCGAATCGCTGCGACGCGGGCACGGCCGACTACGCCAGCAGGCGGTCGAGCTCGCCGCTCAGGCGGGCATCGGCCCGGTCGATGCCGGAATCCTGGTCGACTACATGGACGGCGCGGTCATCCATCGCCTCACCGGCGCGGAGCACGGCAAAGACCCCCGCGAGGCGCTCGAACGGCTGACTCGAATCCTCTCGTCGCCTGCCCGAAAGGCGCGCTGACGCACCTCGCGGCCGACGCACCCGGCTACCCGAACAACGCGCCGATGCGTTTCGCCGCATCCTCGCGACTGAACCCGACGCACTCCGGACATTCATCGACGATCGGGTGTGTACAGCGCAGGACGTGGGCGAGGAATTCGATGGTGCGCGTGAGATCACGCACGCGCGCACCGAGTTCGGCCTGCTTGCCCGCGAAGAGTTCGACCCGCTCCGCACGCGACCGAGCCGCGAACAGGTCCTTGATCTCGGCCAGCGAAAGCCCGGCGCGCTGACAGAGCAGCACCAGACGAGCCCGCACCACCAGGTCATCGCTGTAGACCCGGTGACCGCCCGGCGCCCGGGGCGGAACGAGCACCCCGACGTCCTCCCAATGACGGAGCACATGAGCGGCGACACCCAGTTCGACGGCGACATCACCGATTCGGCGCGGTCCGGCGGTATCGGTCACGTTCGCCTCTTTACTTCAGGTCCACCTGAAGTTTTAGCGTAGCTCCATGACAACCGAGCACAAGGGCGAGCGAGTAGCGACGCCGGATATCTGGCAATGCTGCCGCGCCGCGACGACGGCGATCACCGGCGCTGTACTGCCGCGCCGACCCGATCGCCCATTCCTTTCCGCACTGCGGGACAACGGATTACCGCGTGGCTCGACAACGGTCGAACTGGTCGCCTTGGCGCAGAATGCCCGCAGCGTGCCGACCGCCGCCGTCGTCGAAGGTGTGTTCACTCCGCGCCGGATCGAATCCGCGATGACGGCCTTCGTTGTGCGACACCCCCGGGCGACCTTCCTCGTCGACCCGGGCATCTGCGTCGACGTGCGGCGCCGGGCGATAGCCGAACTACCGCAGGTGCTGCGAGTCGCGGTGAACCCACCGAGCGATGTGCTCGACATCCGAGAGTCTTTGCAGCGCAGCGGAATCGATGCCGACGATATCGACTTCGCGCTGCCCACCCACCTGCACTGGGACCATGTCGCCGGACTGCTCGATCTGCCGGGCCTGCCGTTGCGGCTGCATCGGCCCGAACACCGGTGGGCGATGACCGGCCCGGTCGCCCCCGTCGGCGGCGTGCGGCAAGCCGTCCGCGATCGCCCGCTCGATTGCTACGAACTCGACGGCCCGCCCGTCCTCACCTTCGCCGCGAGCCACGATGTGTTCGGCGACGGCGCGGTGGTGCTGGTCGATCTGGCCGGGCACACACCGGGCAGCATCGGAATTCTGCTCCGCACCGCACGCGGGCCCGTCCTGCTGGCGGGCGACGCGGTCTGGCACAACCTCCAGACCACCGCGCTGCGGCAGAAGTCGGGCTACCCCGGTGCGCTGGCCGACGACGACCGCACCGGGGCCTGGCGAACGATCCATCGCCTGCACGCTGTTCGCGATGCGGTCCGCATCGTCCCCAGCCACGACCACCGGGCCGCGTGCGCATGGACCGAAGACAGCGCAACCGGGCTGCCCACGCAGGACAGCCCGGTTGCCGCCGAACCGCTACACGATCGAGAACAGCAGCGCCGCGACCGCGAAACTCACCACTGACAACACGGTTTCGAGCACCGTCCACGTCTGCAGTGTCTGTTTCACCGTCATGTTGAAGTACTTCGCGATGATCCAGAAACCGCCGTCGTTCACGTGGCTGAGGATGATCGAGCCCGCGGCGATCGCCATGGCGATCAGGGCGATCGACATCTGCGAGTAGTTCTGCTCGGCGACCAGCGGGGCGACGATGCCGCCGGTGGTGACGATGGCGACCGTGGCCGAACCCTGGGCGATCCGCAGGCCGCAGCTGATGAGGTAGGCGAGCACGATGACGGGCAGGCCGGCCGCCGACATCGTGTCGGCCAGGGCGGTGCCGATACCGGTGGCCGAGATGACCTTGCCGAAGAACGCGCCCGCACCGACGACCAGCAGCACCATGCCGACCGGTTTGAGCGATTCGGCCGTGATGACGCTGAGTTCCTGCACGGTGGAGCCACGCCGGATACCGAGCAGATAGAACGCCACGAGCACGGTGATGAGCAGTGCCACGGCGGGCGTGCCGAAGAAGGTGAGCACCTGCAGCAGGGACGAATCCTTGTCCAGCAGTTGGTATCCGAAGGTGGCGCCGAGGATCAGTACCAGCGGGATGGCGATGATGGCGCCGATCAATGCCACCGAGGGTGGCGCCTTGGTGACCACGCCGGTGGCGACGATGCCGCCCTCCTCGTCGTCGGTGTCGGGTTCGAGCGGAACGAATTCCTCGGGAACCGGTACGAAGACGCGCTTGCCGATATAGGTGCCCCACAGGATGCCCGCCGCAATGAAACCCGGTATGCCGCAGACGAATCCCATCACGATCAACCAGCCGAGACTCACTCCGAGCAGCCCGCCGAGCGCGACCGGGCCAGGATGCGGCGGCAGGAACGCGTGCGTCATGGACAGACCGGCCAGCATGGGCATGGCGTAGAGCACCAGCGATCGCCCACCGCGCTTGGCCGCGACGTAGATCAGGGGTGCCAGGACGAAGATGCCGATGTCGAAGAACACCGGGATGCCGAAGATGAGACCGAGGATGCCCATCGCGACGGGCGCGCCCTTCTCACCGAACACCCGCAGCAGCTTGTCGGTGAGAACATCGGCACCACCGGATCTTTCGAGGATCGCACCGAGCACGGTGCCGAGCCCGATGATCACCGCGATGTGTCCGAGAATATTGCCGAAGCCGGTCTCGAGCAGCGACTCACCCGCCTTGAGCGGGGTGCCGACGATCTCGGAGACCGGTAGCCCGGCGGCCAGCGCCAATAACAGACCGGTGAGCAGCAGCGCGACGAACGGCTCCAGTTTGATCTTGATAATGGCGATGAGCAGTACGGCGATCGCGAGACCGCACAGCACCAGCAACCCGGGGGTGGTGGTGCGCAACCAGTCGACTGTGGCGCCCATGGACAAACCTCTCAATCCAGCGAATGAACGAAACGTGCGGCCCGGGAGCCGATCTCGGACCAGCGCGAGCTCGCGACGTCCAGGGGCGCGACCACCTCGGTGCCCGCGGTGACGGCGATGGCGCCCGCCTGCAGGTATTCCCGCGCGTTGTGCGTGTTGACGCCGCCGGAGGGAATCAG
This sequence comes from Nocardia sp. NPDC023733, assembly GCF_040639775.1. NCBI lineage: Bacteria > Bacillati > Actinomycetota > Actinomycetes > Mycobacteriales > Nocardiaceae > Nocardia > Nocardia sp. NPDC023733. The sequence goes on along the minus strand of NZ_JBFAAN010000009.1, from coordinate 164,970 downwards.
GAACACGTGCGGGAACGGGCCGAGCAGGTCTTTGAGGTAGGCGGGGCCGAGCGAGCGGGCGGGGAAGATCTTCACCGCTGCCGCACCCAGGTCGACCGCCGCCAGCACCTCCGTGGGTGTGAAAGCCCCCATGATGACCGGAATCTGGTTCGCCACAGCGACTTCGGCGACCTCCGGGCGCACCGCGGGGGTGACGAGGAACTGTGCGCCGACGTCGACGGCCGCCGCCGCCTGGTCGCGGGTGGTGACGGTACCCACGCCGATCACCGCGTCGGCGGCACTGCGCGCCTTCGCGATCGCGTCGAGCACACCGAGGGTGGTGAAGGTGAATTCGACCGCACGCAACCCCGCGCCGGCCAGTGCCTCGGCCAGTGCGACGGGATCGGGGACGGCGGGTGCGCGAACGACGGTGAGCGCCCGGTCGGCCCGGATCACCTCCATCGCCCGTGACGACGAGCTCAGCAGCGGATTCATCGGGTCTCCTCTCGCGTGGCGTCCATACGCAGGGCACGACCGGCGCGGACCCCGGTCGCGGTGCCGTTCTCCACGGCGAATTCGCCGTTGACCAGCACATGCTGGATACCACGCGCCTGCTGACGTGGCTGCTCGAACGTGGCCGTGTCGTGGATCGTCGCCGGATCGAACACCACCAGGTCGGCGGCGAAACCGGGCCGGATCAGCCCGCGCTCGGCCAGCCGCAGCCGGGCGGCGGGACGGCCGGTGAGGTGATGCACGCAGTCCTCGAGACCGAGGACGCCGAGCTCACGGACATAGCGCGACAGGTAGCGCGGGAAGGTGCCCCACGCCCGCGGGTGCGGGCGGGCGCCGACGAGCAAACCGTCGCTGCCGCCCATGTGCCCGGCGTCGACCATGATCGCGCGCACGTTCTCCTCGTGGCCCACGTGCTGCAGGATGGTGGTGGCCAGCTGGTCGCGGACCAGCAGCTCGAAGAACACCTCGACGGGCGCGGTGCCGCGCTCGGCGGCGATCTCGGCGACGGTGCGGCCGACGTGCTCGGCGAGTTCGTCGTTGCCGACACCGCTGATCTGGATGGTCTCCCACTCGACGGTGACACCGTGACACCCGTCGGACCCGTGCACGTCCACATCGGTGGCGATGCGGCTGCGCGCGGCCGGGTCGCCGAGCCGGTCCAGCGCGGCGTCGGGACCGCCCGACATCGCCCAGCTGGGCAGCAATGCCGACAGCGTCGTCGCGCCGGGCAGGTACGGATAGGTGTCGAGGGTGATGTCGCAGCCGTCGGCGCGGGCGTGGGCGATCATGGCGAGCAATTCCGGTGCGCGACCGCGATTCACGCCGAAGTTCATGGTGGCGTGGGTCAGGTGCAGGGCGCAGCCGGTGGCCTTCGCCAGACCGATCATCTCGGCGTAGGCCTCCAGCGCGCCCGCACCGTAGGAGCGGGTGTGCGGAGCGTAGAAGCCACCGTAGGAGGCGACGACGGCGCACAGGGCGGCGAGTTCACCGGTGTCGGCATACATTCCGGGCGTATAGGTGAGCCCGCTCGACATGCCGACCGCGCCCTCGTCGAGCCCCTGTGCGAGCAGTGCGCACATCCGGTCGATTTCGGCGGTGGTGGCCGCACGTTGGTCGGCGCCCACGACGAGCAGGCGCAGCGTGCCCTGCGGCACCAGGTAGGCCGCGTTGGGCGTGATGCCCTGGTCGAGCCGGTCCAGGTACTGCCCGACGGTGCGCCAGGAGAAGTCGAAATCCGCGGGATTGCCGTTCCAGCCGGCGATCTGCTTGCGCACCAGCGCGAGTGCGGCGTCGTCGATCGGCGCGTAGGACAGCCCGTCCTGCCCGATCACCTCGGTGGTGACGCCCTGGGTGATCTTCGGGATGTGCTCGGGGTGGGTGAGCAGGTACAGATCCGAATGGGCGTGCATATCGATGAAGCCCGGCGCGAGGACCGAGCCCGGCCGCACACCGATCACGCGGGCGTCGGTGTGGATCGAGTCGGCGATCTCGGCGATGCGGCCGTCGCGGACGAGGACGTCACCGTGGGTACGTGGTCCGCCGGTGCCGTCGACGATATCGATGTCACGAAAGAGCAAGGAGGTCATGGTCGTCCGTCAGAAGTAGGTGCGGATGAGGTCGACCACGCGCGGGTGCGCCGTCTCGGCGGTGTCGATCACGGGAATGAGCCGCCATTTGTCGAAGGCGGTACAGGGATGCGAAAGACCCAGCCGAACAACACTTCCCACGGGAAGATCCGCGAACGTGGCACCGGGCAGACGCAGGAAGGTGTGCTGGTCGTTGAGCGCGCTCACATGCGCGCCCGAGGGGAGTGCCGCCCCGCCGACCACGAGTTGCGGTGTCGGCAGGCCCTCGTCGAAGGGGAAATCGCGTTTGCCGCCGTCGAGCAGGGCGAGTTCCGGCTCCGGGCGGGAGACGACCCGAGCCCAGCCGTGCATCGCCGAACGCAAGCCGGGGTCGGCGGCGGGGGCGCTCAGCGGGGAGATGCCCGCGTAGAAGCCGTCGTCGTGGACGAGGTACGCCCCGCTACGCAACACCACGGTGGTTGATCCCGGCACGGTCGGCAGCTGGTCCGATCCCAGACCGGCCAGTTCCTCCACGACCAGTTCGGGATAGGCACTGCCACCCGCCGAGACGACCGCGGGCCCGGAATACAGTTCGCCGAGCTCGATGTGCAGGGAGGCGAGTTCGCGCAGATAGCCACGAACCGCGGTCAGCGCCGCGGGGGTGCGATCGTGGGCGAGCGCGCCTTCGTATCCACCCACGCCCGCCAGCACGAGACGTTCACTGCCCACCAGGGCGTGCGCGACCGCGAGCGCCTCGGCACGGGTCCGCGCACCGGTACGGCCATGCGCGCCACCCAGTTCGACGAGCACGCGGACCGGCGGACCGGGCGCGGTGTCGCGCAGGATCTTGTCCATCAGTTCGACGGTGGCGACGCTGTCGGCCCAACAGTAGAACTCGAAATTCTCGTCGCGCGCCGACTCCTCGGCCACCCAGGCCAGCCCGATCGGGTCGACCAGCGCGTTGGCGAGCAGGATCCGGCCGACCCCGAAGGAGCGGGCGAGCTGTGCCTGCCAGGCGGTGGCCAGGGTGATCCCCCAGGCGCCTGCCCGCAGCTGTTCGCGCCACAGCTGCGGCGCCATGGTGGTCTTGCCGTGCGGGGCGAGCGCGACACCACCTGCACTGCTCCAGTCGGCCATCAGCGCTCGGTTGTCGTCGAGGGCAGCACGGTCGAGGGTGAGCAGCGGCGTCTGCCAGTGCGTGAGTCGCGGTGCGCCCGTCAAGTATTCGCGGACCGTGTGGCCCCACGCGGCGGGTGGGGCGCTCTTGATGTGCGGGCCGAGCAGCTCGGCGGCCAGCGCGTCGACGACATCGTTGTCGATGGTCACAGCATCCCTTTCCCGGCGGGTACACAGCACGATCGGACATGTCCGACAGCTATTGCACTATGTGCAACGTGAGTTGCACTGAATGTTTCTGCTCGTTATTGTGCATGCAGACAGCAGTGACCGCAACCACGAAAGGTCCGATGAGGTGACCCACGTAACAAAGGCGCAGCCCAGGGCGGTCACCGTGGGCGAGGGATTGGCGGTGCTCATCGCCGAGCCAGGTCCGCTCGAACGCTCCGGAATGTTCGAGCGCTGCGCCGGTGGCGCCGAGGCGAACGTGGCCTCGGTGCTGGCCCAGCTCGGGATATCGGCGGCGTGGCTGTCGCGGGTCGGTGACGACGGGTTCGGGCGCTACCTGACGGCCGAACTGGCCCGTGCGGGGGTGGACGTGGCAGCGGTCGCGGTCGACCCGATGCGGCCGACCGGCATCTACGTCAAGGAACGCGGGAGCGGCTCGGACGCGGCACACGACCTACCCCGGGGCGAGAGCCGTATGCACTACTACCGGTCGGGGTCGGCCGCCAGCGCGCTCTCGCCCGCCGACCTCGACGCACCGCCACTGGCACGAGCCGACCTCGTGCACTTCACCGGCATCACCCCCGCACTGTCCGAGTCGGCGTGCGCGCTCACCCGCGGCCTGCTCGACCGTCCACGACACGGGTCACTGGTCAGCTTCGACCTGAATTACCGTCCGGCCGTGTGGGGTTCACGAATCGGCGAAGCAGCCGACGAACTCGCCGCGCACGTGCGTGGCGCCGATGTCGTGTTCCTCGGCGCCGACGAGGCCACCGAGATCTTCGGTACCGGTGATCCGGCGGCCCTGCGTGGCCTGTTCCCCGAACCAGGGCAGCTGATCGTCAAGAACGACAAACACACCGCGATCGGTTTCGACGGTGATCACGTGGTGGAAGTTCGCGCGCTGAACCTCACCGTCACCGAACGTATCGGCGCCGGTGACGCTTTCGCCGGCGGCTACCTCGCGGCGCTGCTGCACGGCGCCGACCTGCGCACCCGCCTGCGCTACGGGCACCTGTGCGCGGCCGCGACCCTCACCGCCTCGGGCGATTCGGCGAAACTTCCACCGTCCCAGGAACTCCGGCGACTGGCCGCGCTTCCCGACGACGCCTGGACGGGGCTCACCTATCCACCGCGAGCAGATGGGACGATCGGGCCATGAGTCAAAGCGTGTCGCGAGCCCTGTCCATTCTGATCGCGCTCGGCGAGGACTCCCAGTCCCTCGACGAACTGGCGGGTCGGCTCGGGGTGCACAAGTCGACCGTGCTGCGGCTGCTGCAGACCATGCAGGCCGAACGATTCGTGGTCCGCGACGCCGTACACCGTTACTCACTGGGCAGCCGCATGTTCGAATTGGCAAGCCACGCACTGGAAAACCGGGATGTGCGCACGGTCGCCAGGCCGCATCTGAGCGCCCTCGGCACGACCACCGGTCAGACGGTGCACCTGGCCGCCTACGAGTCCGGCGACGCGGTCTACATCGACAAGGTCGATGCCGAACAATCGGTGCGGATGTACTCGCGCATCGGCAGGCCCGCTCCCCTGCATTGCACGGCCGTCGGCAAGGTTCTCGTCGCCGCGCTGCCTCGACCCGAATGGGCCACGGTGGCAGCACGTTTGGACTACCACCCGTTCACCCCACGCACCCTGCGTACGCCGGAGCGATATCTCGCCGAGCTGGAAAGGGTTGCCGCCCAGGGCTTCGCCGAGGACCACGAGGAACACGAGAGTTTCGTCAACTGCATCGGGGTGCCTGTGCGCGACGGCATCGGCAATGTCGTTGCCGCCGTGTCGGTCTCGGTACCCGATGTGCTGCTCGATCACGACCAGGTGCTCGCACTGCTGCCTCAGGTGCGTGCGTGCGCCGATGCCATCTCCACCGAACTCGGCTGGGATCCCCGCCGAGCCGTCCCCGCGAGGAAAGGCTGAACCAATGTCCGACAAGATCGCCGTCCGCACCTCCGACGCTCCCGCCCCCGCCCACACCTTCTCCCAGGGCGTGCGCAAGGGACCGTTCGTCCAGGTCTCCGGGCAGGGTCCGGTCGACCCGGAAACCAACGAGTACCTGCACCAGGGTGACGTGGCCGCCCAGACCACCCGCACCCTGATGAACGTGAAAGCCATCATCGACGCGTCCGGCGCCACCTTCGACGACGTGGTGATGTTGCGCGTGTACCTCACCAAGCGCGAGGACTTCGCGGTCATGAACGAGGCGTACGGCGAGTTCGTCACCAAGCACACCACCGACGGAGTGCTGCCGTCGCGCACCACCGTGTTCACCGGTTTGCCGCGCGCCGAGATGCTCGTGGAGATCGATGCCGTGGCGATCGTGACCGATTGAGCGACTGCGTTTCCCGCGATGCGAAGGACACCGGAGCGGGGCTCGTGTTGAGATGAGGCGGGCCCCGCCTGGGGCCTGTTCGACCCGTCCTACCCGAGGATCAGCCTATGTTCGTCAAGACCGCCCGTCCGCTCGCCGTCGCCGCGCTCGCCCTGTTCGTCACCGCCACCGGTGCGGGCACCGCCTCGGCCGCCACCGCGACGCCCGTCGTCGGTTCGGTGTCGATCTGCACCGGCATCCCGGTCGGGCCGCTCACCATCAGCGTCTGCCTGTGACCTAGGCCTGTCGAAGTAGTAGGTGGGGTGGTGCCGCACAGCGGTGCCACCCCACTTGCGTTCCGGCTCATCGTTCCGCGTCGCGAACCAACAGTGCGATCTGCACTCGATTGGCGAGGCCGAGTTTGGTGAACAGATTGCTGGTGTGCGCCTTGACGGTGGCGACGGTGACCTGTAACCGCGCGGCGATCTCCTGGTTGCCGAGCCCGTCCGCGATGGCTCGGGCGGTGTCGAGTTCGCGTTCCGACAGGGCGGCCAGCCGTTTCCGCGCGGCGTCGCGGGAGTCGCTGCGGGCCTCGGCGGAACCAGGCCCGGTCGCCGCGGCGATCACCCGCGCCGTGACCGTGGGAGACAGCACGGGGTTGCCGGCCGCGACGGTGCGCACCGCGTCGGCGATCCGGGCGGGCGGGGTGTCCTTGAGCACGAAGCCGAGTGCTCCGGCGCGGAGTGCACGGAGTACCAGTTCGTCGGAGTCGAAGGTGGTCAGCATGAGCACTGCGGGCGCGGCCGGTTCGGCGCGCAGGGACCGGGTGGTGTCGACGCCGTCGCGGCCAGGCATCCGCACATCCATCAGCACGACGTCGGGTCGATGTTCTCGCACCGCCTCGATCGCGGTGCCACCGTCGGCGGCCTCCGCGACGACGGTCAGATCCGGTTCGCCGTCGATGACGAGTCGTAGCGCCATCCGCACCAGCTGGTCGTCGTCGACGATGACGACGCGCACCGGCTCCTGATCACTGTGCACTCATGCTCTTTTCTCGTGGTCGTGCTCCGGCCAGGGAAGTTGCGCGGTGAGAACGTACCCGTTGTCGGAGGTGTGGTGGTGGTCGAGTGTTCCGCCTGCAAGGGTGATGCGTTCGGCGAGGCCGAGGAGCCCGAAGCCCGAGGCCGGTGGCCGGGCGACGGCGGTGGCACCCGCCGAATTCCGGACGCTGACGTGCAGTTCGCCGCCGGGTGTCCCGTCAACCGTGATGCGGACCTCCGCGTCCGGGGCATGCTTGGCCGCATTCGTCAGCCCTTCCTGGATCACCCGGTAGCCCGTCCGCCCCACGGTCTCGGGTGGGGTGTCGGTCACCGTGCTGGCGAGCGTCACGTCCAGGCCCGACGACCGGGCGTCGGCCACGAGTTCCGGGATCCGGTCCAGGGTGGGTTGCGGTGGTTCGGGGCGGTCGGGGTCGGCACGGAGGACGCCGAGGACATCCCGAAGTTCTTCCAGCGCTTGGCGGGAACCGTCGGCGATCCCGCGGATCAGCGTGCGCTTCTCCTCGGCCGAGAGGTCTGCACGGTGGTCGAGGACGCCGGCTTGCATGGCGACCAGCGAGATCCGGTGGGCGAGCACATCGTGCATTTCGCGGGCGATTCGGTTGCGTTCGGTGGCCCGTGCCTGTGCCGCCCGGGCACCCTGTTCGCGTTCGGCGCTGTCGGCGCGTTCGCGCAGCGATCGCACTTCGACGCGGCGGGCATCGATGGCCACGCCGGTGGCCACGGCGATCCCCGCGGTCGAGACCGTCAGTGCGAATTGCAGCCAGACCGGGGCGGGCGGGGTGTCGACCGGGTAGAGACCCTGAGCGAACTGCGCCGCCGTCACATACGCCGCAACGACCACGGCGATCTCGACCGGACGGCGACGGGTGGACAGCGAACACAGGGCAAGCAGCGCGGCACCGGTGGCGAGCGCCGACGCGGCCGAGGCGATCACGACCACCAGGGCGACGGTGAACGGGAACCGGCGCCGCCACGGCAGCACCGCCAGGCAGCCGAGTGCGATCAGCGGATCACCGGTCACCAGCCAGGAACATGTGTCGGCCGTACAGCCTGCAGGCAGTACGGCGGCGACGGAGAACCAGAGGGCGGCGCCGATTGCCGCGGCCGCCGTCAGCCGCCAGGTCTGCTGCCATACCCCGAGTCGTGCCGGGCCGTCGGTGTCCACCCGGCCATTATCGCGACGACGACCGGCTTGGAGCACCCACCCAGCGGCTGAGATGTGCTCGACCCGGGGCGAATGGCCGACTCGACTTTCGTCGAACACGATCGCCGCCGCCGGGGCGATGTGCCTGCGGCGCGGACTCGACAGACTCGGTCATGTACCAGCCGGACACGAGCCCCCGCTGACGGTCTGCTCGTGGTAGGCGCCATTTCGTCGGGGAGTAGCAACAGATGAATCGACAACGGACCCGGAGCTTGCTTGCCGTGCTCGGCCTCACCGGAGCACTGGTCGGGTCGCCCATCGTGGCCGCGCAGCCGACCGAAGACCTCTCAGCGCAGGTGCGCTGGGGCCCATGCCCGGAGGGGGTCGAAGATCCAGCGGCCGGGCCTGCCCAGTTGCAGTGCGCCACCGTGCCGGTGCCCTCGAACTACAGCGAGCCCGAGGGCGCGCACATCGAGATCACGATCTCGCGGCTGGCGAGTAAGAACCCGGACAAGCGACGCGGAGTGTTGTTGCTCAACCCCGGCGGTCCGGGTGGTGCGGGCTTGGACCAGCCCAAGTTCCTTGCTGCTCATGGACTGCCGGCCGATGTGCTGGACAGCTACGACGTGATCGGCATGGATACGCGCGGGGTAGGGCATTCGGCACCGGTGAGCTGCGGGTTCACCGATGATCAGACGTACTTCGGCAATATCCCGCCGTATGCGGTGAACGACGCGGCGGTCACCGAGCGGGCTGTAGTCGCCAAGGGGGTCGCCGAGCAGTGCGCGGCCAACGACGACGAGGGCTGGTTGCGCTCCCTCTCGACGGCGAATATGGACCGTGACCTCGACCGCATCCGGGCAGCACTGGGTGAGGACAAGGCCAGCTTCCTCGGCTACTCCTACGGCACCGCATTGGGCGCCGCCTACGCCTCGATGTTCCCGCAGCGAGCCGACCGCATCGTGCTCGACAGCAATATCGGCGACACCCATCTCGACCACGACGGGATGCGCCGGTACGGCCGCGGCATGGAAGAGACCTTTCCCGACTTCGCGAAATGGGCCGCCGACCGCCACGACACGTACGGCCTCGGCCGCACACCGGAAGAGGTGCGGCGCACGTACTTCACCCTCGCCGAGCGACTCGACGCGAACCCGGTGGACGGGATGGACGGCAATCTCTTCCGGTTCGGCACCTTCTTCACGCTCTATGGCCCGGCGCTGTACGCGTCGGCGGCCGAGAGCTGGAAATCGCTGCTCGAAACCGGACGTCCAGGTCCGGCGGGCAGCCGCCCGCCGGGCACGGGCGCGCCTTCGCCGTACGACAACGCCTGGTCGGTCTTTCTGGCCGTGACGTGCAACGACGTCGAATGGCCCGAGGACATCGAGGTCTACCAGCGTGCCGTCGCCGAGGACCGGGAACGGCACCCGCTCTACGGCGCGGCCGCCGCGAACGTGATGCCCTGCGCCTACTGGAAGCTCGGGCCCTCCGAGCCGCCGGTGCGGATCGACAACACCGGCCCGGCCGATGTGCTGATCGTGCAGAACCAGCGCGACCCGGTCACCCCGCTACGCGGCGGCGAACTGCTCGACGAGAAGTTCGGTCAGCGGTCCCGGTTGGTCACCGTCGACGGGAGTGGGCACGGGGTCTACGTTCTCGGCGCCAATCCCTGCGCGACCGACGTCGTCACCGGCTACCTGGTGGACGGCACCATGCCCGAACACGACACGACCTGTCACGCGGGCTAGGGCCTAGCCCGAATTGCGCAGGGCGGTGGCGAGACCGTTCATGGTGAGCAGGATGCCCCGCTTCACCAGTTCGGAATCGTCACCCCCGCGCAGCCGGCGCAGCAGATCGACCTGGAGCTGATTGAGCGGTTCCAGGTAGGGGAAACGATTGTGGATCGACTCCGCCAAAGACGGGTTGTCGCTGAGGAGTTCCTCGTGCCCGGTGACCGCCTTGTACATGCGGATGGTTCGCGCGTGTTCCTCGCGGATCATCCCGAAGATCGTGTCGCGCAGGTGCTCGTCGTCGACGAGGTCGGCGTAGCGGGCGGCGATGTCGAGGTCGCTCTTGGCCATCACCTGCGCCAGATTCGACAGCACGGTGCGCAGGAATGGCCAGCGCTGGTACAGGTCGGTGAGCCGGGCCAGGCGCGCCGGATCGTCACCCACCCAGTCCTCGAGCGCGGTGCCGGTGCCGTACCAGCCCGGCAGCATGACGCGGGCCTGGCTCCAGGCCATCACCCACGGGATCGCCCGCAGGTCCGACACCGAATTGGTGGGTTTGCGCGAGGCCGGGCGGCTGCCGATATTGAGGTCGCCGACCTCGGCGACCGGGGTGGACTGCCGGAAGTACTCCACGAAGCCGGGGGTGTCGTGCACGAGGTGCGCGTAGGCGGCGCGGGCCCGGGTCGCCAGGTCGTCGAGCAGTTCGTAGGCGGGTTCGGCGTCGTCGCCGAGGCCCTCCACGTCGAGCAGGGTGGATTCGAGGGTGCCCGCGATGAGTGATTCCAGATTGCGGTGTGCCGCACCGGATTCGGAGTACTTCGCGGCGATCACCTCGCCCTGTTCGGTGAGCCGCAACGACCCGCGCACGGCGCCGGCGGGCTGGGCGAGGATCGCGTCGTAGCTGCGACCACCACCACGTCCGACGGTTCCGCCGCGACCGTGGAAGAGCCGCAACCGGATTCCCGATTTGCGCGCCACCTCGACCAGGTCCAGTTCGGCGCGGTAGAGCGCCCAGTTCGCCGCCAGGTACCCGCCGTCCTTGTTGGAATCGGAGTACCCGAGCATCACTTCCTGTCGCATCCCGGCGGCGGCGACGAGGTCGCGGTACACCGGAACCTCCAGTGCGGCCGCGAGAGTCGCCGCGCCCGCACCGAGGTCCTCGATGGTCTCGAACAGCGGGACGATCCCGACCGGGCTCTGCGGTGAGCCATCCGGGGTGCCGGGGTCGAGAATCCCCGCCTCCTTGAGCAGCAGGGCGGCCTCGAGCATGTCGCTCACCGAGGTGCACATGCTGATGATGTAGTTCGGGACGGCGGCGGCACCGAAGGTATCGATCACGTCCTTGGCCGCGCGCAGCACACCGAGTTCCTTGGCCGCCAGCTCGCTCAGCCGCGCGTTCGGGCCGAGAAGTGGCCTGCGCGTGAGCAATTCGGATGCCAGCAGGTCTACCCGTTCGGCTTCACCCAGGCTTGCGTAGTCCGGGTGCACACCGGACCAGGCGAGCAGTTCGGCGACGACCTGTTCGTGCACCTCGGAGTTCTGGCGCATGTCGAGGCCCTGCAGGTGGAACCCGAAGGTCTCCACGGCGTGGCGCAGGGCGGCGAGGCGATCGTCGGCGAGCAGGGCGTCACCGCTGTCACGCAGGGAGGCATCGATCGCGTCCAGGTCGTCGAGCACGGCCTGCGGGGTGGGGTACGGCTCGGCGTCGGTGGTGAGACCGTTGTCCGGGAGGCGGTCGAGCGCGCGTCGCGCGGTGGCACTGAGGCGTGCCCGGATGGCATGCAGCGCACGGCGATACGGTTCGTCGGCGAACACGGCCGGGTCGTCGTAACCGGCCTCCGCGAGCGCGGTGACCGCCGGGCTCACCCGCACCAGCCGCGCCGACTGCGACAGCGACTTCTCCAGTTCCACCAGCTCGCCCAGATAGCGGCCGAAGGCATAGGCGGCGGCCTGCTCGGCGGCGGTGTGCACGACTTCGGCTGTCACATAGGGGTTTCCGTCACGGTCACCACCGATCCAGGACCCTGGGCGCAGGATCGGTCGCTCGAGCAGGTCGACATCGGGCCAGCGGGAACGCAGGGCCGCACGGACCTCGGCGTTGATCGCGGGGATCACGTCGTAGAGGGTCAGGTCGTAGTAGCGCAGACCCACCGAGATCTCGTCCTGAATCCGCAAGCGCGCCAAGCGGATCAGCGCGGTGCGCCACAGGGTGAGCACTTCACGGCGGATACGGAGTTCGGTGTCGTCCAAACCGGGATCGCCGGGCTCGAGCCTGCGCCGCAACCGCATCAGGGCGGTGATCTTGGCCTGCACGTCGAAGACCGTGCGCCTGCGGGTCTCGGTGGGGTGCGCGGTGATCACCGGGGACACCAGGGCGTCGGTGAGCTGTTCGGCCACGCTCGCGCCGTCGAGGTCGGCGGCGTCGAGCTTGGCGTAGGTCGCGGCCAGCGAGGAGTCCTGCGGTGGTTCACCCGCCGCCACGTGCGCGGCGCGGCGGCGGTCACGCTGGATGTCCTCGGCCAGGTTGGCCAGCAGCACGAAGTAGCTGAACGCCCGGATCAGTGGCAGCGCCACCTCGGTGGGGGTGCCGTCGAGCATGTCGGCGACGGCACTGCGCTCCACTTCCTCGCGACGCACCCGGAACGCCTCGATGCGGACCCGCTCGATGAGGTCGAACACCTCGGGTCCTTCGTGGTCACGGATGGTTTCACCGAGGATGCCGCCGAGGAACCGGATGTCCTCGCGCAACGGCCGGGTGGCTTCCTGCTCCTGCACGACTCGCGATTGGCCCATGAACAGACAGTATTGCCGCCGACCCACCGAACGCGACCCGGCGACGCGCGGATCACACCTACAGCGCCCGGATCACCCTGGCCGGATTGCCCGCCGCGAACACGCGGTCGGGCAAGTCGCGGGTGACCACGCTGCCCGCACCGACGACAACGTCGTCGCCGATGGTGACCCCGGGACACACGATGACTCCGCCGCCGAACCACACGTTGTTCCCGATCCGGATGGGAGCCGCCGATTCCCAGCGCTGCCTGCGCTTTTCGTGATCCTGCATCGGATGAAGGGCGGTGAGCAGCTGACAGCGGGGCCCGATCGAACAGTCGTTCCCGATGATGATCGGCGCGCAATCGAGCAGGATCGCGTCGTAATTGAGGAAGCTGTTGGCGCCGATCTCGATCAGATAGCCGTAGTCGCACTGGAATCGCGGCATGATCCACGACCCCTCACCCAGTTTTCCGAGGAGATCACCAAGGAGCTCGGTCCGCCGGTCGGTTTCGTCGGGCCCGGTGCGATTGAACTCGTCGCACAACCGTTGCGCCCGTTGCCGTTCGGCCACGAGTTCCGGATCGTTGTCCTTGTACAGGTCCCCCGCCAGCATGCGCTGCTTCTGTTCGCCCACCCCGCCGAGTGTAGGGGTGGGCGCACAGGAAGCTCCGCGCCTACTTCGCCGGGTCGACCCCGAAGGTCGCGGCGATGTCGTCGAGTACCGCGTGTGCGCCGGTGAGACCGACCGATGTCAGCCAGACCAGGTCGTCGACCGGGGTGATTTTGCCGCGCAGCTGGTTCCACAGCGGGTTGGCCTCGGCGGCCGCCTTACGCTGTGTCGCGGCGTCCTCGCCGCTGCTGGTGAGGAAGACGTAGTCGGCGTCGGCGTCGAGCAGCCGCTCCGGGCTCAGCGTGATCGCGAAGTCGTTCTTCGGATCGGCGGACTTGTCGGGCTGGTTCAGGCCGGTGTCGGCGAAGATGTCACCGATGAAGCTGACCCGCTGCATGAGCCGGTCCTCCTTGCCCATGAAGCGCAGCAGCGACACAGTGGGCGCGCTCCCCCCGTTCTTGGCCTTGATCGCCGCGCCGATCGCGGTGGCGCGGTCCTGATAGGCGGTGAGTTTGGCCTTGGCGAGGTTCTCCTTGTCGACCGCCTTCGCGAGCAACAGTAGGTTCTCCTTCCAGGTGGCGCCGGTGGTCTGGCTGAACACCACCGGCACCGTGCCCGAACCGAGCTTGATGCCACGGAACTGCTCGTACTGCTTCTCGTGACGCACCTTGGCCGACACGATCAGGTCCGGGCGGGCGCCGGCCAGTTTCTCGATGTCGGGGGTCTGGACGCTGCCGATGTTGACCGCGCGGCTGCCGCAGGTCTGTGCCGACGCACCGAGGAACGCGGGCAGCTTGTCGCCCATGGACTGGTAGGTCGTGTACGCGACGAGTTCGGTGTTCAGCACCAGGGCCGCGTCGACGAACGTCTGATCGAGCGCGGCGACGCGAACCGGGCGGGTGGCGATGGTCGCCGGGTCGACGACGGTGCCGACATCCGCACCCGCCGCGTCCTTGACCGCGCCCTTCTCGATGGTGCGCGGGTAGGCGCCGCCGTCGAGATTGCTCGCGGTGTCGCAGTCGCTGCCCGCGGCGCCGGGGTTCGCGCGTTCCTGGCCGCACGCGGAAAGACTCAGTACAGCGGCGGCGACTGCCGCGGCGGCGGCGAGCCGACGGCTCAGTGGGGTATTCATCGACGTCTCCCGGGTGGTTCGGTTGTCCTCAGGGTTGCTAACGTAGCGAAGCCTTACCTAATTACCAACTACGAAGAGGAAAAGTGACCGCATCGCCGCCCGGAGCCGTGTTCGCCGACACGCGGTCTCGCCGGTTGCTACTCATCGCGGGTCTGCTGATCGCGGTGCTCGCGGCCGTGCTGCTCAGCATGGCCGTCGGCTCGAAATTCATCGCTCCCCTCGAGGTTCTGCGAGCGCTCGGTGGCACCACCGACACCGAAACCGGTGCCATCGTCAACGGCCTTCGGCTGCCGCGCACCCTGCTGGGGATCCTGGCCGGGCTCGCGCTCGGCATCGCGGGCGCCGTGATCCAGGGCCACACCAGGAACCCGCTCGCGGATCCGGCGCTGCTCGGCATCACCCAGGGTGCGGCGCTCGGCATCGTCGCGGCGGTGATGGTCGGCGGCATCTCGAGCCTGTTCGGCTATGTGTGGTTCGGTTTCGCGGGTGCCTTGATCGCCACCGTCACAGTGTTCGTCATCGGGACGACGGGACGGGGCGGGCCGACCCCGGTGACGCTCGCACTGGCCGGCGCCGCCGTCAGCTATCTGCTGCAGGGGCTGATCTCGGCGGTGGTGCTGTTCGACACCGACGTCACCGACATCTACCGCTTCTGGAAGGCCGGGTCGCTGGCCGGAACCAGTCTCGACTTGCTCGGTAAGGCAACACCTTTCGTCATAGCCGGGATCGTGCTCGCCCTGGCCAACACCTCCGCGCTCAACGCGCTCGGCCTGGGTGAGGACACCGCTCGCGCGCTAGGTCATCGCGTCACCCTGGCCCGCACCGTCGGCATCGGCTCGATCGTGCTGCTCACCGGCGCGGTGGTGGCGATCGCGGGGCCGCTCGGATTCGTCGGACTCGTCGTTCCGCACCTCGCGCGCGGCATCACCGGACCCGACTACCGCTGGCTGGTTCCGGTCGCCGGGCTGCTCGGTGTGATCCTGGTGCTGGTCGCCGACATCGCGGGACGAGTGGTGCTGGACAAGGGCGAACTGCCCGCGGGCATCATGCTCGCCTTCGTCGGCGTGCCGTTCTTCATCGTGCTGGTCCGTCGCCGGAAGCTGGTGACCGTATGAGTACCGTGCGGGCGGTCCGGCTGGGGCCGGTGTCCTGGCAGTTGCGGTTGCGCACCACGGCGGTCCTGGTGCTCGGCGTGGCGATGCTCGGTGCCACGAGTTGTGTCGCGCTCGCACTCGGCACCTACACGATGCCCGACGGCGGCCCGGTCACGCCGATGGATGTGCTCGCGGTGCTCACCGGTGGCGGCGACGACGGGCTGGCATACGTAGTGTGGGATCTGCGGCTGCCGAGGATTCTCACCGGTGCGCTGGTCGGCGCGGCGCTCGCGTTGTCCGGTGCGATCACCCAGGGCATCGCGCGAAACCCGTTGTCCAGTCCCGATATTCTTGGTGTCACCGCGGGCGCGAGCGTTGCCGCGGTCGCGGTGATCGCGCTGTCGGGCAGCCGGGGGCAGGTCAGCGGGGCGGTGGCCGAGGTCGGAGTTCCGGTGGCATCCATGCTCGGCGGATTACTCGCGGCGCTGGGAGTTTTCGTGCTGGCCTGGCGCGGCGGGATCGAAGGGTATCGACTCGTGCTGGTCGGCCTCGGCGCCGGTTCGCTGCTGTCGAGTGTGACGTTCTGGCTGCTCAGTGTCGGGGAAGTCGATGTCGCGACGCGGGCGGTGACCTGGCTGACCGGCAGCCTCAACGGCAGCGGCTGGATCCAGGTGACACCGGTCGCCATCGCCCTGGCAGTGCTGGTGCCGGTGGTCCTCGCGGGCACCCACCTGCTCGGCGCCCTGCACTTCGGCGACGACACCGCCCGCTCGCTCGGCATCCGGCTCAATACCGCCCGCCTGACCCTGCTGGTGCTCGCGGTGCTGCTCGCCGGGGTCGCGACCGCCTCGGCGGGGGCCGTCATCTTCATCGCCCTCGCGGTGCCGCAGGTAGCGCTGCGGCTCACCGGCTCGGCCCAGCCGCCGCTGCTCACCTCGGCGATACTCGGCGCGGCCTTCACCGTCGCCGCCGACCTGGTTGCCCGCACGCTGCTGCCCTCGGGCGAGCTGCCCGTCGGAGTGGTCACCGCCGTGCTCGGCGCCCCCTATCTGATCTATCTGTTGATGCGGCGCAATCGCGCCGGGAAAGCGGGCGTGTGATGACCGTTCGGCTCCAGGCCGACGCCTTGACCCTCGGCTACGGGACGACCACCGTCGTCGACGGGCTGGATCTCGAGATCACCGGCGGCACGATCACCGCGGTGATCGGACCCAACGGGTGCGGAAAATCCACGCTCCTGCGCGCGATGGCCCGGCTCCTGCGGCCCACCGATGGTCATGTGCACCTCGACGGCAAACGCATCGACCGGATGTCGACCAGGGACGTGGCGCGCGTACTCGGCATCCTGCCCCAATCACCGCTCGCCCCGGACGGTCTCACCGTCGCCGACCTCGTCGCGCGGGGCAGGCACCCGCACCAGCGGTGGTACCGCCAGTGGTCCCAGGACGACGAATCCGCCGTCACCGAGGCGCTGACCTGGACCGACATGGTCGAGTTCGCCGACCGCTCGCTCGACGAACTGTCCGGCGGGCAACGCCAGCGCGCCTGGATCTCGATGGCGCTGGCCCAGAACACCGACCTGCTGCTGCTCGACGAACCGACCACCTTCCTCGACCTCGCCCACCAGATCGAGGTGCTCGACCTGGTCCGGCGGCTGCACGTCGAGGCGAACCGCACGGTGGTGATGGTGCTGCACGATCTCAATCTCGCCGCACGCTATGCCCATCGGTTGGTCGCGATGCGAGCCGGACGCGTGGTTGCCGCGGGCACGCCCGCCGAAGTGCTCACCGAGGACGTGGTGGCGCAGGTGTTCGGGCTACACGCCAAGGTGATCGAGGACCCGGTCACCGGCACCCCGCTGGTGGTCCCGATCGGACCCGTCGAGGCCCCCACCTCGTAGGGTCGTGGGGTGACATCTGGGCGCACTCGGCACAATTACACCGGCACTTCGGTCGCCGAGCGGCAGGTCGAGCGCCGTGCGCTGTTCATCGAGGCCGGGCTGACCGTCTTCGCGGAGAAGTCGTACGCCAACAGTTCGCTCACCGATGTGTGCGCGGCGGCAGGGCTGTCGCGGCGGCAGTTCTACGAGCAGTTCGCCGGTCGCGAGGAACTGCTCGTCGCGGTGTACGACGTGGTGCAGGGCCGGGCGCGCGAGGCCGTGATCGCAGCGCTCGCGGCGGTCGGCACCGACGATCTGCGCACCCTCATCGAGGCCGCACTGCGGGCCTACACGACCGCCATCACCGACGACATCCGGGCGGCCAAGGTGGCGTTCGTCGAGATCGTCGGTGTCAGCCCCTCGGTCGAGAAACACCGGGCGCGGGTCCGGGATCAGTGGGGCGAGGTGGTCGCCACCGTCGCGGCCGCCCGCGATGGTGTGCGCACGCCGCCGGGGGGTTGGCGGATGGCGATGGCGGCCTTCATCGGCGCTGTCAACGGCGCCGTGCACCAATGGAGTCTCGACGATCCGCGCCCGCCCGTCGACGATCTGGTCGATGTCTTCACCACCCTGCTCAATGCCCTGACCTCGCCCGCGTAACCTGCGGCTGATTGCGATCCACACCACACTCGTGCCATAGTAGCCGCCATTGAGACGAAGGCGTCTCAATTCCTGTGAGGACTGTGCACGATGAGATCTCCCCTGATTCCGCGCTGGCTCGCCCTGGCCACCAGCGTGCTCGCGGCGGCAACGGTGGTGGCGGCCGGTCCGGTCGCGGCCGAGCCGACGGCGATCCCGCCCGCCCCGGTGATTCCGCTGCCGCCCGAGCTCGACCCGGGCTTCTACCTCCCGCCGAGCGACGTGGTCGCTGCGACCGCACCCGGTGAGATCATCGCGGTCAGGCAGGTCACCATCGCCGACTTCGGTGTGCTGCCGGTCGACGTCGACGCGTGGCAGGTGTCCTACCGCTCCAACAACAGCCGCGACGAGGCGATCCCGGCCGTGGCCACGCTGATCAAGCCACGCGGACAGGCGATCTCACCTCGCAAGCTGCTCTCGGTCCAGCTGGCCGAGGACTCGACCGCCGGCTATTGCGCGCCGTCCTATGCGCTGCAACATCTTTCGGTCGCCGCGGTCGCCGGACAGATCGTGGTACCCGCCGAATTCCTGTTCGCGCAGGCGGCACTGGCGCAGGGCTGGGCGGTCGTCGTGCCCGACCACCAGGGTCCACACTCGGCCTACGCCGCCGGGCCGCTGGCGGGTCGCATCACCCTCGACGGAATCCGCGCTGCAACGGGATTCGCACCGCTCGAGGTGGGGCCCGACGCACCGGTGGGCCTCTACGGGTACTCCGGCGGGTCGATCGCCACCGGGCACGCCGCCGAACTGCACGCGAGTTACGCACCCGAACTGAACATCGTCGGCGCGGCCGAGGGTGGGGTCGGCGCGGATCTGGGTGCCGCCCTCACCATGGCGAACAATCAGCTCACCTCCGGCCTGGTCTTCGCCGCCGTCCTGGGCCTTACCCGCGAATACCCCGAATTCGCAACCTATCTCGATCAACGCCTGAACCCGATCGGCAGGGGGCTGGTGGCGGTCAAGTCGCCGCTGTGCGTGCAATATCAGTCGGCGCTGCTGCCGTTCCTCGACCTCACCGGCATGATCGGTTCCGACGGCAATCCGCTCGACGACCCACCGGTGGCGGCCATGCTGGACGACACACGCATGGGTAAGTCCGTCCCTGATATGCCACTGTTCCTGTGGCATTCCGCGTGGGACGAGATCCTCCCCCTCGCCGCGACCGACACCCTGGTCGACACCTACTGCCGGGACCCGAAGACCTCCCTGACCTACACCCGCGACCACGCCAGCGAACACATCGTCGCCGAGGTCGTCGGCGGCCCCGCCGCCCTGCTCTGGCTGCGTGACCGGCTCGACGGCATCCCCGCCGCACAGGGCTGCACCACCTCCGACGCAGGCACTATGGCCGCCACGCCGGGTGCCCTCGCATTCCTCGGTGACTCACTGGCCGACAAATTCGCGAGCTTCTTCGGAGCCCCACTGGGTAGCCGCTGAATCATCGGATGTCGTTGCAGCGCGTGCTATTCCGCGCAGCGAGACGTCCTGCCCACCGATCTGCGGGCCCTGCTCAGCTGACTTCCCGGTGGCGGGGCAGGGCGCGGTGCAGGAGGACCTGTTCGAGGAGCGCCACGAGGATGTCGCGCACGGAGTCACGGTCGCGGGCGTCGCAGTCCAGGACGGGGATCCAGTCGTCGAGGCCGAGAGCTTCGCGGACTTCGGACAGGTCGAAGTGGGGTGTGTCCGGGAAGCGGTTGACCACGACGACGAAGGGAGTGTTGTGGTCTTCGAAGTAGTCGAGGACGGGATAGCAGTCTTCGACGCGGGCAGTGTCGACCACGATCACGGCACCGAGGGCGCCGTCGACGAGGTCGTCCCACAGGAAGACGAAGCGGTCCTGGCCGGGGGTGCCGAACAGGTACAGGATCAGGGAGTGGTCGAGGGTGATGCGGCCGAAGTCCAGTGCGACCGTGGTCGCGGTCTTCTCGGCGTGCCGACCGGGGTTGTCGACGCCGATCGATACCTCGGTCATCGCGGCCTCGGTGACCAGTGGCTCGATCTCGGAGATGGCGCCGATGAAGGTGGTCTTGCCGACGCCGAAACCGCCGCTGACCACGATCTTCACCGATGACGGCGGCGACGCTGCGCCGCGGATTTCAGAGTGCGCGGACAAGGTCGGTGATCCTTTCGATGGCGGCGGTCGTCAGCTCGGGCGCGTCGCGCACGGTCACCTGACCGGCTGCGGCCAGATCGCTGACGATCACCTTGGCGATACCGGCCGGAACCCGCAGCGCGGCACCGATTTCGGCGATGGAGTGGGGCTGCTGACACAACCGGACCACGGTGTGTTCCTCGAACCGCAACGGCGCCGACAGCGCGGAAGGTGGGGCGAGAACCAGGGTTTCGAGCCGCAGGCCGTCGAGAACCGGGACGGTGCGGCCCGCGGTGACGACGAACGGGCGGACGAAACGATCGTCGTCGGCTTCGTCGGCCCGCCGGACGACCGGTTGCCCCGCACTCCAGCTCGCCGGCCGACTCAGCGGGACCATCCGCGGATCGGGCAGGCGGTGGCGGTCGGAATCCCTCATCGGCGCAACGTCTCTCGCAGCTCACCGATCAGCATCGGGTCGAGCAGCGCGCCCGCGCGTTCGGCGAGCACGGCCATCTCGTAGCCGACCAGGCCCACATCGCAGCCACCGTCGGCGATCACGCCGAGGCAGCTCCCGTCACCCAGCGCCGAGACGAGCAGGAAGCCGCGTTTCATCTCGATCAGGATCAACTTCAGACCGTCGAATTCGTAACTGCGTGAGGCACTTCGGGCCAGGCTCGACAATCCCGACACCATGGCGGCGAGCCGGTCGGCACCGGTGCGGTCCAGGCCTTCGGACATGGCGATGAGCAGGCCGTCCGAAGAAACAGCGACCGTATCGCGCACCCCGTCGGTGTTGCGCACGAAATTGCCGAGCAGCCAGTTGAAGGTGTGCGGGTCGGCGGTCGGGAGATGGGTGGTCACCGTGGCTCCTTGCGGTCAGCGGATGGGATCGGCTTCGCTTGTCCCGCTACCGCTTTCGTGGCCGGTGCGGAATGCGGCGAGCATGCTGCGGGTCTGGTCGGGGGTACGTTCGGCGAGCGGCGGGCGGTCGTGACGCGCAGGTTCGCGGCGGGGCCGGTCCGGAGGTGTGGCGCGTTTGGCGCGCTTCACCAGGCCATTGCGGGTACGTTCGACCGGCGCTTGACCAGGAACGTCGAGGTCACCGCCCGACCCGTCACCCCGAGTGCCGCGCGGTTCCGGCGACAGGTCGAGTCCGCTCGGGACACGGGACGAGCCATTGCGGGTGCGGTCGATGTCGATCGACGCTCGACCAATCGCGTCGGGTGTGCCCTCGGCAGCGAAACCGGCGTCTCGGGCGAAGGGAGCGGCCGATGCCGCCGCAGTGCCGACATTGCCGGTCCGAGCAGCCGGCCCACCGGCGGCACGACTGGGCGTCGCGCTGTTCGGGCCGTCGGGGCCGGTCGTTTCATCGACATAAGACGCTGTGCCGGTGAGGAATTGAATGTAGGGCGAGAGGACGATAGGGGAATCCTGGTCGGCGCCGGGCGGATCGGCGGGAAGAACGATGGGCCGCTGAGCCGGGTGGTGACCGTTCAGCGGATCGACTCGTAGTTGTCGGCCATGATGCTGATCGAAGTTCGGCAGTGACATGCCGTTCAGCGTCGGCGTCGGCGTCGGCGTCGGCGTCGGCGTCGGCGTCGGCGTCGGCGTCGGCGTCGGCGTC
The DNA here is from genome assembly GCF_040639775.1 of Nocardia sp. NPDC023733. Classification (NCBI taxonomy): domain Bacteria; kingdom Bacillati; phylum Actinomycetota; class Actinomycetes; order Mycobacteriales; family Nocardiaceae; genus Nocardia; species Nocardia sp. NPDC023733. Next base: position 143,412 of record NZ_JBFAAN010000009.1, on the reverse strand, counting down.
GAAATATGGGAACCCTGCTCGTCGGGGTCCGGCACGCGGGCACCGTTCCGGCCCGGGTCCGAGTGCCGGGCACCCTGCTCATCGAGATCCGGCACACCGGCACCGTTCCGGCCCGGCTCCGAGTGCCGGTCGTCGGGGCGACCGGCTTTCTGCCAGCTGGAGGCGTTATTGCCAGCGCCACCTCGAGCGGCTTCCGGTACGCGGCCGGCTCCGCTCGCCGCCACCTCTCCCCGGCTGTGCCGCGCATCGTCGGGCGAGCCGTCGACGTCGTGGCTCCCCGTGGACGGTCGGCTCACTCGAGCACCACCGGATTCCGGTCGCCCGGAGGAGTTTTCGTCGGCGATCAAGCTCGACGGCAAGAGGAGTCGGGCGACGATGCCGCTCACCGGTGAGGTGTTGAGTTCCACGTCGATACCGAGGCGGGCGGCGAGGCGGCCGACCACGTAGTGGCCGAGGTAGCGGGTGGAGGCGACGATGAAGTCCTGCTCGCCGCGTAGACGGGCATTGGCTTCGGCGAGCTGATCGGTGGACATGCCGACGCCGTGGTCGACGACCGCGAGCAGGTACCCACCGGCTACTTTGCGCCCGTAGATCTCCACCTCGAGGTCGGGTGGGGAGAACGCCAGACCGTTCTCGATGAGCTCGGCCAGGGCGTGGGCGAGCTCGCTGACCACCGCGCCGGTGATCGCGACCTCGTCGACGCGGCGCAGCACCACCCGCCGGTAGTCGTCGACCTCCGAGAGCCCGGCGCGGATGACGTCGGTGAGCGCGATCGGTTCGGTCCAGCGGCGCGGGCTCGCCTCGCCGACCAGTACGAGCAGGCTTTCGGCATTGCGCCTCATGCGGGTGGCGAGGTGGTCGAGCTCGAACAGGTTGGACAGCGTTTTCGGGTCGAGTTCCTCGCGTTCGAACTCGCTGATCAGGCCGAGTTGCCTGCGCACGAGATTCTGGTTGCGCCGGGCCAGGTTCGCCATCGACTCGGTGGTGTTGCGCCGCACCAGCGCCTGTTCGGAGGCGAGGTCGAAGGCGGTGCTCTGCACGCGGTCCAAAGCGTCTGCGACAGCACCGATCTCGGCACTCGCACCCGGTGGAGTGCGGACGGGCGCGGGCGGGTCGGGGCGGGTGTCGGCGGATCCGCGCCATGCGGCGATCACCTCGGGCAATCGGGTGGAAGCCACGTCGTCGGCCTCGGCGGCGAGCTCGGCCAGGGGTCGCACGATGGCCCGGACACTCGCGAACACCAGCGCGACCTCGGCGGCGATCGCCAGCAGCGCGGCAAGGGCGAAGGCGGCCAGCACGACGGCCGCGGTGCGGCGCAGGTCGGCGGCGCGGGCCCGCACATCGTCGCCGACGGCCTGCTGCACAGTGCGCTGTGCGTCGATCACCTCGGTCATCTGCGACCACCACACCGCCGGGTCGACCGGAGTAGTCAACGGTCCGGCGGTGGACGCGATGGCGATGTTCTCCGATTCCGCTGCCCGCGTGGCGCTTTCACCGCTCATGACGGCGGTGAGGCGGTCGCGCTGTGTCGGGGTCGCCTCGCGGTCGAATTGGGTGAGCGCGGCGGTGCGGGCCGCGCGGATGTCGAGGAATTGCACGTACTCCCCCGCTACGAACTCCCCCGCCGCGAAAACACCGTTGAGGAAGCCACGTTCGCGCGCCGTGAACTCCTTCGCGTCACCCAGGGCGTAGAGGGCTTGCAGGCCGTGGCGCACGGCGGGGTCGCGAGCCTGATCCAGGCCGAGGGCGAGCCGGTTCAGCGCGTCGATGCCGTCGGAATAGAACTGGAAAGCGGCCTGTCGTGACACGGTTCTGGTGTCGATCTGCGACCGGACGCCGGGCAGCCCGCCGAGCTGACCGAGCGCCGAGCGCACCTCACCCGCGCCGGGCACGTCGGCGGTCAGGGCGGCGCTCAGGGTGCGCAGCGCCGAGTCGGTGGCGGGGCGCTGGTCCCCGACCGCCTGCACCAGCCTCGTGTCACCGCCGAGCAGACCGTTGCTGAGCCCACGTTCACGCTGCACCTGGTGCACCAGATCCTGTGCGGCCAGCGCTACCGCGACCGCGTCCACGGTTTCCCCGCTGCGCCGGAAGGCGGTGATCTGGGTCGACATCGTCACCCCGAGCAGCACGAGCACCAGCACCAGCGACACCGCGAGAATCCGGGCGAGCTGCCCGGAAATGGTGCGCGGCCGGATCAGTCCGCCACCCGCGGCCTGCCGACGGGAATGTGAACGCACCACCTGCTCCTCTGAAACACCACACGCGGTATTTCGCGGCGGCCCACCGAAAGTCAGGTGTCAACTTGCACTGCCCCGGGTACGCGGTCAATCCGGGACGGCGTAAGAACCGGATTCGTGCATTGATCTCAACATGCCGGAAACCAACGGGGCTTTCTGTGTCGGAAAGCTCACCGCTCCCACCGTAATTCGGTGACAGATTCGTTCGCTGCCCGAATTATCGCGCACGGCCTCCACCGTGACGGCGCCCACATTTTCCGCGATAAGTTTCTCGGGAATACGGTTGAGGAACCGGATACGAACGATAGCCGTCCAGCACGAGAATTCGGGCAATTCACCGAAACCGGCCAACTGCCTATTGCACGGCCACCAACGCCGCGGCTGTCACATCCTCGACAGCCATCTGCGCGAACCGTGGTGTGGCCCGGTGCCGATAGTGGTCTACCGAGATCAGGTCCGCACCGCGTTGGATCACCATCGACCCGGCAGCGGTGTCATCACCCGAATCACCCGTCGCGAGGCACGCGTCGTCACCGAAACCCTCATGGGGCCGGAAGGAACCTGCCATCGCGGTGTTGCCGCAACCGAACTCGAGTGCTTCGGCCGCTCGTTCCGTGCCCGATGTCGAGCCGATATCCCCGTAACGGAGCACCCTGACCTGCAGGTAGCCGTAAGCATCCGCGTGGCCGGGCCCGTCGCTGGGTGTCCGATAGGTGCACATCGCGTCCGACCCTGACGAATACGTCGAGCCGGGGTCCGGCACGCCCGCCGGAACCCACCGCTCGAATCGGGCGACACCGATCGCGGCACACAGATCGGCCGGTGCGGGCGCGGACGGGTGCGCCCTGGTCCACCGGTCGAGCGCAACGGGCAGCGCCGCCGACAAAGCGATGACCACAACGACCGCCGCCACCAGGAACAGACAGCCTCTCGGCACCTTCGACCTCGGCTCGACCTCGCCGCGCGGCGGATCGACGCTCACTCGCCGGCGAGAATGCCGAGGACCTGGTCGGAGAAGTAGAAGGGTTCGAGGCGTTCGCGCAGGAGCTCGGCGAGGACGCCGTTGCGCTTGGCAGCTTCGATGACCGCAGGCCCGTACCGCAGGATTTCGGTGCTGATGTCCTCGGCGTCGAGGCCGAGTTCGGGGAGCATCGCGGACAAGGTGTGGTCGGCATAGCGGGTGTAGAACACCTCGACGCATTCGCGGACCAGCAGGCCGAAGTATTCCTTCTCCCTGGTGGTGACCGCGATTTCGTAGCAGATCTGGACCAGTTCGTTGAGGTCCTTCTGAGTGAGGTATTCGCGCAGGCCCGCCACCGGTTCGTCGGCGTGCAGGTCCCAGAATTCCATCGCCGCCGAGTGCACGGGGGCGTCGCGCAGCATGTCGCGGATGGCGTTGTTGGTGCGCTTGAGCGCGAACAGCGCACCCTTGCCCGCGAGGTCACCGACGAAGGTGCTGTCGGCGGCGACCTTCTTTGCGCGGTTGGCCGCGGACTGGCCGAGCGACATCAGCGAGGACACACCCGGAATCTTCTCGGCGCGTTCACGATTGGCCTGCATGAAATCGCCGATCAGCTTGTCGACGAACCGCGACGCGACGGTCGCCACGAGCGGGCTCTCGGTGAGCCGGTCCAGAATGCGTTCCTGGGCCTGGTGCATGCCGAAGATCTTCTCCAGCAGCGCTTCCACCGGCTCACGGTCGACGACATCGCCGAGGGTGTAGTCGGTGTTGGTGGCGATGTGGTCGTAGATGGCATCGGAGAACACCCCGACCGTGTCGGCGATGATCGGCGAACCCCCGATGCGATCGAAGACCCGCGCCACCGTCTCCTCGCCGTCGGCCAGGGAGACCACATCACCGAAGCGGATGGTGTCGCCGACGGCGAGTACGGCCGCCACGTCGCGGGCGATCACCTCGGCGAACCGTTCACCGGTCACCTCGCCGAGCAGGTAGTCGACCTGCGCGTCGAGCAGTCGTTCGGCGATCTGGCGCGCCTGCGTCATGTATGTCCACCCAATCACGGTTGTCGCTCGGTTGGGAGGACACGAGGCTAGGCGCCGGAATCGTTGTCCCGCATCGCCTTCCGGATCTGATCCAGACGCTCGCGCGCGGCCTTGCCCCGCGCCTCCCATTGTTCGTCGGCGCTGCGGCCCGCCGGGGTCTGCCGGTCGAGTTCACCCATGCCCTTGGCGGTGCCGAAACGCTGCTCGACCTTATCGCGAACCGCGTCGAATGTCGGCACTCCAGAAGTGGAATATCCGCCGGTCACAGCGTTCGCGGCGGGTCCGGAACCGCCGAACGGTACCGGCGGTACCGCATGGACATCTCCGACCTGCTCCGATGCGACAGGTTCCGCGTCGACGATCTCGGCCTCGGTGTCGAGCATCACAGGCGGACCGACCTCGGCATGACCGCCCTCGACCTGAGCCAGCGCGGCGGCGACGGCGCCGAGCCCCGGCCTGCCCGCCACCGCCGCGCGCAACAGCGACACCAGCTCGGCGTCGGGCAGCGCGGCCAGCCGGCCGAGGATCTCGCTCGTTTCGCTCATACCGCCAGGCTACGCAGCCGTGCTCACCTGTCGAGGAACTCGCTCCACTGCGCGATGAGCTGTGGCCAGCGCGGTCCGAGCGTGTCGATGACATCGTTGTGCCCCGCCCCGGGAACCACGATCAGCTGCTTGGGCTCGTTCGCGGCGGCATACAGGCGTTCGGCGTGGCGCAGTGGCAGCAGTTCGTCGTGTTCGCCGTGCATCATCAGCACCGGCGCCCGCAACGCGGAAATGCGGCGCAGGTTCGGGTAGGCGTCGGGAACGAGCGGTGCGGGCAGGAACGGATAGACCGAGCGGGCGGCGTCACGCATACCGCTGAAGGTCGACATCAGGACCATGCCCGCGGGCGGGTACTCGCCCGCCAGCTCGAGCAGCACCCCACCACCGAGCGATTTGCCCAGGTAGACGACCCGTGCGGGGTCTACCTCCGGCTGTTCGAGCAGAGCGGTGCGCGCCGCACGCGCATCCAGGTAGGTGCCGTGCTCGTCAGGTGCGCCGGTGCTGTGCCCGAAACCGCGGTAGTCGAAGGCGAGCACATCGAAACCGGCGGCGACCAGCAGTGCGATGATCGACACCCGGTCACCGATGGTGCCCGCGTTGCCGTGGGCGTAGAGGATGTGGGCGCGCGGGTGTTCGGCCCGTACGAACCAGCCGTGCAGGTCGATGCCGTCGGCGGTGCGCATGTGCAGGTCGCGGTAGTCCAGGCCGAGCGCGGCCGGGGTCTGCGCGAGGTGCCGCTCGGGGTGGTAGACCAGTGCGTTGAGCACCCTGGTCGCGGGGTGCCGCATCACTTTCCGCGCCCCGCTTGAAACCCGAAGTCCCAGTTGTAGAGTCGCGCGATCTCCATCACGCCGCCGCCCGGCTGCCCGGCGGGTGGTCGGACGAAGACGCCTTCGCGGCGAACCACGAGTTCACCGTTCACGTTCTCGAGCACCGCGAGCACGGCGTCGCGGGAGTTGTCGGTGCACCCGTCGAGCGTCATCTCGATCGGCGCCGAATTCACCGGGTGCAGGGTGACGGTGGCGTGGACGTTGCGGAAATCGCTTGCCCCGTCGTAGATCGAGGCGAATACGAGGATGCGGCGGAAGAACCGGGTGTAGTCGAGATTGATCGACAGGTTCTCACCGGTGATGCTCGCGCCGGTGCGGTCGTCCTGGTCGAGGTGGATGAACGGCGGTTCGTAGAGCGCGCCGAAGCGCCGATCGAGCGCCCGGACGGACCCGATCGCGCCGTTGACCAATTCGAAGAAGCAGCACAGGTCGAGGTCGATGTTCTTGCCGCGCAGTTTGCCGAAGATGCGGCCGGTGGCGGCCATGGAGGTCCAGTTGAGATTCACCCGCATCACACCGCCGGTGGCGCCGTGCTCGGTGAGCGAGACGCTCGGGGATTCCTTGGTGAGGGAGACTTTCGCGAGGTTCACCGGCGGGCCGGATGGTGTTGCGGGAGTCGGGAATTGAGCGCCCGGATGCGGTGCGGCGAACGGCTGGCCCGGATGCGGTTGACCGGATGGCGCGGCGAACGGCTGGCCATGTGGAACCGGATTCTGCTGACCGGGCGGCGCGGCGAATGGTTGAACCGGCGGCGGAACAGCGGGCTGCGCCGGCGGGACAGGTCGAGATGGGCTCTGCGGGGGAATGTGTGGCTGGGTCGGCACCACCGCTGACTGCGGATGGGCTACGGGGCTCGGGGGCGGGGTGAAGGGCTGGTCGACCGGGGAATCATCGACTGTGATGCCGAAATCCGTTGCGAGCCCCGCTAGTCCGGTGTCGTACCCCTGGCCAACGGCGCGGAACTTCCACGCACCCTGGCGGCGGTACAACTCGCCGAGGACGAACGCGGTCTCGGTGGTGGCGCCGGTGCTGTCGAAGCGGGCGACCTCCCCACCGGTCGCCGCGTCGAGCACCCGGATGCAGAGCTCGCGGAACCGGCCGAAGGTGCCGCCGTCGGCGGAGGCGGCCAGCACGATCTTCTCGATCTGCGGTTCCACCTGCGCCAACTGCACCGTCAGGGTGTCGACAACCGTCGGGCCCTGACGTTTCCCGACGTGGCGCACCGCCCCGGAAGGGTGCACCGCCTGGTTGTAGAACACGAAGTCGTCGTCGGAGCGCACCTTCGTCCCGGCGAGCAGCAGGGCGGACACGTCCGCGTCGGGCACCCCCGGCCCCGCCTGCCAACTCACTTCGACCCGGACCTCGGCGGCAGGCACCACGACATTGGCACCTTTCATCATCGACACGCTGCCAACCTATCCCGCCCCGCCACCGGCTCACCACCGATCCGGTTACGGCTTGGCGAACTCGGTGATGAGCACCGGGTACTGCTCGGCGCCGTGACCGGCCGCGATCGCCCTTTCGGCCATCGCCTTCAATAGTCTCGGCAGCTCGGCGTTCACCCCCAGCGCTTCGCATTCCTCGACGAGGTGTGTCATCGACGCGGCGTCGGTCGACAAGGCCGCGACCTCGGCGGGATAGGCGCCGTTGTCGATCTGTTCGGCGTATCCGGGCAGCCAGGTGGCCACCCCGGTGGCGATCTGTGCGGCGAACGGCGCGAAGGTGCGTGCGTCGACACCAGCGGTCCGCAGCATCGCGGTGCCCTGCAACCAGGCGTTGAGCACGCTCCACATCATGGCCAGCCCGGCGCCGTCGTAGAGGGCGGCCAGACCGTGATCGGCGCCGAGATGGGTGACGGTACCCAGTGCCGCGAGTACCGGTGCGGCAGTGTCGAAGTCGGCCTGGGCGCCGCTGTGCAGGAGGACGGCGTCGGCGGTCCCGATCGTCGGCGGAACGGCCATGATCGCGCCGTCGAGATACCGGCCGCCACGCTGCTCGGTCCAGCGGGCCGCCGCCCTGGCCTGAGCGGAGTCGCCGGAGGTGAGGTTGACGACGACGGTTCCGGTCAGGTCGGCTTGCTCGAGCACCGTGTAGACCGCCTGGTAGTCGGTCAGGCAGACCACGATCACCGGGGCGGCGCGCACGGCGTCGGCGACGGTGTCGACGCGACGGGCGCCGCCTTGCACCAGCTCTTCGGCGGCGGAGGGCGTGCGGTTCCAGATGGTGGTCGGGTGCCCGGCGGCGAGGAAGGCGCGGGCCAGCGCCCGGCCCATCAGACCCAGGCCGAGCACGGTGACGGGAGTGGTTGTTTCGCTCATGGCACCATCGTCAACGTTGATACCGGTGTGAAGGTCAAGTGAGGATGTCGTGCGAATCGGCGAATTGAGCAGGCGAACCGGCGTGCACGCCCACCAACTGCGCTACTACGAAGCCCAGGGGCTGCTGGAGGCGAACCGCCGTTCGAACAGCTATCGCGACTACGACGAAAGCGCAGTGCTACGGGTGACCCAGATCAGGCACTTGCTCGCCGCGGGCCTCTCCTCGGCCGACATCGCCTACCTCCTGCCGTGCGCCCACGGAGAGGTTCCAGACCTGCCGGGCTGCCCGGAATTGATCGGGGCGATGCGGTCACGACTCGCACGCATCGAGGAACAGATGGCCGCGCTCACCCGCTCCCGCGACGCCCTCACCACCTATATCAGTGCGGCGGAGGAGATGGGCGGCGAACACTACCCACCGATGACGGGAGCCGAGGCCCTACCGGCCTGAACGCGCCTGGACCACTCGCGTCCGGCTGGTGCCACCAATACTTCCCGCGGACGGCTGAGGCCGCCCGGGAGAACCGGGCGGCCTCAGTCTCGGCTTGGGAATCAGGCGCGCAGTTCGGCGCCGACCGCGGCGGTGGCCGAGGCGACGGCGGCATCGCGGGCGGCGCTCGCCTCGTCCTCGGTGAGGGTGCGGTCGGGTGCGCGGAAGCGCAGCGCGTAGGTGAGGGACTTGCGACCCTCTCCCGCCTGGGTGCCCTCGTAGACGTCGAACAGGGCGATGTCTTCGAGCAGGTCACCACCGCCGGTGCGCAGGGCCGTCTCCACCTGGGCGGCGGGCACGGCTTTCTCCACGCTGATCGACACGTCCTGCAGCACGGCAGGGAACGCCGAAACCGTTGGGGCAGGGCGGGATTCGACCAGCGGGAGCGCGTCGAGGTCGAGTTCCAGCGCGCAGGTGCGCGGAGGAAGACCGGCGCGTTCCAGCACGGCGGGGTGCAGTTCGCCCGCGTGGCCGACGACCACGCCGTCGACCAGCAGTTCGGCGCAGCGGCCGGGATGCCACGGCAGGTAGGCGGCGGCGCGGCGCTCGATCACCACACCTGCGGCGTCGGCCACCTCGTCGACCAGCGCGAACGCGTCGGCGGCCTCGGCCGGACGACCCGGACCCCACGGTCCGCGCGGATCGCGCTTACCGCTGAGCACAGCCGCGACGTGCACCGGCTGGGCGGGCAGCGAGGCGTTCAGCTCGGCGATCTGCTCGTCGGTCGGCCGGCGATCCACCGGCAGCGCCTCCACCGCACGGGTCTGCTCGCCCGGCAGGACTACCTGGGCGATGCCGTAGATGGTGAGGTCGCGTGCACCGCGAGAAATGTTGCGAGCGGCCACTTCCAGCAGACCGGGCAGCAGTGTTGTCGCCAGCTCCGGACGCTCGGCATCCAGGGGGTTCAGCACGCGCGTGGTGTTGCGGCGCGGATCGTCAGCATCCAGCCCCCACACGTCGAAGACGCCACCCGGCAGGAACACCGGCGCGGGAACTTCGACGGCACCGGCGAACGCCATCGCCCGGCTCACCGCACGACGACGCTTCTGCTGCACGGTCAGACCGCGACCGGCGGGCGCCGAGGGCAGCACCGACGGAATCTGCTCGAGCCCCTCCAGCCGCAGCACCTCTTCGACCAGGTCGGCGGGCTGGGACAGATCGGGACGCCAGCTCGGCGGAGTCACCAGCAGCTGGGTCTTGCCCGCGTCGTTGACCTCGATATCGACGTGCGCGCCGATCTGGGCCAGCCTGCGCACGGCGGTGCCCGCCGGGTAGGTGACGCCCGCGACCCGGTCGGGCAGGTCGATGTCCATCGCGATCGGCGCCGCCGCGTCGAGAGGCACCCGGATGTCGGTGAGCGTGGATTCGATGGTGCCACCGGTGATTTCGGCGAGCAGGGTGGCGGCGCGATCGAGGGCGACGATATTGATCTCGGGATCGACGACCCGCTCGTAGCGCTTGGCAGCTTCCGACGACAGCTTGTGCCTACGCGCGGTCCGGTAGACGCGCAACGGGTTCCAGGTGGCGGCCTCGAGGATCACGTCGGTGGTGTCGGCGCCGACCTCGGTGCTCGCCCCACCCATCACACCGGCCAGCGAGATGACACCGGAGTCGTCGGCGATCACCACGTCCTCGGCGTCGAGGGTGCGCTCGGTGTCGTCGAGGGTGCGCAGGGTCTCGCCCTTGTGCGCGGAGCGAACGACCAAGCCGCCGTTGAGTTTCGCGGCGTCGAAGGCGTGCAGCGGCTGCCCCAGTTCGAGCATCACGTAGTTGGTGACGTCGACGGCCGGAGAGATCGGGCGCATGCCGGCCAGCATCAGCCTGCGCTGCAACCACAGCGGGCTCACCGCGTTCGGGTTCACCCCGGTGACGCGCCGGGCGCCGAAACGGGTGCATTCGGAGTCGGCTTCCAGCCGCACCGGCCACGCCTCGGACTCGCCGTCGGGCAGCGTCCGCACGGCGGGGTCGGCGTATTCGAGGTCGAAACCGCAGGCCAGCTCGCGGGCGAGACCGCGCACCGAGAAGCAGTAGCCCCGGTCCGGGGTGATGTTGAGCTCGATGATCGTGTCGTCGGTGCCGAGCAGCACGTTGGCGTCGTCACCGGGCTGCGCGGAACCCGGCTCGAGCACCAGGATGCCGTCGTGATCCTTGCCGATGCCCAGCTCGGCGACCGAACAGATCATGCCGTTGGAGGTGTGGCCGTAGGTCTTGCGGGAGGAGATCTTGAACCCACCGGGCAGCTCACCACCCGGCAGCACGACGACGACCAGGTCGCCGACCGCGAAATTGCGGGCGCCACAAACGATTTCCTGCAACTCGGGGTTGCCGACATCGACCTTGCAGAAACGGATCGGCTTCTTGAACTCGGTGAGTTCGGTGATCTCGGCGACGCGGCCGACGACCAGCGGCTTGTCGATGTCACCGCCGATCGGGGTGAGCTTGTCGACCTCTTCGACCTCGAGGCCGACCCGGACGAAGCCCGCGTCGAGTTCCTCGGCCGACACCGACCACTCGGGGGTGGTGCGCTGCAGGATCTCGGTCAGCCAGGACTGTGCTACTCGCACGTTTTCGCTCTCTCTCTACGACCGGATACCGAAGGGCAGGGTGAACCGCACGTCACCCTCGACGATGTCGCGCATGTCGGGAATCCCGTTGCGGAACTGCAGGGTTCGCTCCATGCCCATGCCGAACGCGAATCCGGAATACACCTCGGGATCGATGCCGCTGGCGATGAGGACCTTCGGGTTGACCATGCCGCAGCCGCCCCACTCGACCCAGCCCGCGCCGCCCTTCTTGTCCGGGAACCACACGTCGACCTCGGCCGAGGGTTCGGTGAAGGGGAAGTAGTTGGGGCGCATGCGGGTTCGGGTGTCGGGACCGAACAGTGCGCGCGCGAAGGCGTCGAGGGTGCCACGCAGGTGGGCCATGGTCAGGCCCTTGTCGATGGCCAGACCCTCCACCTGGGAGAACACCGGGGTGTGGGTGGCGTCGAGCTCGTCGGTACGGAAGGTGCGACCGGGGCACACGACGTAGATCGGCAGCTCACGTTCCAGCATCGAACGCACCTGCACCGGAGAGGTGTGGGTGCGCAGCACCTGGCGCGACCCCTCGGGGGCGATGTGGAAGGTGTCCTGCATCGTGCGCGCGGGATGGTCGGGCAGGAAGTTCAGCGCGTCGAAGTTGAAGTGCTCGGTCTCGACCTCGGGGCCCTCGGCGACCTCCCAGCCCATGCCGACGAACACGTCGGCGATCTGCTCGGAGATGACCGTGATGGGATGCCGGGCACCGGCCGGGCGACGGCGAGCGGGCAGGGTGACGTCGATCTTCTCGGCCACCAGCACGGCCTGATCGCGCTCTTCCAGCAGCGCCGCGCGGCGCGCCTCGAAGGCATCGGAGACCCGCTTGCGCGCGATATTGACCCGCTTGCCCGCGTCGGCCTTCTCTTCCTTGGGCAGACGACCCAGCTCACGCTGCGCCAGCGCGATCGGCGACTTGCCGCCGATGTAGTCGGTTTTGGCGACCGCGAGCGCGTCCAGATCGGCCGCCGCGGCGAACGCCTTCTCGGCCTCCGCCGCCGCTGCCGCGAGTGCCTCCTCGGTCAGTTCGGCGCCCTTCGGGCCTTCGCCCTGCTCGACTCCGCTGTTGTCGTCGGCCACGATTGTTCGACTCTCCCCTGGGGATCGGTTCACGGGTGCGTCATTGCCTACCCGTATCGGTGCTGCATAAATCCTATGGGATGGGGTTCGCTCGGTTCATCCGGATTACCGGGGGGCACTACCGGACCCCAGACGAGGTCGCCATCAGGACCGACAAGTCCAGGTCAGACCGGTTTTCGGAGGGTTCTCACCAAGATCACCACCGAACCGCGATCCGAGGGAACCGAATCGTCCCCGGTTCCGTCCAACCGTTCAAACACATCCGCCGTGTTCGACGCGAGACAGGACGAACCGATGCCTGAACAGACCCGCGATTCCACCCCACCCCAGGGTCGGCGCACGCGACGCACCGCACCCGGCAGCGGCCTGGCACTGTGCGGCCTCGGCATCCGCCCCATCCGCCCCCGCCCGTTCCCGCGTGCGGGCGGACTGTGCCCCGAAGTCCACCCACAAACCCCACCCGACCAGGATTAGGCACAGCCCATCGCTCCTTGCTGCGATCGATGGTGCACGCGTGGGGCTCTATCCGTAGAGCGGCAGGCAGGCGGTGTCGACGGCTGTCGACAGCGGCTCGGGGAGGACGAGGGGGTCACCGAATGTCCCCTCGACCGGAGCGGGGTACACACCGGCGTCGGGATCGCGGTAGAGCGCCCAACGGCCGAACCGCGGGTCGACGACCAGGAGAGTGCGTACCCCTGCCGCGCCGTACCAGCCGTTCTTGCCGGTGATCTGGTGCGCTTTCTCCGACTTCGAGATCACCTCGACGGCGAGTTCCACGTCGGCGGGATCGGCGAGCCATTCGTCATCGGTGTCCCAGGAATCGGGCAGAACGACGAGGTCCGGTGTGCAGTAGTCGTCTGTATCGCCAGGCATCGCGATCGATGTCACCTCGTAGGCAGCGAGCCCTTCGGGCATAACCCCCACCAGCGCCAGGTCAGGCAGTAGTTCTGGTGTGCCGGGGCAGGAAGGCGGCGATGATCGCGGCGGCGGCGACCAGGGCGGCGCCTACCCAGACTGCGGGGATCAGGCCGTCGACGTAGGACTGGGGGTCGGTGTAGGAGCCGGCGGTGGCGAAGACCGAGGCGAGGACCGCGATGCCCATGGCGACGCCGACCTCGCGGACGGTGCTGTTGATGCCTGAGGCCATGCCCTGGTCGGCGGGTGAGGCGCTGGCCATGACGATGGTGGACGACGGCGCGAAGGTGAGACCCATGCCGATGCCGCCGAGGACGAAGGGTGCGACGAAGGAGATGTAGGGGACGTCCGTGCTCGTGATCAGCGCCATCCAGGCCAGGGACACGGCCAGGCACACCTGGCCGGTGGCGATGAGGACGCGCGGGCCGACCCGGTCGACGACGAGTCCGGCCAGCGGAGCGACGACCATCGGAACCATCGTCCACGGCATCGTGCGGATACCGGATTCCAGCGGCGAATACCCCTGCACCACCTGGAAGAACTGCGCGAGCAGGAAGATGGCACCGAACACACCGGCGGAGAATCCGAACGACACGAGGTAGCTCAGGCTCAGGCCCCGGTTGGCGAACATGCGCAGCGGCAGCATCGGTTCGGCGGTGCGCTTCTCCCAGGCGACGAACGCGACCAGCAGCGCGATACCACCGACCAGGGCGGCGAGCACCTGCGGAGCGGTCCAGCCGTCCTCGGCGCCGTGGATCACGCCCCACACCAGCGCGAGCACGCCGACGGCGGACAGGACGAGACCGAGCAGGTCGAGTTTGCGTGCGGCACCGCGTGATTCGCTCAGCATGCGAGCCGCGAAGGGCAGCGCGAGCAGGCCGACGGGCACGTTGAGCCAGAAGATCCACTGCCAGTTCAGCCCCTCGACGACGGCACCGCCGACCACCGGCCCGACGGCGACACCGAGCCCGGCCAGGCCACCCCAGATCCCGATCGCGGCGCTGCGCATCCGCTCGGGCACCGCTGCGGCGAGCAGCGTCAGTGACAACGGCATCACGGCCGCGCCCCCGGCACCCTGGATCGCTCTGGCGAGGATGAGCATCCACGGCTCGGTGGCCAGCGCGCACGCGGCCGACGCGACGACGAACACGGCGATGCCCGCCAAAAAGACCCGGCGGCGGCCGATGCGGTCGCCGAGCGCCGAGGCGGTGAGCAGCAGCGCCGCGAACGACAGCGTGTAGGCGTTGACGAACCATTGCAGGTCCGAAAGCGACGCTCCCAGTTCGGTTTTGATCACCGGCAGGGCGTTGGTCACCACGAGGTTGTCCAACGTGACCATGAACATCGGGATGCCGACGGCGGCGATGACCGCACCGAGCGGCTTGGCCTTCGTACCGCCGGGCGACGGCGCGTCGGCGAGGACGGCATCGCCGGGATCGAGTGTCTGAGTCATGATCCACCCTTGTTGTAATCCACTGATAACTTGAATCCAATGGTTATGCATCGACTGATAACATGTCAAGAGGAATCCGCGTACCGACCGGAGGCGAATGCATGAGCGAGACGACGAGAACCCGGATGACCGCGGCCGAGCGCAGCGCCCAGGTCCTCGCCGCCGCCGTCGACGCCTTCGCCGAATCCGGATACGCCGCAACGAAAACCGATGAGGTGGCCCGCCGCGCGGGGGTCTCCCAGCCGTACGTGATCCGGCTCTTCGGCAGCAAACAGCACCTGTTCGTGGCGGTACTTCAGCACGTGTGCGCACGCATCGAGGACGTGTTCCGCAGCGCCGAGATCGCGCCCGACGCCGACACCGCCGAGGCGCTGCGCAGCCTCGGCACGAACTACGACGTATTTCTCTCCGAACGCCAGCTACCGCTGGTGCTGCTGCACGGCGTCGCCGCCAGCGCCGACCCGGAGATCGGCGATCACGTGCGCGAACACTTCGGCCGCATCTACCAGCTGATCGTCGACCGCACCGGCGCCGACACCCTGCACGCCCGCCGCTTCCTCGCCACCGGCATGCTGCTCACCATCATGACCGCGATGCAGGTGGCAGGCCCCGACGCCATCGAACTCCCATGGTCGAGGGCCGTCCTCGACGAACTGCAATGCGCCGTGGAACTGTGAGGCCTTACTTCGCGTGCTGGACGCGGGCGTTGGCGTAGAGGCAGATCGCCGCTGCCGCAGCCAGATTCAGGCTTTCGGCGCGGCCGTGGATGGGGATGCGGATGCGGTGGTCGGCGCGGGCGGCGACGGCGGGGTCGAGTCCGTGGGCCTCGTTGCCGAAGAGCCAGGCGACCGGCCCGGTGAGGATGTCGTCGGCGTCGTCGAGGTCGACCTCGCCGTGAGCGGTGGTGGCCAGCAGCGTGATTCCGGCCGAGGACAGCGCGTCGAGGGTGGCGTCGATACTGCGGCTGCGCGCGATCGGGACGTGGAACAGGCTGCCCGCGCTGGCACGGACGCATTTGCCGTTGTGCGGGTCGACCGCGTCACCGGCGAGCACGACACCATCGGCACCGACGGCGTCGGCAACCCGAATGAGGGTGCCCGCGTTGCCGGGTTCGGCGATCTCCACGGGCACCGCGAGCATGCGTGGTGCACCGTCGAGGATCTGGCCGAGCGGCACATCGAGCTGCTCGCAGACGGCGACCAGGCCCGGCGCCGTGACGGTTTCGCCCAGGTGCTCGGCGGCGCGATCGCTCACCAATGTGGTGCGCACGCCGTCGGCGTCGGCACCGGCGATCAGCGCGACATCGCGCTTGGCCGCGGCGAGCGAGTAGAACAGCTCACGCACCCGGCCGGTCTCCAGCGCGGCGGTGACGGCATTGGCGCCTTCGGCCAGGAACAGGCCGGTCTTGCGACGGTGCGCGGCGCGCTGGAGCTTGACAGCCGAAACGACCCGTGGGTTGCGCTCGGAGAGCGCGTCCACGGGTCGTTCCGACAGATCGTTGTGCGTCGTCAAGCTCAGGCAGCCGAGGCCGGGGCGTTGACGTCGGCGGGCAGCGCGGCCTTGGCGACAGCGACGAGACCGGCGAAGGCCTCGGCGTCGGAGACGGCGAGCTCGGCGAGGATCTTGCGGTCCACCTCGACACCAGCGGCCTTGAGGCCCTGGATGAAGCGGTTGTAGGTGATGTCGTTCAGACGCGCGGCGGCGTTGATACGAGCGATCCACAGCTTGCGGAAGTCACCCTTGCGCGCCTTGCGGTCGCGGTAGGCGTAGGTCAGCGAGTGGAGCTGCTGTTCCTTGGCCTTGCGGTACAGGCGCGAACGCTGGCCCCGGTAGCCCTTGGAGGCCTCGAGGATGGAACGGCGCTTCTTCTGAGCGTTGACAGCCCTTTTGACGCGTGCCACTTTTCAGTCCTTGATCATCTGGGGGGCGCGGCGGCGCCCGAATTCGGTAGTTGTCGGCGTCCGGTCATCCCGGCCGCGCAGTCGTCGGGGTGCGACGGTCTGCCTGGATCAGGCGAGACCGAGCAGCCGCTTCACGCGGGGGGCGTCGACGTCGGCAACGGACTCCGTGCCTTCCAGACGACGAGTCCGGCGGGAGGACTTGTGCTCCAGGAGGTGGCGACGGTTCGCCTGCTCGCGAAGCAGCTTGCCCCGGCCGGTCACCTTGAATCGCTTCTTGGCGCCGCTGTGGGTCTTGTTCTTCGGCATGGATTCCTCTATCTAGTCGGTGAAATCGGTGTTACTGCGGGTCGGCCTGCGCCTGCTCCGCGGGCGCGGCCTGCTCGGCGGCGGCCGGAGCGGTCGGCTGTGCCGGTGCCGGCGCGGTCGGCTCGGCCGGACGCGGGGCGGAGTCCTGCTGTGCCTTCACCCGCGTCTTCGCGCCCTTGTGCGGGGCGAGGACCATGGTCATGTTGCGACCGTCCTGCTTGGCCGAGGTCTCGACGAAACCCAGGTCGGCGACATCGGCAGCCAGACGCTGCAACAACCGGTAGCCCAGTTCGGGACGTGACTGCTCACGACCGCGGAACATGATGGTGACCTTGACCTTCGACCCGGCCTCGAGGAACCGCATCACGTGGCCCCGCTTGGTTGCATAGTCGTGATCATCGATCTTCGGGCGGAGCTTCTGCTCCTTGATCACGGTCTGGACCTGGTTCTTGCGGGACTCGCGCGCCTTCTGTGCGGTCTCGTACTTGAACTTGCCGTAGTCCATGATCTTGCACACCGGCGGACGGGCATCGGGTGCCACCTCGACCAGGTCGAGATCGGCTTCGAGCGCGACGCGAAGTGCATCTTCAACACGCACGATCCCAACCTGCTCGCCGCCGGGTCCGATGAGTCGAACCTCGGGAACTCGGATGCGATCGTTGATGCGGGTCTCAGTGCTGATGGGGCCTCCTAGGTCAAGCGGTGTCGTCTTAACGACCGCACGCAATAACTGCAACCCCTGATTCAACGCGAAAGCCCCGTTGCGGTATTTCTCCGCGACGGGGCCCGAGTCGACCGATCATCGGACATCACGCCCGAGGGCACGATGTCGACCCCCGCGCGAACAACACGCGAGGAACCCGCCACTACGAGCGGGTGACCGGGACCGTTTGTCCAGTACGATTGCTCGCCGGCAACGGTGGGAGTCGGGCTCCACTTATCTGCCCCAGGACGTGCATGACACGACCAGGGGCGGTCGTCAGCAGAAAGTCTAGCATCGCATTCCGCTATCGCCGAATCGGCCCGGCGGCGGTGGCCCGCACGGGGCTGGCGATAGCCTGATGCCCATGACTGACGAGCTCGATCCTCCCGTGCGCGACCTGGCCGACATTCCCGCGGTCGAGGTGATCAGCCGGGCCGCCGTGATGCTGATGAGTTCGGCGGCGGAGAAGCTCGGCCTTGCCGAGGAGAACCCGAACACCGGCGCCAATGTCGACCTCGACGAGGCGCGCCGGGTCATCACCGCGCTGGCCGGCCTGGTCACCTCGTCGGTGGAGTACCTCGGGCCGCACGCCGGGCCGATCCGCGAGGGCCTGCAGGCGTTGCAGCGCGCCTTCCGTGAGGCGTCGTCGGTGCCGGACGCGCCGGGTGCGGGCCCGGGTGAGAAGTACACCGGCCCGGTGCACTGAGCCGTAAACGCGAAGATCCGCCGACACCTACCTGGGTGCCGGCGGATCTTTTTACGTCGTGAGCGCCGCTCAGACCGTAGGGGTCGGAGTCGGCGGCTGACCGGGGGTGACCGAGACGGCCGAGCCGGAGGAGATCATGTTGGCGAGGGCGGTGAAGATGGCCGCGCTTCCGGTATCCATTGCTGGTGGTCCTTTCGGGGCTGCCGGGTCAGGCAGTCGGCGTCGGCGTCGTGGGCTCGTAGGCCAGCGAGGACCCGCCACTGAGGAAATTCAGAATCTGGCCGATGAGCGCCATCGTGGCTTCATCCATTGGGACGTTCCTTTCGTACTGCACGACATCCGCGACCGCGCTGCCCACGCCGCGCGTGACACCACTGGATGTCGATCGACAAACCGCTACTGACCGGTCTTCCGGCGACGGCGAGGCGAATGTTACCTATGGCCGTTTCACTTCGTAGGGTTTTCGGGAAGTCCCGGGCGGAACGGTAACCCGTTCCGCCCCGACGCACCTGCCGGTCAGCGCAATGCGGCCGCTTTCCTGGCCAGCCGCTTGGCCGTCGCCGTCTCGGCGGGCGCCTTCTTCGCCGCCGGCGCGGCCTTCTTCTTCGCCGCGGGCTTCTTCGGCGCCGGTGCCGCGAGGACTTCCTTCAGGAACTGACCGGTGTAGCTGTCGGCGACCTGGGCCACTTCCTCGGGAGTGCCCGTGGCGACCACCGTGCCGCCGCCGGAACCGCCTTCGGGGCCCATGTCGATGACCCAGTCGGAGGTCTTGATGACATCGAGGTTGTGCTCGATGACGATCACCGTGTTGCCCTTGTCGACCAGGCCGTTGATGACCTTGAGCAGCTTGCGGATGTCCTCGAAGTGCAGACCGGTCGTCGGCTCGTCGAGGATGTACACCGTGCGACCGGTCGAGCGTTTCTGCAGCTCGGCGGCCAGCTTCACGCGCTGCGCCTCACCGCCGGACAGAGTCGGGGCACTCTGGCCAAGGCGCACGTACCCGAGACCGACCTCGACGAGGGTTTTGAGGTACCGGTGGATCGAGGTAACCGGTTCGAAGAACTCGGCGGCCTCGTCGATCGGCATGTCGAGGACCTCGGCGATGGTCTTGCCCTTGTAGTGCACCTCGAGTGTCTCGCGGTTGTAGCGGGCGCCGTGGCACACCTCGCACGGGACGTACACGTCCGGCAGGAAGTTCATCTCGATCTTGAGCGTGCCGTCACCCGAGCACGCCTCGCACCGGCCGCCTTTGACGTTGAAGGAGAAGCGGCCCGGCTGGTAACCGCGCACCTTGGCCTCGGTGGTCGAGGCGAACAGGGTGCGGATCTTGTCGAAGACACCGGTGTAGGTGGCCGGGTTCGAGCGCGGGGTGCGCCCGATCGGTGACTGGTCGACCTGCACCAGCTTGTCGAGCTGGTCGACACCGTTGATCCTGGTGTGCCTGCCGGGCACCTGCCGCGCGCCGTTGAGCTTGTTCGCGAGCGTAGTGGCCAGGATGTCGTTGACCAGCGTCGACTTGCCGGAACCGGAGACGCCGGTGACCGAGGTGAGTACACCGAGGGGGAATGCCACATCGATGCCCTGCAGATTGTGCTCCGTGGCACCGACGACGGTGAGCTTGCGCTTTTTGTCCACCGCCCGGCGCACCAGCGGCAGCTCGATCTGCTCGCGGCCGGAAAGATAAGCGCCGGTGAGGGATTCGGGCTCGGTGAGCAATTCCTGATAGGGGCCCGAATGCACCACACGACCGCCGTGCTCACCGGCGAGCGGACCGATGTCGACCACCCAGTCCGAGGCACGGATGGTGTCCTCGTCGTGTTCGACAACGATCAGGGTGTTGCCCAGCTTCTTGAGCCGCAGCAGGGTTTCGATGAGCCTGCGGTTGTCGCGCTGATGCAGACCGATCGACGGCTCGTCGAGCACGTAGAGCACGCCGACCAGGCCCGAACCGATCTGGGTGGCCAGCCGGATGCGCTGTGCCTCACCGCCCGACAGCGTCGCCGCCGCGCGCGAGAGCGTGAGGTACTCCAGGCCCACATCGAGCAGGAAGCCGAGCCGGGCCTGGATCTCCTTGAGCACCTGGCCGGCGATCGCGGCCTCGCGCTCCCCCAGGGTCAGCGAGTTGAGGAAGTGCGCGCACTCCCCGATCGACAGGTCGCTGACCTCGGCGATCGACCTGTTCTTGCCGTCGGCGGCCAGGGTGACGGCCAGGATCTCCGGGCGGAGCCGGGCACCGTTGCACACCGGGCACGGCACATCGCGCATGTACCCGTCGTAGTGCTCCTTCATCTGCTCGGACTCGGTGTTGTCCATGCGCCGCTGCAGGAACGGCATCACGCCTTCGAAATCGGCGTAGTAGGAGCGTTTGCGCCCGTAGCGGTTGGTGTAGGAGACATGCACTTGATCGGAGCTGCCCTCGAGGACCGCTTTGCGCGCCTTCGCCGGAAGCTCACGCCAGGGCGTGTCCATGGAGAAACCGATGGCCTCGGCCAACCCCGACAACAGGCGATTGAAGTATTCGGCCGTCTGACCACGCGACCACGGCGCGATCGCGCCCTCGGCCAGGCTCAGATCCGGATCGGGGACGACCAGTTCGGGGTCGACCTCCTTGCGGATGCCGAGACCGGTGCAGTCGGGGCAGGCGCCGTAGGGCGAGTTGAAGGAGAACGAGCGCGGCTCGAGATCCTCGATATCGAGCGGGTGGCCGTTCGGGCAGGCCAGACGCTCGGAGAAACGGCGTTCCCGGTCGTGCGCGTGCTCGTCGCGGTCGACGAAGTCGAGCACGACGATGCCGTCGGCCAGCCGCAACGCGGTCTCGATCGAGTCGGTGAGCCGCTGCTTGGACGCGGCCTTCACCGACAGGCGGTCCACGACCACCTCGACGTCGTGCTTCTCCTGCTTCTTGAGCTTGGGCGGATCGGTGAGCGGATACACCACGCCGTCCACCCGCACACGCGAGTAACCCTGGGTCTTGAGCTGGTCGAACAGGTCGACGAACTCACCCTTGCGGGTCCGCACCACCGGCGCGAGGACCTGGAACTTCAGGCCCTCGTCCATGGCGAGCACCTGGTCGACGATCTGCTGCGGGCTCTGCTTGGCGATCAGCTCGCCACAGACCGGGCAGTGCGGCGTGCCCGCGCGGGCATACAGCAGGCGCAGGTAGTCGTAGACCTCGGTGATCGTGCCGACCGTCGAACGCGGGTTGCGGTTGGTCGACTTCTGGTCGATCGACACCGCGGGCGAGAGGCCCTCGATGAAGTCCACGTCCGGCTTGTCCATCTGCCCGAGGAACTGACGCGCGTACGCCGACAGCGACTCGACATACCGTCGCTGTCCCTCGGCGAAGATCGTGTCGAAGGCCAGACTCGACTTACCCGAACCGGACAGACCGGTGAACACGATCAGGCTGTCGCGCGGCAGATCGAGGTCCACACCTTTCAGGTTGTGTTCCCGAGCTCCGCGCACAGTGAGGCGTTCCGCCACCTGGTGAATCCCTTCTCCATCGTCATCCGCTCGCCGGACATGAACCCCCAGGAATCAATGCTAGGTGGACCCACCGACAAGAACGGTTGAGCTGTGTTTGTTGGAGCGCTGGCGCGCTCGAGCGCGGCCCCTGAGGGGCCGCGCGAACAGCGCTCGAGACTTGCGCTTCGCGCGTGCGCTTCGAGCGCTGTTCGCGCGGCCGGGCCGCTACGCCGCTGCGCGGCGGACCCTCCTCGAGGTCGGGTCGTGCGGGGTCGGGAGGGCGGTCATGGCGGACTTTGGGTGAGCGAGTTTGCTGTCTGCGCACAGGGTTTGGGTGGGCGATTGTCTGTCTCTGCACGGGATGTGGGTTAGCGGATTATGTTGGACCGCACAGGGGGGACGTTCTACGTGATGAAGGGGCCGCCGTGCTCGAGGTGTTTCTGGTCGACGACCACGAGATCGTGCGGCGAGGGTTGATCGACCTGCTCGAGGGTGATCCTGAACTCACTGTGATCGGTCAGGCAGGTGGCGTGGCCGAGGCGATGGTGCGGATCAGGGAGAGCCGGCCCGATGTGGCGGTGCTCGATGTCCGATTACCCGACGGCAACGGCATCGAGCTGTGCCGCAATCTGCTGGCCGAGTTCGAGGACCTGCGCTGCCTGATCCTCACCTCGTTCTCCGACGAGCACGCGATGCTCGACGCCATTCTGGCCGGTGCCAGCGGATATGTGGTGAAGAACATCGACGGGATGAAGCTGGCCGACGCTATCAAGCAGGTCGGCGCCGGTCACTCCCTGCTCGACACCCGCGCGGCCGACGCCCTGCGCGCCCGGCTGCGCCGCAGCACCGAACCGACCGGTCCCCTCGCGGGTCTGACCGACCAGGAACGCCGCCTGCTCGAACTCCTCGGCGAGGGCCTCACCAACCGGCAGATCGCAGCCCGCATGTTCCTGGCCGAGAAGACGGTCAAGAACTACGTCTCGCGCCTGCTGGCCAAACTCGGCGTCGAACGCCGCACCCAGGCCGCGGTCCTGGCGACCAAGCTGCGCGAACCATAGAGAATCAGGACGGGACGACGATGGTCAGGTCCCCGTCGTAGCGGCGGTAGAGCAGGTTGCCCCGGCCACTGTGACTGTCGGTGAAGAACAGATACGGCAGGCCGCCACGGCACAGCACATCCGATGCCTCGTCCTCGGCGAAGACCGGGGCCGCGTCCTGCACCACCCGCACCGGCATGGCGCTGGCGGTGAGCGGCAGGTGCGCCGAGTCGCCCGCGGCGACGGTGCGGTGCTGGCGGGCCAGGCGTACACCGTGCGGGTCGGCCCAGGTGACGATGGCGTCCTCGCCGGTATCGGCGTCGGTGAACAGATAGGCGTCGTAGTCCATCGCGTCCAGGACGGTGCTGGCTTCCAGCGGAGTACCGGTCATCAGGGCGCAGTCTTTGCGGCGGATGATCGGGCGGGTCTCGGTGACCTGGGCCAGCGGGCGCCGGGCCGGGTCGGGCCAGGCGCCACGTGCTTCCTTACCAGCGCGGCGCGCCAGCTGCCGGTCCAGACGTTCGGCGGCGAATGTCACCGCGAACCCGCCCGGGCCGGTGACCTGCACACGGGTGAGGGTGTCGTTGGTGCGGATGTTGGCCTGCACCAGGGTCGGCTCGTCGTTTCCGCGCGGAGCGGTGACGCGCACCCGGGCCGGACTGTCGAGATGATGGCGCCGCATCACGCGGGTGATGGCACGCACCGCGCGGGTGACGTCTTGAGCCGGTACCTCGCCACGGGTGGTCACCGCGAGCTCGGGGTCGGCGGCGGTAGTCCAGTGCTGGGTGCTCGACAACGAATACATCTCTTGCCCCACTTCTCGATCCGGCGTCCCCCCGCTGCCCTATGCCACCACTGTGCGCGGTGCGGTAGAAGGGCCGAAAGTCCCCAACCTCGAGGACTAGACTTCTCCTGACTCGGTACGAAGGTGGGCGGCGACGGGATACGGCGATGGCGAATGACGGTCGGAGCGGCCGCTATTCGGCGGGCCGCACCGCGTCTCAGCAGCGCCTACGCGCCCTGCTCGGCGAGGTGGCCGACCGGGTCGAGGTGATGATCGGCTCGCGCGACCGGATGGACGGCCTGGTCGAGGCCATGCTCACGGTCACCGCGGGTCTCGATCTCGACGAAACCCTGCGCACCATGGTGCGGACGGCGATGAACCTGGTCGATGCCCGTTACGGCGCGCTCGCGGTCCGCGGGCACGGTCAGCAGGTCGCGCAGTTCATCGATGAGGGCATGCCCGAACACATCCGCGACCGGATCGGGCGATTACCGGCGGGCCGCGGTGTGCTCGGCGCCGTGTTCGCGGAGAAGGCACCGCTGCGGCTCGACGATCTCACCGAGCACGAGTCCTCGGTGGGTTTCCCGCCCGGCCATCCGCCGATGCACTCGTTTCTCGGTGTCCCCGTGCGCATCCGGGACGAGGTGTTCGGCAGCCTGTACCTGACGGAGAAGTCCGACGGGCAGCCGTTCACCGAGGAGGACGAGGTGCTCGTCCTCGCGCTGGCCGCGGCGGCGGGCATCGCGGTCGACAACGCGCGCCTCTACGAGCAGGCACGCACCAGACAGGCCTGGATCGAGGCGACGCGCGACATCGCCACCGAATTCCTGGCGGGCACCGAATCCGACCGGGTGCTCGCCCACGTGGTCGACCACGCACGCGGGCTGACCGGTTCGCACCAGGCGTTTCTGGCCTCGGTACCGGTGCCCGACGAATCCCCCGGCGAGGTCAGCGAATTGGTCGTCACCCAGTGGACCGGCCCGGACGCCGGCCAGGACTGGCAGACGATCCCGATCGCGGGCACGGTACTCGGCGACGCTTTCAGCAGGCGCACACCGCTGCGCTTCGACGACGTGTCCGAGGTCGTCCTCGGCGTGGACTTCCCGGTCGCCGAATTACCCGGTGCCGGACCGGCTCTCGTCCTTCCGCTGTGCACACCCGACGCCACGCTCGGCGTGCTGGTGACCATCCGCCCACCCGGCTTCGCGCCCTATTCCGACGAGATGCTCGAGCTCACCGCCGCGTTCTGCGATCAGGCGGCGCTGGCGGTGCGCCTGGCCGACGCGCAACGGCGGATGCGTGAGCTCGATATCGTCGCCGACCGCGACCGTATCGCCCGCGACCTGCACGACCATGTGATCCAGCGGCTGTTCGCGATCGGCCTCACCGTGCAGGCCACCATGCCCAAGGCGGTCGTTCCCGAAGTGCGGCAACGCCTTTCGACAGTCATCATGGATCTACAGGAGGTGGTCCAGGAGATCCGCACCTCCATTTTCGATCTGCACGCCAGCGGTTCGGGCCACAGCGAGGGGCTGCAACAGCGGCTCGAACTGGCGATCCGGCGCCAGACCGCCGACATCGCGATGCGCGCGACCATCCAGGTATCGGGACCGCTCTCGGTGCTCGACCCACAACTGGCCGATCACGCCGAAGCCGTTGTGCGCGAGGCGGTGAGCAACGCGGTGCGCCACTCCGGCGCCGACACCGTTGCCATCGTGATCGAGGTGGCCGACGATCTCACGATCACCGTGAGCGACAACGGGTGGGGCATCCCCAATCACGTCATCCGCAGCGGACTGCGCAATCTCGAGCAGCGCGCCGTGGAGGCGGGCGGCCGGTTCCAGATCGCACCCGCGATGCGAGCCGACGCCGACGGCGAGCATTCGGAGATGCCGGGCACGCGGCTGCGCTGGGCGGTTCCGCTCCCACAGGACCAACCGAACACCGGCGGTTTCGCCCTGGCGGGTGGGCCGGAGGCGGGCGAGGACTGAACCTCAGGCCGGACCGACGACGAGGGCGGAGTTGTTGCCGCCCATCCCCATCGACAGATTCACGGTGAGGCCTCCGCGCATCGGTGTCGGCCCGTCGAGCAATCGCGGATGCGCAGGCGCGACGACCGGTGCCGACGCGACGACGCCGCTGTCGTAGGACATCGCGATCAACGCCAGTTCGACGGCCGCCGCGGCGCCCTGGCAGTGACCGGTGAGCGGCTTGACCGAGATGATCGACGGCTGGTCGTCGAAAACGGTGGTGAGCACGTCGCGTTCGGCGGCGTCGCATTGGCGGGTACCGGTGCCGTGCGCGTTCACGTAGTGCACCTCCGAGGCCGCTACCCCACTGTCGCGCAAGGCTTTCCGGACGCATTCGAGGTACTGCTCGTGCGTCGGCTCGACCGAGACCACGTGGTAGGCGTCGTTGTTCATGGCGCCGCCGAGCACCCGCGCGTAAGGCTCATCCACCGCGTCGGTGAGCAGCATCGCCACCGACGCTTCCGCCATCACGAACCCCAGGCTGCCCTCCTGGAACGGGCGGCACGCGGTGAACGGGTCCACATCGGACACGGCCGCACCCATCCCGACGAAATGCTCGAGCATCTCCGGGGTGGCCGACAGGTCGGTGCTCACGCACAGCACGTCGTCCACCAGGCCCGCGTCGCGCCACTGCCGCGCCGTGAGCACGGCGACATTGCCCGAACTGCACGCCGCCGACACGTTCATGGCGGGCCCGTGGAAGCCGTAGCGCTGCATCACCACGGAGATGGGCGTCGAGGGCAGCATCGGCAGGTAGTCGCGGGAGCGGCGGTGTCCGCCGTCGCGCAGGTAGAAATCGCGCCAGTCGGCCACGTCGCCGAGGGTGATGGCGTGCACCAGACCGACCGTTCGGCCCTCGTCGCGCCAGCCACGCGAGCGGGCGTCGGCCACCGCCTCGGCAGCCGAGGCGACCACGGCACGCCCGAACAATCCGCGACCGTGCGCCGGGTCGCCGCCGTCGGGAATCCGGCCGACCCAGGCGTGCTCGTCACGTCCCGGCCCGTAACCCGGATACAGACCGGCGGCCGGTTTTCCCCCCAGCACCCCCTGAAACAATTGTTCACGGCCCCAGCCGTAACCGGAGACCACACCGATACCACCGATCGACATAGAATCGACTCGGTGGGCCATGCCGCCGGGACGTCCTTCCGGTCTCACGTCGCTCCTCGCGGATCTCGTCGAGGGTCACCACGATAGTCCGGTGTGTCATCCGAAGACCAGGCCGAGATCGGGGGTATCGCAGTGAGAAAACCCAACACCGACGCGGCGAACGCCGAGCTGCTCGCGCAGCGGTACCGCTCGCTGGTCGAGCACACACCCGATGCCATCTGCGTGCACGAGGCGGGTGTGATCGTCTACGTGAATCCGGCGATGGTGCAACTGCTCGGTGCGCACACGGCCGAGGATCTCCTCGGATTGCGGATCACCCATTTCGTGCACCCCGACTCCATTCCACCGATGCTCGACCGGATCGCCCAGCTCACCGCCGAGGGCGCGGCGTCACCGCCGACCGAGATGGACCTGTTGCGCATCGACGGGCGGAAGGTGCCCGTGCAAACGGTGTCGGTGCTCACGGCCTGGCAGGGCGAACTGGCCTATCAGGTGGTGGTGCACGATCTGACCGCGCAGCGGGCCGCCGAGGCCTCCGCACGGCAGGCCGAAGCGTACTTCACCACCGTGGTCTCCCAGCTCGAGGAGGGTGTGCTTGTCGTCGACCGGCGCGGCAGGCTCGAATCGATCAATCCGGCGGGCAGGCGCATCCTCGGCATCGCCGACTCCGCGCCGGTCCTCGGTGCGCGCTTCGACGAGCTGCCCGTCACGATGATCGACTGGGAGGGTCAGCCGCTGCCCGTGGGCAGGCATCCGATGGCGCACACGTTGACGACCGGCGAACCGGTGACGCGGTTCGTGTTCGGGGTGCGCCGGGCCGACGGTCAGCAGGTGTGGCTGTCGTGTAACTGTCGGCTGCTCAATCCCGACAGCCCGGACTCGGCGGGGGTGTCGTCGTTCGCCGATGTCACCGAGTACCGGGCCAGCAAGATGCAGCTCGAGTACCAGGCCACCCACGACGCCCTGACCGGGCTGGCGAACCGGTCGCTGATCCTGTCGCAGTTGTCGGCGGCACTGGCCGACGAGGGCGGCACCCTGGTCACTACCGTGCTGTTCATCGATCTCGACGGGTTCAAGGCGATCAACGACACACTCGGCCACGCCATCGGCGACACGGTCCTGCAGATCGTCGCCCAGCGGCTGCAACGGGCGCTGCGCGCCGAGGACGTGGTCGGCAGGCTCGGTGGGGACGAGTTCCTCGTGCTGCTCGCCGGGCAACCGCAGCGCACCGATCTGCCGCGTCTGATCGAACGGCTGCGCGTCACCATGGCCGAGCCGATCATCGCGAGCGGGCACCGTCTCGAGGTCAGCGCCTCGATCGGCGTCACCGAACTCGGCCCGCACGAACGCCGCACCCCCGAGGCGGTGCTGCACGACGCCGATCTGGCCATGTACCGCGACAAGCCCTCCGGTCGCCGCAACCACACCACGCACGCGTCCTGACACACTGGTCGGCGTGATCGTCGAACACGCCCTGCTGCCCGTCCGTCCCGGTTGCGCCGCCGCCTTCGAGGAGGCCTTCGCGCAGGCCTACCCCATCATCGCCGGTATGCCCGGTTTCGGCGGGCTGTCGTTGTCGCGGTGTGTGGAGCGGACCGACACCTATCTGCTGCTGGTGCGATGGGAGCGGCTGAGCGATCACACCGAGGGGTTTCGCGGGTCGCCGGAATATCAGCGCTGGCGTGCGCTGTTGCATCACTTCTACGAGCCTTTCCCGGTGGTCGAGCACTTCACGCCGGTGACCGGTGACGAACTCTTCCCCGCGACGGGCGCGCTGCCGTCCGGGGGCAAGTAGACTCGACAACTCTGTTCTCAACGCGGTGACAAAGGAGTCCTGTTTTGCCCGACCGCCTCGCCGACGACCGCGCCAGCACCGACCAGGGCGGGCGCGGCCGCGAGATCGAACAGGAACAGCAGTACCTCACGGTGCTCTACGACCGCCTCGACGCCATGCGCGACTACGCGCAGAACCGGCTCAAGACCGTGCTGCTGGAAGCGGGCGGGACCCCGCAGGCGCGCAGCGAACGCGAGTCGTTCACCGCGCTCTACAGCGAGGACCTGGCCAAATACGACGCCGCCGAGCACGGCCTGTGCTTCGGCCGCATCGACTTGGACGCCACCGAGGACGCCGCCCGCTATATCGGCCGCCTCGGCATCCTCGACGAGGACAACGACTACGAGCCGCTGCTGTTGGACTGGCGCGCTCCCCTGGCGCGCCCGTTCTATCTGGCGACCACCGCCAATCCCGAGGACGTGGTCCGCCGCCGTCACATCCGCTCACGCAACCGCACGGTCACCGCGATCAACGACGAGTACCTCGACCTTGGCGCCGCCGAACGCGACGGTGCCGTGGGTACCGACGACGGCGTGGGCGGCGAGAGCGCCCTGCTCGCCGCGCTGAACGCGGCCCGCACCGGGCACATGAACGACATCGTCGAGACGATCCAGAGCGAACAAGACGCGATCATCCGCTCCGAGCACAAGAGTGTGCTCGTGGTGCAGGGTGGGCCGGGCACCGGCAAGACGGCGGTGGCGCTGCACCGGGCCGCCTACCTGCTCTACACCTTCCGTCAGCAGCTGGCCAAGAGTGGTGTGCTCATCATCGGCCCGAACGCCACCTTCCTCGACTACATCGGGCAGGTGCTGCCCTCGCTCGGTGAGACCGGTGTGCTGCTGTCCACCATCGGCGACCTGTATCCGGGAGTGAAGGCGGTCCGGGAGGATTCGCTGCGCGCGGGTGAGATCAAGGGTTCGCTCGACATGCTCGAGGTGCTCAAGCAGGCGGTGCGCGACCGGCAGGAGGTGCCCGCCGAACCGGTGCGGCTCACCTTCGACGGCTACCCGGTGCTGCTGGACCGCAAGATCGCGACCCGGGCGCGTGGCCGGGCGCGTTCCTCGCGCCGTCCGCACAATCTCGCACGGCCGATCTTCGCCTCGTCGGTGATCGACGCGCTCACCGATCAGCTGGCCGCGACGATGGGCGCCGATCTGTCCGGCGGCACCAGCCTGCTCAGCTCGGCCGATCTCAGCGAGATCGGCGACGAGATGCGCGCCGACCCGCAGGTACAGGCCGCGATCAGCGCGCTGTGGCCGGTGCTCTCCCCGCAGGAGGTCCTCGCCGATCTGCTCGCCGACCCGGCCCGGCTCGACCGCGCCGCCAAGTCGCTGAGTCCCGAGGACCGTGCCGAACTCGTCCGCTCCGACGACGGCACGTTCTCCGCCGCCGACGCGCCGCTGCTCGACGAACTCGCCGAACTGCTGGGCGTGGACGACACCGAGGAGCGGGAACGGGCCCGCCGCCGGTGGCGTGCGCAGCTGGCCGAGGCACAGGACGCACTCGACATCCTCACCGGTTCCGCACCCCAGGACATCGAGGACGAACTCGACCCCGAGATCCTGATGGCCTACGACCTGATCGATGCTTCCCAGCTGGCCCAGCGCCAGGAGTTCGGCAACCGGCAGACCACGGCCGAACGCGCCGCGGGCGACCGCACCTGGACCTACGGGCACGTGATCGTCGACGAGGCGCAGGAACTGTCGGAGATGGCGTGGCGAATGGTGATGCGCCGCATCCCGAATCGGTGGATCACCGTCGTCGGTGACGTGGCGCAGACCGGTGACCCGGCGGGCGCGTCGTCGTGGCAGCGGGTGCTGGAACCCTATGTGGCCAAACGCTGGAAGCTCACCGAGCTCACGGTCAACTACCGCACCCCCGCCGAGATCATGGCGGTGGCCGCCGACGTCCTCACCGCCATCGATCCCACCGCCCAGGCACCGCGCTCGGTCCGCGAAACCGGCAATCCCCCTCGCGCACATCGTGTTTCACCTGCGGAAGTACAGGACGAACTGGCCCGGCTGATCGCCGCCGAGCAGGCCCCCGGCACCGCCGCCGTCCTCGCCCCCGCCGCTCTCGTCCCCGAATTGTCCCCGCTGGCAGGCGAATCGGTGCAGGTCCTCACGGTGCACGACGCCAAGGGCCTGGAGTTCGACCGCGTGTACCTGGTGGAACCCCAGGCCATCGTCAAGGAGTCCCCGCGCGGTCTCAACGACCTCTACGTCGCCCTCACCCGTGCCACCCAGCGGCTCGCGGTGGTGCACACCGAGGATTTGCCCGAGGTGTTGTCGGCACTGGCCTGAGACGACGAAGTGCCGGCACCCAGCGGGTACCGGCACTTCTCGTCGGTCCAGTACTAGCGCACCGTGTGGACGATCAGGACGTCCGAGCGCGACTTGCGGGCTACGTCCGAGGGGACGGAGCCGAGCAGGCGGCCGGTGAGGGTGTTGAGGCCACGGTTGCCGACGACGAGCAGGTCGGCCTTGGTCTCCTTGATCAGGTCGAGCAGGGAATCCACCGGCTCGCCGACGATGGCGCGCTCGACGATGTTCTTCGCACCGGCGGCCACCGCCTTCTCGCGGGCGACGTGCAGGATCTCGTTGGTCGGCGCCGAGCCACGGACCTGGTAGGCCTCGTCCTTGAGCACATCGGCGGCCGCGGCGACATCGCGATCATCGGTCGGGAAGTAGGCGCAGGCCAGCACGAGAGTCGCGTCCGCGTCGGCAGCGAGCGCCGCAGCCTTCTCCACCGCGACGTACGACGAATCCGAGCCATCAGTACCGACGACAATGGTCCGGTAGGCGGTCATCTCTCCTCCAACTTGGTCGGTGCAGCGCCGAACGACCCGGGAATCGAGCATCGGCGCGGCAATTGCGTCGACCATAACGCCACAACGCGCCGATTTATCGACAATTCGCAACAGATCACACCGGGAGTGTTGGGTCACTTTGTCCGGCAGTACCGGATTATGGGCGCCGTCGTCGGCATTCACCTGCGCCGATCGAACGGTGAGCCGACGAAATTGTGGCAAATCACAACACAATCAACGCCGCTGCGGGCCTGGGATTTTCGTCACAACACCGACGGCGCCGTGCCCGTTCACAGCGTTGCGGCGGCCGCGCCCGTCGCGCGGGCGCGGCGCGCGTATTCGCGGGGCGGCATCCCGATCTGCGCGGTGAATTCCCGGCTGAAATGCGCCTGATCGAAATAGCCCAGATCGGTGGCCAACTCGGCCAGATCCGGGTCGGAGTGAGCGAGCAGATCGGCGGCGTCCTGCAACCTGAACCGGCACAGCACCCATTTCGGGCCGGCGCCCACATAGCGGCGGAACAACCGCTGCAAGGTGCGCATGGGCACCGCGAACCGTTCGGTGACCTGGTCCACGCGTGTGAGCTCCGGATCCCGCTCCATCGCCGTCACGATGCGCGACACCAGCGCGAACTGCGAATCGTCGGCACCGCCACGGCCGCCGAAGAATTCCTCGACGATCCCGACCCGGTTCTCGTCGGAAGATTCCGCCAGCACCCGCTCGGCCAGTCCCGCCGCTTCGGGCAGCACCTCGGTGAGCAGCGCCGAACCGTCGCGTAAGGCACCGACATCACAGCCGGTGAAGGCTCCGAAACCGCCGGGGCGGAAACGGATTCCGAATGTCTCGCCCTCGCCGTCGAGATCGCGCACGTACTTGGTGGTGCACACGCCGTTCACGAATCCGCCGGTACGGGTACTGCTGCGTTCGAAGGTGAGGTTCACGCACGGAAACGACAGCACCTCGGCACGGAACGCGGGCCTGCCACGCAGATCCCAGCGCACCACCCAGTACCGGTCGGCGAAATCCGCCAGCGCGGGACCGACCTCGAGCCGTCGCAGCGAGCGGTGTCTGGCCTGCTCGCGCGGGAGGAGGATCCCCTTCGCGTCGTCGAGGTCGCCGGTCGTCATCGCCGGTGTCGCGTTCTTACAAGACCGGCGGGCGCCGGGTGAGCAGGATCGAAGCCATGACGAATCCTGTTGCGCCCATCCCGGAGGGCTACCACTCCATCACCTGTTTCCTGGCCGTCGCCGATGGCGAGGCGGCCATCGACTTCTACTCCGAGGTCTTCGGCGCGAAGGTGCTCAGCCGCGCCGACGATGCCGAGGGCAGACCCGTGCACGCCGAACTGCTCATCGGCGACTCCACTCTGCAGCTCGGAATCCCGCTGGCCGACAACAGCGTTCGCGCCCCCGAAGGCTGGGTGCACACCTCGATAGTGCACTACTGCCCCGATGTCGACGAGGCCTTCGCGCGTGCCGTCGCCCGCGGTGCCCGCGTTGCCGAGGACGTCCAGACCTTCGTCACCGGTGACCGCTACGGCGTCGTCATCGACCCGTTCGGCCACCGCTGGGCGGTCATGACCCGCGTCGAGAACGTCTCCCGCGAGGAAGCCGACCGCCGCATCGCCGAATGGATGGCTGGGTCTGATTAGCGGCCGGCGCCGCGGGGTTTCCGGCCGTCGCCGGGTCGACATACTCAGCTCAACCCCGCGGCGTCCATTCCGCGCAGCTCCTTCTTCAGGTCGGCGATCTCGTCGCGTAAGCGGCCTGCGAGCTCGAACTGCAGTTCGCGGGCGGCGTTCATCATCTGATCGGTGAGGGAGGCGACCAGGTCGGCCAGTTCGGCGCGCGGCATCGACTTCACGTCGCGTTCGGCGTAGATGCCCGCGCTCACCGCGCGACCGGGTTCGCCCTGTGCCCGCCTGCCGCGGCTGACGTTGCGGCCGGAACCGCCGACGGCCACCTCGTCGCCCGCCTCCAGGTACACCTGGTCGAGGATGTCGGCGATCTTTTTGCGCAGGGGCTGCGGGTCGATGCCGTTGGCCTCGTTGTAGGCGATCTGCTTGGCGCGGCGGCGGTCGGTCTCGTCGATGGCGTGGCGCATCGAGTCGGTGATCTTGTCGGCGTACATGTGCACTTCACCCGACACGTTGCGGGCCGCGCGGCCGATGGTCTGGATGAGGCTGGTGCTCGACCGGAGGAAGCCCTCCTTGTCGGCGTCGAGGATCGCCACCAGCGACACCTCGGGCAGGTCGAGGCCCTCGCGCAGCAGGTTGATGCCGACGAGCACGTCGTATTCGCCGAGGCGCAGCTGACGCAGCAGTTCCACGCGGCGCAGGGTGTCGATCTCCGAATGCAGGTACCGCACCCGGACCCCCAGCCCGAGCAGGTAGTCGGTGAGGTCCTCGGACATCTTCTTGGTGAGTGTGGTGACGAGCACGCGCTCGTCGCGCTCGGTGCGCTGCCGGATCTCGTGTACCAGGTCGTCGATCTGGCCCTTGGTCGGTTTCACCACCACCTGGGGGTCGACGAGGCCGGTCGGGCGGATGACCTGTTCGACGACCTCACCGCCCACCTGGCCGAGCTCGTACGGCCCGGGCGTAGCCGACAGGTACACCGCCTGCCCGATCCGGTCGGCGAACTCCTCCCAGGTGAGCGGCCGGTTGTCGACCGCCGAGGGCAGCCGGAACCCGAATTCGACGAGGTTGCGCTTGCGCGACATATCGCCCTCGTACATGCCACCGATCTGCGGGACGGTGACGTGGGACTCGTCGATGACCAGCAGGAAGTCGTCGGGGAAGTAGTCGAGCAGGGTGGCGGGCGCCGACCCGGCGGGGCGACCGTCGATGTGACGCGAATAGTTCTCGATGCCCGAGCAGAACCCGACCTGACGGATCATCTCCAGGTCGTATTCGGTGCGCATGCGCAGGCGCTGCGCCTCGAGCAGTTTGCCCTGGCCCTCGAGCTCGGCCAGGCGGGCGGCCAACTCCTCCTCGATGGCGGCGACGGCCTTCTCCATGCGCTCCGGGCCCGCCACGTAGTGGGTGGCGGGGAAGATGCGCAGCGAGTCGACCTGGCGGACCACATCGCCGGTGAGTGGGTGCAGGTAGTACAGCGCCTCGATCTCGTCGCCGAAGAACTCGATGCGGACCGCGAGCTCCTCGTAGGAGGGGATGATCTCGACGGTGTCGCCACGCACCCGGAACGACCCGCGCGTGAACGCCATGTCGTTGCGGGTGTACTGCACATCGACCAGCAGCCTCAGCAGCGCGTCGCGGTCGATCTCGCCGCCGACCTCGAGCTGCACCGAGCGATCCAGGTATGACTGCGGCGTACCGAGACCGTAGATGCACGACACCGACGCGACCACCACCACATCGCGACGCGACAGCAGGCTGGAGGTGGCCGAGTGCCGCAGCCGCTCGACGTCGTCGTTGATCGAGCTGTCCTTCTCGATATAGGTATCGGTCTGGGCGATGTAGGCCTCGGGCTGGTAGTAGTCGTAGTACGAGACGAAGTACTCGACCGCGTTGTGCGGCAACATCTCCCGCAGTTCGTTGGCCAGCTGGGCCGCGAGGGTCTTGTTCGGCGCGAGCATCAGGGTGGGCCGCTGCAGCTTCTCGATCAGCCACGCGGTGGTCGCCGACTTGCCGGTACCCGTGGCACCGAGCAGCACCACGTCCTTCTCCCCCGCGTTGATGCGGCGCTCGAGCTCGGCGATGGCGGCGGGCTGATCGCCTGCCGGCTGATGCGGGCTGACCACCTCGAAGCGGCCACCCTTGCGCTCGATCTCACCGACCGGGCGGTGCTCCGAATGCGCGAGCGGGTGCCCCCGCTCTTCGTACCCTTCGGCCGGGATCTCGGTTGCGAATGCCATGCACACCAGGTTAGGCGTACCCACCGACAGATTCGCGGCGGCGGAAAGCGCTCGGCGCCCGGCCCGCGTGCCGGTAGATTCTGCGCACATGACCCAGGCCTCGACCGTGCACGTGCACCCGCCCAAAATCGAGCTGTTCGACGTAGCGGCCAAGACCAATACCGATCCGAAGGGTTTCGTGCGGCCGGTCGAGGTGTACCGGGAGGAGCCGTGGGGCCTCTACATGGGGCGGCACTCCGACCATGCCAGCTTCCACTATCTGGAGTCGTGGCTGCTCCCGAGTCTGTCGCTGCGCGCGTCCAAACTCTGGTACAACCCCGGCATCGAGCAGTGGCAGGACGTGTACGTCGATGTCGGCGTCTTCACCAGGGACTCCCCGACGCTGTGGCGCTCGCTGGACCACTACCTGGACCTGCTGGTCCGCACGGGCCGCGATGTGCGCCTGGTCGACATCGACGAACTGCTCGCCGCGCAGACCGACGGTCTGCTCGATGCCGAACAGGCTCAGGCGGCGATCGAACACGCGGTCGCGGCGGTCGACGGGATCGCCGCGCACGGGTACTCGCTCGAGGCGTGGCTCGCCACCCTCGGTATGACCCTGACCTGGCGCTGAAACGACGAAACCGCCCGCGACCGGACAGGTCGCGGGCGGTTTCGGTATCGATCAGCCTGCCGAACCGCTGCCGAGCAGGTCGCCGAGGCCACCACCGCAGCCTGCGCTGCCGGTCGCGGCCGCCTCACCGACGGTGACGGTGATCGAGTCGCTGATCAGCAGCTGCCGCGCCTCGAGCTTGTGCTGGCCGGTCGTGGTCGGCTTCCAGGTCATGCTCACCGTGCCGGAGAGCAGCGATGGGGAGACCGTGCCGATGTCGCGGCCGTTGTCGGTGAACTTCACCGAGGTCAGCCTGTCGACCTCGACGCTGGCCGTCAGCTTGTAGCTGCACCCGACCTTGTGATCGGTGCCCGCGACGCTGAGGTTGCCCACCCAGGCCGAGGCCTGCGGGGCGGCCAGCACGATGGTGGCGGCGACAGCGCCGAACGCGGTGATGCCGAAGCCCGCACGGCCGAGACGGTGATGTGTTGTCATACGCGCTACAACTTCCCTGTGAATCGAGTCACCCGGTAGTGACTCGCCACAATGTAACCAGCGCGCCGCCCGCTACGGACAGTTTTTGAAACATTGACGTTTAACAGATGCCGACCGGGGTTACGCGCGGGCGCGAGCCCACTCACCGACCCTCGGGTAGACCACGTCGAACCACGGTTCCTTCACCCCGTAATAGGCCTCGCCCGCCGCCTCGCCCGACTTCCCCGCCGCCGCCCGTTCGGCCGTCCGCTTGATCTCCAGATACTCCGTCCGCACGTCCTCCTCTGCCCGCAACCAGTCGCGGAAGTCGAGCGCGAACCGCTGGCCTGGCGAATCCTGCACGCGCAGATGAATATTCGCCGGTCGGCCGGGATCCGCGTTGCCGTGCAAGCGTTTTGCCCACAGGTCCACGTCGGTGCCCGCCGGATCCTCGGGCGTGGGCTTCGGGGTGTCGTGCGTGATGCCGACCGCGCGCGGGAATCCCGCGGCTGCCAGCGAATCCGCCAGTGCGTCAGCGGTTTCCAGGTTCGCCACCGTCACCTGGATATCGATGAGGTCCTTGGCGGGCAACCCGCTCACCGCCGTGGAACCGACATGGTCGATGCGCACCGCCGCAGCACCACACACCAGATGCAGCCGCGCGATGATCCGGCGCGCCTGCGCTCCCCACTCCGGGTCGTGCGGCACCAAACGGTACTCCGCCCGCGCCCGCACCCCCTCGCGCTGATTGCGTTCGAACGGCACCAGCCGCCGCTCCCACAGCGCCCGCACCTGCTCCTCGACCACACCGGGGGCCCCGTTGTTGTCCAGCCACACATCGGCGACGGCGTGGCGTTGCTCGTCGGTGGCCTGGGCGGCGATCCTGGCCAGGGCATCGGCCTCGGCGACACCGCGCTGCTCGACCAGCCGGCGCAGGCGGGTCTCGACATCGGCGCCGACCACGACCACCAGCTGCATGAGCGGGGCGAGCCCGTTCTCCACCAGCAACGGAATGTCTTGCACCACAATGGCATCGGCGGGGGCGGCGCCGATGAGTTCGGCCGTGCGGGCACCGACCAGCGGGTGGGTGATGGCGTTGAGCTTGCCGCGTGAGGTGTCGTCGGCGAAGGCCACCGCCGCCAGCGCGGGCCGGTCGAGGCTGCCGTCCTCAGCCAGGATCGCGTCACCGAACTCGGCGACGAGCGCGGCCAGACCCGGCGTTCCCGGCGCGACGACCTCGCGGGCGATGGCATCGGAGTCGATCACCACCGCCCCCAGTTCGACCATGGTCCGCGCCACTGTGGACTTACCCGCTCCCATGCCTCCGGTGAGGCCGATCCGCAACATGCGCCAAGTCTCGCATCCCCGCGCCCGGAGCAGGTCAGGTGTTCCCGACACGCCGATGTGCGGCGGCGGCAAATCCGGGGCCGGGCGCGTCGCGTCGACTAACCTTCGCGCAGGCGAGAAGGCCAATCACCAGCGAGCGAAGGATGATCATGGGCACCACACAACACCGGACGGCTCGCCACCGCCTCGGCATGCCCGGCGGTGTGCACTGCGTTGAATTCCCTGCTGTGGCAGCGAGTCTCGCCGAGTATCGCCGGTCCTGGTTCACCGCTCTGATCTCGCCCGCCAGACACAGTTTCGCCGCGATGCGCAAGCGCACCAGCATGGGCGCCACCTACTGGGTGCCCGCCGCCGCCGCGAACTGAGCACCGACCACCCGAGCCCACCCGTTACGAACGGGTGGGCTCGTTGTCGTGCAAGCCCTGTGTGATGACCGGGCCGGAAACAGGCCGAAGGCCCCGGTCCGTGTGGACCGGGGCCTTCGACTGTGTTGCTCTACCTGAATCAGGCGTTACCGCTGAGCTTCTCCCGCAGAGCCGCCAGCTGCGCGTCACTGGCGAGCGAACCGCCGGTGGACTCGGCCGGACCGGAGGTGGCCTGCGTGGCGTTGCCGCTCTCGGAGGAGTAGTTGCCCGCGGCCGGACCGCCAGCGGCGGCTTCGGCAGCCGCGTCGGCAGCCATCTTCTCCATCTGAGCGGTGTGCATCTTGTGGCGACGCTCGGCCTCGGCGTAGCGGCCTTCCCACTCTTCACGCTGCTTGTCGAAGCCCTCGAGCCATTCGTTGGTCTCGGGATCGAAGCCCTCGGGGAAGATGTAGTTGCCCGCTTCGTCGTAGCTGTCGGCCATGCCGTACTTCGACGGGTCGAACTCGGCGTGGTAGTCCTCGTTCGCCTGCTTCAGCGACAGCGAGATCCGGCGACGCTCCAGGTCGATGTCGATGACCTTGACCATCGCGTCGTCGCCGACTGCCACGACCTGGTCCGGGACCTCCACGTGGCGCTCGGCCAGCTCGGAGATGTGCACCAGGCCCTCGATGCCCTCTTCGACGCGCACGAAGGCACCGAAGGGAACCAGCTTGGTGACCTTGCCGGGCACGATCTGGCCGATCGCGTGGGTCCGGGCGAACTGACGCCACGGGTCTTCCTGGGTCGCCTTGAGCGACAGGGAGACGCGCTCGCGGTCCAGGTCGACGTCGAGAACCTCGACGGTGACCTCGTTGCCGACCTCGACGACCTCGGACGGGTGGTCGATGTGCTTCCAGGACAGCTCGGAGACGTGCACCAGGCCGTCGACGCCGCCCAGGTCCACGAAGGCACCGAAGTTGACGATCGAGGAGACCACACCCTTGCGGACCTGGCCCTTCTGCAGCTGGTGCAGGAACTCGCTGCGGACCTCGGACTGGGTCTGCTCGAGCCAGGCGCGACGCGACAAGACCACGTTGTTGCGGTTCTTGTCGAGCTCGATGATCTTGGCCTCGATCTCCTTGCCGACGTACGGCTGGAGGTCGCGGACACGACGCATCTCGACGAGCGAGGCGGGCAGGAAGCCACGGAGACCGATGTCGAGGATCAGGCCGCCCTTGACGACCTCGATGACGGTGCCCTTGACGGCCTCGTCCTTCTCCTTGAGCTCCTCGATCGTGCCCCACGCGCGCTCGTACTGAGCCCGCTTCTTCGACAGGATCAGGCGGCCTTCCTTGTCCTCCTTGGTGAGAACCAGGGCCTCGACCGCATCGCCCACGGAAACGACCTCGTTCGGGTCGACATCGTGCTTGATGGAGAGTTCACGGGAGGGGATGACGCCTTCGGTCTTGTAACCGATGTCGAGCAGGACCTCGTCACGATCGACCTTGACGATGGTTCCCTCGACGATGTCGCCATCGTTGAAGTACTTGATCGTGGCGTCGATGGCGGCGAGGAAATCCTCGGCGGAGCCGATGTCGTTGACGGCTACCTGCGGCGAGGTGACGGTGGTGGGCATATGTGGGTTTGCTCCGGACGGATTGTGGTCGGTTGCGGACATTGGAACTTTCGGTACGCTGCGAGATCACCGCGACGAGGCGACGAGGGACCGAACAAGTATCGCACGGACCGCCGACATTGCCGCTGATCAAACTCAGCACGGGCGACTCCGTCATCGGATACTGTACGCATCAACCCCGGCGCACAGCGTTCCTCGTGAGAGGTTCCTCGAAAGACACTCGCGTGCCTCAGCGTACGCGAGGGTGTTCCAGCCGGGCAAACCACCCCCCGTTCCCGCCGATACCCTTGGCGCCGTGTCCGATGACGAACGCCATGCGCAGGCAAACGCGCTGCTGGGAACCGCGGCGACCACCCGAACCAGGATCGGCTCGGCC
Source organism: Nocardia sp. NPDC023733 (assembly GCF_040639775.1). Taxonomy (NCBI): domain Bacteria; kingdom Bacillati; phylum Actinomycetota; class Actinomycetes; order Mycobacteriales; family Nocardiaceae; genus Nocardia; species Nocardia sp. NPDC023733. The sequence goes on along the minus strand of NZ_JBFAAN010000009.1, from coordinate 103,634 downwards.
GACAGCGAACGCGCCAGCAGGCGCTGGTGGGACGCCGACGCCGACCAGTACCACCAGACCCACGCCGATTTCCTCGGTGTCGACTCCCCCGGCGGCGAGTTCGTGTGGTGCCCGGAGGGGCTGCACGAGGGCGACATGCATTTTCTGGGCGACGTGACGGGCAAGCGGGTGCTCGAGATCGGGTGCGGTTCGGCGCCGTGTTCGCGCTGGCTGGCGGGGCAGGGCGCGCATCCGGTCGGGCTCGATGTGTCGATGGGGATGCTCGCGCGCGGCGTGGCGGCGATGGAGCAGGGTGGACCGCGGGTGCCGCTGGTCCAGGCGGGCGCGGAGGCGCTTCCGTTTGCGGACGCCACCTTCGATCTGGCCTGTTCCGCGTTCGGCGGGGTGCCGTTCGTCGCCGATTCGGCGCGGGTGATGCGCGAAGTGGCGCGGGTGCTCGTGCCGGGTGGCCGGTGGGTGTTCTCGGTGAATCACCCGATGCGCTGGATCTTTCCCGACGATCCGGGCGAGGCCGGCCTGGTGGCCCGTATTCCGTATTTCGACCGCACGCCCTATGTAGAGGTCGACGCTGACGGTGTGCCGACCTACGTCGAGCACCATCGCACGATCGGTGACCGGGTGCGCGAGATCGTCGGCGCGGGGCTGACCCTGCTCGACATCGTGGAACCGGACTGGCCGGAATGGCTCGACCGCGAATGGGGCCAGTGGTCGCCGTTGCGCGGGGAGATCTTCCCCGGCACCGCCATCTTCGTCACCGAGAAGCCCGGCGGCACCGGACGGCCCGGCGCCTAGAACTCGGGAAGCGCCGCGAACGACGGGGCGACCTGGACGTTCGGCACCGTTTCGGCGACCCAGCGACGCGCCCTGGTGAGCGCGTGATGCGGGAATTCGGCGTCGAAGCGGACGTCGTCGGACAGCAGGTACGGCAGTTTCCCGCGCAGACCCGGCGCGTAGGGGTGGGGCGGGCACATCTCGTCGCGGCGGAATCGGCGGCCGATCGTCCGTTCCCGCTCCCCCGGCGGCCCCGTCTCCGGGCAGATGATCTGGAACACCGCCGAGCAGCGGTCCTTGGGCACCACGATGGACGCCGCGAAGACGAGCTCACCGTGTGGACCCGGCATTCGCGTCTTCTCGACGCGCAGCAACGCGGGCAACTGGTCGACCCACACCACGAATGCCTCGATCAGGCAGCCGGTGCGCGCGTGGTGTTCGGCCAGCCGCCTGCGCAGCCGCTTCGGGTCGTCGAGCCGCGCGGGCAGATCGGGTGCGCCGTTGACGTAGTTCAGCGCGACGACATCACGAGTGGCCGGATTCCCCCAGGTCGTGTCGTCCAACTGTTGCATTCCAGGAATGTCGAACGAGATGGGCACCGGATCAATTTACCGGCGTGGTCGAGTTCGGTTGTCGCCGTGCACGGCTCGGCGCGTCCTTCCAGACGAAACCCGGTGTTCGCCCAGGTCGGCCGGTCGGGTGCCGTGACAGATCACCACGGTGAGCCACCGAGGGCCTCGATCCGAGCGACTCAGTCGCGCTTGGGTTTTCGGCCGACCTGCTCGAGGGCTAGGCGCAGGGCGTATTCGATCTGGGAGTTGATGCTGCGCAGGTCGTCGGCCGCCCACTTGGCGATGGCCTCGTGGACGGCCGGGTCGAGCCGCAGCAGAACCTTTTTGGGTTCCCTCTTCGGCGCGGGCACAGTCGACCTCAGTAGAGGGATCCGGCGTTGACGACCGGTTGCGTCGCGCGGTCGCCGCAGAGGACGACGAGGAGGTTGGAGACCATGTTGGCCTTGCGTTCCTCGTCGAGTTCGACGGTGCCCTGCTCGGCGAGGCGGTCGAGCGCCAGGGCGACCATCCCGACAGCGCCCTCGACGATCTGGGTGCGGGCGGCGACCACCTGCGCGGCCTGCTGACGGACCAGCATCGCCTGCGCGATCTCGGGTGCGTAGGCCAGGTGGGTGATGCGGGCCTCGATCACCTCGATACCGGCGGTAAGGGTGCGTTCGCGCAGCTCGACGGTGAGTTCCTCGGCCACCTCGGCGCCGTCGCGCAGACTGGTGCGGGTGTCGTCGTGAGCGTCGTAGGGGTGCGTGGTCGCCAGGTGACGGACCGCGGCCTCGGACTGGGTCTCGACGTACTCCTCGTAGTCGTCGACCGCGAAGGCGGCCTTGAAGCTGTCGACCACCTTGTAGACCACGACGGCCGCGATCTCGACGGGATTGCCGTCGGCGTCGTTGACCTTCAGTTTCTGGGTCTCGAAGTTGCGCACTCGCAGCGAGATGGACTTGCGGTCGCTGAGCGGGACCACCGAGAAGAAGCCCGGTTCGCTGACCGAGCCGATGTAGCGACCGAAGAAGGTGACGACCTTGGCCTCGTTGGGGTCGACCACGATCAGCCCGGTGGCCAGCGCCGCGACGACCACCACGCCGAGAACACCGACCACCGCGCCTGCCCAGGCGAGCGCGCCGCCGTCGTGCTGGGACACCGAGATCAGCGACAGCACCGCGAGGGCGCCGAACAGCAGGGTGGACACCAACCACCCGAGTAGGACGGCAAATCCGTTGAAGCGAAAGGCGGGCCGCAGTTCCATGACATCCTCCGATATCTGAGTGATATCATTACAATAGCAGATACAGACTGCGGCGACAACGCCGGTTACGCGCGGGAGATGGTGCGATTGGCGCGGAACATGCCGTACGGGTCGTACTTCGTCTTCAAGGCCCGCAGCCGGTCGAAATCGGCAGGTGGATAGCCCGCCGCGGTCTGCTCGGGGCCTGCCGCGGCGCCCGCTCCGTAAAGGAAGTTGAGGTTGTGGCCGATCGTCCACGGCGCCAGCGCTTTTCGCACCGTGTCCAGCGCGTCGGGAGCGGCGTCGCCGGCGCCCGCGTCGGTGATGACCCGCACGATGTACTCGGCGTCACGGTGACCGATCGACGCGGTCCCCCGGCGCAGCGCCCCACCCAGATGACGGATGTCGACCACGGCGTCGACCGGTCCGCCGGGTGCGGTCTGCGCCCGCAGCGCGGCCAGCGCCTCGGGGGTGAGGTCGGCGAGCAGCGCGTTGGTCGCGGCGTAGGCGTGCGGGAAGTCGGGATCGCTGTGCACCGTGTGGGATTCGGTGTAGGGCATGGTGCGCAGGTCGTCGCGCAGACGGTCACCGATCGCGCGCAACGGTGCGACCAGGCGCTCGGCCTCCTCGGCGGGCAACGTGCTCGCCACCCGGATGGAGGCTACATGCCTGCCGCGCAACGGCGGCGGGACCGGCGGGATGTCGGGGAAGGTCAGCACGGCGACGGTTGAGGTGATTTCCTCGGGCACGGTCGCACTCCACTGCCGCCAGGTGTCGAGCACCGTGTCGACGAGCGGGGTGTCGAAAAGCAGCTGGCCGCCATAGATTTCGGTGACGGGCACGAGGTCGAGTTCGAGGGCGGTCACCACACCGAAGTTGCCGCCGGTGCCGAGGACCGCCGTGAACAGTTCGTCGGTGGGGCCGAGGGTACGGACGCGACCGTCCGCCGTGACGAGTTCTATCGCGCGCACATGGTCTGCGGCGTAACCGAATTCGCGGCCGAGCAGGCCGAGGCCGCCGCCGAGCACGTAGCCGACCACACCCACCGACGGTGAGGAACCGTTCAGCGGGGCCAGCCCGTGCGCGGCGGCCGCCTCGACCAGTGCGCCGGCCCGCACACCGGCGCCGACCCTCGCGGTTCGTTTGTCCGGGTCGACGGTGATCGCGTTCATCCGGCCGGTGGTGACGAGCACACCGCCGTCGACGGCGACCGACAGACCGTGCCCGGTGGCCTGCACCGCGAGGGGAAGACGGTGTCGTGCCGCGTATTCCACGGCGGCGCGCACGTCCTCGGCGTGGACGGCACCGGCGACGAGTGCGGGCCGGTGAGTGTAGGCGGTCTGGAACCCGGCGATCTCCTGCTGGTACCCGGCGTCGTCCGGGGTGAACACGGGCCCGGTGAAAGTGGCGGTTTCAGTCATGACTCCACTGTGCTCACCTCGGTGCAATAAGCCCAACAGATAGTTTTTCTGGATCCTATAATCTCTGATTATGGAACTGCGGCAGCTGCGCTACTTCGTGACGGTCGTCGACGAGGGCGGCTTCACGCGAGCGGCCCAGCGCCTGCACCTGAGTCAGCCGGGGCTGAGCGCCCAGCTCAAACAGCTCGAACGCGAACTCGGCCAGCGGCTCCTGGATCGCGGCGCCCGAACCGTCACCCCGACCGAGGTCGGCCGGGCGGTTCTCGACCATGCCCGCGCCGCCCTGGCCGCCGTCGATCGCATCGACCAGACCGTCCAGGAGTTCAGCGGATTACTGCGCGGCCGGGTGCGGTTGGGTGCCATCTCCGGTGCGGCGGCCGACGAGTTCGACATCGCGGGTGTGCTGGCCGGCTTCCACCACGACCATCCCGGTGTCGCGATCAGCCTGACCGAGGACACGTCCGAACGCATGCTCGCCGCACTCGACCGCGACGACCTCGACCTCGCCCTGGTCGGCCTCACCGGCGCCGAACTCGGACCCGGCATCGCCACCGACGTGGTGCTCGAGACGCCGCTCGTCGCCGCGGTCGCCGCCGAGGCCGACGAACCCGCCGACACCATCACCCTGCGGGCGCTCACCGGGCGACGCCTCATCTGTCTGCCCCGCGGCACCGGCCTGCGCGGAATCTTCGAACGTTCCTGTGCTGCCGCGGGTTTCGTTCCGGAGATCGCCTTCGAGGCCGCCGCTCCCCCGCTGCTGCTCGAGCTCGCCGCACGCGGCCTCGGCACGGCGGTGGTGCCCGCGCTCGGCGCCGAGGAAGCCGCGGGATTCGGGGTTCGGGTGCTATCGATCGTCGAGCCGGCGATCCGCGGCAGGCTGGCGCTGGCCTGGCGAGCCGATCGGCCACTCACCCCGGCGGCCAAGGTGCTGCTCGGTCAGCTGCGGATCGCGCTGCGCACCGGCACCTGATGCCGCCCGCGCCGCCGTCGTCACGGCGGCGTTAGGCTCGCACCACACTGATGAAGGAGAGCTCGACCACGACAGGAAGGGCGCGACATGGGGCAGTCGACAACCGCGGGGAAGTTGCGGGAGCTGCGGCAGAATCTGGTGGCGGCACAGGAGCCGGCGGGGGAAGCCGGCGTCGCCAAGCGGGCGGCCAAGGGGATACCGAGTCCGCGTGAACGGATCGACATGCTGTTGGACAAGGGCAGTTTCGTCGAAATCGGCGCCCTCGTGCGGCAGCCGGGCGACGGCCTCTACAGCGACGGCGTGGTCACGGGGCACGGAACCGTCGACGGGCGCCCCGTGGTGGTGATCGCCCACGACCAGACCGTGTACGGCGGGTCGGTCGGTGAGATGTTCGGCCGCAAGGTGGCCATGGCCATGGACCGCGCGGCCGACGTGCAGTGCCCGTTCATCGCGATCAACGACTCCGGCGGCGCCCGTGTGCAGGACGCGGTGACCTCGCTGGCCTGGTACGCGGCCATGAGCCGCCGCCAGCTCCGGCTGTCGGGCCTGGTGCCGCAGGTGTCGATCATGCTCGGCAAATGTGCTGCGGGAGCGGTGTATTCGCCGATCAACACCGATGTGCTGATCGCCACCGAGTCGGCGTACATGTTCGTCACCGGTCCCGAGATCATCCGGGAGACCACCGGCGAGGTGGTCACCCTCGAGGAGCTCGGCGGCGCGTTCAACCAGGCGCTGAACGGCAACATCCATCACGTCGCGGCCGACGAGCAGGCCGCCTTCGACTGGGCGCGAGCGTATTTGAGCTACATGCCGTCGAGCTGTTTCGACGAGGCGCCGGTGGTGAATCCCGGCCTAGAACCCGGGATCACCGAGTCCGATCACGAACTCGACTCGCTGATCCCGGATTCCGATCGCGCCGGTTACGACATGTACGACGTGCTGTTACGCATCTTCGACGACGGCGATTTCCACGAGATCGGTGGCAATGCCGCCCGCAATCTCATCACCGGTTTCGCGCGCGTCGACGGCCGAAGCGTCGGCGTGATCGCCAACCAGCCGCTCGTGTCCAGCGGCGCGATCGATGCCCGCTGCTCGGACAAAGCGGCCCACTTCATCCGCCTCTGCGACGCGTTCGGGTTGCCGCTGGTGTTCGTCGTCGACACACCTGGCGTGCTGCCGGGGGTCGAGGAGGAGAAGATCGGCGTCATCAAGCGCGGCGGGCGGTTCTTCTACGCGGTGGTCGAGGCGACCGTGCCGATCGTCACCGTCGTCGTGCGCAAGGCCTACGGCGGTGGTTACGCGGTGATGGGCTGCAAGCAGCTCGGCGGCGATGTGAACCTGGCGTGGCCGACCGGGCGTATCGCGGTGATGGGCGCGGAGGCGGCGGTCGGGTTGACGCAGCGGAAGCAGCTGGCCGCAGTTCCCGAGGAACAGCGCCGCCAGGTGCGTCAGCAGATGATCGACTTCTACAACACCACCGTGGCCACCCCGTGGATCGCCGCCGAACGCGGCTACATCGACGCGGTGATCGAACCGTCGCGGACCCGCCTGGAAATCCGCAGGGCCCTGCGCCTGCTCGCCGACAAGCGCGAGATCCGAGGGCCACGCAAACACCTGCTCATGCCGTTGTGACACCGTGCTCGGCCCGGCGCCCACGCCGGGCCAGCCCGCACGCCGCCACATAGCCGCGGACCAGGGGGCGGGTGTCGTCGCGCCGCCAGGCCAGGGCCAGTTCGCAGGGGCTGATCCCGGTGACCGGTCGGCACACCACGCCGTCGCGGGTCACCATCGGTGCGTTTCCGGTGGCCAGCAGCACGACGCCGTCGCCGTTGACCAGGGCCTCGTAGGTTTCCTCGGTGCTCGAGACCTCGGCGCCGATGACGGGTTCACGCCCGTCACGGGCATCGAGGGCGAGCCAGTAGTCGCGCAGAATCCCGGCCGAATGCGGAAGTGCCAGAAAGGGTTCCGCGAGGAGATCCGCGAAGGCGATCTGCTCGCGGGTGGCGAGCCGGTGTGTGCTCGGCAAGGCGACCAGCCGCGGTTCCGTCGCGACCACGTGCCAGTCGTAGCGGGCGCGGTCGAGCGGCAACCAGACGAAGGCGACATCACTTGATCCATCGGCTAGCCCTGCTGACGGATCTTCCCAACTGAACTGGCGCAGTATCGGTTTCGCGTGTGGAAACGCGGTGCCGAACCGGGAGCGGATGGCGGGCAGGATGCCGCGACCCGGGCTCGTACTGATCCCGATCGTCAGGACCGCCGCCTGCGTGGCCTTGGCGGCCGCGACCGCGGCTTCGCCGAGCTCCCACGCCGCGAGTACCTGGCGGGCGTGCGGCAGCAGCGCCGCACCCGCCGCCGTCAAGGTGACCGACCGCGGTCCACGCACGAACAATGCGGTGCCGATTTGCTTTTCGAGCTTGCGGATCTGTTTGCTCAGCGCGGGCTGGGACACATACAGCCGTTCGGCGGCGCCGGTGAAGGTGAGCTGCTCGGCGACCGCGACGAAGTAGCGCAGATCGCGCCCGTGCACATCCATAACCATTGGTTATCACAACGGGTCTTGGACGGCATCCGCGGACTCGAGCAGGATCGGGGACGAAACATCAACGGGTAGAGGAGTTCTGATGAGTGTTCCGCAGATCTGGTTGGTCACCGGGGCGAGCAGTGGTTTCGGCCGGGCCATCGCGCAGGCGGCGATCGAGGCGGGCGACATCGTCATCGCCGTCGCCCGGCGCACCGCTGCCCTCGACGATCTGGTCGCCGCGCATCCCGATCAGCTCGAGACCGTCGCCCTCGATGTTACCGACACCGACCGTATCGACACGGTGATCGCCGATGTCGTGGCCCGCCACGGGCGCATCGATGTGCTGGTCAACAATGCGGGCCGCACCCATGTGGGTGCGGTGGAAGAGACCACCGATGCCGAACTGCGCGGCCTGTTCGACCTGCATCTGTTCGGTCCCGCGGCATTGACCAGGGCGGTACTGCCGCACATGCGCTCCCAGCGCAGCGGTGCGATCGTGCAGATGAGCAGTGTCGGTGGGCAACTGTCCTTCGCCGGGTTCTCCGCCTACAGCGCGACGAAATTCGCACTGGAGGGCCTGTCGGAAGCGCTGGCCGAGGAAGTGGCGCCTTTCGGGATCAAGGTGCTGATCGTGGAGCCCGGCGCCTTCCGCACGGGCCTGTTCGGGCCGGGCGCGGCCGCCTTCAGCGCCGAGTCCGAGGTGTACGCCGACACCGCGGGCGCCACCCGCCGGATGGTCGAGGGCGGCGACGGCGCCCAGCCGGGCGACCCCGCCAAGGCCGCCGCCGCCATCCGCACCGCCCTCGCCGCCGAGCACACCCCGCTGCGACTGCCGTTGGGGTCCGACTCGGTCGACGCGGTGCTGGGCCACCTCGACGCCGTCCGTGACGACGTGCTGACCTGGGAGAAAGTCTCGCGCGACACCACCTTCGACGAGAACTGAAAGACGATGCGCACCAGACTGTTCCGCACTCTCGCTCCGCTGTTCCTGGTCACCGCCGCGCTGCTCGGATCGGCCTGCGGTGACAACACCTCGGCCGCTCCGGTACCGCCGACGACCGCCCAGCAGGTGCCCCAGGACGCGGGGCACGCACGGCTGAACCAACTGGTCGGCCAGTGGACGGCCGAGAAGTCCACGTTCGTCGCGGGCGGCACGCCGGAGAACCCGATCGTCACCCGCGACGCGGTCTCACGGTGGAGCTGGGTCGCCGAGACCGGCGGCAACTTCCTGCGCGAGGAGGTCACCGGTACCTTCGGCGACCGCCCCTACTACCGGCTCGGTCTGCTCGGCTACTCCCCTGTCGACGACCGCTACGAATGGTCGACCTTCGACAGCGTCACCCCGCTGACCATGGCCTACCGTGGCGCCAAGGGCAGCGCCAACGCACCGGAGCTGTCGATGACCGGGGAGTTCACCGACCCCGGCATCACCGGACCGGCCAATGTCGGCAAGTCCGTCCCGATGCGCACGGTGATCAGGCCGGAGTCGTCGGATCGGACGGTCATGGAGCTCTACTTCACCCCGCCCGGCGAACCGGAGCGGCTGGCCGACCGCGTCGTACTGACCAGGCTCAGCTGACCTCGCCGACAGCGTTCACACGATGGCCGGATCCGCCTGCGGTGCGGGCGGATTCGGCGCCCGGCTCCCCACTGTCCGCAACACGAGATAGATCGGGAACGCGATGGGCGACAACAGGATCGTGCCGACCAGCAGGGGTCCCATGAGCAGCGGGTGGATGGCGCGGTCACGGCTGTCGAGGTAGATCCAGCGGCCGAGGAACAGGTCCCAGGCGAGGATCTGGGCCCACAGCGCGGTCAGGACCGCGGGTTCGGCGGCGGCGTCGGTGATGGCGGCCAGCGACGGCGAGGTCACCAGCGACCAGAGGGTCCCCAGGACCGGGATCGCCACGATCGCCCAGATCACCAGGGACGGCGCGACGATCCACGGCGAGGCGATGACCGGGCGGGTGCGTCGCCAGGTCGGCGCGAAGATCATCAGTGCCCAGAACGGCACCGTGACATAGAACGACAGGTCGAACAGCGTGCTCATGCGGTGACCACCTTCCGGTTCCCGATCGCGCTCGCGAACGAAACCAATACTCCGACGACAACTCCCACGGCGATCACCGCGGCGACGACAAGGGTTGTCCGGTCCGGGTGGACGAGCGGCTGCCCACGCAGCGCCTGCCAGGTCACCAGGGCCAGCACCGCGGCGTAACCACCCGAGGCGGTGAGGATCAGGCCGAGCCGCACGCGGGCGTGCCGCAGCAGCGGAATCCGTGGCGCGAGGACCACGAGCCCGGCGGCGAGCAGCGGCAGAATCTGCAACGCGTGCATGCCGACGAAGTGCGGAATGCGCAGGTCACCGTTGGTGGTGCTCCAGCCGGTGATCGGCATACCCGGTGTGCCGTCGGGCGCACCGACGGTGTGCGCGCCCGCGATGCCCTCCACCCCCGTTTTCTGCATGGGCATCAGCTGTCCGAGCGCCAGACCGACGAGGGTGATCGCGAGCCCGAGCCGGATCGACCAGGTGACGGCGGCATCGCCGATACGGGCGCGCCACAGACCGACCGCGACGGCAATCGTCGCGAGGAACAGCACGACGATGGTGACGGCCATCGTCACCCAGAGCACCGTGTCGAACACTGTCGTCGTGTTGAAGTGACTGCGGGTGCCGCGCACCACCTGCCCGACGATGATCACCTGCTCGATGGTTCCGGCGATCACGATCACGGTGGCCATCCACCACAGGAATCGGGATGGCTTGGGCCGCAACGAGATCAGCCAGGCCAGCGCCACGCTGTAGAGCACGAACGACAGTGCGAACTTGGACGGCTTGAACCAGGCGGTCGATCCGGCGATCACCCGGTCGTCGACCAGCATCCCGACGACGGTCACCACCGCCAGGACCACGTTGACGGCGGCGAAGTACAGCAGCGGCCGATGCAGTGGGGCGTGGCGGCGAGGCAAGGACTCTGTGATGGGGACGGACATGCGAATCTCCCGACGTTCTAGATAGCTACACTATCCGTTATGGATAGTTAGACTATCCACGAATGGGGCGCTAAGCAAGAGGGGGCGAACGAAGGAGGCGACGGTGCGGATCTCTGAGTTGAGCGAACGCAGCGGCATCGCGGTGGCGACGATCAAGTACTACCTGCGTGAAGGGCTGCTGCCGCCCGGCGAACGCACCGGCCCCAACCAGGCCAGTTACGGAGACGAGCATCTGCGCAGGTTGCGCCTGGTGCGCGCGCTGATCGAGGTCGGCGGGCTACCGGTGGCCACGGTCGGTGACGTACTGCGGGCCGTCGACACCCCCGACCTGCCGATGTTCAGCCTGCTGGGCGTGGTGCAGGGCAGCCTCATCTCCCCCGCCCCCGCCGCCTCCGACGCCGAGTGGGAGCGCGCCTACGAGACCGTGCGCAGGGAAATGGATCGGCGGGGATGGTCGATGAAACCGGCCCAGCCGCTGATCGAGGCCCTCAGCGCCGTCCTCGTGCGCGCCACCCAGCTCGGTTACCCCGAGTGGGGCGAGACCGCGCTGCCCGCCTACTTCGACGGCGCGCGCATCGTCGCCGAAACCGATGTCGCCACGGCACTTTCGGCAGGTGAGCGCGACGCGGTCGTCGACGCGGTCGTCGTCCTGACCGTCCTGGGCGACACCGCCCTCGCCGCCATCCGCCGCATCGCCCAGGCCCAGGTGTCCCTCGAACGACTGGAGTCCTGACGACGAACGGCCCCGCGGATCACCGCGGGGCCGTTCGGGTCGATCTCTCAGAGCAGACGTGAGAGGAAGGATTTAGTCCGTTCGTGCTGAGGATTGGACAGCAGCTCACGCGGCGGTCCCGACTCCACCACCACACCGCCGTCCATGAACACCAGCTCGTCGGCGACTTCGCGGGCGAAGCCCATCTCGTGGGTCACCACCAGCATCGTCATACCCGAATCGGCCAGCTCACGCATGACCGTGAGCACCTCACCGACCAGTTCGGGGTCCAGCGCCGAGGTCGGCTCGTCGAACAGCATCAGTTTGGGATCCATGGCCAGCGCACGCGCGATCGCCACCCGCTGCTGCTGACCGCCCGAGAGCTGCGCGGGGTAGGCATTGCGCTTGGCCGACAGACCGACCCGCTCGAGCAGTTCTTCGGCCCGGGCGATCGCCTCGGACTTGCGGATACCACGCACCTGGGTGGGCGCCTCGATGACGTTCTCGAGGGCCGTGCGATGCGGGAACAGGTTGAAGTGCTGGAACACCATGCCGATATCGCGGCGCTGGACCGCGGCATCGCGCGGATGCATCTCGTAGAGCTTGCCGTTCTTCTCCCGGTACCCCACGAGTTCGCCGTCGACGTAGAGCCTGCCGGCGTTCACCTGCTCGAGGTGGTTGATGCAACGCAGGAAGGTCGACTTACCCGAGCCCGACGGGCCGACCAGGGTGAGCACCTTGCCCCGGTGCACCTCGAGCGAGATGCCCTTGAGCACCTGCAGCGCACCGAAGTTCTTGCACACCCGATCGGCGAGCACCATGGGAGGTGCGGTCACTGCTTCGCTCATTTCGCCTTCACCGCCGCCTGCGCCGTGGCCAGTTCCTCGAGCTGCTTGGCCGTCAGCTGCCGGGTGGCACCGCGCGAGTAATACCGTTCCAAGTAGTACTGCCCGACCATCAGCACGCTGGTGATCGCCAGGTACCAGGTGGCACAGACGAGCAGCAGCGGGATCGGCTGGAAGTTCACGCCGTAGATGTCGCGGGCACGGCCGAACAGATCGGTACTCAAGGGGATCGCGGTCACCAGCGAGGTGGTCTTGAGCATGCCGATCAGCTCGTTGCCAGTGGGCGGGATGATCACCCGCATCGCCTGCGGCAGCACCGTGCGGCGCATGGTCTGCGTCCATGACATGCCGAGGGCGATGGACGCCTCCCGCTGACCCTCGCCGACGGAGTTGATGCCCGCGCGCACGATCTCGGCCATGTACGCGGCTTCGTTGAGGCCGAGACCGATCACCGCGAACAGGAACGCGGCCTGCAGGTTCTGCACGTCGATATGGAAGAACTGCGGACCGAACGGCACACCGAGGTCGATCTGCTTGTACAGCGACGGGACCAAGCCCCAGAACACCAACTGCACGAACACCGGGGTGCCGCGGAAGATCCACAGGTACACCCACGCGGTGGTGCGCAGCACCGGGTTCGGCGACAGGCGCATCACCGCGAGGATTGTGCCGAGACCCACCGCGATCGCCATCGCGAGCACGGTGAGTTCCAGGGTGACGATCGCGCCCTGGGTGATCCGGCTGTCGAACAGGTACCTGCCGTAGGTGTCCCACTTGTAAGCGGGGTTGGTGGCAGCGCCGTAGACGAACAATCCGACCAGGATCAGGATGATTGCCGCCGCGATCCAGCGGCCCGGCCTGCGCAGCGGGACCGCTTTGATCGGTTCGGGTTCGGTGCCCGGTCGGGGCACCTCCACCGTGTCTTTCTCGTCGGTCACGTCAGCTCACTGCGCCGTTGATAACCGAGGTCTTGATCTGACCGGATTCGACACCCCAGTTCGTGGTGATCTCGCCGTACTTGCCGTTGTCGATCAGGTGCTGCAGCGCCTTCTGCAGCGACACCGCGAGCGGCGAACCCTTCTGCACGGCCCAGCCGTAGGGCGCCGAGTCGAACAGCGGGCCCGAGGACTCGATCTTGCCTTCGCTCTGCTTGATCGCGTACGCCGTCACCGGCGAATCGGCCGACATCGCGTCGACCTGACCGAGGACGAGCGCGTTGGTCGCCGCGCTCTGCTCGTCGAACGGCTTCATATCGATCGGCGGCTTGCCTTCGGCGACGCACTTCGCGCTCTTGGCGGGAATCTCTTCGGTGTGCTCGACCGTGGTGGCCTGAACGGCGACGCGCTTACCGCACGCGTTGTTCGGGTCGATGGTCTTGCCGGTCTGCTGGGCCCACTGGATACCGGCGTTGAAGTAGGTCGTGAAATCGACCTGCTGCTCGCGTTCGCGCGAATCGGTGATGGAGGACATACCCACGTCGTAGGTGCCTGCCTGGATCGCGGGAATGATCTTCTCGAAGGCGGACTCCTGATAGTCGACCGTCACCCCGAGGGTGGCGGCGACCGCGTCGAGCAGGTCCACGTCGAAGCCGACGATCTTGCCGCTGGCGTCCTTGTACTCGTTCGGCTGGTACGGCACGTTCACGCCGACGACGATCTTGCCTGCTTGCTTCACCTTGTCGGGCAGCGTCGCGGCGATCGCATCGACCTTCTCGGCCGAGACCTTGGTGACCTCGGTGGTATCGCCCTCGGTGTTTTCCGCGCAGCCGGTCAACACCATCGCGCCCACGGCGGCGGTACAGAGCAACCGCACGGCACCGCGGCCGAGCACAGTTCGAACAGACAAAGGAGCCTCCACATTTCACGTCGACGCCGGCCACGTGTCAGCGCCTGTTTGGCAATGTATGCGAACCGGACACAGCGTGGTGCGACAGTAACCGAAGATTAATCAGCGAATGTGAAAGGGGTGGGTTCACCTCCGGTGCACGCGGGCGGCGACCTGTTCGGTGAATTCGCTGGTCGAGGCGAGACTGCCGAGATCCGCGGTGGCGACTCCGGCGGCGAGCGTGGCCGCGACCGCACCGGAGATCCGGTCCGCCGCCGCATTCAGCGCACGATTTCCGTCGCGAACTCCCAACCAGCGCAACAACATTGCCGCCGACAGTTGCAAGGCCACCGGATTCGCCCGATTGTGCCCGGCCAGACCGGGTGCGGCACCGTGCACCGCCTGCGCCATCGCCTTGGTATCGGAGCAGTTGAGCGAGGGCGCCATGCCGAGCGACCCGCTCAGCTCGCCCGCCAGGTCCGAGAGGATGTCACCGAAGAGGTTCTCGGTGACGATCACGTCGAACTCGCCGGGCGCGCGCACGAGGTGCGCGGCCATCGCGTCGACGTGCGCGTCGTCGACCCGCACGTCCGGATACTGCTCGGCAATCTCGTAGCACACGTCACGGAAGAGGCCGGTGGTCATCGGGAGCACGTTCGCCTTGTGCACCACCGTGACCCGCTTGCGCCGTCCCCGCGCCAGCCGCAGCGCCTGATGGGCGATCCGTTCGCACGCCTGCCGGGTGACCACGGCCACCGCCATGGCCACGCCCTCGGTCGGCTTGAACTCCCCCGACCCGGCGAACATATTGCGATCGGCATAGAAGCCCTCGCTGTTCTCCCGCACGATCACCAGGTCGATATCGGCTGCCGTGGCACGCACTCCCGGGAAGGCCACGGCGGGACGGATATTCGCGTACAGACCGAGGCGCTTGCGGATGGCACCGCCGGGCGCCACCCGCATGTCGGCCGGGTAGGAGGCGTTGTCGTGCGGGCCGAGGATCCAGGCGTCGAGCTCGTCGAGTGCCGTGAGGGTCTGCTCGGGCAGCGGATGACCGAATTCGGTGATGGCGTCGTGGCCGATGCGCAGCGGCACCCAGTCCACCGGGTCGAGCCCGGCCGCGCCGACCGCCTCGTCGACCACCACGCGGGTGGCGGCCACCACCTCGGGTCCGATGCCGTCACCGTCGATCACTCCGAGCCGCACGCTCGCCTTCGTCGTGTTCACGCGCTCCATCCTCGCCCCTGCCGCCACGCCACCGGCACGCGGACATACCGGAGCGACTAGTTTCTGCAGATCATGGTGCAGTCGGTGGAGCTCCTCCTGGACGACGCGGGCGAGGCCGAGGTCCGCAGGCAGTGGGCCGAGCTGGCCCGTCTCGGGCTTGCCGCCCCGCGCGGGGAAACCCATCGACCACACATCACCGTCGCGGTGGCCCGCGAGATCTGGCCGAGGATCGACCGGGCGCTGGCGGGCCTGGAGTTCGCACCGTTGCCGGTCCGCCTGGGCGGACTGCTGATCTTCGGGGCACGCAGGCCGATTCTCGTGCGATCGGTGATCGTCACCGAGGAACTGCTCGACCTGCACCGCCGGGTCGACGAGCTGGTCGGCCCGTGCCCCGGTATGCCGGCGAACACGCGGCCGGGCGCGTGGACACCACACGTGACACTCGCCCGCCGCGTGAACCCGGAACAGCTCGGTGCGGCGGTGGACGCGGTGGCCACCGACCACGAATTTCCGGCCGTTGTGGTGGGCATTCGCCGTTGGGACGGAGACGCGCGGCAAGAGCATGTGGTAGTCGGTGGAAGATAGAGGGACGCCGAGGCGTTACAGCCGAGGACACCGACAAGGAGAGGACGTCATGGCCACCCAGACGCTGACCCAGCAGAACTTCGACGAAGTCGTCACCGGAAACGACGTGGTACTCGTCGATTTCTGGGCTTCCTGGTGCGGGCCCTGCAAGAGTTTCGCACCGACCTTCGAGGCGTCGTCGGAGAAGCACACCGACGTCGTCCACGGCAAGGTCGACACCGAGGCCGAGCAGGGGCTCGCCGCCGCCGCCAACATTCGGTCGATCCCGACCATCATGGCCTTCCGCGAGGGCGTGCTCGTGTTCGCCCAGCCCGGTGCGCTGCCCGCCGCCGCGCTCGAGGATCTGGTGACCCAGGTCAAGGGTTTGGACATGGACGAGGTGCGCAAGCAGATCGCCGAGCAGCAGAACTCGCCTGCCGAATAGGTCGCCTGCTCGACCGCTGAAACGTCAAGGGCCCGTTCACCTTTCATGAGGTGAACGGGCCCTGCGCGTCGATCTGTCAGTTGGCGAGCAAGTTGACGCCCGCGATCATGGCGCGCACGGTCGACTCGGCGCCGCCGGCGCCCATGGCGGCGGCCCATCCACGCTTGCCGTTGAACTCGCACTGCACGAAGGTGGCGATACCGGCCTCGGTGCGGCGCTGGTGGAAGCGGAGGATCTCGAGGGGGTATCCCTCGTCGTAGAGCGCCGAGGTCATCGCGGCGACCGGGTTACCGGCGGCGATGACGGTGCGCAGGTGGTTGCGGAGTTCCAGCGTGGCGGTGAAATCCGTTCCGGAACAAGTGAATTCGCCGAGGGTGACCGGTCCGGTGATCCGGATGTAGCGGTCGGCGAAGTCGGCGGGGTCGAGGTCACGGAGCTCGGCGCGCAGGGCCTTGGGCGCGGCGTCGAACATGGCATGGTCCAGTGTGAGCAGTGTCATTGCAGGTGAGGTCTTCCCGAAGATGTCTTCGTTGGCAGAGGGGACCAGCAGTACAAAAGAGAAATCAGCCCGCAGCGAGGGGGCCGGTCCGAATCAGACCCCGCTACGGCGGGTTACTACGAGAAGAATCTGCCGTGTGGCTGCCGGCGCGGTCTGCGCAGCAGCGACCGCGCGGTCGCGGTGAGCGACAAGCGGCGCGGCGAAGCGGTCGGCGGGATTCGGCACGACTACGACAATAGGGGCGTCGTCGCGAAATCGCAACCTTGTTTCCCGCTCGACGTGTCTACTCGTGAGTACCATCACTGCAGCTCAGGGACCACTCACCGAAGGCGGGGTACCGTGAGCGCATGGGTACGGTCTTCGCGATGACGATCCCCGGGCTGGCGATCGGGCTCATCCTGCTCACGCTCTTGGAAGTGGTTGTCAACCGGCTCACCGGCAGCCGGGTGCTGCCCTGGACCCGCAAGCGCCGTGGACCGGCCGTCGCCGCGACGGGCTTCGAGCATCTGGCTGCCATGTTCCAGGGGTCCAAGCATCACGAATTCGAACAGCGGCAGACCACGCTGATGCACCGGGAGAACCCGTCCGACGGTGCGCCGCCACGCGACGAAATAGATCTGGGCCGCAGGTCCGCGCGGTTGATCGCGCGCGAGCGCTGAGCACGGAAGCCGCTGTGCGGCAATAAGATGCCGTCAGGTCGCGGCGCGGGCAGACAGCGCAGTCACCGACGCCAGTGCGCGAGCCGAGCCGTCCACGTCCATCTGCATCCGCAGACCGTTCGGACGAACGCTCGTACGCAGGACGACCTTGTCTCGGGCCATCACCGGGCCGACATGTTCGATGATCGCCCGGTAGGGCAGTTCGTGGGTGTCCGGGTGGGCGGCGAGGGTTTCCTCGAGAGCTTCCCAGTACACGGCGTTGTTGACGTGGCCGAGGCGGTCGACATCGGTGACGCGCAGCGGGAACGGCACCGTCTCCACGTCGGGGTCGTCGAGTTCGGTGAGGGCGGCTTTCCAGCGCAACCGGTGCTCGGTGGTACTGGCCAGCATCGGCGCCATGAAGGTGTCGGTCATGCGGGCGGGTCGCCCGGCCACTGGGTCGATATGGATCAGGAACGCGGCCGCTTCGATGTGCCCACCGCGCTCGCCTTTCAGCTGGATCCGCATATCGCACCAGCGGTTCGACAGGGCGTCGGCCCAGCGGCGCAACTGCACCCGGTCGCCGAACACGATCGGCTCGTACACGTCGATGACGGTGCGCCGCACGATCCAGGCCTGGTGGATATCACCGTCTTCGACCGCGTCGAGATGATCGAACCCGATGTCTTGCAGGTACCGGGCGACCGCGTCGAGGCGCAGCCGGTCCTGGTCGTCGGTATCGCCCAGGCGGACCGGCCACGAGCGCGCGAAGGCCTGCGTGATGTCGAGGCAGTCGGGCAGCGGGGTGGGGATGACGTCGACGGGCATGAGCCGATGCTGTCACACATCGGGGTCGGTGGCCGGGGACGACTCGCGAGTCGCGGGTGCTCACAACTGTGCGGGCGGTCCCTGGTGCACCGGCACGACCAGGTCACGTCGTGCGGCCACGGCCGACGCGTCCACGGACCGGCCCGGCATGCTCGGCATGCTCGGCGTCGACCGCATGCCGGGCGCTCACTCTTCGGCGGCCGCCTTGATCCCGTCGACGTGGGCGGTCCACATCTGCCGGGAGTGCTCGGCGTCCGCCTCGGTGGCGTTGTTGTCCTGGCTCATCGACAGGTGTGTCGTCGTGTCGTCGCCGCTTAGCTCGTAGGTGAGCGTGTGGTAGTTCGTGGGAATGTCGGGCTGCCCGCTCAGGGGGCTGTAATGCGTCATCCGCAGCAACCGGCCGGGCTCTGCGGCGAGGATCTCACCGCGGTCCTCGTATGCCCTGCCCTGAAACTCCCCCGTCCAGGTGATCGAACTACCCGGCTGCCAATCGGTGCGCACCTCGGCACCGAACATGAACTTGCGGATCTGCGCTGGGTCGGTCAGCACCTCCCACACCCGCTGTGGAGAGGCGTCGACGTCGGTCCGCACGGTCGCGACGAATCCGGTCATGATGCTCAACTCCTTCGGTCGATCACCACCACCTTAGGACCGCGACCGGCGCGCCGTCTTGGACAAACGCGCCAGGTCGTGGACGGTGGACTCAGTGTGCGGCGGCGTCCCAGCTGCGCCCGGTGCCCACCGAGACGGTGAGCGGGACCGACAGCTCGATCGCGTTCGCCATCTGTTCGTGCGCGAGTGCTTCCAGCGCTTCGCGCTCGCCCTCGGCCACTTCGAAGACGAGTTCGTCGTGGATCTGCAGCAGCATGCGCGAGCGCAGGCCCGCCTCGCGGATCGCGGTGTGGACGTTGATCATGGCGACCTTGATGATGTCGGCGGCGGTGCCCTGGATCGGGGCGTTGAGCGCCATCCGCTCGGCGGCCTCGCGGCGCTGGCGGTTGCTCGAGTCCAGATCGGGCAGGTAGCGGCGACGACCGAACAGGGTCTGGGTGTAGCCGACCTTGCGGGCCGCCTCGACGACCTCCGACAGGTAGTCGCGGATGCCGCCGAAGCGGTCGAAGTAGACCTCCATCTGGTCCTTCGCCTCGGCGGTGCTGATCTTGAGCTGGGCGCTGAGGCCGTATGAGCTCAGACCGTAGGCGAGGCCGTAGGACATCGCCTTGATGCGGCGGCGCATCTCCGGCGTCACCTCCGACAGCGGGATGTCGAACGCCTTGGACGCGACGAAGGTGTGCAGGTCCTCCCCCGAATTGAACGCCTCGATCAGGCCCGCGTCGCCCGACAGGTGCGCCATGATGCGCATCTCGATCTGGCTGTAGTCGGCGGTCATCAGCTCCGAGTAGCCGGGGCCGACCACGAAGGTGTCGCGGATCATGCGGCCGGTATCGGTGCGGATCGGGATGTTCTGCAGGTTCGGCTCGGTCGAGGACAGGCGACCGGTGGCGGCGATGGTCTGGTTGAACGTGGTGTGCACGCGACCGTCGTCGGCGACCGACTTGAGCAGGCCGTCGACGGTCACCTTGAGCCGGGTCGCGTCGCGGTGGGCGAGCAGGTGTTCGAGGAAGGCGTGGCCGGTCTTCTCGAACAGCGATTCCAGCGCATCGGCGTCGGTGGTGTAACCGGTCTTGGTGCGCTTGGTCTTCGGCATGTCGAGTTCGTCGAACAGCACCACCTGCAGCTGCTTGGGCGAACCGAGGTTGATCTGCTTGCCGATCACGTCGTAGGCGGCGTTGGCGGCCTCGCTGACACGGTCGGCGAACTGCTGCTGCAGATTCTCGAGCTGGGTGACGTCGACGGCGATACCCGCCTGCTCCAGCTCACCGAGCACCCCGAGCAGCGGCAGCTCCATCTCCTCGAGCAGGGCGGTGGATTCGATCTTGGCCAGTTCCTCGTCCAAGGCGACGGCCAGGTCGGCGACCGCGCGGGCGCGCAGCATTTCCTCGCGGGCGATGCCCTCCGCGACGCTGTCCTCGTCGTCGAGCAGCGACAGCTGGGTCTGCTCGCCGGTCTCGGCGCGCAGTTCGCGCTTGAGATAGCGCAGCGACAGGTCGTCGAGGTTGAAGCTGCGCTGGCCCGGACGGACCAGGTAGGCGGCCAGCGCGGTATCGGTGGTGAGCCCGGCCAGGGTGAAACCGCGCCCGCGCAGGGCGTGGCCTGCCGACTTCGCCTCGTGCAGCGCCTTGGCGACCGCCGGGTCGGCGAGCCAGGCCGCCAGCGCGGTCTCGTCCTCGGGCGTGAGCACGGTCAGGTCGATGTAGCCGCCCTCGCCGTCGGCCGCGGCGATGGCGAGCGCCCGGGCTTCACCGTGCACCGGCGTACCCGTGCCGACGATCGAAAGCCCGTGGCGCGCACCTGCTTTCGCATGCTCTGCCAGCCAGTCCGCGACCGCGCCCTGGTCGAGTGCGCCGCCGCTGATCTCGAAACCCGACTCGGCTTCGGGCTCGGGCGAACCGAGGGTGTCGAACAGCCGATCGCGCAGCACCCGGAATTCCAGGTCGTCGAAGAGCTGATGGATCTTCTCCCGGTCCCAGGGCGCCTTGATGAGCTGATCGGGGGTGTAGGCCAGCGGTACCTCACGCACCATTTCGGTGAGCTGGCGGTTGAGGACCACACTCGACAGGTTCGCGCGCAGCGCGTCGCCTACCTTGCCCTTCACCTGGTCGACCCGCTCGACCAGCGTGGCGAGGTCGCCGTACTCGCGGATCCACTTCGCCGCCGTCTTCTCCCCCACCCCCGGAATGCCGGGCAGGTTGTCGCTCGGGTCGCCGCGCAGCGCCGCGTAGTCCGGGTACTGGGCGGGAGTGAGTCCGTATTTCGTCTCCACCTCGGCCGGGGTGAACCGCGTGAGATCCGAGACGCCCTTCTTCGGGTAGAGCACCGTGACATCGTCGTTGACCAGCTGGATCGCGTCCCGGTCACCGGTGACGATCAGCACCCGGTACCCCTGGGCCTGTGCCTGGGTGGTGAGCGTGGCGATCACATCGTCGGCCTCGTACCCGTCGATCGCCATCACCGGGATGCCCATGGCCCCCAGCACGTCTTTGGTGAGCTCGACCTGCCCGCGGAACTCGTCGGGCGTAGCGCTGCGATTCGCCTTGTACTCCGGGTACGCCTCGGTCCGGAACGTCTTGCGCGACACATCGAAGGCCGCCGCCACATGCGTCGGCTGTTCGTCGCGCAGCAGGTTGATGAGCATCGACGTGAACCCGTACACCGCGTTCGTCGTCTGCCCCGTGACGGTCTTGAAGTTCTCCGCCGGTAGCGCGAAAAACGCACGATAGGCAATGGAATGCCCATCGAGCAGCAGCAGCGTCGGCCGCTCGCCCTCCGCGGCAGTGGTCGTAGTCGATGCCTGAGCAGTCGTCGGTGAACTCACCCGCATGAGTGTAGGGACACCCACCGACACCGCGGCTATTGGTGCGCGGGCGTGCTCGGAAAAAAGGCCGGGCACGCTGTGGCAGCGTGCCCGGCCTCCTCAGTACCCGGTCAATCCACGCCCAAGTACGCGGACATCACCGCCGAGTCGGTGAGCAGATCGGCACCGGCACCGGTCTTGGTCACCTCACCGGTTTCCAGGATGTAGGCCCTGTCGCTGCGCGTCAGCGCCTGCTGGGCGTTCTGCTCGACCAGCAGCACGGTCGTGCCCTGCCGGTTGATCTCACTGATGATCCGGAAGATCTGCTGGATCACCATCGGCGCCAGACCCATCGACGGCTCGTCGAGCAGTAGCAACTTGGGCCGTGCCATCAGCGCGCGCCCGATGGCCAGCATCTGCTGCTCACCACCGGAGAGGGTGCCACCCACCTGCTTGCGGCGCTCGGCCAGCCGTGGGAACAACTCGAACACCCACTCGAGCGTCTTCTGATACTCCGCCTTGTCGTCGAAAGGCCTGCCGTAGCAACCCATATCGAGGTTCTCCAGCACCGTCATGCCGGGGAAGACCCCGCGGCCCTCGGGTGCCTGGATGAGACCCTCGACCACCCGGTCGTGGGCCTTCATCGTGGTGATGTCCTTGCCCTCGAACAGGATCCGCCCCGAGGTGAGCGGCAGCAGACCCGACAGCGCCCGCATGGTCGTGGTCTTGCCCGCGCCGTTGGCGCCGAGCAACGTGACCAGCTCGCCCGGCGCGACCGACAGCGAAATACCGTGCAGCGCTTCGATCCGGCCGTAGTGCACCACCATGTCGCGCACTTCGAGCAGCGGTGTCTGTGCGGCAGGCTCGGCGGGTTCGTCCTTCTCGAGCGCCGTGGTACTCGCCACGGTCGCCCCCGCCGTCGGGGTCGCGCCCTCCGCCGCGGCGGCATCGGCTCCCTCCCGCACCTCGGCCACCGTATCCGCGTCGGGCACACCGAGGTAGGCCGCGATCACCGCCGGATCCTCGCGCACCTGGGTCGGCAGCCCGTCGGCGATCTTGCGGCCGAACTCGAGCACCACGATGCGGTCGGTCACGCCCATCACCAGCCGCATGTCGTGCTCGATGAGCAGCACCGTGTACCCGTCGTCGCGGATCTTGCGGATCAGGTCCATCAGCGCCGACTTCTCGCTGGGGTTGAACCCGGCGGCCGGCTCGTCCAGGCACAGCAGTTTCGGCTCGGTGGCCAGCGCTCGCGCGATCTCGAGCCTGCGCTGGTCGCCGTAGGACAGGTTGCGCGCCTTCTCCACCGCGCGCGGTGCGATGCCGACGAATTCGAGCAGGGCCATGCCGCGCTCGATGGCGTCGCGTTCCTCGCGCCGGTGCTTGGCGGTGCGGAACACCGCGCCGGGCACCGAGGTGGTGTGGCGCGCGTCCGTGCCGACGACGACGTTCTCGAGTGCCGTCATCTCCCCGAACAGCCGCACGTTCTGGAAGGTGCGCGCGATCCCGAGCCGGGTGATCTCGTTGCGCTTGGTCTTGGCCAGCGGTTTGCCGTCGAAGTGCACGCTGCCCGCCGCCGGCTTGTACACACCGGTGATGGCGTTGAAGCAGGTGGTCTTGCCCGCGCCGTTGGGGCCGATGAGCCCGAGGATCTCGCCGCGGCGGATCTCGAAACTCACCCCGTCCAGAGCCGTCAGGCCACCGAACTTCACCGTCAGCCCGTCGGTGCGCAGCAGCGGCTCACCGACGGCGGTCTCGATCGCGCGGTGCGGTGCGACGGCGTCGGCCACGGCCTCGGCGTCGCCCAGTTCCGGCATCACCGCGGTCACGTCGACCTCGCCCGCGGGCTCGACCTCCGGTGCCGCTTTGTACCCGGCGGCCATGTCCTCGTTGTCGTACAGCGCGTCGCCCGCGCCCGGCCCGGTCATCGCCTTGCTCCGATCAGTTCGGCCGGCTTGCGCACGGCCTGGTACACCTGTCTGCCGTAGGTGAGCAGTTTCTGCCGCACCGGGAACAGGCCCTGCGGTCGCAGAATCATCATCACCACCAGCGCGATGCCGAAGTAGAGGTACTTCAGGTCACCGAGGGACTGCGCGCCGCCCTGGCGGTGCAGCAGCACACTGCCGAGCAACAGCAGCCCGAGGATCACCGCGACCACCGCGACGGTGGTCACCGCGCGCGTGGCCCACACCCCCAGCGTGTTGCCCCGCCACCGCCACAGCAGCCACAGCCCGACCAGGACCGCGACATCGACCGCGAGCAGCAGATAACCGGTCGATTCGTTCGACACCAGCTGCACCGATTGCAGCCGAACCGGCAGGTAGGCAATGAGGAAAGCGCCGACGATCACGCCGAGCTTGTTGCCCGATCCGCCGAGCACCACCGCGCACAGGAACAGCATCGACAAGATGATGTCGAACTGCTTGGGGTTGACGTAGGTGACCTGACCGGCGTACATCGCGCCCGACAGGCCGCCGACCGACGCACCGATCACGAACGCCCACAGCTTGAACTTGAACGTCGGCACGCCCATGATCTCGGCGGCGTCCTCGTCTTCGCGGATCGCGACCCAGGAGCGGCCGACCCGGCTGCGCTCGAGGTTGCCGATCACCAGCAGCACGACCACGACCAGTGCCAGGCCGAGCCAGAACCACCAGGCGCCGTTGCTCGCCCTGGTGAACGGATTCCAGCTGTCGGGGTCACCGAGGTTGCCCGGGGAGAAGAATCCGCCCGGTTTGGTCTCGGACTCGCCGACTTCCGGATAGGAGATCTTGGACAACCCGAGGCTGCCGTTGGTGAGATCGCCGAGGTTGTCGGCCATCAGGCGCACGATCTCACCGAAGCCGAGCGTCACGATGGCCAGGTAGTCACCGCGCAACCGCAGGGTCGGCGCGCCGAGGATCAGGCCGGCCACCGCGGTGAGCGCCACCGCCAGCGGCAGGCACGCCACCCAGGCCCAGCCGGGTTCGAGCCAACCACCATCGGTCTGGTTCCACGGACTGTTCGGGCTGGTCAGCAGGCCGACGGTGTAGGCGCCGACGGCGTAGAAGCCGACGTAACCGAGGTCGAGCAGACCGGCCTGGCCGACCACCACGTTCAGGCCGATCGCGATCAGCGCGTACATGGCGAACTGCGCCATCACACCCGCGAAACTCGCGCCCGGCGTGTCGAGCAACGGCGGGGGGAACAGCGGAAGCAGCGCGAGCACGGCGATCACCGGGATGCCGACCGCCCACTGGCCGGGCCGCGAGAGCCCGTCCCACCAGCTGCGGATCGCGTCGCCGATGCCACGCTTGTCCTGTTGCGCCACTGCGGTTTTCGTCGTGTCGGTCATGCGCGTGCCCTCCCCAGACTCTCGCCGAGGATGCCGGTGGGCCGGAACATCAGCACGGTCACCAGCAGCACGAACGCGACCACGTCACGCCATTCGGTGCCGAACAGGATCTGCCCGTACTGCTCGGCGACGCCGAGGATCAACCCGCCGAGCAGTGCGCCGCGCAGGTTGCCGATGCCACCGAGTACCGCGGCGCTGAAAGCCTTGATACCGAGAATGAATCCGCCGGAGAAGATGATGCCGGTGGGAATGTAGAGCGTGTACAGCATGGCGGCCGCGCCGGCCAGCAGACCGCCGATGAGGAAGGTCAGCATGATGACCCGCTCCCGCGAGACACCCATCAGGGTCGCGGTGTCGGGGTCCTGGGCGACCGCGCGGATGCCACGGCCGAACTTGGTCCGGTTGATGACGACCTCGGTGATGATCGCGAGCACGATCGCCGCCGCGAAGATCACCAGCGCCACGTTGGTCACCTGCGCGCCGAGGAAGGTGAACTGCACCTTCGGCTCGACCAGCCGGATGCCGGTCTGGGCGTTGGAACCGCCGAGACCCGGCTTGATCTTGGGCAGGATGTAGTGCACGAATTCCTGGATCACGAACGACATACCGATCGCGGTGATGAGGAAGGCGAGTGGTTTCGCGCCGCGCCTGCGCAGTGGCCGATAGGCGACGCGTTCCAGGCCGACGGCGGCGATGCCCGAGACCAGCATGCCGAACAGCATCGCCAGGCCGAGATAGGTGATCGTCAGGACGACACCCTGGGAATACACATTGCCGCTCGGGGCGAAGCCGAGCAGCTCCAACCCCACGTAGGTACCGAACATACCGAGCATGAAGATCTCGGAGTGGGCGAAGTTGATCAGTCGCAGCACGCCGTAGACCAGCGTATAGCCGACGGCGACCAGCGCGTAGATCGAGCCGTAGGTGAGACCGTCGACCGTCAGTTTCCAGAACTGGTCGATCACCCCGGACACATTGAAATCGATGGACCCCTCGGCCAGCAGGGTCACACCGAGCGATGCGGCTGATGTCATGGTTACTCTCGCGTCAGGCGAGCGGTGCGCGTGGCAACAGCTGCCACGCGCACCGCAACACGCTCAGATGGGACTACTTGACCTCGTACATCCAGATCTGGATGTTGGCCAATTCGCCGGTCTCGCCCCACTTGTACTCACGGGCCACACCGGTCCCGGTGTAGGTACGCACGTACTCGACCAGGTCGGCGCGGGTCACCTTGCCGGAGTCGATGCCCTTGAGCAGGATCGTGGCCAGGTCGTAGCCTTCGACGGAGTAGACGCCGGGTGCCTGTCCGTTGAACGCGGTGTACTCGGCGGCGAACTTCTCCGGCGCCGGGCTGCACGGGCACGACAGCAACGCGTCCTTGGACGACGAACCGGCCTGGCGCACGAACTCGGGATCGTTGCTGCCGTCGGCCGAGACGAAGGTCGCGGTCACGCCACCGGAACGCAGCTGCTGCACGAACGGCGCGGCCTCGGCGTAGTACCCGGCGTAGAAGATTGCGTCGGGCTTGGCCGCCGACAGCTTGGAGACCGTCGCCGAGAAGTCCTTGTCGCCTTCCTTGACGCTGGCCGCGCAGGAGGGATCGGCGGCGCCGCCGGCCGCGGTGAGGAAGGCCTGCGCGAGACCGGCACCGTAGTCGGTGTTGTCCTGCACGACGCAGATCTTCTTGAAGCCCTTCTCCTTGGTGAGGTAGTTCGCCACGGCCGGGCCCTGCGAGTTGTCGTTGCCCAGGCCGCGGAAGAAGGTCTTCCAGCCGTTCTGGGTCAGCGTCGGGTTGGTGGCCGAGGCCGTCAGCGTCGGCATGCCCGCCTCGCTGAGGATCTGGCCGGTCGCCTTGGTCTCACCGGAGAAGGTCGGGCCGATCAGGCCGACGATGCTGGGATCGGCGACAATGGTCGGGATCTTCTGGCTGGCGTTCTGCGGCTTGCCCTCGGTGTCGAATTCCTTGACCGAGACCTGGCAATCCGGGTTCGCCTTGTTGTGCTTGTCCAGGGCGAGTTTGACGCCCATGGTGATGTTGATGCCGAGCGCGGCGTTGCCACCGGTCAGCGGTCCGGCCATCGCGATGCTCGTCGGCGCGCACTTGGCCTTGCCGTCACCGGCCGGATCGGCGGCCGCGCCGGCGTCGGTCTGGGCGACGGCCTTGCCCTCGGTATCGAGCTGCACGACGGGCTGGATGGAGAGGTCGGTGTTGCCGCCACCGCCGCCGTCGGACGACTTGTCACTACATCCGGACAACACCAACGACGCGGCAGCTCCGATTACCAGAACTCCTCGCGTCGAACGACTGCGCCATGTCGAACTGAGCACGTCTCACCTCTATGTCCTGTGCACCCCGGGGTCACCGAGGGGGCCGACCCACGTTCGACCCGGTGAGAACATATCGCCGCTTTGTTAGATCCGCATCACATTCGCATCATGTCGGATGCTTCGTGTGCGGTCATAGTTCACGTTATTGTTTCGCTTACGTAAAGTTTTTCCGGTTTCCTGGGCGCGCACCGGAGCTTTACGGTTCGACGTCACTGCGGGGTGAGGTTCTCCAGCACGACTTCGGCCACCGCCTTCATGGTGGTGCGCCGATCCATCGCCGTGCGCTGAATCCATTTGAACGCCTGAGGTTCGGTCAAACCCTGGGTCTGCATGAGCACGCCCTTGGCACGCTCGACCAGTTTGCGGGTCTCGAGCCGATCGGACAGATTCGCGACTTCTGTTTCCAGCGCGGAGATTTCGTGAAAGCGGCTCGCCGCGAGTTCGATCGCGGGCACCAGATCCGACTTGGTGAACGGCTTGACCAGATACGCCATCGCGCCGGCGTCACGGGCCCGCTCGACCAGGTCGCGCTGACTGAACGCGGTCAGGATCACCACGGGCGCAACACGTTTCGTCGCGATCTCGGCGGCGGCATCGATGCCGTCGCGGCGCGGCATCTTCACGTCCATGATCACCAGATCGGGGCGCAGCTGCTCGGCCAGTTCGACGGCCTGCTGACCGTCGCCGGCCTCGCCGACGACGTCGTAGCCCTCTTCTTTGAGCATTTCCACGAGGTCCATGCGGATGAGGGCCTCGTCCTCGGCCACGACAACGCGCTTGGCCACCACGTCACCCGCGGCGCCAGCGCCTGCTGCATTCGTGCTCATAGGTTCGACCCCTCTGGATTCCGACTGCCGATGTCGAGAGTACCTATCGCGTCCACTTCCGAATGCGTGGAGCTGCCGGAACCGCGGGTGACACGTGTGCGAGGTCATCGCGTGCCCCGCGACAGATACTCCCCCGCGGAGCGCGGCCGATGCCGCGCTACCGCCGTTGGTGCCGAGTGTGGGACTCGAACCCACACGTCCTTTCGGACAACGGTTTTTGAGACCGTCGCGTCTGCCAGTTCCGCCAACCCGGCGCACCGCGGTCACTATAGCGTCCCGGCACGCCCGGAAGCGAACCGGGCCTTGCCCGCCGTCGGACCCCGGCCCGCCGAGCGGGTCGGCGGCATCGACCGGCCGATCGGAATTTATTTCCGAACCGAATTATCGTGGTCCGGAACCAGTGATGATCGACACATCCGGAACGAAGGTTTACCACTCCGATCACACGGGTATCACGGTCACACACAACGGATTTCGCGTCGCGATGAATGTACGGAATTCAACCGAAAGGTGAATAAATAGCAGCACGCCTGTGATGGTTACAATTCTGGCCTACTGCACGACAATGACCGGGATTACGGTATCGGTATGCACGTGCTGTTCGTCTGCAACTCCAATGTCTGCCGGTCGGTGATCGCCGAACGGCTCACCCGGGCATTCGCGGCGCACAACGGACTGCCAGGCCTCACCGCCGAAAGCGCGGGAACCCGTGCCCTCGTCGGCTTTCCGGCCGAACCGCTCGCGGCGGAGACGATCGCCGGGCTCGGTGGCGACACCACCGGATTCAAGGCCCGCAAACTCAAGCCCGAAATGGTCGATCGCGCCGATCTGGTGCTCACCATGACCGAGGCATTACGCGACCAGGTGGCCGAACTGGCCTTCGGCGCCGCACCGCGCACGTTCACCCTCATCGAGGCGCACCGCATCGCCAAGGTCACCGGCGCGAAATCCATTGCCGCACTGCATCGCGCCCGCAACGACCTCGCCTATGTGGGCCGGGAGAACATCGCCGACCCGATCGGACTGTCCGCCGAGGCATTCGTCGAGGTCGGTGACCGCATCGCCGAGGTGCTCTTCCCGTTGCTGAGCGCGCTCGCACCGCACGAGCAGACCAAACTCAGCGAGGACGAACGGCCGGGATTGGTGATCGAGCCCGGCGGTGCACGCCCGCTCGCGGCCTTCCTCGCCGCGCAACGCAGGAGATGAAGGTCTGTTCGCGAGAGCGGACACCGATTACACTTCGGCGCGGACGTGGAAGTTACCCATGCTGGTTCGACACACGACAGGACTCGGACATGCCGAAACGCATTTCGGATGTTTCTCTCCATGTGTACGTGACACCGGACGTCCTCGACCGCATCGTCGGCGACATCCGAGGCGTCCTCGCCGACCACATCCAGGACCGCGACGTATTCGCCTGGCGCTTCACCCTCCCGGTCGACGCCACCGACACCGTCCACCAGGACCTCGAAAACCAGTGGCGCGCAACCCATCCCGGCCACCAGCCGGAGACCGAGGCGACCTTCGAGATCGCGCTGAGCCTGGTCGGTGAACCCACCGACCTCAGCGACGACGACATCGCCGACCTCGAATCCGGGCTGGCGCTCGCCGTGTACGGCGCGGATCAGACGGTGCCGTTCACGCTGCGCGCTCATCAGCGCAGCGACGTCGAGTTCGAACCCGACGTCGAGCGCCTCTGAAATACCTGCCTCAGCGCGCCGGGAAGTGGCGGATGACGCCCTCTTGCACCGTGGTGGCGAGCAATTCGCCACTGCGCGAATAGAACCGGCCCGTCGCCAGCCCACGCGAACCCGCCGCCACCGGCGACTCGGTGGCGTACAGCGACCAGTCGTCGAACCGGAACGGGCGATGGAACCAGATCGAATGATTCACCGTCGCCGCGAGAATCCGGTCCAGCCCCCACGACAAACCGTGCGTGGTGATGATCGAATCGAGCACCGTGGTGTCCGACGAATAGCCGAGTGCCGCCACATGCAGCAGCGGATCGTCGGGCAGCGTGCCGTCGGTGCGCATCCACACCCGGTTGTGGTTGAGCTTGGCGCCGCTGCCCTTGAGGATCCATGCCGGATCGTTGGTGTAGCGCATATCGATCGGGTGCGGGGCGTTGATGAACATCTCGAGCTTGTCCTCGAACCCCGCGAAATGCTCCTCGATCCGGGGTAACGACTCCGGATCGGGCACCACGGGCGCGTCGTGGGCGTGCTCGAGGCCCTTGCCCCAGTCCTGGAACGCGGCGAGCATGACGAACAGCTCCTGGCCGTCCTGGCTCGCGGTCACCGTCCGGTTGGCCAGCGCGCGCCCGTCGCGATGCCGCTGCACGTGGTACTCGATCGGCTTCTTCACGTCGCCGCCGCGCACGAAATGCGCGTTGATCGCGTGCAGCGGGCGATCACCCGCGGTACGG
This sequence comes from Nocardia sp. NPDC023733, assembly GCF_040639775.1. Classification (NCBI taxonomy): domain Bacteria; kingdom Bacillati; phylum Actinomycetota; class Actinomycetes; order Mycobacteriales; family Nocardiaceae; genus Nocardia; species Nocardia sp. NPDC023733. Next base: position 73,246 of record NZ_JBFAAN010000009.1, on the reverse strand, counting down.
CCCGCGGCGACGATCGCCTGGGAGACGAGCTGACCACCGAAGGTGCGGCTCCACACCTTCTCCGGGTGGTTGCCCAGGTAGACGTCCTCGCTGATCTGCTCCAGGTCGAGCAGATCGAGCAGCACCCGCAGGTCGGATGTCGGCTCGCCGGGCCCGATGTCGATCATCTCGTCTACCGAACTACTCACTGCTAATGGTCCTCTTCGCCGATGCGGTGCACGTGGATCAGGTTGGTGGAACCGACGGTACCCGGCGGGGAGCCGGCCACGATGACGACCAGGTCGCCCTTGCGGTATCGATCCAGCGACAACAACGCCTGATCCACCTGGTGGATCATCGCATCCGTGCTGTCGACCATGGGCACGATGAAAGTTTCGGTGCCCCAGGTGAGCGTGAGCTGGCTGCGCACCTCCGGCAGCGGGGTGAACGCGAGCAGCGGCAGCGGGGTATGCAGGCGGGCCAGGCGGCGCACGGTGTCACCGGACTGGGTGAACGCGACGAGGGCGCGGGCGTTGAGCCGCTCGCCGATGTCGCGCGCCGCGTAGGAGATCACGCCGCGCTTGGTGCGCGGCACGTGGGTCAGCGGTGGCACCCGCGACGTCTCGGACTCCACGGCGGTGACGATGCGGGCCATGGTGCGCACCGCGTCGATCGGCCAGGCACCGACCGAGGTCTCCCCCGACAGCATCACCGCGTCGGCACCGTCGAGCACCGCGTTCGCGACGTCGGAGGCCTCCGCGCGGGTGGGGCGGGAGTTCTCGATCATCGATTCGAGCATCTGGGTGGCGACGATGACCGGCTTGGCGTTCTCGCGCGCCATCTGGATCGCGCGCTTCTGCACCAGCGGCACCTGCTCGAGCGGCAACTCGACACCGAGATCGCCACGCGCGACCATCACCGCGTCGAACGCGAGCACGATGGCCTCGAGGTTCTCGATCGCCTCCGGCTTCTCCAGCTTGGCGATCACCGGCACCCGGCGCCCGACCCGGTCCATGATCTCGTGCACGAGTTCGATATCGGACGGCGAGCGCACGAACGACAGGGCGATGAAGTCCACGCCGAGCTTCAGCGCGAACTCGAGGTCCTCCACGTCCTTGCCCGACAGCGCGGGCACCGACACGTTCATGCCGGGCAGCGACAGGCCCTTGTTGTTGCTCACCGGGCCGCCCTCGGTGACCCGGCACACCACGTCGTTGCCCTCGACGGCCTCGACGGTGAGCCCGACCTTGCCGTCGTCGACGAGCAGGCGGTCACCGGCCTTGGCGTCCTTGGCGAGTTCCTTGTAAGTGGTCGACACCCGGTCGTGGGAGCCGTCGACGTCGTCGACGGTGATCCGCACCTGCTCACCGGTGGCCCAGTGGGTCTTGCCCTCGGTGAAGCGGCCGAGGCGGATCTTGGGGCCCTGCAGGTCGGCGAGGATGCCGACCGCGCGACCGGTCTCGTCGGAGGCCGCGCGGACCATCTTGTAGTTGTCGGCGTGGTCGGCGTGCTCGCCGTGGCTGAAGTTCAGCCGGGCTACATCCATGCCGCTTTCGACGAGCTCACGAATTCGGTCCTGGGAGGCAGTCGCCGGTCCTAGGGTGCACACAATCTTCGTCCGTCGCATCACAGTGCCCAGCCTAGTACTCGGGGAGCGCCGAGTCTTTTCGCCTGCCGTGTCACACCCCGAGTTCCCTTCGTGTTCACCGAAAGAGCTCGCTACCGAACGGCAACGTGGCGCGAGAGCCGGGTCTCGAGGCGGGTTTGGGCGAAGCCGAGGACCAGGCAGATGGCCCAGTAGTAGAGGGCCGCGACGCCGTAGAGGGCGAAGAAGTCGAAGGTGGGGGCAGCGGCGAGCTGGGCGGTGCGCAGCAGTTCGGTGACCAGGATGGTCGAAGCCAGTGAGGTGTCCTTCACCAAAGAGATCAGGGTGTTGGACAGCGGGGGAACCGCGATCCGGGCGGCCTGCGGAAACACGACGTACCACAGGGTTTGCACGTACGTCATGCCGAGTGATTCGGACGCCTCCCACTGACCGTGGGCCACACTCATGATCGAGGAGCGAACCACCTCGGCGGCATAACCGCCCACATTGAGACTGAACGCGATCACCGCCGCCGGGAACGGATCGATCACGACCCCGAACTGCGGCAGCGCGTAGAACACGATGAACAGCTGAACCAGCAGCGGGGTGCCGCGAATGATCGAGATGTAGAAGCGGGCGGGCCACGACAGCACCCGCCGCGCCGACATCCTGGCCAGCGCGACACCCACCGCGATGGCCAGGCCGATGACGAAGCTGATCGCGGTGAGTGGCAACGTCATCGTGACCGTCGCCTCGAGCATCGGCCACAGGTTGCGCCGGATCAGCTCCCAGGTCGCCTGATCCATCCGCTACTTGCTGACGTCGGTGCCGAAGTACTTCTCCGACAGGCGGGCCAGGGTGCCGTCGGCGGCCAGCTCGGCGAGCGCCCGGTCGACATCGGCGACCAGCGCTGCGTCGTCCTTGCGGCCGGCGAAGGCCTGCTTGCTGACCTCGCCGGTCTTGGCGGCGATCTTGATACCGGTGTCAGCGGTTTTCTTGGTGTACTCGCCCACCGCGAGAGTGTCGTTCACGGTGGCGTCGACGCGACCCGCCTTCAGCAGCTGCACCGCCTGCACGAAGCCCTCGACCGCCTCGACCTTCGCACCCGCGTCCTTGGCGACCTGGCTCCAGTTGCTGGTGGCCGACTGCGCGGTGGTCTTGCCCGCGAGCGAGGCCAGGCCGGTGATGTCGGTGTTGTCGGCGCGGGTGACGATCACACCCTCGGAAGTGGTGTAGGGCTGCGACAGCGAGTACTTCGCGGTGCGCTCGGGGTTGATCGTCACCTGGTTGGCGACCAGGTCGAAGCGCTTGGATTCCAGTCCGGCGAAGATCGAGTCCCACGGTGTCTGCACGAATTCGACCCGCTTGCCGAGCTTCTCGCCGACCGCGCGGGCGACCTCGACGTCGTATCCGGTGAGCTCGCCGTTCTCCTGGTAGCTGAACGGCGCGTAGGTGCCCTCGGTGCCCACCTTCAGCACATTCGGGTCGGACGCGGACGAGCAGGCCGACAGACCCGTCGCCGCGACGACGGCGAGTACGACGGCGGCAAGAACTTTGCGCACGGACATCCCTTTCTCCGCTGCGCGCATAGGGCACGCGCAGGCCAAGCGACGCTACGGCGCCGCGCACGACCGACACAGAGTATCGCTCATCGTGATCGGAATGGGGGCGGGGAAACACGACGGGTGCCCTGCCGAGGCAGGACACCCGTCGGCGACGCGTGTCGGTTCAGTCGCGCAGCGGGCGGCCCTGCGCGTCGGGCACCTTGCCGGTGAGCATCATGATGCCGTCGATCAGCGGCCAGATGGCGCCGAGACCGCAGGTCAGCCAGACCACGGCGATCTGGGCGATGCCGAGACCGGTGTAGCCGAGGTAGAAGCGGCCGACACCGAAGCTGCCGAGGAAGATCTCGAGCAGACCGGCCATCAGCTTCTGCTTGTCCGAGAACGGAACCCCGTACATGTCCCGGCCGTAAGGGGCCTCCGGGTCGGCCGGGTTGTACCCCTGCGGCATGCCGTACGGCTGCGGCTGACCGTAGCCCGGCTGCGGCTGGGCGTACGGGTCGGCGGGCTGACCGTACTGCGGCTGCGGCGCGCCGTACTGCGGCTGACCGTAACCGGGCTGCTGGGCGTACGGGTCCGACGGCTGCTGGCCGTAGGCCGGCTGACCGTACTGCTGGTGCGCGCCCGAATCGGGCTGCTTGCTCAGATCAGGGCCGTATTGCGGATTGGGGTTGTAGGGGTCGGTCACTCATGTCCTCCATCATTCGTGCGGGTACCCGTCGTGGCCCCCGGCCATGTGGTGATCGGCCGAACGGCGGTGCGCCCGCGACGATCACGGTCATTGTGGCCGGTACCACCGGCCGTTGTCTTCTCGGGTGCCTCGTCGTCACGAGCACGCAGCACTCACGGGAATATCGCGACGGGTGCTCGTCGTGTTGACGAACACCCGTCGATCAGTTCGGTTTCTCGAGGGATCAGGCCTTCTTCGCGTCCGATTTCGTCGGCTCGCCTGCCTTGTCGGCCTCTTCCTCGGTAGCAGCCGTGTCCTCGGCCGGTTCGTTAGTGGCTACGGCCGAATCATTGTTTCCCACTGCGGAATCCGCCTTCTTCGCGAGGTCGACCTGTCCGCCGTCGGCGTTCTCGGCGGCGCCGAGCGCGCGCAGTTTCGACAGCTGCCACGGCCACGGGCGCGGCGCCGCTCCCGGCTGCAGCAAGGCCGGGTCCTCGCGGCCCTTGGTGGCCAGCGCGAAGTAGGCCATGGCGCCGAGGAATACGAGCGCGGAGGTGAACGAGTTGATCCGGATGCCGAGGATGTGTGTCGCTTCGTCGCTACGCATCAGCTCGACGAAGAACCGGCCGAAGCTGTATCCGGCGACGTAGAGCGCGAACAGGCGGCCGTGCCCGATTCGATAACGCTTGTCGATCTGTACGAGCAGCACGACGACGAGGACGTTCCAGATCATCTCGTAGAGGAACGTCGGGTGGACCACCTCGAGCACCTGCCCGGTGGACACCCCGTTCATCATGTCGCGCGCGCCGGTCTCGGTGTCGTAGCGCGCGAAGATCTCGAGACCCCACGGCACCTCGGTCGTGCGTCCGTAGAGTTCCTGGTTGAAGTAGTTGCCGAGCCGGCCGATCGCCTGGGCGAGCAGCACCGCGGGGGCGATGGCGTCGCCGAGCGCGGGCAGCGGGATCTTGTAGATCCGGCAGGCGATCCAGGCCCCGATGCCGCCGAAGAACACAGCACCCCAGATACCGAGCCCGCCCTGCCAGATGTAGAGCGCCTCGACAGGGTTCTTGTCCGGCCCGAAGTATTTGTGCCAGTCCGTGACCACGTGATAGATCCGGCCACCGACCAGACCGAACGGCACCGCGAACATGGCCACGTCGAGCACCGCCCCGGCCTGCCCACCACGCTGCTGCCACCGGCGCTCACCCCACCAGATGGCGACGACGATGCCGAGGATGATGCACAGCGCGTACGCCCGCAACGGAAAGGGTCCGAGCTGCCAGACACCCTGTGGCGGACTCGGGATATAGGCCAGGACTGAGTTCACGGCCACCACGTTAGTGGAGAGGCCGGAATCGGGTCAGCCCGTCCCCTGACGAGCGACCCGTGTCCCAGGGAAATCGGGTTCGACTACGAGCGAACGGTAGCTGCGCGGACGCCTTCGGCCAGCTCGGAAGTCAGTGCGCGCACAGCGTCGAGGCCTTCGGCGGCGGCCGAGACCAACGCCGAGCCGACGATGACGCCGTCGGCGTAGGCGGCGATTTCGGCGGCCTGGGCGCCTGAGCGGACGCCGAGGCCGACGCCGATCGGGATGTCGGAGTGGGCGCGGATGCGGGAGCACAGGGCGGGGGCGGCTGAGGAGACCGCGTCGCGGGCGCCGGTGACGCCCATGGTGGAGGCGGCGTAGATGAATCCGCGGGAGGCTTCCAGGGTCTTGACCAGTCGCTCCTCGGTGGAGGAGGGGGCGACGAGGAAGATGCGGTCCAGGTTGTGGGTCGACGACGCGACGAACCAGTCGTCGGCCTCGTCGGGGATCAGGTTCGGGGTGATGATGCCTGCGCCGCCTGCGGCCGCCAGGTCGCGGGCGAAGGTGTCGACGCCGTACTTGAGGACGGGGTTCCAGTAACTCATCACCACGGCCTGACCACCGGCGTCGGTGATCGCCTCGACGACGGAGAACACGTCACGCACGCGCACACCGCTGCGCAGCGCCTGCTCGGCGGCGGCCTGGATGACCGGGCCGTCCATCACCGGATCGGAATAGGCGACGCCGACTTCCACGATGTCGCAACCGGATTCGACCATCGTCCGGCACACCTCGATGGAACCGGCCAGGTCGGGATAGCCTGCGGGCAGGTACCCGATGAGCGCCGCCCGTCCCTCGCTGCGCGCGGCCGCGAACGTATTGGCCAGGCGCGACTGCTGACTCACTGAGCGTTCTCCTCGGCGTTGTCGTCGAACAGACCGAACCAGCGGCCCGCGGTGTCCATGTCCTTGTCACCACGACCGGACAGGTTGACCAGAATGATGGAGCCCTCGCCGAGTTCCTTGCCGAGCTTCAGCGCACCGGCCACGGCGTGGGCGGACTCGATCGCCGGGATGATGCCCTCCGAACGCGAGAGCAACAGCAGCGCGTCCATCGCCTCGGTGTCGGTGATCGGCGCGTACTCGGCGCGGCCGATGTCCTTGAGGTGGGCGTGCTCGGGGCCGACACCCGGGTAGTCCAGACCGGCCGAGATCGAGTGCGATTCGATGGTCTGGCCGTCCTCGTCCTGCAGCAGGTACGAGTAGGCGCCCTGGAACGCACCGGGCGTACCGCCGGTGAAAGTGGCTGCGTGCCTTCCGGTTTCGACACCGTCGCCGGCCGCTTCGTAACCGACGAGCCGCACGTCCGCGTCGGGGATGAAGGCGTGGAAGATGCCGATGGCGTTGGAGCCGCCACCCACACACGCCACCACGGCGTCGGGCAGGCGACCGGCGCGGTCGAGCATCTGCTCGCGCGCCTCCATGCCGACCACACGCTGGAAATCACGCACCATCAGCGGGAACGGGTGCGGGCCCGCGGCGGTGCCGAAGCAGTAGTAGGTGTCGTCGGCGTGGGTGACCCAGTCGCGCAGCGCCTCGTTGATGGCGTCCTTGAGGGTCTGCGAACCGCTGGTCACCGAGATCACCTCGGCGCCGAGCAGGCGCATGCGGGCCACGTTGAGCGCCTGGCGGGCCGTGTCGACCGCGCCCATGTAGATCACGCAGTCCAGGCCGAGCAGCGCGCAGGCGGTGGCGGTGGCGACACCGTGCTGACCGGCACCGGTCTCGGCGATGACGCGGGTCTTGCCCATCCGCTTGGCGAGCAGGGCCTGACCGAGCACATTGTTGATCTTGTGCGAACCGGTGTGGTTCAGGTCCTCACGCTTGAGGAAAATCCTTGCGCCACCGGCATGTTCGGCCAGCCGGGTGCATTCGAACACCGGCGAGGGGCGACCGGTGTAGTCGCGCTGCAACCGGTCGAGTTCGTCGAGGAAGGTGTGGTCGGAGCGCACCTTGTCGTATTCGGCGGTGACCTCCTCGATCACGGCCATCAACGCCTCGGGCACGTGCCGTCCGCCGTAGACACCGAAGTGCCCACCCGCGTCGGGTTCGTAGTCGCTGTGCTGGGCCACCCCCGCGCTGGCCTGGGGCAGCGCGCTCATCGGATGCTCCGCCGTGCGGGCTTCGGGCAGGAGGGGTGGGCGCCCGCGGTCACCAGGTCGGAGACGGCAGCGCGCGGGTTTCCACTGGTCACCAGGCCTTCACCGACGAGCACCGCGTCGGCGCCCGCGCCGGCGTAGGCCAGCAGGTCGGCGGTACCACGGATGCCGGATTCGGCCACCCGGATGACCTCCGAGGGCAGACCGGGTGCGATCCGGGCGAACACGTCGCGGTCGACCTCGAGAGTCTTGAGGTTGCGCGCGTTCACACCGATCACCGAGGCGCCCGCTTCCAGGGCACGATCGGCTTCCTCTTCGGTGTGTACTTCCACGAGAGCGGTCATACCGAGTGATTCGGTGCGGTCGATCAGCGAGGACAGCACGTCTTGTTCGAGCGCGGCCACGATCAGCAGGATCACGTCGGCGCCGTGGGCGCGGGCCTCGTGGATCTGGTACGGGCCGACGACGAAGTCCTTACGCAGCACCGGGATGTTCACCGCGGCGCGCACGGCGTCGAGATCGTCGAGCGAACCGCCGAAGCGGCGCTGCTCGGTGAGCACGCTGATGATGCGGGCGCCACCGTCTTCGTAGGCCTTGGCCAGGACTGCCGGATCGGGAATGTCGGCCAGCGCGCCCTTGGAGGGGCTGGCCCGCTTCACCTCGGCGATGACACCGATCCCGTCCTCGTGCAGCGCGGCGCGCGCGTCCAGCGGTGCCTTCGCGGCAGCCGCGGCAGCTTTGATCGCCTGAAAATCGAGGAGGGCTTCGCGAGCGGCAACATCCGCCCGAACCCCGTCGAGAATCGAGTCGAGTACCGTCATCTGGCTCGAATCCTTTCTGGGGAGACGAACTTCTCACCCGAGAGTCCCCCCGGGCGCTGTCTCACCGATGCCTGACAAGAATAAATGGCCGCCGCGCGTGTCACTGCGGCGGGGGTGCCGGGGGTCACGTGCCCGGTCACGGGTCGCGCCGGCCCGGGCGGTCGTCGTCGTCCCGGGTATCGGCGGTGTCGGTGGGATCGGTGCCCGCGTCGAGGGCATCCCACAGCACCCGGTCCGACAGCGGCGCGGCGCCGTCGGAGTTGTTCACCTGGGCGCTGGCGTCGGCCCGGCGGAAGACGGGGTTGTCGTACTTGCCGGACAGCTGGGCGGTGGTCTCGGCCCGCCGGGTCAGCAACACACCCGCGGCCAAGGCGCACGCCGCCGCCAGCACCGAGAGCACGGCCGGGAAGATGTGGGTCTCGGCGCCGGTGACCGTCGCCCGGCCGGGCAGTTCGGCGAGCGTGCCTGCCCGTTCGTCGGTTCTGCCCGCCCCGATGGTCAGGGCGAAGCCGGGGACGGCCGCCACCGCGGCGACCACCGCGACCACCACGCCGAGCAGCTGACGCAGCACACCCTTCACCGCGAACACGGCGGCGATCGCGGCGACGAGCACCAGCGCGAGCGGAGTGAGCGCCCCGAACCAGGTGCCGCCGTCGAGGTTGTCGGTGCGCGGCTCGGTGAGGTTGTCGGCCGAGTGCACCGTCACCCAAGTCATCCGCGAGGACGCCCACAGTCCGGCCGCCGCCACTGCCAGCAAGATCACCGGAAGTACCGGTTTGGCGGCGGGTGCGGCCATTTGCGCGCCCGCTGTCAAGCCTTCGCCCTTCACGCCGCTGTCGCCCGCTGTGCCGCCGTCGACCACCGACCCGCTATCGCCCACCGGGCCGCTGTCACGCGCCGCGCCGGTATCGCCGACCGGGCCGCTGTCACGCGCCGCGCCGCTATCGCCCACCGGACCGCTGTCACGCGCCGTAGCGCCCTCGTTCGGTGTGTCGGCGTCCCGCGCACTCACTCGGCGCCGCCCTCGTAGGTGCGAAGGGTCTTGGCGGCCGCGATCGCCTTGAGGACCGCCATGGCCTTGTTGCGCGCCTCGGTGTCCTCAGCGACCGGGTCGGAGTCGGCGACTACGCCCGCGCCCGCCTGGACGTAGGCGGTGCCGTCCTTGAGCAGGGCGGTGCGGATGGCGATGGCGGTGTCGGCGTCACCGGCGAAATCGAGGTAGCCGACCACGCCGCCGTAGATTCCGCGCCTGGTCGGTTCGAGTTCCTCGATCAGTTCCATCGCCCGCACCTTCGGCGCACCGGACAGGGTGCCCGCCGGGAAACACGCGCGCACAGCGTCGAGCGCGATCCTGCCCTCGGCCAGCTGACCCGACACCGTCGACACCAGGTGCATCACGTGGCTGTAGCGCTCCACGTGCCGGTATTGGGTGACGCGCACCGTGCCCGGACGGCACACCCGGCCCAGATCGTTGCGGCCGAGATCGACGAGCATGAGGTGCTCGGCGTTCTCCTTGTCGTCGGCGAGCAGGTCCTTCTCGAGCAGGATGTCGTCCTCGGCGCTCGCTCCACGCCAGCGGGTGCCCGCGATCGGATGTGTCGTGGCGACACCGTCTTTCACGGTCACCAGCGATTCCGGGCTCGAGCCGACGATGGAGAACGCGGTGCCGCCGTCGCCGTCGGGGATGTGCATCAGGTACATGTACGGGCTCGGGTTGGAGGCCCGCAGCATCCGGTAGACCGCGAGCGGGGAGCCGGTGTAGTCCATTTCGAAGCGCTGCGAGAGCACCACCTGGAACGCCTCGCCCGCCTCGATCTCCTTGATGAGCCGACGCACGCCCGAGCAGAATTCCTCGGTGGTCCGCCTGCGCAGGTAGTCGGGTTCGGGCTGGTCGAAGACCGACACCGTCGATGATGCAGGCGTGGCCAGCGCGGCGGTCATCCGGTCGAGCCGGGCCACGGCGTCGTCGTAGGCGGCGTCGACGTGTTCGTCGGTGCCGTTCCAGTTCACCGCGTTGGCGATCAGCGTGATCGCGCCCTCGTGGTGGTCGAAGGCGGCCAGGTCGGTGGCCAGCATCAGGACCAGCTCGGGCAGCCGCAGATCGTCCTCGGCCAGCTCGGGCAGGCGCTCGATGCGGCGGACCGCGTCGTAGCCGAGATAGCCGACCATGCCACCGGTGAGCGGGGGCAGGCCGGGCAGGCGTTCGGTGCGCAGCAGTTCGAGGGTTTCGTGCAGCACACGCAGCGGGTCACCGCCCGAGGGCGCGTCGGCGGGGACCGTGCCGAGCCAGGCGGCCGCACCGTCGACGACCGTCAGTGCCGACGGACTGCCCGCGCCGATGAACGACCAGCGCGACCAGGAGCGCCCGTTCTCGGCGGACTCGAACAGGAAGGTGCCCGGCCGGTCGTCGGCCAGTTTGCGGTAGGCCGAGAGCGGAGTCTCGGAGTCGGCCAGCACCTTTCGGGTCACCGGGACCACCCGGTGCTCGGCGGCGAGCAACCGGAACTGCTCGCGGGTGGTCGTGGTCGGTGTCGGCGCGCCCTGCATTCGGCCATCATCCCAGGCGCCGCGACGTGGCCGCATCCTGCCCCGATCACCCCGCCGAAGGCCGTCACGACCGGGCGCCGAATGCGGCCGTGACCGGCATCACTACACTCGCGCGCGTTCCATGTCGCATGCGGTATCCCTTCTTCCGAGAGGAGCCATGTTGAATCCCTCGCATCAGGGCGCACAGCTGGGCAGGCAGGCCCCTGTGTCGCAGCACTACAACGGTCCTGGACAGCAGTCCGCGGCGAGCGCGCTCACGTCGTTCGTCACCTACGCCAAGGCCATGCAGGATCTGGACGAGAAGTCGTTCCCGGTCGAATACGAAGCGCACCGCGATCGTCTCCTGAAGCTGGAGCCGATGCTGCGCGTGCACGGCATCCTCGACGTGATGGAGATCCGCAACCCGGAGATCAAAGCGCTGTTGCGGATTCCTTAGAGCCGCAGGGCGGGTCGAAAAGGCGGGTCCCCGTTCGCGTCCGTGAACGGGGACCTTTTGCGCTCGGGTACCGGCCGTTAGGGTCGTGCGCATGCAGCCAGGTCAGACCGCGCCCCAGTTCGAACTTCCCGATCAGTCCGGCGAACTCCGTTCCCTCGACGCCCTGCTGGCAGGCGGGCCGCTCGTGCTGTTCTTCTACCCGGCCGCCAACACTCCGGTCTGCACCGCCGAGGCCTGCCATTTCCGTGATCTGAGCGCCGAGTTCGCCGCCGTCGGCGCGTCCTGCGCCGGGATCAGCACCGACAGTGTCGAGGTGCAGGCCGGTTTCGCAGGCAAACAGCGGCTCGACTATCCGGTCCTCTCCGACGCCGACGGCGAGGTCGCGGCCGGTTTCGGCGTCAAGCGTGGGCTACTCGGCAAGCTGGCCCCGGTCAAACGGCACACCTTCGTCATCGATACCGATCGCACGATCCTGAAGGTCGTCACCGGTGAACTGCGCGCGGCCGTGCACGCCGACGAGGCGTTGCGCTTCCTGCGCGAACGGGCGAAATCCGCCGGATAGCGATCTGGCGAAACGCCGGGCACGGATCGGCGCCCGGCGCCCTCGGCGCGCCTACGCTGGGGCAATGACATCCGGCGAAGTGCGGTCGAGCGGTCAGAAGTCCACGGCTACCGTGTGGCGCAACCGGGCGATCATGATCCTGGCGACAGCGGTCGTGCTGGTGATCGCCTATTTCATCCTGGCCTCGTTCATCCCACGATGGTGGGCGCAGCGCCTGGCGAGCCTCGTGCACGGCAGCTTCACCCAGGGCATCTGGTGGGGCCTGGTCTACGGCCTGGTGTTCACCCTCGTGCCGCTGCTGCTGTTGCTGCTCGCGGTGCGGATGTGGAAGCGCAAAGGCGGCAAGTTCATCGCCGGGGTGGCAGTCGTCATCGCGCTGCTCGGCTCCCTTCCGAACCTGATGACGCTCACCATCGTGCTCGGTGGCAACAATGCGGCGCACGCCGGTGAACGCATCCTCGATGTCGACGCGCCCGCGTTCCGCGGTGCCTGCCTGGTCGGTGCGATCGTGGCCGCGATCGTGTTCGCCCTCGTGCTCGGTCTGATGGGTAAGCGGGGCATCAACCGCCGCCGGGCCGCCAAGGCCACCCCCGAACCGACGGTCCCGCCGCAGGAGTCTCGCGAGTACTGAGGCTTCGATGACGCGTCCCGGGTTGTGAGTGACCTCACGACCCGGGCGATCCGGCGGACGCCACAGCGACGTCGTGGCAAACTCGGTCCGGTGCGCGTCCCTCCCTTCGATCCGTGCCGCCCGACCGCGAGGCGGCCTCAGCCATGACCAGATGGCTGGATCCGGTAGAACAGCGCGCCTGGCAGGCCGTAGTCGCCCTGATGACAAGGGTTCCGGCCGCCCTCGACACTCGGCTGCAGCGCGAGTCCGGGCTCACCCATTTCGAATTCCGGGTGCTGAGCCTGCTGTCGGAGGAAGCCGGGCACCGAATGCAGCTCAGTGATCTCGCCCACAAGGCAAATGCTTCGCTATCGCGACTGTCGCATGTGGTGTCCAAACTGGAGCGACTCGGCTGGGCGCGCCGCGATTCGGCGGCGGGCAGACGCGGGGTGTACGCGGTGCTCACCGACGACGGTTTCGAGAAGGTCATCGAGGCCACGCCCGGATATCTCGAGGCCGTCCGCAAGCTGGTGCTCGACGGTCTCGACTGCGCCCAGACAGCCCAGCTGGCCGCCCTCGGCGAAAGCCTGTCCAGTCAATTGGACCAGGTCCTCGCCGAGGGGTGCGACTAGGCCTCGAATCCGGTTCAGCTGAACATGCGCCGGTAGCTCTGCGGGCTGACGCCGGTGGTGCGCTTGAAGCGCTCCCGGAAGGCGGTGGCCGACCCGAAACCGACCTGGCCGCTGATCCGTTCGACCGAATGCTGGGTGGTCTCGAGCAGATGCTGCGCCTGCCGGATCCGGACGCGATGCAGCCATTGCAGCGGGGTGGTTCCGGTGTGTTCACGGAAGCGCCGGATGAGCGTGCGGGTGCTGGTTCCGGCCCGCTCGGCGATATCGGCGAGGGTGAGGTCTTCGGCCAGGTTCTGCTGTAACCAGGTGAGCAGCTTTTCGAGCTCAGAGCCCTGCGGTGTCGGGACGTGGTCGTGGACGATGAACTGCGCTTGTCCACCTTCGCGTTCGAGCGGCATCACCGACAGCCGGGCGGCGTGCGCGGCCGTGGCCGAGCCGTAGTCACGGCGAATCATGTGCAGGCACAAGTCCATTCCCGCCGCGGCGCCCGCCGAGGTGAGGAACTGACCGTTGTCGACGTAGAGGACGTCCGGGTCGACGTCGATGTCGGGATGGGTGGCGGCCAGTGCGTCGGCCGCATGCCAGTGGGTCGTGGCGCGCAGCCCGGCGAGCAGACCCGTGGCGGCCAACGGGAAGGTGCCGACGCAGATGGAGGCGATACGGGTGCCATCGGCGGCGGCCGCACGTAGCGCCTCGCGGACGGCGGGTGAGAGCGGGGCGGTCGGATCGGCGATGCCCGGCACGATGATCGTGTCCGCGTTCCGGAGGCCGTCCAGGCCCCACGGGGCACGCAGGGTGAAGGCGCCCGCGTCGACCTCGGCGTGCTCGGCGCAGACCCGCACCTGGTAGCCGGGTCGTCCGTCGGGCAGCCGGGTCCGCGAGAAGACCTCGATCGGGGTGGACAGGTCGAACGGGATCACCTTGTCCAGTGCCAGGACGGCCACGGTATGCATGGCACGAGGGTAGCGAGGTTGGCATTTTTCCGTCGAAACCTGTCGCCAGTGCCACTGGGCTCTCGCGGCGAGCACCGGTTGACTGTGGGATGTCCAGCGGATAACGGCGCGAGGGAAATCATCCATGCATGTTCAGATCGTCCTTTTCGACGGCTTCGACCCACTCGATGCCATCGCTCCCTATGAAGTGCTGTACGCGGGCGGCGTGGCGTCCGACGGTGCGGTCACCGTCGAGCTGGTCTCCGCACAGGGTCCTCGTGAGGTGGTCAGCGGCACCGGCGGATTGACGTTGCGCGCCACCGGCACCCTCGACCCGGAACGTGCGGACATCGTTGTGGTGCCCGGCGCTTCGGGCCGGGTGGGCGACCTCGGCGAGGTGCCGGAAGCACAGGTGGGTGCGGGCGAATGGGAACCGGACCAGCCCATCCCGGTGCTCCTCGGTCGCACGCTGAGCACCGAGCTGCCCGCGCTCCTCACGCAGGCGATGAAGGCCCCAGACGTCACTGTCGCCACCGTCTGTGGAGGCTCACTGGTCCTGGCCATGGCCGGCCTGCTCGAAGGCCGTCACGCCACCACCCACCATCTCGGCCTGGATCTGCTCGACGCCACCGGTGCGCACGCGGTCTCGGCCCGGATCGTGGACGACGGCGACCTGGTCACCGGCGCGGGTGTCACCTCCGGCCTGGATCTCGGCCTGTATCTGCTCGAGCGCGAACTGGGGCCCCGCGTCGCGCACGCCGTCGAAGAGCTCTTCGCACACGAGCGACGTGGCACCGTCTGGCGCGCCGACGGCCTGACACCGACCGCCTTCTGAGCAGCGAACCCCACCATTCGAACAGTCAGGAACGCATCAGCATGTCTTTCGCAGGCACCTGGAACATGTCCATCGCCACCCCGATCGGCAAGATCGACGCCGTGGTCGAAATCCGCGAGCAGGACGGTGTTCTCACCGGCGTCGCGCGCGGAGCAGGCGAGGACGTGCCACTCACCGAGCTCCGCGCCGACGGCGATCGGCTCACCTGGAAACAGGCCGTCACCAAACCCCTTCGGCTGAACCTGGCATTCGACGTGACCGTCGACGGTGACACCCTGCGGGGAACCTCCAAAGCCGGGCGCCTGCCGTCGTCGAAGGTCGCCGGCGAACGGCTCCGCTGAGGCTCAATCGCCCTGTCTGCGCACCATTTCCGCGATCCAGGTGGGTGCGAACGGCGAGGTGCAGCCGGGCGAGGTCGGATAGTCGGCGAGCACCCGCAGCCGTTCCCCGATATCGACGGCGCGAGCCCGGTGTTCGGGGTGGGTGATCCCGATCTGGGCCAGGCAGGTGTTCATCGCCCATTGCAGGCGGTCGGGGGCGGTTTTCATGTGCGCTTCGATGTCGTCGAGGAGCCCGGGAAGATCCAGTCCCGCAGGCTTTTTCACCACTCGATCGGCGGTGAGCGCCCAACCAGCGGCGGCGACCGCCGGATCCGGGTCGGCGAGCCAGGCCACGCGCAGCTCCTCGGCGTGCGGGTTCTTCTTCACCACATAGTTCACGAGCCAGTCGTGCACCTTCGGAGTGCGGGCGGCGCGGATCATCGCGTCGAGCTCGGCCCGGTCGAAAGCCTTCGGGCGGCAGACGAGCAGGGCGAGCAGTTTCGCGGCGGTGTCGTCGGTGGCCCACAGCTCGAGGGCGAGGTCGTGGTTGGTCTTCAGCCGTTTGGCGACCGCGCGCAACTCGGTGAGGTTCACGCCGTGATCGTCGCCGTGCTTCTCGTTGACCTCGCGAACGCGCGGATTGTCGAGGGCGGCGAGCTCGGCGAGCAACTCCGGCACGGTCATCTCACTCGGCCTCGCGTGCGAGCAGCACATCGGTGTCGAAGCAGGTGTGGGTGCCGGTGTGACAGGCCGCCCCTTCCTGATCGACGATCAGCAGCACGGTGTCACCGTCACAGTCGAGCCGCACCTCGTGCACGTACTGCGTGTGCCCGGAGGTCTCCCCCTTCACCCAGTACTGCTGCCGTGAACGCGAATAGTAGGTGCCCTTGCGGGTTTCGAGGGTGCGGGCCAGGGCCTCGTCGTCCATCCAGGCCATCATCAGCACGTCGCCGGTCGCCTTCTCCTGCGCGATCGCGGCGACGAGCCCGGCCTCGTTGCGTTTGAGGCGAGCGGCAATAGCAGGATCCAGACTCATCCGTCGTTTATAACAGCTCGATCGCCACCAGAAGTTCGACGAGGTCGTTGACGCTGCGCACATTGCGTCCGGTGAGTTCCTGGATGCGGCCCAGCCGGTACTTGGCGGTGTTGAGGTGGATGTGCAGGGCGTCGGCGGCTTCGCGCAGGTTCATGTCGGCGGCGGCGAACGCGCGCACGGTGTCGGCGAGGGTGCCGCCCCGGGCGCGGTCGTCGGCGAGGGCGGCGCCCACACGAGGATCGACGAGCTGACGGGTGGTGTCGTCGGCGCGCAGCAGCAGGTACCGGAACGGTGTCATCTGCGGCAGCGCGAGCACGCCACCGTCCTCGGGGAGCAGGGCGAGGGCGGCCCTGGCCTGCCGGTGCGCCCGCGGGATCTGACCGACCTCGGTGACCGAGGTACTCACCCCGACGGCCAGTGCCACACCGTCGGCGGCGAGTTGTTCACGCAGCGCCCGCAGTCGTTCGCACAGCTGCTCGGCCGACCCGTCGGGTCGCAGCGCCGGGATCGCCACGATCTCGGTGTCACGCACCACCGACAGGGTGCGCAACCCGTTGACACCGGTGCGCGCCAGCGCGGCCGACACCACTTGCCTCGTCTCGCACAGGGAGTCGGCCGACGGCGCGGAATCGAGAACCATCGCGGTGACCACCACCAACGGCGCGGTCCGTTCGGCGCCGATCCCGTGCGCGGTGGCCACGGACAGGTGCGGTCCGCTCGCGGGCAGGGCACCGTCGAGCAGGGAGTCCATCAGCGCCTGGCCGTCGCGGCTCGATTCCGCGGTGACGTACTGCTGGAACTCCAGGTACGCGTCGGTGGCCTGGGTGCTGATCAGGTCGGTGTAGCGGGCCAGCGGTCCGGCCAGCGACAACACCGCCTCACGTCCCGCTTCGGTGTCGCCCGCGTGAGCGAGCAGCGATTTCCAGATCGCGCGCTGACCCAGCCGGAACGCGGCGATGTAGTCGACCAGCGGCAGCCCGCAGCGGGCGCGGCGGGCGGCGGCCTGCCTGGCGTAGGAGACGTCGGCCGGGGTGACTCGCTTGTGCTCGAGCAGGGCACCGAGCCCGGTGCGGCTGAGCCGGGCCAGCTGGTCGTGCACGTCGGCGAGGAACCCCGGGTCGGCGGTGTCGTAGCCGGGCAGTTCGACGCGCAGCTTGGCCATCACATCGTCGGCGATCTCGTCGGCGTGGTCGTAGGCGCACCCGACGATCCGGGCTCGCTCGGCGTGTACCGGATCGGAGTAGCCGAGCAGTTGTGATCCAGCTGACATGTCCGGGGAGTTTGCAGCGCCGCGTTCGAGGTGTCAACCAGATCACACTGTCCGCAGCGGACGATGCACGGCCGAAAACTTGGTCCACAACGTCCGATGTGGGTGCTGACCAGCGCTCCTAGTGTTCCTCGCATGCTCGACATAACCCACCTGACGGTGCGCTTCGGCGGGATCACCGCCCTGCAGGATGTGGGGTTCACGGTCGCCGCGGGCGAGATGGTCGGTCTGATCGGGCCCAACGGCGCGGGCAAGACCACCCTGTTCAACTGCCTCACCCGGCGCAACCGTCCCACCTCCGGCACCTTGCGCTACCTCGACACCGACCTGACCACGGTTCGCCCCGATGCACTGGCCGGGCTGGGCATCGCCCGCACCTTCCAGAACCTCGGCCTGTTCACCCGGATGTCGGTACGCGACAACGTGCTCGTCGGCACCCATCACCGCACGCGCGGCGGCTTCGTCTCGGCGGGGCTGCGGATGCCGTGGGTCGGCCGGGAGGAACGGCGATTGCGCGCCGAGGCCGACGAACTGCTCGAGCGGCTCGACCTCACCACCGTCGCCGACCATCCCGCCGCCGGGCTGCCGTTCGGCACGCTCAAACGGATCGAATTGGCGCGCGCCCTGGCGGTGCGGCCCCGGCTGCTGCTGCTCGACGAGCCGGTGAACGGGCTGAGCCACGGCGAGGTCGACGAGTTCGCCGAGCGTCTTCGTGCCCTGCAGGCCGAGCTCGACCTCACCGTCGTCGTCGTCGAACACCACATGGGATTCGTGATGAACACCTGCGACCGGGTGGTCTGCCTCGAGTTCGGGCAGGTGATCGCCGAGGGCGAACCCGAAGCGGTGCAGAGCGATCCGGCTGTCGTCCGCGCCTATCTGGGGGCTGCCTCATGAGCGAATTCCTGACCGTCACCGACCTGCACGCGGGGTATGGCGCGGCGAAAGTGCTACACGGCGTGAGCTTTTCGGTCGCCGAAGGCGAAGTATGCGCCATCCTCGGACCCAACGGCGCGGGCAAGACCACCCTGTTGCGCGCGCTGTGCGGCATGGTGAAAGTGCGTGGCACCCTTCGCTTGAACGGTGACGAGGTCGCCGGACGGGCACCCGAGGCGATGGCCCGGCTCGGGGTCGCCCACGTGCCCGAGGGCCGCGGCACCTTCGCCCCGCTCACGGTGGAGGAGAACCTGCGCCTCGGCGCCTACTCCCGCCGCGACCGCGCGGGCGTCGAGTCCGACCTGCGCCGCGTCTACGACTACTTCCCGATCCTGCGCGACAAACAGCGCGACGCGGCGGGCGGGCTGTCCGGCGGTCAGCAGCAGATGCTCGCCATCGGCCGGGCGCTGATGCTGCGCCCACGACTGCTGCTGCTGGACGAACCTTCGCTCGGGCTTTCCCCGCTGGTCACCCAGGAGCTGTTCGGGATCGTGCACACCATCAACGCAGAGGAACGCACCACCGTGATAGTCGTCGAACAGAACGCCCACCTCGCGCTGGGTGTCGCCCATCAGGCACATGTGCTCGAGACGGGCCGCATCGTCCTGTCCGGCAGCGCCGCCGAGATCAAAGCAGACGAGCAGGTCGTCCGCTCCTACCTCGGATACCGGGTGCGACCGTGACCGAATTCGTGCAGCAGCTCGTCGAGGGGCTCTCGGCGGGCGCGATCTACGCGGGGCTGGCGCTGGCGCTGGTCCTGATCTACCGGTTCACCGGGGTGGCCAACTTCGCCCAGGGCGAGCTGGCCATGTTCTCGGCTTTCCTGGCCTGGCAGCTGAGTCAGGTGATGCCGTTCTGGGCGGCACTCGTCCTCACGCTGGTGATCTCCTTTCTCGCGGGCATGGTGATCGAGCGGGTGGTGATCCGGCCGGTCGAAGGCAAACCGGAGATCACCCTGGTGATCGTCACGGTCGGTTTGTTCTTCACGGTGCACGCGGCGGCGGGCTGGATCTGGTCCTACCAGGTGAAGTCCTTCCCGAATCCCTTCCCGGACGGCGCATTACGGGTCGCCGATGTCAGTGTGGGGTACGGCAGCCTCGGCATCTTCGCCGTCGTCGGACTGGTGATGGCACTGCTGTATCTGCTGTTCCGTTACACCGCGATCGGGTTGGCCATGCGGGCGGTGGCGTGTAATCCGCAGTCCGCCAGGCTCGTCGGCATCCGGGTCGGCACCGTGCTCTCGCTGGGATGGGGCCTGGCCGCGCTGGTCGGGTCGGTGTCGGGCGTGCTGTCGGCGCCGCTGCTGTTCCTCGATCCCAACATGATGAGCGGCGTCCTGATCTACGCCTTCGCGGCGGCGACGCTCGGCGGATTCGACTCCCCCGGCGGCGCGGTGGCGGGCGGACTGATCGTCGGCGTCGCCGAAACCCTCACCGGCGCATACGTCGACGCGATCGGCACCGAACTCAAGATCGGTGTGCCGCTGGTGATCATCCTGGGCGTGCTGTTGCTTCGCCCCCAAGGTCTGTTCGGACATGCGGCGGTGGAACGGGTATGAGCGAGTTGAAAATTTCGGCAGCGAATCCTGCGGCACTCCAGGCGGAACCGGAACGTTCGAGAATCCGCGTCCCCCGGCTTCCGCTGGTCTTCACGGTCGCGGTACTCCTGCTCGCCTGTGCCGCACCGTTCCAGCTGGTGCCCTTCCACACCTTTCAGCTGGCGATGGCCATGATCTACGCGGTCACCCTGCTCGGGCTCAACCTGCTCGTCGGGCACACCGGCCAGATCTCGCTCGGCCACGGCGCGTTCTTCGCGATCGGCGCCTACACCGCCGCGATCGCGATGCATCGCTGGGACACACCGTATTTCGCGACCATACCGCTGGCGGCGGCGATCACCTTCGTGCTCGGGTTCGCGCTCGGGATCCCCGCGTTGCGCCTGCGCGGGCTGTATCTCGCACTGGTCACCCTGTCGATCGCGATCTTCCTGGTCCCGTTGCTGAAACGGTTCGACGGACTCACCGGCGGCTCGATGGGACTCGGCGTCGACAAGCCGGTGCCGCCTGCCTGGACCGGGCTCGCCGAAGATCAGTGGCTGTACTTCCTCGCGCTGGCCGTCACCGTGCTGAGCTTCGTGCTGGTCGCCGGGATGCTGCGCTCCAAAGTCGGTCGCGCCCTGCACGCGGTGCGTGACAACGAGACCGCCGCCGAGGTGCTCGGGGTGAACCTGGCGCACTACAAGACCCTGGCCTTCGCCTGGAGCGCGCTGCTGGCCGGCGTCGCGGGCTGCGTCTACACCTGGGTGATCGCCTTCGTCTCCCCCGACTCGTTCGCGCTCACCCTGTCGATCACCCTGCTGGCCGGGCTCGTCGTCGGCGGACTCGGCACGACGTGGGGGCCGGTGCTCGGCGGGCTGTTCGTGATGTTCGTGCCGAGCCTGGCGCAAGACGTCAACCAGGCCGCACCCGGCGTCATCTTCGGACTGCTGATCATCGCGGTCATGTACCTCGCACCCCAGGGACTGGCCGGTCTGGCCACCCGATGGGCGCACTGGCTCGGACAACGCGTCCGGAAAGGGAGAACTCATGCGCACTAGGACAATCCAGTGTCTCGGGGTGGCCGCCGCACTGGTCGCCACGCTCACCGCGTGCGGTGGTCGCAACGCCGACACCGGAACCGTCGGCCAAGGCGATTGCCGAGGTCAGCAGACCACCGGCATCACCGACAGCACCATCAAGCTCGGCGGCGTGTACCCGCTGTCCGGTCCGGCCTCGGCCTATGGCGAGGTGCCCAAGGGCATCAAGGCCTACTTCGACTACGTCAACGCCGAGAAGGGCGGCATCGGTGGACGCCAGGTGGAATACCTCGTCCGCGACGACGGCTACCAGCCGCCCAAGACCGTCGAGGAGACCCGTCGCCTCGTCGAACAGGATCAGGTGTTCGCGGTCTTCCAGACCCTCGGCACCGCCACCTCCTCGGCGGTGAGCGACTACCTCGGCCAGCGCAAGGTGCCGCAGGTGTTCGTCGCCACCGGCGCCACGAAGTTCGGGTCCGAGGACAACCCGTGGACCATCGGCTGGCAACCCAGCTACCGCACCGAGGGCCTGGCCTACGCCGAGTACGTGAAGAAGCAGCGCCCCACCGCGACCGTCGCGGTGCTGTACCAGAACGACGACTTCGGCAAGGACCTGCTCGCCGCGTTCCGCGAAGGCGCCGAGGGCAGCGGGGTGAAGGTGGTCGCCGAGCAGAGCTTCGAGGTGACCGACCCCACCGTCGACGCGCAGGTCCGCAACCTGGCCAACTCCAAAGCCGATGTGATGCTGAACTTCTCGACGCCGAAGTTCGCCTCCCAGGCCCTGGCCGCCGACGTGCGCAACACCGACTGGAACCCGCTGCACGTGCTCACCCAGGTATCCAACACCATGGCGACCCTGCGCCCGGTCGGCCTGCCGAATATCCAGGGCACGGTGAGCGCGGCGTTCCTCAAGGACCCCGCCGACCCGCGCTGGGCCACCGACGCAGGCATGCAGACGTTCAAGACCGAACTCACCCAGTACGCACCCGGCGCCGACACCGAGAACCAGCACGCCATGGCCGGCTGGGCGATGGCACAGAGCTTCCACAAGACCCTCGAAGCGGCGAAGTGCCCGACCAGGGAGGGCCTGCGCGATGCCATGCGCTCGCTCGACAACGTCTCCGCCGACCTGATGCTGCCCGGTATCAGCATGAAAACCGGTGCGGGCGACGGCTTCCCGCTCGAGGCGGTCGGCATCCAGACCTTCGCCGGCGAGCACTGGTCGCTGACCGAGGGCCTGATCGATACCTCCGGCAAGTAGTCCCGTGCCGCGAGGCACAAGTTCACCCCACGATCGATGAGGATCACCATGAAGATGTCAACCACGCTCGCGACGGCCGCCATGACGGCGCTTGCCCTGTGCGTCGGCAGCGCGAACGCCCACGCCGAGGCTGCCCAGACCGAGGTCCACTACGAGATCAGCAGGCAGGGCGACGCGGCCGTGCTGTCGACGAACGACGGCAAACTGCAGGTCGTCGACGGTCAGCTCGTACTCACCACCGAGGCCGACGTGCCGGTCGCGGCGCTGCCGCTGTCGTACCGGATGGACGACAAGGTCTTCCCGATCACGGCGGCGATCGACGGTGACCGCGCCACCCTCACACCATCACGTGACGGCGGCACACCGGCCGAGGCGGCCACGAATGTCATCAGCCAGGATGCCGCGGTGCAGCAGATCGCCGAATCCTTCACCCCCCGTGACCAATCCGCGCTCGGCGTGCTCGCCCAGCGGCTCACCATCGGCAGTGCGGTGGCCGCCATCATCGGCGCCGTGGTCGGCGGCGGGGTGGGCTGCCTGGTCGGCGGCGCGGCCGGTGCGACGATCGCCAGCCCCGTGATCGTGCTGCTCGTACCGTGGGTGGGCGCCACTGTGGCGGGATGTGTGCTCGGCGCGGCCACGCTCGGCGCGGTGGGCGGGATGGTCGGGCTGGTCACCGTCGGTGGTCCGCTGGCCTTGTTCGCCGCCTACCAGTACTTCTCCACCATCCTCGCGCCGTGCCCGGCCGAGCTGGGCGCCTACTGCAAGGACCCCGCGGTACCCGCGCCCGCGAAGTAGATCTCGTCCGATGCCGGGCCGCGAACACGGGGGTGTTCGCGGCCCGGCCCGTGCGCACAGGCGCGCCGACAACAGGGGAATCGCTGATGCGCAGAACAACTTTCGACGCCGAACTCGTCGGCTTCCGGACCACGATCCGGGCCTTCATCGAAGCCGAAGTCGTGCCGAGCTTCGGCCGCTGGTACCAGGACGGTCTCGTACCGCGCGAATTCTATTACCGGCTCGGCGATCTGGGGATTTTCGGTCTCGAGGTGCCGGTGGAGTTCGGTGGTGCCGGGCGTGACTCGCTGGCCTATCGTGGCGTGCTCGCCGAGGAGATCGCCAGGGCCGCTGTCTCCTTCGGCGGGGCGAGCGCGCACCTGGGCCGCTGCCTGCCGTTGATCACCGCACTCGCCACCCCGGCGCAGCAGGCCAGGTGGCTGCCGGGGATCGTCTCCGGCGACACGATGTTCGCCCTCGCGGTGGCCGAGCCGGGCACCGGCACCGAACCGGAGGGGATGCGCACCACCGCGCCACAGACCGCTGAGGGCACCTACGTGCTGAACGGTTCGAAGACCTATGTCATCGGTGGGGTGCACGCCGATCGGGTCATCGTGTGCGCCCGCACCGCACCGCCGCGGCCCGACGACCCGTCCTTCGGTCTTTCGCTGCTGGTCGTCGACACGAGCGCCCCCGGTTTCCTGGTGGGCAGGCGCCTGGACACGTTGGGCCGCAAGGTCGGTGGCACCGCCGAACTCACCTTCACCGATGTGCGAGTCCCCGCCACCGACCTGCTCGGCGACCCGCACCGAGCCGCCGCGCACCTGGACGCCCAGCTACCGCAGCAGCGACTGAATATCGCGCTCGGCGCCTACGCCCGGGCCAAGGCGGCCATCCGATTCGCCCGCGACCACACCCGCGACCGGCTTCCGGTCGCCCGCCCCGTCGCCGCCGTCCAGCACAGCAAGTTCGAACTGGCGGGCTGCCGAGCCGAGGTCGATGCCATCGAGGCGGTGATCGATCGCGCTCTCGCCGCCCACGACAGCGCCGCACTCGACCCGGCCCACGCCGCCTCCGCCGAGCTCTTCGCCACCGAAACCGCGACCCGGGTCATCGACCGCTGCCTCCAACTACACGGCGGCGCAGGTTATCTCACCGACTCACCCATCGCCCGCCTCTACGCCGACCACCGCGTGGACCGCCTCCAAGGCGGCGACAGCTCCGACACCCTGCGCACCGTCATCGCTACCGACATGGGCCTGTAGTACCGACGACCGACCGACCACAACGGGCCGTCTCGGACGACTGAGATCAGCGGACGGTGATGCCGTCTGCGCGCATGGCGTCTTTGACCTGGGCGATGGTGAGGTCGCCGAAGTGGAAGACGCTGGCGGCGAGCACCGCGTCGGCACCCGCGTGGACGGCGGGCGGAAAGTGCTCCACCGCGCCCGCACCGCCACTGGCGATCACGGGAACGTGCACGGCGGCGCGGACGGCGGTGATCATCGGGAGGTCGAAGCCCGCCTTGGTGCCGTCGGCGTCCATGGAGTTGAGCAGGATCTCGCCGACACCGAGTTCGGCGCCGCGCACAGCCCATTCGACGGCGTCGATACCGGTACCGCGTTTGCCACCGTGGGTGGTGACCTCCCAGCCGGACGGGGTGTCGGGCTGACCGTCGGGCACGGTGCGGGCGTCGACCGAGAGCACGATGCATTGGGAACCGAAGCGCTGCGACATCTCCGAGAGCACCTCGGGGCGGGCGATGGCGGCGGTGTTCACCGAGACCTTGTCGGCCCCGGCGCGCAGCAGGCGGTCCACGTCCTCGACCGTGCGGACCCCGCCACCGACGGTGAGCGGGATGAAGATCTGTTCGGCGGTGCGGGTCACCACGTCGAGCATGGTCGCGCGATCGCCGGTGGAGGCGGTGACGTCGAGGAAGGTGAGTTCGTCGGCACCCTGAGCGTCGTAAGTGGCGGCCAGTTCCACCGGATCACCCGCGTCACGCAGGTTCTGGAAGTTCACGCCCTTGACCACCCGGCCCGCGTCCACATCGAGACAGGGGATCACGCGGACGGCCAGCGTGCTCTGCTGTGTGCTGGTACCCATCGTGTTCAACCTCGTTCTTCGTCGCTGACCGCGCAGATCATGTCAAGGAGTTCTTCGTGCACACCGGGTGCGGCGGCGAGCACCGAGCCGGAGGTGATGGTCCAGGGCTCGCCCGCCAGGTCGGTGACCACCCCGCCCGCGGCCCGCACCAGGGCGACCCCGGCGGCGTTGTCCCACGGATGGTGCCCGAACACCACCGCGCCGCCGAGCACACCGGAGGCGGTGAACGCCAGATCGATGCCGGTGGCGCCGTGCATGCGGACCCGGGAGGACAACCGGCTCAGCGCACCGAGCAGGTCGAACCGGAACTGGCCAGGGATGCGGCCGGCCGAATCCAGGTTGAACGCGCCGAACCCGATCATGGCCTCGCCGAGTTTGCCGGGCGCCAGCGGCGGCAGGGCCACCCCGTCGAGATACACCGGACCGCCGCTGACGGCCGCGTACCGCCGGCCCAGCCCGGGCAGCCAGGTCGCCCCGATCACCGGTTCGCCCTCGTGCACCAGCGCGAGCAGGATGCCCGACATGGGATGTCCCACCGAGTAATTGAAGGTGCCGTCGATCGGATCGAGCACCCAGGCCGTGCCCGACGTCAGCTCCGGCCCACCGAATTCCTCACCGTGCACCGCGATTCCGGTGCGCTGACGCAACTCGGCGGAAATGGTGCGTTCCAGTTCGAGGTCGAGTTCGGTGGCGAAGTCGTTGCGGCCCTTGGCCACCGCGCTCGGCGCGCCGACACCCTCGAGATAGCGCGGCACCACCCCGTCCAGCACCTGAGTGGCGACGGCCAGCAGGTCGGTCAGTTCGGCGGTGCTCGGCGCAGTGGTCATGGCGAGGTCAGCGCACCGCGGCCAGGGCCTCGGGCAGGGTGAACCGGCCCGCGTACAGCGCCTTGCCGATGATGGCGCCTTCGACACCCTCGTCGGTGAGGCCGGCGATGGCGACGAGATCGTCGAGCACCGAGATACCGCCGGAGGCCACGACGGGCGCCTCGGCGGCATTGGCCACCTGGCCGAGCAGTTCGAGATTGGGGCCGGTGAGCGTGCCGTCCTTGGAGACGTCGGTGACCACATAGCGTGCGCACCCGTCACGTTCGAGGCGCTCGAGGACCTCCCAGAGGTCGCCGCCGTCGGTCACCCAGCCGCGTCCGCGCAGCCGCCATTCGCCGTCGATCTGCTTGACGTCGAGCCCGACCGCGATCCGGTCGCCGTACTCACCGAGTACGCGGGCGCACCACTGCGGGTTCTCGATCGCCGCGGTGCCGATGTTCACGCGTGCGCAGCCGGTGGCCAGGGCGGCCTTCAGCGAGTCGTCGTCGCGGATACCGCCGGAGAGCTCGACTTTGACGTCGAGTTCGCCGATCACCTGGGCGATCAGTTCCCGGTTGCTGCCCTTGCCGAAGGCCGCGTCGAGGTCGACCAGGTGCACCCATTCGGCACCGGCCTCCTGCCACGCGAGGGCGGCGTCGCGGGGCGACCCGTATCCGGTTTCGCTACCGGCCTCCCCCTGTACGAGGCGCACGGCCTCCCCATTGGCGACATCGACCGCGGGCAACAGCACAAGACTCACGCCGATCAGACTAGTAGGTCTCCCCCGGCGGACCCGCAACGGTCCTGGCCGGTGCGCTCCGCATCACTCCGCCCACCCCGGCCGCATACCCGAAGCCGTCACCGAGTGATGTGCCATAAGTTTGCCCGATTTCTGAAGATCGGTAGCCAGCCATGCGCCGAACGTTATGTGATCGATCGAACAGACCCGATTGACCTGCGGAAACATTCCGTTTACCAAGTATTAATGGTGACAATCACCACGTGGAATCAATTAGCAATTCGTTTCCCGCATCGATTAACTTTCCGTTTTGTCGGCAGGAACACCAACCCCTACCGAGTTCATCGCCGCACCGCCCCTTTGCGTTACCAGCCTGTGATTGCAGGCACCGAAAGGAAATCTCATGACTCGCAAGACCCTCGCTGTTGCCGGTGCCCTCGCCATCGCCGTGCTCGGTCCCGCTGCCGCCGCCAACGCCTTCACCGGCTCGGCCGCCGCCGCCACCGGTTCCGCCGCCCTCGGCGCCACCGGCTCGGCCGCCCTCGGCGCGACCGGTTCCGCTGGTGCGGGCGCCGCGGGTGCCGGTGCCGCCGGTACCGGTTCCGCCGCCGCCCTGCCCGCTCTGGCCACCGGTTCGGCCGGTCTCGGTGCCGCTGGCACCGGCTCGGCGGGCCTCGGTGCCGCCGGTACCGGTTCGGCCGCCGCTCTCGCGGGCCTCGAGGTGCTCGAGACCGGCAGCTCGGCATTCGACAGCCTCACCAGTGGTGGCGCCAACATCGTCGACATCCTGCTCGGCGCGCGTGAACTCAACACCCCCGCCGAGTAATTCGGCGTAGCCGGACTTGCCGACCACTCCCCTCAGGTCGGTGCCGAATGCGGTGACGTGCCGAGCGCACGTCACCGCATTCTTTTGTCTCCGAATAGTTTTCCGCCATAAACAATTGCCACCATGTTTGCGGCACGATTACCGATTCCGTTGTCCGTGCCCGGCCGACAGCCGATCAGCACCGGGCACAGCCCGATCAGGCGTTGTCGCCCAGCGCCTCCGCGTGTCGGGCGGGTGCCGACCAGGCGGTCGCAGCGTGACACAGGCGAACACCAGGCAAAATACTCACCGGTCGGTAAAGAGCCTTTACCGATGAGAGGTGATGGATGAACTGGCAAGAGATCGAAACGTTCCTCGCGGTGGCCGAGGAACTGCACTTCGGGCGAGCGGCGGATCGGTTGCTGCTGTCGCGGGCCCGGGTGAGCCAGTTGATCCAGACACTCGAGGCCCGCGTCGGCGCACCTCTGCTGGAGCGGACGAGTCGTCGGGTTTCCCTGACGCCCTTGGGCATTCAGCTCCGCGACGACCTGCTCCCGCACCATTGCGGTGTACTGGACGCGGTAGCGGAGGTGACCGAAACCGCGCGCGGCATCGACGGCGTGCTGCGAGTCGGTTTCTCCAGCCCACTGGCGGGCAAGCTGCTGATCGGGGCGGGCGATGCCCTGCGCGCACGCCACCCCGGCTGCACTCTCGATATCCGCGAGGTGCAGCTCTCCGATCGCTACAGCGCGTTGCGCTCGGGCGAGCTGGATCTGCAGCTCATCGAATTCCCCGCCACCGAACCCGACCTGGTGTGCGGTCCGGTGCTGCTGCGCGATGCCCGGGTTTTGGCGGTGTCCACCCGCAATCCGCTCTCGCGGCGACGCTCGGTCACCGTCGAGGATCTGACCGGACAGACCGTGCTGTTCATCGGCGGGGTGCCGGGCTACTTCCTCGATCACGTGGTTCCGCCGGTGACTCCCGCCGGGTCGCCGATCCGCCGTTCGACGACGACACGGTACTGGCAGGAGTTGCTGGCCCACGTCGCCGCCGATATCGGCGTCACCGTGACGGCCGCCCAGGGCATCGAGTACTATCCGCGACCCGACCTGGTCTACGTGCCGTTCGAGGAGCAGGCGCCGATCGAATACGGCCTGCAGTGGCGCGCGCCGGGTCTGTCGGCGCGGGCGGCGGCCTTCGTTCGTACCGCCGTGAAATGCGCCGGGAGCACACGATGAACTGGCAGGAGCAGGAAACCTTCCTGGTGCTGGCCGAGGAACTGCATTTCGGGCGTGCGGCGCAGCGGCTCACGGTATCGCGGGCCCGGGTGAGTCAGATGATCCACACCGTGGAACGGCGCATCGGCGCACCACTGTTCGAGCGGACGAGTCGACGGGTGTCGTTGACCCCCTTGGGGACTCAGCTGCGCGACGCCCTCGCTCCGCATCATCACGGCATTCTGGCCGCACTGGCCAGGGCGGCCGACAGCGCGGGTGCCGCGGAGGTGTTGCGGGTCGGCTTCACACACCCACTGGGCAGCGAGATGCTGATGGCGGCCGCCACCGCGTTCCGCGCCGAGCGCCCCGCGTGCACGGTGGAGCTGCGTGAGGTCCAGCTGTCGGACCGGTTCGGTCAGCTGCGGCGCCGCGAACTGGACCTGGTCTTCCCCGAGTACCCCGCCGTCGAGCCGGATCTCGTGAGCGGCCCGGTGCTGTTGCGTGACGCGAAGGTGCTCGTCGTCCCGACCTCCCATCCCCTGGCCACCCGCACCTCGGTCTCCGTGGTGGACTTGGCCGACGAAACCCTGCTCACCGCCCGGGGACTGGCGGGCTACTTCCTCGACCACCACTTCCCCACCCACACCCCCTCGGGCCGCCCGATCCATCGTTCGATGACCATGCCGTACTGGCAGGAAGTCATG
This sequence comes from Nocardia sp. NPDC023733, assembly GCF_040639775.1. NCBI lineage: Bacteria > Bacillati > Actinomycetota > Actinomycetes > Mycobacteriales > Nocardiaceae > Nocardia > Nocardia sp. NPDC023733. Next base: position 44,069 of record NZ_JBFAAN010000009.1, on the reverse strand, counting down.
GTCCAAGTGGCAGCGGGCAACGGCATCGCCCTCGCCGCCGCCCAAGCCGGCCACTTCTACCCCCGCCCCCGCCTGGTCTACCTCCCCTTCGACGACCTCCCACCCATCGAATACGGCCTGGTCTGGCGCGCCTCCGGTTTGTCGAATGCCGGCACCGCCTTCGTTCGCGCGGTCACCGAAACCGCTCGCGCCTCGGCTGAAGCGGTGACAGCTTCCGATGAGCCAGACGCCCCGAACCGGTGATGACGCACGGGTACGAGGCCTGCCGCGCGGGGATGCCTGCCCATTTGTCCACCGGACCGCGCGCGAGGGACGATCGGTAGACCATGGCCAAACAGAACCGCCGGCGTCGCACCGGGCGCAAGCCTGCCCCACCGACCGCGTTCGACGCGCTCTCGGGTGATCCGGCGACCATCGCCGAGGCGGTCGTCGCCGCTGCCGCGCAGGGTGCGGCCGAGTCGATCGGGACGGTGACCGTCACCGACGAGCTCGCCGCGGGCGTCGAGCTGGCGGGTCGGCGGCTCATCACCCACGCCTACGATCTCGGCTGGCTCCCCGGGGACATCCATCAGGCCGCGCGTCGACGCCTCGACGAGTTCGGGGTGGGGTACCTGCTGGATCTAATGGCGGCGAACCGTCCCGACGCGAGGTGGGAAGCGCAGCTCGACGACCTCGGTGCCGCCGTCTGGTGGACGACTCCCCATCTACGGGCATGGGCCGATCGCGCCTTGCTCACCGGTGGCGAAGCACTGACCACCGTGATCGATGCCCTCGCGCTGTTGCTGCGACTGCCGAAGCTCGAAGCGTCCGGCCCGGCTCGCCCCCGGCACGGTGTGGACGAGAAGGTGCTCGGCCGGGTACGCGGACTGCTCGCCAAAGCCGAATCCACGTCGTTTCCCGACGAGGCCGAAACCCTCTCGGCCAAGGCGCAGGAACTGATGACCAAGTACGCCATCGATCACCTGCTGCTCGAACCGTCGAGCGATCTCCCCGCCACCCGCCGCATCTGGCTCGACACCCCCTACACCGACGCCAAAGCCCTGCTCATCGACCGGGTGGCGCACGCCAATCGGTGCCGCGCCATCTTCGCCGCGGAGTGGGGCTTCGTCACCGTGGTCGGCGACGACACCGACCTCGAGCTGGTCGAACTCCTGTCCACCTCCCTGCTGGTCCAGGCCACCCGCACCATGATCGACAGCGCCGACACCGGAGAATCCCGTTCCCGCCACTACCGCAAAGCCTTCCTCACCGCCTACGCGACCCGTATCGGCGAGCGCCTCACCGAGGCCACCGACACCACGACCGCCCACGCTCCGAACCACCTCCTCCCCGTCCTCGCGGCCCGGCAACACCAGATCGACAAGGCCTTCGACACCTACTTCCCCACCGCCCGTGCCAAAGGCATCACCATCCGCAGCGCCGAAGGCTGGGCCGCAGGCACCGAAGCCGCCGCCGAAGCCCACGTCGACCCTTCCTGATCCGATATGTGGCCGGTCGAGCCGTCGCCTGCGACTGATCGACGACGCTGACGTCACCACCCACCTACGCTGGTGAGATGCGCCCGATCGTGTCCGAAGCGGAACTGGGTGGGGGCTGGGAGGTTGCTGCTGCCGGTGCCAACCCGGTTCCGGGCGCGGTGATGGGCGGGTTCCTGGAGCGCGTCGGGGCAGGCGCGCCGATGCGGGTGTGCGCGCGACCCGAAGTGACCGTGGTGATCCAGTTCGGCGATGCTCCGCTGCGGGTCACAGCCGGTGGTGAACAGCGGCGGCTCGGCGGTGTGGTCGCCGGATTGGCGCCGATGCCACAGCAGGTGACGGCCGACCGCATCGAATGCCTCGAGCTACGCCTGTCGCCCCTGTCCACGCGCACTCTGCTGGGCGCCGCTCCATCCGAATTGCGTGGGGAGATGGTCGATCTCGATGCCGTGTGGGGACGCGCCGCAAACCTACTGCGCGAGCAACTGTCCGAAACGCCCACGTGGGCAGAACGATTCACCATCCTGACGACATTCCTCGCCCACCGCGAACCAGTCGGCGCCGCCGACCCCGAGGTAACGGCTTGCTGGGACCGCATCGTCGCCACCGGTGGCCGAGTACGGGTGCAGGAGTTGGCCGAGTGGACCGGGTGGAGCCGGCAACGACTGCGGTCCCGATTCACCGCACAAGTAGGTGTCACCCCCAAACAGGCCACAAAGATAGTGCGGTTCCGTCGCGCACTGGATCGCCTCGCCGCCGGGCAGCCCGTGGCAGACGTAGCCGCGATCTGTGGCTACGCCGATCAGCCCCACCTCCATCGCGAGGTCGTCGCTTTCGCCGGCACGACGCCGCGCACTCTCACCCACTGATCGACCGACGCACCGACGCACAGTGCCCCCAGAGCGGACATTCGTTCAAGACCTACCCGAGTTCCCCGCGCGACAGTTGATCCATGACGCCCTCTCTCGACAATCGGATTCGCGCGATCGAACAGCGGGTTGCCAGCGCACACGGTCTGACCATCACCGAGCACCCACTGCCGCAACGTGATTCGCGTGTCAGAGTGCTCAGCGTCGGCGCGGGAAGTCCGTTGATCTACCTCAACGGCATCACCGCACCGGCGCTATGCTTCGCACCGCTGGTGGCCGAACTTCCCGGTTACCGGCACTTCCTGGTGGAATTCCCCGGTCAGGGACTGGCCCCTTCACCGCAGTGGCTTGGCCCTTCACTGCGCGAATTCGCCGTCGCCACGCGGACCGGAACTCTCGACGCACTCGGCCTGCCGAAAGCGACCGTCATCGCCAACTCCCTGGGCGGGCTGTGCACACTCTGGACAGCATTGGACGCGCCCGACCGAATCTCGCGCGCCGTGCTCATCGGCGCACCGGCTACCGCCCTCCCCGGCGCCCGTCCCGTTCCCGCGATGGTCTCCCTCACCACCCCGCTCCGTGGCCGGATGGAACAGGCCCTCATGGGACTGCCCTCACCGAGGTTCCTCGCCGAAGCCGCCCTCAGCGAGGCTCTCGGCGAGCAGGCGGTAGCCGCCATGTCGGACGACCTCGTCGACCTGCACCGGCTCCCCCTCCGCCGACCAGGCCAAGCCGCCGCCTATCGCTCTCTGCTGACGCGACTACTCGACGGCCGTACACCACGCCCCGAAAACATCCTCGCCCCAACAGAATCGAGCCGACTCGACATCCCCTTGCTCTTCGTCTGGGGCCGCGACGACGTCATCCTCTCCCCCACCGACGCCCTCCCCAGCATCGAACACATCCCCTCAGCGCACCTCGAAGAAGTCCCCGGCGGCCACAATCCCTGGTTCGACGCCCCGGCCGCCTGCGCCACCCCGATCCGCTCCTTCGTCACCGCCGGATGCCGCGCCGAATCCGACCCGGCACCCCATCCACTCCCCTGACGATCACCGACCGAGAAGAGCCGAACCATGCGCAAACACGACCCCATCACCACCGCGAAAACCCTCGCCCAGTTCGATTTTCGCGAACTGGCCTCGTTCAACACCGGAGCGTTCTGCATGTATCACGGCGCCGAACTCCCCAGCTCCGACTGGGAATTGCACCCCGACACCGACGAATTCCTGATGGTCCTGCACGGCAGCGTCACCGTGGAAATCCTCACCGACGACAGCAGTCACCGAAACCGGCTCACCGCAGGGCAATTCGTCGTCGTGCCGAAGGGCCACTGGCATCGCCACCTCGACATCGACAATGTCGTGGAGCTGTACTACACGCCGGGCGAGACCATCGAATCCACCGCCGACGACCCGCGACTCGGCTGACCTACAGTGACCCGATCCAGTTGCGCAGCAACTGAGCACCCGCGTCGCCGGACTTCTCCGGGTGGAACTGGGTGGCCGAGAGCGGGCCGTTCTCGACGGCGGCGAGGAACGGCACGCCGTGCTCGGCCCAGGTGAGTTTCGGCGGCGGAATATGGTCGGCTTCGGGCAGTTCCCACTGCTGGGCCGCGTAGGAGTGGACGAAGTAGAAGCGGGTGTCGGCGTCCATGCCCGCGAACAGGGTGCTGTCGGCGGGTGCTTTCACCGTGTTCCAGCCCATGTGCGGGAGGACGGGGGCCTCGAGCCCGGCGACCGTGCCGGGCCATTCACCACAGCCCTCGGTTTCCACGCCGAACTCCACACCCCGGTCGAACATGATCTGCATGCCGACGCAGATGCCGAGCACCGGGCGTCCACCGGCCAGGCGCTGCCCGATGATGCGCTCACCACGCACCGCGCGCAGCCCGGCCATGCAGGCCGCGAACGCGCCGACACCGGGGACGACGAGCCCGTCGGCCGCCAACGCCGCGGTCGGGTCGGCAGTGACCTCCACCTGGGCGCCTGCCCGCACGAGGGCGCGTTCGGCGGAGTGCAGGTTGCCGGAGCCGTAGTCCAGCAGCACGACGGATTTCACAGCACACCTTTCGTGGACGGCACACCGCTCACGCGAGGGTCGATCTCGACGGCCGCGCGCAAAGCCCGTGCGACAGCCTTGAATTCGGCCTCGGTGATGTGGTGTTGGTCGCGCCCGTAGAGCACCCGGACATGCAGGGCGATCCGTGCGTTCTGCGCGATCGATTCGAACACGTGCTTGTTGAGCACCGTCGAGTACGACGCACCGGGGCCCGCGCTCGGAATGATGGTGTGCACCAGGTGTTCCGGCTCGCCGGTGAACACGCAGTACGGCCGGCCCGACACGTCGACGGCGGCGTGGGCGAGGGTCTCGTCCATGGGGATGAAGGCGTCGCCGAACCGGCGGATGCCCTTCTTGTCGCCCAGCGCCTGCCCGAGGGCCTGCCCGAACACGATGGCGGTGTCCTCGACGGTGTGGTGTGCCTCGATCTCGATATCGCCTTCGGCACGCACCACCAGGTCGAACCCGGCGTGGGCGCCGAGGGCGGTGAGCATGTGGTCGTAGAACGGCACACCGGTGGAGATCTCGGTCTTGCCGCTGCCGTCGAGGTTCAGCTCCACCAGGATCGAGGATTCCTTGGTGACCCGTTCCACCCGCGCTGTTCTGCTCATGGTCTGTTTCTCCACGCTTTTAGTGAGTGAGGTCGGTGGCGGCGATATCGCGGCTCACGCGCAGGAACTCGTCGTTCTCGGCGGCGAGCCCGATGGTGGCGCGCAGGTAGCCGGGAATGCCGACATCGCGGATGAGTACCCCGGCGTCGAGGTAGTGCTGCCAGGCGCGGGCCGCGTCGGTGAACCGGCCGAACAGCACGAAATTGGCGTCGCTGGGGATCACCTGGAACCCGAACGAGGCGAGCGCCGCGGCGACCCGATCGCGCTGGGAGGCCAATTCGGCCACACTGGCGAGGGTTTCGTCGGCGTGGCGCAGGGCGGCGCGGGCGGCGGCCTGGGTGACCACCGACAGGTGATACGGCAACCGGACGAGCAGGATCGCGTCGATCACCGCGGGCGAGGCCGCCAGGTAACCGAGGCGGCCACCGGCGAAGGCGAACGCCTTGCTCATCGTGCGGGTGACGACCAGCTTGGTCGGGTACCGGTCGATCAGGGTGATCGCGCTCGGCGCGGCCGAGAACTCCCCGTACGCCTCGTCCACCACCACGATGCCCGGTGCGGCGTCGAGCACACGCTCGAGGTCGTCGATGGGGACGCTGTGCCCGGTCGGGTTGTTCGGGCTGGTCACGAACACCACATCGGGACGGCGTTCGGCGATCTGCGCGACGGCGTAGTCGATGTCGAGGGAGAAGTCGCTGCCGCGCGCGGCCTCTAGCCATTCGGTGTCGATGCCCTCGGAGATGATCGGGTGCATCGAGTACGACGGCACGAAACCCAGTGCGCTGCGGCCCGGCCCGCCGAAGGCCTGCAACAGCTGCTGCAGGATCTCGTTGGACCCGTTGGCCGCCCACACATTGCTGGTATCGACGGCGACACCGGTCTGGCGGGTCAGGTACTCGGCCAGGTCGTGGCGCAGCGCGACCGCGTCCCGATCCGGGTAGCGGTGCAGGTCGGCGGCGGCGGCCCGCACCGACTCGGCGACATCGTCGACGAGCGCACGACTCGGCGGGTGCGGGTTCTCGTTGGTGTTGAGCTGCACCGGCACCGTCAATTGCGGTGCGCCGTAGGGAGATTTGCCACGCAGGTTGTCGCGCAGCGGCAGCTGGTCGAGGGTCGCCGAGGCGCCGGGCACGGTGGGGGTGCTCATGACAACGCCTCGAACCGCGCCTGCACGGCCTGACCGTGCGCGGGCAGGTCCTCGGCATTGGCCAGCGCCACCACGTGTCCCGCGACATCCTTCAACGCCGCCTCGGTGTACTCCACGATGTGGATGCCACGTAGGAAGGTCTGCACACTCAACCCCGACGAGTGCCGCGCGCAGCCCGCGGTCGGCAGCACGTGGTTGGACCCGGCGCAGTAGTCGCCGAGGCTCACCGGCGCCCACGGACCGACGAAGATCGCGCCCGCGCTACGCACCCGCGCGGCCACGGCCGACGCGTCGGCGGTCTGGATCTCGAGGTGTTCGGCGGCGTAGGCGTCGACCACGCGGAGACCCTGGGCGATGTCGTCGACGAGGACGATCCCGGACTGCTTGCCGCGCAACGCTTCCCGCACCCGGTCGTGGTGCTTCACCACGGCCAGCTGGGCATTGACGGCGGCATCGACCGCGTCGGCGAGGGCGACGGAATCGGTGACGAGCACGCTGGCGGCGAGCACATCGTGCTCGGCTTGGCTGATCAGGTCGGCGGCCACGTGCACCGGGTCGGCGGTGGCGTCGGCCAGCACGGCGATCTCGGTGGGGCCCGCCTCGGCGTCGATACCGACGAGGCCACGGCACAGCCGCTTGGCGGCGGTGACATAGATATTGCCGGGGCCGGTGATGAGGTCGACCGGTTCCAGCGCCGCACCGTCGGTGTCGGTGCCGCCGTAGGACAGCAGCGCCACGGCCTGCGCGCCACCGACGGCCCACACCTCGTCGACACCGAGCAGCGCGGCGGCCGCCAGGATCGTCGGGTGCGGCAGGCCACCGAACTGCGCCTGCGGCGGCGAGGACACCACCAGCGATTCCACGCCGGCGGCCTGCGCCGGGACGACGTTCATCACGACCGACGACGGGTACACGGCATTACCACCGGGCACGTACAGGCCCACCCGTTCGACCGGCACCCACTTCTCGGTGACGGTGCCGCCGGGCACCACCTCGGTGACCGAGTCGGTGCGGCGCTGATCGGCGTGCACCTTCCTGGTCCGCTCGATGGCTACCTCGAGCGCGGCGCGCACGGCGGGGTCGAGGGCGTCGAGGGCCTTGCCCAGCTCGGCGACCGGCACCCGGACCGCGCTCGGGCGGACACCGTCGAACTTCTCGCTGTAGTCCAGCGCGGCTTCGGCGCCCCGGTCGCGGATGTCTTCGACGACCGGCCGCACATGATGCAGCACCGAGTCGACGTCGACCCCTCCGCGCGGCAGCGCGGTGCGCAGCTCGGCGGCGGAGGGAGTACGACCGCGCAGATCGACGCGGGCGAGCTCGATGCGGGGAGTCATATCGGAGTGCGGTCCTGTTCTGTGCGTGGCATCAGGTCAGGTACCAGCCTAATGGGCGGCAACCACCGGTTTTCGGCCACATCCTCCTCGCGCGCCGATCCGCCCGTGTGTATCGGGCGGACCAGCGGTTTTCGGCGGGTGAGCTAGCGGGTGTCGCCGTCGATGCGCAGGTTGCCGTTGTAGTTCACCACGCGCATGACCATGGACTTGGTCTGGCCGTCGATGGTGATGCTGGCCAGGCGCATATCGGTCGATCCGTCGGCGTTGTTGCCGCTGACGGCGGTGATGCTGGTGAAGCTGGTGATGACGCGCGAGTTCCAGTACTGCCGGAACTCGGCCTCGCTGCCGTACACCTGCTGTGCGGCGGGCGTGAGCATCGACCACGACCCGGCAGGATCGCTGAAGAAGTTCTCCACCAGCAGACCGGCCGACCCGATGTTCACGGTGCCGGTATTGGGCGCCTGCCCCAGCGCGGGGATCGCCGAGGTCGTCGTCGGCGCGACAGCGGCCTGTGCCGTCGTCGTCGAATTCGCCTGCACCTGAGGCGAATCGGAGTCCGACCCACTCATGGCACTGATCGCGACGGCGATCGCGGCGATCACCGCACCCACACCCGAGCCGATCAGCACCGCACGACCCTTGCCCGGCTGCTTGCGCGGGGCGGGGGCGGGCTGGGCCTGGGTGGGCGGATGCGCGGCGGTGTCGTAGCGCGGCTGCGGGCGCGGCTGCGAACGGATCTGGCGGGTCGCCGCGTTGGACGCACCCGCGTGCGAGGCACGCCTGCCGCCGGACTGCCGGATCACCTGCGTGGTGGCGGCCGAATTGCGGCGGCCGTAGGCCTCGCTGGCGGGAACGAATCCGGCGGGCACCGCGTCGGCGTCGTCGGCGAAGGCGGCCAGCGCGTCGCGGGCCTCGGTCATCGTCGGACGATCGAGCGGTTCGGGGTTGAGCAGGTCGAGCAGGAAATCGGTGGCCGGACCGGCGTTGTGCGGTTCGCGCACCTGGCCGTTGGCGGCCGCGTAGAGCACGGCGAGCGGGTTGGCGTTGGCGCCGTAGGGCGGTTCGCCTTCCAGCGCGTGGAACAGGGTGGCGCCGAGGGCGAACACGTCGGCGGCCGGTGTCGGGTCGGCGCCGCGCGCCACTTCGGGCGCCAAGTACGCGGCGGTGCCGCAGATGAGGCCGGTCTCGGTGAGGGTCACATCGCCCGCGGCCCGCGAGATGCCGAAGTCGGTGATCTTCACCTCACCGTGCTCACCGAGCAGGATGTTGCCCGGCTTCACGTCGCGGTGCACGAGCCCGGCCTGGTGGGCGGCGATCAACGAGGACGCCACCTGCTCACCGATGCGGGCCACCTCGAGCAGCGGCAACGGGCCCTTCTGGCCCAGTTCCGCGGCGAGGCTCACCGACTTGAGGTATTCCATCACCAGGCACGGATCACCGTTGTGCTCGGTGATGTCGAAAACGACGATGGCATTGGGATGCTGGAAGCGTGCCGCATTGCGGGCTTCGCGAATCGCACGCTGGCGCAGCACATCTCGCTCGGCCTCGGGCAGGCTCGGCTTGATGTGGATCTGCTTCACCGCAACCGAGCGTTGGAGGCGTTCGTCGACAGCGCGCCATACAACGCCTGTGCCGCCGCTACCAATACGCTCGACCAGGCGGTAATGCTCCGCGATCTTCTGACCGGTATCGATGGCGCCTACTCCGAACCTTCTCGAAATTGTGACATCCCGCGTATTGACCATGGGTATGGCCCGCCGACGAGTGTAGCTCGACTGGTGGTGACCGCGTGCGGCAGCGGGGGGATTGCACGCCTGCGGAGAGTGAGATGGCTCATCGTGTCACACGAAGCATCCTGCCCGCCGACTCGACCGCCGGTCCGGAGCTGCCCGCGTCGGCGACGAAGACCGCGAAGGCGAGGTCGCCGCGGATTCCGACGAACCATCCGTGTGCGTGTTCGTCGTCGAGGTACTCGGCCGTGCCGGTCTTGCCGAGCAGGCCGGGAATGTCGCGCAGGGCGGTGACGGTTCCGGCGCTGACCGTCTCGGCCATCATGGCTTCCACCTGCGATGTCACCGCGGCGGGCACCGGTTCGGTCCGGCGGTCGGCGGTGCCAGGACGACCCACGACCACCGACGGCGCGGGCGCGGTTCCGTTGGCGAGCGAGGCGGCGACGAGCGCCATTCCGAACGGCGACGCGGTGACCGTGCCCTGTCCGATGCTCGCTTCCACCTGCTGCGCCGGATTCTGCGCGGTGGGAACTTTCCCGGTGACTGTCGTCAAGCCGGGTGTCACATAGTCCACTCCGAGGCCGAGTTGCGCGGCGGCCTGGGTGAGCCCGTCGGCGGGCAGGCGCACACCGAGCTGCGCCATCGTCGTATTGCAGGACCGGGCGAAGGCGGTGTGCAGCGGCACGTCACCGAGGTCGAAACCGTCGTCGTTGGGGATGGTCCGGCCTTCGATGGTGGCGCGGCCGGGGCACGGCAGCACGGTGTCGGCGGTGACACCGCCCGCCTGCAACGCGGCCGACACGGTGACGGTCTTGAACGTCGAACCCGGCGGGTAGAGCCCGGTGAGCGCGATGGGACCCTGCGCGTCGGCAGGTGCGTTCTGCGCGACGGCGAGCACCTCGCCCGTCGAGGGCCGCAGCGCCACGATGGCGGCGGGCGTCGGCACGGGCGCCAGCGCGCCTTCGGCGGCGTTCTGCAGGTCGATGTCGAGGGTGGTGGCGATGTCGGTGGTCGCGGTGGCGTCGGGTCCGGCGATGCGCTGGGTGCCCGAGGGCGTGTGGGCGCGTACCGCCCAGCCCGCCGCGTCGTCGGCCTGGTGCTGCCAGAGTTCGGTCAGTCCGGCCAGCGTCGGTGCCGCGAGGGTCTTGTCGACGGTCAGCAGTCTCGGTTGGGGTGCCAGGGTCACACCGCGCAGCCCGGTCAGCGTGTCACGGACCGGGGCGATGTCGGCCTCGCGCAGGGCGACCGCGGTGATCGGTTTGCCTTGGGCCGCATCGAGATCCGTTCTCAGGCTGGCCTCGGTGACGCCGTGCGGCGCGAGCGCGGCGGCCACGGCGGGCAGGTCGGCGTCCGGGGCGACGGTCACCAGGGTCACCACCTGCTCGGTCATCAGCTCACCACCGCTCGCGTCGAGCACGCGTGCGGGTTTCGGTGGTATGGGGCTGTAGCTGAGCGGGCCGAGATCGAGGCCGGGCGCCACCGTGGCGGGGTTCCAATCGATCGTCCAGTCGTTCTCGTCGGCCGTTCCGGTGCTGGTGTAGGTCCATTCGTCCTGACCGCCCGTGCCGAGCTTCCAGGTGGATTCGAGGGTGAAGCTCGCCTCGTCGGTGGCGCTCACCCGCACGGTGTCGTTCTTGCCCAGGTTCTCGAACAGGGTGGTGAGGGTCTGGCGGGCCTGGTCGGGGGCGTCGGTGAGGGCCGCGGCGGCCGCCGCGTCACCGCTGCTCAGGGCCTTCGCGAAGGCCTCGGCGACCGTCTGTGGCTGGTCCGGTCCGGACGAGCACGCGACGGGCACGACAGCGAGCGCGACGAGCAGGACCGATGCCTTGCGGGGTATGCGCACCGGTCCGAGGGTAGCCGGACCTGTGGCGCGCGTGGTGATCTCGCGCTCACCACCAGCCGGTGACGGCGGCGATCTGGCGGCCCAGTTCGGGGGCGAGTGATCGGGCGTAACTGGCGGTGAGGTGGTGTTCGTCGCGATAGATCAGCACATTGCCCTCGACGACCCGGCAGCGCTGCGGGCGGCACACGGCGTCGGAGAGATCGAGCAGGTAGATGTTCGGGTAGCCGGCGGCCGGTGCGGCGGCCGGGTCGACCGCGTCGAGCGCCTCGCTGCGGTCCATCCCGCAACTGTCGGGATCGCCGCGGTGGGCCAGACAGTCCGGGGCCCGGTAGAACACGCCGTCGCGTCGCAGCCGCGGCGTGTCGCGCAGGGCGAGCACATTGAGCCCACGCTCCTGCAGCGCCGACCACACCTCGAGGTACTCGCCGGGCACCTCGTCGCCCGGTGCGTCCTTGCGGTAGCGGGTCGACAGGGTGACCACCCAGTCCGGTTGTTCTGCGGCCAACCGGTCGAGCACTTCCACCGACCACTCGTGACATTCGGGGAAGGGCCATTCGGCGTAGGACGGCTCGTCGACCAGCACCAGCGGGCACCCTTCCTTGAGGTAGGACACCACCCGGAAACCGTGTTCGGCGCCGAGCACTTCGAGTGCGGGCAACCAGTGTTCGGAATGCGAGCCGCCGACGAGCGCGATCGAGCGGGCGGCGTCAGGGTCGCCGTAGACGCAGGTGCGAACCTCGCGGTTGGGTGTGATGCACCCGTCGGTGGTCGGCGAGGGGGTGTCGACGTGACCTTCGAACACGGTGGGCCGCATGGGCGCCTTGGGGAACTCGGCGCCGGAGAGCAGCGCGGTTGCTCCCGGGTAGCGCAGGCTGTCGAGGTTTTCCGGTGGCACGGCCGGGTTGGCGAGCAGCACCAGCTGCCAGCCGAGGGCCGAGGCGAGCACGGCGACGGTGAGCGCGCCGACGAGTGTCCCGGTGGCCCGGTGCGGCGGTGTCTCCTGACCGCGCGGCCCCATCCGCAGGGGTGCCTCGATCCAGCGCGCGGTGGCGTAGGCGGGGATCAGCGAGACACCGATCACCACCAGCCCGTCGACGACACCGGCGTCGGTCCGCCCGGTCTCGCCCAGGTAGAAGATGAGAATCGGCCAGTGCCACAGGTACAGCGGATACGCCATCGCGCCCAGTTCGGTGCACACCCGCCCCGACAGCAGCCGGGTCGCGGTGCCAGGTGTCGTGCCGGTTCCGAAGCCGGCGGCGATCACCAGGCAGGCGGCGGTCACCGGCCACAGGGCGGCGACGCCGGGAAACTGGGTGGCGCCGTCGAAGAGCGGACCGCAGGCGAAGACCATGAGGAGCCCGAGCCCCGCGGCCAGACCGCGCAGCCGGGTCGGCAGGCGCAGCCAAGGCGCCGCGATGGCGAGCACCGCGCCGGCCAGCAGCTCCCATCCGCGCGCGAGACTGTCGTAATACGTCCAGGCCTGGTGGTGTCCGGTTCCGGTCGTGGCGTACCAGAACGAGAGCAGCCCGATCGCGGTCAGCACCGCGATGAGTGTCCCCCGGTCGGCCCTGCCCCGGCGGCGCAACCACGCCCAACCGGCCAGCAGCGCGAAGATCACCAGATAGAACTGTCCCTGCACCGACATCGACCACAGGTGTTGTAGCGGGCTCACGGTCGGGTCGGGTGCGGTGTAGTCGAGTTCGGCGACGGCCAGATACCAGTTCTGGGCGTAGAACATCGAGGCGAGAGTCTGCGCGGCGGTTTCGCCGAGCAGGGTGTAGGGCCGCAGGGTGATCGTCGCGACCGCGACCGCCGCGAGCACGACGACCAGCGCGGGGGTGAGTCTGCGCAAGGTTCGGCGCGCGGTCTCGGTGGCGGCCACCCGGCCGCTGCGCTCCACCCCGCGCACGATCGCGCCGGTGAAGAAGAAGCCCGACAGCACGAGAAACACGTCGACGCCACCGGAGACCCGGCCCGCCCACACGTGGAACGCCACGACCAGCGCGATCGCCACGCCGCGTAGCCCGTCCAGGTCCGACCGCCAGCCGGGCCGGGCAGCGGCCCCGCTCGAACGGACCCCCTGCTCCGGCTGACCCGGCAACGCGAAATGAACCTTCGGCACAAACGACCCCACTGAATCGGACCCCACCGCAGCGATCGGGGTTTGTTTCCCGGCAAGTAACCATCAATTTGCCGTAGCGACACGATGGAAGCAAACCGCCGAGCCGTGTCGGTGGGACCGAAATGCGGTCAGGCGGTGCGCCAGGGTGTGGTGACGAGCACCTCCGCGTCGGCGGGGTCGAGTTCGATGTCGAACACCTCGGTCAGCACTTTCGGCAGGTCGGTCGCATCGATCTCGCGGCTTTCGCTGGTGCCGTCGGGGTATTCGGTCACCAGGGTGAGGTCGTCGAGCACGTGGTGGACGTCGGGCCGGAAGCGCTGCAGGAACGGCCGGGTGGTGAACGGTGAGTGTGGCGAGGTCGACACGAAGTGGTTCCCCACCGCGAAGTCGGTACGGTACTGCGGGTTCTCGGTGAAGGTGTAGCGATCGATCCAGCCGTCACGGCCGAACTGGTAGAGCACCCACAGGTCGTCGCGATGCTCGAGCCGGAAGCGCCAGTCCCCCAACGTGAATTCGCCCGCGCTGTCGGCCAATTCGTACGGTTCGAGCGGACCGGCACCGAAACCGACATCGCAGATCCAGACCCGGTCGTCGTCCGGGGTGGTGACGCGGAGCAGGGCGTGGGTGGCGGGCCGGATCGCCCCCGTGGCCAGCGAACCGAAGGTCACCCGGCCGCTCAGGCCACGCACATCGAATCCGAGGCGTTCCAGGGCGGCGGCGAAGAGACCGGCGTTCTCGTAGCAGTATCCGCCGCGCGCGTGCCGGACCAGTTTGTCCTGCAGGGATTTCAGATCGAGCGGAATGCCGCGGCCGAGGATGATCTCGAGGTTCTCGAAGGGGAACGTGGTGGTGTGGGCGCGTGTCAGGGCGCGCAGGGTGTCGAGCGAGGCGGTGCGCGGTCCGTCGTAGCCGATCCGGGCGAGATAGGCGTCCAGATCGAGCTCCTCGCCCAGCCAGCGTTCGTCGCGTGCCACGGCCTCGGTCATCGCATCCTCGTTTCGGTCGGCGTCTGTTTCGCACAACCGAGCCTCGCCACGGGTTGTTCCCCGGCACAGCACACGGTCCCCGTCACCCCTGGTAATCGAGGGCGGCGGGGACCGTGGCACCCGCGTGTCGGGCGCGGGTGGCGGGGGCGAGGTCAGCGCAGGGCTACCTCCGAGCCGCGGTGCAGCTGTACCGGCGCGGTCTTGCTCGCGGTGTCGGCATTGATCCCCTTGGCGGCCGGATTCGCCTGCTCGAGTTGGGGTTTGCGGTCGAGCAGGGTCTTGGTGAGGACGCAGGCGAGGTTCGCGTCGAGGTCGTCGCGGACCACGAGCAGGTTGGGCACGACCACGGTCGGCACGTCGGCGCTCAGGCCGTAGGTGGCGGCCGGGATCGAGCCCGCCTCGTAGACGGGGTTGATTTCCTTCAGCTTCGGCAGCGCCCCCGTGATGTCGAGGAACCTGACCTTGTCCTTCGCGGTGGTGAACAGGTCGGTGATGCCGGGCGTCGGTAGGCCACCGGACCAGAACATGGCGTCGATCGAGCCGTCCTTGAGACCGTCGACGGTCTTGGTGAGGTCGAGGCGCTGGGCGGAGATGTCGGTGTCGGGGTTGAGACCCGAGGCCTGCAGGACGCGCTGGGCGATCACCTCGGTGCCCGATTTGGGCGAGCCGGTGGAGACCCGTTTGCCGCGCAGGTCGGCCAGGGAGTTGATGCCCGCGTCGGCGCGCACGATCACCTGGGTGTAGTTGTCGTAGAGGCGGGCCAGCGCGCGCACCGGCTGGACGCTGGTGAAGCTGCCCTTGCCCTGCACGGCGTCGGCGGCGGAGTCGGCCAGCGAGAAGCCGACCTGATAGGTACCGCCGACCACCTGCTGGATGTTCTGCACCGAGGCTCCGGTCTCGGCGGCGGTGGCCTTGACCTTGCCGTCGGTGGCGGCCGAGATCTGTTCGGCGTAAGCGTTGCCGAGTGCGAAGTACACACCGGTCGCATTGCCGGTGGCGATGCCGATCCTGGTGTCCTGCTTCACTTCACAGCTCACCTCGCCACCGGTGTCCGCCGTCGGCGAGTCCTGTCGGCCGCCGCAGCCCGTGAGCAGGGCGGCGGCGGTGCTCGCCGCGACAACGATGCCAAGTGTTCTGATCATGACGACCTCTCTCCTCGACGGCGGCGCCGCCTGCTGACCGATCACGGTGTGCCCGTGGCTTTTCGACGACGCACGCGTTCGACGACTCCGGCCGCTGCGGCGACTACGAGCACACCGAGCCCGATCGCCGTCGCCGTCGGGTGCGGATACAGCAGCGTGAGACCGGCGGCGCCCGCGAGCACGCGCGGCACCGCCCCCACCGCGCCGATGCCGAGGATCCAGCCGCCGGTCGCGGCCGCCAGCGCCGCGACGCCGACGCACGCGGCCGCGGTCACCCACACCACGTCGAGCAGCGCGCCACGGCCGAGCAGGTGCTGCCCGGAGTCGGTGAGCACGAACATCAGCGGCACGAGGAAGGCGGGCAGCGCGTAGCGCAGCGCCGACCACATGGTCGGCATGGCCTTCGCGCCGGTGACGGCGGCGGCGCCGACGGCGGCGAGCGCGGTCGGCGGGGTGACCTCCGAGAGCACCGAGAAGTAGAAGACGAACATGGCGGCGGCGGGCGCGGCGACGTGCAGGTCGAGCAGAGCCGGACCGATGATGACCCAGCCGATCACGAACGACGCCGTCACCGGCACCGCGAGACCGAGCAGCGACAACGCGATCGCGGCGAGCAGCGCGGTGGTGGCGAGCACGACGGCGGGGTCGTCGGAGAGCACCGAGCCTGCCCGTACCAGCAGCGAGGCGAGCTGGGCGCCGAGACCGGTCTTGGTGGTCATCGCGGTGATCACACCCGCCGCGGCGCACACGGCGACGACCGGCAGTGCGGAGCGCATCCCCAGCGAGAGCGCACGCAGGGCTTCGAACACGAAACGTTGCAGTGTTTTTCGCGTCCATAGGCCTGTGGGGGTCGACTGCTTTGTCGCCGTTGCGTCTGACGATGCGTCGCCCGTTGACAGGTCGCCTACCGACGTGCCATCAGTCGACTTGCCGACTGTCGACTTGCCGACTGTCGACGATCCGCCAGTCGATGATGGGGCTCCGGCCGCGTCGCGAGCTCGCAGCATTCGATCCGGCACAGCCAGGATCAAGGCGAGCGCCGTGGCGTAGACGACGGCACGGGTCGCGCTC
Organism: Nocardia sp. NPDC023733; assembly: GCF_040639775.1. NCBI lineage: Bacteria > Bacillati > Actinomycetota > Actinomycetes > Mycobacteriales > Nocardiaceae > Nocardia > Nocardia sp. NPDC023733. Next base: position 27,681 of record NZ_JBFAAN010000009.1, on the reverse strand, counting down.
ACCCCGGCGAGCAGCAGCACCACGATGACGATCAGCGACGAGAAGTGATACCCGAAGCGTCCCAGCAGTTTCCACCACGGTGTCGGCAGCGGGCCATCGGCGAGGTCGGCCGGGGCGCGCCCTTCGGCATGGATGCGACGGGCGTCGATCTCCACCGACAGGAGAATGCCGAGGTAGTACAGCAGGGTCGGGATGAGTGCCCAGCCGAGCACGGTCACATACGACACGTCGAGGTACTCGGCGACGATGAATGCCGCCACCCCGAGCGTCGGCGGTGACAGGATCGCGCCCACACCCGCCGCCGCGAGCATGCCGCCCGCCTGTTCCGGCCGGTAACCAGCCCGCTTCAGGATCGGCCAGGTGACCGCACCGGTACTCACCGCCGTCGCCGTGCCCGACCCGGACACGGTGCCGAGCAGGAATCCCGACGCCACCGCCGTGCGCCCGGCCGCACTGTGCGAGCGACGGAACAGCGACACCGAAAGATCGACGAAGAACCGAGCGGCACCGGAGAATTCGAGCACCGCGCCGTACAGGGTGAACAGCACGATGTAGCTGGCCGCCACGTCGAGCGGGGTGCCGTAGAACCCGCTACCCGAGTTGTACAGCGCGTCGACGATCTGGTCGACGTCCAGCCCGGCGTGGGCGATGGCCCAGTTCTGCGGCAGCAGCCCGCCGTAGTAGCCGTAGGCGAGGAACACCAGGCACACGATCGGCAGAATGACCCCGGTCGTGCGCCTGCACGCCTCGAGCACGAGCACCAGCAGCAACCCACCCATCGCCACATCGAGCGGGGCGAGCATGCCCTGGCGGTCGAGGAAGGCGTTGTAGCCGCCGCCCGCGTCACCGAAGGTCAACGGCAGGATCGGATACAGGCACACCACCAGGGCGATCGCCGCGAGCACCCAGTCGAGCACCGAGGGCGCGTCGGCCCGGTCGAGCCTGCCCCACCAGGACCGATAGCTCAGATACACCAACGGCAAGGCGATCCCGAGAAACACCACCAGGTAGTACTGGCTGCCCTGGGCCAGCGGCCGGAACACCTGCCAGATCGACAGCAGCGCCACCGCGAGCGCGACGATCCCGACCAGCCTGGCCGGGAATCCCGACAGGGTCCGTGCGGGCCGTTCCTCGTCGTCCACACCCAGCTCAGCCGCGGTGACAACGGGCGGCGCAACGCTCATGTGCGGACGATAGCAACGGGATTCGGGCATCGGAGCGAAAACGGCGACCGGGCGTTCTGCACAAAATGGACACTAAGCGGGCGTGCGTTTCTGTCGGTACCCCCACTTAGGATGCGGCCCATGATCTCGATCGATAGCGCGCAGCGGCGGGCCCGCCTGGCGATCCGGCATCGCCTCGCACCCTCCGCCCGGTCCACCGACCCGGTCGACATCGCCCGGTCGATGGTCGTCCTGCACGCCACCGATCCGGCGACGGTGTTCCTCTCGGTCGGCGCGCGCGGTATCGACCTCACCCCGGCGGATATGGAGAAGGCGCTCTACGCCGACCGCACCCTGCTGCGCCTGCTCGCCATGCGCCGCACCATGTTCGTCGCCCCCACCGAGCTGCTCCCGGTCCTGCAAGCCTCCACCTGCGACGCGCTGGCCCACAAGCAGCGCCGCGCCTACGGCCGCTATCTCGAGCAGGCCGGGATCGACGACGTCGACACCTGGTTGCGCGAGGTGGAGGCCGAAACACATGCGGCGCTACTGGCGCGTGGCGCGGCCACGGGCGCCCAACTGGGCAAAGACGTCCCCCGGTTGCAGACCAAGATCGATACCGCGCCCGGCAAGTCGTATTCCAAGCCCACGAGCATCACCACCTGGGTCCTGGTCATCCTCGGCGCCGAGGGTCGCATCGTCCGCGGCCGTCCCAACGGCGGCTGGGCGAGCAGCCAGTACACCTGGTCACCGGTGGAAACTTGGCTCCCCCAAGGCTTTACACCGATGCCCGCCGACGAGGCCCGCACCGAACTCGTCCGCCGGTGGCTCTACGCCTTCGGCCCCGCCCCCGTCACCGACCTGAAGTGGTGGACCGGCTGGACCCTCGGTGACATCCGAAAGGCCCTTGCCCCTTTGGACATCGCCGAAGTGGATCTCGACGGCACCCCCGGCATCATCCTGGCCGACGACCTCGCTCCTGTCCCCACCCCCGAGCCCTGGGCGGCACTGCTCCCCGCCCTCGACCCCACCCCCATGGGCTGGCAGTCCCGCGCCTGGTTCCTCGGCCCCCACGCCCCCGCCCTCTTCGACACCAACGGCAACATCGGCCCCTCCATCTGGGCCGACGGCCGCATCGTCGGCGGCTGGGCCCAACGCCCCGACGGCGAAGTAGTCACCCGCCTCCTGGAAGACGTCTCCCCCGAAACCCGAAAACTCATCGACACCGAAATCGACCGCACCACCACCTGGTTCGGCACCACCCGCGCCATCCCCCGCTTCCGCACCCCACTCCAACGCGAACTCACGGCCTGACCGGTCTCCGCACGTCGGTCACAATGGTCGGATGACACCTGTCGAACCCGAGTGGATCCCCCTACTGAGTTACGACGCCGTCACAGGCTCACAGCGCCCGATCAGCGCATTGCGCGGTTGACTACGCGACCGCGGGATCGACTGGATGCCCTTCGCCGCCGACGAGATCCGCGTCGACCTCCCACGAGTCCAACACCGCGACGGTCGTTTCGGCTGTTCGGTCTGCGTATCCGTCCGCAGCGAAGTCCTTCGACCACTGGGCCTACATCCCGACCAGCCCGAGTCGCGACCCGTGCCCCCGGCGCCACCGGCGTGGTGGCACGCTGCGGCCGAGCGCAGTCCCTGGGCGCAGTTGTGAGCGATCGTCGCGGTTCACAGCCGCACCGAAGCGGCCGTAGTCGGCCGACAGCTCACATGTCCAAGCCGAGGTCGAGCACGCGGACCGAGTGGGTGAGGGCGCCGATGGCGAGGTAGTCGACGCCGGTGCTCGCGTAGTCGGCGGCCTGGTCGAGAGAGAGGCCGCCCGAAGACTCGAGCTTCGTGTCGGGGGCGGTCGCGTCGCGGCGCTGGACGGCGGCCTGGGTCTGCCAGAGGGGGAAGTTGTCGAGCAGGACGAGCTCCACGTTCTCGGCCAGGACGGCGTCGAGCTGTTCGAGACTGTCGACCTCGACCTCGCAGGCGATGTCGGGTGCCAGTTCCCGGACCGCGCGTAGTGCGTCGACGACCGAACCCGCCGCCACGACATGGTTGTCCTTGATGAGCGCGGCATCGCCGAGTCCCATGCGGTGGTTGACTCCCCCACCCACGCGCACGGCGTACTTCTGCAGTGCGCGCAGGCCGGGCAGGGTTTTGCGGCTGTCGCGGATCCGGCACCGTGTGCCTTCCACCGCGTCCACCCAGGCTGCGGTGGCGGTGGCGATGCCGGACAGGTGGCAGACCAGGTTGAGCATCGTCCGCTCGGCGGTGAGCAGGCCGCGCGTCGGCGCGACGACGCTCAGCACGCTGGTGCCCGGTTCCACCCGGGTCCCGTCGGCCACCCGGCCGGTGATCTCGTAGCTGCCCGCGCCGAGCACTTCGTCGAGCACGAGCAGACCGACATCGATGCCCGCCACGGTGCCGTGCTGTCGCGAAACCACCGACGCCTTGCTCACGGCGTCGGCGGGCACGGTCGCCATCGTGGTGACATCGGGTCCGTATCGCAGGTCCTCGTCGAGGGCGGTGCGGATCAGGGCCAGCAGTTCGTCCTGGTCCAACGCGGCATCGAGAGTCATTGCTGCACTCCTGTTCTCGGGGCGCGCCTCGCGCCGGGTCGAGCGGGAGGTCGTCGCCTCACCACAGTTCATCGGGTACTACAGGTTTCGCCGCGCCGCCCATGTGAGCGGCCGCCGGCGAGGGGCCATCGACGGGATCGGCCTGCGCGAGACCGTCGACGACCTCCCTGCACTCCGGTTGCCACCGGAACTGCCGACGACGCTCATCGCACGCAAACCACCGCAGTAGCTGCCGGCATAGCCGACACATCGAAACCACCGCGCGGATCGAGGCGCACCATCGTGCTGTGCCGCCGGCCGTCGACCGCACCCGGGTGATCCGAGCGGGTGTGACACCCTCGGCTCTCGGCGCGCGCCGCCGCCGCACGCAACAGCGCCCGAGCGGTGACGGTCAACGCCGCGTCCTCGACGTACCGCAGATGTCGCGCCCACACGGACGCGGATTCGCCCACCTGCTGACCGGGACCGCACCGACCGGCGTCCCCGAAAGCCACACCGGGCTCGCACTGCATCACCCCGCGAGAGTCGGTCAGCCCGGCTGCACCGGGTACCGACACCACGTCGGAAGCGGGCAGCCGCACGTCACCGGCAACGGGATCCGGCACCGTCACAGTCCCGATCGCCGCCTCGATGCGCTCGAGGGCTTGCGCCAGACCGTCCCCGTCGCGGACCACCGAGGCATGTTCGGTCATCGCCTGCTGCACAACCGCCCGCTCGGCGAATTCAGCTGTCCACGAACCGATCTCCGTGATCCGCGCGCGAACCCCCAGGCGTTCGGCGGCGGCCGCGCCCGCACGTTCACCGACGACGAGCCCCTCGAGCAGACTGTTGGACGCCAACCGGTTCGCCCCGTGCAGCCCGGTCCTGGCGACCTCGCCCGCCGCGTACAACCCGGGTACTCCGGTGCGCCCGTACGTATCGGTCGATACTCCGCCGCACTGGTAATGCGCGGCGGGCGCGACCGGAATCAGCTGTTGGGCCGGGTCGATACCCGCGGCCAGGCAGGATGCGGTGATCGTCGGGAACCGCTGGGCGAAACCGGGGAGATGACGCGCGTCGAGGAACACGTGATCGGTACCGAGCGCCCGCATCCGCGCCGCGATCGCCCGCGAAACCACGTCACGCGGTGCGAGGTCACCGCGAGGATGGACCCCGGCGGTCACCGAATCACCGTTGGAATCGACGAGTTTCGCGCCCTCGCCGCGCACAGCCTCACTGATCAGCGGCCGCCGCCCGACCCCACCCGGTGTGAAGAGCACCGTCGGATGGAACTGCACGAATTCGAGATCGGCCACCGCCGCTCCCGCCCACAGCGCCAGCGCCACCCCGTCACCGGTGGCTCCGGGCGGATTGGTGCTCGCGGCGTAGAGCTGCCCGAGCCCACCGGTCGCCAGCAGCACCGAGGGTGTGTGCACCACACCGAAACCGTTGTCCGACACGGCGACAACACCGCACACGCCCTCCGGTCCGGTCACCACACGCAGTGCGGCGGCACCGAAGAGCACCGGCAGCCCGGCGGCATTGAGGGCCCGCTGCACCTCCGCGCCGGTGGCGTCGCCGCCGGCGTGAATGATGCGCCGCGTGCTGTGCCCACCCTCGCGGGTCCGCGAGATCTGCCCGTCACGGCCGAGGTCGAAGACCGCGCCCAGGTCGGTCAGCGCCGCGATCGCCGCCTGACCGCCCTCGACGATCGAGCGCACCGCGTCGATATCGCACAGCCCGGCACCGGCCTCGACCGTGTCGTGTACATGCGAGTCGACCGAATCACCTCGCGGTGCGACGACCGCGATGCCGCCCTGCGCGTACTGGGTCGAGGTGTCGGTGGGGCCGCCCTTGCTGAGGGTGAGCACCCGCAGCCCGCGCAGCGAGGCGGTGCGAGCCGCGGTGAGACCGGCGACGCCGCCGCCGATCACCACCAGGTCGGCCTCGGCCTCCCACGAGACGTTCATGATCGTCTATCCGCTCGATCGCGCGGGGGAGATCACTCCCCACCGCCGGGGTTGCCGATCGCGATCATCCGCTGCACCGACGCGCGACCGGCCTCGGCCATCGCCGGGTCGACGTGCACCTCGTCGGCGTTCTCCACCAGGCAGCGCAGCAGCGCGGCGGGGGTGATCATCTTCATGTACTTGCAGGAGGCGCGGTCGTTCACGGCCTGGAAGTCGATGCCCGGCGCGGCCTTGCGCAGCTGGTGCAGCATGCCGACCTCGGTGGCCACCAGCACCTGGTTCGACGTGGACGCCTTGGCCGCGTCGATCATGCCGCCGGTCGAGAGGATGTGCACCCGCTCGGCCGGGAACGCGCCCTCACCCGCGAGGTAGAGCGCCGAGGTGGCGCAGCCGCACTCCGGGTGCACGAAGAGTTCGGCGTCGGGGTGGGTGCGGGCCTGCTCGGTGAGTTCGTCACCGTTGATGCCCGCGTGCACGTGGCACTCACCGGCCCAGATGTGCATGTTCTCGCGGCCGGTCACCCGCTTGACGTGCGCACCGAGGAACTGGTCGGGCAGGAACAGCACCTCGGTGTCCGGATCGATCGAGGCGACCACGTCGACGGCGTTGGACGACGTGCAGCAGATGTCGGTGAGCGCCTTCACCTCGGCCGTGGTGTTCACGTACGACACCACCATCGCGCCCGGGTGCTCGGCCTTCCAGGCGCGCAGTTCCTCGGCGGAGATGGAGTCGGCCAGCGAGCAGCCCGCCCGCTGATCCGGGATGAGCACGGTCTTGGCCGGGCTGAGAATCTTGGCGGTCTCGGCCATGAAGTGCACGCCGCAGAACACGATGGTGTCCTCCGGCGCCTCGGCCGCGATCCGCGAGAGGGCGAGCGAGTCGCCGACGTGGTCGGCCACGTCCTGGATCTCGGGCAGCTGGTAGTTGTGCGCCAGGATGGTGGCGTTGCGCTCACGCGCCAGCCGCCGCACCTCCTTCGCCCACTCCGGCGTCGCTTCGACACCCGCGTATCCGCCGGGTCCGTCGAAGACCGAACCCATCAGCGTCGGCTGCGTAGTCGTCGTCGCCATGGTGGCTCCCTTCCTCGTGCGAGCGGCATCCGCGCCACGATTCGCACCAAACCAGGTTTTCGACTTAGAATCGAAAACGTGCCCCATAGTAACACCATCCACGAATCGCTCACCGCGGTGTTCCAGGTTCGCCGCTTCGGCTCCGACGTTTCCGCAGGTAGAAACGGTAAGCACCCCGAGCTGGCGGTCTTGCTGTGGGAACGCGCGCTCGATCCGCAGAAGGGAACGTGGTCGCTGCCCGGTGGCAGGCTGCGCGACGACGAGGATCTCGACACCTCGGCCAGGCGCCAGCTCGCCGAGAAGGTCGACGTGCGCGAACTGGCCCACCTCGAGCAGCTGTCGGTGTTCAGCGCCCCCGACCGGGTGCCCGCCCCACGCCGCATCGCCTCGGCCTACCTCGGGCTCGTCCCGTTGACCACGGAACCCGAACTACCCGCCGACACCACCTGGCACCCGGTGTCGGATCTGCCGGACATGTCCTTCGACCACCGCACCGTCGTCGACCACGCCCGCACCCGCCTGGCCGCCAAACTCTCCTACACCAACATCGCCTTCGCCTTGGCTCCCGACACCTTCACCATGTCGACGCTGCGCGAAATCTACTGCGCTGCACTCGGATACGACGTCGACACCACCAACCTCCAGCGCGTCCTCACCCGCCGCAAGGTCATCACCCCCACCGGCGCCACGGCCCCCTCCGGCCGCGCAGGTGGCCGCCCGGCCGCCCTCTACCGCTTCACCGACTCGGGCCTACGCGTCACCGACGAATTCGCCGCCCTCCGCCCACCCACCTGACCTCGACGGACGCCGTCGGCGGCCCGAACTTGTCGGTGGTCGCTGTCACACTGCTCGCATGGACAACAACGCGGCGGATACGAAAAAAGTCACCTCCTACGACGATCCGGATGCCCCTTGGAACAAGGAGTTCTCGGCCGAGGAGATGACCGGCTGGAACGACGGCGTCATCACCGAGTTCCGGGAGAACGGTGGCCAGGTGGGCGGTGACTACGCGGGCGCCACCCTGCTGCTGCTCACGACCACGGGCGCGAAAAGCGGTAAGCCCCATGTGGTTCCGCTCGGCGCGCTGTATCGGGGAGATGTGCTGTACGTGTCGTCGTTCATCGAGGACCGGTACCCGGCCTGGTACCACAACGCCAAGGCGAACCCGAGTGTGACGATCGAGCTCGGCGGGGAGAAGTTCCCGGCGAAGGCCGACGTGCTCACCGGCGAGCGATACGACGAGTTCGCCGCCTGGGCGCTCACCGAGAACCCCCTGCTCGCCGACTACCAGTCCAAGGTGGACAAGCCACTGCCGCTGGTGGTGCTGACCCGCGAATCCGCGTAGCCGTCAGGATTCGTAGCGCCGATCACGGTGCTTGGTGGAGCGTCGATAGGTGCGGCCACTCGGCACCGCGGTCGCCGCGGACGAACTGCGCAACGCGTGGCGCTTGCGCCAGGCTGCCAGATCGGGCCGCTCGGCGGGCGCCTGCTTGTCTTCGGTCTTCATGTCCAGGTCCTCCCCCGAAATTCGTCGTTCCCAGGGTAGGCAGTGGATCCGACGGATTCCACCGATTTTCCGGCCCGCACGGATGAGGGTCAGGCCGTTTTCATCTGGGGCGCGGGCGGCGGAACCTCGCTGCGGGTGGCGACGCGGCCGACCGCCCAGAAGAGCAGCTCCACGAACCAGAACACCACGAGTGCGGTGGTCACCACCACGACCGGGACGGCGAGGAACAGCACCGAGGGCGCCGCGATCAGGAACCAGCCGAGAACATCGCCCGCCGTCGCCCCACGCAGGCGCGAACCGAATCGCACTGCGGCCCACATCATCCAGCGGCGCGGAACCGAAACACCGGCTTCCCGAAGGCTGCGCCGGAACAGTCCGTCGGCGTCCGCCGGCCCGACTTCGCCTGTGCGGCACAGATAGTCGTGCAGGATCGCCGCGCGGGTGTAGGCGCCGTAGCGGGGAATGAGCCAAACGAGCGCACGGGGCACCGAGGCGAAGTCGGTGCGGAATCCCGCGGGCACGGTGAAGGTTTCGACCGCTCCTCGATAGGTGAGCGGCTGGGTGAGCCGCCAGAATTTCGCATCGATCCCCTCGACGACGGGACCAGAACCGATGAATGCCACGACTGCTCCTCTCGAGCCGCGCGCAGTCTCTCTACCTGCCGATATGCCGATGGTAGCGCGGTGGGGAGGCTCAGCCGCGAGGTTGCGAACTCGGGTCGAAATCGCCGCTGGGCCGATACTGTTCGGCTCCGTAGGGCAGGCGATAGTCCTCGTCGTCGTCGAAATCGGCGGGTCGCAGATCGCCAAGCAGCCCCGCCGCTCCCGACCCGAGGTCGGCGGCGGGATGCAGGGCGGCGAGGAACAGCAGCACGAGCGCGGCGAGGAACGGTTGCACGAGCAGCGCCATGTCCGTACCGATTTCGGCGGGCAGGGCGATGATCTGACCGACGGGCGGGTCATCGGGACGCGGATACCGCAGGCCCGCAACCCATTCCCCCATCCACATCATGATCGCCGCACCGAGCGCCGAGGCGAACAGCAGTCCGAGCACGAGCGCGGGCCCACGCACGATCCGTACCCGCCAGGCGGCGATCGTGGTGAGCACCGCCACCGCCGCACCGATACACAGGAACATGCCGACGGCGTCGAACAGATGCATGCTCTCTCCGGTGAGCACCGCGGCCCGGCCGGGCTGGGTCACCCGCAACCGTTCGGTCGGCGCGAGCAGACCCCACACCACACCGGCGGCGGCACTCACCGCGAGAACCGCGACGATCACGGCACCGACGCCGATCACCTCGCGGCGCAGCACCTGCGGCCGTGGCTCGCTCACCGCGTCCACTACCGGCGTTCCAGCTGGGCCGATTCGGTGACGCCGTGCCGCGAGCACTTGGCCCACCAGCCGTCGGGGCTGATCTGCACCACCATCCGGCGCCCGCACTGCTCACAGAACCGTGGCGGTTCCAGCCCGAGCGCGGCGGCCGCGGGCATCGCGTCGTCGAGCCCTGGCACGATCCGCTTGCCCGTGAACGGGTTGTAGCGTTCGTCCATGGCGGTCACCTCCTCGGTCGCCGTGTCGGCCCTGGTCGATTCCCGATCGTACACAGCGATTTACAGCGTTTCGTTGAGCGCCTTGATCGGCATCTTCAGTTCGCCGAGCAGGTCGAGGTCGGATTCGGCGGGGCGGCCGAGGGTGGTCAGGTAGTTGCCGACGATCACCGCGTTGATGCCGCCGAGCATGCCCTGCTTGGCGCCGAGGTCGCCGAGGGTGATCTCGCGACCGCCCGCGAACCGCAGGATGGTGCGCGGCAGCGCGAGCCGGAACGCGGCGATGGCGCGCAGCGCGTCGGCGGCGGGCAGCACCTCGAGGTCGCCGAAGGGGGTGCCGGGGCGGGGGTTGAGGAAGTTCAGCGGCACCTCGTCGGGTTCGAGGGAGGCGAGCTGGGCGGCGAATTCGGCGCGCTGCTCGATGCTCTCGCCCATGCCGAGGATGCCACCGCAGCACACCTCCATGCCTGCTTCGCGCACCATGCGCAGGGTGTCCCAGCGCTCCTCGTAGGTGTGGGTGGTGACGACCTTCGGGAAGTGCGACTTGGCGGTCTCGAGGTTGTGGTTGTAGCGGTGCACGCCCATGGCGGCGAGCTGGTCGACCTGCTCCTGGTTGAGCATGCCGAGCGAGCAGGCCACCTGGATGTCGACCTCGTTGCGGATCGCCTCCACACCGGCGGCGACCTGTGCCATCAGCCGCTCGTCGGGGCCTCGCACGGCGGCGACGATGCAGAACTCGGTGGCGCCGGTCTTGGCGGTCTGCTTGGCGGCCTCGACGAGGCTGGGGATGTCGAGCCAGGCGGCGCGCACGGGCGACTGGAACAGGCCCGACTGCGAGCAGAAGTGGCAGTCCTCGGGGCAGCCGCCGGTCTTGAGGCTGATGATGCCCTCGACCTCGACCTCGGGCCCACACCACTTCATGCGGACCTCGTGGGCCAGCTCGAGCAGCGCTTCGAGCTGGTCGTCGCCCAGGCGCAGCACCTCGACGGTCTGTTCCTCGGTGAGGCCGACGCCGCGCTCGAGCACCTGCTCACGGGCGATGGCGAGAATGTCGGTACGGACGGGTGCCTGCGTCACGACGTGATGTCCCTTCGTCGGGGGCGTGCACGCGCCGCTGGTGATGGTGGTGGCCGTGCAACTTGAACGGTGTTCAGGATAGGGTAGCGGGAAGTAGTGAGTCACGACACTCGGGTCGCGAATCGGCGGAAGGACACCTGTGCAGCTGCGGAAGACGGACGTGGTCGATGCCGCGGTGACGATTCTGGATCAGTACGGGCTGGCCGATCTGACGATGCGCAGGTTGGCCGGGTCGCTGCAGGTGCAGCCGGGAGCGCTGTACTGGCACGTCAAGGACAAGCAGTCGCTGCTCGGTGCGGTGGCCGACCGGATCCTCGCACCCATGGACGAGCCGATCGCCGCCACCGAGTGGCCCGAGCAGCTCACCGAGCTCGCGCATCGGTTGCGCGACTGCCTGCTCGCCTACCGTGACGGTGCCGAACTGGTCTCGGCGACCTACGCGTCGCGGTTGACCACGAGCAAGGCGCGAGAACGACTGGCGGGCATCGTGATCCGGGCAGGCATGACGAGGGAGGAAGCCGAACTCACGGCCTACACCCTGCTCTACTACGTACTCGGCCAGACCGTCGACGAACAGTCGCGCATGCAGATGGACTCGGTCGGCGCCCTGCCCGCCGACAACACTCCCCTGTTCGAGACACCGGACGCCACCGCACGATTCGACTTCGGCCTGCAGTTGTTCATCGCCGGGGTGCGCACCATCCTCGGTTCCCGGGTTCGCTGATTCCTCAGCGGCGGTCGCGGACCGCCTGCTGATAGCGGAACAGGAACGGCAGCACCTGCGACTCGAGCGCGGCGTTGTATTCGCGCGGACGCTGGATCGGGTTCGCGTGACCGGTTCCGTTCGCCCGCACCACGAGCAAGTTGCCGCCGGGCCCGCCCGCGTGCTCGGTGAGCACCCGATGCGAGGACTCGACGTCGACTACGTCGTCGCGAGCGGCGTCGCGGGGGCGGATGAACACGATGGCCGGACGTTCACGGTCAGGGTTGGGGCGAGCCAGCGCCCGCAGATCGGCGGCGCCACCGCCCGCGACGATGGCCAGGAACTGCGATTCGATCAGGCCGTTGCTCGCCGCGTTCTCGGAGAAGATCTTGTCGCGCAACACTTCTTCGGCCACCTCGCGCAGTTCACCGAAGTCGATTCCGGGCAGCGGGGCACCGGGCACGGTGAAACGTTCGCGCCTGGCGGCCGTTTCGACGGTGAAGCGCAGCAGCCTGCTCTCCCGCGCACCCGGCAGCCAGCCGGTCCAGCGCAGCAGTTCCGCTCCACGACTGCGGCTTTCGGGGCGAACAGCGTGGAGGTCGATCGGGGTGCAGTCGAGAACCACCCCGACCAATCGCCGGTCGCTGCCCAGATGGATGTGGCGGGCCACCTCGAGCGCGACCACCCCGCCCATGCTGTGCCCCACGAGCACGATATTGCGCACGGCGCCGTAGCGGGCGGCGCGCACGATCATGTCGGCGATGACCTTGGTATCGATACCGGCGTCGTCGTACCGCACCGCCCACACCACACCGAGCTGGTTCAGCACGGGCAGGGCCGACGCGGTCGGGACGGCGTTCACCCCACCGAGACCGACCAGATCGACCACCGCGGTGTCCCAATCCCGGGAGTCGGCGGGCAACGACACCGGCAGCAGGTCGGGTGCGGTCTGTTCGAGCCGGGCCCGCTCGGGCATCACGTCGTACTTCCAGTACTGGGCGAACGCGATGAGCCCGACGAGGACCACCCCGACCGTTCGCATCGCCATCAGCCGGGCGCGCCCCCAGCGCCGGGTACCTATCCGGGTTTCACGCAGCCGTGCCCGCCGTCGCGCGTCGTCGTAGTCCGCGACGGTGGACGGATGCCGCTCGAACGTCGACATATCTCCACTGTAGGGGCGCCCGCCGCAGCCCCGGCCCGACGATCGTCAGCCGCCGAAACCGTCGTACCGCTGCGCGTAACCCGTCGGTGGCTCCCCGAAAACGGTGCGGAAATCCCGGCTGAGGTGGGCTTGGTCGGCGTATCCGAGGTCGGCGGCCAGCCCCGCCCAGTCGACCTCGTCCCCGGACTCGAGGCGCTCGGTGATCTCCCGCAGCCGATAGCGCCGAATCACCCATTTCGGACCGATTCCGACGTACTCCGCGAACAGCCGCTGCAGCCCGCGCACCGTGGTCCCGAACCGATCCGCCACCTCGTCGACCCTGGTCACGGTGGGGTCGGCGGCGATCCCGGCCACCACGCGTGCCGCGAGTTCGGCGCGGGAATCAGGCGCGGGCAGCCGGGCTTCGAGGAAGCGGCAGGCCGCTGCGGGATCCGTGAGACTTGTCACGCTGGGTCCGAAAACTGTTGTGGCGTCGATCGTCCGGTCGCGCAACGACGCGACGGATGCGCCGAGGAACGGCCGGAACATCCCCGGCCGGAAGGCGACCCCGAACACGCAGCCGATGCCGGCGAGCTCTCGATACACGTGCGAGGACGACGGGCCGTGCAGTTCGGCGCGTCCGTCCCGACAGGTGAGGTGGACATTGGGCAGCGGTACGACCACCTGGCGGTAGGGCAGGTCGTAATTCCAGGCGACTGCCCAGAACCGTTCCACGTATCCCGCCAGCTCGGCGGGCGGCTCGGTGAACGTGTGGCGTTGCGAGGTCCGCCACGCACCGCCGAGTTCCCGTGGGTCGCGTTGCACGCCGGGAGTGTATGTCGCGTTTGTTCAAGACACGGGTGGGCGGCCGGTGGTTGGCTCGCCGTATGTCCGAGAACGAACGTGTGGCCCGCGCTGCGGTGCCGTTGACGAAGATCATCCGTACTGTCACACCGGATCAGCTGACCGCGCCGACACCGTGTACCGAGTTCGATGTGCGTGCTCTGCTCAATCACCTGTTGTTCTGGGGGCCGTCGCTGATCGGAGCGGGCCGTAAGGAAAGTGTTTCGCCGCCTGCCGCTGCCGAATCCGACGTCGACCTGGTCACCGGAGAATGGGCGGCCGCCCTCGAAACACAGCTCGACGAACTCGCCACCATCTGGCGTGACCCCGCGGCGTGGGAGGGCGTCACCCACATGGGTGGCCCGACGGAACTGCCCGCCGCGATGATCGGCGGGATGGTCGTCGGCGAGCTGATCGTGCACGGCTGGGACCTGTCCCGAGCGCTCGGCACGCCGGTGTCGTGGGACGACGATCTCCTCGCGGACGTCTACGCCGAAACCGCCGCCACCGCCGAGCAAGGACGCGGCATGGGAATCTACGGGCCCGAAGTGCCGGTCTCCCCCGATGCCCCGCTGATCGACCGCGTCCTCGGTGTCACCGGTCGCGATCCCGGGTGGCAGCCACCGGCTCGATAGCCGACAGCCTCGAGCCGCAGGGTTTCCCGGTCAGCCACCGGTACGCGAAATCGGCCCGGGAAACCACCGGTACATCGCGACCGACCCGAGCCCGAGGGTGACCGCGAGTAGCCCACCGGCGGCGGACAGTCCAGCGAAGGCGCCGACCACCCCGACCGCGACCGGCCCCGCGAACATCCCGGCGTCGTGTGTCAGCCGCCAAGCGCCGAGGAATTCGGCGCGCCGGTCCGGCGGGGCGGCGAACGCCCCGACGGTCATGATGAGACCGTTGCTCAGTCCGTTCGCCAGGCCCAGCAGCATGGTGGCCGCGCCCATGGTGAGCACCGAATAGGTGAAAGGCAGTGCCGCGTAACCGGCGGCGAAGCAGATTCCGCAGGCGAGGCCGGTGACGCGGCTGCCCGCTCGGTCCAGCCACACCCCGGCCGGGTAGGACATGAGTACGTCGATCGCGCCCGCCAGCCCGAACAGCAGACTCGTCGTCGCGGCATCGATACCGAGATGCACCGCCCACAGCGGCAGCAGCGCCGATCGCGACGCGCGCGCCGCCCCGACCGCGACCGCCGCGAGGCCGAGAGTGCCGAGTGCCCTGCGGTTTTCGGAGACCACCGTGTGCAGCGGCCGCAACGACGGCTCGTCCGGCGCACCCGACCCGATCGTCAGCATCGCCGCGGCCGCCACCACGGTGGTCACCAACTGCAACCACAGTGCCCCGATCGGCCCGAACCCGTGCACCAGTGCCGCACCGAGGAACGGCCCGCAGAAGAAGCCCAACCGGTGCGCACCGGCCAACGTCGACATGGCCCGCCCACGCTGTTCCGGTGCGACCACCGAAACCAGATAGGTCTGTCGCGCCAGCCCCCACACCGCGCCCGCCGCGCCGATGAGCAGCAGACCCACCGCAAGCACACCGAGATTCGGTGCGAGGATCGCCGCGAGCACACCGATCAGACCGAGCCCGCTGCCGAAACCGATCGCGGCCCGCTCCCCGATCCGCGCGACGATCCGTCCGGCGGGCAGATCCGTGAGAACCATGCCGAGCCCGCTCAACGCGACGATCAACCCGGCCGCGCCCGCCGAGGCACCGAGATCGAGCGCCCGCAGCGCGTACATCGGCGCCGCGGCACCGGTCCCGACTCCGTACAACACCATCGGCGCGAAGACCGGCAGGACAAGCGTGCGCAGCCGAACGGGAGAATCGTCGAGCATCACCACCCGGCAACCGAACCACTGCTACGAGCCGGACAACAACTTTCGTCGCTCATCCGACACTCACCGGTTCGGGTGCGAATCGGCTCGCGGGGCGGGCAAGACCGAAGTGGTCGCGCAACGTCGTTCCCGAGTACTCGGTGCGGAACAGGCCGCGCTCCTGCAGGATCGGCACCACCGTCGAGGTGAACACCTCGAGTCCGCCGGGGTACCAAGGCGGCATCACATTGAATCCGTCGGCCGCGCCGTGGGTGAACCATTCCTCGATGGTGTCGGCGATCTGCTCGGGGGTTCCGGCGATCACCCGGTGCCCACGCGCACCGGCCAGCCGGTGCAGCAGGCCGCGCAGCGTCGGTCGTTCGCGCTCGACGATTCCGGCCACCACCTGCAGCCTGCTGCGGGCGTTGTCGGTGACATCGCCCGCCCCGGCGAAGACCTCCACCGGCACCACCTCGTCGAGCGGGTACCCGCGCAGCGACGTCCCGGTGATCGATTCCAGTTGCTTCAACCCGTATTCCGGCACGGTGAGCTCGTTGAACTCACGCTCCAGCCGCCGCGCGGCGGACTCGGTGTCGGCGATGAACGGGCTGATGCCCGGCAGGATCCGCACCTCCTCGGCGTCGCGCCCGTACTCGGCGGCCTTGGCCTTGATGTCGGCGTAGAAGGCCTGGGCATCCGAAAGGCGCTGGTGCGCCGTGAAAATCGCCTCGGCGTACCGGCCGGCGAATGCGCGGCCCTCGTTGGAGGCACCGGCCTGCACCAGCACGGGCCGCCCCTGTGGTGTCCGTGCCGAGTTGAAAGGTCCACGCACACGCAGGTATTCACCGACGAAATCGATCGGATGGATCTTGTCCGCGTCGGCGTAGATGCCCGCCGCCCGGTCGAGCACGATCGCGTCGTCCTCCCAGCTGTCCCACAGCGCGACCACCGCGTCGACGAATTCACGTGCCCTGGCATACCGCTCCCGATGGTCGGGATGCCGGTCTAGACCGAAATTGGCTGCCGCCACGTCGGTTCCGGTGGTGACGATGTTCCAGCCCGCGCGACCACCCGAGATGTGGTCGAGCGAGGAGAACAGCCGCGCGAGGTTGTACGGCTCGTAGTACGTGGTCGACGCCGTCGCGATGAGCCCCAGATGCGTGGTGGCGGACGCGATCGCGGTGAGCAGCGTGATCGGTTCGAGCCCCGGCGCGGCATTGTGGCGCACATCGGTGCGCAGGGCGGGTCCGTCGGCGAAGAACACCGCGTCCAGCTTCGCCGCCTCCGCGGTGCGCCCGATCTCCTGGTAGTAGGTCACGTCGTAGATGCGGTCCGGTCGGCTGTCGGGATGCCGCCACGCGGCCTCGTGATGACCGGACGGGTAGATGAAGGCGTTCAGACTCAATTGCCGTGGTGCGTTCACGATGCCTGCTTCACTGTCTCGAGGTCGGTGGTGTCCACGCCGAGCCCGGCCAGCAGCACCTCGCGCAACCGGATGAATTCGGGGTGGGCGTGCCTGCGCGGTCGGGCGATGTCGATGCGCTGATCGATGGCGATGCGACCCTCGTCGAGGACCAGTACCCGGTCGGCCAGCAGCAGTGCCTCGTCCACGTCATGGGTCACCAGCAACACAGCGGGCTGGTGTCGTGCGCACAGCGCCTGCAGCAGCGTGTGCATGCGGATCCTGGTGAGGGCGTCGAGCGCGCCGAACGGTTCGTCGGCCAGCAACAGTTCGGGCTCACGCACCAGCGATCGGGCCAGCGCCACCCGCTGCTGTTCACCGCCGGAAAGTTCACGGGGCCAAGCTTTCTCACGTCCACCGAGGCCCACCTCGGCCAGCGCGGACCGCCCACGCTCGGCGGCGTCGCGGCCGGTGAGTCCGAGCACCACGTTGTCGAGCACCCGCGCCCAGGGCAGCAGCCGCGAATCCTGGAACACCACCGCGCGCCGTCCGGGAACGGTGAGCTCTCCGGAGCCCGGTACCTGCCCGTCGAGTTCGGCCAGGGCGCGCAACAGTGTGCTCTTACCCGACCCGCTGCGCCCCAGCAACGCCACGAATTCTCCGCGACGGATCGCAATATCTATACCCCGCAATATGACGCGCTGCCCGAAGCCGCGAGTGAGGCCCCTGGTCCGCACCACCGCGCGGTCGTCGTGCTCGATCAGTCGCCCAACGTCTGTCGCCATGCCAGCACCTTCCGTTCTGTTGTCCGCACGGCGAGGTCGCCGAAGAGTCCGAGAAGTCCGTAGATCACCAGGCCGACGACGATCACGTCGATCTGCCCATAGGTGCGCGCCTGGGTCATCAGGTATCCGATGCCGCTGGTCGCGTTCACCTGTTCGACGACAACCAGCGCCAGCCACGAAATGGTGACCGCGAGCCGCAGCCCGAGGAAGAAGCCGGGCAGCGACCCGGGCAGTGCGACGCGGCGCAGGAATCCCCACCGCGACAGCCCGACCGTCTCGGCCAGCTCCACATAGCGCGCGTCCACACCGCGCAGGTACGCGTGGGTATTGAGGTAGATCGGGATCAGCACGCTGGTCGTGATGACGATCAGCTTCATCTCCTCGCCGATCCCGAACCACACGATGAACAGCGGGATCAGCGCCAACGTCGGAATGGCGCGCTTGATCTGTACGGGGCCGTCGACCAGCGCCTCCCCGATTCGGCTCAACCCGGCGATCAGTGCCAGCACCACCCCGATCACCACACCGAGCACCAGCCCGATCGCCGCGCGTTGCAGCGAGGTGAGCAGATTGGACTGCAGTCGCCCGTCCGCGATCAGCTCCCCCGCCGTCCGCGCGACCGTCCACGGCGCGGGCAGGGTCTCGGGATCCAGTGCACCAGTGGCCGATCCGGCGACCCAGGCGCCGACGAGCAGCGCCGGACCGAGCGCGAAACCGAACGGGATGGGCTTGCCGGGGCCGAGCCTTCGCTTCCCGCGTCCGCGCGGAGCCAATTCGGGTTCGCCGGTCCGGTGTGCGCGCACGCGCCGCAGCACACCGGCTTCGAGGGTCGCCATCAGCTCACCGCCGGGGCGAAGGCTGCGCCGCTGGCGGTGACGGCTTCGGTGACCGCCGCGTCGAACCGCAGGTCGAAACCGTCTGCGGCGGTGATCTTCTTCGGCAATTCACCGGCGGCGTCGATCGCGTCGATCGTGCTCTGCTGACGCGCGACCAGCTGCTGGTCCAGGTGCGGGAATGTATAGGTGCCGAGCGATTCCACGATCCGCCGCGCGTCGTCTGGGCTCACCTTCTGGTTGCGCACGTAATAGGCGTCGGCCCATTCCGCGCTGTGGGTGTTGGTCCAGTGCCAGGCCCGCACGAACGCGCCGACCAGGGCCCGGGTCGCGGCCGCTTTCGCCGGATCCTGCACCACGGCGCGCCGCGCGTACACATAGGCGAGCCCGCTGTAGATGCCGCTCGTCTCCGAATCCGGAATCAGCGACGTGCCGGGAGTGCGCAGCAACCTGGTCACATTCGGTTCGATCAGCGGCGCCACATCGACCTGCCCGGTGCGCACCGCGTCGAGGAACTCCGCGAGCTGCAACCGGATCAGTTGCACGTCACCGGTTTTCAGACCCGCCTTGCTCAGCGCTTTCAACACCGCCGCCTGCTGGGCGGTGCCCTCGGCGTAGGCGATATTGCGCCCCTTCAGGTCCGTGAGCTTCGTGATCGACAAACCCGGAGCGACAGCGAGTTTCAGCGCCTGCGGGTTGGTCTGGTAGGAGCCGACGATCGGTACGTCCTGCCCCGCCGCGAGTGCGTGGATCGGCGGTACGTCACCGACCTGGCCCACATCGGCCGCGCCGGCCCGGAAGGCCTCCAGGATCGCGGGCCCGCCGACGAAGTTCGCGAACTCGATCTTGAACGGCAGCTTGTCCAGCTCGCCCGAGAGCCGAAGCGCGTTCTGCAACCGCTCCTGCTGGTCGGCGACCACGAGGGTGGTGCCCGGCGGAACCTCGGTGGGCAGCGGCGCGTCGGGGGTGCCGAGCGGCTTGTCGTCACCGCCCGCGCATCCGGTCAGGCCGAGAGTCGCGGCGGTGGCCACCGCGAGGAACGCGGCGGTGACGCGGCCACGCAGGCCGTGCGCAGAGGTGTTCGGTCGGTACATACCCGGATTCAAGCAACCGGACAAACCGGCGAACACCCTTTGCCTTACCGTGAGCCGAACCCGGCGCTGTGCCGGCACCCGGTGCCGCGCTACAGTCGGTGGGTCATCCCCGGTGGGTGCGGGAATCCGGTGCAATTCCGGGACGGTCGCGCCACTGTGATCGCCTCACGGCGAAAGTCAGACCTCCCTCGCCGGGCACCCTCTGAAAGGGCCGCGCCTTGCCTCTGGAGAACCCGCGATGATCCGTGCACGGATCTCGCTCGCACTACCCGTGCTCGCGGTGCTGCTGCTGGTCGCCATGATCGCCGCCACCGGCTTCGGCGCGGAGACCGTTCCCGTGCGCGCGGTACTCGACACCCTCGGCGCCCGGCTCACCGGAACCACCCCCACCGACCCCGGTATCGACACCATCGTCTGGCAGCTGCGCGTCCCGCGCACCATCCTCGCCGCCGTGGTCGGTGCCGGTCTCGCGGTGGCGGGCGCCGCGATGCAGACCCTGGTTCGCAACCCGCTCGCCGACCCCTACCTGCTCGGCGTCTCCTCCGGCGCGGCCGTCGGCGCGGCGGCCGTCATCACCTCCGGCCTGTTCGCGGGTGCCGGCATGTGGGCGCTGTCCGGCGGCGCGCTGGCCGGCGCTTTCGGTGCGGCGACCCTCGTCTTCCTCATCGCCCTGGCGCAGGGCGGGCTCACCCCGTTGCGGCTGGTGCTCACCGGTACCGTGCTCGGCTCGGCCTTCGCCGCCTGCAGCAGCTACCTGGTGTTCCGCAGCACCGATCCCGCCGCCGCCGAATCGGTGCTGTTCTGGTTGCTCGGCAGCCTCGCGGGCGCCGATTGGCCGACCCTGGCCCTCCCACTGACCGTCGTCGCGCTCTGTGCCACGATCCTGGTCGCGATCGCGGGCTGGCTCGACGCCCTCACCCTCGGCGCCGACACCGCCTCCTCGCTCGGGGTTCCGGTGACCGGCCTGCGGATCGGGCTGTTCGTGCTGCTCGCCGTGCTCGTCGGTGTGCTGGTCGCGGTGTCGGGTGGGATCGGTTTCGTCGGCTTGGTCGTGCCGCATGCCGCGCGCATGATCGTCGGCCCACGGCATCGCGATCTGTTGCCCGCCTGCGCGCTGTGCGGGGCGCTGTTCCTCGTCGTCGCCGATGCCGCCACCCGGGTGCTGGTGCGCCCCACCGAGATTCCGGTCGGTGTCCTCACCGGCCTCATCGGCGCCCCCACGTTCCTTCTGCTGATGGGCAGACGCCGCTACCGATTCGGCACCTCATGAGTTCCCACGAACCGGCCCCCGAGCCGCCGCCTCTCGAACACGGCAGACTCCATGCGCGCGAGCTCGCCTGCGCCATCGGCCGGCGCACTGTTCTCGCGGAGGTGGACTTCACGATCGAGCCGGGTGAGACCGTCGGCTTCGTCGGCCCCAACGGCAGCGGCAAAACCACGCTGCTGCGCACCTTGTCCGGTGTGCACCGACCCCGTTCCGGCCGGGTACTCGTCGACGAC
Source organism: Nocardia sp. NPDC023733 (assembly GCF_040639775.1). Taxonomy (NCBI): domain Bacteria; kingdom Bacillati; phylum Actinomycetota; class Actinomycetes; order Mycobacteriales; family Nocardiaceae; genus Nocardia; species Nocardia sp. NPDC023733. Next base: position 6,659 of record NZ_JBFAAN010000009.1, on the reverse strand, counting down.
CAGGTCCTGCACGATCTGCGGCCCCGCCGCCGCGCCGCGACCGTCGCGCTGGTCGCCCAGGACGAGATACCACCCGACGACATGCTGGTCGGTGAGGTCGTGGCGCTGGGGCTCACCCCATACCTGCCGCCGTGGGGTCTGGAGGCACCACGCGAACAACAGCGGGTGACACAGGCTTTGGCGTCGGTCGACCTGCACGGCTTCGCCGGACGACCGGTGCGCCGGCTCTCCGGTGGCGAACGTCAACGGGTCCTGCTGGCCCGTGCACTCGTCCAGAACACCCCCGTCCTGCTGCTCGACGAGCCGACCAACCATCTCGATGTCACCCATCAGCTCGAATTGCTCACCCTGGTCCGCGGTCTGCGCCGCACGGTGGTGGCCGCTCTGCACGACCTTTCGCTGGCGGACCGCTATTGCGATCGGATCATCGTGCTACACAAGGGTTCTGCGTACCCACCCGCGCCACCAGCCGACGCGCTCTCCCCCGCCGTCGTCGCCGAGGTGTTCGGTGTCGACGCCAACCGCGTCCGGCATCCGGTCACCGGCGAGGACCACCTGTTGATCACCCCGCGAGAGGCACGACGATGAACACGAACCTCGGCCGTATCCTGGCCACCACCGCACTCGCCGCCGTACTCGCGGCGTGCGCCGGAACGTCCGCCGAATCCGCGACCGCCGTGACGGTGCGCAATTGCGGTGTGGAGACCCGTTTTCCGGCACCCGCGCAGCGCATGTTCGTCAACGACGGCAATCTCATCTCCATGGTGCTGGCACTGGGTGCCCAGGATCAGGTGGCGGCGGTCTCCAGCGTCAAACGTGACGCGGCCACACTGCGCACCCACTACGGTGCCGAGGTCGTCGACGGCCTCAACGATGTCGCCCCCGAATACCCTTCGCGCGAAACGGTTCTCGCCCAACGCCCCGACGTGATGCTCGCCGGTTGGAGCTACGGCTACGACGAGGCGAGCAACCTCACCCCCGCCTCCTTGCGCAAGGACGGCATCGCCGCCTACGTACTCACCGAGAGTTGTCGCCAGGCCGACGGGGGCGCCGCACGCGGCACCGTCGAGCCGTGGACGGCGTTGCGTACCGACCTCACCGATCTCGGTGTCATCACCGGCCGCACCGCCCGCGCGAGCGAAGTCACCGCCGATCTCGACACCAGGCTGGCGGCCCTGGCGGCCGCTCCGAAACCGGCGAAGGCTCCCACCGTCTTCCTCTTCGACAGCGGCACCGACACCATCTACTCGAGCGGGAAATTCGGTGCGCCTCAGGCGATCCTGGAGGCGGCGGGCGCCCGCAACATCCTCCACGACGTCGCCGACACCTGGACCAAGGTCTCCTGGGAGCGCCTGGCCGCCGCCGACCCCGACGCCATCATGTTCGTCGACTACCCCGGCCAGACCTACGCGCAGAAGGTCGACCTGCTGCGCGGCAAGCCCGGCATCGACAACCTGCGTGCGGTGCGGCAGAGTCGCTTCTTCAACCTGCCCTACGCCCTGTGGACGAGCGGACCGCTCAACATCGACGCCGCCGAGCAGATCCGCAAGCAATTGGAGGCCTGGAACCTGGTGCCCGCCTCGACCGTGGTCCCACGCGCCGACGACGCGGTTCGCTGACCGGTCAGCGCGGGGTGAGCAGGACCAGCGGGATCTCGCGGGTGGTCTTGGTCTGGTAGTCGCCGTATCCCTTGTACGTCGCGACGACCTGCGGCCACAGGTCTGCCCGTTCGGCTTCCGTCGCCACGCGGGCGATCATCGGCGTGCGCGGACCGCTCTGTACGGCCACCTCGACCTCGGGGTTGTCGCGCAGGTTGAGGAACCAGGCGGGATGGGTGGGATCGCCGCCGCGCGAGGCGACGACGACGATCCGGTCTTCCTCCAGAATAGGAGCCGTGAGCATCACCGAACGCGGCTGACCCGACTTGCGGCCGATCGTGGTGAGTTCGAGCGACGGCATCCCCATCACGGTCTTGCCGATCCGCCCACCGGTGACGGTGAGCAGGGCACGGTGAACACCGTTCATGATCTTCAGCTGCAGGTCACTTGGCATATCGGCAAATCTACTCGGTGCTCGCACGCAGGTCAGGCGTTTGCGCGCGGGCCAGGGTCTGCAACGGATCGGTGAGCAGCTCGGCGAAGGCCAGTTCGGCGGCGCCGACGAGCGGGGCGTCGTCGGCGAGCGCGGAGGTGCGCAACCGGACCCGCTCGCGGACCGCCAGCAGCCCGTCGACCGCCAACCGGCTGCGCACCTGCGCTGCGGCGGCCAGGTAGATCTCGCGCAGGACCCCACCGAACACCACCATGGTCGGGTTGAACACGTTGACGAGGTTGGCCACCCCGTACCCGAGCCAGTCCCCCACCTGGTGCAATGCGTCGCGGGCATCGGCGTCACCGCGCGCCGCCGCGTCGACGATCGCCGCGACCGCCGCCCGGCCGGTCAGATCGCTGCGACCGGCCGCCGCGATCAGGGCGAGCTCACCGGCCTCGGCTTCCAGACAGCCCCGCGAGCCGCATCGGCAAGCCCGGCCGCCGGGATTCACGATCATGTGCCCGACCTCGCCGCCGTACCCGCCTTCGCCACCGAGCAGTTCTCCACCCATGATGACACCGCCGCCGATCCCGACCTCACCGTGCAGGTAGATCAGGTCGCGCACTCCCGTCCCCACACCGCGTTCACGTTCGGCGATCGCGCCGAGGTTGGCGTTGTTGCCCACTGCCACAGGCACACCGAGCCTTTCGGACAGCAACGCCCCGACCGGCACATCGACCCACCCGATATTGGGCCCGTACCGCACCACCCCGTCGCGCTCGCGCACCATCCCGCAGAACGCGAGCCCCACACCGACGCACACCGCACCCTTATGCGCCGCGTCCATCATCGATTCCGTCATCCTCGCCAGTTCGGCGATCACCTCATCCGGATCGAACGTGCCTGTGTCACGAGGTATTTCACACCGATCGAGAATCGCGCCACCCAAACCGACCCGCGCCACCGCGAGCCGATCGGCACCCACATCCAGTGCGAGGACATAGACCCGGTCGGATTCGGGGCGTACCACCAGCGACGGGCGCCCCGCTTTCCCTGTCTGTCCCGGCAACTCCTCCCGCACCAACCCCGCGGCGGCGAGGTCGGTGGTCAGGGCGAGGATCGTGCTGCGGTTCAAGCCCATTCGCTCGGCGAGCTCCGCCCGCGACAACGGCCCGCTCACGTGGACGTGGCGCAGCAGCACCGCGAGATTCCGGCGGCGGATCTCGTCCGGGGAGGGTGCTGCTTTCATCCGGCCCTCCCTTCCCCGTCGTCGGTCAACTTCCTGGCAGCGAACGCTTGCGCGACAGCGCGTCCACCCCCGCCGCGAGCAGCAGAACAAATCCTGTCACAACGAATTTCGTGCCCGCGCTGTAGCCCATCAGGCCCATCCCGTTGTTGATGACCGCCACCACGGCGGCACCGAGCACCGCGTCGAGCATGCGGCCGCGACCACCGAACAGGCTGGTGCCACCGATCACCGCCGCACCGACCGCCGTCAGCAGCACATCGGATCCACCGGTGTTGGGATCGACCGAGTTGGCTCTCGACGCGGCGATCAAACCGCCGACCGCGGCCATCGTCGAGCAGAGCACGAAGGCACTGATCTTGATCCGGTCGACCGGAATGCCCGCGCGCCGAGCCGCTTCCACGTTGCCGCCCACCGCGTAGATGTGCCGCCCGAACGAGGTGCGGTTGAGCACGAAGGTCCACAGCAGCAGCAACGCCACGATGATCGGTACCACGATCGGCATGCCCTGCAACGAGTTGACCTCGGGATTGCGGCTGCGTTCGTCATTGAGGATCGCCACCGCGACACCGGCGACCACCGCCACCGCCGCGATCCGCAGCGTCACCACCGCCGCACTCTCGCCGGTGAGCCCGAGCTGAGTACGCGCCCGCAGCTTCCGGTACTGCACGAACCCGAACCCGGCAAGCAGCACCGCGTACATCGCCCAGCCGAGCAGCGGCGGCACGTTCTTGTTCGCGATGGCGAGGATCGTCTCGTCGTGGATGGAGATATTGCGCCCGTTGTCCATGATCTTGAGCGCCACACCCTGCAGCGCCAGGAACGCCGCGAGGGTCACCACGAACGAGGGCACCCCGATCTTCACCACGATCGCCCCGATAGCCAGCCCGATCACCACACCGGTGAGCAGCGCGACGAGCACCGCCGAATACCACGGCCAGCCCTTGTCGGTGAGCAGCACCGCGAGCACCGCCGCGCACACACCACTGGTGAACCCGGCCGACAGGTCGATCTCGCCGAGCAACAGCACGAAGATCAACCCCATGGCGATCACCGCGATCGCCGCGCCCTGGGTGAACAGATTCGCGATATTGCCCTGCGTCATGAACACCGGCCGCGCGATCCAGAAAACCACCGACAGCACCACGAGCGCGATCACCGACGGCAACGCGCCCATGTTCCCACTGCGCAGCCGCCCGACGTAAGAGCTCACCAGTTCGCTGGCCGGAGCCGTCGCGGCCGCGCTCTTCTCCGTCACCGTCGTGCTCATGCCTTCACCCCGAGACTGCCGCTACGACCGGAGGTGATCAGCTCGACCACCTGTGAATGAGTGACATCGGTCGTCCGGACCTGCGCGGCCATCCGACCCAGATACAACGCCGCGATCCGGTCGGAGACCGCGAACACGTCGTTCATGTTGTGCGAGATCAGCACCACCGCAAGACCTTTGTCCGCCAGGCGGCGCACCAGTTCCAGTACCTGCTGGGTCTGGGCGACGCCGAGTGCGGCGGTCGGTTCGTCCAGGATCACCACCTTGCTGTTCCACAGCACCGCTTTGGCGATGGCGACCGTCTGACGCTGACCACCCGACAGGCTCGCCACCTTCTGCCGCACCGACTTGACGGTCCGCACCGACAGCCCGGCCAGGGTTCGCCCGGCCAGTTCCTCCATGCCGTATTCGTCGAGCACGATGCCGTGCTTGCGTTCGCGGCCGAGAAACATGTTCTGCACGATGTCGAGGTTGTCGCAGAGCGCAAGGTCCTGATACACGATCTCGATGCCGAGTTCGGCGGCGTCGCGCGGGTTGCCGATCTGCACCGGTTCGCCCTCGAACAGGATCTCGCCCGCATCGATCGGATGGGTGCCGCCGATGCATTTGACCAGGGTCGATTTGCCGGCGCCGTTGTCGCCGACCAGCGCGGTCACTTCGCCTGGATAGACCGAGAAATCAACCGTGTGCAAGACATGGACGGGGCCGAAACTCTTGTCGATACCCCGTAATTCGATGACCGGGGTATCCATCAGCGCACGCCGTTGTCGGCACAGAGCTTGGCGAACTCACCCGCGCAAAGCTCGGTCTTGTCGACGAATCCGTCGGCGACCACATCATTGACATTGTTCTTGAAGATCGCCTTCGGCTCCAGCAGCACCGCGGGCACCTTCGTCTTGGACTCGGGATCATCGACGGTGCTGTTCGCCTCACCCTTCTCCCCTTTGGCCAGCGCGATCGCAAGCTTCGCGCCCGCGGCGGCCTCGAGCTTGATCGCCTTGTAGACGGTCATGCACTGGTCGCCGGCGAGCACGTTCTGCAGTCCCTGCACGGTCGCGTCCTGGCCGGTCACCGGCACCTGACCGTTCAGCTTCTGCTTCTTCAGCACCGCGATGGCCGCGTTGGCCAGCCCGTCGTTCGCCGCCACGACACCGCCGAGGTTCGGCGTGCCGGTGAGCATCTGCTCGAAGATGGTGCCCGCCTTGGTGTTGTCCCACTCCGGCACGGCCTGGTCCGGCCCCTTCACCAGCTCGCCCGCGGCGAACTTCGGCGCCAGGGCACCGTCGTAGCCGTTCTTGAACAAGGTGGCGTTGTTGTCGGTCGGACCGCCGTTGAGATACGCGACGACCGGCTTCACAGCCTGCTTGTCGGTCAGACACTTGGCCAGGCCATTGCCCATCAGCTCGCCGACCTTCACGTTGTCGAACGAGACGTAATAGGGCGCACCGCCGCCCAGCGTGAGCCGGTCGTAGTCGATGACGGTGACACCTTGGGCCTTGGCCTTCTGGATCACGGCCTTGCCGGTGCCGCTGTCGAGGTTGGTGATCATCAGGACCGAGGCGCCGTTGGTGATCATCTGGTCGGCGATGGTCTGGAAGGCGTTCTTGTCGCCCTGCGCGTTCTGGATGTCGGCCTTGATCCCGGCCTCGTCGAACGCCTGCTGCAGATACTTGCGATCCGCCGTCTCCCACCGCGCCGAGGTCTTGCTGTCGGGCAGAATCACGCCGATCTTGGCGCCGCTGCCGGAGCTGGAGCTGCTGTCGTCACCACCGCAGGCGGTGACCGAGGTGAAAAGTGCGATCGAGACGGCCGCGATGCCGAAGATCCCCTGACGCATGAGGGTGGGCCTTTCGTGGAACCACCGCCCGCTGGGCGGACGAGCTGGAGCGAATGTTGTGCTCGACAACTTATTCGAGGCCGCCCGATTGCACAGCGGATTGAGCAAAGGATTTGTTGTCTGCGATAACAATCAAGCAACGAGCGCGGTAGACGCCCAGCTCAGAGGGTGGTTCCTGGGCCAGAAACGACGAAAGCCCCCTGACCGTAGTCAGAGGGCTTTCGTGAATGATTGTCCGGCGGTGTCCTACTCTCCCACACCCTGTCGAGTGCAGT
>NZ_JBFAAN010000008.1:204168-250742 GCF_040639775.1 Nocardia sp. NPDC023733 | reverse complement strand
CGGTCCCATTCCGAACCCGGAAGCTAAGGCCACCTGCGCCGATGGTACTGCACTCGACAGGGTGTGGGAGAGTAGGACACCGCCGGACAATCATTCACGAAAGCCCTCTGACTACGGTCAGGGGGCTTTCGTCGTTTCTGGATCAAATTCGGCCGCCGGCAACGGCCGGAATAATCATCACCTCGGTCTCTTTCTCGACCGCAGTTTCCTGACCGTCGAGAGTCCGGCATTCGTCACCGTCGACATAGAAGTTCACATACCGGCGCAGTACTCCACGTTCATCCCGCAGGCGTCGTTCCAGCCCCGGATACTGCTCACGCAGCGCATCGAGCACCTGGCCCAGATCAGCCCCGTCGATGTCGAGTTCCCTTGCGCCGTCGACGTATGCGCGAAGCACCGACGGCAGACAGACGCGCGCCACTGCCCTTATCCGATCACCGCGGCGCGCACACAGAGCACGTCCGGGAGCTTGTCGGCCACCAGCTGCCAGTGGTCGCCTTCGTCCGCACTGCAGTACACCTCGCCGTTGCGGGTGCCGAAATAGATGCCGGTCGGCTCGGCATCGTCGGCGCACATGGCATCACGCATCACCGCCGCCCAGAACGGCACCTCCGGCAGCCCATCGCTGAGCGCCGACCAGGTCTGCCCACCGTCCTCGCTGCGGTACACGGCGCACTTCGCGTCGGGCGGAAATCGAAAGCGATCCATGTCCGCGACCAGCGGGAATGTGTAGATCACGCCGGGTCGCCGAGGATGCGCGACGATCGGGAATCCGAAATTCGACGGCGGCAGCCCACCATCGATCGACTGCCAGCGCTCCCCGGAATCGGTACTACGGAACACCCCACCATGGTTCTGCAGATACATCGTGTCGGGATCCGCGGCATCGAGCGCCACCTTGTGCACGCACTGCCCCCATTCCGGTAACTCACCCGGCATGAAGTCCGCTGTGACCCCCTTGTTCGTGGGTCGCCACGATTCCCCACCGTCGGTGGTCTGATACACCCCACCGGTCGACATCGCGACAGCCATCCGCCTGGTATCGGCCGGATGCGGAAGGATCGTGTGCAGTGCGAGCCCGCCACCTCCTGGCTGCCACTGCGTCCGATGCGGGTGGTCCCATAATCCCCGCACCAACTCGAAACTGCGCCCGCCGTCCTCGGAACGGAACAGCGCCGACGGCTCAACTCCCGCATACACCACATCCGGCTCCGCCTCGGTCGCCGGCTTGATCTGCCAAACCCCTTGCAGCGCAGCATCTGTGTCGTCCGGAAACGCCAGCGGCGCGTCGTCCGGCTCACTCCACGTCTGCCCGAGATCATCGCTGACCACCATCGTCGGACCGAAGTGACTGTTCAACACCCCCGCCAGCACGCGCGGCGTCTCCGATCGTGTGTCGATCGCCAACGCCTTCACATCGGCAACCGGAAACTGCGGCGGCGATACCTCCCAGGTCTTGCGCCCGTCCCGGCTCCGTGCCAGAAACAGCCCCTTACGAGTCCCTATCCCGAGCAACACGTCCATCGCAGACCTCCAGGTGGTCACCGCAACGCTGACGAATCTCGACGTTACTCTTCGACACCGACAAGCCGAAGGGATCGCGCCGAGCGGTCCGAATTGCTCTGCGAGTGTGCCGACCCGCGCCGCCGGAGGTGATCCGCGACACGCTCGCCCGTCCGATTGTGCCCTCAAGCGGGGCGAATGATTGTCGGTGTCGATTCGATCGATTAGCGCACTGGCTGGTCGGCTGACAGGATCAGCTCGCAATATGGGCCAGGTGGCTGCATTCGCCGAATGGCTCGCACTCCGGCCCGGTAGAGATGTGGTCGGAAAGGAACGCCGGGGTTGACGACGGATGCGCGAGCCGAAGTGGGGAACTTCCTTCTCGGAGACCGGTTCGCCTGTCTGGCGGGTCGCTCCGCCTGGCGCCAGGGCGGAATCACCCATTGCCACTACGACGTGCTCGGCGGCGAAGAATCCGCCCGCCTGATGGCCGCCGACCTGGCCGAATTCGTCGGCGCCGCAGACTGGAGCTCACGAAAGTTCACCAGCTTCATCGCCACCTTCGAACAGCCCCGCGGCGTCGACGAACTCCGCTTCGAAGAACTCCTGTGGCAGCACCTGCAACTCCTCCACGAGGCCGACGCGCAACGCTTCGCCTGGGCGGACGGTTGCTCTTCCGACCCCCAATCCGAAGAATTCAAATACAGCGTCGCCGGCCACAAATTCTTCGTCATCGGCCTCCACGAAACTCACCGCCGCCTCGGCCGCCGCCCACCCTTCCCCATGCTGGCCTTCAACTCCCACGACCAGTTCGCCCGCATCAAAGCCGACGGCATGTGGGACCGCCTGGCCGACAAGATCCGCAAACAAGACATCATGCTCCAGGGCGACATCAACCCGAACCTCATGGAGTACGAAACCCTCTCCGAAGCCCGCCGCTACTCCGGCCGCCCCAAACCCGTCGACTGGCAATGCCCCTTCAGCGCTCGTCCAGCGCTGGAAGGTGCAGAGGCTCAGCCCGCCTGAAATGCCTGACCGCGCGATTACCTCGCCGACTATTGTGCGAGGGTGACCGCCACCCTGCTGTTCTGCTGTGACCCGCTGAACCCGCGAAAGGTCGACGACCACTTCGCCGAGCAGGCCGAGAGCGCACGAGCTGCGGGTGCACCTGTCACGCTGCTGGACCACGACGCGCTCCTGACCGGTGATGTCGATGCTGCCGTCCGCCGTGTGGCTCGGGACAGCGGAGAGCTGTGGTATCGCGGCTGGATGATTCCCACGCAGCGATATCGCGAACTGGCCCAAGCGTTTTCATCCCGCGGCTGCAGCCTGGCCGTCTCACCGGACCAGTACGCCTCAACCCACGAACTGCCGGGTTGGTATCCCTCGTTCGAGGAGCTGACGCCGCGATCTGTCTGGTCGGCGACAGGACCCGGCGAGATCCCCGATGAATCGGCACTCGCACAGTTGGTCGCGCCGCTCAGGGACGGTGCGGGGATCGTCAAGGACTACGTGAAGTCACGCAAGCACGAGTGGGACACCGCCTGCTTCATTCCCGACCTCCGGGATTCCGAGAACCTGCGACGGGTCGTCGAAAAATTCGTCGAACTGCAGGGAGAGTTCTTGGCAGGTGGACTCGTGGTGCGCGAGTTCGAAGACTTCTCAGACACGGCGGGCAGCCCCGCATCGGAGGCCCGAGTCTGGTGGCTCGACGGAGAACCCATTCTCATCGGCCCGCACCCCGACAACCCGGCAATCCACGTCGAACCGGACCTGACCGCAATAGCGCCGACCGTCTCCCGCTTCGGCCGCCGCTTCATCACCACCGACGTCGCCCGTCGCATCGACGGGGTGTGGCGAGTGATCGAAGTAGGCGACGCCCAGGTCAGCGACCTACCCTCAACCATCGACCCCGCCGTGTTGATAGGCCGGCTCGCCAACCGGTGACACGATCTGTCCGTTTCAACTCTCGCCCAGCCTGCCTGACCCTGTCTCAGTTCACATGCGGCGGCGCGCCGAGTTGATCGAGGTGAGCCAGGAAGGCAACGGTTCGCGGGCAGCGAGCCACGCCGAGGGTACTCCGTTCGCGGTACCGGTTCCGGTATACGCGGCAACGATGCCTCCGGTAATGGCGCAGGTCGTGTCGATATCGCCGTCAGCTTCGATGCAAGCGGCGACAGCTGCCGGGTAGTCGTCCAAATATGTTGCGGCTGACCACAATGTGAAGGGCACCGTGTCCTGCGCCTTCACCCGGGATCCGTTGCCCAGTTCATGTGCGGCTTCTGTGACGGTCGCGCCGAGCAGGGCACGAGCGCGGTAGACGCCTCGTGTCGTCTCGCCTGGTTCGAGACGCTCCAGGACGGCGGCGAGGAATTCTGTTGCAGTGGGCCGAGTTCCGGTGCGGCGGGCATGAGCGGCCTGCCCCGCCGCGACGGCCACGGCGACCGCGCCGAGCACTCCGTCGGGGTGCATGTGAGTTACCTGTGCCGACCGGGCCGCTTCGGTGACAGCCCGTTGCGGATCGTCCCAGTAGTAGGCGCCCAGCGGGGGGACCCGCATAGCCGCGCCGTTGCCGCAGGAACCCTGACCCTCGAACGTAGCTGTGGCCGTTTCTCGCCAGCGCGCACCATTGCGGATACGACGAAGCGTGGTGACTGTCGCATGCCCGTAGTCGCGTTCCGGAGAGAATCGGCGCGCGAACTCGATGGCCAGGCGATCCTGATCGATGTGCTCGTGGCGGCGTAGTTCGGCGACCAGACCGCAAGCCATCTCGGTGTCATCTGTCCAATCCCACGGCCCTCTTGGCGGCCTGCCCGACCGAAGTTCAGAGAGCGACCTCCCCATGATGAAGAACTGCGCCCCCAGCGCATCGCCGACCGATAGCCCGTCGAGCGAATCGAGCATCAGTGCCACACGGTCAGCGGCGGTATTCGACCGCCATCTCCATCTCATCACGGAATCATCGTGTCAGGAGTTGATCGGGTTGCCGATGGGATCGAACACACGGCGACCATCCGGGGTGAGCCAGAAACCTTCGCTGTCGCGGAGGTAGACCAGTGCACCGTTCTCGTCGCGCCATTCGTGTCCGTCGGGCGAGACTGTCCAATTCTCCTGAGCGGTGCCGGACCTGCCGTCGTCCTTGATGTGGGTGACATTGCGCGGAGCCGTGGGATCCAGTGAGCGGCGGCGCACTTCGGAGCGCATGTCTTCGAACGCGGCCAGTTGCCGAACTGCCCGCTCGTACTCTTCGTCGTGGGGAGTCGTCATGACTGCGGTTACCTCTCGACCATTTGGATCACGACCCGGCCCGTAGCAGGGTCGACGAACTTGTTGTGCACCATGAATTGACTGTTCGAAGGAAACAGTACTTCGTCGTCCGTGCCGAACGGCGCGCCGTTGTCGGGGTCGGAGTAGGTGCGTCCGTTCTTGGACACGATCTGCATTTCCACATTCCGGTTTCCCGCGAAGACGTCGGAGACACCATCGGGCTTGTTCGACGTGGACATGAATCCGGGGTCTCCCCACGGCTTGTTGGGTTCGAACTCGGCCAGCTGCTCCGGGGTCATGTTGACATGTCGCACCACGGGACCCTCGTGTTTGGGCAGCTTTTCCAATGCTTCGTTCAGTCCGTCGATCTGACGTTGTTGCTCGGGTGTCGGGGTCTCACCGCGGCGCAGCAAACCACCGAGATCGTTGCCGTACTGATCGGACGGCCCCCGCGCCAGGATTTCGCGATCCTTCGGGTCGAGGACATTCGGGGCAAGCCCGTGTCTTCGTGTCGATGGGTTCTTGGCGCGCATGTCGAGGAGGCGTTGCATCTCCTTCTTGTGGTTCGCGAAGTCCGGCACGCTGGTGAAGCCGCGCGCCAGGCCGTTGCTCCTGAACACAGTGATCAGCGGCCGGATCTTCGGGCCGTACCTTGCCACGATATGGGCAACACGGCCCGCCGCGATGGCAGCACCACCGACGGCGGCGGCGCCGAAGGTCACCAGCGATGCCGCGATCGTGATAGTCGCGGTGATCGCCATCTCCAGGGCGATATCTTTCGCCATGTCCTGGAGGAATCCCTCGATGGCCTCGCGCATCGTGACCAACGCGCTGCGATGCGTCTCGGCACTGGCACCGATTTCGGCGAATCCGCGGACAACGTCATCGGCGGCCGCCTTGATCGCCCGGATGTCCTCGTCGATGGAGTCGTATTCCTCGGCTGTGATCTCGGCGAACAAACCGGCGATGCGGTGAAGTTCGGCGACGAATCCGGTGACGGCCTCAGCGGTCGAGAGATTTTTCCAGAGGGTGGCGGCGTTGCCGAGCTTGCCGGTGTCGCCGTCGGGCACGGTGATGCCGACCTCGGAGGCCAACCCGATCAGATCCGAGAGTCCGTTGCCGGGACCGCCGGCAGAGGGGAGCGGAACCCGGCAGAACGCCATCAGCTCCGGTGGCATCTGCGGCTTCGCCGGCAGGTCGGCACCGAATTCCGTGGTGGCGAAATAGTCACCGAGTTCGTGGTTGTAGCCGAGCTCGGTGAGCACACGGCCGTATGCGTCTGCGGCCGAGGCCACCTGGCGGACCGAGTCGATCAGCTCGTTGGCTTTGGTGTCGTACTGCGCGGCCCAGGTTTTGGCTTCCTCATAGGAGCCGCACATGCTGCCACATTGCGCCAACGCCGCCCATTGACCATCGATGGCGGTCCACCAGGATTCGGCGGCCGCGCACAGCGCCTTACCCGCGGTGTAGTAGGTCTCGGTGTCGACATCGACGAGAGTCACGTCCGGTTGCTTTCGTCGCCGGTGGCATTGCCGCCGCCACGGCCGAGCAGGGCCCTGTTGGCGTTGATGGTCGCGGTATAGGAATCGTGGGCGCCTCGGGCAGCCGCCCGCATCTTCTCGATGCCGTCCGCTGCGGTACGCGCCGAGGCGAGCCAATCGACGTGCGCGGTGTCGTAGGCGTCGGCGGCAGCGCCGCTCCAGTCGGCCCGCATCGTCGCGACTCGCTCATCGATTTCGATCAGCGATTCCTCGAGGAACACCTTCAAAGCGTTGATCTGGATCACGGCATCGTCCAGATCGATCAGATTCACCCGGTAACGCATCCCTCTCCTCTTCGGCGTTCCGACCTCCCAGCTGCGATCACAGATCGAGCGAGGAGCCGTCGGCTAGCGATCCTGCCCAGTCACGGTCCTCTTCGGACAGCGTCACACTGGTCACCCCGAGCGCGTCCGCCATGACAGCCAGCGCCTCCAAGACACCGGCTACGCCTGTACATGCCTCGCCCCAGCCCGTTCGAAACGAATCCGATGCCGGACCTTGCCATGTTTCCAAGAGCCCGTCCACGTCGGCATCGGTCGCACGAACCCCCATAAGCAACGACTGTGCGGTCTGCTGGATGTACTGACCAGCACTCTGCACATGGTCGGGGATGATCGAAAATGCCCCGTTCGGAACCTCAGATGTCACCTTTGCCCGCCCCTTCCTGCCTCGATTGCGCCCGTGAGAGTACTCGTTCTCACCGAACTGTCTGTCGCTCAGGTCACCGTCGCGCCGGCCGAGTACGTCGCGAGTCGTTGCGGTAATGAATCCGCCGGTCCGATCCGGAAGCGGTCTGTTTTGCGTCTGTATAAGTGAAAGGACCTGGGGCGAAGTGGCTTCGGAGCAGATCTGTAAGGGGAAGACATGTCCAATCTCGATGAGCGGATGAGACTGGCGGTCGAATGGTTCGAGCGTTACCAATTCTCCGATGGGGCGGGTGGGGCCGGGTGGGGCTGGATTCACGACGTACCGCCGAATCCGCAGAACACCGCCGAAGTGGTGTGCGCACTGACCGCGGCGGGGATCCCGGTGCCGCGGGCCGACGAGGTGTTGCACCTGGTGCGCAGGCAGCGGATCGTGCCGCCCACCGCGGGCGCGGGCGAATTCACCGGGCCGATTGATATCGCGTGGCAGTTGCGGGCGATGCATTGTCTCGGCGTGCCGGACACGGATCCTGATGTGGCCGAATGCATTCGGCGGCTGATCGAGGAGCAGGACGCGGAATCTGGCGGGTATCGGATGTCGGGGTGGATCGGTCCGGTGTCGCTCACCGCGACGTCCGCCGCGATGCACGCCCTCGCACCTTATGCGGCGACAAACGAAGAGGTCGCCAAGGCCACACTGCGTGGGGTGACGTTCCTGGCGTTGACGATGCTGTCCGATGACGTCCGCGCCGAACCCCTGTACACCGCAGCGCACATCGTGACGGTACTGGCGCGCCCGGAGTTCGCGTCGGTCGGCGGCAAACGGGCGCGACGGGCGTCGGAACTGGCGATCGAACGCATTCTCGACGCGTTGGCCGACGGTGGGAATTGCAATGGGGACGAGTACTTTCTGCGTGGCGACATCGCGCACACGTGGCGTCATCTCGGCCTGCACTCGGCAGTGGGCGCCCTCCTCGTCGCGGACGGCAAGCTGATCTTCCATCCGGCGGTTCGCGCCGCACTCACCTCGCTGTTCGAGCTGCAGGAGACCTCGGTGCGGCTCCCGAGTCGTGGTGGGTTCAGGACTTCGAGTGAAGGTTTCGTCACCGCGTACTCGACGACATCAGCCGTCGAGGCGATGGTGCACGCCCGGGCGGCCGTCGGCGAAACAGCCAATCCTGGAAAGATTTTCGACCTGATCTGCCGAGCCGACGGCGCGCACCACAGCGACGGTCAGGTGCTGGCGAAATTGGGACGGCAGCGGCTGATCATGAACAGCTTTGCCGGCTTCGCGGTGTTCCTGTTGGCGCTGACAGCGGGGTTGACCATTGTGGCCCACGGTGCGGAGTTGAACGCGAGGTACGAGAATCCGGACTGGCCGGTAAAGCTGGCGGCGAGGGCGCTCGTGATCTGGGGGACAACCGTGATCGCGTTCGGCACCCTCACCTGGCTCACCAGCCGGTTTCCCAGTTCGTCGTCGCGCGTGGTTGCGGCGGCTGTCTTCGGAGGGTTCACTGCTGTAGTGCTGCCCATCGTGACCTATGCGATTTGACCGTAGCCCGGTCGTCCTACACCCGAGCGTCGCCGTGGATCATGCTCGCGGCGACGCTGGTGTGGGGCGCGTCGAGCGCGGCGTTGGCAGCTGTTGAAGGTGCCCTGACCTCCTCGGCGCTGGTCGCCGCAGGTGGCGGTGCGACGCTGCTGCTCATCGCGGGAGTTCGTCGTCAAGATCCGCTGCGGATCCTGCGGGAGTCGCCCGGGTTGTATATGCGACTCGGCGCGCTCGAAGCGGCCAACCTGATCCTGTTCGTCGCCGCGCTGAAATGTGGTCCGCTGCCCGTAGTCGTTGCGCTACACCTGATCGCGCCACTGCTCTTGCTCGCTGCCGATATCGTTCGCGGTCGACGGCGGCTGACATCGTTGGTTGCGATCGAATTTCTCCTGGTCGGTGCCGCAGTAGCCGTTGCGGTGCCAGGTAGCTCGAGTGAGATCCGCACGGACAGAGCACTATTGGGTTGTATCTTGGCGGTCGGCAGCGCGGTGTGTGTCGCGATGCTGGTCAGCCTGATCGCTCGCGAGTCGGCGCAGCGGCCGACGATCGCGTCGGCCGGCTGGCAGCTGGTCGTGGCCGGAATCCTCGGCGCCGCACTGATATTCACCGACCCACCCGACCCACGTACCGCCGGTGCGCTCGTGCTCGTCGGTGCGCTACTACTCGCCCCCGGTTTTGTGCTGTATTGGCGCGGTCTACGCGGACTCGACGCGACGAAGGCCAGCATCATCGGACTCAACGAGGCAGTGTTCGCCGCGGTGGTGAGTGCGATTTTCACCGATACACCGATCACGACGGGCGCGGTGATCGGCGGGCTGCTCGTCCTGGGCGCGGTTGTGCTGGACGACAAATCTAGACAGACGCCGCCCTGACCCTTTCGACGAAAGCAGCGCACTCCGCCTCTGATTTGTCTCCCTCGGCGTCGTCGACACCCGAATTGACGTCGACGCCGAAAGGCTTCACAGAATCGATCGCCGCACGAACATTGTCCGGCGTCAGCCCGCCGGCCAGGACCACGCGCTTGCCCCGATCCTTCTGCGACTCGACGATCTTCTTGCTGATTCGCCAATCATGCGTCTGACCCGTCCCACCGAGTCGCTCCGAGGTGCGCGAATCGAGCAGGATCACGTCGCAGTGATCGACTATGTCCTCGACGTCGGAGAACACGCTTTCGTCAAGGACGTGCACCGCACGAATGATCTCCCGTGTATCCCTGCGTGCATACACTTTCTCGAGATTCTCCGGGCTCACCAGGCCGTGAACCTGAATGGCATCCACGTCGACGCTGTCGGCGAGCGCCAGAATCTCGTCGGCCTCCGTCAGGTGGGTGACCAACACGCGTTTCACCGACGCTGCGAGCTCGCGGGCCAGTGCGGACAGCTCGCGCGCTTCCACAGCACTGAGCTCATCCTCGCTGAAATGAGTAAGACCGCAGATGAACCCCACGGCATCCGGCCGCGCACGTAGAGCCCGGCGCAGGTCACCTGTTGACCTGATGCCACAGATCTTCACCTGAACGGGCTCTGTCATGACGCCCAGCCTAGTGACGTCACAGGGTATCCAGCCACCTGGGACGTCTGAATCACGGATGCTGTTCGACACTGTCCGTCGGTGCTGATCGATCGCGGATTGTTGACCTGCATGTGCGGTTGTTAGCGTCGTTCACTGCCTTGTCGGGACGGCCGCGATCCCCGCGAGAACGAGGGCACAGGCAATGGCAGGCCGGTCCGGTGGTTCGTCGCCTGGAGCCTCCTACACCAGCAAATCGACCAGTCGATCAGGGTTCAGACACCATGCCTCGGCATCGGACAGAATGCTCTCCGCGTCGAGCGTGCCCGCGGACTCGACCAGATTTACAGACAGCTGATCGAGCACCTGGTTCCTCTCGATGAAGAGGCTCATTCCGCAGCTCAGACCATCGTCGCGAAGGTCCTCTGGGTAGTGCACACGGGCCCAGGTGCCGTTCTCGAATCAGTACACGCAACCCAACTCGTCGTCGCGTCGAGGAAGGTGCATGGGTAGCGAACCGAGGCACGGTTGAGCTCTGCCAGTTCGATGTGCTCCTACGCGATGTGGCCGTGGGCAGCCAGCCACTGGCAGTCGGACAACGCCAATCAGATTGCAGCGTCCTGAGTCCCACAGGACTCGTCGTCGAAGTTTCTGTGCAGCAGAATCATTCGATCGGTGTTGCTGCGGGGAGCGCCGGATTCCGACGAGCCGGCGGAAGGCTTCGCCGCTGCCTGCGGGGGGCGAAGGCAGTGAGCGTGGTGCACCAGTCTCCGACTGAATGACCTGCATGAGCGCAAGCAACGAGGCCGGTTCGGATTGGTTTGTGCCCGCATGGCGCATGGCGGCAACTCTCGCTCTGCCGCGACTCTCGTTACCTCGGAGGTCGTCTGGATGTCGTTCAACGAGCCCGGACACTGTGGATTCCAGGCGTCCTGCTAGGCGGGCGCGGTGATTAAACGGGGACTGCTGCCATGGTGGGTGGCATGGGTCGGGTGGGCCGCAGCCAGCTGGATCTCCTGGGCACTCGGGGCTGCGAGCTGGGCGGGTCGCCGCGTGTGGGGGTTACTGATCGGTGCGGCGTTTCTCGCTGCTGGAGTCTTCGCCACCGGCTGTGTGCTGCTAGCGGCGATCAATGCCACTCACGGACCATGAGGCCAGCCGCTATCGACCGCGCAGTCGGTAACTCGTGAACGGCTCATCGGTCGCAGTCTCGGTACTGACCGTCCCGCCTAGTACCTGCGTCGGACCAGAGATGACGTCGACTGGGAGGTGATTTTGCAACCAACACTTGCAGTTGCGGTCTGACATACTGCGACACGGCCGCAGGGGTCAGTGGTTTCTCATTCCCCGGACAGTGTGGCACTGCCTATGTGTCGGCAGCTGCGGGTGCGAGACATGTTAGGGATAGGATCAACGGCGTGCCGCACACCTCAGATGAAGATCACTTCCGTCGCGCGGCGGAGCGCCATCACGACGATGCAGTGCATCTGCAAGACAGTGCGCGGCTTCCAAACGCGGATCACCACTACGGGTTTGCTGTCGAGTGCGCGCTGAAGAGCTTGATGCTGCGGTACGGCGGCGCCAGTATGGGGCCCAAGAAGAACGGCAAGCTGCCGAACAAGCCCTGGATCGGCAGCGGCCAGAACGATCTCGGGCACCTTCCTGGCCTTTGGTCCGAGTTGCGCCTGCATCTTCATGGTCGCTCCGGCGGGAAGTTGATGGCGCTACTTACCCGCTCCGAACCGTTCGACACCTGGGATGTTTCGGATAGATACCGCGAATGCCCCGGACTGCTCGAATCGACGGTGACACAGCGAAAGAAGGCATCAACGGAAATAATGAGCCTTCATCAGGAAGCGCTCCTAGCCGGGAGATTGCCATGAACGTGACGCCTGAACCGCTTCGGTTCGATGATGTGATCCCGCGAGCACGACTGATCGCGGAAGAGGTCGCCGCGACGGGGCTCGATGTCGTCATTGTGCGAGACATCGTGGGCAGAGTCTCCCTCTTGGTCGACGACCGCACTGCTGCGGATATGTCGGACGATTCGGTCGAGTCATGGACATGCCGGTTGGTTGAAGAATTGGGGCTGTATGCCGGTGAGGAGCCGATGGTGTTCGCATCGGGACTTTTTCTCGCTGAGCAGCTGTTGTCAAGGGCTTCGTTCGGTGTAGTGCCAGGGCAGTCGTCTGCGTCCGGTCGAGTCGGCCGCATCGAGAACACGGTGGTGGGGCAGGACTGGGCACAGGTTCGCGCGCAACGGGCGGGAACCGCGCCGCGCCGCGTTGCGCTCTACGGATTCAAAGGTGGTGTCGGTCGCTCGACTGCTACCGCCATGCTCGCACGGCATTTGGCTGACCAGGGAAAATGCGTACTGGTAGTGGATTTGGATCTCGAATCTCCTGGCTCGGGCCCGATGCTACTAACTGCAGAGGACATGCCGACTTACGGTGTGGTCGACCAGCTGGTCGAGTCGGCGGTCGACAACGCGGATGGGTTAGATCTCGTCGTCGCAGCATCGGGGTTCACCGCTCGTGGGAACGGCGAAATATGGGTAGCACCGGCGCGCGGAATAGGGAAGAGCCCGCGCGCCTATTCCTACGTGGATAAACTCAATCGCGTTTATGGTGAATTTTCGGGCGGGGAATTATTTGCGGATCGAATGGAGGCGGCAGTTTCCGCCTGTGAAAAAATGGTCACAATGCGCAGTCGTCGCCCCGACATCGTGCTCCTGGATAGCCGTGCAGGGCTTCATGATCTCGCAGCGGTGACGATCTCGAAGCTCAGTGATATCGCCCTGCTTTTCGGGGCAGACAACTCACAGACCTGGGATGGTTATCACGATCTGTTCAAGTATTGGTGTGAATGTGGGCAGGCTGAAACCGTGCGCGACAAATTGCAAATGGTTGCATCGATGGTGCCCGACCGCCGGGGGATGTCGAAGGATCAGTACCTGAGCTCGTTCGTAGAGCGTTCGTGGACTTGCTTCTCAACGCTCTACGATGATGTGTCAGGAGCCGACCCGCTCGGCTACAATCCCAGCCCCGAAGATGTCACCGGACCACATTATCCCATTCCTATTCTGTTCACCCAGGATCTCGTCGGAATAGACGCTGTGTCGACCGAATGGGTCCATCTCGACTTCGTACAAGTTGCCTATTCCGCGTTTCTTTCGGAAGTTACGAACTTGATTGGAGGAGAACTGTGATGAGGGCTGACTTGGCGGTCGACGAATATCGCCGTCTACTGAGTGATGCCCTTCCGACAGCGCAGGACGCGGACACCATCGAGCCGTCTATTACAACTCTTTTCACGCCTGACGGGCACCGACGTGCTCTCGATATCGATGCGACCGTCGTACGCGGCGGCCGCGGTGTCGGTAAGACCGTGTGGTGCCGCTCGCTGTTGAACGACGACCTGCGTAAGCTCGCGGCAGCAGAGTATAATCTGGACCGATTGAACCGAGTGCAGGTCTCGGCGGGATTCGGGTCTGCTCTTACAGATCGCTACCCCGGACCGAGCGAGTTGCGTCAGCTCATCGATTCAAAGGCCGACGCGTACCAGCTGTGGAACGCGGTCCTGCTGGTCGCGCTGAATCATCCGGATATCATCGCGATCAGAGGTTGGCGCCTGCGGTTGGACTGGCTGCAGGACAACCCCGGAGAGCGCGACCGATGGATTGCCGGCGCGGACAGGGAAACCCAGGCAGCTGGGAAAACGCAATTGGTCTTGTTCGATGCGCTCGACCACCTGCACTCCGACCGTCGACAAGCTGACCGTTGGGTGCGCGGCATTCTGCAACTTGCACTGGAACTCCGTCTGCGGACCAAGGCGATTCGATTTAAGGTATTCATTCGTCCGGATATGCTGGAAACATCAACCCTGCAATTCCCTGATGCCTCGAAGCTGATATCGAATGCTGCGGATCTGGGTTGGTCAACCTCGAATTTATACGGGCTATTTTATCATAGTCTCGGTAATTCTCGACTCGTCGAGGCGGCTAAATTTCGCGCCGCTACCCCTCGTTGGCGTGAACCAACGCCTGGACGGCATCTTCCTCCGGAGTCGCTTGTCCGCGAGGCGGAGACGCAGCGTGCGGTTTTCGAAAAGATCGCTGGACCCTATATGGGCGCCAATTATCGCAAAGGTATCACCTATACCTGGCTTCCGAATCACCTGATGGATGGCGGCGAACAGGTGAGTCCTAGAAGCTTCATGGGTGCACTTCACGAGGCTGTGCGTGATACCACTGAAAGTCGCCCCTCAAGCATTCACCCGATCTATCACGAGGGCATTCGACGCGGTGTGCAGCAAGCATCCAAAACAAGGGTCTTGGAGATAAGTGAGGATTTGCCGTGGGTAGGTACTGCCGTAGACAAACTCAGCGGTCAGCAAGTGCCGATCGAAGAAGCGGTGGTCGTCGATCTGTGGGAAAAGGAAGGTCTGTCCGGAATTCTCCGTACCGAGTCCGACCGTATGTCTCGTGGGGGAGATGACACGGAAGTTCGAACAGGACCCAAGAACCCTGACAATTACAGTCTTCTCATCGGTGAGCTCATTGAACTAGGGGTCATGAAACGACGCAAGGATGGGCGCCTCGATCTGCCCGATGTGTACCGAATCGCCTTCTCGATAGGGAGAAAAGGTGGCGTACCAAAAGCGTAGTTTGGTGCTCGATTCCGGATGCCTCACTTGAAGTTTCCGAGCGGATCGTCTGCCTGTCAGGCGCATTGTCTTTACGCTGACTCGTGCTCGCGACTAATGCGCGAGCGGTGCGGTTCGAAATGGGTGTTGTCGAATAACGTCGCGTCACTAAAGTGCCCCGTCGAAGGAAGGGCTGCCGGGTATTGTCCGGGGCGCAGGGTGGGCCAACCGCGGTGACGTCCAATGGCCGTTTCCCAGTTATCAGCCGACTCCGTATCGGATCGCGAGGCAATCTCGGCATCGCGAGTTCAAGATTCGGCTCCGACTGGCTTCGGTCATCGCTGCAGTCGCCAGTCTGCGACCTCCAGACGGCCGTGCAGGTGGCCAAGTGGACCGGGCCGTTCTCCGGCGCGAAGGCTACACCGGGTCAGCGATTGACGTCGGGGACGGCCGAATCTGTCAATTCGCGTGTATTTTGGAGGGCTCGCCGAGCACGCGCAGGGCACCGTCGACGTCGGCGAGGCGCGCCGAAACGGTGGCAAGAGCAAGATAGTCCGGCAGGACGTCGGAGAACTTCAGGCCGCGGACGGCGCGCTCATCAGCCTCAGGCAAGACGACCACCGAACCTCGAGCACGTTGCTCGGCAAGAGCTTCGTGCCATAGATGGGTAGTAAGGTCCGGTCGTAGTCGGATACTGAAGTCGTTGGGTCGCTGGGTCGGGTCGACCACGGTGGAGAGGGAGGCAGCGAGGGTGGCGTTCGCGCGGAAGCCGGCCCAGGTCCACCATCGCGCCACATTGTCCGTGCGCTCAACAATGGTGGCTCGGTGGTCCACAGCCCCCGGACCTTTGGTGTCCCGGAGGTCGTCCAACTGAGCGCGTGCTCGTCGGGTGAGGTCGACCGGTGGGTCGGTGCCGAGAAGTACATCCCGAATCGCTCGTGTCAGCTCGAACGACAATCCACGTACACCGGTACTGGACCATTTCGCCTTCCCCCCGGAGTCCGCGGGTTCGACGAAGGCTCGCCGCCTGGCCCAGTCGATGTAATTGACCCGCCAGCTGCGTCCGGCCAGGAGCAGGATTCGGGGCCCGGTGGTCTCGGCAGTGAGGACAGTGGGGTCGGTGTGTCCGATTTCCTGGCGTCCGGCGAGAACCGTGAATTGCGGAGGCGCCGTGAAGGCGGCGGTCAGGTCGAGAAAATGACGCTTACCGAAGCGCTTTTCGGCAGATGGTCCGATGTGCAGCAAACCACCGTCATCCTCGAGGTGACCTTCTTGAATCAGATGACGGAGGATGGGTGTGGCGCTGCCATCGAACGGTGCCAGACCATTCCATCCGTCTACCCAACGTCGATCGCCGATACTGTGCTGCTGCAGGGTCAGGGCGAGTAGCTGTTGGGCAACAAGATGTCGTGGTTCTGGTGGCGGGGTCACCGGTTCGACCCATCCACGGCTCCACAGCAGCAACAGACCCGCTGCTTGCAACAGGGCATCGTCGTCGGTGGTGAGGAACAAACAGTTTCGAATGCTGTTCGCCCGGCGTCCGGTGCGCCCGAGGCGCTGCAGAAATGACGCGACGGTTGTCGGCGAGTCGATTTGGATGACCCGGTCGAGATCGCCGACATCGATGCCGAGTTCGAGGGTGGAGGTGGACACGATCACGCAATCGCGGGCTTCGGCGAAAGCTTGTTCGGCTCGGGTGCGTTCGTCTACCGACAGTGACGCGTGCGACAAGAAGACAGTCACCTGTCGGGTGCGCAATGCTGCGCCGAGCTCCTCGACTTGGCGACGAGAATCGCAGAAAACCAGGCGCTTTTCACCTCGATGCAGTGCCGCAACAACTTTGGCCGCGTTCTCCAACGAGCCCACATAGTCGAGTTCGATGTGCCCAGGCGGCAGTGCCGAGCTGACTTCCGGCTGGGGCAGCGTCACGCCGGGAGCGACCACACGGCCGGGTCGGATATCGGCGCCCGATCCCTGCAACCACGTGAGAAGGTCGTCTGGATTGCCGACCGTGGCCGACAGGCCGACCCGCTGGATAGGCCGATTGGTGACACGCTGCAATCGTTCCAGCACGGCGAGCAGGTGCCAACCGCGGTCGTCCCCTGCAAAGGCGTGGACCTCGTCGATCACCACGGCACGAACGTTTCCGAGGAGCTGATCGTGATCGGTCTTGGTACCGATCAGCATGGCTTCCAGGGATTCCGGCGTGGTGAGCAGAATATCCGGGTGTTCACGGCGGATGCGGTCGCGACGGGAGTTGGAGATATCGCCGTGCCACAGCGCCGCGGTGCGGCCCAGCCACTGCGCGTACCCGTCGACGCGGGTCACGAGGTTGTTCAGCAGTGCTTTGAGCGGGCACAGGTAGAGAATCGAGGTGCCCGTCCACTGACGCTGTGTCATGGTGCTGAGCAAGGGGAAACAGGCTGCTTCGGTCTTTCCGCCTGCCGTCGGTGCGAGGAGGATGGCATCCTCCCCGTCCATGAGCGGCGCGATCGCTTCTTCTTGCAGCGGTCGCAGCCCCGGCCATCCGAGGGTGTTGACGATGTGGTGCACCACGACCGGATCGAGTCGGTCCCAGGCCTGCTCGGTCACAGCTCGAGGTCTATCTCGTCGGCGTGGACGAGGTTGCGCTCGGCATCGGTAAGTTCGGTGACCCCGACTGTCAGCGTGTAATGCTGACGCGGATCGAAATCGGGGAACTGGTCGATGCGGTCGAGTACGTCGCCGACCAGCTTCTTGAGGTAGACGCGCGGCGCGATTCCCACCTTGCCGCCGAGCGTGCCACTGACTGCGGTAGCCAGATCGGCGATGTAAGTGTCATCAGCGACGCGCCGGATACGGTCCGGATCTGTGCTCCCGCCTGCATACAGATCGCGAATCGTGCTACCGAGGGCAACAAGGGACTCCATCGTGAACCCAGGGAGCCGCAGCTGCACGGCCCGTGGATTGTCGAATCGGGGATCGGTGGTGAAGTCGGTGGCGAGACGTTGGGCCAGCGGCGCCAAGCGCTGCACACCCTGCTGTCCGTCGAAGAACGCGGGCGTTCCGGTGATCAGGAGGTACAGGCCGGGGTAGCGGCCGGAGTGGACTTCGTCGATGAGCTGACGCAGCGCATTGAGTGCTTTGTCTCGTGCATCCGAACGGACTCGCTGCAGTGTTTCGACCTCGTCCAGGACCAACAGGAGACCGCGATGGCCGCTGTCACGCAGGACGGTCAGCAGTCCCTGGAGAAACCCGAGCGCGCCGAAATGATCGAGCTCGCCCCGTACGCCGGCGGCCCGTCGTGCGGCGGCGGCGACGTTGGGTTGACCGCCGAGCCAGGCGATGATGGCCGCTGCCGTGGCGTCGTCGTTGTCGAGCAGCGCGCGGTGATAACCGCGAAGCGCGGTGGCGAACGACGGCGCATGCCGCGACACCTCGGCCAACCTTGCGGACATCAGGTCACCGACCGCCTCCCCCAACTTCTCCTCGGTAGCTCCGCTCGCCAGGGCATCTTCCTCGAGGGCGTAGAACCAAGCGTCGACGACCGGACGCAGGGCACTGGGCGGAAAACTCGCGGTGGCGAGCTGTTCGGTGACTCTTCGATACACCGTCTCGAGCTTGTGCAACGGTGTCTCGGTCTCCGAGATCTGGACCTCGGCGACCGCGAACCGCTTGGCTCGGGCCCGCTCGCCGAGCCACCGCGAGAAAAACGTCTTACCCGACCCGTACTCACCGCGCACCGCCTTGAAGACCGCACCGCCAGAGGAGACGGTTTCGAGTTCGGCGTCGAGTGCGGCTTCGAACCGGCCGAGTCCGGTAGCCAACAGGTCGAGCCCATTGCCGGGCACCGCACCGCGCCGCAGGGCATCGATGACGTCGCGGCGGCGGACTGCACTGACCGGGGAGGGGACGCTGCTCACCAGTGCGATCTTGCCATGTTCGACGCCCGGCCCAGCATGTACAGGTTGTAGCCGAACCGCAGTTGTCCTGCCCACGATCCGACGGCTTGCAGCGTGCCAGGGCAGCGTTGTGACTGAAAAGTCTTGCTAGGCAAACGGTTTCAAGATCGCATAGATTTCTTGCTGTGAGGCAACCGTATCGTGCAACAGCTGATGAGATCTCGAAGTACAAGCCGAAGGGTTCGCGGGTCGAGGCCAGGTTGTCGGATATCCTCGCCGAGCATCTCGGTGGTGGAAAGTCGGTGCGGAAGTCGTGGGATGCCAGTTTGCCGGCGTTCGCAAAGCTGCTCGTCGAGGCTGGACTCGGCGACATCGACATGCTCATCGAGTATCCGATGCCAGGGACCGACCTCAGCGCGGCTGACGTCGTACTCGCAGGGATCGACCCACGCGATGGTGCCCAGATCTATTTCGTTGTCGAGCTCAAGCAGTGGAGCAGGACGGAACCAGGTTGGGGAAGTCCGCGACTTGTGCAGGTGCCGAATCTGTCTGTCCAGAACCATCCCATCGACCAGGTGCGTGGCTACTGCCAGTTCATGGCGAATTACGTCGCCGAACTTCATTCGCGCCCACATGCGATCCATGGACTCGCTTACCTGCACAACGCGACGCGGGCAAGTGTGCGCAGCCTGTTCGATCGGCAGCCTGACCAGTACGGGCGGTTGTACACGGGGAGTGACGACGCGGACCTCATCGCCTTTCTTCGCGAGCGGATCACGCCTGCGCCGGCTGTCGTCGATGAACTGCTGGATAGTGAGATCCGTCGTCGACAGGGATTCTTCGATAGCGCTCGTGAGGTACTCCGAGGGCATTCCACCATCGCGCTTCTGGATAATCAGCGACTCGCCGCGACGGCAGTGCTCAACGAGGTCGAACAGGCCTCCGCATCGGAGGGTACACAGAAGCGGTTGGTAGTTGTCACCGGTGGCCCGGGAAGCGGTAAGAGTGCGATAGCCCTGGAAATAATGAATGCACTTCGGGATACAGCCCATACGGTGGTCCACGCGACGGGTTCGAGCGCCTTCACAACAACACTGCGCAGTCGCTCGGAGAAACGTGGTTCGGAGGTGAACGCCTTGTTCACCTACTTCATGCAGATCTACAAGAACCACGGCAACAGCGGCGGAGTCACGGTCCTGATCTGCGACGAGGCGCACCGTGTTCGTCGCGTCTCGGACGGACCGCGCGTCAAGAAGACAGGGCTGACGCAGATCGACGAGCTGGTGAGATGCGCGCGAGTGCCGGTCTTCTTTCTCGACGAACAACAGGCTGTCCGCCCCGATGAGGTCGGGACGGTGGCTATGATCCGGGAATACGCCGACCACAACAACATTGTCGTGCGTCATATTCAGCTGGAAGACCAATTCCGATGCGGTGGAAGTGCGGACTACCTCGAATGGGTGCGCAGTCTGCTCGGGCTGCGCACAGGTACGTACCCGGTACCATGGCGTGGGGACGATTTCACAGTGCGCATTGCCTCCACGCCTCAGGAAATGGAGGACTTTCTCAGAGCGCGCGTCGATGCCGGAGAAACAGCCCGGATGACGGCGGGATTCTGTTGGGACTGGAATTCGCCGGTGGACGGCCGGGCTTTGCCGAATGATGTCGTGATCGGTGATTGGGCACGACCGTGGAACAAGAAGGGTAAAACCGCCGTACCGTCAGCGGCGTCCTCGGATCTCTGGGCAACGGATCCACGGGGATTCGGCCAGATCGGCTGCATCTACACCGCGCAGGGATTCGAGTTCGATTGGGCTGGAGTAATTCTCGGGCCTGATATAGCTCTCGGTAAGGGCAGGTTGGTCGTAGATCCGACGGAGAATCGAGACACACCGCTCAAGGGAACCAAGAACAAGCCGGTCTTCGATCACGACGTCGACCGCCTCATCCGTAACGCCTATTACGTACTGCTCACCAGAGGTCTGCGCGGGGTGGTCATCTATGCCGTTGATCCGGCGTTGCGGAATCTGCTGCACGAGCTTGTCGACAACGGATACCGACGACGAGTCCCCGCAGGAAGTGTTGTGTTATGACCAGAGTCGGCGAGGGCATGATGCGCAACGACTACCCCGCCACCTGCGCGATGTGCGGTTATGGGCTCGGGCCGGGGCAGGGCCTTGTACAGACTCGGTCGAAACGGCCGTTCCCAGTGTTGTGTGACTCCTGTATGACCGAGGTCGACGACGCCGAACGCGAGGCGAGGGATTTCCTTATGGAATGACCCCCGTACCCAGTCGGCGGGTCGGACGGCGACGCAGGGTGCTGGCGCCGTCCGACGAGCCTCAAAGGATGTTGAACTGAGAGCGAAGTAGTCCCACGTTGAGGCGCAGGGTTCGGCCGTCGGCGAGGATTTCCAGGACCTGTACGCCGTCCACATTGAGTAGCTGGCCGAGAATGGCGGCGAAGCTGTTGGCGCGCATCGGTGGGTCGCCGACGCGCTGGGCGAGGGCGGTGGTGGATTGGGGGCCCTCGAGGAGTGCGCGCAAAGCCTTCTCGAGCTTCGAGGTTGCGGGTTTGCGGGCAAGTTGTTCGAGTTGTGCGGCGAATATCTCGGTGTCGAGGAGCCTGGTGACCAGGTCGTCCACCGGCCTTTCCGGCTGTGAGAGTGGTTGTGCAGCGGGCAGCGGGAGGTCGAAGGTGATCTGGTCGGATGCCTGCTCCGTGATCCGGTTGGTGACGCGTTTGGTCGCCTTCTTCACCGCGGTCGGCGTGGGAGGTTCGGCGATGGAATCGGTGTCGTTGCGCCACCACGTCGGGCGTTGATCGCCGAGTTCGCGCCAACCGGATGGACGCTCGGCGCCGTAGGGGAGAAAGGCCAGGATCGGGATGGTGACTTCGGCCAATGCCGCGCCACCGTGGTAGCCGGCTTTCTGGGCCGTGTAGCGAGAGTCGTTGTCCCACAACGCGACAATCGATGCGCCGGGTTCCGGCCAGACGACCCGTGGACCGTGCAGCAGGATTTCGTTGTCGGCGCGGCGGTCGAATTCGGCGGCGGGCAGCCGGTGTCGCGCCGACTGGATGTCCTCGGCGGGGACTGTCTGGCTGTGCCGGTCGATGACGTGCCCGTGATCGCTGGTGATGAGCACGACCATGCCCTGCGCGGTCGCTGCCGAGGCCAGTGCGCGCAGACCGCCGATTTCGCGAGCTTCCCACCCGGAGTCGTCGAGCTTGGACTCCTTGGCGAGGCGGTCATCGATGGTGTTCAGAACAACCGCGACATGACAATCAGGATCGGCGAGTGCGGCATTCAGGTCGGAACCGAAGCGTTCACCGGGCTTGCTGCGCAGGTCGTTCTTGTGGAAGACGGCGGCGCGCTTGTCGCCCCAGAAAGGATGAGCGGGGAAGAGTCGCTGTTCGGTCTTCTGGTCACCCTTCATCAGCTTGCCCGCGAACAGCGACGTGCGCGACACCGCTGTGAGGCTAGGCAGCGCCGCGGCCATGCAGCGGCGGCGGGGGTCGCCGTCGGACAACGGGTCGTGTTCGGCGAACGTGGTGCGCAGTTCACCGGCCAGCTCGGTGGCGATCGACGCGCTCATGCCGTCGACGACGATCAACAACACCCGGTGCTCGGCGGCCACGGGGCGAACCACACGGTGGAGGAAGGTCTCCACGGTGAGCATGGTGCCCGGCGGTGTGCCCGACTCGGTCCAGACCGCGAGAGTCTTCGCGAATTCGCGGTCGAATTCTCGGCGGACGGCGCGAGCTCGGGTGGCGATGCTGTCATAGGCGATGCGCAACGCTGGATCGTCGTCACCGCCGGCATCGAGATAGTCGAGCGCACGGTCCGCCCACGCGGTGCTCTGCATCTGCCGGGTCATGGCTGCCAAGACGCTGCCATCGGCGGTGGGGTCGGGATCGGTGTGCAGCCAGCGATGCAGACGCTGGGCCATCCGGACTCGGGTAATGCGCACCCGATGGTCCTCCGCGAGGTCGTGTGCGCGCAGGGCGTCGACGGCTCGGTCGATCTCGGCCGGCTTGCCGCTGCCGAGCGCGTGTCCTGCCGCACTGAACCGTGCAGCGAGACCGGCGGCAAGGAGAGGGCTCTGCGCAGCTGCTTCACCCGCGCCGAATTGGCGCACCAGCTGATCAGCCTGGGCAAGAACGGTTTTCACGGACTTGTGCGCGGTCAACACGGCTTCGTCGGCTTCGTCGTCGACAACCGATCGCGACTTGACCAGGAGGTCACGAACATAGTCCTCACAGGCACGGCCGTACGTCGCGAGCAGGCGATCGAGCACGTCGCCCTGCGCCGGCGGAGGATCGCCCAGCCAGCGTTCGACGCGACCACGGGCCTGGTAGACCGTGTTGCCCAGTGCCGCGTGCTGCCACAGGGCGGCGCATACGAGGCCGTACGCGAGTGCTTCGGGACCGTGGCCGGCCGCGGTCAGCGCGGCGACCACGGTTCCGGTTGCGCCGGATTGTTCTGGCTCGCTGAGGAATTCGATGATCCCTTCACGTTCCGGCGCGCGCAGGTCGAGGAGCTGCGCGGCCGCGCCCGGTCGTTGGGTCCACTCGAGGAGGCTGACGGGGTCGATGCGATCGGCCCCCGGCCGGATGTGGAGCCGACGCCTGGTCAGGGCGGTGAGGGCGGCCACGCGGGAGAGGTCGAGGCCGACCATTGCTGTGGGCCAGCCTTGGGCACCGGCGGCATCGAGAAGGGCTTCGCACGCCCAGCCCTCGCGCTTGAGTCGTGGGTCGATCGCGGTGGCGCCGAAGGATCCGCGCACGATGTCCCACCGGTCCACCGCGTAGACGCGTCCGCGGTGGGCCCGGGCGAGGATGGCGGAGTCGAGGTCGTGTTCCTCGACGTCGGTGAGCACCACGAGAACTCGTGGATCGGGTGCGATCTCGCGGGCGTGGGCAAGGATCGTTTCGTGGACGGCGAGTGGGGAAGCCGCCATCGAGACGCGGGCGCGCCACTGCTCGGAGAGCACAAGAACGTCGTCACCTTCCCACGCGGGTTCGCCGCGTAGCAACAGGATGACGGGCTCGCCGGCGGTCGAGAGCTCCGACTGGAGGCGTTTGTGTCCCGAAAGGTACTGCGCCACAGTCGCTCGCGAGAGGCGCAGTGCGGTCGTTTCGGTAGTGGTCATTCGTCTAGCACCCGCCACGTGATTTCGATCGACACGTCAGGCTCCAGCGCGGCCAGCTCGGCGAGTTCCGCGGAGAACTCGGCCGCGGCCGCCTTCGCCGTCGTGGTGTATTTGTTGGCCCGCAGTCCCGCGCGTGTGCCCGGTTTCTGCGTGGGGAAGTCCGGGAGCGGGGGGGTGCTCGATTTCGTGTTCAGTGCGACATCGTCGGCGCTCGGCTGCGGTGTGGGAGTCGGCGTCGGGACCACGACAGGTTCGGCGGCGGCCTGTTCTCTCCGACGCTGTTCGAGGATTCGGCGGTTGATCACCGTGATCTTCGCGCTTGCCGTCCGCAAGGCCTCGACCAAGTCGGCCGAGCGCTGGTCGGCGCGAGCGGCCGTACGCAAGGCGTCCAGCACAGCAGCGCCGTCGGGCCCGAGGAGCTTGGCGTCTTCCAGGCTGTGCCACCCGGTGTTCGCCAGCGCGGAGGTGACCTTCTCGGCGGTCTTGATCGAAGTCGCATAGCGATCGGCGTTGACGTCGGCCAGGTCGAAACGGGCCAGCGTCTCCACGGCCTTCTTCGCACCGGACGACCCGCCTGTGCCCGCGGATGCCAATGTGGTCAGCAGCTCGAGCGAACGCTGGGCCAGTGCGAGCCGCTCGCCGGACTCACTGTCGTCGAGCTGCAGGAATTCGGCGTGCTTTTCCAGCTGTTCCACCAGGCGTGCCGCGGTGTCCTGGTATTTGATCGCGGCGCTGTTGATTTGGCGAGCGAACTGCTGGACTGGCCCACCGCGCAGCAGCGTCGGTGCTTTGTCGCCGAAGATCACCTCGAACCGGCCGCGCGCCGCCTCGAAGTCGGTCTCGCTGGGCAGCGGCTGGGTGCGCAGCGCGTCGCCGTGCTGGATCTTGGTGAGTTCCGGGGCGTCGATCGGCACACCCCCGCGGACCCAGATTCTGTCGTCCATCTCGGCGAACGAGGCGATGACGAGATTCTTGATGTGGGGTTCCAGACCACGCGGCGGCTGATCGATCCAGTCGCCGAGTGAGGTCACTGTCAGGTCGCCGGTGCTGCCGTGCTGCTGCGCGGCGCGACGGAAGTGGTCGGCCCACCGCTTCGACAGCTCGAAATAAGCTTCCTTCTGCTGGCCCAGCCCGAGGGGTTCGGCAATGCGGCGCATGAGCGCGCGGTCTTTGGCCGGTACTTCGAATCGTCCGTCGCGTGCTTCCGCGGCGGCCTTGACCTGAGCGAGAACGACTTTCGCGTCGAGCGGCTTCACAGCGGTGCCGGTGCCGTCGGGATCGAGGTTCGGGTGTTCCGGGTATTGATGGGCGAGGAGTTTGCCCGCCAGGTTGCGGATGGCGTTGTACAGGGACTGGCCGATCGGGACGGTGAGGCCGTCGATGTCGGGCAAGGGGTGGAACAACTCGCCGAGATCTTTGGTGACGTCGTCGTCCTTGCGCTCGGCAAGACCGTAGGCCTGTTTGAACGTCGCGAGTACGCGCTGGCGCAGCACCTCGCGCTGTGATTCGAGCAGTTGCTTGGCGCTGGCCCGGTTGTCCGGGTTGAGGTGCTGGGCATACTGGGTGTCGAACCGGTGCGGGTCCGCGAGGGCCTTCGTGATGACCAGCAGCCGCCGGAAGTCTTCCCAACGCGGCTTGGTCAGGTGTGTGGGCAGCCACGCGACGGTATTGGGATGGTTGTCGCCCTGCTCCTCTTTGAGCCTGCGGATCCGGTCGGCGTCCTCGATCGGGGTGTGGGCACCTTCGTCGTAGGGCAGATCGATGACAATGCGCCAGCGGTCGGAGATGGACGGCTGCAGGTCGTGGTTGGGCATGGCATCGTCGTCGCTGACGTTGCCGAACACCACCTCGGCGACACGGTTGGATCCACGCCAGACGAACCGCAGCTCGTCGGCATCGAACCGGCCATTGGCGCGGTCGAGGCCGAACTCCTCGGCGAGCAGGTCGCGGGCCAGGGCGAGCCGGTTGGCCGGGTTGTCGTTGACCTGTGCGTTGGCGATCACCGATTCCACGTCGACACCCGAGAGTTCCAGGCGCACACCGGGATTGACATCGGTGCCGGTGGGCTTGATCTCGGGGAACCGAGCGGCCCATTCGTCGACCATGTCCTTGATCACGCCTTCTTCGCGACCAGGAATCATGGTGGTGATCGAGCCGTAATTGAGTGCGCCGAGACGGCGGATCGTCAAGTCCTTCAAGGCCGGAACGCTGGGTGCGAGCGCGGCGAGCAGCACCGTGCAGGCGAGACGATTCTGGCCGACGAACTTCTTGCAGTTGCCGAGCAGCTTGGCGTCGGTGATGGTGTCGCGCCGGTTGATGTAGGCCTCGATGTCGTCTTCGGTGACTTCGCAGGTATTGAGCAAGTAAGGTCGCAGGCGCGTCCGGTACAGCTTGTCGGCGGCGTCGAAGAGCACCTTCTTGTCGGCGACGAACGGGCGGTCACCACCGCGAGTCAGC
This sequence comes from Nocardia sp. NPDC023733, assembly GCF_040639775.1. Taxonomy (NCBI): domain Bacteria; kingdom Bacillati; phylum Actinomycetota; class Actinomycetes; order Mycobacteriales; family Nocardiaceae; genus Nocardia; species Nocardia sp. NPDC023733. Next base: position 224,591 of record NZ_JBFAAN010000008.1, on the reverse strand, counting down.
TGCGCGTAGAGGTCGCCCAGCGGAACCAGGTCGCCGAGTCGCAGTTCGTTGCGGTGGTCGGCGAGCAGCTGACCCATCAGCTTCAGGCCGGTACGAGAACGCTGCAGGGCGGCCGAGATGTGCACGAGCGTGTCGAGGAACGCGGGGGAGAACGGATAGCTCAGACGAAACGATGCCTCGTCGGCGCCGGTGGTCGACTCGTCGGAGCCGAGCAAGGTGTCCCACACCTTCGGACTGAGCTTCCTGGTCTTCTCGAAGGCGGCGTCGAATTGTGCCTTCGCGGCGTCGTCGCGTGGTTTGAGCAGACGGGCGTGCGCGATCTGGGGCAGGTTGCGGTCTTCGAGGCTGATCAGGTCGAACCGGCCTGACGCGTGGTTGAGCGCGTCCTGGATCGCCGACTCCGCGGCGCCTGCCAGTTCCTCGCCGACGAGTTCGCGCAGGTCGCGCTGGCGGGCGATGAACGAGACGATCGGAATCGCCCGTCGGGCATCACCGCCCTCACGGAAGTTGGTGATCTTGCTGGCTTCGCGCGCTACCCGCTTCTCGTCATGGATCAAGCTTGCGAGCCAGAGAATCAGCTCGTCGAGAAAGAGGATGATGCCGTCGTAGCCGAGCGACTTGGCATGCGAGGCCATGACGCTGAGGCCGGCGTCGAGAGAGATGAAACCGGTCTCGTCCTCGGCGGCGGACTGGGTGAACCCGGGCAACAGGGTGGTGCCCGCGTCGTTCACGAGCTTGGCGCGCAACTCCGACGGGGTGGTCGGGTTCACCAGGTTGAGGCTGTTGCCGTCGTGGGCCTCCGAGGCGGCCAGGGCGGTGTCGAGTTTCTCTGTGGTCCAAAAGGCTGACGAATCACCCCATTCGTCGTCGCCGTCGTCGGCCTGGTCGGTATTCAGCGCCGCGAGGAACTTCTCCTCGCCCAAGGTGTTTCGCAATGCACGCAGATTCGTGAACAAAGCATCGGTGCGGTACACCGGCGGAATAGTCGCCTCGGGATGGCGCTTGCGAACGAAGTCGACGTAGCCGCCGAGCACCCGCTGCTCCATCGCCTTCGCATCGATCATGTGGTACGGCACCATCAGGAACTTCTTGCCGTCCGACAGCAGCCACTCGTGCTTGGTGAGTAGCGGATCGAACTCGCCTCGGGACCGGGCAACCGGGTTACCGGAGAGCAAGGCGTAGAGCACCGCCATGAAGTGCGATTTACCGGCACCGAACGAACCGTGCAGAAACGCGGGCTTGGAGGTGTTCCCGTCGAGAGCCGACTTGATCAGCCCGAGCGCTTGGTCGAAGTTCTCGAGCAGGCGCTCGGTGAGCACATAGTCCTCGACAGCTTTGGTCGAACCTTCCTCGGTGACCGCATCGGCGAGCGCGAGCACATAATCCGACCCGGCGATGTGCTCCTTGATGTCGATGAGATCGCGCAGAAGTGGGCGCTCGTCCATCAGTTATCCCCCTGGGCTGCAGTCTTGTTCGTGGTGCGTTTGGCTGTTGTGCGGCGTCCGCGGGTGGCGGGTTGGGGACGCCAGTTACGCAGATCGTCGTCGGTGAGGCCGTGTTCGGCTTGGCGGTCGCGGCGGTCGCCGGCGAGGAAGGTCGACGGGGCGATACCGAAGTTCGGGTCGACGTCGCTGTGCCATTGGTCCAGCCAGGGTTGCAGTTCGAGCAGGCCTGCCAGGAATGGGGTGATCTCTTCGGTGGAGAGGGCGTTGTCGGCGAGATAGATCGCGATCGCCATTGCCTGTTCACGGTGGTCCCAGCCTGCCCAGCCGTAGAGCTCCGGGGTTGCGACGTTGGTGGAGCCGTAGGAGATGAAGCGTTCCTTGGGGACGTCGAGTTTGCCGCGGGCCTGCCAGAAGGAGGTCCGCAGGAAGTCGGCGGAGGTGTATTTGGGTGGGACCGGGATGGTCTTACGGAAGTCGTTCTTCGCCGCCCCATCGGGCATGGCATCTTCCTTGCGCTGCATGTCCCAGACGTGTTCCCAGTCCTTGCGCTTCTTCAAGCCGGATGGCTTGTAGCGCAGGGCTGAGATGAATGGGACGTGTTGATCGGTGATCAGGTCCGCGACGACCTTCGCAAGGTCGGTGCGGGGCGCGTACAGCGCTGCGACCGAGACGAAGTCCTCATCTGCGGAGAGACGGTCAGTGAGCCTGGGGAGGGTGAGGATCTGCGGTTGGTCGTTGTCGTCGAACCACAGGTCGCGCGATTCCATTCGGTCCAGAAGCCAGGAGCGGAGAGCGGCCTCCTGGAGAGCGTCCCATCCATCGGAGCGCCAACGGCGCTTGTACTCCGGGCGCTCGATCATGCCGACCGCCCGGTTCGAATCGATTGTATCGAGCCGTTTCTGGACTACTTCTCGGTACGATTCAGGCCAAGAGCTAGGGATCTCAGTGGTCGGTGTACCGCCGTGACGGACAAACCATTCGTCAGATGCTTCTCCCCGTTCGAGTCGGCGCGCGAGGGCGATCTCGAATGCGCGCTCACCCAGGCTAAGGTCAGGCACTTCTGTGTCACTAGCGGCGAGTTCTGAACTCTGAAGGCCATAGATGGAATAAACCTGCCAATCCAACTCCTCCTGGAGGCTGATCATCCGAGCGCGAAGTGACTGCCAAAGCGCTTTGCCGTCACGCAGAATGCCGGCTGTGGGCGTGAAGTTGCTGCAAATTGAATTTGGGCTAGTTTTGTCGAGTTCCGCGGCAAGTCGGTCGAGTTCAGTCGCGAGCCCTGTGGGAAATCTGCTTGGAAGTGGGAATTCCTCCAGCTTAGTGCCGGTGAACTCGAATCGATGTTCCCAAAACTCGTCTGAGATCCCGCCGCCAATGCCGCCGTTGCCCTTGCTGTGGCTTACCATCTTGAGCCAGAAGCAGGCGGTGGAGCTGTTGAGCAGCCCGAGCAGCCGCAGATGCTCCTCCTCGCTCGCCCCCTCCGGCAACTTGATCACCGGCGCGGAACGGTTGAACACCTTCCCGCCCCGGTCCAGGACGAAATGGTTGTGCGTTGCTACAAACGCAAAAGGGATCGATAGTGGCGAGCGGTACCGCTTGGCAAAGAACATGCTGTGGTCGAACCATCGTAGGCCCCGTTGTTCAGGAGTTTGTCCGAAGTCGATGCGGCGGCGAAGGACAGTCCGATTCGGCCACAGGAATCGCTCTTCGTGTGCCGATATGGGACGCGGGTTTCCGAGTTCGTCGTAGGGGAAGTAAGTCGCAGTAGATGGTTTGATAGCGAAGTCTCGGACTGTATCGCCCAATACTACCGGGACACAAGAAGATGCCATTCGGCGTGATTCGGCGGCGCCAAAGGCTAGATAGTAAGCATCGTCTAGTCCAGTATGGGTTGTTCTTCCGATTACGTCGATCATGGAACCAAGTTTGGTCAACGCCGCCGAATTTAGCTGGGCGACCATTTCCTGGCCGCCATCTGCCAAGATCCATGGCTGTTTCGCAAAACGCCCTCGATCGAGGTGGTCGACGGAAACCCACTGGCTTACACTGGGTTCGGTTTGCGTGACTTGATTTACGATAGCTCGCCAGACGAGCCCTTGGTCCGGGATTTCGGGTGCTTTTGGCTCGCCCTGCACGCTACGCACAGTTAGTATCAATGGTTGACGGATTCGACCGGATTTGCGAGTGCCGACAAGAATTACCGTCGGTGTCCCGTGGCCGGGAATGTATGCGCCGGATGTATCGATAACCTCGGTAAGCTCGACGGAGTGGGCGAAGTACTCTTCGATGAGCTTTGTTCCGAACTCTCGCTTCATAAAAGAATTTGCAGTGATCTGCCCAACTCGACCGAATCCATGGCCGTCCGTTGTGCCCATCTTGGAGAGCTCGAAGAAGCGTTGCGCGAAAGGCACCGATAGGGCGTATGTGCCAGAGCACGCCTTATAGAGGCCTCGGTAGATTTCGTTGAGATTCTTGTCTTTGACGGTGATATATGGCGGATTGCCAACCACAACGTGGTAGGTGCCTGGCTGCAGGATCCCTGGGTAGTCCTGCACATCTTCAGTGGCATAAGAAAACTCGGCCAGTGGGTCGCCAACTTCGCCATCGAGGCTTAGCTCCAACTGTCGAGCCTTGATCAGCGAGTCACCTACGGCAAGCTTGATCGGCCAGTCGTACCGTGCGGCATCTGCAAGTGTTCGAACGTTGGCTGCGGCCATCGCAGAAACTAGCAAACGAAACCGGGCGATGGCGATGGCGAAGGGGTTGAGGTCTACTCCGTGGACGGAGTTGAGTGCGGCTTGAACTCGTTCGTGGCGTTCCTTGGTTGGCTGGTCCGTTGTCCAACGTTCATTGAGGCGCTTGAATGCGCCGAGGACGAAATGCCCTGATCCGCAGGTGGGGTCGATGAGTTTGATATCGGCGTAGCCGAACTCGCGGATGGCGGGTCCGAGGGTGCGGTCGAGGATGAATTCTTCGACGAATTCGGGGGTTTGGAGGAGGGCGTAGTTCTTGCGGATGTCTTCGGAGAGGTCTTGGTAGAGGTCGCCGAGGAAGCGGGTGTCCCAGCCGTTGATGCCGTCTTCGTCGAGGGGGTCGGTGAAGTTGTGGACGAGGGTGCCGTGCTCGTCTCGGGTGCGCCAGAATTCTATGAGGTCGCGGGCGCCGTCGTGGGAGACGGGGATTTGGTAGAGGGCGTTGTGGGCGGGGTCGAACAGGAGTTTGCCCGCTTGGCCCGCGCCGAGTTCGGCGAAGGCGGTTTCGAGCCAGCCGCGGTACGTGGGGTCGGGGTCGGATTCGACGTAGGCGTCGTAGCGGGCCTGGGCGAGTTCGCGGCGGTCGTCGGTGGGGCCGGTGAGGTAGGGCTCGGGGATGAGGCGGTTGTCTTCGCAGAAGCGGACGAAGACGGTGCCGAGGACCCAGGCGACGGCGACCTGGGTGATGCGTTCATCGAGCCAGGAGGTTTCGGTGGCTGCGGTGCGGTTGAGTTTTCGGGCGTGGGCCCACTCGTCGTGGAGGCGGGCTTTGACCTCGGGCAGGGCGCGCAGCTGCTGGTTCAGGTCGGCCTCCACCGCGGTGACCTGCTTCTTCAGGTCGGTGAGCAATGCGGTGCGGTCGATCATGCGGAGACTCCTGTGTCGTTCGAGGTGCCTGCCCGATGGACGTTCTCGATCCACGAGGCGGGGAGAGGGATCCACTCGTTGAGAGCGGACTGATACGGCACGGCAACCGCACCCAGGTGCGGCGGACGCATCGGGTCGGACTGCGGGCACAACAGCCACAGACCGCCCTTGCCGCGACGGGCCTGCTCGGCGAGACGACCGAGCACACCCATCGCGTCATAGCGGGCGAACACCAGAGTGTCGGTGAGCAACAGCGGGCCGTTACCGGCGATATTGTCGGCCAACTCGGCCTCGATCCGGCCCCACGCGGTGCGCGTGTACTCCGAGAACTTCAGCGCGGCTTTGGAGCCGGGCGGTGCGATGTCGGCGCGCAGGATGGTTTCCCAGCTGGGTTTGGTATCGGGCGGGACCAGGTCATGCATGGTGGCCAGGAACAGCGCTGTCGCCGACAGCGGGCGGGCAGCGAAGCGGTCGCGCAATTCCGCGGCGGCGTTGGGTCGCTTCTGCTCGTCGTTGCGCATGATCGGCGCGGTGAGCACCCGGAAACCGTCGCGCGGGGCGGCACCGGTGAGCAGTTCCTCCGCCCGTGCGGCCTTGGCCAGGTGGGGGTCGTCGGAGTATCGGCTCAGGGCGTGGGAATTGACGGCCGTCGTCCAGCGCGGGGCATGTGCGGTGTAGCTGGAGTTCTGGTCGGCATGTTCGGGGATGTAGCGCTGGATTCGCGACACCTTGTGGGTGGCGACGACCAGACCGAAACCGGCCTCGCGCAGGGCTTTTGTCAGCGCCGTGGTGGGCAGGTCACCGTCGCTGCCTTCGATCACCAGTTCGGGGAACCGCGCCAGGATGCGGTCGAAAACGATTCGCGGCAGCAGGCCGACCTGCTGCTCCAGCGGCACGCCCGGGGTCAGGGTCAGCAAGCCGGCCTGAGTCAGGCGGACCGCGCGCACCAGCTGCAGATCACGGGGATAGATCTCGAGACGCGGGGTCACCGCGGCATTGCGGGAGGCGCTGGCCGCCACCTGCACCAGCCGACGTTCGTCCAATGTCGAGGCGCCCTGCGGCGGGTCGATCGCACCCAGACGGTCGAGAACGGTCGCTGCCGTCGGGAGGGTTTCCTCCTGTGCGAGGGCATCGGCGGCCTTGCCCAGTCGCAGGACGTAATGCGCGAGGGCGTGGGCGCCGGGAAGATCGAGATCGCCTGTCCCGTCAGTTTCCAACGCCAAGACGACGACCGGGTTGGCGCCGGTATCGCGCTTCTGGGCGACGTAGATCGAGGCGTCTTCCGGGGCGAGCTGCTCGACCTCCACCACCACGCGCACCGCGGCCAAACCAAGCGCTCGGCGCTGTGCCCGGTCGTGCAGGCGGGTACCTCGACGCGCGATCAGTGCGTCGGCGAGTTCGGTTGCGGCGGCGACCCTTCCGAATCCCTCCAACAGTTCGAGCACCTGCGCGCGCAGAGCTTGTACCGCCGGGCTGTCCTTCCACTGCTTCCGCTGGGCCTTCAACAACTGCGCGACCCGGCCGGACGTGAGACCGAGGGTCGCGGCCACCGCAGCCTGGGTCGGCCACGCATCGAGTTCGGGAAGATCGCCCGCACCTGGAATACGCAGCAACCGGGAAACCGCGTCGACCTTGGCACCATTGTTGTTGCGTTCAGGAACGAAGCCGGCGGCGAGGGCATCCAGACTGAGCGTGCTCAGCAGGCCCGAGCTGAGATCCGTTCCCGCGGCGGTGAGCTCGGCTTTCGCCTCTTTCCTTGCTTCCGGGGTGAGCGGTGCGGGTTCTTCCTTGCCCAGACGACGGCCCCAGTCCCGGAGCCGGTCCTGAATTTCGCGACGGGTTCGTGCGCCGAGCCCCGGTGCGTTGATCAGTTTGCCCCGGCCGTAGTCGAGCAGCTCGCCGACGGTGTTGACGCCCAGGCCGTAGAGGAACTGCTCAGTCGCCGCCGTCAGCCCGGCTTGCGACAGATGGGTGTCGACGGTGGCCTGATCGGCAATCTGGCGCCGCTGATCCTCTGGCGATACCTCGTCGACATCGACGGGCAGCGCTGGGTGCGCGCTCAACGGTCGTGACGGCACCGAGCGGGTCATGTCGAGGAAGATCTTGCGCCAGGCATCCCGCATCGGCTTCAGATCCGAGAAGCGCTGCGCCACATCGCGATGCAGGGCTTTGCGGAAGAACGCCACCAAGCCGTCGCGCACCGACGGGTCGAACGCGTCCGCGGCGACAGTGGGATAGGGGAACTCGGCGGGATCGAGCTGACGGGGCAGCACACTTCCGTCGCCCCAGCGCGGCAACTCACCCGAGGCCATCTCGTGCAGGGTCACCGCCAGCGCGTACCGCTCGGCATGCGCGTCGTAGACCCCGCGCAACAGGGTGCCGATGAACGGGTCGAGATACCCCTCGGTGCCCGCTTCGGTGTTCTGCACCGGGTAACCGGCCAACGAGAAGTCGATGAGAACCAATTCGCGAGTGCGATTGGGTCGCACGCGAATCGCGATATTGTCCGGCTTCAGGTCACGGTGCCAGACGCCTTCGCCTTCGAGAAAGTCCAAGGCGGAGAACAAATATTCGCTGTAGGTTTCCAGGCGGCCCACCTGCAGGCGACCGTTGTCGCGAAGTTCCCGCGCCACCGTCTCCTCGGTGCGACGCTTCCCGGATTCGTCGTCGAGGCCCTGTTCGTCGCCGACGTATTCGAGAACCAGGGTGGTGCGGTCGGCGAGAGTGACGACCCCGGGATCGACGAGGTCGATGATCCCCGAATGCCGGCGCAGGCCACGCAGAACACCCGCTTCGCGGGTCAGTACATCGGAGCGATCATTGGAGAGCGCGACTTTGAGAACCGCGTAGGGCTTGCGCTTGTCCGAGTCTGCCTGTAGGTCGCGGACGAGAAGGGCACGGCTCGTCGAGCCTGTGCCGAGACGGCGTCGGACTTGCCACCGTCCACCCAGAACGTCGTCGCGAACCGCCTCGAGCGGATCCGTGTCCGGGGTGTCGGTTTCGGACTCGTCCGGCGAGGTGAGGGCGTCCTCGACGTCCTCGAGTACCTCGATGAATTCAGCTATCGAGGTGAGTCGGCGCGCGGGACGGTAGTCCGTCGCGGCTGCAACCAACAGGTCTACGTCTTGGGGCAGGTCATCGATCAGGGCGCTCGGCCGCAGTTCCTCTCCGGCCTCGAATCGCGCCAACAGCTCAGCCTGAGTGGTAGCCGGAGCTTTCCCGGTCACCAGCAGGTAGGTGAGCATGCCGAGACCGTAGACGTCCATGGCGATCGGGTCGGGTGAGCTGGCGGCCGCTTCGGGGGCGAGGTAAGCGTCGGTCTCGGACGAAAGGTGCTGTGCCGAAAGCAATGTCGGCGCGTGACGAGTCATGGACATGGACGTGCCCGCGGCACGCTGGGTGGCGACCTGCCAATCGGAGATCTGCAACAGTGGCGTGCGCCACCGCTGGGTTTCGTTCGCACCGCCACGGGGAATCACATGAATCGACCGTGCGGCGAGGGCGCGGTGGTACAAGCGTGAGGAGTGCGCTGAGCGAAGCGTCTCGGCAAGCTGTCGCACCAGCTCGATCCGATCGCCGATGTCGAGCGATTCGCCATAGCGTGCGAGGTACTCCTCCAGATGCACCGTGTCCGGGTGGTACCGGAATATGAGCGCCGGGCCCGCAGAGTGGCCGGAAGAATCGAAATGCTCCAGCTGGACTGCGCCCGGATGCCGGAATCGCCGCAATACGGCAGCTTCACGGCGGGCCGCGGCGTCCACCGAACGCCGCGATTCCTCGTCGGCGCCGCGCTCACGCAGATAGACGCGCACGCGCACGGGTTCACGCAGCTCGGAGTGGACCGCAAGGTAGTCCTGCCACGTAGGGCCCGCATCGATCGGCTTGCGCTGCAACAGGTACGGGCCGACAGTGAACTCGGCGTCGCTTCGCCGGACACCCGCGTCCTCGAACGCCTTCTTGATCTTGCGTGCCAGGCGCGCATCGATCCGGCGCTTGGCGTCGGTGACCGGGGCGTTGAGCCGGTCCAGCAGCTCCTTCACCGTGTGGGTGTTGGCGCGATCACCCGCCGAAAGATCGAACCGCAGGCCCTGGTTGGTCAGGCAGACGGCCGAGCTCACGAAAACACGAGTTCCATTGTTGGCGAGCAGGCTTGCCAGTTCCTTGCTCTTCTGATTCACCAGGTGCAGCGGGCTGCGGAACGCCCGGCGGTCGCCGCGCTTGTTCGTCTGGACCCAGTCGGTACCCTCCGCGGACAGGCGCCCGCCCCAGTCCTTGAGTTCGATCATGTGCACCCCGTTCGGGGCGATCACCAGCAGATCGACCTCGCGGATGTGACCGGTGTCCGCGGTGAAAGTGAAGTTCGACCAGGCGAACCACGGATCGACATTCGGCAACTGCGTCCGGATCGCTTCCAGCCCCCGGCGCTCGTGCTCGAAACTCGACTCGGTGACTGTTGTCCACCGACCCTCGTCCATACGCGCGCGTCCTGTCCCTCGTGTTCTGTCTCGCAGGGCTCTGGGCCGCTGCGAAGACCACCCTAGCTGTCGGAATTCCAGTCGGAAGCATCACCGGCGATCCGCTCAGGTGTGACCGCCGGCGGCTCCTCGGGATTCTCAGTCCTTGTGCCGCGGGCAGTACGCTTCGATGGCAGCGTGCAGGAAGATGTACGGGTACTCCAGGGTGTCCCTGGTGCTTTCGGCGAGTTCGATCCGGTTGGCTGCGGAGTTGCCGTTCACATCGAGCCACCGGCATTGCGAGTGGGCCAACTGGATGCCCGCGTCTTGTACATCGCAGTCTTCGTCGTCGAAGTAGGACTCGCGCAGAAACAATCGGTCCGCGTCGCTGCGCGGGGCGCAGGCGCTCGCGGAACCGGAGGAACTGCCGGCCGAGCCGGTGCTGGGGGCTGCTGCCGCGCTCGGGGCGACGGCGGTCAGCGTGACGGCGACAACGCCGACGGCGAACAGGGTCGAGAAGGCGGGGAGTGTGCGCATGGGTGGTCCTCGGTGACGCGAAGGGGCATGGGCGGACGAGCCCGCCGACGCTGAGAGATTTACATTGCCTCGCGGGCTTAACCGCGGATGCAAGTAAACCATAGATGCGTGTGAAAACTATGTCAATATGATTGTTGCGCGCTGCCCTATTCGGGATGCGAAGATGGCGGGATGCGGTGGCTCGACGCCGCGTCGTCACGGTCGACTGAGGGAGGTGATTGCCGTGCAACCTCAGGTTGTCGGTGACCGATACGATCTCCTCGAACCGATCGGTGCCGGCGGAATGGGGCAGGTCTTCGCCGGATTCGATCGTCATCTGAAGCGCCGGATCGCCGTGAAGTTCACCCAGCCCAACCTGGACAACGACCCCGGTTGGACCAAGCGCTTCTTCCGTGAGGCGGAGCTGATGGCCCGGATGAGCCACCCCGGGCTTCCCGTCATCCACGATGCGGGTGTTTCTCCCGGTGGACGTCCCTATCTCGTCATGGAATTCGTCGAGGGAATCACCTTCGACGACCTGCTCGCCAACCATGGATCGCTGCCGGTCGGTGTCGTGGCGGCGCTCGGTGCACAAACTTCGGCGGTGCTCGCAGCCGCCCATCGCCATCGAATCTACCACCGGGACTTGAAGCCATCGAATCTGATGCTGTGTCCGGACGGAACGGTCAAGGTCCTCGATTTCGGACTCGCCGTAGTACTCGACGACGACGTGTCGCGATACACCAGCACCGGAAATACTCTCGGCACACCGGCATTCATGGCGCCCGAGCAGGTCGAAGGCAAAGACGTTGTGCCCCAGACGGATCTCTACGCGCTCGGTCTTGTGCTACACGAACTACTCACCGGACAGCGGGTGATGACGGGCGGCACGCCTTTCGTGGTGTGGCAGAACCAGATTCACCAGCCGGCCCCGGAGCTCGCGGCCGCGGACATCGATGTGCCACGGGACATGATCGAGCTGGTGATGATGATGCTCGCAAAGTCGCCGAGCCAACGTCCGTCCGATGCGGCCACAGTGCACGCCGGGCTACTCCCGCATGCGGCGGGACTCGGTGACCTGCCGGAAGTGAATCGGCTCGACGGGTCGGCTGTCATGTACGCCCAGGCCGTCGGTGTGAGCGCCGCGCCGGGGCCCGCGGGGAGCATTCAGCTCGGGGACGGAAGGATCGGGCTACGAGACGCGATGGAACAAACGCGCATGGTCACGCTTGACGCACCGCACGAGGCCGCTGTCGAACGACTGACCACGGTGATCGACAAGGTGGCCCCAGTACTTGGTACGCAGGACAGGGAGGTGGTCGAGGCCCGAATTCAACTCGCTGACCTTCGCTTCGATGCAGGTGAGCATCGCATCGCCGCCGACCTGTACCGCGACCTCATCGACGAACTGACTCCGCAGCGCGGGCCATACAACGACCAAGTGATGTACTGCCAGCGTCGGCTTGCGCGCTGCGAGGCTGCCGCCGGCGATGCACCCGCCGCCGTTCGACGGCTAAAACGCCTTCACACCCAGATGGCTGTTCGGTACGGGGAGCAGGATCGCCGGGTCATAGAGCTGGCCGCGCAGATCAGGGGAATAGCGACGGGGTAAGGAAGCACTCCTGCGGTTCGAGTCGGCGACCCGCGGGGGGGGGGGTATTCAGCGAGGGTGTAGGCACCGTGTCGACAAAGTCCGAAGAACGATGTCGCGAGGAAATCGGGCGTTGATCGGCAACTGACGCTCATCGGCCTCTCGCACGCGCATGATCGGTAATTCGCGGTGTACCCACAACATCGACAACAAGCCTTCGCTTACCGTTAGAGCCTTCTCAGGCTGAGACACGGTGGGCGGCAAGGTGGCTCAGGATGGACTGGTTGGCTTCCCAGCCGTCGGGGAATTTGACCGGCACACCCAGGTGGACCGGTTCTGTGGACGGGTAGGCGTCGAGGAGTTCGGCGATCCCCGCTCGGGCGACGACGATGCAGGCGTGGCGGTGACGGGAGGTGAGGACGCACAGACGGCCGGCTTCGAGGTGGAAGGAGCTCGCGTCGCGGCGCCCCGACAACGGGTGGAGGACGATGGTGATGTCGTATTCGCGGCCTTGGAGGCGGTTGGCGGTGTCGACGGTGACTGGTTCGGCGAGGGTGCCTCGGAGGACCAGGCGGATGGCTTCGGCCTGGTCGCGGTGGGCGGTGCCGATGGCCAAGCGGTCGGCGGTGACGGGGTGGGTGCCCTGTTCGGAGGTGGCGGTGGCGCCGCGTTCGAGGATGCGGACCGCCAGGGAAGCTATGGCGGACACGGCTTCTCGGTCGGTGCGCAGGGTGTTGCGGGCGGGGAGTTCGTAGAGGGCCCAGCCGTGGTCGGCGGCTTCGTCGAGGCAGCGGTCCAGGGGAGTGCGTAGGCCGTGGGTGACGTAGGAGAGTTGGCGGGTGCCGGGGGCGGTGCCTGCGGTGAAGGGGGTGAAGGGGTAGAAGGCGGCGGAGATGACGTCGGCGGCGCTGGTGGGGAGGCGCCAGGAGACGGGGAGGCGGTGGATGGGGATGTGGCGGTCGCGGTTGTTGGCGAGCATGACGGGGACTGCGCTGCGGGTGGGGTCCCAGTCCAGGCCTGCCCAGCGGTCGGATTCGACGGTGGCGAAGGGGTCTAGTTGGCCGGGGTCGCCGACGAAGAGGCCGCGGTCGAAGCGGCCTGCGATGCGGAGGAGCATTTCGGAGCGCATCTGGTAGGCCTCGTCGACGATGGCGTGTTCCCAGGTGCCCTCGGTGAGGGTGGCCCATTTGGCGGCGGTGCCGATGAGGATGGTGCGGTCGGCGAGGTCGTCGACTTTGGCGGCGGCGCGGACGTTCGGGAGGTCGATGCGGTCGCTGGGGCGGTAGTCCTGGGCGGAGAGGCGGCCGATGGGGAGGTCGGGGTGGGCGGCGGCCAGGCGGGCGATGAGGTCGTCGACCTGTTCGTTGGTTTGGGCGACGATCATGCGCTGGGTGCCGTCTTGGGCGAGCTGACCGGCGGCTTTCACGACTAGGGTCGATTTGCCTGCGCCGGGCGGTGAGTCGACGACGATCGCCTTGTGGGAGGTGTCGGCCAGGTCGGTGAGGATGTTGCTGACGGTCGTATCAGCGGCGTGTGCGGCGGACATCAGTTCTCCTCATCGGTTTCCGGTGGGCCGCCGTGGGTCCAGGGAGTTTCCTCCGGGGGCGGGAGGGTGGCGGCCCGGAAGTTGCCGTTGGGGCCGAAGCGGGCCAAGACGATGCGGTCACCTTCGACGTTCACCGTTCCTTCGGCGGGAGCCTTTGCGCTGCGGCCCATTCCGCCGCTGAGTTCGAGCACGATCACGTCGTCGACCTCGAGAACCTTGGCTTGCTGGTTCTTGACGGCGGCGTTGTGCAGTGATTCGCCGGCAACAGGTGTGAAGGGGTCTGTCGTTGTCACGCGGAGCAAGGGGCGCAGCACGCTTTTGCCCTTGTCGCTCAGTGTGGTTCGGGTGGGCTCGGAGTCGATGACGGTGGCGAGACAGGCCTCGCCTGCCAGCCGGCGCTCCAGCATGACGTAGGGGTCGTCGTAAGCCATTGCGGCGGTGAGTCGTTCGAGTGCCTGTTCACGGGCGAGTAATCGCCGGACGGCGGAGGTGGGGGAATCGCGCCGGGACTGGGCCTGGGTTTCGGCGATCTCGGTGAAGTAGGAGAAGGAGCGCACATCCTCGGCCCAGCGGGCAGCCACACTGGATCCCTCGGGGAGCGCGCGCAGGAGCGAAAGGCCTTGCCACATCAGCTCCCACGTCGGTTCCAGCTGGGTTCGGAGTGCCTGTTCGAGGCGCTGGACGGCGCGGGTGCGGGCGATGTCGTCGGCGGCTGTGTCGTAGGCGTTGATGAGTGGGGCGAGGACGACATTGTCGAAGCCGGGATCGGTGGCCGGACCGGCCGGCGGGCAGATGGTCGGGTCCTCGGCGCGGGCGGCGGCTTCGGGACCGGTCAGGTTGTCGGGCGGTGCGATCCAGCCGAGGAGAGCGGTGAGGTTGGCGTCCTCGAGAGCGGATTGCCCGGTGGTCCAGTGCGTGGGCAGGTGTGACGTGAGGGGTGCCAGCGCGGTCGAACCAGGATGTTCGGCGCGGTCGCAGTACCAGGTGAGCCACCGCCCGACGAGCGGGATGGCGGGGGAGACGGCGTCGTCGCCTTCGGTGCGGCGGAAGCGCAGGGACCGTCCGAGGAGCTTCAAGAAGGTGACGGCGGCCTGATTGGGCACCCAGATCTGTGGGGCGTCGACACAGCGGTCGATGGTCTCGTTGGTCTTCTTGTCGATCACGACCGGTTCGGTGTCGTCGGCGTGGCGATTGATGTGGGGCAGCAGGATCGCCGCGAGTTCCTCGGCGAAGCGCAGGCGCAGGACGCGGTCGCGGGGCTGCGGGACGATGAGAAGCCTCGCCTCGTCATGGTGTGCACCGACCAGCACTGCCAGCGGTGCCGCCGCCTCGCCCGCGAGATGCAGGGGGATGAGGACGATGGGCTGCTCGGCAAGGTGACAGTGGCGGACGGTCGCGGTCGGCACGGCGCGGCCGGCGTCGACCGCCTCTACTTTCGCCAGTGCGGACAGCACACTCACGCGATCTCCTGACGCAGACGGTGCGCGGTGCGGAGCAGTTCGGTGATGTCGACCTGGTCTTCCGTGGGCGTGCGCGAACCACGGGCCAGGGTGAGGACGTCGTCGATATTGTGCAGGCCGCCGAGTTCGTCGCGGACGCCGCGACCGAGGGCGTCGACGGAGCCGCAGGCACGGGCTTCGGAGCGGCAGAGGAAGCCGAGTTCGCACGTGGAGATGCACTCGGGGGCGAAGCGGGCGGGGATCGCGGAGATCACCTCGTCCAGTTGCGGGCCGGGTTCGAAAGTCGCCCCGGGCGGGACCAGTTCGACGAGTGACTCGATCGACGTCAGCCGGGACAACTGGCGCGAGACGACAGACAGTTGATTGCGCAGGTCGACGAACGTCGCGGTGGGACGGTTCGAGAAGCCCTTCGTGCACACCAGGATCGCGTTGTGGGACACGAGCTTTTCGGGGTCGGCGCCCAAATCCTCGAGCAGGCGCCGCAACGCGATCACGTACACCGCGGACTGGCGGGCCGCGGCCGCTACCTGTGCGGGGTCGGCCTGACCGTCGATCATCGGAAACGACTTGATCTCGACGATGTGGAACTTGCCCTCGATCTGGAGGGCGACCAGATCCGGCTCGAGGTAGGCGAGTGCGCCGGCGATATCCAGGCGCAGCATCGGATGGTCGAACAGGGTGCCTTCACCGGTGTCGAGCGCCTGTCCGAGCAGTTGACGCGTGCGCTGATACCGCACTGCGTTTCCGGCGTTCTCGCCGACCGCGTCGAGGTTGTGATAGGCCACTTCGGGGATGGTCAGGCCGAGGACGTCGCGCAGGAGCGCCAGCAGATCGGCGCAACCGTTCGCCTTCACCATCGACTCGAAGGCGTTGCCGCGCGTAATGGCGAACGACGACTGGCCGTACTGCGGCGGATAACCGAGTTCCCGTGCGACGACAGCCTTGTCGACGGCTGCGGCATCGAGCAGCGCGCGGCGGGCACAGCCGGGGTTCGCGGTGAGCGCGGCGATGGTCCGGGCGTTGTGACGGATCGAGGGGGCTTCGCCGCGCAGCTCCTGCAGGCGGGCCGAAAGCTCTTTCATCCCATCTCTTTTCGTGTGGCGGCCAGGCTCAGCCGGGTGCCGAACAGTTGGGCGGGCTGATCGAGCTGCTGTGCCGCCCTGGTCGCGGCCTGTTGCCGCTGGAATGCGTCATCTTCTTCATGGACCGCGAGCTCGCGTTGCGCGGCGGTCTTCACATCCTCGGCATCGATGGAATCGGGGGTGCCTGTTACGCCGGGGATGGAGTTTGCCAGGCGCCATATCAGGCGGATGCCGTCCGGTGAAATGTCCGGCTGGCCTCTGACGTGGTCGGCTAGTCGGATCGCCGAGGTCAGCAGGTTCACTCGGGGACTGAGGGGCCCGATCATGCGTTGGGGGAGTGTCCAGCTGCTCAGGGCGAGGAGTCCGCGCGCCGGAGCGAGGAGGTCGGTGGTGAGTGCTGCGCTGATGTAGTACGGGCGCGCGAAAGGTGCGGCGCGGAAGGAACGCTCCTCGTCGCGGCGCAGGCTCGTCAGCCTTGCGGGGGCCAGGTCGCCGGAGAAGAAGGCGGTGTGGACCTGCATCACCAATTTCGGTGCCGACGGTGCGCCTAGCAGGGTGAGTGCGCGGTGAACATGCTCGCGCACCGGAACATTCGGGTCCGGGGTCGGTGCTTCGCCGGGGCCGAGAACTGCTTCGTCCCACTCGGTTTCGACCGCGCGCAGCTCATTGCGCAACTGGCGGGCAGCCAGGCGGTCGCCGGCGGAGACGGCGCGTCTGACGGATGCGCGTAGTTCGTTGATGCGGGCTTCCAGCAGCTCCGCAGCTTCTGACATGGGGCCGAGGGTAAGTGGAAGTTCCAGTGATGTCCAGTATTTGCCAGTAATTGCGAGTCGGGTCTTGTGCCCCCGCTATCGGGTAGGCAATTCAGGTCGCCTCGGTAGTGGGTCGTTGCGAAGGACGCCGCACCTGGCGTCGCGGATAGCATGCGGCGATGGATTGCGACTGCAACCAGAATCCGGACTGGGGCCGAAGTGTGTGCCTGGGCGAACCTGGTCACGGGACATGGGTTCGGCTGTGGAATCGAGTCGATCCCTGGGGTGACAACTCGGCCCGAGTTTGCGTTCAGGTCGGCGGGCCTGGAATGGCCGCCATGCTGCACCAGGTGACGGTGTCACTCATGGGCGACCGGGATCTGGTCTCGTTCTTCCAGAGCCTGAGCGATGACTTCGCGGGGTGGGGCGGTGTCCGGGTGTGGGAAAGCATCGACCGCGACTTGCGGATCGATGCGGTCTTCGCGTCTCGGGGGCGCGTAGGTCTGACATGGACAGTGCGGCCCTGGCGGCATGACGATGGCAACTGGACCGCCTCGACCACCGTGGTACTCGAGGCGGGGGAGCAGATGCTGCGGCTCGCAGCGGATCTTGACGCGGAGATCGGCAATCTGTCGTAGTCGGCGGGAGGACGCTCGGTCAGGGGCGGTCGACGTCGGGGAGGATTACCTCGGGCTTGAAGATGACCTTGTAGTGGTAGCGGTCTACCTCGGCGGGCTCGAGCTGTTCTACGAAATAGCTGACGTTGTCGGACAGGCCGAGGAAGTGCTTCTTGTACTGGTCGTCGCCGGTTTTGCAGGTGACCTCGAGTTGTTTGTTCTCGTCCTTGATCGAGCACTTGCCCTCTACCGAGAGCAGGTACTTGTCGGTGATTCCGTTGAAGAAGACCACGCGGCGGTTGATCTTGAACTGGTCGGATTCCTTGGACAGGTTCTCCGAGACCACGTCGGCATCGGACGAGCAGCCGGTGAGTGTGATGGCGGACAGTGCCGCGATGGCGACGATGAGCGTGGTTTTCATTCCCTACCCCTACCTCGGTGTATCCCCCGGAGAATGACTCCTGGATGACTGATTTTAGCTCTGGGCGTTGGGATTGCCAGGTGATATTTGCTGGGGCACAAAAGCATTGACTCGTCCATCTCGAGCGGTGCGTAAGGCTGGAGAGGCGCTACCGATCGGTGGTGAGGGTTCAGCGGTAGCCGATGATGTCGAGGGTGGAGTCGCCGATTTCCTCGTTGTTCTGGCAAACGACCAGGAGCGATGCGGGGACAGGGAGGAGTGTTGGCTGAGTCGCTTTGGGGCGGCAGGTGGCCTCGATGGGGCCGGCGGTGGGGGAAGCCGGATTTCGGCGGGGCCAGCGCGAAAGCCGCAATGAGGTGTTGTATTCCAGTGCGATGATCTCCTCGGCGAGGACGTGGACGGCACCGCTGTTCGGGCTACTCGGCGACAGCTCGGGGATTCGGGTGCGCGAGCTGCCGTCGTCGGTGGTCAGGCCGACATGGCTCTGGCGGGTCGTCGGGTTGAAGAACCCGACGAGAAGGTCGGATCCGTCGGCGGCTGCGGCGAAGGGTGAGCCCGAGGCCCGGAGTGGGGTGGTGGCGAGCTGATCCGGTTCTTCGACGAGCATGTACGCGGGGTTGTCGGGAGTCCAGAAGTCGATGAGCATCGTGTTCTGTAGCAGCGTCAGTGTGGGCTTGCTCGAGGTCGAGGCGGGGTAGTCGCGGTGGCCGATCAGCGGTGTATGTCAGTGTGCGGGTGCTGGATTGGGGTCTGCGTAGGTAGTGCCAGCGTGGTTCGCCGGTCGCGCCGTCGAAGGCGCGGAGGCCGTCGACGCCGATGACGAGGAAACCGGTGCCCGCTGGGATGACTTCGCGTCCGGTCGCCTCGGGGCGGTTGTTCAGTGGCGGAAGATGCAGTCGAAATGCTTCGGTGCCGAGTCTGTCGGCTGCTGCCGGCGCCGGGGCGGGGGCGGCGGTGCGGTGGTCGACGTTGAGCCTGTCGTCGCCGGCACGCCCGGCGACCACGCTCACCGCAGCGGCGATCGCCAGCCACATCGCCATGGCCGCCGTCGAGGCCCCCCGGCGAAGTGTTCTTGCTATACCCATGTGAAAAGCGAGTGGCAGCGCGGCCCCTCCGGGGAATGGATACTGCCACCTCACCCGAGGCGGATCCGCGACTGCAACAATGCGCAGACCGGTTCGTAAGTTCCTTCTCAACAACACATTCGACCGAGAGGAACACCCCGATGTCCCCCATCTACCTGGTCATCACACTGACTAGTACCGTGGCCAGCCTGGCGATGACGACCGTCGCGCTCACCGTGGTCATCCGCGCCGAGCGCAGCGACATGGTGCCGATCCTGGACATGCTCATCCGCGTCGTGAACCGCCGCGACCGAACCAGCCCCATCCTCCCTACTACGGCTCCCCTTCATTCGCCTGCCGGGCAGGCCTGCGAGCCTGTCGAGCACCTGCCTCAGGCGCGCCAAGTGTGGATACGCGGCATCGGCCAACCTCACCGATGAGGAGAGGTTAGCCCTGCAGTTCCTGATCTGACTCGGGCGAGAACGACAGGAGCGCCACCTTCTTCAGGCGGCGCTCCTGTTCTATTTCTGCTCTGTCAGCCGCGGCGGTAGGCGACGAACAGACCCAGCACCGCCGCTAGGACGGTGACGGCAGCTTCCCAGCCAACCAGTACCCCCGCCGCCGTTGACAAGGCAATAGCCAAGGCTAACGCCAGCAGCGGGTCGCCTTCGGGTGATTCTGGGGGATCCGGCACACAGGGGTGCCAGTTCAGGCCGGGCGGCGCTACTCTCATGACTGCTCCAATGTTCAGGTTTGGCGCTCGGACATTTGGACGTACCGCTGCCCCCACCTGCTGGAACAGGTTGGGGGCAGCACCCTTTTCGTACGGGCAGTTGCCAGTATTGGCGACGTTTTTGCCGGAGTCTATGCGCCAGGCGAATATTCAAGTGTTTTGGCGCACACCCAGCTAACTCTCCAGAGCGTCTCCTTTCACTGACCTCACCGCCCGCGCCGTTCAGGCGGGCCGAACACCGAGCCTGCCCTACACATCTCGGACGCGGAAGCGACTCGATGCGGACAGATTTCTGTCCGCATCGGCCCTCATTCGCCCTGGGTGTCCGGAAAACGACCCTTCGGCGTCGGTGGATCAGATTGGGAGGATGATCTCGGCGGGGGTTTTGTCGGTCCGGAGGCCACGGAAGGACGGGTGTCGTAGCAGGCCGTCGCCGCTAACCTCGCGGTACTCGATGTCGGCGACAAGTACGGGTTGCACCCACCACGCGGTCCGCGCGACCGGTGCCGGTGGTGGGTCGTCGAGTGGGCTGGTGTCGCGGCGGATCTCGTCGAGCCTCGCGCGCATGCTGCGGCGGGTGGCGGCGGTGAATCCGCCGACTCCACCGGTGCAGCGCAGGCGCCCGTCGGGGGTGTGGGCGGCCAGGACCAGGCCGCCGAAGGTGGTGGCGTTGACGCCGTTGCCGGGGACCGCGCCGACGATCACGGCCTCGGTCGTGAGCCGCGACACCACTTTCGTCCACGCCGACGAACGCTTTCCGTAGATGGAATCGCCGCGCTTGCAGACGATTCCCTCGAGCCCGGAGTCCGCAGACACTCGCAGCAGTTCCCCGGCGCTGGTATCGGTCAGCGACCAGAACGGTGGAACCCGCACGCGGGCACCGTCGTCGAGTGTCAGGTCGGCCAGTTCGGCGCGGCGGGTGCGGTAGGGGTCCTCGAGCAGCACGTGGTCGTCGATGCCGAGCAGGTCGAACACGAGGTAGTCGACGCGGACCTGCTGGATCAGCGCCGGGTGGGGCGTTGGACGTGCATGCGTTGCTGCAACCGGGAGAACGACGGGGCGCCGCGGTAGTCCGGGGGGGGGGGGGGGGGGGAGTTGGCCGGCCCCTGGTTCCGCCCAAGG
>NZ_JBFAAN010000008.1:0-204158 GCF_040639775.1 Nocardia sp. NPDC023733 | reverse complement strand
GCTGGCGGGCGTGCCCCGCCCGGCCCGCCCGGCGGCGGCGGCCGGCCCGGCGCGGGGGGGCGCGCGCGCACAGGTCGCCGTCGCATGGTGCGGCCCTCGGTGATCTCGGCCAGCGCGGTGATGATCTCGGGGTAGGAGCCGGTGATGTCGCGCAGGTTGCGGCTCCACAGGCTGATCTGGGCCGGGGTGGCGTGCGCGATGGCGCGGACGCCGTCCCGTTTCATTTCCGCGTACCAGCCGCCGGGCGGCTGGGGAGGCTGTCCGGGTTTGGCCAGCATCGGTGCTGGGATTCATCCCTCGGTGTCCAGGGGCGTGTAGCAGCCGCCGCGGCGGCTGATCGGGGGGGCGGTGTGCGGGGAGGGGAAGACCACCACGACGGTGCGGTGTGCCGGTGTCTGGTCTCGATGTGCGGGTTGCGTTGTAGCTGACCGCGCCCGAATTGAAGTGATTCAGGCTCAAGCCTGATGCTCGGCTTGCCCAAGCACGTAGAACCGAGGCAGCCAGGCATTCCGGCTGAGCACTTCCAGAACTGGCTGCGCGGTGGATCGCTCCGCCGGGTCAGTGCTCGCAGTCGGGTTGTAGATGACCGCGCCGCACGCGAGGCAGCGGTGCGTGCGGCGATAGCCGCCGATCCGCAGGCAAGGAATCGCGCCGACGACGACCCGCCCAGGTCCGAGCCGATGTCCGCCGGGGCAGAACTGCGGCGAGGCATCCGTCCCGCGCTCGGCGCGGAGGTAGGGCCGGATAGATTCGTACATATGTTCGATTGTCTACGCGGTCCGATCCGGCAGTGGGAGGGGGTGAGATGTGTCGCCCCTGGAGGCTGGTGCGGATCAGGTATGACTCCCGCTCAGAGCCCGGATGATCTGGGCCGTCACCAGTTGCGCCGCATCCAAAACAGACCAAAAGTCTGTTATAGGGCGCATAAAAGACTCGGAGGGCGGCACGAGGGAACCGAAATACCGTATCATCGGGCCTTGAGCAGGGAAGTTGCCGGCAATGCCCGCGCAAACTTTCCCTGGTCGTACAAGCAGGAAACCCCGGCCCCGTCTTGGCAGAGACGAAACGCGGGGCTCCTCATGCAGGGGTTGATCCCGTCAGTTGATCAGACAGGCCAGGATCTCTCCCGAAAAGCGAACGATCGCCGTCAGCACGGTCTCCACCGAGTTGGCGGCGTCGTCGTATCCGGCGACGTGCGCGACCCAGTAGATCGTGCGGACCGTGCGCAGATACTTGAGAGGTTTCCGCGCGCCCGCTCGGGTGATAGCCACGCCCTCACGGACGATGGCCAGTCCCTTGCGGGAAACGATCGCTGCGGTCTTGCGACCGCGTTTCTTGTGCACCTTGGCAGGGTCCATAAAGGGCCTACCCTTCGCGCTCGTGGTCCCGGAGGACCTGTGGATGTCCGTCGTTGCGATGGACGGGCAGTCTCGATGCGCGTGATCGAAACTCCCCGCCCACCACACTCATTGCAGATCACAAGGTCCGGACGAGCGGGTGAACAAGGTGGCGAACCTGCCGCGGTGACCGAGCCGGTTCATCGTCTGGGAGTTTACTGCCTGCGCAGACAGGCGGCTTCCAACACAACACCTGTGACACCACATTCAGGGCTCGGAGCGCGAAGCCCACCAAGGAGTTTCGCGCCCCTTTCACGGACCTTTCGCACCCGTTTCGCACCCGTTTCGCACCCGTTCAAGGGGTCGTGTGGCGTTGGTCACATAAAGGTCTTGTGGAAGATCGCATGGTCCTAGGCGTGGGTCTCGCTCATCAACCGCTCTGCCGCGAGCGCAGGAGGATTGAGCATGGCCAAGTTCAAGATCAACGCGGGCTACGGCGACGAGAGCACCGTGGAGGCCCACCGCTTCAGTGAGGAGAACTCGTTGGTGATCTTCGTGAACGAAGACGGCTGGCGTACGGGTCAGGTGTTTGCGATGCGCGTTGACCAGCTGCCCACGATCGAGCGGCTGGACGAAGGTACCGGCTAGTCGGTGCATGTCGGGTCTGACCGCCGACAACCACAGGCTCAATGCGCGGCCAGGAGGCAGCCCAATCCCTCTGGCGGGGCGAAGCCCTCGTAAGGACGGTGTTGTACCAGTGGCGGCTCGACTCATCGAACAGCCGGTCGTGATCCATCTATTACGCGGTCGCCATCGTGGTGAAGCCGGTGCTGACTCCGCCGGGATGGTGAGAAAGCCGACCTTAAAGATCACCGGCAACCCGGTCCGAACACGACGAAGGCCTGCACTACGCGATGCAGGCCTTCGTCGTATCCGATTGTGCTGGGTGGAAATCGCGGCGACCGTACCTGGCGCGGCGCGGTTAGGACAGGCCGAACCAGCCGAGCTTGTCGAGCAGTTTCTTGCCCGCTTCTCCGACAAGCTTGCCCAGGGAAGTGCCAGCGAAGCCGGCGGCGAACGTCCGACCCTGTTGCCGACGACCGGCGGCCTCGACTTCCTGAAGCAGGCGGGCCGCGTCCTCGGCGGTGACCGACGGAGTGGGGGTGGGGCCGGCTTGGCTTATCCGCCAGGCGCTCCGAACCACGCAAGAGTAAGGAGGCTGAGGTCTCAGATGAGTGCCAGCAACACGACGCCGGGAGACCGGCCCGAACTCGTCTACGAAGTAGAGCTCGTAGTCGATCCGGCGCCGTTCCAGCTCGCTCGACCCGATTCTAAGTGATGTCGCCCGATAACCACAGCTATCGGGCAACCCTGCAGGGTGCCTTCTCCGCCCCGGAGGCTGGGGAAAAAAGTCTTCCGATCTAGCGTAGATTTTGAGATAGATCGAATGTTAAACTTGACCCGTAACCAAAGACTGATATGAGATCAGATCTGATATCCATATAGGAGGAAATTATGGCCAATGAGTACTACGAAACATTCGATGAGTTCGGTGCGGACATCGATGACGCCGGTGGCGTCCTGTTGACCACGATGGGGGTTCTGCGCGATGTGCATGGCGCCGACAAGCTCGGGGTCCACATCCGTCGAGCGATCAAGGATCAGCTGAGGAGCCGCGGAATCGGCACGCTGCCCGAGGAGTTGCCGACCTACCAGCACGAGGCGGTGCGGCTGTTCCGGCTCGGCAGTCCGATCGAAGCGGTCATCACCGCGGTCCTTCACCCCAGTGAAAATGGAGACGAAACCCTGCGGCGGACAGCGGGTTCGGACGCTCAGGAAGTCCTGAACCAGATCCGGCAGCTTGTGTGCGGGTGAAGCGCACCCCGATGGAGAGCAGGCGCGTCAGCCTGCGGCGTGCCAACGGTCGCCTCGGTTGACCCTCTGGGGTCCGGTACCCCGATTCGGGTACCGGACCCTTTTCCGTATCAGCACAGCGCACCGGCTAGTGGTCGCGAATGCTACGGCGACCCCTGCCACGGAAATTCTGGTGGACTGCTTACTGGAGTTCTGTCTCAGCGACTTACTGGAGTTCTGTCTCAGCGACCTCGATGAGCTCAGCGAGGTCGAAGTACAGGGCGCTGAGTCCGTACCCGCGCTTCCGGTGGCGGGCGGTGCGAATCTGTTGGAATACCTCCAGCTTTCCCTGGTAGAAGGGTAGGCAGCGGTGATGAGAGTTACCGTCGTCGCCGATCTCCGCGAGGCGAGGGGCGATTTCTTCCCACCGCTCGGTGCGGACCAAGAATCGCGTGTAGGACAGCAGGCGAGCCTCCACCTCGTCCTGGAGGTCGAACCCCTGGAAGCGCAACTGGTCGATACGGTCCTCACCGAGCGCATTTCGGTCCTCTCGGCTGAGATTGGCGATGCTCCCATCGAGGATGCGGAACATATCCAGGATGTCCCAGAGCAACTGGCACTCCGTGCGGCTCAGCTCTGGCCTGATCGCGCCGAACACCGAGTCGTACTCGCCGGCGTAGCCCTCGTCCAGGGCTTCACCTTGTCGCAGATGGTCCGCAGCGTTATCTGGGTACAGCGCTGCCAGGATCTTCGCTTGCTGGGACAGGATCAACCGCTCGGCCATCGTCAGCGAGTGCGGCACATCAGCACGATCCATTTCCACGCCGCGGCCCAGTAGCTGAGCGATCTGATTGCGTAACAGTGCACTGACGGACGTGGTCTTGACCCGCGCCAGTGCCTCGAGCTCTTCTCGTGTCTCTTCATCAACCCGGAGCGTGACAGTAGCCATTCAAGTTACCTCCCTGTAATACC
This sequence comes from Nocardia sp. NPDC023733, assembly GCF_040639775.1. Classification (NCBI taxonomy): domain Bacteria; kingdom Bacillati; phylum Actinomycetota; class Actinomycetes; order Mycobacteriales; family Nocardiaceae; genus Nocardia; species Nocardia sp. NPDC023733. Next base: position 199,995 of record NZ_JBFAAN010000008.1, on the reverse strand, counting down.
GATTTTTGTTTGTAAGACGGTATTACGTATCGTAACACGAAATGTCCAGCTGTTGGGGTATGTGCTCAAGGGTTGGGGCCTGACCACGGCGAAGCTGGGTCTTATTACCCGCTGGTGGTTCAGCGTTCTGGGTCGGTAGCCGAAGGCCTGGGGGTTTTGGCAGGGGTCGGAAGAGGTGCTGCGGGGTGGTTTGGGCGAGCTGGGACGGCCTGTAGACCTTGCGTCGGCGTTGCGTCTAGAAGGTGCTCGCTCCTGGCCAGGCGGCCAGGCTTCGAGATTCGACGGTGAGCAGCCTCTTCTTCGGCCACCCCCATCGGCCGAGGTCAAAGGCCCGTGCACCCCTCGTCTGTAGCTTGCCGAACATGACCAACAACGCCGTGAGCACGGCCTACACCAGCCCCTTCGTCTGCACGAAGGAACACGAGAGCGACGACCTGCTCTTGTGCCTGTCGCGCGCCAACTTCCCGAATCCGACCGAGGAGGCCTCGCCGTCGCCGCGGGGTTCTCATCAAGAGCCCGGAGCTGCTCGGTCAGCCGGCGTTCTTCATGACCCGGCAGGTGGCCGAGCTCGCACTTAAGGCGCTGCTCCCCACCCGGTCTTCGGACACGACCTCGACAAGCTGCTCAACCTCCTCCAGGGCCTCGGGGACGACCTGTTCTCCGGCGGTACCGAGCAGACACAGATCGTCGAGTTCGTCCGCGAGCTCTACCACCTCGACCCGATCGGCGACGGTGGTCGCTACTCCCACACCACCAGCAACTCGCCTGCGCTCGAAGGCGTCTGCCACGCCGAACCAGGTCCCTTGCTCAAGGAACTCAACAGGCTCGTGACCTACACCGCGAGCCGTTTGGGCATGCAGCCGTCTCTCATCATGTGACCTAAAAGCCGCCAACTCTACCGCTCACGGCGGTATGGTTGGCGGTATGGCTGGACGTAAGACGTCGGTGAGCTTCGACGACGAGACCCTGGAGATCCTCGCCCGCCGCGCGAGCGAGGAAGGTATGGACCGCTCGGCGTTCCTGGCCTCGCTGGTGCACCGTGACGACATGCGCCGGCGCCTGGCCGCCGACAGCGCGACCCTCAACGCCGCCGGGTACACCCCCGACCGGTCGAACGCGCTGACCGCTGCCCTGATCGCCCGCTCGCGGGCCAGCTGATGGCCAGCCCCAGATTCGGCGAGGTGTGGAACGCCCCGTCGGGACCAGTGCTGCCCGGCGGCATGCTGTGCCTGATCGTGTCCTCCGACGACTTCAACCGAATCCGTCACCAGTACGTCATCGTCGAGGTCGTCTCTGACCCGCTGTCCGGTGACGCCATCATCTGCGACCTCGGCCCGGTCGGGGTCGCGCTCACCGGCGCACCCTTCACGGTCGGACCAAGCTGGTTCGCCGAAGCAGAGACTCCGATCGCGGTACTCGACGCACCCACGGCCCGGCGCGCGGCCGATCAGATCCGCGCCATCCTCGGCCCCTGAAAGCTCTGGTGGACAACATGACCGACGGCCCAGAACACCGCGACCTACCCTGGGGCGGCGACCCGAAAGCGCACTGGACCCCGAGTAGCACCAGGACTGGGCCGACGCCGAGGCCGAGCTGTACGCGTCGGGGTGGCGGCACCCGGAACCGATATGCGAAGTGCTCGACACCATTTCACCGGCCGGGATCGACAAATGGACCTGGCCCTGCACCGAGGGTTTCTTCGAGCTGCCCGACTGCACGGCGATCGACCGGGAGATCACCGTCGCCGAGCTGCGCCTGGCCGACCGTGAAGTCCGTGGTCTCGCCGACGACGAGGACCGGGCCACCGTCTACGAACTGCAGCGCGCCCGCGGTCGCTCAACTGACCTCGAGACACGCGACATGCCGGGCCAGGCCACCCTGTCCATCACCGGGCGGTGTCGGAACAAGAGCGCGGATAGTCCGCGATCCGTTGCGGGAGCGCGGTTTCCGTCGACACGAAACCGGCGACTCGGTATGTTATCGGGCGTGTCGATTCCTACCAGTGGGTAGTTTAGGGAGTTGATGGCGGCATAACCGGTCGCTTGTTTGGGCGAAATGCCCTGGTTGCCAGCTGTTTACATCGAGCACCGTGCGCGCCCGCCGCATTCCCGATCCGGAACGTGTCTCGTATCACATTCTTCGTCTTGGGCTCTGGCGCTTAGGGTTAACGGTGATCTCGTAGATCAAGGCGTCTCATCTTGAACGCGTGAGCTCGAAAGGCCCCCGCCCGCGGGGGGGACCTGCCGTCCGGTCAGCCGGTCGGACGGTCACCGAGTGAATGAGGTTCACGATGTGCCCTGATGAGGTCCCGGTCCAGAACGGCGCTTCCCCTTCGGGGGGCGGACCTGATTGGACTGGACGGGCGGCGCAGCAATGCAATGCCACCGGAGCGGTGTTCGACGCCATCTCGTTGGTGCTCGACTCTGCAAACCGGACCGACCTAGCCGATTCGGCCAGGTCGGTCGCGATGTGTCTGTACGTGATTGCCGCTCTGCTGAACGCAGCTCGTCAGTAACACATTCGGTTTGAGGCCCGGGTCGCTAGGTGTAGCCGCACCAAATGCGATTCGGGCCTTTCTGGTTGCACAGCCAAGGCTCCTCAAGTGACATGCGTCACATCGAGGGGTAATGGTTCGAGAACCACGTGCCTAAACGACCGGCACGGCTTTAGTCTCTGCCCGACCCCCCTGGCCGTCAAGTGATCCACGTCACCATTTTTGGAAAATACCTGGTCAGACCTATGTAGAGATTCTATATAGTTGGCGGACAAAGGTTCTAAAATGCCGGGTTCTTGGCAGCTCCCGACTCACGGAAGTGCTGTTTCTGTCAAGCCCGGGACTGCTGGCTCGCTGCGTCTGGAAGTCAGTGTGTTGCAAGGCGACCCGGCACTGCAGTTGCTGGTCTCGCAATGTGGAGCTGGGCGGTGCCAGCAGGAGGTAGGGCAGGGTGCAAGACATCCGGATGACGCTGTGGACTGTGGTCGTACTGCGCGAATTCGTGGTCAACGCTCACGAGCAGCAGTGGGGTTTCGATCTGTTGCAGCGCCTCGGCCTGGCCAGCGGCACGCTGTATCCGATTCTGCGCCGTCTGGAAGAGGCCGGTTGGATCGTCGGGCAGCTCGAAGACATCGACAACGCAGCACAGGAGGGGCGCCGGCCTCGCAAGTACTACTCGCTGACGGCCGAGGCGCACCCACTGGCCGTGCGGGCGCTGCGAGAGTTCAGCACCCGCGCACAACCACCCCTGTCCCCAGAACAGGTGCGAGTGAGGGAGTCTCGGCGCCAACGTGAGCGGGCGGCCTGGCTCCTGGAAGAGACAAGAAGGCGTGAGCAGGAAAGGCTGGAGCGGGCCAACGCGCTGCGGAAGGAAGAAGGCTTGAGGCGCGGGGCGATCGCGCAAGAAGAGTTGCTCAAGCAGGTGCAGGCTCAGGCAGACCTTCTGATCCATGCCGAGAAGGAAAAACGGTTCCGCTCGGAGTACGAAAAGCATGCGCTGGAGGACGCGCATCGCCTGGTCGTCGAGGCGATCCAACGACGCTCCGAGGCCCGCAAGCACGCGGGGCCACCACCACAGCGCTCGATCACTGTCATGTCCGAGGGGGCACAGCATACTTTCACCGGCGATGTGAAGCTGAGCAAGCGAGGCCCATCAGGCCTCTGCGTTGTCCTCAAAGGAGATGAGGTCATCTGGACGCAGAGCATGCGCAACGGTGCCGCAGCAGCCGTGGAAATCCGGGTCGAGGACCTCCCCAGGAGTATTGACCACCCGAAACCCCCGCTTATCGCCGACCAAGCTCCTCAATCACCAGACTGCCACGGACCAGACGAACCCCCCCGATGGATACGCGCGAGTCGATACGGTGAGCAGCGTGGATGAAGGGCTCGCGGGAACTGCCGTGAGGCCGATCCGAAAGTCGGCAGGAACCACAGCATCGGGAACGGACCGACGCCGAGGCGGAACTGCGGCCTGCCCGCGTCGCGCTCTGGATCACCACGCTGGCACAAGCCGACTCACACGACATCGCCCCCGGACCGAAAAGCGCAGCCTCCGAGGCCGATCACGCGAACCGGCCAACATCTATCGACGTGGTAATTCAGGGATATCGCTGGGCGTCACAACCACCCCCGCCCGTCGGCAAACGTGGCCAATCCGGCCAGGAACGTCAGGGCCGAGCCGATCCAGAACCATGGGCTGATGCCCAACGCCAGTAGCGAGAACACCGCCAGGGCGAAGATGAACATCACGATCGCGCAGCCACGTGGCAGTTCCTCCCCGTCGACGGCGGTGGACCGGGAGGGAGTCGAGGCTGGCCCCAGACTCGGTGATGTCGGCACCGGCGCCGACAGGGATGGCCTCGCGGGCTGCCGAGTTGGGGGCGTCGTCAGCGATGACTGCGATGGCTGGGGAGGTACGAGCGCACTTGTGCGGACCGGTGCCTTCGGCGACGGCATGTCACCTCGACAGACGACGAAGTGCACCAGTTTCTCGGTTTTCGAGATCAGTCGATGTGGGCCAACCGGAATCCAGTCTCGCTTCTTGTCATGCCCGCCGTGAGACTCCCCCAGACACTTGCAGGTGCACTGCCACACCGGGATTGTCGCTGTCTGGCAGCTGGAGGTGCACTGCTCGGTGGTGTTGTACTCGAGGAGCACTTCGACCTCACCGAAGCGTTCGGCCAACGCGGCGATCAGCGTCTTCAGATGTTTGCGGGCGACTTCCCACCGTTTCATCTCCTTGTTCCACACCAGGTCTTTGCGGCCGCCGAGCACTTTCTGCATCCAGCCTCGGTTGGGTGTGGTCGGGTCGTACGGCATCGTCACCCACAGCCGGGTCTCCTCCGGTTTGCGCTCAATCCGTGGTCGATTCCGCATTGGTGCCCCCTGTCGTGCAGTCGCGTTGCGCGGCAACAATATCCGCGAGCTATGACACGTCCCGAGGTACCGCAACCGCGCGACGAATCCCGGAATCACGCTGCTGCACAGCCACATCGTCCCTGTCGCCGGTCGGAGGGCGGCACTACTCTCGCCAAGTGGCCTACAAGTCCTCCCCCGCGCTGCAGACATGGCGCTCAGATCGCGCCAACCGCCTCGACGAGCTTGTCGCTGCTCACCGCACAGTGAGGAATGCGGGCCGCGGGCCGCAGTACGCTACCCAGCAGCTCACCAACCAGCTGTTCGTCGCCTTGGCCGCAGAGTTCCAGGGCTACTGCCGAGACCTACACGATCTCGCGATCCTCGCCTCCACCGATGGGCTCGCAGCGCCCGGTGACCCGCGGCTGGTGAATGCACGCAGCGCCTACGTCAAAAGCCGACGGTTGAGCACCGGCAACGCCAGCTGGAGCAACCTGTGCAACGACTTCAAGGCGTTCCAGATGATCCTCAAGGACGAGCTTGAAGCGATGTATCCGGCGGAGGCCGACGACTGGAAGTCCGTCATCGAGAAGCTGAACGACACACGCAACGCCATCGCGCACAGCGACCAAACGAAGCTCGTCAACCCCCCAGATCCGCTGAATTTGACGACCTTCCGGGCGTGGCGGTCCACACTCAAGGCCACTGTTCCTGGTCTCGACAGGGTCGTCGAGGCATACTTGCAGAACACGATCGGTCAGAGCTGGTAGAGGAGGTGACCCGATGGCGACTACACCCAAGAAGGTGAAGCGGGCATCTGCACTCGCGGGCACCAAGAGCAAGCCGACCAAGCTGAAGGACTTCAAGTCGGCCAAGCCGACGACCTTCAAGCCGATCAAGTCGACGGCGTTCAAGTCGACCAAGACCCCGATCGGCCGCCACTTCAAGGTCGGTGACCGCGTGCTGTTCGACTACGGCAAGCGCAAGGTCGAAGGCACCGTCACCAGCACCTCCGGCGACCGCGTCCACGTCGACATGCACTTCGCCGCCGACGAGTCGACACCCGGCCTGTTCCGTGAGAACGAGCTGCGCAGCGCCTGACCACACATCCCGATGGCGATACGAGAAAGGCCCCACCCGAATCCGCCCGGGTGGGGCCTTTCTCATATCGCCAGGTCAGATGGTGGTCACAGCTCCCCTGAGCCGATGCTACGGCGGCCCCAGGTCCCACCAGGCCGGTCAGGCAGCTACAGCCGTCGTACTCGAACAGCGCGGCTCATGCCCGCGACGTGCATCTTTCCGTCACGCGATATCTCGACCTTCGGCCGATACGCGTAGTGGTATTCATAGTGGTACTCGGCCTGGCGCCACACTGAGCTGTCCGTCAGCTGGACGATCGTGTCGCCGTCCCACCCGGTCCAACTGCCATCGATGTAGAGGGTCACAGCAGGTTTCTCCTGTCTCGTTGCGCAGGCCTGTGCACAGTGTGGCGGTTGCCACCGACAAGATGCTCTGTTGACCACCGTCGCAGACCAACGTCTTCTCACTGGTGGATCTGTCAGTGCCCCATGTCAGGCTGGCGGCATCGTGCTTGGAGGTGATGGGCATGGCCGGAACCAGCGACCGTCCAGAAGTTCGACTCGTGGCGCACTGCCGACGTTGCCACGGGTGGCTGCTATCGGCGAAGTCGATCGCCGAGGGAATCGGGCCCACCTGCGCGATACGCGAGCGTGCCGAGCAGCGCGCTGCTGCTGTGGCGAACGAGTTGACGCTGTTCGACTTCGCGGCCTGAGCGGGCTGCAACGATCACAGGCGGAATGACCACACGAGCTCGTTGGAGGAGGGTCCATGCCCATGCTGCGTCTGCTCGGCTGCGGGTCGGAAGACAGCGGATGTCCCGCCTTGTACGACACCAACAGTGACCAGCTGATCGTGTAGGGCATCGCGACCATCGACGGGTCGGCCGTCTATGTCCCGCGCGCTCTGCTGAGCCGGGTCGAACCAGGGATGCTTCTGCACGCCGAGGACACCGAGGCGCACGGCACGGTGCTCATCGCCGGGGATCCGGTCGACGAGGAGACCCTCGGCAAGCTGCTGCTCGATGTGGGTGAAGGCGCCGTCACGGTCGCCAAACACCCAGGTGCCTGAGCAGTTTCGCGTGACCTCGTCGACGGCGCCTACGCTCGTCTCGCACGACCAGCGGAGAAGGGGGCCCATCGTGCTGCGGTACGTGTGCGGGAACAGTGCCTGCGTCTACGCCTGGCATTACACCCCGACGTGTCCGAACCGGCGGCGGCCGGCGCCCAAACCGATCACCCTCGGCGAGCTACAGGCTTACCGCACGGATCTGCAGGTCCGCGACAACGAGCTCGCCCGCTCCCGCAGCATCCGCGCACCGCTGCATCGGCAGATGCTCACCCTGACGGTCATGGTCGGTGTCGGCGCGGTCTTGTTGTTCCTGCTGTTCTCGGTGTAGCGGCTCGGCTGTCCACCCCGCGCCGAAAACGAACGGATACGGCGTAGCCACTGACGAGCGTCGGCGAAGCCCCGGTTCGGTCTGCATTGATGGACGGTTACTGGTTGGCTTGTCCTCCAACGCTATTGGTGAATCCTGTTCGTAGAGAGGACAAGCACCAGGATTGAGCCGATCGCGACCAGTGCGAGCGCGCCGACCGAGGTGGTGAGTTGCTCGAGATACGGCATCGCGGTTTGCAGGGTGGTGTAGTTGCTCGGTAGGTGCTCGTTCCAGGACATCACGCCAAGGCAGCCGAGTACCAGTGCGACGGTTGCGGTGGCGCCGAGTTCCCATCGGTGATGAGTGCTCCACAAGTCGGCCTGTCGAGCGGCCGGCGAACCATGCCGCGACGGCGATGGCCAGTACGCCAGCGCTTTGTACCGTGCCGAGCGTCCTAGGTCGCGCGTAAGAGTCGGCAACGACGGGGACGGCCCCGTGCTCACTGCTGTTTCCGTGTCCCCCACGAAACCCCTCCTGACCGGCGCACTGGTGGCAGTTCGGCCTCGTTCAGCGTATTCGGCGCGTCTATTGCCCCCCCGACAGCAGGTCGGCGAACTCGTTCTGCCCGCATTCTTTCGCCTGCACTGCGAGCAGCTGCCGCAACCGAACCGGAAGCTCGGTTCGTCTCTCACACAAGCCTTTCCACACCGACGAGTCCGTCGGAGTGAACGTGGCCACGAGGGCTTCGATATCGCCGAACTCATCGAGGATGGTGAGGGACCGAGAGCGGGACGCGACGTCTTGGCGCAGCGCGATCTTCACCAAGGTTGTGGTGCAGTCGGCGGCCGGGGCGGCGGCCATCGCGGCGACGAAGCTGTCGTCGGAAAGGGTGCTGATCGCCTCGGCGAGAGTGTCGTGGGTGGATTCGGGGAGGATGTCGAGCAGCGGAAGGGCTTCGGGCCACAGGTTGTGGGTGGCGGCCGTCGCGACGGCGGTGGTGAGGGTGTCGGGTTGGTGCACGACAGGGAGAGACGCGAAGCGTTGGCGGGCCTCGGGATCGAGGGCCAGAGCTACCGGGAAGAGGGTTTCCCAGTGTTCGCGGGCCTGTTCGATGAGGGTGGTGAGGACGTCGTCGGGTTCGGTGGAGATCCGGGCGGCGACTGGCTGGAGTTGCGTAGGGGCGAGGTGTTCGGCGAGGGGGAGGAGGTCGAGCCAGAGGTTGTGGGTGAGCGCTAGGTCCGCGATCTTCGTGAGGACAGTTGGGTCCTGCATCAGTGGCCGGGTGGCCAGTCGTTGCAGGCCGGAGGCTTTCATCCCAGCGGCGACAGGTAGCAGGGTGTCCCACGCGTCGAGGGTCGTGACGGCGTTGAGGAGACCGTCGAGGATTTCGACGTCCTGGGCGGCGACTTCGTCGGCCAGGTGGGAGCGCTGGGTGGGACCGAGGGTGTCGAGCAGGGTGATGGCTTCGGGCCAGTGGCCCTCGGCGTTGGTGGCGTGGATGAGGGCGGGGAGGCGGTCGGTGATGAGCGAGAGGAGACGGTCGGCGGCGGCGGGGTCGTCGAGGTGGTAGCCGACGTGGAGGAGGTCGATGTCGGCGGCGTGCGGGAGAGCTACTCGCAGGACGTCGTCGGGGACGGAGGCGGCCAGGCGGCCCATGGTGAGATAGTCACGGCGACCGAGCAATTCGCGCGCGACATCGGCGGCCATGCGGTCGGGAATCTCGGCGATCACCTCGGCGGCGCGGCGGGGGTCCAGGGTGACGGCCACGTCGGCGAGGAAGGCGGGCGACAGGGCGCTCGCGATGGCGACGGCGCGGGCGGGCTCGACGGAACCGGCGATCGCGGCGGCCAGTACCGGGCCGAACGCGGCCTCGGTGATCTTGGCGGCGACGATCGGTGGCACCAACTTCGCCGCGGCGGCGGTCTTGCGCATGCGACGGCCTTCGCTGGCCGAGATCACGTCGCTGATCTGTTCGCGGAAGGCGCGCAGGGCGGACGGGGGCAGCGCGGCGAGGAATTCGAGGTCGGCGGCGGGGCGGTCGAGCGCTGCGGACAGGCGGGCGATCTCGGCGGCGGTGTGGTGGGACGCGGTCATAGTCCGAGCACCTTCTTCACGGCGGGGCGGGCCAGGCGGGGGATGAGACGCATGCCGGAGTCGAGAGCGTCGTCGAGGGCGGCTTTGCGCTGGTCGAGGGCGGCCTGGACATAGGTGTTCAGGGTGGCGAGCTCGTCGGGCGTGAGGGTGGCGAACTCGGATGGGGGTGGGGTGCCGAGCGTGGTGGTGAGCTGGTGCAGGGCGTCCGGCACAGGCCGTCTCCATTCGATGCGGTACGGATGTCGGTGCGGGTGACGATACTGGGGGTGGGAACAGATCGGCATTTGTGAAAGATTCGAAAATGATTCGCGCAGTGTGAAATTCGGCTGATCTCCGGTGAAGGATGTGCGTCTGCTTGCCTCTGAGACCGATTGCGCCGGTCATGGAGAATGCGGATCGAGCTGGACGGATATGGCTGTCCGCATGACTGGGCAGGGGAGTCGCAGCGGCCTCTCGCGGCACGAAACCGGTGCAACGGTGATGTGCCGACAAGTCCTCTGATCGAGATCGCAGCGTGATGGTTGCGCGATCGTCCGGCATGCGGGATGCTTTTCCGACCGCACGTCATGCGTGCGGCGTGACATTTCCGCGACCATTTCGTAATGTAGCGGTGACCTTGTCCTCTACGAGTAGCTGGTGATCGACATCGTGCGTGGTCAACATCGCAAACCGGCGCCGCCGCGTGGGCGCGCTCAGCTTGCCGTGTGGAGTGTCGCTGCGACAGTCCCGGCCATGCTGTGGATGACGATCCGGCCGGGACCTGCGGTCCAGGAGGCTGCCGCGGTCGAACCGCAGACCACCTCGACAGTCGACCCCGATCCGATCGCCGCCGCAGCCGCGTTCGTGGAACCCGAGCCGGCACCGGTGTCCGCCCATGACGAATCGGCGACGCTGTCGCTGATTCATGCCACCACCCCGTGTGACACCGAGTGGAAAGGCGTGCAGCCGCATGTGGCGCAGGTGAGCCACCTGCTGCAGAAGATGTTCGGTATCAGCGATATCGGCGGGGCGCACGGCCGTTACGACGGTGACCACGGTGCCGGGCTCGCGCTCGACGTGATGACCAGCGGCGGCGTCGGCGACGCGATCGCCGAATTCGTGCTGGCCAACAAGGAGCGCTTCGGTGTCACCTACGTGATCTGGAAGCAGCGCTACAACGACGGCGGCGGCTGGTCGTTCATGGAAGACCGTGGCAGCCCCACCCAGAATCACTACGACCACGTGCACATCTCGTTCGAATCTTCGGGCGCCACGAATATTTCCTGCTGAAATCGGTTGCTACCAGCGGTTTCGCGGATTTCCATCGCCGTGGAATCGTGCCGTATCGGCCGAACCGGGCGACAGGGGCGTGCTGAATCGACCATGATCGATAGATGGCCCCCAACAGCGCGAAATTCTTGTTCAGCAACGGCACCGACGACCGGGTGTCGCTTTTCGACGACGGGCGTGTGAAGGTCTGGTCGACCACTCATCTCTGGTCCGAAATGGGCCGCGAACGGCACAACGCGCTGGGCGAGACGGTTCTGCTCGGCATCGGGCGCACACTCGACGTGCCGGGACCGGTGGACCGGCGCCAGACCTGTGATGCCGAATTCGCCCTGACACCCGAGCTCGGACACACGGTCGCCGCGACGGTGGCGGCAGACAACGGGACGTTCGTGCAGTTCTTTCACGACGGGACCATCGCGGTCGGCAACGACGGGCGCGATGTGGCGACGGTGTTCAACGCGGGTCGTGAAGCGACCTCCGAGCGAGGTGTGAACGGGGTCGGCGGGTCGGTGATGGTGACCTTCGGTGGCAGCTATCGGCCGAAGACGGTGCGTGAGAGCGACTACCAGGTCGAGCTCAGCGAAGCGACCGCGCCCCGGCCGAACCGGCTGTACAAGGACGAGTTCCTCGTGAAATAGCCCCGAATCTCCCCTGCGCTCGTACGGTGTAAACGGCAGGGGTTCGGCAGAAGGATTCGTGGCATGGGACGGTTGACAGGCAAGGTCGCGGTGATCAGCGGCGGTGCGCGGGGCATGGGCGCCGCGCACGCGCGCCGGTTCGTCGACGAGGGCGCGTCGGTGGTGATCGGCGACGTGCTCGACGACGAAGGTGCCGCTCTCGCAAGCGAACTCGGGGTGCGGTATCAGCACCTCGATGTCCGCGAGCCGGAGCAGTGGCAGGCGGTGGTGCGCACGGCGGTCGAAGAGTTCGGCGGGCTGCATGTGCTGGTGAACAACGCCGGGATCGTCAACGGCAACCTGCTCGTCGACTTCGCGCTCGAGGAATGGCAGCGCATCATCGACATCAACCTCACCGGCACGTTCCTCGGCATGCAGGCGGCGGTTCCCGCGATGACCGACGGCGGGTCGATCGTCAATATTTCCTCGGTCGAGGGGATGCGGGGAAGCCCTGGGCTGCACGGGTATACGGCGACGAAGTTCGCGGTCCGTGGACTCACCAAGTCGGCGGCCCTGGAACTCGCGCCGCAGGGGATCCGCGTCAACTCAGTCCATCCGGGTCTCATCAGCACCCCGATGACCGAGGGAATTCCGGCCGACTTCCTGCAGATTCCGCTGGCTCGCGCGGCCCAGCCCGACGAGGTGTCGGCGCTGGTCGCCTACCTGGCCTCCGACGAGTCCTCGTATTCGACGGGCGCGGAGTTCGTGGTCGACGGTGGCCTCACCGTCGGCGTGCCGCACAAGAGTTTCTGACACCGGGTGCCGTCGCGGGACGGCACCCGTGCCGGTCAGCCGTAGTGGCAGATGTAGTGCATGGTGTCGACGACCTCGATGTCGAACGAGCTGTCGCCGGGGACCTTGAACGACTCGCCCGCGCGGTAGGTGATCGGGGTGGAGTCGCCGGCCAGGGTCACCTTCGCCTCGCCCGCGACCAGTTCCATGATCTCCGGTGCGCTGGTGGTGAAGGTCAGGCTGGACGGCTGGATGACACCCACCGACTTCGAGGTGCCGTCGGGCAGCTCGAGGCTGTAGCTGACACATTTGCCGTCGAAGTACACATTGGCCTTCTTGCTGACGGAGACGTTCTCGAACTTCGACATGGGTCCTTCCGGGGGATGAGGGGACCCTTAGTCTAGGTCAGCTGCCGTAGCGGGCCAGGACCGAGCTGGCTTCCTGGGAGGCGGTGCCTTCCTGGGCCAGGTGAGTCATGGCTTCGGGGATTTCGCGGCCGTGGTGGGTCATGGCCTGGGCGTAGAGGCGGCCTGCTCGGTAGGAGGAGCGGACGAGGGGGCCTGCCATGACGCCTGCGAAGCCGAGTTGTTCGGCGACCTTGGAGTGTTCGACGAATTCCTCGGGCTTCACCCAGCGGTCCACGGGGTGGTGGCGCGGCGACGGGCGCAGGTACTGGGTGATGGTGAGGATGTCGCAGCCGGCTTCGTGCAGGTCGCGCATGGCCTCGGTGACCTCTTCGGGGGTTTCGCCCATGCCGAGGATGAGGTTGGACTTTGTGACCAGGCCTGCCTCACGGGCGGCGGTGATGACCGCGAGGGAACGCTCGTAGCGGAAGGCGGGGCGGATGCGCTTGAAGATGCGCGGGACCGTTTCCAGGTTGTGGGCCAGTACCTCGGGGCGGGTGGAGAACACCTCGGCGAGCTGGTCGGGGTCGGCGTTGAAATCGGGGATGAGCAGCTCGACGCCGGTGCCGGGATTGAGGGCCTTGATGGCGCGCACGGTTTCGGCGTAGAGCCAGGCGCCGCCGTCGTCGAGGTCGTCGCGGGCCACACCGGTGATGGTGGAGTAGCGCAGACCCATGGCCTGCACGCTTTCGGCGACGCGGCGGGGCTCGTCGCGGTCGAGGGCGGCGGGCTTGCCGGTGTCGATCTGGCAGAAGTCGCAGCGGCGGGTGCACTGTTCGCCACCGATGAGGAAGGTGGCCTCACGGTCTTCCCAGCATTCGAAGATGTTGGGGCAGCCCGCTTCCTCGCAGACGGTGTGCAGGCCTTCGCGTTTCACCAGGCCCTTGAGCTCGCTGTACTCAGGGCCCATGGTGGCGCGGGTGCGAATCCACTTGGGTTTGCGTTCGATCGGCGTTTCCGCGTTGCGCGCCTCGATGCGCAGCAGCTTGCGTCCGGCGGGGGCAGAGGCGTCTACGGAGCTCACTGCACCGACTCTACGCTCGGGGCCCGCTCGGGGGCGGGGGCGGTGGTGCGATCGATGTCATGCGGGCGGACGGGAATTTCTCCGTCGAGCGCGGCAACAATCGCGGTGGCGACCAGCGGCTTGAGTTCGGCGACGGTGACCTCGCGACCCAGCTCACGGGTGAGGGTGGTGACACCGGCGTCCTTGATGCCGCAGGGCACGATGGCCTGGAAACCGTCGAGGGCGGAGTTGCAGTTCAGCGAGATGCCGTGCAGGGCGACACCGCGCTGCACGCGCACCCCGATCGCGGCGATCTTGCGTTCGGCGAAGTACTCGGTGGCGGGCAGCCACACCCCGGACCGGCCTTCGACCCGTCCGCAGGTGATGCCGAGACTCGAGATCACCTCGATCAGAGCCTCTTCGAGACGACGCACGTACTGCACCACATCGACCGGTTCGGCCAGCCGGATGATCGGGTAGCCGACGAGCTGCCCGGGGCCGTGCCAGGTGATCTTGCCGCCCCGGTCGACCTGCACCACCGGGCTGCCGTCGATGGGCAGATCGTCGGCCTCGGTGCGGCGGCCCGCGGTGTAGACCGACGGGTGTTCGAGCAGTAGCAGCCGGTCGGAGCCCTCGCCTGCGGCGCGTTCGTCGGCGATCTGCCGTTGCAGCTCCCAGGCGGCGTGGTAGTCGATGAGTCCGAGATCCTCGACCACGATCGGGGTCGTATCGAATCGGGCGGACGCGGAGGGGCGCGTGTCGTTCACGATCCTGACGTTACGCCCGGCGGCCGACGACGCCAACGGATGGTCGGACCGCCGTGTCGCACGGTTGCCGAGAGGACGCGGGGTCACATGCCCGCGACGTCGAGTAGCGGTGCGGGATAGGTGGAACCGGGCAGGTCCGCGCGCCACGGGCGGTGGATGGCGCCGCCCGGCAGGTGGGCGAGTTCGGGGAGATGGCGTCGGACGTAGGTGCCGTCGGGGTCGTGACGGTCGGCCTGGCGGAGGGGGTTGAGGACGCGGTTGGGGCGGGTGTCGGTACCGGTGCCCGCGGCCCACTGCCAGTTGAGCTGGTTGTTGGCCAGATCGGCGTCGACGAGCCAGTGCAGGAAATGGGCGGCGCCGATCCGCCAGTCCAGGCGCAGGGTCTTGGTGAAGAACGACGCGGTGATGAGGCGGGCGCGCCCGGGCATCCAGCCGTCGGTGACGAGCTGACGCATCGCCGCATCGATGATCGGGTAACCGGTGCGGCCCTCCTTCCAAGCGGTGACCGCCTGGGGGTCTCGGCGCACGGGGAACGGGCCGGGGCGAAGGCTGTCGGCGGCGGTGTCGGGGCGGGCGGCGAGCAGCTGATGGTGGAAGTCGCGCCAGGCGAGCTGTCGGGCGAAGGCATGACCGCCCTCGGTGGACAGGTCTGTGCGGTGCACGACCTCTACCGGGGACAGGCAGCCGAAGTGCAGGTATGGCGACAGGTGCGAGGTGGCGTCGGCGGCCAGGTCGTCGTTGCGGTCGGCGTAGTCGTCGATCGGGCCGGCGAGCCACTTGTTCAGGAGGGCGCGGCCGGTGACCTCGCCGCCGGTCGGGCAGTTTCGGGAAGGCGTTCCGGGGGACAGCTCGGCGACGGAAGGTATTGCTGCACTGGGGATGTCGGGTACGGCGAGCGCTTGAGGGCTGTCCAGTGGGCGGCGTCGATGGGTGTCTACCCACCGGCGGAAGTATGGGGTGAACACGGCGTAGTAGTCGCGGCCGGTGGCGGGTGCCAAGGCCGATGGGTCGACGGCGGTGATCACGGCCGAGTGTGGGTGAACGGTGCAGTCCGGACGTCTCGCAGTCGTCACCACGCGCGTGGCTCGCGGTAGGTGAGTACCGGTCGACAGTGCTGCGCGCAGGGCGTTCTCACGTCGGGCGGCGAAGGCGCTGACGTCTTGGGCGACGTGTACCGACTCCGCCCCGGTTTCCGCGACCACCCGCGCGACCTCGGTGGCGACGTGACCACGACGCACGACGAGACGTCCGCCGATGTCGCGCAAGCCCGCGTCGAGTTCTGCCAAGGCGCTCGCGAGGAAGGCCGCCCGGTTGGGTGGGCAGCGGTCGGGCACGATCTCGTCGTCGACGACGAACAGCGGCACGACGGTGTCGGCGGACCGGCGAGCCGCTTCGAGAACAGGGTTGTCGGCCAGGCGCAGGTCGCGCGTGAATAGGGCGATCGAGACGGTCATCGGATGCACAGCGGGGCGATGTCGTCGCGCCCGCCGGTGGTCGGGCTGGTCAGGTACAGGCAGGTGTTCTGGCCTGCCGCCTCGATCGCGGTGTGGATGTCGTCCCATGCGGCGGCGTCGAGGGTCGGTGTGCGGGACAGGACGAAACCGGACAGGCGGCTCGGCGAGGTGACCAGCGCCCACGAGTACTCCGGGCCGAGCGCGGTGACGATGTAGTTGGTTTGCCCGTCCTGGCCGGGTACGCCGGGGAAGGAGACGTTCAGCTGGGCGTTCGTGGCGGGGTCGGTGACGGTGGCGGTGCCACGGATCTCGTCGATGCCGCCCGACCAGGTGTGGCAGCGGTTGTGCACAGCGACATCGCCTTGCTCGTCCAGCGAGTAGGTGGCGGTCGTGTCACGCGCGCACGCGAGGTTGAACGGCTGGGGTACGGCGGCCAGCTGGTGCCAGACGCCGAGGTACCGGTCGAGGTCGAGGGACGGAACGGGAGTCGGGGGCGCCGCGGCCGCCGTGGCCGAGGACAAGGCGGTGACCGCAAGGGCGACGAAGGCGGTCGCCGCCGAACGGCGGAACGCGGACGTTAGGGCGATACGCACAAGGACTCCTCGAAATCGTCGGTACCGACAGCGTACCAAGACGATGCATAAATGATTCATCGAGCGGAGGCGGGTTGCGTCAACAGTCGGACGACTTCGGCCGTATCGACGCCCGTCGATGCCGCTTTTCTGGGTGCGTGCGAGAGGTTTGCTGGCAGCGAAAGAGGGCGCGCGTTCAGTGAGCGACGGCTTCGCAGGACGGCGTCGAGCCACGTCGGTAAGGCGGGATGATCGGGTTATCGGCAAGAATGGAGCGATGTCCGCCGGTTCAGCCCCTGTCTCCGATGCGGCCGGTTACACGGTGCGCGCCGTGGCGGACCGGCTCGGCATTCCGACTGCCACCCTGCGCAGCTGGAATCGGCGCTACGACATCGGTCCCGCACAGGATCGCCCGGGCAAGCACCGCCTCTACACCGAAGCCGACATCGCCGCCCTCGAACGCATGCTCGCCCTGATTCGCGACGGCGCGAGCCCGGCCGGTGCCGCCGCCACTGTGCGCGGCATCGCTGTGCTGCCCGGCGACCGATTGCCGCTACTCGAGGCCGCCTTCGCGCTCGACTCGGGCCGGGTGATCGCTCTGCTCGAGGCGAACGTGCGCGCGGTCGGCATCGTGGAAACCTGGGATGGGCTGTGCAGACCCGCCTTCGCCGATGTCGTCTCGCGCCAGAGCGACGGCGAGGGCTGTATCGATGTCGAACACCTGCTGTCGTGGTGCATCACGTCGGTCATGCAGCGCACCCAGGCCCCGCACGCCCGCATCGACCACACCATCCTGCTGGCCTGCACGGGTGGCGAAACCCATTCGCTCCCTCTCGAAGTGCTGCGTGCAGCACTGGCGGAACAGGGGGTAGGCGCGCGGATGCTCGGGGCGGACGTGCCGACCGTCGCCCTCGCCGACGCACTGGCCCGCACGAGCGGACCGACCTCTGTTCTGCTCTGGTCGCAACGGGAATCCACCGCGTTGAGCTCGGCAGTTGTGGCCGCCCTGGCCGCAGGGGCACGCGTGTTCGTCGGCGGACCGGGCTGGCAGGACGTGCTGCTGCCCGCCGAGGTGCAGCCCGTCGACGGGCTGGCCGAAGCGGTCGCCCTGCTCCGTGTCGACTCCTCTCGACTCGCCGACACCGAAGCCACTGCGAATCAACGACAGTGACGCCCGGTCGGCTACCTACAGACCGCGCGCATAACGGACGGCGGCGGCCGCTGCCTCCATGTCGATGACCAGGCCCGAGTCCCGTTCCATGGCTTCACGGAACGCGAGCATCGCGTCATTGACCGTGCTGCGTCGCGCCAGTTCGATCAACTCCCGACGCGCGTAATCGCTCAACGGCAGCCCCGCTGCGGCCGCACGGTCGCACGGCTGGTCTGGGTCAGCGGCCGAGCAGGTGGCGCAGGGTTTGTTCGAGGTCGGGGGTGCGGAAGGGGTGGGTGGCGGCGGTCAGGCGGGTGGGGGCGACTCGTTGGCCGGCTTCGGCGAGTTCGCGGGCGCCCTGGCGGCCGAGGAGTAGGGCGGGGCCGAAGGAGGGGACGGGTAGGAGGGCGGGGCGATGCAGTACGTGGGCGAGGGCTTGGGTGTAGTCGGTATTGCGGACGGGGTTGGGGGCGACGGCGTTGACCGGTCCGACGAGTGCGGTGTCCCAGAGTGCGCGGTGGTAGATGTCGAGGAGGTCATCGATGCCGATCCAGGATTGCCACTGGGTGCCGGGGCCGATGCGGCCGCCGAGGCCGGCCGTGA
Organism: Nocardia sp. NPDC023733; assembly: GCF_040639775.1. Lineage (NCBI taxonomy): Bacteria > Bacillati > Actinomycetota > Actinomycetes > Mycobacteriales > Nocardiaceae > Nocardia > Nocardia sp. NPDC023733. Next base: position 181,966 of record NZ_JBFAAN010000008.1, on the reverse strand, counting down.
AGAGGGGGCGTAGCAGGCGCAGGGTGCCGCCTGCGGGGGATTGGACGATGCCGGTGCGGATTCGGACCACGCGGACGCCTGCGTGTGCGGCGGGTTCGGTTGCCGCCTCCCAGGCCGCGACCACGTCGGCGAGGAAACCGTCTCCGCGGGTGGAGTTCTCGGTGAGGACCTCGTCGCCGCGGTCGTAGCCGTAGTAGCCGATGGCGGAGGCGGAGACGAAGGTGGGGACGCCGCAGCGTGCGGCGGTTTCGGCGAGGGCGCGGGTGGGGCCGATGCGGCTGTCGGCGATCGCGTGGCGGTGTTCGTCGGTGAAGCGGCCGGCGATTCCGGCGCCTGCCAAGTGGACCACCGCGTCGACGCCATTCAGCAGGTCCGGTGCGGGATCGTCGGGATTCCAGTGGCGTTCGGCGGGGTCGTTGGTCGGGCGGCGGACCAGGCGGATCACCCGGTGCCCACCCGTGGACAGGAACGCGCACAAGGCGGTGCCGACCAACCCGGACGCTCCGGTGACCGCGATCGTCCGGGCGGCGAAACCTGTTGCGGCGGCACGTTGGTGAGCCGCGAGATCACCGGCGAGCTGACGATAGCGATAGTCGAACATCGGCTGGAGCAAGCGGGTGGGGATCGGGGTGTCGACGCGGTCGATCACCGCGGTGTGCTCGGGGTCGACCTCGGCGAACTCGTGGGTGTGCCGCCACGGCAGCAGACGGCCGAGCGGCGCCGAGGCCAGACCGTCGACGGCGACCTCGTCGGCGAACGACGCAGGCGGATCGTAGGCCGCTGGATCGTGCCGTGCGATCCAGCGCAGCCCGCCGGGAAGACCGAGAACCGCGGCGCCACGGGCCAGATCAGTGGATTCCGCGAGAAGCCGCACCGGCTGCCACGGCGGCGCCAATCGGGTGAAGGCGCCGGGCCGCTCGAACCAGCGGAACACCTCGGCGCGGGGTGCTGTGACAACGCTCGAACAGTCGATGCCCATACCTCGACTGTAGCCCTACCCGGGAGGGGGATGAACCATTCACGCATCGTTTTGCGCGGCGGAGGCTGCCCTGAGCCCCGTCGGCGATGTCAGCGTGGTTCGAGCGGAAACAACCGCTGCATGAGCGTGAGATCCATCCAACGCCCGAATTTGTGGCCCACCTCGGGCAATTCGCCGACGATCCGGAACCCGAACCGTTCGTGGAGGACGATCGATGCGGAGTTGCCGGACTCGATAGCGGCGATCATCGCGTGCACGCGCCTGGAATCCGTTGCGCGAGCGATCAATTCGGTGAGCAGGGCGGTGGCCACACCGCGACGCTGGAAACGCTCACCGACATAGACGGAGTTCTCGACGGAATAGCGGTAGCCGGTTTTGGGTCGCCACTGCCCGTAGGACGCGTAACCGGCGACCTCACCGTCGATCTCGGCGACCAGCACCGGCATGCCCGCCGCGGTGCGGTCGGCGAACCAGGTGAGCCGGTCGTCGAGATCGACCTGATCGGTGTCCCAGATCGCGGTCGACTCGGCGATGTTGGCGTTGTGGATCTCCAGCACGGTCGGCAGGTCGGCTTTGTCGGCGTCGCGAATCAGCATGGGCGCCTTCATGATCGGCCGACGGTCGCGGCGAGCGCGGCGCCGATGGTCGGATGCTGGAAGGTATAGCCCGCCTTTTCCAGTGCGGCGGGAATGGCCCGTGGGCCGGTGAGCAGGGCCTCGTCCGCGAGCTCACCGACTGCCGCGCGTAAGGCGAACGCGGGCACGATGAGCGGGGCGGGGCGATGCAGGGCGCGACCGAGCGCGCGGGTGAACTCGGCATTGGTGACCGGAGCCGGGCCGACGGCGTTGATCGGCCCGGACAGGTCGGGATGGTCGAGGGCGAAGACGATCGCGCCCACCTCGTCGTCCAGGGAGATCCACGGCGTGTACTGGCGCCCGCTGCCCAACCTGCCACCGAGCCCGAGCCAGTACAGCGGGTGCAACATGCTCAGCATCCCGCCGTTGCGGGCGAGCACCACCGCACTGCGCACCAGCACCGTACGCACTCCGGCGTCGGTGGCGGGCGCGGTGGCCGCTTCCCAGTCGCGACACAGGGTCGCGAGGAAACCTGTTCCGCTGGAAGCGGTTTCGTCGACGATCGAGTCGCCGGTGGTGCCGCCGTAGTACTGCGCACCGCTGGCGTTGACCAGCGTCGGCACGCCCGCGGCGGCGACCGCCGTGGCGAGGACATCGGTGGGGGTGATCCGGCTGTCGCGCAGCAATTGCTTGTAGCTGCCGTTCCAGCGGCGCGCACCGATACTCGCGCCGCACAGATTCACCACCGCGTCGGCCCCGCGCAACGCCCGCTCGTCGAGCTGGGCGCGCGCGGGATCCCACGCGAATTCGTCCGGTGCCGCGGGAGCGCGGCGCACCAGCCGGGACACCTCGTGCTCGTCGCGGCGCAGAGCCGCGACGAGCGCCGTCCCGATCAGCCCGGACGAACCGGCGATGACCACCTTCATCGAAATGAACCTGCTACAGCCCGAGATCGGCCTCGAACGCCGCCTCTTCCAACCGGTGCTTGATGGTGGTGAGGAAGCGGCCCGCGTCGGCGCCGTCGATGAGCCGGTGATCGTAGGTGAGCGGCAGATACACCATCGAACGCACACCGATGGACTCGCCACCGGTCTCGTCGGTGACGACCACCGGACGCTTCACGATCGCACCGGTACCGAGCATGCCCGCCTGCGGCGGAACCAGGATCGGGGTGTCGAACAGCGCACCCTCGGAGCCGATGTTGGTGATGGTGAAGGTGCCACCCGACAGCTCGTCGGGCTTGAGACCACCGTTGCGGGCGCGGTTGGCGATGTCGGCGATCGCGCGGGCCAGCCCGGCCAGCGACAGGTCGCTGGCGTTGTGGATGACCGGCGAGAGCAGACCCTGCTCGGTGTCGACCGCGATACCCAGGTGCACCGACGCGTGGTAGGTGATCTCCTTGGTGTCCTCGTTGTAGGAGGCGTTCACGTTCGGGTGCACACCGAGGGCCTCGACGACGGCCTTGGCGAAGAACGGCAGGTACGTCAGGTTGACGCCCTCACGGTTTTTGAACGAGGCCTTCGCGAGCTGACGCAGATGCGCGATCTTGGTGACGTCGGCCTCGTGGACCTGGGTCAGCTGCGCGGTGGTCTGCAGCGATTCGCGCGTCTTGGTCGCGGTGATCTGCCGGATGCGGCTCGCCTTCTGGGTGGAACCCACGAGACCGGCCAGCTTCGGAGCCGCCGTCTGCTTGGCCGGGGCCGCGGCGGGGGCCGGGGCGGCGGCGGGCGCGGGCTCCGGTGCCTTCTTGGCTTCGGCGGCGGCGAGCACGTCCTGCTTGCGGATGCGTCCGCCCACACCGGAACCGGTGAGGCTCGACAGGTCGACGCCGTTCTCCTCGGCCAGCTTGCGCACCAGCGGAGTCACGTACGGGGTGCTGCCGTTACCTGCCGACGCGGCCTGCGCGGGCGCGGGCTTCGGTGCGGGGGCGGGCTCCGGCTTGGGCTCGGGCTTCGGAGCCGGTGCCGCTTCCTGCTTCGGCTCGGGCTCCGGAGCCGGCGCGGCTTCGGGCTTGGGCTTCGGCTCCGGCGCGGAGGCGGCGGCGGGCTTGCCGCTGCCGATCACACCGAGCTGACCGCCGACGGCGACGACGTCGTCCTCCTGCGCGGAGATCTCGAGCAGCGTGCCCGCGACCGGCGAGGGGATCTCGGTGTCGACCTTGTCGGTGGAGACCTCGAGCAGCGGCTCGTCGACGGCGACCTCGTCACCGACGGCCTTGAGCCAGCGGGTGACGGTGCCCTCGGTGACGGACTCGCCCAGCTCGGGCATCTTCACGGGGGTGCCGGACGACGCGTCGGCCTGAGCGGGCGCGGCGGCGGGCTCGGGGGCCGGTGCCTGCGCGGCGGGCTCGGGCTCGGGCTCGGGCTCGGGTTCCGGGGCGGGCGCGGATTCCTCGGCGGGCGCGGGGGCGGAAGCGGGGGCTTCGCCGGCATCGCTGATCACGCCGAGCTCACCGCCGACCTCGACGACATCGTCTTCCTGGGCGACGATCTTCGACAGCACACCGGCGGTGGGCGACGGGATCTCGGTGTCGACTTTGTCGGTGGAGACTTCGAGCAGCGGTTCGTCGACCTCGACCGTGTCTCCTTCCTGCTTCAGCCACCTGGTCACCGTTCCCTCGGTGACGCTCTCACCAAGAGCCGGCATCTGGACGGAGAAGGCCATGTCCTCTGACTCCTCTGACTGTTCGACGGGTAATACAACAGTGCTTCGACCCCGGCGGGCATTGCGCCGCGGGTCGCGGCGTGTGTCCACCCCGACCGTGTGGCGGGACTCCCGGGAATCGTTGGTTCTTGTTCCGGCAACCATCCTTGCACTCGCCCGTCGCGTCTGTGGCGCTGGGCGGCAATCCGTGCGGAGCTGGCACCATGGAATGTACGGCGGTGAGCAGAATTCCGTCGGAAAGCAGAAGGGCTGAGCCGGTGGGTTTGCTGGATCGTTTCCGCGGGGTGCGGGGCCGGAGCAGGTCAGTCGCGCGCGAGAACGCCTCGGAGGTGCGCGCGCTCGCGCAGTGGGCGCGGGCGCGCCACGGAGTCGAGGCATTCGTCGAACCCAAGACCACTGTGACCGATGTCACAGCGGTCCTGGTGGCGGCGGACGGCGAATGGACGCGCCGGATCGTCGGCGAGCACGGCGCGCGCCGCCTGGCCGACACCTTGCGGGTTCCCGTGTACGACGTGACCAAGACGGGCTATCCCCAGCGGATGCGCGACTTCGACGCCCGCCGCCGCATCGAGCAGCGGCGGGCCCGTGAAGCCGAGCTGGAGGAGTGACTACTCCGCGCCGATCTGTTCGATCACCGCGATGAGCGTGCGCACCGGGACACCGGTGCCGCCCTTACCGATATAGCCGAACGGTCCGCCGGTGTTGTAGGCCGGACCGGCCACGTCCAAGTGGGCCCACTGCACACCCTCGGGGACGAATTCCTTGAGGAACAGCGCCGCCGCGAGCATGCCGCCCCAGCGGTGCGGCGTGACATTGGCCAGGTCGGCGACCTTGGAGTTCAGGTCCGCGCGCAGTTCGCTCGGCAGCGGCATGGCCCAGCCGTTCTCGCCCACCGCGCGCGAGACCTCGGCGACGCGATCGCGGAACTCGTCGGTGCCCATCACGCCCGGGGTGCGGGTGCCGAGCGCGACCATCTGCGCGCCGGTGAGGGTGGCGACATCGATGAGGTAGTCGGGTTCGTCCTCGACGGCGCGCACGATGGCATCGGCGAGGATGAGCCTGCCCTCGGCATCGGTGTTGATGACTTCGACCGTTGTGCCGCCGTATTGGGTGAGCACGTCGCCGGGGCGCTGCGCGGTGGCCGAGGGCATGTTCTCGGCCATCGGCACGGTCGCGGTGACGGTGACGGGGAGACCGAGGCGCGCGGCGAGCAGGACGGTCGCGATGACCGCCGCCGCACCGGCCATGTCGGAGGTCATGTTCTCCATGTTCGCGGCGGGCTTGATCGAGATACCGCCGGTGTCGAAGGTGATGCCCTTGCCGACCAGCGCGACCTTCTTCGGCCCGCCCGCATAGGTGATGCGCACCAGCCGCGGCGGGCGTGAGGAACCCTGACCGACGCCGATGATGCCGCCGTAACCGGCTGCCGCCAACGCGTTCTCGTCGAGCACCTCCACCTCGAGCCCGGCGGCTTCGGCGAGCACGCGGGCCCGGTCGGCGAACTCGGCGGGGTACAGCGCGCTCGGCGGGGTGTTCACGAAATCGCGTGCGGTGGCGACGGCTTCGGCGACCAGCTGGGCGCGCAGCAGCTCCAGCACCCCGAATTCCGGTTCCGGAACCAGCAGTTCGACGCGGACCACCGGCTGTTCGTCGGGCTTGGGCGCGCTCTTGGCCGACTTGAACGCGGAGAAGGTGTAGGCGCCCAGGTAGAAGCCCTCGGCGGCGGCGCCGAGATCGATGCCGGACAGGGTGGTGGCGACGAGTTCGGTGCCCGACAGCGCCCGCGCCGCGACGCCCGCGCTGCGGCGGACCTGCTCGGCGTCGACCTTCTCGGCCGCGCCGAGACCCACGGCGAGCACGCTGGTGACGTTGTCCAGCGCCGCCGGTGCGGGCACCCGGGTGAGTTCCTCGGGCTTGCCCTTGGCACCGACCGCGCCGAGTGCGTCGAGCAGCTCCGCGCGGACCTCGGGGGTGAGCACGTCGCCGAACAGGTCGGCCGGGGCGATGGCCGGTCCGTTCTCCGAGGAGGTCAAGCCGATCACCAGCACATCGGTATCCGCGGTGAGGGATTCGATACGTGCCAGTTCCGGTCCGAGTGAACGATCTGCAACAGCGGTCATCGACCCAGATTATGTGGTCGGCGCTCGGGGGCGCACGGCTAGGTGAGCTTCGCCGCGAGCCGGGTCGCGTTCATGTACCCGATCGCCTCGATGGTCACCATCGGGTTCACACCGGGCGCGGTGGGGAAGCAGGAGCCGTCGGCGACGACGATGTTGCCGACGTCCCAGGTGGCGCCGTCCGGATCCGTCGCGGATTGCTCGGCCGTGCCGCCCATCCGTGCCGAGCCCATGATGTGCAGCGCGCCCATCGAGCAGCGCCCCGGACCGTATCCTGCTCGTTCGCAGGCGGCCTCGAATTCCGCGAGCGACCCACTCTTGCCTGGTGTGAAGGAGATGCCCGCTTGGTGGCCGGAGTAGATGCGTTGCGCGCCCGCGGCTTCGAGCATGGTCGCCGCGCCGACGATGCCGGTGTGCAGGTGGGCGGCGTCGTAGTCGGAGAGCCGGTATTTCACCACCGGCTCGCCGCTGCGATCGACGCCGACGGTGCCCGGGTCGCGGTCGCGCGTGATGACACCGATGGAGCTGGTGCGGGCGAATTCGAGCATGGCGTCGCGATGCTGCCGTGCGCCGCGCCAGTTCATGAACCCGGTGGCCAGCCCCGGGTGCACCGGGCCGGTCTCGTAGATGACGCCGAAGCCGTTGCCGTCGAGGTCCGCGTGGTGCCTGCTGATCCGCGCCTGCAGCGCGCCCTCCCAGGGCCGGATCTCGTCCTCGAACACCCCGAATACGGCGGCGGCGGGATGCAGGCGCAGGTGGCGGCCGATATTCGGGTTGCGCAGACCCGACCGGCGCAGCAGCGCGGGCGTCTGCACGGCCCCCGCGGCGACGACGACCGCGCGTGCGCGCACCGTGATCTCGACCCCGTCGGAGGTGCGGGCCGATACCGATTCCGCCCGACCGGCTTTCACCGTGACGGTGCGGACGTCGGCGTCGACGACCAGCCGGGCGCCGTGCTCGGCGGCGTCGCTCAACCAGGTCTTGGTCGCCGACTGTTTGGCGCCGAGTCGGCAGCCGTAGCCGCAGCGACCGCATTCGATCGCCGCGTCGCAGGCGTCGCCGACATTGCGCGGCAGGGTGTCGACGTCCCAGCCGAGCGCTCGCGCGCCGCGTTCGAGAATGCCGTCGCGGGCCGAGATCGGCGATTTCGCGCGGGTGACGCCGATCCGCTCACTCACCACATCGAGCGCTGTGCCGAACTCGTCACCGGCGAACTGGGGGACCCCGAAGTCGGCCCATTCCGCGCGCACACGGTCGGGAACCGGCAGCGAGGTACTCCAGTTGACGACGGTTCCGCCGCCGAGACAGCTGCCCGCGACCAGCGTGAGCTGGCCTTCCGCCGTCGTCGCGGGGCCGGCCGCGTAGAGGGTGGTCAGCGCGGCGAGTTCGCCGTCACCGAAGTCCTTGTCGTCGTAGTAGTTTCCGCGCTCGAGCACGACCACGTCGAGCCCCGCCCGCGCGAGCACGGCGGCCGCGGTGCCACCACCGGCGCCGGATCCGACGACGACCACATCGCAGTCGAGCGTGGTCGGCCGGGTGAACCGCTCCGGCTTCAGCTCCGGTGCCGCGGCGTCGGGTGCGGGGCCGGTCGGTGCCGGGTAGCCGATCCGCTCCCACAGCGGATTCGTGCCGGTCGGGCCGGGGGTGACGTTGTACGCCAGCAGGGAGGCCTGTTTCAGGGCCTGGAAGATCGCGCGGACCGGGGCGAGCCGGGAATCCGCGAGCCGCAGCAGGGCCGCCTCGCGCTGCGCCTGCGACAGGGTGGAGAACCGCCGGAAACCGGTACCGGTGAGCGCGCCGAACGCGCGGGTGTTCCACAGGTCGAGCAGGGTGGTGAACTGCTTGCGGTCGGCCTCGCGCGGGTTACGGCCGAGGATCGCGAGAATGGTTTCCACCGCGCCGAGCTCGGCGGCGCTGGGTAATCCGGTCTCGTCGCCCGGTATGAACGTGTTGCAGATCGCGGCGAGCGTCGCGCGCTGTGCGGCCGTCGGTTCCATGAGGAAACCACCCCTTTTCCACTTCGGGTGATGTCTATCACGGACGGGGTGAACGCGCTGGGGGTCAACGGTTTTCGGGCCGGACGGATGCCCGGCCCGAACCGTCAGCCTGCGACGAAGCGGACCGTCTTGGTGCTCGGGGTGTCGAGAGCGACCTCGGTGGAGGTGATCGGCTGCACGTCGGAGTCGCTGGTGTAAGCGGTGAGCTGATAGCGGCCGGGCTGCAGGCCACGGAAACTGGCCTGCCCGGAATTGCCGGTGAACAGGTGTCGATGGATCGAATCGCCACAGGCGTCGACGCCGATCAACACCACCTTGCCGCCGGCGATCGGTGCGCGCGTGTCCGCCGTGACCAGCACGGCATCGATCTGGCCGACCGCCGCGCGGGTGTACCGGTCGTCGTACAGCGTTTCACCGCCCTGCTCGCAGCTGGTCGTGGTCTGGCCGACGGTGTCGTCGGGACCGCCCGGATGGGCGAGGGCACCGCCCGCCGTGCCCGTGAGAAGAGCTGTCGCGATCACTGCGATCGCCGAACACTGTGAAACCCCGAACCGTGGCATTGCGCCGTATTCCTCCTCGAATGTGGGTAACACTGGGGTTGGTGTTGCGTGAACTCTCGGGGCGAGACTGTACTGAGCGGAATTCCGGGGATGAATCCGGCGTTCTACTCCCACGGTCGTGCGCTGTACGTGCGACCACGAGCTCTCATCGAGGAGGATCTGTGAGCGAGACCCGCAAGGCGATTCTGGCCGGTGGCTGCTTCTGGGGTATGCAGGACCTGATCCGCCGTCAGCCGGGGGTTCTGTCGACTCGCGTCGGTTACACCGGCGGTGAGAACGAGCACCCCACCTACCGCAACCACCCCGGTCACGCGGAGGCCGTCGAGATCGTCTACGACCCCGAGCGGACCGATTACCGCGCGTTGCTCGAATTCCTCTTCCAGATCCACGACCCGACCACCAAGGACCGGCAGGGCAACGACATCGGCTCGAGCTACCGATCGGCGATCTTCTATCTCGACGACGAGCAGCGGCGCATCGCGCTGGACACCATCGCCGACGTGGACGCCTCCGGGCTGTGGCCGGGCAAGGTGGTCACCGAGGTCACCCCGGCGGGGGAATTCTGGGAGGCCGAGCCCGAGCACCAGGACTATCTGGAGCGTTATCCCGACGGCTACACCTGCCATTTCCCGCGTCCGGGATGGAAATTGCCCAAACGTGAGAATGTGAGCTGATAAGCGACGCCGACATATGCCATGATCGGCGATGTCGGCGTGAGCGCGATGACGTCGGATCGGTATGACTCATGACGGCGGCCGCGGTCGCCGCAGACGATGAGGAGATGCGGTTCGGATGACGTATGGACAGCAGCAACCCGGATATCCTCCGGCGAGACCGGATCTCAGCGTAGGCGCCGCTCTCGGGTACGCCTGGGAGAAATACAAGAACAACGTCGTCGTCTGGATCGGTATCGTCCTGATCTTCGCCGTGATCCAGGTGGCGCTCAACTTCATCTTCGGGCTCGGCAATTCCGCCGACACCGATTACAGCGGCAACTTCAGCATCGGATTCGGTGTCTGGCAGTTCATCGGCAGTGTGGTGAGCACCGTCGTCGGCTATCTGATCTCCGCGGCGATGGTGCGCGGCGCACTGGACGAAACCGACGGGCGCAAACCGGGATTCGGTGAATTCTTCAAGTTCACCAATGTCGGTGCGGTGATCGTGGCCTCGCTGCTCGTCGGTATCGCCACCGGTATCGGCTTCGTGCTGTGCATCCTGCCCGGCATCGTGATCGCCTTCTTCACCTGGTTCACGCTCTACTTCGTACTCGACCGGAACCAGGACGCGATCACCGCGATCAAGTCGAGTTTTTCGGCGATCTCCGCCAACGCGGGGCCACTGCTGTTGCTGGCGCTCGCGCTGTTCGGCATCAATATCGTCGGCGCGTTGCTGTGTGGTCTCGGTCTGCTGGTGACGATTCCGCTGTCGGTGCTGGCGACGGCCTACGCCTACCGGGTGATCACCGGTGGGCCGGTGGTCGGGGGCCAGAGCGTCGCCGATCCGGGTTACCCGCCGCACGGCGGTCCCGCAGGTGGATTCGGTGAGCAGCCGGGATACGGCGCTCCGGGTGCGGGTGGCTACGGCGAGCCCGGCTTCGGTGGGCAGCAGCCCGGTGGGCCCGGCTATGGCCAGCCCGGTTTCGGTGGACAGCAGCCCGGTGGGCCCGGATACGGTGGTCAGCAACCTGGCGGGCCCGGTTATGGCGGCCCAGGCTCCGGTGGGCAACAGCCCGGATACGGCGGGCCGGGTTCCCCTGATCAGGGCTACGGCGGCCCAGGCTCGGGGCCCGATCTCGGCAAGCCCGACGACGAGGGCTGGGGCAGGCCCGAGAACCGCTGATCTACGCCGAGGGGCGTGCGATGATCCGTCATCGCACGCCCCTCGTGCTGTCTACTCGCAGCCGTAACCGTCGCCGTCGCGATCGAGGCCGTAGTCGTCGGGGCCGATGACCTTCACCTTGCCGGTGTAGACGGGGCCGTTGCCGCTGCCACCCTCGCAGTCGACGTCGCTGACAATGGGTAGGCAGGGAGAGTACGAGCCGTGGCAGTCCGAGGACTGCTGGGCGCTGGCCACGGCCGGGGTCGCGATCGCGAAGACGAAGGCCGCGACAGCGGCGGACCCGAGGGTGACGGCGAATTTCATGTGGTGCTCCGTTCAGTTGTACAGCGGCGCACAGTGTTTCACGCATGGGCGATTTGCCGGAAATTTCCCTGTCGGTACCTGCCGGTAGTATCGGGGCGTCGTCGATCGGGGGAGGGACAATGCGGGGGAAGTGGCGGGCGTGGTCGTGGTGGATGCGTGGTCTCGTCGTCGTGCTCGCGCTGGTGGCGGTGGTATCGGTGCCGGTCGCGGGCATACTCACCGCGCTGCTGGTGTACAACGTCGGTGAGCAATCCGAGCAGGCGCGCACCCGGGGTAAGGACGCGTTCTGGCTCGGCCACGCCTGGGTCGACGGGCGCCGCACCGACGCCGATATCGACGGGCTCGCGAAGTTGCTGGCGGGTACCGGCATTCGTGATCTGTACGTCCACACGGGTCCGCTGGAGCACGACGGGTCGTTGCGCGACGACCTGGCCCCAAGGGCGCGCTGGTTCGTCGACGCGGTGCACACGAAGTTGCCCGGTATCCGGGTGCAGTCGTGGCTCGGCGATATCGTCCAGCCCGAATTCGACGGTCTCGACGTGGAATCGGCGTCGTCGCGGGAACGGGTGGTCGCCTCGGCGCGGCGGGTGCTCGACTACGGGTTCGACGGTGTGCACTACGACCTCGAACCCATCCGATCGGGGTCGCCGGGGTACCTGGCCCTGCTCGAGCAGACCCGCGCGATGACCGCGGCCGCCGGGGTGACCTTGTCGGTGTCGGCGCCGGTGATCGATCCGCTTCCCGGGCTGCACGCGGTGGGGATCGCGGTGGCCGATCACGGGAAGTGGTGGAGCCAGGCGTATTTCGCGGAGGTGGCGCGGCGGGTCGATCAGGTGGCGGTGATGTCCTACGACACCGCGATGCCGACGCGCGCCCTCTACAGCGGCTACGTCGCGCAGCAGACGGAGCTGGCGCTGGAGGTGACACCCGCGGAGGTCGATCTGCTGATGGGCGCACCGGCGTTCTGGGCCGACGATCCTGGCCATCACGGGACGGCCGAGACCGTGGCGGCGGCGGTGCGTGGGATCCGATTAGGGCAGACGCGCACCGATGTGGGCCGAGCGAACTTCGGGGTGGCGTTGTATGTGGATTTCGCTGCTACGCCTCAGGATTGGGCCGATTACCGGCAGGGGTGGTGCGTCACTGCGTAGCCGAAGGGGCCGGTAGTTCGGCGAGCCAGCGGTGGCCGGGGTGGACGCGGGTCAGCCAGTTGTGCAGCCGGGTCGAGCGTTCCGGGGTGAGCAGCGGCAGTACGTGGTGGAAATCGGCGGAATCCTTGGGGCGGTCGGCTTTCGCCTTGAACAGCAGGACCGCTTCGGGGATCAGGTAGGGGATACCGGTGGGGGTGGTGCGGATCAGGTCGCGGTAGGGGAGGGTGATGGTGGGTTCGCGTCGGCAGATCCAGGTGTCGCCGTCGTGCGGTTCGCGGAACACGTCCAGGTGATAGGCGCCGGTGAACGGATCACGCAACCAGGTCTGGTGCAGGTCGGCGTTCTCGGCGGCGGCCGCGAACGACCACAGCGTGCCGTCACCGACGACATCCCACTCGTATTCGGGAAACGCCGCCGCGATCGTCGGGAAAGCCGCTCGGGGAACAGCGATTTCGATGTCGGCGTGGGCGCGCGAGATGGCCCCGGCGAACAGGTCGAGCGCCCACCCGCCTGCCACCGCCCACGGCGCCGTGCAGTCGGCGAGACGGGCGGCGACCACGCTCGGCGTCCAGGGGTCCCAGCGGCGGTCTGCTTCGAACGCGGTGATCGGACGTCCACCGTCCGGAAAGCTCATGATCCATCATGTGCACAGTCCGACGTGGTGGCGCAAGGTTGTTGTGGGCGATGGTGATCGAGGTGAGACGGGTTCGTGAGAAACCCGGTTCAGCGACGCCGATCGGTGAGCCAGGCCAGCGGACGACGGTGATGCGGGCGGGCCCGGTTCTCCCAGCGCGGGTTCTCCTCGTCGCGGCGGTACACCGTCACCCGGCCCGCCACCGAGAACCGCAGGGTGCTCGCCGTGCCGACCACCTCACCGTCGGCGGCCACCGCGATCGGGGACTTCGAGGTGATGGTGAGTTCGTGGGTCTGGCGTTCGCCGTACACCCGGCTGTGCCCGATCGCGGCCAGCATCAACGCGATCACCGCACGGGTCCGGGAGAACCGCACGTCGGCGCGTAGCCAGCGCACATCGAGCAGCCCCTCGTCGAGGCGGGACCGGAACGCGGGCACCGCGCCGTGCGGATGATAGGGGCCGTTGCCGATGAACAGGAACCACATGTCGTGCCAGCGGTCGTCGATGCGGATGTGGATCGGTTCGGCCCGGCGCAGGGTGACGACGAGGGCCGCGGCGAACGCGGGCCACTTGCCCCAGCGGTCCTCCCACTTCTCCCGCAACCGGACCAGCTCCGGGTAGGCGCCGACGCTGGCGGTGTTGATGAGGTGATGGGTGTGCGGTCCCTCGGGGGTGTCGAATTCGACTGCGGCGATGTCGACTTCGACGGCCTCGCCCGCGCCGGTGGCGTCGGCCACCTCGCGCAGGTCGTAGACGCCGAGGTCGCGCGCGAAGTGGTTGAGGGTGCCCGCGGGGACCACGACCAGCGGCAGGTCGTTGCGGATCGCGACGGCGGCGGCCGCGGCGATGGTGCCGTCACCACCGGCGGCGCCGACCGCGAGCACCGACGGGTCGATAGCCTCCTGCAGTACCTCGGCGGCGTCGCGACCGGGCACGGTGTGCAGCAGTTTCGCGGCGGGCAGGGCCTCGGCGATATCCGGGGTCGGGTCGTAGGTGGAGTCACCGGAGCGCGGATTGATCAGCAGCGCAAGGCCTTTGCCGTCGGCCAGGATCGGCGCGTCCTGCACGGCGTGTGCCTCGGCCTCGTCGGATTCGCGGATCGGCCACCAGCGGCGGGTGGTGAGCGCGACTGCGGTGCCGACGCTCGCGCCGACCAGCACATCCGAGGGCCAGTGCGCGCCGGTGTGGATGCGCGAGTAGGCGACGGCGGCGGCGACGGGAGCCACGGCGAGCGCGGTGCGCGGGCTCTCCAACGCGACGGCCGTGGCGAACGCGGCGGCGTTGGCGCTGTGCCCGGACGGGAACGACGACGACACCGGCGCGTCGACGAGCCTGCGCCCGTGCGGCATCAGCTCGGCCGGTGGCCTGCGCCGGGGGATCAGCGTCTTGAGTACGAGATTCACCGCGATGCTCGTGCCCGCCAGGGCGATCACACCGCGCAGCGCGGCCCGGCGCGGCGGACCGGGTTTGGCCGCCAGCACCGCCGCCGTGGCCAACCACAGCCCGCCCGTGTTCGCCGAGCGGGTCAGTCGCAGCATGCCGCGATCGATGGCGGTTTCGGGAATGCGGGACACAGCCCGGCTCATGGTCTCGTCCATCCGGGCGACATGACCGAACCGGGCGCGGGGCAGATCACTCACACCGAGAACACTACCGCCGTTGCCCGTCTTCATCTTTCGCTCGCGACCGTCGCGACCCGTGCACCCCTCGAAGCCGGGTCACGACGGTCCCCGATCAGGGGACCGGGATCGGGGCCGGGTTGCAGTCGGCCGTCGGGCTCTCGCCGGACAGCGACTGCAGGATGCAGCCCACATTGATCTGGCTGCTGCCGGTCTCGGCGTGCGCGACCGGCTGGGTCAGCAGCACCGACGCGCCGGCGAGCATCAGGACGGAGATGGGTCTACGGAGATTCATGGCGTGATCCTCGCATGCTCCGGCGTGCCGAGATGCCTGGTGAGAGCCCCCAAATGCAGGGGCACGCCGCGATGTCGGGACCGCCGGATAAGCTCGCTGCCATGACCGACAACGTCCTGCTCGAAGGCCCCATCCATGCCGTTCATGTCGAACTGGGGGCGACCTTCGCCCCGTTCGGTGGCTGGGAGATGCCGGTGCAGTACGCGGGGACCGTCGGCGAGCACACCGCGGTGCGGACCACGGTCGGCCTGTTCGATGTGAGTCATCTTGGCAAGGCGACGGTGGCGGGGCCCGGCGCCGCGCGATTCGTGAACTCGGCGCTGACCAACGATCTCGGCCGCATCCGCCCGGGCAAGGCGCAGTACACGCTGTGCTGCGCGCAGGACGGCGGCGTGATCGACGATCTGATCGCCTACTACGTCGGCGACGACGAGGTGTTCCTCGTACCGAACGCGGCGAACACCGCCGCGGTTGTCGCCGAGCTGCGCAAGACCGCACCCGAGGGCATCACCGTCACCGACGAACACCGTGAGTACGCGGTGTTCGCGGTGCAGGGGCCCAAGTCCACCGAGGTGCTCGCCGCGCTCGGCCTGCCCACCGATATGGAGTACATGGCCTACGCCGACGCCGAATGGGACGGTCGGCCCGTGCGCGTATGCCGCACCGGCTACACCGGCGAACACGGCTACGAGCTGCTGCCGAAATGGGACGACGCCGAACCGGTGTTCCGCGCGCTGGTCGAACAGGTCCGTGCCGCGGGCGGTCAGCCCGCTGGACTCGGCGCCCGCGACACCCTGCGCACCGAGATGGGCTACCCCCTGCACGGCCACGAACTCTCCCTCGACATCACCCCCAACCAGGCCCGCACCGGGTGGGCCGTCGGCTGGCAGAAGCCGCAGTTCTGGGGCAAGGACGCGCTGGCGAAGGAGAAGGCCGACGGACCGCGGCGCACGCTGCTCGGTCTCAAAGCGCTCGACCGAGGTGTGCTGCGCCAGGGCCAGACCGTCCTGCGCGACGGCGAACCGGTCGGCGAGACCACCTCGGGCACGTTCTCACCCTCGCTGAAGGTCGGTATCGCGCTGGCCCTGCTCGACACCGACGCGAAGCTCGCACCCGGCGACGAGGTGGAGGTCGACGTGCGCGGGCGCAGGCTGCGCTGCGAGGTGGTCAAGCCGCCGTTCGTCGACACCAAGACCAAGTAACAGTTACCGCCCGATAGGATCGCATCATGACAGTCGCTGCACAGTTCACCCGTATTCCGCACCCCGCGCCCATCTCGGCGCAGCAGCGGGAACAGGTACTGGCGGCGCCCGGTTTCGGGCGGTACTTCACCGATCACATGGTGTCGATCGACTACACCGACGGTCAGTGGGGCAACGCGCGGGTCGAGCCGTACGGTCCGTTGTCGATGGACCCGGCCACCATGGTCTTCCATTACGGACAGGCGATCTTCGAGGGGCTCAAGGCCTACCGTCAGCCCGACGGCAGCATCGCCACCTTCCGCATCGACGCCAACGCGGCGCGGTTCCGTCGTTCTGCGGCCCGCATGGCGATGGCGGAGCTGCCCGAAGAGCTGTTCATCGAGTCGGTGCGGCAACTGCTCGAGGTGGACGCCGACTGGGTGCCCGCCGCCGGTGGTGAGGACTCGTTGTACCTGCGTCCGTTCATGTTCTCCACCGAGGCCGGTCTCGGCGTGAAGCCTGCTGCCGCCTACAAGTACCTACTGCTCGCCTCGCCCGCCGGTGCGTACTTCCCGCGCGGCGTGAAGCCGGTGCGGGTGTGGTTGTCCACCGAATACGTGCGCGCCGCACCCGGCGGTACCGGTGAGGCGAAGGTGGCGGGCAACTACGCCGCCTCCCTGCTCGCCCAGGCCCAGGCCACCGAGAAGGGCTGCGACCAGGTGGTGTGGCTGGACGCCTGCGAGCGTCGCTACGTCGAGGAGATGGGCACCAACAACCTGTTCTTCGTGTTCGGCACCGGGTCGCAGGCGCGACTGGTGACTCCGGAACTGTCGGGTTCGCTGCTGCCCGGTATCACCCGCGATTCGCTGCTCACCCTGGCCGCCGACTCCGGCTACCCGGTGGAGGAGCGCAAGGTCTCGGTGGAGGAATGGCGCAAGGGTGCCGAATCCGGTGAGATCAGTGAGGTTTTCGCGTGCGGAACCGCCGCCGTGATCACCCCCGTCGGCTGGGTGCGTTCCCACGACGGCGAATTCGCGATCGGCGGCGGCGAGCCCGGTGAGGTGACGATGGCGCTGCGCGACACGCTCACCGGTATCCAGCGCGGCACGTTCGCCGACACCCACGGGTGGCTGCGCAAGCTGTAATCGACGAAAAAAGAGCGGGCCCCCGGTGTGGGCCCGCTCTTTTTCGCTCATCAGCCCGGCATCAGGGCTTGCCACTGCTGTAGGGACTGGGGACGCAGCACGTAGTTGTTGTCGCGGACCGAGGACAGTTCGGCGCTCGGCGCCTCGGAGTACCAGTGGCCCGGGTAGACGACGGGATTGCCGTTCAGGCCGGCCAGGTGGCGCAGGCTGCGGAACATCTCGTCGGAGTCGCCGCCGGGAAAGTCGGTGCGGCCGCAGCCGTCGACGAACAGGGTGTCGCCGGAGATGAGGCGGCCGTCGAACAGGAAGCACTGGCTGCCGGGGGTGTGGCCGGGGGTGTGGAGCAGTTCGATGTCGAAGGCGCCGACCGAGACGGTGTCGCCGTTGTCGTGGCCGGTGAGCTCGCTCGGGGCGATACCGGTGGTCTTGGCTACCCAGTCCAGTTCGTGCTTGTTCACGTGGACGGGCACGCTGGTCTTCTCGAGCAGTTCGCGCACACCGCCGAGGGTGAAGCCGAGCATGGTTCCGCCGACATGGTCGGGGTGGTGGTGGGTGGCGAGGACGCCGCTCACGCGCATGCCGTCGGCGGCGGCCACCTCAACGAGGTCGGCGGCCTGGTAGGCGGGGTCGACGAGGAGGGTCTCGCCGGTCTCCCGATCGCCGATGAGATACGCGAAATTGCGCATCTGTGTCGCGATCGGATCGCCGACGGCGTAATCCCGGCCCGACAGCAGCTGACGGAAGTAGAGGCGCTCGGAAGACATGTCTTCCACTGTATTGCCACCGGTGTGCTGGCGATGCACCCGAGTACCGATGACCGGGCGGTCTGTGGGAGCGCACAACCGGCGAGCACCCCAGTTGTGAACAGTGCTGGTTTCACATAGTCGGATGGCGGGCAGTCAGAATGTCGTCGAGAAGCCAAGGGCGGCAAGAGAAGTCGTGATTTCCACCGTCGCGCCCAGAATGTCACCGGACATGCCACCGAAGCGGCGCACGCAGTGGCGGGTGATCAGGACCGATCCGGCCAGGGTCGCGATAACGACGACGGGGCCGAGCCAGAAGTTGCCGGGGAGGACGAACACGGAGCAGCCGAGCGCGAGGGCCGACCAGAAGATCACCGACGCGACCGGCTGGGTTCCTGCCACCAGGGTGCCGAAACCCGACTCCGGTGCGGCCGGAACACCACGTCGGCAGGCGATGACGACCGCGACCCGGCCGAGTGCGACAGCGAGCACGATCGCCCCCCACCGCCTCTCGTCCACGAGCGCGGCGAAGGCGAACGCCTGAATCCCGATCGCGAAGATCAACGCCGCCACCCCGAACGGCCCCGCCGACCCCGACTTCATGATCTGCCGCGCCCGCTCGGGCGGCCCATAGCTGCCGAGCCCGTCGGCGGTGTCGGCGAGCCCGTCGAGATGCATTCCGCGCGTGCACAGGGCGAGAAGCCCCACGGCGAGCAGGCCGGCGAGCGCGCTGGTGAGTCCGGTCCACTCGAACACCCACAGCGCCCCGGCCACCCCGCCGCCCAGCAGTAGTCCGACCAACGGCGCGAGCGTGATCGCCCGCCCCGCGACGGCCCGGTCGACCTGCGCCGGACCGCGAACGGGTGCGACAGTGAGCCAGGAGATCGCCAATCGCGCGGGGTTCACAACGTTGCGCGGCGTCACTTGACGAGGTCGACAGATACTTCGTCGGATGTGCTCACGCCCGCGTCGGCGAAGGTGGACATCTCCGAGAGGGTGGCGACGGCGGCGCGGAGGAGAGGGAGGGCAGTGAGGGCGCCGGAACCTTCGCCGAGGCGCATGCTCAGGTCGAGCAGTGGTTGCAGGCGGAGGTGTTTCAGGGCCAGGTCGTGGGCGGGCTCGGTGGAGCGGTGGGCGGGGAGCCACCATGCTTTCGCGCCTGCGGCGAGGTCCTCGGCGACCAGGGCGGCGGCGGTGACGACGACACCGTCGAGCAGGACGGGGGTGCGGCGGGTGGCGGCCTGGGCGAGGAAGCCGACCATGGCGGCGAAATCGGCGCCCGCCGCCACGCGCAGCAGTTCGACGGGGTCGGCGGCGACGGGGCGGGCGCGGCGCATGCCGTCGCGGATGGCGGCGACCTTGCGGATCCAGCCCGCGTCGTCGACACCCGTACCGCGTCCGACGGCGGCGACCGGTTCGGTGTTGGTGAGGGTGGCGACGAGGACGGTGGCGGGGGTGGTGTTGCCGATGCCCATGTCCCCGGCGACCAGCAGATCGGCGCCCGCGTCGACCTCCTCGTCGGCGATCGCGCGCCCGGCGGCGAGCGCGGCGGCCACCTCTTCCCCGGTGAGCGCGTCTTCACGGTCGATGGAGCCGGAGCTGCGGCGCACCTTGTGCTGGGAGACCGTCGGATCGGTGTCGCCGTCGACGGAGATGTCGGCGACCCGCACGGTCGCGCCCGCGACGGCGGCCAGCGCGTTCACCGCCGCCCCACCGGCCAGGAAATTCGCGACCATCTGCGCGGTGACCTCGCTCGGATACGCGGAGACGCCATGCTCGGCAACACCATGATCACCGGCGAACACCACCACCCGGGCACGTTCGAACTGCTTCGGCGGACACACACCTTGGCAGGCGGCGATCCAGTTGCCGAGTTCCTCGAGCCGTCCCAGCGATCCGGCCGGTTTCGTCAGCTGCGTCTGGCGCTGCTCGGCCGCGGCACGCACCTGCGCGTCGGGGGCCGCGACCGGGCCGAATCCGTGTGTCACTGGCAAGCCTTTCGACAAAGTGGTTCTTCGCTGCTCATCTTGCCCGGACCACGGCGTGCCGGGCGACCCCGGCTCATTTCAACCGGACCGGCAGCCCGGCCACGATCAGGAACGCCTCGTCGCACACCCGGGCCAACCGTTGATTCAGGGTGCCGATCTCGTCCCGGAACAGCCGACCCGACCGCGTCGCCGGGATGACACCCATGCCCACCTCGGGCGACACGATCACCAGCCGCTGCCGGTAGGCCGCGACGGCCGCCACGAGTTCGTCGCAGTCGGGGGTGACGGTGCCGCGCGGTGCATCCCAGGCGGCGCGGGCGTCGAGGCGGGCGGTGAGCCAGGTGCCGATGTCGTCGAGCAGTGTCGCGGGCGCGCCGGTGGTGAGAACCGTTGCGGGTTCGGTGTTCTCGACGGTCGACCAGTGCGCCGGGCGCCGGTCGCGATGGACGGCGACGCGCTCGGCGAAGTCGTGGTCGGCGGGATCGAGGACGGCGGTGGCCAGATAGCGCACCTCGATCGCCTCGGTGAGCAGTCCCTCGGCGAACGCGGACTTTCCCGAGCGGGCGCCACCTAGAACGAGGGTGCGTGAGGCAGTGGCCGACATGGCAGCACGGTAGCAATCGGTGCCATGGCGAGGCGCGGCGGTGGGCCGCCGGGATCTCAGGCTTCGCCGAGTGCCTGCAGGATCATCGGCCGGGCGTTGGCCAGCGACTGCTGCCAGTACGGCCAGGTGTGGGTGCCCGCGGTGATGTCGACGCGGGCGGGGATGCCGAGGGCGGTGGTTCGTTCCCGGAAGATGCTGGCCGCGATCACGGCCAGCGACTCGATGCCCATCGCATTGACGGTGTTGCCCACCGCGGAGCTCGCGTCGAGTGGGCCGGGCACACCGTTGCCCGAGGTGATGTAGAGCGGCAGGCCGCGCAGCAGTTCGGCCTGGACGGTCGCGTCGTTGCGCCGCCAGGCGGGATCACCGACCGGGCCCCACATGTCGTCGAGGTTGAAGCGGCCCTCGTCGAGCATGGCGGCGCGCATCGTCAGATCCCACCCCGGGAAGGTCGGGTTGAGAAAGCCGGAGAACGCGCCCGCGAACCGGAACTGGTCGCGGTGGTGCGCCGCCAGCGTCAGCGCGGCATTGCCACCCATGGAGGCGCCGACCACCGCGTTGTTCGTGCGTGAAACACCGTATCCGGCAAGGAAGTCCGGCAGCTCGCGGGTGAGGAACGTTTCCCACCGGTAGGTGGTGGTCTGTCCGTTGGTGCTGCTCGGGCGGTACCAGTCGGTGTAGAAACTCGAATGCCCGCCGACGGGGAAGACCAGAGTGACGTTGTCACCGGCGAATCGGTTCAGCACGTCGGTATCGGTGGTCCACTGGCTGTGGTCGCCCGGTGCACGCAAACCGTCGAGCAGATACAGCGCGGCCGAACCGCCCCGCGCCGCCCACCGCACCTGCACTTTGATCGGCCCCATGCTCGACGGAACGTGCAGTTCCTCGAAACCGCCTGCGGGCGTACGCAACACGGCGGCGGTGGGCACGGCCGCAGCCGTTGCCGAACCGATCGTCGACACCACCACAGCCGCAGTCACGGTCGCCAGGACCGTCCTCAACCGCGTGAAATTTCCCCACCCGCTACGAAACACCGTTCCAGCTGACCAGGTTCCCCATCGGGGGTCAAGTCACTCCGCCTTCTCGATGAACTGACGTGTTCACAAATTATGAACCGTCACAGGCGAATCTGCGCGAAGTCCCAAATGTATGGCTTGCCATGTATTGTTGGGTCGACGACGGAAGATGGGAGCGCAATGGACCGCGGTGACTCGCTCGGGTACGTGATCAACCACCTCGCGCGCCTCATGGAACAGGCGCTGCGCGACCGCATCGCCCGGCACGGGGTGGTGCCGGGTCAATTCGCACAACTGCTCGCGCTGTACGAGCAGGAAGGGGTCTCGCAGCAGCAACTCTGCGAGAAGGTCCGTATCGACCAGTCGACGATGGCGCACACGCTCAAGCGGATGGAGCGCGACGGCCTCGTCGAACGCACACCCGACCCCGCCGACGGCCGACGGGCACTGATCCACCTCACCGACCGGTCGCGCCGGCTCCGCCCCGCATTGGAAGCGGCGGCCCGAGAGGTGAACGCCCTTGCGACAGCGGGATTTTCCGACGCCGAGCGCGAAGAACTGCTGCGCCTGGCCGCCCAGGCGATCGGCAACCTCGAAGCCGATCGCGGCACCTGACGACCGAACAGAGGTACCCCATGCTCACTCGAATCCATCCCATCGCGGGCGTGATCGGACTGCTCACCATTCTCACGTTCTGGGTGTCCACGGTGCTCAGCGAACTCAGCGGATCGAAAGACGCCGTCGTCGCCGTGAAACAAGCCGTCCCGTGGGCGCTCCCGGTGCTGGTGCTCGCGCTAGCCGCGACCGGCGGCACCGGCTTCCGGCTGGCGGGAGCTTCGACGCTGCCCCTCATCGTCGCGAAGAAACGGCGGATGCCGATCATCGCGGCCAACGGTCTGCTCGTGTTGATCCCGTCAGCGATCGTCCTCGCGGTTCTCGCCGGGCGCGACCGGTTCGGGCCGCTGTTCTACGGTGTTCAGGCACTCGAACTCGTGGCGGGCGCCGTCAATATCGTCCTCATGTCGCTGAATGTGCGCGACGGTCTGCGCCTCACCGGGCGATACCGGACTCCGGAACAGGCGTAGTCGTTCAGTTTCCGGAGCCGAAACGCCTGCGGTACTCGGTGGGGGCGAGGCCGACCTGGCGCTGGAAATGGTGACGCAGCAGCGCGCCGGATCCGAAACCGCACTGGTCGGCGACGCGTTCCAGCGGCAGCTCAGTGGCTTCGAGCAGATGTTTGGCGAACAGGACGCGCTGCGTGGTGAGCCATTTGACCGGGGTGGTTCCGGTTTCGGCGGCGAAGCGGCGGGCGAAGGTTCGGGTGGACATGCTGGCGCGGGCGGCGAGTTCGTCGACAGTGTGTGGATGCGCCAGATTCTCGCTCAGCCAGGCGAGGAGGTCCGACAGGCCTGCGGCGTGGCATTCGGGGATGGGCTGCTCGATGAACTGGCGCTGACCACCGTCGCGCTGGGGTGGAACCACCATGCGGCGAGCGATGCCGTTGGCGGCGGCCGTGCCGATCTCGCGGCGGACCAGGTGCAGGCAGGCATCGATGCCCGCCGCGGTGCCCGCACTGGTGATCAGGTTGCCTTCGTCGACGAACAGCACATCGGGGTCGACCGTGGCCTCGGGGTACTTGGCGGCGAGGGTGTCGACGTAGCGCCAATGGGTCGTGCATTTGCGCCCGTCCAGCAGGCCCGCCTCACCTGCCAGGAATGCCCCGGAACAGACTGTGAGCACGGTGGCGCCCGCGTCGGAGGCCGCGCGCACCGCCTCGACGACCCCGGGCTGGTAGGCGTGTGCGGTGGTGAAGGGGAATGCCGGAATCGCGACGAGATCGGCGTTCAGGAGTTCGTCGAGACCGTATTCGGGTGTCACGGTGACGCCGGGAGTTGTCGAGCGCAGCGGCTTACCCGGCTCCGCCCCGCACACCCGGAACTCGAAACCGGGCAACCCGTCGCCGGTGCGGTCGAGCCCGAAAACCTCGCAGACGACGCCGAACTCGAACATCGCGAGCTTCTCGTTGAGGACGACCGCAACCCTGGACAGCATCACCCCATCCTACTGGCTGGATTTTTACGCACAATGACAGAACAGCCACTTTCGGCTGAAAACCAACGGGCGCAAAATTACTGCCATGCTTACTTTTCTGATCGTCCTCGCCGCCATCACCGCACTCGCCGTCCTCGCCGGACGTGGCACGGCGGGCGCCACCGGGGTCGTCGACCGCGACGCTCAGCGCATCGATGCCGAGCTCCGCGCGATCGCCGGCTATTCGACCGAGATCCGTCCGGGCCACTTCTGAAACAACGAATGCCGTCCCATCCGGGTGGATGGAACGGCATTCGCGCAGGTGCGGAAGTTATACCGCGTCGCCCGGGCCGACCCGGGGCTTCGGGGCACGCATCTTGCGGATCTGGGACGCGCGGACGAAGGCGTACCAGCCCAGCTTGAAACCGGTGTCGGTGGTCTCGGGGAACCGCTCGATCACCCGGTTGTTCACGATCCTGCCGAGCACGAAACCCTCGATGATCATGAACAGCATCATCACCAGCATGGCGAGAGTGATGATGCTGTTGAGCTGCGGCGCCACGAACATCGTCAGGATGAGCACCAGCGCCATCGGCATGAACAAACCGACCAGGTTGCGGCGCGCGTCGACCAGATCGCGCACATACGCGCGAACCGGGCCCTGATCGCGGGGCAGCAGGTACTTGTCCTCACCCGCCAGCATCCTGGCGCGCCGCTCCTGCACCGCGGCGCGGCGATCGGCGGCCGCAGCCTTACGGTCGGCGCGGTTGCCCTTGGCCGCCTTGCGGCGGGCCCGTGCCTCCTTGGCCGTCATCGGGGCGGGCGCCACCGGGCCGCGTCGTTTGCCTTCGGCGTCACGCCTTTTCGGGGTCGGGCGACCCTTACCCGGGGTGGTCGATGCGGGTGCGGCGGCGGTCTTCTCGACGTCGGGCACCGAGGGGTCGACGGACTCGTCGATGGTGCTGGACTCGTCGCGACGGAACAATTTCACGTTCACCAGGCTATTCGATGGGGTCGAGCAGGGGGAAACTCGGTCTCCCCGGCGGTGCCGGTGGTCTCACCGCCGAACCGATGCGAGCTGGATCACACCCGATAGGCGAGTAGTGTGGGCACGAGCACCCGGGGCGGGTCCACACGCGCCGGCATGGGTGGCAAAATGGAATAACGCAGCCGGTGCGATGTGTTGATTTCAGTCGTGCGCTGTGCACCTGAGGTCCGTTGACGGGCTGAGCCGAACTAGGAGTGTCCATGACTGTGCAGAACGAGACCGCCACCGAAACCCACGGTGCGACGCTGACCGACGCTGCCGCCGCCAAGGCGAAGGCGCTGCTCGACCAGGAAGGTCGCGACGACCTCGCCCTGCGGATCGCCGTGCAGCCGGGTGGCTGTGCCGGCCTGCGGTACCAGCTGTTCTTCGACGACCGCGTCCTCGACGGTGACATCGTCGTCGAGTTCTCCGGTGTGAAGCTGGCGGTCGACCGCATGAGCGCCCCCTACATCCAGGGCGCCTCGATCGACTTCGTCGACACCATCGAGAAGCAGGGCTTCACCATCGACAACCCGAACGCGACGGGCTCCTGCGCCTGCGGCGATTCGTTCAACTGAGGTCGGCTGCCGCGGGTTTGCGGGCTCCGTGAACCCGCGCTCACATGCGCCGCGACGACGTGGCGAGGTGACCAAGAGGTGAACTACCGGCGGTCACGCTTGCTACGGTTGAGGTCCGGGATCGGGTGATCCCGGGCTTCTTTGTTTCCGTCTAGCGCCGAAGGGGCTTCGCCTCGTGTCTGTAGCCGTGTCCGCGTCCATCGCCACCGACCACCTCATGCGTTTCCCCGGCAAATTCGCCGATGCGCTGCTCGCCGATCAGCTCGACCACGTGTCGCTGAGTTTCCTCGTCGACGATCTGCAGATCCGCCGCGGCGGCGTCGCGGGCAACATCGCCTACGCGATGGGCCTGCTGAAGCAGCGCCCGCTGCTCGTCGGTGCGGTCGGCGCCGACTTCGCCGAGTACCGGAAGTGGTTGGAGGACAACGGGGTCGACTGCTCGGCCGTGCACGTGTCGACCAAGTCCCACACCGCCCGTTTCGTGTGCACCACCGATGAGACGATGGCCCAGATCGCGTCGTTCTACCCCGGCGCCATGAGCGAGGCGCGCGAGATCGACATCGCCGCGATCGCCGCCGATCACGCGGTGGATCTGGTGCTGGTCGGCGCCAACGACCCCGAGGCGATGATCGCCCACACCCGCCAGGCCAAGGCGCAGGGCATTCCGTACGCGGCCGACCCGTCGCAGCAGCTGGCCCGCCTCGACGGCGAGCAGGCCGCCGAACTCGTCGACGGCGCCGCCTACCTGTTCACCAACAAGTACGAGTGGGCGCTGCTGCAGTCCAAGACCGGCCTGAGCGAAGCCGAGATCACCGCCAAGGTGGGCATCCGGGTCACCACCCTCGGCGCCGAGGGCGTGCTCGTGGTCGACACCGATGGCACCGAGGTCCGCGTAGGCGTGGTTCCCGAGCTGAGCAAGGTCGACCCGACCGGCGTCGGCGACGGTTTCCGCGCGGGCTTCCTCACCGCCCACCGCGCGGGCCTGAGCTTGGAGCGCGCCGCCCAGCTCGGCTCCCTCATCGCCGTCCTCGTCCTGGAAACCACCGGCACCCAGGAATGGACCCTCAACACCGAAGACGCACTCGAACGCCTCACCAAGGCCTACGGCCCCGAAGCCGCCGACGACCTGGCCGTTCTCCTCTAGCCGGACATCTTGAAACGACGAACGCCCCCGGGATTTCCCGGGGGCGTTCGTGGTGTGTCAGAGGGAGACGGGATAGGTCGGTTCCTGGATTTCGGGCTTGATGCGGTCTTCGACGAAGATGCCGTGCCAGACCATGAAGACCAGCAGGGTCCACAGGCGGCGGCTGTGGTCGGAGACGCCCGCTTTGTGGTCGCGCAGCATCTGCAGGACGGCCTGCTTGTTCAGCAGGTGGTCGGTCTGGGACTCGGCGATCTGGGTTTCGGCCCAGTCGTAGAGTTCGGTGCCGCGCAGCCAGTGGCGCAGGGGGACCGGGAAGCCGAGCTTGGCGCGGTTGAGGACGTGGTCGGGGACGATGCCGTCCAGGGCCTGACGCAGCGCGTACTTCGAGGTTTCCTTGGTGATCTTCTGGTCGTAGGGAATGCCCTCGGCTACGCGCATCACCTCGTTGTCCAGGAACGGCACGCGCAGCTCCAGGGAGTTGGCCATGGTCATCTTGTCGGCCTTGACCAGGATGTCGCCGCGCAACCAGGTGAACAGGTCGAGGTGCTGCATGCGCGCGACCGGGTCCCAGCCCCTGGACTGGGCGTAGATCGGGGCGGTGACGTCCTGGTGGGTCCACTCCGGGCGGAACTCACGCAGCACCGAACGCAGCTGGGCGTCGTTGAAGCTGCGGGCATTGCCGTAGTAGCGGTCCTCGAGGCTGAGCGAGCCGCGCTGCAGCAGGGACTTGCCGCGCTTGCCGTCGGGGATACGGTCGCCCAGCTTGCCCACGAGTTTGCGCACTCCGGCGGGCAGGTACTCGAAAGGCTTGAGCGACAACGGTTCCCGGTAGATGGTGTAGCCGCCGAAAAGTTCGTCGGCGCCCTCGCCGGACAGCACTACCTTGACGTGCTTACGGGCTTCCTTGGCCACGAAGTACAGCGGGACCAGCGCCGGGTCGGCGACCGGGTCGTCGAGGTACCAGACGATCTCGGGGATGGCGGCGGCGAACTCGGCGGGGGAGACCACCTTCACGATGTGGCGGGCGCCGATCAGCTCGGCGCTCTCGGCGGCCACGTCGACCTCGGAGTAGCCCTCGCGCTCGAACCCGGTGGTGAAGGTGATGAGCTTCGGGTTGTGGCGCATGGCCAGCGCGGCGATGGCGGTGGAGTCGATGCCGCCGGACAGGAACGAACCGACCGTGACATCGGCGCGCATGTGCTTGGCGACCGAGTCCTCGAGCGCGGCGGCGATCTCCGCGTAGCGGCTCTGTGCGGCGCCCTCGGCGAACGGGCGCACCCGGAAGTCGGGGCGGAAGTAGCGGGTGGCCGACGGCTGCGCGCCCACCCGAACGGTGGCGTAGGTGCCGGATTCGAGGCGGCGGATGTTCTTGTGCAGCGACTCGGGCTCCGGCACGTACTGCAGCACCGTGTAGTGCTCGAGGGCGCGCGGATCGAGCTCGTCGGACAGACCGAGCGGGCTCAGCAGTTCGAGCACGCTCTTCTTCTCGCTGGCGAACGCGGTGCCGCCGGGGCCGGTGGCGTAGAACAGCGGCTTGATGCCGAAGGGGTCGCGGGCCAGGAACAGCTCCTGCTTCTCGGTGTCCCAGATCGCGAAGGCGAACATGCCGCGCAGCTTGCGCACGGCCTCGGGGCCCCAGAAGTGGAAGGCGGCGACGATCGACTCGCCGTCGCCGTCGGTGGCGAAGATCTTGCCCTCGGGGAATTCGGCGCCGTGTTCGGCGGCCAGCTGTTCGCGCAGTTCGAGGTAGTTGTAGATCTCGCCGTTGAAGGTCATCGCGTAGCGCTGCGGGTTGTCCGCCGGGCCCCAGCGCAGCGGCTGGTGCGAGTGCTCGATATCGATGATGGAGAGGCGGTTGAAGCCGAAGATCATGTGATCGTCGTGCCAGGTGCCCTTCTCGTCCGGCCCGCGGTGGCGCTGGCAGTGCAGGGCGTCGTAGACCTGATCGACCACCTCGGTCGTCGCCGCATCAGCTGTCAGGAATCCGAGCAGTCCGCACACGTGTCGGCAACCTTCTCTCGTTCGATGTGCGCATGAGCGACCCTGGCGGGCTCGGCGCGTGGACGTCCGGCGCGACGGGGTCGACCGGGGTTGCACTGAACTCTACCGACTCCGCTCGCCCGGCACCCAGGCGAGCGGGCATGTGCGCCGCGAAACCCGGTGCGGCGGTTCGCGCGTCCGCCCGAATCGCCGGGTCGCGCGAACAGAACCGCAGGTCGTGCGGTCGCGTCCGATCAAGGCGGAGTGTCGAATCCGACCCCGCGACAAGACAGCACCCGCTTTGGTCTACGCTGCGTAGTACTCAGGTCCTTCTCAGGTGAACCGGCGTCACAGCCGCGATACTCGGGACGGACCGAAACGTGCTGGAAAACGTGTCGGACGGGCGGATCGCGGCCCCGAAGACGCAAAGTGTCGGAATGTGTAGCGACCAGGAAGGCGTGAGCGTGGCGCACAAGGCGAGCGAAGAGATCGGGGCTCGACCCGTTCGGGGTCGGCAGGGCCGTATCCTTCGGCGGGCCGGGCTGGCGGTGTCCTTGGGGATGACTGCTCTCCTGGTCTCGGGCTGCTCGATCGACAATGTTTGGCTGCGGTTCGGCTGGCCTTCGGGCATCACGCCGCAGGCGACCCGGATGCGGGAGCTGTGGACCTGGTCGGTCCTGGCCGCGCTCGCCATGGGCGTGCTGGTGTGGGGTCTGACCTTCTGGACCGTCATCATGCACCGCAAGCGCAAGGACTCCCCGGAGTTCCCGCGCCAGACGGGCTACAACGTGTCGCTGGAGCTGACCTACACCGCGATCCCGTTCGTGATCATCGCGGTGCTGTTCTACTTCACCGTCGTCGTGCAGAACTACGTGCACGAGAAGACCGACAACCCGGACGTCACCGTCGACGTGACCGCCTTCCAGTGGAACTGGAAGTTCGGCTACCGCGACGTGGCCAATGTGGGCGGCCTCACCTGGAACGGCATCGACACCGAGCGGGAGCTGGCCAACGAGGAGCAGCTGCGCGGCTACGAGGAGCGCGAGGGCGACCACGGCAAGAAGCAGCCGGGCCCCCTGCACGGCAAGCCGGCCAACGACATCCTCTCGTACCTGCACTACGACAAGGTCGAGACCGTCGGTTCCAGCACCGAGATCCCGATCCTGGTGCTGCCGACCGGCAAGCGCATCGAGTTCCAGCTCGCCGCCGCCGACGTGATCCACGCCTTCTGGGTGCCGGAGTTCATGTTCAAGCGCGACGTGATGCCGAACCCGAAGGAAAACCAGTCCGACAACGTCTTCCAGATCTCCGAGATCGAGAAGGAAGGCGCGTTCGTCGGGCGCTGCGCCGAGATGTGCGGCACCTACCACTCGATGATGAACTTCGAGGTCCGCGCGGTCTCGCCGGAGAAGTTCGCCCAGTACCTGCAGGCGCGCATCGACGGCAAGACCAACGGTCAGGCCCTCGAGGCGATCGGCGAGTCCCCGGTGGCCACCTCCACGTACCCCTTCAACACCAAGCGCGATATCAAGAGCGCTTCGGTGAACGAGAGCAAGTGAGGATTCTGATATGAGGATCGAAGCACGGATCTTCGAACTGCTCACGGCGTTCTTCATCCTGGTGGGCATCGTCTACGGCTTCTTCACCGCGCAGTCGCGCACTGGCATCGAATGGGCCGGTACCACCGCGATCGTGCTGACCGCCGGCCTGTCGCTGATCATCGGCACCTACTTCCGGTTCGTCGCCCGCCGCATAGACCTGCGGCCCGAGGACTTCGAGGACGCCGAGATCGTCGACGGCGCAGGCGACCTCGGCTTCTTCTCGCCCGGTAGCTTCTGGCCCATCACCCTGGCCGCCGCCGGTTCGGTGACGGCGCTCGGCCTGGCCTTCTTCCAGTTCTGGTTGATCGGCCTCGGCGTGGTGATGGTTCTCGCCGCTGCCGCCGGCCTGGTCTTCGAGTACTACCTGGGCGTCGAGAAGCACTGACGCGCTACGCACAATCGCCGCAATCCTGTACGGGATTGCGGCGATTGTCGTTTCGGGACCTTCGGTAGGTCCGGGATCAGGAGCGGCGCGTCGCGGCTCTGGCCGCCCCCGCGCTGCCGATCACGAGCAGCAGGATCGCCAGTGCCCATCGTCGTTGCTCCTCGACGACCGGGCGGGCGTGGACGACCTCGGGTTCCCGTTCTCGCGAGGCCGGGATCTGCACCGGTGGACTTGTCGGGACTGTCGAAGGAACCGCGGGCGGACTGGTCGGTGTGCTGGGTCGGGGTTGTTCGGTGCGCGCCGGTGGTGCGGGGAGTGCGGGAGCCTGCTGGGGTGGAGCGGGAGCTGGAGGCTCCGGCACGATCGGCGGTTGTGGGGGTATCGGGGCGGGAGCGACCGGCGGGTCCGGATTGGGCAGCGCCGGGGCGGGGATGTCGAACGGGGCGGGGGCGGGTGGGGGTATGTCGAACGGGGCGGGAGCCGGTGGTGGGATGTCCGGCGGGACGGGTGCCGCTGGTGGTGGGACGTCGGGCACAGGAACGGGCGCCAAGGGCATTCCGGGCTCGGGGTGAGGTGGTTCGGGTGGCACCGGGATTCCCGGCAGGTCGCCATGGCCTGGTGGGTCTGGTGGCAGGAGCAGCGGTGGCTCCGGCGCGGGACCGGGTGGGTTCGGCTCGGGGACAGCGGGGGTAGGCGTAGTGGTCGGAGTTTCGGGGACCGGTGCGGGCCCAGGTGGCGCGGGAGGGGGCGACGGCGGTTCGGGAGGTGCGTCACGCCGGGGTGCGGGGCCCGGGATGATGATCTGGGCGTAGGGGGCATTCGGGCCGGGCGGGTTTTGCGAGTCACGGTCGGGTTCCGGGGCGGATACTTTCGGCGCGGCCGGTGTGTTCGGCGTCTGCGGACGTGACGGCGCTGCGGGTCTCCCGTCGATCGGGATCGGTGGCGCCGGGTACTCCTCGACGGGTCGGTCCGGCCGGATCCCACCGGCCGGGATTCCGTCGCCGGGGATTCCGCCGCCCGGATCAGCGCCGGGGACGAACGGAAATCCGGGTGCGGCGTCGACCGCACCCGGCAACCACAGGCTGGCACCCATCGCTATCGCGCAGAATCCCGTGCGCATCGGTGTTCTCACGTGAGCTGAGCCAGAATCGTGGTGAAGGCGTCGGGCCCGATTTTCGCGGCCCGCCCGTACGGGTTCTGGAGCTGGTAGATCGTGTAGATCATGAAGGTGACCACGGCGGCGAAGCTGGCCACCACCACTACGTGGACGCGGGCGCTGGTGCCGGCGAACATCAGCGACAGGCCGATCGACAGCAGCGCGCCGAGCATCAGTGCCACCCACATCATCGGGGACAGTGTGCTGCCCGCGGCTTCCACCCGGGTCTGACGCGCTTCGTACACCTCCCACAGCCGGTCCGCCGCCGCGATCTGGCGGGAACGCTGCCATTCGTCGGCCGCCGGTGTGGCGGCGATGGCGGTGCGCACCTCACTGAGCTCGGTCCAGGCGGTGTCGTCGACCTCCTTCGCGGCCGTCATGGCGGGCCACTCCACCTCGATCACCTCGCCGGTGTAGCGCCGCACCGAGGCGGTGATGGCGCTGCGGGCGGGATCCGGCAGCGAGTCGCCCGCCCACTGCAGGGCGAGCAGCCGGTCGGCCTCGTCCGAGACCGCTTTCTCGGCGGCGGAGTTGGTGTCGAGTACACCGATGAGCAGGAACGAGGCGAGCACCACCTGCAACCCGGCGACGAGAGTGAAGACCTGCCCCACCGACTCGTTGACCGATTCGCCCTCATGGCCTTTCCCGCGCCTGCGCAGGTAGTAGGCGCACGCACCGGCGAGGCCTGCGATCAGCGCGACCCACAACAGGGCTTCCCACAGCATGTCTCAGACGTCCTTCGTCGGGTGATCGAATGTGACCGGAAGTGAATCCAGGCAGATATGTCTGCCGTTCTCGAAGTAGCGGGTGGGTGTGCCCGCCAGGTGGTAATTCGGATACCTGGCGAGTTCGGCTAGGACCAAGGCGAATTCCTGCCGGGCGACGTGTGCCCCGAGGCAGAAGTGGATGCCGTGGCCGAAGGTGAGGTGCCGGATCGGACCGCGATCGAGCCGGAAGGTGTCGGGGTCGTCGAACCGGCGTGGGTCGCGGTTGGCCGCACCGGTGAGCAGTACCACCCGCGCGCCCCCGGGGATCACGGTGTCGCCGACGACGACCTCGGTTGTCGTGCGCCGGGTGCCGTGGTCGACCGGCGCCCACAGCCGCAGCGTTTCCTCCACCGCGGCGGGGATGAGCGCGGGATCAGCCCGCAACCGGTCCTGCAGATCGGGTCGCCGGGCCAGCTGCCAGAGCAGGTGCGCGAGGGTGTTCATCGATGTTTCGTGGCCCGCGATGGCGAAAGCCACCAGCATCACATGCAGTTCGTCGTCGGTCACGGGCCTGCCGTCGAACTCCGCACGGACCAGCGTGGAGAGATAGTCGTCACCGGGTTCGTCTCTCGCCCTGGCGATCTCCTGCCGGAAGAGTTCGGCGAACGGCGGCCAGAACCCGTCGGCGTTGGGGTCGGCTGCCATTCGGTCCCAGGTGTTGGCGGTGAGATCGCGGATGCGCCGCTGAGCGTCGGGGGAGAAGCCGACTGCCATGCCGACCACCGCGAGTGGTAGCGGGACTGCCAGCTCGCCCACCAGATCGGCGGACCCGCGCCGGGCCGCCGGCCGGATCAGTTCGGCCACCGCGCCCTCGATGCGTGGCCGCAATTTCTGTGCGGCCGCGAGCAGGAACGGAGGGCGCATCAGTGACCGGTAGTTGCCGTGCTCCGGCGGATCGTACTCCAGCGGGGCGAAGCGTGGCGTCCCTTCGGCTTTCGGGAAGAACACGCCCGCGGCCGAACTGTAGGTCTCGTGGTCGGTGAGGGCTGCGGCCACGTCGTCGTAGCGGGCGAGCAACCACATCCCGCCGTAGGCAGGGGAGTAGGTGACCCGGCTCTGTTCGCGGATCGCCCGATGCACCTCGATCGCCACATCGGGGGTGAAGGCTGGATCGTGATGATCGAATCGCTGGGCCAGACGGGCGAATTCGGCCTCGGGAAGCAGTGTTGTCATCGCGGCACCGCTTCCACTGCCGGGGCGAGCTGGGCGAAGGGGTGGATGTGGTACGGATCGTAGGTCTCGTCGACGACCCATTTGACCAGTCGGCGCATCGGTTCGATCCCGTCCTGCGGGGTGTCGGAGCGGAAGTGCGTGGCGAAGCCGAGCGAGACCAACCGCTGCGCGCCCGCGTGAGGCGCGAGGTCACGCAGCGTGCGTTTGAGCGATTCCGGCCATACCCCCACGGTCTGGGTGTAGGCGTTCATCGCGTCCAGTGCTCGTTCCGGATGATCGATCGGGACGACATTGGCGACCCGGCCGCTGAGCGAGGCGTGGAAGTCGACCGGTTCGTCGGACAGCGAGACCAGCACCGCGCCTTCGTCTTCAGTCCCGCCGAAGACGCGGAAGAAGGCCGGGCTGGTGCGCAGGGCGGCGATCTCGCGGCGCAGTGCGGGGTCGAATCGGGTACCGGCCGTACTGACCGCTGGAGGCAGGGCCTGGATCTGTTCGTGGAGCAGCTCGCCCCACCGCACCGCCCGGTCGATGCCCGCCGTGTCCGTGCCGGTGCAGACGTAGACCACCCGGGCGTTGAAGCACGCGTCCTGATTGAGCAGGCCGACATCGGCGGCGGCGAGGGCCGCGGTCTCGTGCCGGGCGTCGTCGTCGGTGAACGCCTCGGGCCCGATGACCGTCGCGCTGAGCTTCGGATCCAGGGTGACCAGTTCCAGCCCCGGCTGCTGATAGCGGGTGAGGTGCCGGACGGCCGCGAATCCGCCCCAGGCGACGAGCTTTTCGACATGAGCCGGCCGGTAGAGCTCGCTTTCGAACCGCTCGTCCCCGCCGCGCCAATAGGCGACGGCAAGGTGCCGCACCAGCGGATGCGCCGGATCGACCTCGGCCATCGTCCGTGCCAGCGCGACGGCGGTGTAGGGGTCGTTGGCGGGCAGTTTCACCACTGCGTCGCCCCGGGTGAGGGCGTTGCGCACCAGGGTGATCGCGGCGATGATCGGGTTGTTGCCCGCGATGACGTGCACGGTCCTCGCCCCGAAGGCCCGCACCCGCGCCGAGCCCCATTCGGCCCAGCCGTCGAGATACCGGATGCCGATGGTGTTCTCGGCCAGGTCGAGGGTGGTCTCGCGGGCGAACAGTCCGGCCAGTTGAGCGTAGGTGGAGCGCAGCACGGGCTCGGTGAGTCCGGAGCAGCCGACGAGTTTCGCGAGGGCTTCTCGCAGGTGGGGGTTGTCGTCGGGGTGCAGTCGCTGCCCGACCTCGTCGAGGAAGTCGATGATGTCGGCGGTCGGCAGTGCGTGGATGTCGCGCATGCTCGTTGGTCCGGGGCAGACGAGGCCGGGAAGCAGGCGGTGTGCGTCGGGTGCCCGGAAGGCCGCGCTCCCGGCGCCGAATTCGGGACCGTCGTCGTGCACGGTTCGCCCACGCACGAACGCGGGAGCCAGCGGTGTCCCCGTCATCACAGTGCCCCGTTGAGGAAGGTCAGCGCCTCGTCGAGCGCTTCGGCGGTGGCGGCGCAGGTGATCTTGTCGTCCCCACCGGGACCGGCGAAGCGACTGATGGCCGCGCCGATCCGCGGGGTGGTCCGGCCGCAGACGCACGGTTCCCAGTCCACTGTCACCAGGTCGCCGGTGACGATGCCGCCCCAGTTCAGGTCGGCGGTCAGATCGTAGAGGGCGACTCGGCCGGTCGTGGTTCCGGTACGCGGCAGGACCGCCCCTGTCTCCGGGTCGAGCAGGTACAGCACCAGCCACGGTTCGAGGTGATAGCCGCCGGCACCGCACTGCAGGTTCAGCGACATCACCTCGACCATGGCGTACACGAATCGCAGGGCGGGTACGCCCGCGAACCGGGCGGTGCGTTCGGCCCAATCCTCCGGCAGCGCACCGGCTTTGGAACCACCACCGGCGAAGATCACCGAGTCCGGTGCGAAGACATCGGTGAGTCCCTGTTCGGCCGCGCTGTCGGCCATGCCGGACAGCACATCCCAGGTCGACAGGGCCGCCACCCGGGAACCGGCCAGCTCGTCGGCGAGGCGCCGCACGAACGCGGTCATTCCCGGTCCGGTGGCGCGCAGGGCCTCGGTGAACTCGGCCCGTCGCAGCGCGAGTGCGGGCGGCACCTCCACGCGGCCCGCTTCGCCGCGGGCGGCGGCTGCCCGGAGCCTGCCCGCCAGGAACATGACATCGGCGGAGAGCAGCCCCGGGTGCAGGCAGTGCATGCGTTCGGGTGTCAGCGCGATCTGCTCGGCCATGGCGGTCGCGTGCCGGGCGATGCCGCTGCGGCCGGTCCGAAAGCTCGGCCACACCACGTCGACGCCGGTGTGGTCGTCGTCGGGGAGCACGTCCATGCGCACGATGCGGTACAGCCGGTCGTACTGGATCTGGGAGTGCGGGATGAACGACATGGTGCCGGTGGTGCCCGACGAATGTGCCAGGCGCAGTTCGGTCCGCTCGTCCACCGTCGCGAGCCAGGCGTCGATCGAGGTGCACCCCGCGACATCGAGGCCGGTCAGGTCGACGGTGGTGAGTCGCGACATCCACGTGTTCATCCGGTCGAAGCGGTTGTCGACGAGCAGTCGTGTCGGGTACGCCTTGTAGACCGTGTGGGGGAACAGTAGGGGCGCCGCGTCGTCGATGGAGTCGAAACCGTCGATGTGCTGTTCGGTGGCGAGCGCGTCGAGAACCGGTATGCGTGGTCGCAATTCGTCGAACCGCAGGCGTAGCGCGTCCAGTTGGAGTGCGGTCAGCTCCCTGGGATCCATGGTGTGCATGGCGATACGTGACCGGTCGAAGTAGGTGGCGGCGTCCTCGGCGAAGGTGCGCAGGTCGGCGGTGGTGGTGACGGGAGTTGCGGTCATCGATGGCTCCTCGAGAGCAGGTCGGCGAGCGCCCCGGCGGCGGCGTCGATCGTGGGGTGATGCCACAGCAGCGTGGCCGGAATCTGTTGTCCGAGTAGCACGGTCAGTTCGCGACGCAGGATCGCGGAGAGCAGCGAGTCGAAACCCAGCTCCGTCAGGGCGATTCCCAGCGGAACCTCCGTGGGGGACACGCCGAGCAGGTTCGCCACGGACGATCGCAGCAGGGTGACGAGCGCGGCAGGCAGATCGGCTGGTTCGAGGGCTGTCCACCCGGCACCCGGACTGACGGCGGGGGCCGGGGCGAGGCCTGCCAGCAGCGGTGGGTGGGCTGGGTGCGGGACCACGCGCAGCACAGCGACATTCGCGCCACCTGCCGTGATCGGCCCGTCGAGGGCGCGCAGCGCCTGCTCCGTCGAGATGTCGGCGGTGCCGTGGACGGCGAGTTCGGCGGTGATCGCCGCCGAGGACGTCGACATGCCGAGCCCACGCCAGCTGGTCCAGGCGATGGCCTGGCAACCGCTGTCGCCGAGGGCACGGCGGTGCCGGGCGAAGCCGTCGACGAAGGCGTTGGCCGCGCTGTAGACCGGTTGACCTGGCAGGTGCAGCAGCTGGCCGGCCGAGGAGAACAGGATCAGGAAGTCGAGATCGCCCGGCGCGAACAGCGCACCGAGAGCGAGGGTTCCGCCCACCTTGGCGGCCAAACCCTGCTCGACGAGGTCGGGCCGCAGATCCGCGACCGGCACGTTCGCCACGGTGCCTGCCGCATGGACCACGCCGCGCAGCGGAGGCAGACCGTGGGCGTCGGTGTCGAGGGCGGCGGCGAGCGCGGGCCGGTCGGCCACGTCGGCGGCCACGGTTCGCACGGTGACACCCTGAGCTTCCAGCGAGCGTTGCAAGCGGTTCGATCGCCGTGGCGCAGCCCGCCTGCTCACCAGAATCAGCCGGCGGGCGCCGCACTGGACCAACCACTGGGCGGTGATCGCACCAAGGGCTCCGGATGCCCCGAGGACCGCGTAGGACGCGGCCGGATCACAGCGCACACCCGATGTGCCGGGGTTCGACTGGACCGGCACCGCGCGCAGGTGGTGCACGTGGCCGTCGATGACGGCGGCGACGTCTTCGCCGGAGCCCGGTGGTATGCACAGGTGTCTGCGCAGCGCGGCCAGGTCGTCGGCGGTCGGGCGGGCGGGTAGGTCGACGATCCCGGCGAAACTGTCCGGGTATTCGGCGAGCAGGGCCCGGCCCGCGCCCCACAGTGCGGACTGTGCGCGATCGGCCGGAGTAATGGCTTCGGCTGCCCCGCGTGTGACGCACCACCACGGTCCGCGCCGGGTCCGCGCGGTCTCGAACAGTTCGGTGACCATTCGCCGCACCGACTCCTCGACGGATTCATGTGTCCGCGGCCTGGGCGCGCAGACCATGATTCCGTCCCCGTCGGTGCCTGAAAAGGCTTGCCGCAGTAGCGGGTCGTCCCCGGAAAACGTGATGCCGGGTGCCGCGGTGGTACCGGGATCTGGTTCGCGGATCTGCCAGCGCAGATCAAGAGTGGCGGCCGGCGACTCGGCGTCGATGTCCGGCTCGGCGTAGCGAACACCCGTCAGGCAGGCAAGCAACCTGCCGTCGGAGTCGGACAGGTCGGCGTCGACCCGTAGTCCCGCCCGGACGGTGACAGTGAGCACCAATTCCGCCGGTGGTGGTCCCGGCGGGAAGCGGCACTCGGCGATGTGAGCGGGCATGCGGAGTACAGGTGGCCCGGGGAAGACCACCGACGCCGCCGACAGGGCCGCATCCAGAAACGTCGCCCACGAATCGGGCGCGGCCGCTGTGCTTTTCACTCGGGCGGACAAACCCTGGTCGTTGCGCTCGGCCTCGATGATCTGCCAGTGCAGACCCATCGATGTCACGCCAAGCGCGGCGAGCCGATCGATGACGAAGTCGGCGGGCAGGTTCTCGCCGCGGTACCACAGCACGGGTGATCGGCGGGTCTGACCCGTCGCGCGCCGGTAGTGGGCCGTGGTGTGGGTTTGCCACGCTCCGTCGGTCCGGGAGGAGAGGGTGAGTCTGCCCGCCGAAGCGGTGACCTGGATGTGTCGTGCCGGCTCCATGGTGACCGGTACCCGAAGGGCGATGTCGTAGAGCCGCCGACCGGGTACCGCCGCGGCGAATGTGTGCAGCAGGATCGCGGCGGGCACGATCTCGCTGCCGCACACCGGGTGGTCACCCGGATAGGGCCGGACGGTTCGGTCGAGGTAGGTGTGCCAGACGCGGACCGGCGGTGTGGTGTTGACGACAGTGGGCTCACCACCGAGCAGCGTCGCGGAGGAAGGGTCGTGGCCGACGATGGCGGTGGCCGCCTCGTTCGTGTGCCGCCAGTAGTGCCGGTGTTGCCAGCGCATGGTCGGCAGGTCGACCAGAGCGCCTTCGGGATACATGGCCGCCCAGTCGATTCGGGCACCGAGCCGATACAGCTCACCGACCGCGGTGTGGAAGGCGGCAAGTTGGGGACGTTGTCTGTGCAGAGTCGGGACAGCCCGGTATGTCTCGTCGATCTCGGCGAGGGAATGGGCGACGACCGGGTGGGCCGAGATCTCGAGGAAGGTGCGATGCCCGTCGGCCCCGGCAGCGGCGACGGCGTCGGCGAAGCGCACCGGCGCGGCCAGATTCGTCGCCCAATACGCGGCGTCGCGAGGCCGTGGATCGCGTGGATCGGTGAAGGCGGTTGTGTATAGCGGTATCCGAGCCGGGCCAGGCTCGAGATCGGTGAGTTCGTGAGCGAGCCGCTCGGCGATCGGGGTCAGCGAAGGGCTGTGGAAGGCAAGGTCGGAATCGACACGGCGGATCGGGATTCCGCGTGCGACCCATTCGTCGGCCAGCGCGTCGACCGCGCGGCGGGTGCCGGAGACCACCGTGCTGCCGAACGACGACCGAACGGCCGCGCACACATCGTCGTAGCCCGCCAGTTCGGTTGAAACTTCGTCGAAAGCGCGCGCCACCATGATCATGGCGCCCCGGCCGGTGGCCGGTTCCAGCAACCGGGATCGCACGCAGATCAGGCGCGCACCGGCCGCCGGATCGAGCACGCCCGCGACGACGGCCGCTGCGATCTCGCCGACCGAATGGCCGAGCACCGCAGCCGGTCGCACCCCGTGCGCCCGCCACATCGCCGCTAGCCCCAGCTGAGTCAGGAAGATCGCGCACTGTGCCGTCGGGGTGTGGGAGAGGTCGCCCCGGCGCAGCAGATCTTCGGCGCTGCAGCCCCATTCGCTACGGAACACCGGTGACACCTCGGCTACGGCGGCCGCGAAAGCCGGGTCGGCGTCGATCAGCTCGGCACCCATCCCCGCCCATTGCGCTCCGTGCCCGGAGAACACCCACACCGGATCGTGCGGTGGTGCCGAGCGGTGGTACTCGGCGGTGACGGCTGCGTCGAGGCCCGCGAGGAGTTCGGCGGTATCACCGGCGAGCACCGCCACCCGGTACGGGAGATGACTGCGATGCCGGGCCCGTGTGAAGCACACGTCGGCCGCATCGATATCGGGATGCGATCGTACGGCGGTGGCAAGCGCCCGCAGTTCGTCGCGCAGTCCCCCGGCCGAGGCCGCGCTGACAGCACAGAGGTGTTCGGCGCGAGGGGAAGTCGTCACCGGCGATACGGGCGGCGCGGCATCGACGATGAGGTGACACAGGGTGCCGCCGTAGCCGTAACTCGCCACACCCGCACGCGCGGTGTGCTCGGTCGACGGCCAGCCGACGGTGGCGGTGGCCAGGGCGATACCGTTGCGGTGCCAGTCGATATCGGATCGCGGTCCGCTCGTCGTCCGCGTGGGCGGGATCGTCCGATGATGCAGTGCAAGGACGACTTTGACCAGACCGGCGATACCCGCGGCGGCCTCGAGGTGGCCGATGTTCGGTTTGACGGAACCGATGAGGCACGGTTTTCCCGACGGGCGCCCGGTGCCGAATACCTCGGCCAGCGCGGCCGCCTCGGCCGGATCGCCGGCCCTTGTCCCCGTCCCGTGCGCCTCGACATAGTCGACCGACCCCGGTGACACTCCGGCGTCCGCGCACGCGGCCCTGGCCAGATGTTGCTGGGCGGGACCGCTCGGCGTCATGATGCCGCTGGTTCGCCCGTCCTGACGGATGGCGCCGCCGCGCAGAACCGCGAGCACGCGGCGCCCGGCGGCGAGCGCGTCGTCGAGCCTCTCCAGGACGACGAAGGCACACCCCTCACCGCGACCGTATCCGTCCGCGGCGTCGTCGAACGACTTGGACACCCCGTCGTCCGCGAGCACACCGGCCTCGGCAAGCGTGACCGACAGCGCGGCGTCGCCCATCAGCATCACACCACCGGCGAGCGCGAGCGGAACGGAACCGTCGCGCAGCGCCGACATCGCCTGATGCACCGCGACCAGCGACGACGAACAGGCGGTGTCCACGGCCACGCTCGGGCCGCGCAGGTCGAGCGCGTGCGAGATGCGGTTCGCCGCACCGCACAGCGCGGCACCGATACCGGTCCACGCGGTGACGGTCGACGGGTCGCCGAGCAGTCTGCGGCCGTAGTCGTCGGAACCGATTCCGGCGTACACGGCGGTGTCTGTCCCGGTCAATCTGGTCGGGTCGATTCCACTGTGCTGCAAAGCTTCCCAGGCGACCTCCAGTGCCAGTCGGTGCTGGGGGTCCATGTGCTCGGCCTCGGCTGCCGGAATGCCGAAGAAGGCGGCGTCGAATCCCGCGATGTCGTCGAAATAGGCGCCGGGACGCAGTGCCCGCCGAACTGCGGGCACGTGACGATTGTCCGGCAGGCGTTCCGGTGGCTGCTCGCCGACGACGGTGCCGCCGCCGGTGATGAGCCGCCAATATGCCGACGGGGAGTCGATGCCCCCGGCGAAGCGGCAACCGATGCCGATCACCGCCACCGGTGTGTGTCGTGTCATGCGTCCTCCCGAGCCGGGCGCCGACCGGGAGGTGTCCCGGTCGGCGCGAAAGAGCCTGTGCCGCCGACGATCAGGCCAACGGGCCGATGTCGCCGTAGAGCCAATTGCCGGGCGCCTGCGGATCGGGGCTGGTGTAGTACTCGTGCCAGGCATCGAGCAGTTCCTCGACCGACAGCGAACCGCTGCCGTCGCGGTCGAGCCGCTCGAAGGCCAGCCGGCTGTTCTCGGGCGAGGTGCCGAAGGCGCGCTGGTACTGGAAGAACTCCTCGGGCGAGACCTTGCCGTTGTTGTCGGCGTCGCACAGCGCGAACAGGGCCTCGGCGAGCGGACGGAAGCCCTCGCGGTACACGTCGCCACTGGCGGCGAACTTGCGCAGGCCTTCACGCCATTCGGTCTTGCTGATCAGGCCGTCGCCGTCGGTATCGAACTCGGTCGACACGTTCTCCCAGAAGTTCTGGAAGGCGACCAGCAGCGCCTGGGCCTTGGGGGAGTCGAACGGCGCGTCGAGATAGGCGATGATGCGAGCCGCCAGGGCGATCACGTCGGCCCGTTCCATCACCCCGTCGCCGTTCTGGTCGCCGTGGCCGAAGCACACGTCGAACTTGCGGTCGAGCATGTCGGATACCACTGAAGTCATTGCTGACACCACCTCGTAAGTAAGGGGAGGACACGAACTGTGGAATCCCGCGGCGAAATCGCAAGGGAAGCGGGAGATCTCGAAGTTAGACCGCGACTATCAGTCGGTGCAATGGTCCAGTTAATGCCTGGAACGCGGGTCGCGACGTGCTCGTGACACCTAATCGCCAGGCCGCAGCGGGGTTGCCGAGCTCGGGACAGCCCTCCCGGGTGATCGGGTTTGGCACGGTTTTCTGGTGAAGATGGCACGGAAAATTGGGCTCGGCCGCTCGCGGTCCGAATGCGCGGAAAGCGGTCGGGAAGTGGCGAGTTCCCCTGTTATGCTTGTGTTTTCGCAGCTTGGGAGTTGTCGGCACGGTCGAGCTATCGGGGACAGGCGCGGAGGTGGGGTATGCGGATCTATGCGGGTGTGCGCGAAACCGATGAGCGGCAACACGGCGGGCGAGATACGCCCGGCGGACACCCGGCGGAACATTCGTCCGGCCGACGCGGCGATGCGGAGCCCGTCCCGTCGGGTTTGTCTGATTCAGGGCAATCGATGGGCGAACCACCGCATCGTGAATTCGCGTGCCTGCTCGACACGGCAGGCCGCGGGGGCGGCGGGGGGATCGCCCTGCGCGGGCCGCGGGACCTGAACCGGCTGGCATTCGGGTGCCGTGTGCGTGCCGACGAGGACTTCACCGCCACCCTCTGGACCCTGAGCACCGGCTCGGTGCTGGTCGCCCGGCTGCGCACCTCGGGTATCACCGCCGAGCGCGACGGCGGCGCCGCCCATGATCATTACGGCCAGTACCTGCAGTTGAGCCTGGTGATAGATGGCCGGGTCGCCCTCGAACAACGGGGCGCCCGCTCCGTCGCGGCGTCGGGGCAGGCGTTCGCGGTCTGCCTGGACGCGCCGTTCCGGTCGGTGCTGTCGCGGGGTGAGGCGTGCGCCGTCGACGTGCTGCACCTGTACGTGTCGATGGGCGCGCTGACCGCCTGGGGTCTCGAGCCCGCCGCGGCGGGCGGTCAGGTGTGGGCGCTGTCCGGCGCCGCGGTTTCGGCGCTCCTTTTCGCGCGCGATCTCGCCTGCGGCGCAACGAGTCCCGCGCATCTGGGCATCGCCGCCCGGATCGACGAGATCGTCTTCCGGTCGGCCGTGGTCGCGCTGCTCGAACGCGACCTGGCGGGGGCCGCGATCGAGATATCGACCGAGGACATGCTGCGCCGCCGCGCGATCGACGTCATCGACCGCGGTTTCACCGACCCGGCCATGAACCCCGACGCGGTGGCGCGACGACTGCACGTGAGCAGAAGGACGCTGTTCCGCGCATTCGAGCTGCAGGGCCTGTCCGTCGCCGGACTCATCCGTACCCGCAGGCTGGTGGCCGCCGCGACCGCGCTCAGCGAAAGCTCACGCAGTATCCGCGAGATCGCCGAGACCTGCGGATTCCGCACGGCCGACCAGCTCTCCCGCGCATTCCGGGCCGAATACGGCGTGCCACCCGCCGCGTACCGCACCGCACGGCGTGCCGACACGCTCACCGCCCGGTGCGCGCGCCAACCCTTCGTGCACACCACCAGAACCGCGTTCTGATGCGGCACCGCGCGGAGGTGTCAGACGCTGTAGCGCAGCGCCTGCTCCGAACGGCAGATGTCGTCGATACCCGCGACGATCTCCCGCAGCTGCTCCGAGGGCAGGGCCGACGGACGCAGGCGGCAGGTGAAGGTGATGAGGCCGTAGTCGGCGGGGGTCAGGCCGCGGGCGGCGGCTTCGGCCCGCAGGTACGGCGAGCGCACACCGTAGGTCATCGCGGAGATGACGGTGAAGCAACCGGAGCGTTCCCGGTGCTCGGAGAACAGGTCGTGCAGGCCGTAGAACACCGAGCCGTAGTTGGCCAGCGGTGCGAACACGCCGACGCGGTAGGCGGGGCCGCGCTCGGAGGAGTTGATGACGGTGTCGGCCAGGTATTCGGCATCGCGCATGGTGAGCACCTTGGGCGCGAACATCAGCGCGCCCGCCGCCGCATTGCGTACGGGCATACCGGCGCGGCCGCCCGCCGCGGAAGCGATGGCGCCCAACGACTTACGGGTGCGGGTGCCGACCTCGCGCCGCGCCCGCAGACCGCGGGTGGGTGCGGTGGGGTACAGGCTCGACCACTGCCCGAACCGGACCGCACCGAGGGTGACCTGCCCGGTGCCGACGGGACGGGTGACCTTCAGCGGCGCGGTGTCGACCCAGCGCCCCACCTGTAGCGCCGCGCTGCCGGGGTTGGTGATCTCGGCGGTCGCGTGCTCGACGAAGGAGTCGAAGTCGAGGAAGCGGTCGGCGTCGGTGGTGAGCCAGGTGTGGTCCTTGTCGACCTCCACCACATCGAGGGTGAGCGCGGTGATGATGCCCGCGCGCCCGCCCGCGCCGAGGATGCGCTGGAACCGTTCGGTGTGGTGGCCACGCCCGCAGGTGCCGATCCGGCCGTCGGGGTCGACGTACTCGAGGTCGACGATCTGATCGATGAACATGCCGTAGCGGTGCGAGGCGGTGCTCACACCACCGACGGAGGCGAAACCGCCCGCGGTGATGTCGCGGTGGTCGCCGACCACGGGCAGGCCGAGGCCGTGCGCGCCGAGGCGCCGGTCGATCTCCGACAGC
Organism: Nocardia sp. NPDC023733; assembly: GCF_040639775.1. Classification (NCBI taxonomy): domain Bacteria; kingdom Bacillati; phylum Actinomycetota; class Actinomycetes; order Mycobacteriales; family Nocardiaceae; genus Nocardia; species Nocardia sp. NPDC023733. The sequence continues at coordinate 137,661 of NZ_JBFAAN010000008.1, read as the reverse complement.
TTCGCTCCGGCCTGCACCCGCACGGTGCGGCGACCGAGATTGATGTCGAGGACCGAGTTCATCTTGCGCAACGACAGCACGCCACGCTGATCGGCCAGCCCGAACGAGGACTCTTCGGTCGGTTCGCCGCCACGTACCGTCAGACGTTCGGCTCGATCACGCGAATCACGCACGGTGCGAACGACATCCGCAGTGTCGGTGGGGAGATATTCTTCGGAGGTGACGGTATGCGGCGTGCCCATGACCGCATAGCTAACCACAGCGCGGCGATTCTGGCGACGGGTAGTTCCCACCTATTTCCGCGACGGCGGAAGTTGCTTGCTGAACAGGACTTTTCCGGTCGCGTCGCACAGGTCGACCGTCAATTCCCCGGTGCCGCCGTCGATGCGGACCTCGCCGAAATGCTGGTACTCGAGATCGAGCGGCGAGGTGTTCGGCGCCGGGGGCGCGTGCACGAAAACGGCCTCGGGTCCGAAGGTCGGGTCGAGCGGGTTGGGGCCGAAGGCGCCCGCGTTGAGCGGCCCGGAGACGAATTCCCAGAACTCGTCGAAGTCGGTGAAGTTCGCGCGCGCGGGCGAGTAGTGGTGTGCGGCGGTGTAGTGCACGTCGGCGGTGAGCCAGACGACGTCGCGCACCTTGTTCGCCTTGATCGCCGACAACACCCGGGCGATCTCGCTTTCGCGGCCCGACGGCGCGCCCGGCGCGGCATTGGCGACGCCTTCGAACGCGGTCTTGCCGTCGGGGACCACCACGCCGATCGGCAGATCGGCGGCGACGATCTTCCAGGTGGCCGTGGACTGCTGCAAACCATCGATGAGCCATGCCGTCTGGGCCGCACCGAGCACCTGACCCTGGGGCCCGGTGTTGGCGGTGTTGGCGTCTTTGTAGGCGCGCATGTCGAGGACGAACACGTCGAGCAGCGGGCCGTAGGAGATCTTGCGGTAGAGCCGTCCGTCGACGGCCTCGCGCGGCTCGAGCGGCATCCACTCGTGGAACGCCTGCCAGGATCGGGTGGCGAGGGTGTCCATGCTGCGCTCGGTGTAACCCTTGTCGGCGGCGACGGTACCGCCGGGCGACCAGTTGTTGGTGGTCTCGTGGTCGTCCCACTGCACGATCTGGGCGACCGAGGCGTTGAAGCGACGGTAGTTCTCGTCGGTGAGGTTGTAGGCGTAGTTGCCGCGGAACTGGTCGAGGGTCTCGGCGGGCTGGTTCTTGGCGTCGGCGGTGATATTGCGCCACACCCGGCCGTCGGGCAGCGTCACCGATTCCTTCAGCGCGTTGTCGGCATAGATGACGTCACCGGAATGCAGGAACAGGTGCGGGTCGCGAGCGGCCATGGTCGCGAAGACCTTCATGCCGCCGACATCGGGGTTGATGCCGAACCCCTGACCCGCCACGTCGCCGGACCACACCAGCGAGATATCGGCGGGCGCGGTGGGGGCGGTGCGGAACACGCCGCTCAGCGTCTCGGAGGTCGCGCCGTCCTCGCCCTCCAATCGCACTCGGTAGTGCACGAGCTGCCCGGCGGGCAGGCCGTTCACCCGTACGCGTCCGGTGCCGTCGGTGGCGGGAGTGAGCAGCGGCCCGGTGAACCGCCGCACGTCGCTGAATTTCTCGGTGGCCGCGGTTTCGACGACCAGGGTGGCGGGACGATCCGAGCGGGCCCAGATCAGCGCGCCGTCGCTACGCGGGTCGCCGACCGCGATGCCATGAGTGAGGGTCGGCCGGGCCCGCACCAACCCGGGGCCGTCACCGCAGGCGGCCAGCGCGGGGCCGGTGAGCAGACCCAGAGCGGAGGCGCGCAGCAGCGTGCGCCGGGACATCGCGAAGTCGACCATGTCCTGCACCGTGCCCGGACGAGTCGAACGGGCGGTCGTGTGTACGGCAACAGCCGGTGAACGCTGCCGGACGGAAAGGCTCACGTCCACCTGGGCGGAAGGAACTGTTCAGCGGTCAGAGACCAACGGCGGCAGCAGTTTCGGGGTACCAGCGGGTGCATTCCGCACGCAACGGGACGGCCGTCCGGAGCTGGCACAAGATGGCGACGCCGCCGAGGAACGAACGCAGCAGGGGAGTGTCGGCCGGTGGCATGGTGAGCTGGCGCAGGATGTTCGACAGGCTCAGATCGGTGGCCAGGCGCACCTGCTCACGCAACCAGTCCGCCGACAGCGGGTAGGTCGGCGACATCAGCGCCTCGCGCACGGGACGCAGACGCTCGGCGACGGTGGCGATGTCGAGGTCGCTGCCGGGGGCGACATAGCCGTGGCGGCGCAGCGCGGCTTCGAGGTCGGCCACGGATTCGGCGACGACAGCGGCGCCCACGTCACCCGCGACGGTGAGGAACGCGGGTGTCCAGGGCGTGCACGCTCCGAAGTCGACCACTCCGAGCCGCCCGTCGGGCATGCGCAGGAAGTTGCCGGGGTGCGGGTCGCCGTAGATGAGGGAGGCGCGCGCGGGCGCGGAGAACAGGAAGCGCAGGATCAGTACGCCCAGCCGGTCGAGTTCGGCTGGTTCGGCACGAGCGATCAAGCGCGACAGCGGGATTCCGTCGAGCCACTCGGTGACCAGCACGTCACCGCGCTGGGCGATCACCCGGCCGACCACCACGTCCGGGTCGTGGCGCAGGGCGGTGCGGAAGTGCTCGAGGTTGGCGGCTTCGCGGGCGTAGTCGAGTTCGGCGCCGATCTCCTCGCACAGTGCCTCGATCACCGGCCGGGTCTCGGCACCCGGCAGCAAGGCGGTGAACAGGGGAGTGGCGCGGCGCAGGACGCTCAGATCCGCCAGCACCGCCTGCCGCGCACCGGGGTACATGACTTTCACCGCCACCGGTGTGCCGTCGTGCCAGCGGGCCCGGTGCACCTGACCCACCGATGCGGCCGCCGCGGCGCGGTCGTCGAACTCGAGGAACAGCGAACGCCAGCGGGGACCCAGGTGGGTGGCGAGTTCGGTGTGGACGGCGGCGGGCAGCATGGCAGGGGCCGAATCGTGCAGGCGCGCAAGGGCTCGGCTGTACGGTTCGGCGAGATCGGGGGCGAGCCCGAGTTCGAGCAGGCCGAGCAACTGGCCGAGTTTGGCGACGCAGCCTTTGAGTTCGCCGAGCACCTGGAAGAGGTGTTCGGCGGTGCGGTGGCGGATCTCGCGCTCCACAGTGGCCGCGTCGCGTCCGGCCGCCCGTCGGCCGATTCCCGCTACGCGTCTGCCCATATAGGCGACGGGCACCGCTGCCAGCCTGGTGCCCCGGGCGACTCGGCCGGTGGGCGGCGCCCCGTCGGGCTTGCGGCGGGGAAAACGCACGACACGACCCGCGTCGAATTCATCTGCGGCCATGTCCACCTCGCCCTCCCCGTCGACGGCCACGCGACCTACATCCTCGGCCTGCGTGTGCGGCACACGTTACCAACCGGTCGTGGTGGCGTCCGCACATCAGGACCTGTAGAACAGGCGACTGCCCGAGCAGAGGTGCGACTGCGTGATCCAGGTGCCCGGGGGCTCAGCCGATCACGTTGCCGGCTGGGCGCTGCCGAACCTGAGCGGCAGGCCGGGCACAGCCGGACCGGACCGCGGGCGGGACTGAGCCGAACATCGCTAGGCGGCTCAGCCGAGGGCGCCGAGCCGGTGCAGGCTGCCGTGGATCTCCTGGGTCCAATCTCGGTGGGCCAGTTGGGCGTAGTCGACCCAGAACATCCCGATTCCGTCGCGGGTGCCGCGCAGCAGGCCGCCCTGGATGTCGGCCTCGAGGACCACGGCCATGCCCGTTTCGGTAGCGACGAAGGTGACCTCGAGCTGGTTCACCCGCGGAAAATGCGGAGAACGACCGAATTCGAGTTCCTGATAGAACGGCAGCCGCTGCGGTGTGCGGTTGATCCGGCCCGCCTCCACGTCGGTGCGCAGCAGCGGAAAACCCATGCGCCGCACCGCGTCGAGCACCACGTGCTGAGCGGGCAGCGCGCCGATGCCGATCGGATCGGTATCGGTGGAATCGACCGCACCGTGCAGATCGACCACGGTGCGCAGCGCCACCGCCGCGCCGGGCAGGTGGTGGCCGTCGAAGAAGGTGATCGGGGTTTCCAGCGGAACAGGGGCGGCGAAACGGAATTCGGCGATGCGGCCGGCACCCAGTGTGAACGGCCCGGTGACGGCGACACGGCCGAACGCCTGATCGGCGACGCGCTCTTCACCGTCGGAGTATTCGCGCTCGACGCGGGTGATGAACTCGACGGCCACCTGCCCGACCGCCTGGTCGACACGCCCACCGCGCAACCGGATGACACCCTCGACGACACCACCCGGCTGCACACCGGGAGTGAACAATTCGGTGTCGACCTCGGCGCCGCCGACACCGGCCGCGGCCAGCATTTGCTTGAACATGTGACCAGTCTGGCCGACGGCGCTTACGAGATGCTTATCAGGCGCGGCGGTGCCGAGCCGGCCTGCGGCACAGGCGGATCGGCGTCAGCTGGCGGCGCGGTCGGGGATGCGGGTGGCCTCGATCTGGTGATCGGTGGGCTTCACGCCCTTCTTGAGGCTGTGGGCGTACACGTCGACGTATTCCTGACCGGTCAGGCGCATCAGCTCGTACATCACCTCGTCGGTGACGGCGCGCTCGACGAAACGGTTGCCGCTCATGCCCTCGTAGCGCGAGAAGTCCAGCGGGGCACCGAACTTCAGCGTGACCCGGTGACGGCGCCACTTGAACGGTCCGGGCGGGGACACCTTGTCGGTGCCGATCACCGCGACCGGGATCACCGGGACACCGGTCTCGAGTGCGAGGCGGGCCATGCCGGTCTTGCCCTTGTAGAGGCGACCGTCGGGGGAGCGGGTGCCCTCCGGGTACAGGCCGACCAGGCGGCCTTCGTCGAGCAGCTTCTTCGCCGCGTTGAGCGCGTCCTCGGCGGCGGTGGCGCCGCTGCGGTCGATCGGGTACTGGCCGGTGCCCGAAAAGAAGAACTTCTGCAGGCGGCCCTTGAAACCGGGGGTGGTGAAGTACTCCGCCTTGGCCAGGTAGTTGATGCGGCGCGGGCTCAGCAGCGGCGCGAACAGCCAGTCGGCGAAGGAGAGGTGGTTACCCGCCATGATGGCCGGCCCGTCGGTCGGGATGTTCTCCACACCTTCCACAACGGGGCGGTTGTAAAGGTGCATGAACGGTCCCACGAGTACGAACTTGAGCAGCCAGTAGAACATGGCGTCCTTTCCCCGGGGACCGGGATGGTTGTGTGCAGCGTCGTTCGGAAAACGACTTTACCGCTGGTCGCAGGTCACAACCAACCAGGACGGTAGCCGACAGGCGTGGGTGTGACCCTCATCTCCCGGTAGTACCCGCCAGTGGCGTTCCAATCGCGGCGCGAGCCAATTCGGCGGCACCGATCATGCCCGCCGCCTCGCCGAGCTGTGTCGTGCGCAACCGGACGAGCGGGCGATGACCCGAGCCGGTGACGGCGCTCGCGTAGTGCTCGCGGGCCTCGTCGAGGAACAGCGGCGCCGAACTGCTCACCCCACCGGCGATCACCACGAGATCGGGGTCGAAGATGTCGCTCACGAAGGCGAGGCCGAGGCCGAGCCAGCGCGCGAAGTCCGACATCACCCGCACCGCGAGCGGGTCACCGTCCTGGGCGGCACCGGCCACCCGTCGGCCGGTGAGCGAACCGGGATCGCGGATCACATCGCGCGCGAGCACCGAACGCACGGGGTCGGTGGCGAGCATCTCGATCGCGGTGTCGGCCAGCGCGGTTCCGCTGCAATAGCGCTCCCAGCAGCCGCGTTTGCCGCATGCGCAGGCACGGCCGTCCGGGACCACCTGCAGGTGGCCGAGTTCGGGCGCGACGCCGTGGCTGCCACGGTAGAGCCGACCGTCGATGAGCAGAGCCGCACCGATGCCGGTGCCGATCGCGACGAGGACGACGGTGTGCCCGCCCGCCGCCGCGCCGAAGCGGTACTCCGCCCAGCCCGCCGCATTGGCGTCGTGCTCGAGGATCACGGGCAGTTCCAGCCGGGTGGTGAGCCGCTGGGCCACCGGCGCGTCCTGCCAGGGCAGGTGCGGGGCGAACCGGACGGTGGTGCGGTCGGCGGAGATGAACCCGGCCACCGCGAGCCCGACCGCCGCGATGGGATGCCTGCGGGCCAGTTCACGCACGGACCGGTCGATGGCGGCCTCGAGCGCGCGGGCCGAATGCGGTGTCGGCGCCTGCACGGTGTCGAGCACCTCACCGTCGGCGTCGACGACGGAGGCGCGGATATTCGTGCCGCCCACGTCGACTCCGACGGTCAGTGGGTGGGTACTCGCCTGGCTCATCCCCGGATCGTGACCGGAATATCGACATAACGCGAGCGTGGCGCGCGGGCACCCGCGGGCTTCTCCTCGCCGGGCGCCGGACGTGCGCCGGAGCCCGCGGTGAACTGCCCTGCGCCCGACGCGGTTTCGTCCGGGGGCTCGGGAGTGATGTGCGGGGTGCGTGCGCTGAATTCGTCGATCCGGCGTGGGCGTGGGGTCGGCTGTTCACCGAGACCGGTGGCCCGAGCCGAATCCTCGGTCGCGGTGGACCCGTTCGACCGCGGCGCGGCGGGTCGATCGCCACGCGTGCCCGGGCCGCTCGGCGCGTGCGGGTTGCGCTGATCGCCGTGCGTGGCACCGGCAGTACTCGTCGGATGCGTCCCGGACGTTTCGTCGGTCGGCTGGTATCGCTGTGCCCGCGTGGCATTCTCGCGCGTGTGGCCGGGGTGGCCCGCGGCGTGATCGGCCCATTCCGGGGGCAGGACCGGCTCGACGGGGACGCCGGCGAGGGCTTCGCGCAGGACCGTCACCATCGAGGTGCCGTGCTCGGCGAGGGCGGCGACGACGTCGTGGTGGTCGCCGCGGACCAGGGCCGCGGCCGCGCACACCGGGCACCAGGCGCAGCCGCCGAGGTCGGCCGCGCCGTCGGCGGCGGTGCGGCGCAGCACCGGTTCGACGCGCGCGAGCAGCACTTCGGCGAGCAGGCGCAGCTCCTCGGCGAACTCGGCGAAACCGTCGTGGTGGCGATCGGACTGCCTGTCACTGCTCATGTGCGCCTGGCCTTCGTGTAGTTCGGATCGGCGGGCCACACCTGCGGATCGGGCCGGAACCGGACAACGAGATGACCGTCGTCGAGCTCGGCGCCCGCCACCGTGCAGCGGCGAAGCACCGGCGCGAGGCGCACCCTGGTGCGCACCCCGTCAGCTCCCACGATCAGATCGTCCTCCACTCGGCCCAGCCGCAAGGTGCCGGGATCGACCACCGGCAGCCGCATCCGCATCGCGTACACGGAGTCGACACCGGAGCCCGACTCCCATCGAACCATCGGTTCGCCCGATTCCGCAGCCCCGAGCGACGGGCGGGGCAGCGTGTCGACCGAATAGGAGAACGCGGACAGTGCGCTCAACCCCACCGGTTCGGCCCCGGCGTGCTTGGCGACGATGATCGGGACATCGGTGAGCTGCTCGTGCAACCGCGCGACCACCTCCAGCTGTTCGGCGCGCCGATTCAGATACCAGTGCACCGCCGGGTGCGCGTTCTCACCGGGCGGCGGGACGGGTGCGAGCACCTTGTTCACCACCACCGCGTCCAATCGCAAGCCGAGCAGTGCCGCGGCCGACCGCACCCGCCTGGCCTCGGCCACCGCGACCTGCTCCGGTCCGGTGACCAGACGCGCGCTGGTTCGGGCGCGGTCGGCGAGCAGGTCGCGGACCTGGGTCACCGCGGTCACCACCCGCTCCACGGCCGCAGCCAGTACCGCTTTACGCAGGTCGGTGCCGATCGCGCTCATCGTGCGGGCGTGCTTGGGCCAGAGCCGTTCCAGGTAGTTGAGCAGGGTGTCGGGGGCGGTGACGATACGTAGCATGTCGGCCGAGGGTGGGCAGTCGACCACGATGACGTCCCAGTCGTTCTCCTCGGCGAACTGCCCGATCTCCACCAGCATCAGCAGTTCCTGCACCCCGGGGAGCCCGGTGAGCTCGGCGGGATCGAGTGCGGCCAGGTCGATGCCGTGATCGTGGCCGCTGCCCTTGTCCAGCATCCGCACCACATCGCGGAAGCGGTCCTCGAGCAGGGCGAGGGAATCGATCTCGATCACCTCGAGGCCCGGCGCCACCCGGGCCACCCCGGCCACCGTGCCCGGGTCGTGCGGGAAACGGAAACCGAGCGCGTCGCCGAGGGAGTGCGCCTGGTCGAGCGAGGCGATGAGCACCCGCTCACCGGCGCGCGCGTAGGACATGCCCGTCGCGCAGGCCAGCGTCGTCTTCCCGACCCCGCCCTTGCCGACGAACAGTTCGACGCGGGTGATGCCCGGGGCGCTCAGCCCTCGACCCGCTTCTTCAGTTCGTTCAGCGCCGTATCGGTGATCACCTTCTCGGCCTTGCGCTTGAACATGCCGATCATCGGAATGTTCAAGTCGACGGTGAGCTCGTAGGTCACCTCGGTGCTGCCGTCGGGACGGTCCAGGAGTTCATAACTGCCGTCCTGGGCTTTCTGCAGGTCGCCGTCGAGCAGGTGCCAGCTCACCGCCTTGCCGTCGGCTCGCCAGGTGTAGCTGAGGGTGTAGGCGTCTTTGACGACGCCCGCGTCGAGCACGAAACGCGCGGTCGAGGCCCGGCCCGCCGCATCGGTGCCGAGCACCTCGACCGATTTCGCCGCGGCCACCCATTCCGGGTAGGACTCCAGATCGGCGATAACGGCCATCACCTGCTGCGTCGGCGCCTCGATGACGATCGATCTCTTGGTCCGGTCGGGGGCCATGGATTCCTTTCGTTACAGCGCCGAGGCGGGTGCGACGCCCGCGGGGCGGCCCGCTTCCAGCCGTGCCTTCAGTTCGAACGACATGTCCTTGCCCGCGACCCGCCGCGCGCGGTTGGCGGCGGCCAGCGCCCGCGGCGTGAGCGGCTTGCTCGCGGTGGGCTCGGCGTGCAGGAAGTAGTGCAGGATCGCGCCGTCGGCGACGGCCTCGAGCCACACCTCCATGGTGCCGGTCAGCGGGCCCGCGACCGTCCAGCGAATGCCCTTGTCGCCCCGGTCCTCCCGCACGTCGAGGTGCAGGTCGGGCCACCAGCGGCGCCAATTGTTCGGGGCACCGAGCACCTCGGCGATCGCGGCGGGCGGCGCGGCGAGAAAGGTCTGATCGGCGACCTGGATACTGCTCACCTCGCTGAGAGTAATGGACGCGCCACCGCGACAGTCCGGGGTGTCACCCGAGCAGTTGCCGCAGACGGGCTCCCTGGCGATCCCAATGCCAGTTCCGCTGCACCCATTCGCGGCCCGCGGCACCCATGCGCGCGGCGTTGTCGCGGTCGGTGAGCAGCTCGACGATGGCATCGCTGATCTGCGGCAGCGAGCGACCGTGCACCACCAGACCGGTTTCGCCCTCGCGTACTGTCTCCGGCGCCCCGCCGGAATCGCCCGCCACCACCGGCACCCCCGTCGCGGATGCCTCGAGAAACACGATGCCGAGGCCCTCCACGTCAAGGCCCGCGCCACGGGTGCGGCACGGCATGGCGAACACATCGGCGATGGTGTGGTGGGCGGCGAGCTCACCGGAGGGGACGCGGCCGGTGAACACCACGCTGTCACCGAGGTCCAGTGCCTCGGCGAGGCCGCGCAAGCGGTTCTCGTACGGTCCGCCGCCCGCGATGACCAGGACCGCGCCGTCGACCCGTTCCTTGATCTCGTTCATCGCGACGATGAGCATGTCCTGGCCCTTACGCGGCACCAGCCGCGACAGGCACAGGATTGTCGGCCGGTCGCCGAGGCCGTAGCGGGCGCGCAGCTCGGCGCGGGCGCCCGGGTCGGGGCGGAATTCGGACGGATCGACGCCCGGAGGCAGGTGTTCCAGCGCCGCGCGCGGGCCGAACGCCGAGGCGAACCGGCCCCGGGTGTACTTGCTGACGTAGGTGACCACATCGGTGTTCTCACCGATCGTGCGCAGCACCTGTCGCGAACCGGGCAGCATCGACCAGCCGACCTCGTGCCCGTGGGTGCTGGCCAGGATACGTTCGGCGCCCGCTCGCCGCAGCGCGGGCGCCATCGCGGCCAGTGGCGCGGCTGCACCGAACCAGACTGTGTCGCAATCGTTTTCGCGCAGCAGAGCGCTCGCCCGCTTGATCACGGCGGGCGTGGGAAGCATGAGTGTGGTCGGATGGCGGACCACTCGGAACTTCTGGGTGGCGTCGAACTTCTCGTGACTGTCACCGCGCCAGCGGGGGGCGTAGACGACGAGGTCTTCGGGGGGCAGCTGCTGGGTCAGTGCCTGCAGATAGGACTGGATACCACCCGGCCGAGGTGGGAAATCGTTGGTAACCAGGAGAGTTCGGGCCATAGTGAACAACCTAATGTGTCGGTGCCTCGGCGCGGGGCGGCGGTCGGGCGAGGTGGCCGGTGGTCAGACAGCGTTGGCGCGCAGCCAGGAGCGCCAGCCGTCGAGCAGCTGGGACCGGGAGGCGCCGAGCACGGTGGTGAATGCCGCGTCCTGTGCGGCGGTCGACTGCGGGCCCCGCGCGAGCTGCCGGTACAGCTGGGTGAGCGCGGCGGGACCGTGCTGGTCGGCGAGGTAGGCGCACACGCTCCACGCCGACTCGTAAGCCAAGGCGGCGTCGGTTCCGGTGAACTCCGCGTCGGTGACCAGGTCGGCAGGCAGCGTGCCCGCCCGTAATCGGGTGGTGAGGGTCGGGGCGATCTGCGAGAAGGTCTGACCGCTCGCGCGCTGGGCGACGTACTCGGCGAAGCCCTCGAGCATCCACTGCGGCGCACCGTCGACGGTGACCGCGCGGGTGGCGACGTGGGTGAGTTCGTGGCGCAACAGGGTGGCCATGCCTTCGTCACCGACGCGGCGACGGGCATCGGGATTGAACACGATGCGCTGTTCGATGGGCTCGGTACCGGGCGCGTAGGAGCCGGTCAACGACACCGCGGCCACGTCGGCGGTGGTCGAGGCCCCCGCCCGGCGGGTCAACGCGGTGAACTCGGCGCTGTTGCTCGCGACCACGATGACCGGTGCCCGGTTCCACTCGGTGCCCCACACGGCGCTGACGTCGGCGATCGCGGGCGCGAGCTGGGCCTCGAGTACCTCGAGATCGGCTTCGTGGCCCGGATGGGCGACCACCAGCGCGGTGTCGGCGCCACCGGCCTCGACCTGACGCACCAGAATCGGCCCGAACGGCTGCACCTCGCGGCGCACCGGGGCCAGGCGCGGATCGTCGATGCCGACGGTCGTGCCGAGCACCTCGGCCTGATCGGTGGCCAGCTGCAGCGGTCCGGCGTTGCGCGGCACCAGGATCAGGGCGACGCACGCCCCGGTCAGCAGGGTGACCGAGGCGAGCGTGAGACAGAATTCGAGTCGGCCACGCGCCGACAGCCAGGTGCGCACGTTCACGGCTTCAGTATCGCCGGGCCGAGTGATAGGGGGTGGTGTCGATGGGTGCGACGGCGACAGGCACACCGAAGGTGGAGGCGTGCACCATCATTCCGTTGCCCGCGTAGATCCCGACGTGCGAGATCTCCGGATAGAACAGCACCACGTCACCGGGTTGCAGATCTTCCTTGGCGACTGGCGTGCCGTACCCGGCCTGCGCGGAGCTGGTGCGCGGGACGTTCTTGCCGACCTGCTTGAAGGCCCACTGCACGAGACCGGAGCAGTCGAACTGGTCGGGGCCGGTGGCGCCCCACACGTACGGGTCGCCGACCCGGGTGAGGGCGGCGGCCAGCGCGCTCGTTCCGCTACCGGGCACGAGGCCCGCGAGCAGGCTGTCGCGATCGAAGCCGGGCGGGAAGGGGGAGCCGGCGAGCGTCGACTTGTCGCGCGCCGACAGCGCACCCCATGCCTCGACGACCTGCGTGGTCGCGGCCGCGAGGTCGGCACGTTTGCGGTCGACATCGGCGCGCACGGCCTCGGCGGCGGCGGTCGCGGCGCGGGCGGCATCGGCGGCGGTGCGGGCGGTGGTCTCGGCGGCGGTCGCCGCGTCGGCGGCCTTCTTGAATTCGCGGACCGAGTCGGCGGTCTGCTGGGACAGCACGTCGAGGGTCGACATCTTGTCCAGCAGTTGCTGCGGGGAGTTGCTCGACAGCACGGCGAACATGCGGTCGGTGCGCGCGCCGGTGTAAGCGGCCACGGCGGCGCGGTCGATCATCGGCTGGAACTTGCGCACCTCGGCGCGGGCGGCGTCGGCTACGGCCGTCGCGGCGGCGAGCGCGGCGTCGACATCGCGCTGGACGGCCAGTTTCGCGTCGAGTTCGGTTTGCGCGGTGAGGGATTCCTGGTTGACCACTTCGGCCTGCCGCGACAGGTCGACCATGCGGGCGATCGCGTCACCGGCGGTGGTGGGGAGGGCGACCGGATCGGCTGCGGAGGGGCCGGCCACGGCGGCGGTGCATACCAGGACGGTCGCGGACAGGGCTCCGGCCAATCCACGCGCTGCGTGAAATCTCCGGTGTTGTGATCTCACAGTGCCCCGTGCCCCGTTCTCTCGATATCCGACGATGCAAGCGCCTTACCTGAACCCGGACTTCCCCGTCCGCCACGAAGGTCTCGATCAGATTACGGAACGGCGAGGGTTCGTGTCCAGTGGGGCACGAAAGGGTCACGGTGCGCCCTTCCCCGAGAACGACGCACCGTGCCGGCTGGATCAGAAGCGGCGAGCGCCCGCGAACGGCATCGAGTCGAGCGACGCGACGTGCACCGGCGAGCCCGAGGTGGCGGCGTGGACGACATTGCCGTCACCGGCGTAGAGGCCCGAGTGGCCGCCGCCGTAGAACGACACCAGGTCGCCGGGGCGCAGGTCGCCGATCGACACCGGAGTGCCCGCGCCGAGCTGGGCGCCGCTGGTGCGGGGCAGCTCGATGCCCGCCTGGCGGTAGGCCCACTGGACCAGACCCGAGCAGTCGAAGGCGTCCGGGCCCGCGGCACCGTAGACGTAGGGGGAGCCGACCTTGCTCAGCGCGGCATCGAGGGCGATGTCGGCGGCGGTGGCGGTGGGCGCGGTGAACACGTGCGGCGCGGCCGGGGCCTCGATGCCGGGGATGCCCGCCGGGATCGGGATCTCGTTGGGCACCTCGAAGGTGCCGATGCCGGGCACGGTGACGGGCGTCGCCGACGCGGGGGCGGCCGGCAGGAGGAACGCGCCGATGGTGGCAGCGCCGACGGCTCCGGCGGCAACGGCACGCTGCGCCTGACGCTTGACGGTGTTGGTCGCCATGATGCGGTACTTCCAATCTGCCCCACGACGTCCCGTCCGTATGACGGGGCGGACTCCTCGCGCCGAGCCGTTCTGGCCTGGCGGACTCCGTGAGGTCTCGAAAAGGTTACGAACCAATCACGGTGGTTTGTAAAGTCGGACATGCGTCCTGGAAGGGAATTCGTCGATTCGACCGGAACGAACGTGCGACGTGAGTCACACCGAATCACGAAAAGATAACGCCAGGTCGAATTTCTGAAGCGGGCCGGCCGTGGCCCGGCGCGGCGACGGGTCGGTGTGTCTGCGCGACACGCCGACGATTCTCAGTGAAGTCCCAGGTTGGGCGAGTGCGGCGCGGGGGCGACCCGCCGGTTGGCGCCCAGTCAACACGCCGGGCGCGCCGCCCTCCGGTGGTGTCGGAAACTGGAAACGTCGCTTATCCGATCGATTCGGTGGCAGTAATGCATAACTGCGATATCTGTGATGCCGGTCTCAATTGGGTTTGCTCGCGGGCATTTTGTTCGCATCGGTGCGAAATATTCGCGGCGAATGATCGGCATCGGGTCGGGCATCGCGCTCGCGGACCCGGTCCCGGTGGGTGGGACCGATCATCGGCCGATTCAGCGAAATCCGTTGCGCCGGTTACGGTACGGTCGAATGTTCGCGGTTCGAAGGGGGATAGGTGGCCGACGACCAGGTACTCACCGACATGCTGACGATGCTCGACCGCAGTCCGGGGGTGCTCGCGCTGCGCGTGTGCGTCATCGAGCTGCTGATCGAGCGGCAACGGTATGCCGACGCGCTGGCCCACTGTGGTGTGGCGCTCGGGAACGAGCCCGGAAACGCGCAGGTCCTGGCCTTGATGACACGGTGCAGTACCGCGTTGAGTGGTGGCTCGCCGCAACCGGCGCCCGCCGCCCCGCCCGCTGCCGTACCGACCGGCTACGACTGGGCGGCCGCCGAGAGCCAGGTCGGTGACATCATCGCCCCGGCGTTCGTCGATGCCCCCGCCGAGTTCGTCACCGACGACGACGCGGCCACTCTCGAACGCCCTCGCTTCGGCTTGGCCGATGTGGGTGGCATGGACGAGGTGAAGCGGCAACTCGACCTCACCCTGCTCGGTCCGCTGCGCAATCCCGAGCTCGCCAAGGCGTTCGGCACCTCCGCCCGCGGCGGCCTGCTGCTCTACGGCCCGCCCGGCTGCGGCAAGACCTTCATCGCCTCGGCGGTGGCGGGGGAACTCGGCGCCAACTTCTACCCGATCGAGATCGCCGACATCCTCGACATCTACACCGGGTCGAGTGAGCGCAATGTGCACAGCATCTTCGAGATGGCCCGCCGTAACGCCCCGTGCGTGCTGTTCCTCGACGAGGTGGACGCGCTCGGACACAAGCGCAGCCAGATGCACGGCTCCTCGGCGATGCGCACGGTGGTGAACCAGTTGCTCACCGAGATGGATTCGGCGACGCACAGCAACGAGGGCGTCTTCGTGCTCGGCGCGACGAACCACCCGTGGGACGTGGACGTGGCCCTGCGCAGGCCCGGCCGGTTCGACCGGATGATCTTCGTCGGTCTGCCGGATGCCGCCGCGCGCCGGTCGATCCTGCACTACCACCTGCGTGATCGTCCGATCGCGGGCATCGACCTCACTGCCCTCGCCGCGCACACCGATGGCCTGTCCGGCGCCGACCTGGCCCACATCTGCACCTCGGCCACCCAGTTGGCGATGGCGGACTCGATGCGCACGGGTGAGGTGCGTCCGGTCGGCATGCCCGATGTGCGAGCCGCGCTCGCCCAGGTGCGCCCGAGCACCGGTGCGTGGTTCGAATCCGCCCGCAATGTGGTCGAATTCGCCAACGGTGACGGCAGCTATGACGATCTCGCGCGGTACCTGAAGCGCATCAAGCGCTGAATCGGCACCGATGAGCGAACCGCGACTCGACCGGGCCGCCGTACTGATCGAGCTGGACCGGCTCGAGGCGGCACGCGCCGAGCTGGCCGCACTCCTGGCCTCAGAACCCGACAACGCCGATGCCCACGCACAAGTCGCGCACACGTGGCTGAGGTCCGCGGACTTCGCCACCGCGAGCGCGGCGGCCCGTACCGCGCTACGTCACGACCCCGACCACCTGTTCGCGTGGATCCTGCTCGCGCTCAGTGAACACGGGTTGTTCGACAGGCTGATCGATACCGATCGGATCGCCGCGATCGCCCACCAGGACGAGGCGGTGCGCGCGGCGCACACGGCGGTGGACCTGAACCCGTGGTCGGCCGAGTGTCACCGGGTACTCGCGATCGTGCTGCTACACCGGGACCGGGAAGCGGCGCTGGCCGCCGTCGACGCGGGCATCGAACTCGACCCGCAGGAGCCTCTGCTGTACATCGCGCGGGCCCGCGTGCTGTGGCGAGGCGCCGACGCCGACGCCAAGCGCGCGGCGGCCCTGCGGGCGGCACTCGAGCAGGCGTTGCGGCTGGAACCCGACAATGCCGAGGCCATGTATCTACTCGGCGCGGAAGCCGCGCAGTCGGGACAGCGGGCGAAGGCCGAGCGCTTGCTCTTGCGGGCCGCCGAAATCGAACCGGCCCACGGGCCCGCGGCGCGGGAACTGCTGCGGCAGGTCCCCGACCCGTCGGGTTCGCTGCGTGACCCCGCCGTGCGCCGGGAGTTCCTCGGCGGTCCGAGCGCCGGCGGCCGCAGCAGCACAGGCACCCGCGCCCTCGCCGGCCTCGCCTTCCTGTTCATCGTCGGCCTGGCCCGCGCTGTCTCGGGAGTCGACGCCGACGACGCCTCGCCCCGCCCCACCACCACCCTGCGCCCACCGCTCACCTACTACAAACCGCAGCCGCTACCCACCTTCCCCGAGTGGAGCCGCTACCTCACAGCCCGACCCACCCCACCACAGCCCCTCCCCGCCTGGCCCCAACACGTCCCCCGCTGAACCCAGGCCGCCGACTCGAGCGCGCCAGCGCTCCAACAATCCTGTCGGACCCCTTCCTTACTCTGCTGTCCGTGCCCGACCCTGTACTCCCGGCCGCGCGGCAGCTGGCCTTCGACGAGCTCGATACGCCGTTGTATGCCACCACTTTCGTCGTCGTCGACTTGGAGACCACCGGGACCAGCCCCGACGGTGATGCGATCACCGAGATCGGGGCGGTGAAGGTGCGTGGGGGAGAGGTGTTGGGGGAGTTCGCGACCCTGGTGAATCCGGGGTACGAGATTCCGCCCGCGATCGTGCAGATCACCGGGATCACCACGGCCATGGTGTATGAGGCGCCGCGGATCGAGGCGGTGTTGCCGGGGTTTCTCGAGTTCGCGGCGGGGGCGGTGCTGGTGGCGCACAATGCCCGGTTCGACACTGCTTTTCTGAAAGCCGCTGCCGCGCGCCAGGACATCCCGTGGCCGAATCCGCAGGTGTTGTGCACGGTGAAGTTGGCGCGGCGGGTGCTCACTCGCGACGAGGCGCCGTCGGCGCGGCTGGGGGTGCTGGCACAGATCCTCGGTGCGTCGACCACGCCGACGCACCGAGCTCTCGACGATGCCCGCGCCACCGTCGATGTGTTGCACGCGCTGATCGCCCGCGTCGGTAATCAGGGTGTGCAGAGCCTGACGGAACTGCTCGACTACCTGCCCGGTGTCACCGGAACTCAGCGCGCCAAAAGGACATTCGCCAACGATCTACCTGCCGCGCCGGGTGTTTATCTGTTCCGCGGCCCGTCCGACGAAGTCCTCTATATAGGGACGGCGGTGAATCTGCGCCGCCGCGTGCGCAACTACTTCACCGGTTCGGAAACGCGCGGCCGCATGAAAGAGATGGTCGCGCTGGCACAACGGGTCGACCACGTGGTGTGCGCGCACGGACTCGAAGCCGGTGTTCGCGAGCTGCGACTGCTCGCCGCCCATGCCCCGCCCTACAACCGCCGCTCGAAGTTCCCCAAGCGTGGCTGGTGGCTCACTCTCACCGACGAACCCTTTCCGCGCCTGGTTGCCGTTCGCACGCCGACCCGAACTGCTCTCGGCCCGTTCAACTCTCGCGCCGACGCCGTAGATGTCGGCCTGACCATCGCCGAGTTCGCGGGTCTGCGCACGTGTGCCACCCGGCTCACCCGCGCCGCGAAACACCTGTGCCAACCAGCGATCGTCGGCGGATGCCCGGCCGCCAGCGCCGACGGCTCGGACGCCGACGCCTACGCACCCGCCGCCCATTCGGTTCGCGATCTGCTCACGGGTCGCTCCGACACGCTCCTGCGCGCCATGCTCGAACGCATCGAAACCTATTCCACGGCAGAGCATTTCGAGGCAGCAGCCCGCCTGCGCGACCGCACCGCCGCTGTGGTCACCAAGCTGGCGCGCACGCAACGACTCGCTGCCTTGGCCCGCCTCGCCGAACTGATCATCGCCCTTCCCGACAGTGCGGGCGGCTGGGAATTCTCCGTCATCCGCCACGGCCGCCTCGCCGCCGCAGGCGTAGCCCGCCGTGGCACCCCACCCATGGCGGTCGTCGATCAAATCGTGGCGGCCGCGGAAACAGTCGTGCCCGACCTCGGCGACGCACCACCGACCGCGGACAACGCGGATCGCCCGCTCGTGTTCGCCGACGACGTACCCCCACTCCTCGGTGCGCCGCCGGAGGAGGTCGGGGTCATCGCGCGCTGGCTCGCCAAACCGGGCGCCCGGATCGTCCGGACCAGCGACGGGTACTGCGAACCGCTGCACGGCGCCGCCCGCTGGGTCGCCTGGGCGCAGCTGGCCCGGGAGGCGGCGGAAGTGCGGTCCGAGCAGGAGCAGTATCTGGCGGAGCGGTGATCGCCCGCCGGGTCGAGGGGAACCCGCAGCAGGGGAGGGCTGGGGTAAACAGTGGTGTTCGGCCGACCTGTCCGAGAAACACCTGTCCCGTCCTGGATCATGGTTGATGGTGTTGTCGGTGGAAAGGACTGGTGGCGGTGTTCGTGAAGGTGTGTGGGTTGACCACCGAGGAGCAGATCGACTGGGCGGTCGAGCTGGGCTATTCGGCGATCGGTGTCATGGTCACGCCCAAGAGCAAGCGGTACCGCACGCCTGACCAGGCTCGTGCCCTGGCCGACTACGCGCGCGGTCGCATCACCACCTTCGCGGTCGCCCTGGAACACGCGGAAGTCGCCGAGGTCGCCGACGCCTTCGACGTCGTCCAGCTCTACCGCTGGGCCGACCTGCCGAACCTGGCCTTCTGCTCCTCGACCCCGCCCGCACCCGAGCAGACCAGCGAATACTTCTTCTACGACGCCAGCGCGGGCAGCGGCGTCTTCGAGGAGTTCCCCGACTGGGTGCGCGCCCAGCCGGGACGGGTGGTGCTGGCCGGTGGCCTCGACCCGGACAATGTCGCCGACGTCATCGCCCGCCACCGTCCCTACGGCGTCGACGTGTCGAGTTCGCTGGAAACGGCACCGGGTGTGAAGAGCTACGACCTCATGCGACGGTTCAAAGCGGCCACCGAGCGGCCCGAAGTTCTAGGCTGATCCCATGATTACCGCGATCGTGCTGATCCAGGCCGAGAACTCTCGCATTCCCGAGACCGCACAGGCGCTCGCCGATACCGCAGGAGTCGCCGAGGTGTACTCCTGTGCCGGCGATGTGGACCTGATCGCGATCGTGCGGGTGCGCGATCACGAGCGCATCGCCGAGGTCGTCACCGAGGGCATCGACAAGGTCGAAGGGGTGGTACGCACCACCACCCACATCGCCTTCAAGTCGTATTCCAGTGCCGACGTGGAAGCCGGATTCTCCCTGGGAGAGTAGAGCTTTCAGTTGTCGTCGAGGACCTGGGTGAGTTCGGCCCAGGTCTGCAGCAGCTTCGCCGACGCGCCGCTGTCCACCGCGGCGGCGGCGCGTTCCATCGCTGCCGAGAGCGCGGCATCCAGGTCGAGATCGACATCGCCCACGCCACGTGACAGGTCGTAGGCGACGATCGCCGCGGCCGAATTCAGCAGCACCGCGTCCCGCACCGGGCCGGGCGTCCCGGCGAAGACCTCCCGCGCGATCCGCGCGTTCTCGGCCGCATCGCCGCCACGCAATTCGTCGAGATCGACGCGGGGGATGCCGAGCGCGGTCGGGTCGAGCACCGTCTGCTTGACGCGCCCACCGCTGACCACCCACACATCGGTCAGATCCGAGGTGGTGATCTCGTCGAGCCCGTCGCGCCCGCGCACCACCAGCGCACTGGCCCCACGCTGGGCGAACACGCCCGCGATCGCCGGCACCAGATCAGCGAACGCGCACCCGATCAGCCCCGCGCGCGGCTGCGCCGGATTGGTCAGCGGGCCGAGCACGTTGAATACGGTCGGGATGCCGATCTCCTTGCGCGCCGCACCGGCGAAACGCAGCCCCGAATGGAACAGCGGCGCGAAGCAGAACCCGATGCCCGCCTCCCGCACCGACCGCGCCACCGATTGCGGACCGAGCGCCAGCTTCACCCCGAGCGCCTCGAGCACGTCGGCGCCACCGGCCTTCGACGAGGCGGCCCGGTTGCCGTGCTTGACCACCGGCACACCCGCCGAGGCGACGACCACCGACGACATCGTCGAGATGTTCACCGAGCCCGATCGGTCGCCGCCGGTGCCGACGATGTCGACCGCGTCCCCGTCGACGTGCACCAGCCGCGCGTGCCCGAGCATCCCCGACACCATGCCCGCCAGCTCGCCGGGCGTGGGGCCCTTGATCTTCATGGCGACGCCGAAGGCCGCGATCTGGGCGGCGGTCGCGTTGTCGGTGAAGATCTCGTCGATCACCCAGGTGGTGTCGTCGGCGGCCAGATCGCCCCCGTCGGCGAGGGTCCCGAGCACCTGGGCCCAACTGCGCACGCTCATCTGCTCTGCATCTCCGTTTCGACGACGGGCGCAACATGGTTGCGCTTGCGCAACCACTGTGCGCTCGATCGGCAAGTTTAGGCGGCCGGACGTGGCGGCTGCAGCGCGTCCCATCCGTCGGCGACCCCGTCGTGGCGTTGCGCGAGGCCCGCCATCCGCGAACGTTCCTGCGAGATCGTCAGCGGGTCGAGCAGCTGCACCCGCTGCAGCAGCACGGGCACGAGATCGTCGGAGACCCCGCGCACCGCCTCGGCGCGCTCGTATCCGTCGTATCCGGCTATCTCACAGGCCTCGTCGATGCGATCGGCGGGCAGCCGCAGATGGTGCCGCAACACCGCCTGCGCGCCGCGATCGAGATCGACGGCCCGGTCCAGCGCCACCGAGGACGCCTCGGCATCGTCGAAACTCGACGCGACGACGACCAGATCCTCGCGCGTGGGATCGAGCCCACCGGGTTGCCCACCGAAGAGCCGCCGCCACATCCGCACTACGACCATCGTCGCCTCCTCGTCTCAGCCTATCCACATCCAACGCTGTCACAATGGGTTGTCACGCGAAGAGTCGCCAACACGCCGACGGTTGCTTCGGACCCCCTCTGTACGTGGGTTTTCCGGTCCGCGCGACAAACTTTCGTACCCGGGTACAGCTGTCGTACTACGAAGAGTCATACTTACCCCGTGACGACCGCAGTAGGCACCCCAGGATCGGCCATTACTCAGCGTGTGCATTCGCTGAACCGGCCCAACATGGTCAGCGTCGGAACCATCATCTGGCTGTCGAGCGAGCTGATGTTCTTCGCCGGCCTCTTCGCCATGTACTTCGTTGCGCGCGCGCAAGCGCACGGCAACTGGCCCCCGGAGCCCACCGAGCTGAACCTCGCGCTGGCTGTTCCGGTGACGGCCGTGCTGATCGCATCGTCGTTCACCTGCCAGATGGGCGTGTTCGCCGCGGAGAAGGGCGACGTGTTCGGCCTGCGCCGCTGGTACACGATCACCCTGCTGATGGGTGCCTTCTTCGTCGCCGGTCAGGCGTACGAGTACTACCACCTGGCGCACGAGGGCACGACCATCGCGGGCAGCTCCTACGGCTCGGTCTTCTACATCACCACCGGCTTCCACGGTCTGCACGTGATCGGCGGTCTGATCGCGTTCGTGTTCCTGCTCATCCGCACCACGCTGAGCAAGTTCACCCCCGCTCAGGCCACCGCCGCCATCGTGGTGTCCTACTACTGGCATTTCGTCGACATCGTCTGGATCGGGCTGTTCGCCACGATCTACTTCGTCAGCTAGCCCGCGGGCACACAAGCTTTTGCACAAGTCGGTTCCGTCTACTCCAAAGGGACTACAGATGAGTTCATCTCCCCCGTCGGCCCCCGAGCCCGCAGGCGCCGGTCAGGCTGCCAAGACGCGCAAGCAGCGTCGCGCCCGCCGTCGTATCGCGGGTGCGCTCGCGCTGATGGTCGGCCTCGTCGGAGCCGGCTTCCTGGCGAGCGCGCTCACCCCCGAGCCGCAGATCGCCACCGCGAACGAGGACCAGTCCGCGCTGATCCGTGAGGGCAAGCAGCTCTACGAGACCTCGTGCATCACCTGCCACGGTGCGAACCTGCAGGGTGTGCCCGATCGCGGTCCGAGCCTGATCGGTGTCGGTGAGGCCGCGGTCTACTTCCAGGTTTCCTCCGGCCGTATGCCGATGGTGCGCAACGAGGCCCAGGCCATGCGCAAGCCGGAGAAGTTCGACGCGCATCAGACCGACGCGCTCGGCGCCTACGTCGCCGCCAACGGCGGTGGCCCCTCGGTGATCCGTGACGCCAACGGTGAGATCGCCCAGGAATCGCTGCGCGGCGACGACATCGGTCGCGGTTCGGAGCTGTTCCGTATGAACTGCGCGTCCTGCCACAACTTCACCGGTCGTGGTGGCGCGCTGTCGGGCGGTAAGTTCGCTCCGCCGCTCGAGCCGGCCAACGAGCAGCAGATCTACGACGCGATGCTCACCGGCCCGCAGAACATGCCCAAGTTCTCCGACCGGCAGCTGACGCCGGAGGAGAAGCGCGACATCGTCGCCTACGTCAAGAACTCCGCCGAGGAGAAGTCGCCCGGCGGCTGGGATCTCGGCGGTTTCGGTCCGGCGACCGAAGGTCTTGCCATCTGGGTCATCGGCATCACCGCCACCGTCGGTGCGGCCATGTGGATCGGTTCCCGCACGTGATCGGGCAGGTCGCGCTCGGCGCGTCGGATAGGACACAGTCATGAGTGGACAGGAGCGAAGCGACATGGGTCGCGAACCCACCGAAGACGAACTGGACGCGATGTCGCGTGACGAGCTCGTCGAACTCGGTACCGCGCGAGACGACGTCGAGGTCGTGTACCGCAGCGAGCGCTGGCCGGTGCCAGGCACCCGGGCCGAGAAGCGTGCCGAGCGTGCCGTCACGTTCTGGTTCGCCATCTCCGGTCTCGCGGCCGCCGCGCTGATCGGTGTCTTCCTGTTCTGGCCGTGGGAGTGGAAGGGCAAGGGCGATGAGGGCCACGAGGCCTACTCGCTGTTCACCCCGCTCATCGGTCTGACCTTCGGCATCTCGGTGCTGGTCATCGGTATCGCCGTGGTGCTGATCCGCAAGCGGTTCATCCCCGCCGAGATCTCGATCCAGCAGCGCCACGACGGCCCGTCCGACGAGGTCGAGCGCCGTACCCTGGCCGCCGAGCTGCAGGACGCGCTCGAGACCTCAACCCTCGGTCGCCGCAAGATGATGCTCGGCACCGCCGGTGCCGGTGTCGGTGTGCTCGGCCTCGGTGCCGCGATGGTGTTCATCGGCGGCATGATCAAGAACCCGTGGGCGAAGAAGGACAAGTCGCCGCTGTGGGTCTCGGGCTGGACCCCGGACTACCCGGGTGAGACCGTCTACATCCGCCGCGACACCGGCCGCCCCGACGATATCGTCCTGGTGCGCCCGGAGGATCTCGACGCGGGCGCGATGGAAACCGTCTTTCCCTGGAAAGAGAAGTGGCGCGGGGATTCCCACGCCACCCTGCAGTCGCTGCGCGGTATCCGTAACGCCGTGATGCTGATCCGGCTGCGCACCGAGGACGCCGAGAAGGCGATCAAGCGCAAGGGCCAGGAGAGCTTCAACTACGGCGACTACTTCGCCTACTCGAAGATCTGCACCCACCTCGGCTGCCCGACCTCGCTGTTCGAGCAGCAGACCAACCGGATCCTGTGCCCGTGCCACCAGTCGCAGTTCTCGGCGACCGAGTGGGGTAAGCCGGTCTTCGGTCCGGCCGCCCGCGCGCTGCCTCAGCTGCCGATCACCGTCAACTCCGAGGGCTTCCTGGTCGCCGCGGGCGACTTCATCGAGCCGCTCGGCCCGGCCTTCTGGGAGCGTCGTTCATGAGTGCTGGAACTATCATGGCCAACCAGGCCGATGAGATGGACGAGCGGTATCGTGCCGCCGCGTTCGTGAAGCGGTCGATCAACAAGGTCTTCCCGACCCACTGGTCGTTCCTGCTGGGTGAGATCGCGCTCTACGCGTTCATCATCCTGCTGCTGTCGGGTATCTACCTGACGCTGTACTTCGACCCGTCGATGGCGCACGTCGTGTACGACGGTGCCTACCAGCCGCTGCGCGGTGTCGGCATGTCGCGGGCCTACGAGACGACGCTGAACATCTCCTTCGAGGTGCGCGGTGGTCTGTTCGTCCGCCAGATCCACCACTGGGCGGCGCTGCTGTTCGCGGCGTCGATCATCATCCACCTGTTCCGCATCTTCTTCACCGGCGCGTTCCGCAAGCCGCGTGAGGCGAATTGGGTGATCGGCTCGCTGCTGCTGATCCTGGCGATGTTCGAAGGCTTCTTCGGCTACTCGCTGCCCGACGACCTGCTCTCGGGCACCGGTCTTCGTGCCGCGTTCTCCGGCATCACCATCGGTGTCCCGGTGGTCGGTACCTGGCTGCACTGGCTGATGTTCGGCGGCGACTTCCCCGGCGACATCATCATCCCGCGCCTCTACATCGCGCACGTGCTGCTGCTGCCCGGCATCATCCTGGCGCTGATCGGTGCTCACGTGGCGCTGGTCTGGTACCAGAAGCACACCCAGTTCCCCGGCCCGGCCCGCACGGAGACGAACGTGGTCGGTGCCCGCATCGTCCCGGTGTTCGCCGCCGACCAGGGCGCGTTCTTCGCCTTCACCCTCGGCATCGTCGGCATCATGGGCGGTGTCCTGCAGATCAACCCGGTGTGGAACCTCGGTCCGTACAACCCGTCGCAGGTGTCGGCGGGT
The DNA here is from genome assembly GCF_040639775.1 of Nocardia sp. NPDC023733. Taxonomy (NCBI): domain Bacteria; kingdom Bacillati; phylum Actinomycetota; class Actinomycetes; order Mycobacteriales; family Nocardiaceae; genus Nocardia; species Nocardia sp. NPDC023733. Next base: position 113,382 of record NZ_JBFAAN010000008.1, on the reverse strand, counting down.
TCGCAGCCCGACTTCTACATGATGTGGACCGACGGTATGGCGCGTCTGATGCCTGCCTGGGAGCTCTACCTCGGCCGGTACACGATCCCGGCGGCGTTCTGGGTCGCGCTGGTCATGGGCCTGGTGTTCACGCTGCTGATCGCCTACCCGTGGATCGAGAAGCGCCTCACCAACGACCACACCGCGCATCACAACCTGCTGCAGCGTCCGCGCGACGTGCCTGTGCGCACGGCGATCGGTGCGATGGCCATCGCGTTCTACGTGGTGCTCACGCTGTCGTGCGTCAACGATATCATCGCGCTGAAGTTCGACATCTCGCTGAACGCGACCACCTGGATCGGTCGTATCGGCCTGCTGCTGCTGCCGCCGCTGGCGTACTTCATCACCTACCGGTTCTGCATCGGCCTGCAGCGCAGCGACCGCGCGGTGCTCGAGCACGGCATCGAGACCGGTGTGATCAAGCGGCTGCCGCACGGTGAGTACATCGAGGTGCACCAGCCGCTGGGTGGGGTCGACGCGCACGGCCACGCCATCCCGCTGGAGTACCAGGGCGCCCCGGTGCCCAAGAAGATGAACCGCCTCGGTTCGGCGGGCAAGCCGGGTACGGGCAGCTTCCTTCGCCCCGACCCGCGCGCCGAGGGCCAGGCCTGGGCCGAGATCGAGGAGGCCGAGGAGCACAAGATGCTCGGCGCCCTCGCCGAGCACCAGGCTCGCACCGGCAACGGTGACCACAGCGGTCACTGATTCCGCGAACAACGAAGGCCCCGAGTCGGTTTCGACTCGGGGCCTTCGTCGTATCTCAGCGGCGCGGTGTGCGGCGGTGGGATTCGATGGCCTCGAACTTGGCCAGGTTGTGACGGGCGTCGGCCAGGGCGTCGTGCGCGTCGTCGGGGATGGGCGGCAGTTCGGGGCTGCCGTGGGCCACCCAGTGCTGGCGCAGTTCGTTGGTATAGCGGGGCATGTTCTTGGGCAGCGCGGTCATGTCACCCCACAGCTGGCACAGCGCCACATGGTCGTAGGCGCCGACCCAGGCCCACAGCTCCGGATACACACCGGGCCGGGGCAGGAAGAACTTGAACAGGTCGTCGCGGATCTGGGCGCGGCTGCGATACAGCGGCGAACCGGCCGGTGGCAGCTTCGGCAGCACATTGCGGCGCACCCACGGCCCGGCCCGTCCGGCGTCGAATTCGGTGGAGACGGCGTAGTACTCGCGTCCGTCCTCGCAGACGACGCCGATCGAGATCAGGTCGATCGTGACGCCGTCCTCGACGAATTCCGAATCGTAGAAATATCGCAGGGAGATCGCCTCTTCGTGCCGGTGGGCGCCCGTCCCGTCCGGCGCGACGAGGCGGGCGGACCCACGATGAATTGAGTGAAACCCTATGCGGGCACTTCGCGCGCAGTGCGCAGGGGTCGCCGCTGGGGTCCGGTCGGCCCGTCGCAGGTACGCCGGATATTCGCCGGCTTCGGTGAGTCCGTATTCTGATCTGGTGACCTGGACCGTCGACGTACCGATTGACCGCCTGCCGGAACTGCCGCCGCTGCCTGACGATCTGCGCAGGCGACTGGACGCCGCTCTGGCTCGCCCCGCCCTGCAGCAGCCGTCCTGGGACGCCGACGAGGCCACCACGATGCGCACCGTGCTCGAGAGCGTGCCGCCGATCTGCCTGCCCGCCGAGGTCGAGGACCTCAAGGCGCAGCTGGCGCAGGTGGCGCGCGGCGAGGCCTTCCTGATGCAGGGCGGTGACTGCGCGGAAACCTTCGCCGACAACACCGAACCCCACATCAGGGGCAATATCCGCACCCTGCTGCAGATGGCTGTCGTGCTCACCTACGGCGCGAGCATGCCGGTGGTGAAGGTGGCCCGCATCGCCGGTCAGTACGCCAAGCCGCGCTCGGCCGACATCGACGCGCTCGGCCTGAAGTCCTACCGCGGCGACATGGTCAACTCCCTGGTCGCCGACGAACAGCTGCGCCGCCACGACCCGTCACGCCTGGTCCGCGCCTACGCCAACGCGAGCGCCGCGATGAACCTGGTCCGCGCCCTCACCAGCGCCGGCACCGCCGACCTGCACCGCCTGCACGACTGGAACCGTGACTTCGTCGCCCAGTCGCCCGCCGGTGCCCGCTACGAGACCCTGGCCGAGGAGATCGACAAGGGTCTGCGATTCATGGCGGCGTGTCAGGTCAACGACCCGAGCCTCAAGACCGCCCGCATCTACGCCTCGCACGAGGCGCTCGTCCTCGACTACGAGCGCGCGATGCTTCGCCTCAGCGAGAGCGAGACGGGTGAACCGCTGCTCTACGACCTGTCGGCGCACTTCCTGTGGATCGGTGAGCGCACCCGTCAGCTCGACGGTGCCCACATCGCTTTCGCCGAGTTGCTTGCCAACCCCATCGGCCTGAAGATCGGCCCGACCACCACCCCCGACCAGGCGGTGGAATACGTCGAGCGGCTCGACCCGAACAACGAACCCGGCCGGCTCACCCTGGTGGCGCGCATGGGCAACGGCAAGGTGCGCGACGTGTTGCCGCCGATCATCGAGAAGGTGCAGGCCACCGGACACCAGGTGATCTGGCAGTGCGACCCGATGCACGGCAACACCCACGAGTCGTCCACCGGGTTCAAGACCCGCCACTTCGATCGGATCGTCGATGAGGTGCAGGGCTTCTTCGAGGTCCACCATGCGCTCGGCACCCATCCCGGCGGCATGCATATCGAGCTGACCGGTGAGAACGTCACCGAATGCCTCGGTGGTGCGCAGGACATCTCCGATCTGGATCTCGGTGGACGGTACGAGACTGCCTGCGATCCTCGGCTCAACACTCAGCAGTCGCTGGAACTGTCGTTCCTGGTGGCGGAGATGCTGCGCTGAGCTGGTCCGGTAGAGCCCGGTCAGCGGTTGCCGCGGCCGGGCTTTTCCTTGTCGTCGTCCTTGTCGGGCTTGTCCGGGGCGCGATCTCTTCAAGGTAGGGCGGTGAGCGATACGACGCTGCCCGCCTCCACGTTCGTGTTGATGCCGGGGACCTGGCCGATGACCAGGGAGCTGTCGGAGTCGGTGAGGGATTTGACCTCTACCCGGAGGCCTAGTTGCTGCAGTTTGGCGCGGGCGTTGCCGACGTTCTGACCCATTACGTTGGGGACTTTGATCGCGTTGGAGACGAGCAGGGTGACGCTGTCGCCGGACTGCAGGGTGGTGCCGACGGCGGGGTCGGTGCCGATGGCTTTGTCGCCCTCGATGCTCTTGTCGAACTGCACCTTCACCTCGCGGACGGTGAGTCCGGCCTTGGTGAGTGCCTGGGTGGCTTCCTCGGTGGTCTTGCCGCGCACATCGGGCACGTTCACGGGCTGGGAGCCCTTGCTGCGGTACACCTTCACCTGCGCGCCCATCGGCAGCACGGTGCCGGGGGCAGGCTCGACCCTGGCCAGTGAGCCCTTCGGGGCGGTGCTGGCCGCTTCGCCGCTGTCGATGGGTTGCAGGCCCATATCGCGGATGGCGGCGTTCACGGCACTGATCTGGTCACCGGCCTTGATGTCCTCGGGGACGCGCGGTTTTCCGTTGGAGATCAGCACGGCGATGGTGGAGCTCTTGGTGACCCGTGAGCCCGCCGACGGGTCGGTGCCGACCACGCCGCCCACGGGGATCGTGTCGGATGCCTTCTGCCGCAGTACCGTCTCGAATCCGGCCTGTTCCAGCACGGCAACGGCCCGCTCGCTGTCCATGCCGGCGATCGGCGGCACCGCCGTGTAGCGGCCGACGCCGAGCCACCAGCCGCCGATGCCGACCAGCAGCGTCAGCGCGGTGACGATACCCACCCACACCAGGCCGGTGCGGCGGGTATGGGTCTCCGCCGGGACGAACGGATTGTGCACGGGGGCGGGCGGATTGGCGTGCTCGTCGAGTCGCGGCCGTTGTGCGGTGACCACCCGGGTGTGCTGCGGCTGGGCGACCGGACGCGGCGGTGCGGGTTCATGCGGGCCCGCAACGGGATTCGCCGCGGCCACGGGTGCGCGAAAAGCCTCGCTGAGATGCTCGGCCGAATCACGGGGTGCCGGAACGCGATACGGCGGCAGGCTCAAGGTCATCGCGACGGCTTGCAGGTTGGCCGCCATCTGATTGGCGTCGGCGAAGCGCTTCGCGGGGTCGCGGGAGGTGGCCTCGGCGACGAGGGCGTCGAATTCGGCGGGCACACCGTCGATGAACTGACTCGGCGCCGGTACGTCGTTCTCCACCCGCTGATACGCCACCGACAGCGAATTGTCGCCGGTGAACGGCACGCGGCCGGTGAGCAGTTCGAAGATCAGGATGCCGAAGGAGTACACGTCCGAGCGCGCGTCGGCGGTGCCGGTGGTGACCTGCTCCGGCGACAGGTAAGCGGCGGTGCCGAGGATCACGCTGGCGGAGGTGGTGTTGGCGGCGGCCACGGCGCGGACCAGGCCGAAGTCGGCGATCTTCACCTCGCCCGCGTCGGAGATCAGCACGTTCTCCGGCTTGATGTCGCGGTGCACCAGACCCGCGTCGTGCGCGGTGCCGATGGCGCGCAGCACCGGTTCGGCGACGGCCCGCACGGCGTGCGGCGGCATCGGGCCGCGTTCGCGCAGCAGCTCACGCAGGGTGCCGCCCTCGACCAATTCCATGATGAGGAAGGGGTATTCGCCGTCGACGCCCTGGTCGTAGACCGCGACGAGCGACGGGTGCTTGAGTTTGGCCACCGCGCGCGCCTCGAACTCGAAGCGGCTCAGGAACTGGGGATCGCTCGCGAACTTGGGGTCCATCACCTTGATGGCGACGGGACGGTCGAGCCGGGTGTCGGTTCCGCGGAACACCATCGACATTCCGCCGCGCGCGATCGGCGCGTCGATGCGATAGCGCCCTTCCAGCATCTGGCCGATCACAGGTTCCTCCGGCGTACGACAAACTGGCCACGGTGGTGCGGCCCCCACGATCGTAACCGGGTGCGACGGTATGCCCGCCGATGGATGCGCCACGTCACGTACTACCGTTGTGCGGGTGAGTGCCTTCCCCTGCAGCGACGACGTGCTGCCCGACACCGAAACCCTCGTCTCCCTGCCCGAGGCCGCCGACATACTCGGCGTCCCGGTGACCGCGGTGCACCAGATGCTGCGCGATCGCCAGCTCCTCGCGGTGCGCCGGGGCGGTGTCGCGGGCATTCCGTCCCGCTTCTTCGACGACAACGACGAGATCGTCCGCATGCTGCCCGGCCTGATCACGGTGATGCGCGACGGCAAGTACAGCGACGAGGACATCCTGCGCTGGATCTACACCGAGGACGACTCGCTGCCCGGCCGCCCGGTCGACGCCCTGCACGGCCCGCTGGCCCGCGAAGTCGTCCGCCGCGCCGCCGCCGAACCCTTCTGAGGACTCGCCGCCGACGGTGCGCGCGCCGCTGAGCAGCGCACCGAGCGGAGCGCGTGCCCGGGTGAACGCACCGTGCCGGACCACTTTGTCCTGCAGGGATTTCAGGTCGAGCGGAATGCCGCGACCGAGTGGCGGCGTGTGGTGGTGAAACCCTTAGCGGCGACCATGATTCGGCGGCGGCTCGGGACGGTCGCGCGGGTGGCGAAGACCTGGAAATCGGCCGCTTCGATCTGATCGAGGATCTCGGCGTAGAGGATGGCGGCGGTGCGGATCGCCGGGCGGACCCGGGGGGCCAGCAGGTCGATGCCGGGGACCGCGCGGCGGTAGATGTCGCGGTTGACGGCGATCAGATGGGCCAGCGCGCGTCGCGTCGGCTGGTCGGTTCGCCCGGCCGTCCGGCACGCACGCAGTCGCGTCTCGTCGACGCCGAACGCGGCCAGTTCGTCGGCGGGCAGGTAGATACGGTCGCGATCGAGGTCTTCGGCCACATCACGCAGGAAATTGGTGACCTGGAACGCCTCGCCCAACGCGGCGGCAGCGGGTTCGGCCTCCGCCACCGGAACCACGGTGCCGAGCACCGGCAGCAACTGCAGACCGATGGCGGCGGCCGACCCACGCATGTACTCGCCCAACTCGGCCATGCTCGCGTAGCGCCTGCGGTGAACGGTCGTACCGGGGACGTCCATGCGCATGGCATCGAGGAACGTCCAGATGTGGTCGTGCGCGATGTCGTAGCGGGCGATGGTGTCGGCCGTCGCGGTGATGATCTGGCGGCGCCGCAGGTCGGCGGTGTCGATGTCGCCCTGCTCGATGGCCAGCCGGAGCTGCTTCTCGACCAGATCGAGGTGCTGAGCGGGGGAGATGCCACCGCTGACAGGGGCGAGGCGGCGATCAGGATCGTGTACGCCTGGGGCGAGGCTCGACGGGAGGGTTCGCGGCCTCGCCGGAGTCCGGTCGGCCGGGTCAAGGATCCACGCGGGGTCGTCGGCGTGATCGACGATGTCGTCCACCATCCGCGCGAACGCGTACAGCGCGTGCACGGCCCGGCGCCGCTCCGAGCTCAATAAGGCCGTGGCGAGGAAGTAGGTGCGTCCGTGCTCGGCGGCGATGCGGCGACAGGTCGCGTAGGCGTCGTCCAGCGCGGTGGGCACACTCATGCTGCGACGGGCGGTGCGTGTTCCTTGGCTATCGCGCGGGAACTCGCCGAACGCAGGTGCAACGGGTCGACGTGGCGCAGTGACACGGCGGCCACCACGGCGGCGAACGTCGCCAGCGCCACGTGCCAGAAGTTGTAGAGGCCGATCGAGCCGTCCGGCTGGAACACCAGCATCAGCCAGGTGCAGATGCCGACCAGCCACTGCAGGGTCACCGTCGACAGCGCGAAACCGGCGGCCAGTGCGAGCGGCCACGAGTAGTACCAGGGCAGGGCGGCGGGGGAGAGCAGCACGATCGCCACGAACGCGACGATGATGCCCATCACGGCCTCACGCTCGCTGTGGCGGAACCGCCACCAGGTCGCCACGAGCAGGACCACCAGCGCGACCTTGCACAGTTCGCGGGTGATGGACAGGACCGAATCCAGCGACCACGGCGTCACCCAGGTGACCATGTGCGCGAGGATGGTCGGCAGCGAGAGCCAGTTGATGATCTTGTTCGAGCCCTGCAACGCGGTCACCCAGCCGAAGCCGACCCCGGCGATCACCGATGCCGCACCGAAGACCAGTGCGAACACGCCGATGCCGATGCCGGCGATCTTGGTGAACACGAGCAGTGGATGTGGCATATCGGCCGATGGCCGGGCCGCGTCGGGATGCTTCAGTTCCTCGGCGAGACCGGCGTCGGAGTCGGCGCGGGCCCGGCGTTCGGCCGCCCGCCGCTCCTTCTCGTGCAGGATCCAGATCCACACCAGGAACGGCAACGCCACGCCTGCCGTCGCCTTGATCGCGACGCCGATGGCGACCACGACGATGCCCGCCACATGATGACGTTCGAGCACGAGCGCGATACCCGCGCACATCAGCCCGACCATCAGCATCTCGTTGTGCACACCGCCGATGAGGTGCACGAGCACCAGCGGATTGAGTACCGCCAGCCACAGCGCCACGGTCGGTTTGCCGCCGAGGTGCTTGGTCAGATAGGGCACCGCCCACACCATCAGCGCCAGGCCGGGCAGCATGACGAAGCGCAGCGCGATGGTCCCGGCGATCACATTGTCACCGGTGAGCGTGGTGATCGCGCGGCCCATCAGCAGGAACACCGGCCCGTACGGCGCGGTGGTCGTGGTCCACACGGGGCTCACATTGTCCAGCAGCACACCGGGATTGGCGACGGGACCCACCTGGTAGGGGTCGAAACCGTCGCGCAGGAGCGCACCCTGGGCGAGATAGGAGTAGGCGTCGCGACTGAACATCGGGGCCGCGAAAAGCAGTGGGGTGATCCAGATTCCGACGATCACCCGCAGCTCGTTGAGCGTGACCTTCGGTTCACCGTTGCCGATGAGCGTGCGGCCCAGGCGCACCCATGCGGTGATCATCAGCAGCACACCGGCCCAGATGACGATCATCGAGAGGGCGTAGCCGTGGCCGAATCGCAGCCACGACAGGTGCAGCGCCTCGAGCAGCGGATCGCGTTTGCGGACGGCGCCCGCGCCGAAACCGCCGAATGTGATCATGATGGCGCCGAAGAATCCCATGAAGGCCGCGTGGCCTTCGGGGCTCCGGGCGAAATCGCCGACAGTGCGCAGCCGCGACCGGACGCCGGGATCGGTCCCGGCGGGCAGATGGCGCTGCGGTTCGAGGGTGCGCGTGGTGTCCATGGGGCCTACGGTCGTCTCGGGGGGCGGCATCTTCGGTCGGTCCCCCCGGATGGTCGGCGGTCGCAACCGCGAGCTGATAAGTCGGCCGTCAGTTTACGGCTTCAGTTCCGAACACTAACCCGGTGGTCGCTACCGGTGTGCGCCCGGCTGCCGGTGATTCGCGCCGCCGCCAGTTCGCCCGACAGCAGCGTGGTGGGCACCCCGACCCCCGGAGTAGTGCCACAACCTGCGAGAACGACATTGTCTACGCCCCTTGGCAGGTTGCGTGGACGCAGCGGTCCGGTCTGCCGGAAAAGGTGTGCCACCGAGAACGGTGTGCCCGCGATCATGCCCTGGGCCGCCCAGGTCGCCGGTGTGTCGAGGTGATCGACGCGGAAGTACTCACCGATACCGGTGTAACCGCGCTGCTCGAGCGTCGCGAGCAGTTCGCGCAGGTAGGCCGGGCCGATGCGGTCCCAGTCCAGCGGTGCGGAGGTCAGGTTGGGGCACGGCGCGAGCAGCGACAGCGGCTCCCAACGGCCGTCGGTACGGTCGACGAACTGGCCCGGGTCGCTGAGCGCGGGCCGCGTGAGCAGCAGCGACGGGTCGCTCATCAGTTTGCCCCGGCCCTTGCCCGCGGCGATCTCGCGGAAGGTCTGCTCCCAGGCGGCCCCGAACTCGATCGTGTGATGGGCCTGCACCGGCCACCGCGCGGCGACCTCGGCGGGCACGGTGCCGTGCGCGACGACGGCCGACGGTGAGGCCCGCAGCCCACGCCGGTTGCGCAGCCCGAAGCGGCGGATCGAGCCGAGGTCGGCGGTGATGACCACCGCGTCGCAGGCGAAGCTCCGCCCGTCGACGGTGCGGACGGCCTCGGCGTGGCGGGCACCCGGTGACGCGGTGCCCTTGGCGGTCGCGTACTCGATGCCGGTGACCTCGGTGCCGAGCTCGAGGCGCCCGCCCGCGGCGGTGAAGGCCTCGGCCAGCGCAGTGGTGATGGCCCGCATTCCGCCCTCGGGGAAGTACACCCCGAGACAGGTGTCCATGTTCGGGATGGCGCCGTAGACGGCGAGGGCCTGGTCCGGCGCCGTTCCCGCGTAGAGCGCCTGGAAGGTGAAAAGCCTGGTGAGGCGCTCGTCGCGGAGGTATGAACGCACCCGCGGCCCGAGTTTGCCGAGCCCGCCGAGGCGCACCACCCGGGCCAGTGCCGACCGGGCGGCCGGTGTGCGGACCATGTCGAGGGGCGAATCGAAATCGGCGTTCATGAATTCGTCGAACTCGGCCTCGTACATCCGGCCGAGCCAGTCGCGCAGACGCCGGTACCCGCGTGCCTCGCGGGGACCGCACGCGCGGGTCACCTCGGCCGCCATCTGCTCGGCGTCGTCGAAGACCCGGATGTCGCTGCCGTCGGCGAAGCGCGCGTGATAGGCCGGAGCCAGGCGATGGATACGCAGCCCGACGTCCTCCCGGGTCTGCCCGACCGCCGCGAGGGCGTTGTCGATGGTTTCGGGCAGAGTGAGAACCGTAGCGCCGCTGTCGATCTCGTAGTCGGCGAAGCGGTAGCGGCCCACCCGGCCGCCGGGGTGATCCGCGCGCTCGAGCACGGTCACCTCGAGCCCGGCACCCCGCAGGTGTAGCGCGGCGCCGAGCCCGGCCAGCCCGGCCCCCACGACGACGACATGATTCGTTTGTCCCACAACAGTTTTCACAACGTCCTCAGGCGGTACGGCGAGTGGCGGCCAACGCCATATCGTGCAGCAGATGCTTGGCGGCGGGGGTGGCGGCGCTGTGCGCGATGGCGGCCAGACCCGTTTCGGTGAGCTCGGTGATGCGGCGCTCCACGTCGTCGACGGCGCCCAGGTCGATCAGTACCGCGCGCAACCGGTCGACGGCCTCGTCGTCGAGGTCGGTGCCGAGGCCGGTGCGGATCAGCGCGGCCGACTCCGGGTCGGCGCGGCGCAGCGCCTCCGCGATGAGCACGGTGCGCTTGCCCTCGCGCAGATCGTCGCCCGACGGTTTGCCGGTGACGGCCGGATCACCGAACACCCCGAGCAGGTCGTCGCGCAGCTGGAACGCGATACCCACATCGGTTCCATAGGTGCGCAAGGCCGCGACCAGGGCATCGTCGGCGCCCGCCAGTGCGGCACCCAGGTGCAGCGGCCGTTCGATGGTGTAGGCGGCGGTCTTGTAGCGGTTGATGCGCAGCGCGGCCTCGACCGACTCGTCGCCACCGGCTTCGCCGTTGATGTCGAGCAGTTGCCCGCCGAGCACTTCGGTGCGCATGCGCGCCCACACCGGGGCGAACCGGGCGAAGGACGCGGTGTCGAGTCCGGCCGCGTTCACCAGGTCGTCGGCCCAGGCCAGGGCCAGATCGCCGATCAGAATGGCGACCGCCGACCCGTACGCCTCGCCGTCACCGGACCACCCGGCCGCGCGGTGCCGGTCGGTGAAGTCGATGTGCACGGTCGGGAAGCCACGCCGGGTGCGTGAGGAGTCGATGATGTCGTCGTGCACCAGCGCGCAGGCCTGCACCAGCTCCAGCGATGCGCAGGCCGTCAGCACCGACGCCGCCTCGGGGGCGGACGGGTCGCCACCGGCGCCGAGCCAGCCGGTCCAGGCGAAGCCCGGCCTGGTGCGTTTACCGCCGCGCACCACGAACTGTTCCAGCGCCTCGGCCGCGTCGACGAACACCGGACCGAGCGGTTCGACGATCTCGCGCCTGCTCGCGAAGAACTCCGTGAGCACCTGTTCGACCGCCGCGACGAAGGCCGGTGTGCCGGGGGTGAGCGCGACGAGGTCGACCGAGGTCAGCACGTCGGCGGCGGACCGGGAGAGCGGGGTACCGATTCCGGCGGACAGGGCGGCCTCCAAATGGCGAGCGTCAGGATCCGATGACGCACCCTCGCGGTGCGTGCACAGCGTCGTCTCGACGATACGCGGGCCGCTCGGACGATCAGCGGGCGCACAGGGCCGCTGCGACCGATCCCACACCCGGCGTTTCCTCGGGTCCGGGGCTCCTCGGTCCGTGTGTCCATCCGGCTTGACATTCTCCGCTCCGAACAGGGGATTTCCCCTCGGCGGGTGCCGCGGCCTGCGTGGTTGTGCCCGGCGGGGACGTGTCGTGACCGGTATCGGAGTTCCCCGGTCGGCGCCGTAGGCCCGGAACGTCCCACTAGACTGAGCCGGTGACTTTCGACAGTGGACGGGGACGTTCGACCCCCGATCGGCCCGCCAAGCAGCAGTCGATCGTCTCGAACACGCCCTCGGTGGTGCAGAGTCTGCGCACTCATTCGGGCACGGGCGTGCCGTTTTCGGTCGAGTTCAACCCGCCCCGCGACGCGGCCGGTGAGGCCAGGCTGTGGCGCGCGGTGCGCGAGTTCGAACGCATGCACCCCGCCTTCGTGTCGATGACCTACGGTGCGGGCGGCTCCACCCGCGACCGCACGGTCCGCATCACCGGCGCCCTGGCGCAGGAGACCACCCTGCTGCCGGTCGCCCACCTGACCGCCGTCGGCCACAGCATCGCCGAATTGCGCTCGCTGGTCGGTTCCTACGCCGACTCCGGCATCTGCAACGTCCTCGTGCTGCGCGGCGACCCGCCCGGCGACCCGCTGGGTGAGTGGCGCAAGCATCCCGAGGGGGTCGAGTACGCCGAGGAGCTCGTGCGCATCGTCCGCGATCTCGGCGACTTCCACGTGGGTGTCGCGTCGTTCCCGCAGGGGCACCACCGCTCACCGGACCTGGACCACGACACCCGCCACCTGTGCGCGAAACTGCGTGCGGGCGCGGAGTATTCGATCACCCAGATGTTCTTCGACGTCGAGCACTACCTGCGCCTGCGCGACCGCGTGATCGCCATGGACCCCGTCGAGGGCGCCAAGCCGATCGTCCCCGAGCTGATGCCCATCACCTCCCTGCGCACCGTCGCGCGTGCCGAGGAGCTGTCCGGCCGCCCGGTGCCCGCCGACATCGTCGCCCGCCTCACCCGCGCCGCGGGTACGGGCCCGGAGGAGGACCGCGCCGCCGTGCGCGCCGAAGGCATCCAGATCGCCACCGAAATGGCCCAGCGGCTCATCGACGAAGACGCCCCCTGCCTGCACTTCATCACCCTCAACTTCGCCAAGGCCACCAGCGAGGTCCTCACCAACCTCGGCTACGGCGTCACCGCCGCCCCTCTCAGCGCCTGACCGGCAGCTGGACGAGGCGGCTTCTCGCTTCGGCGCTTCGTCAGCGCCTCGCAGCGGCGAGGGTCTGCCAGGTTCGTTCCCAGTTGCGGGTCATGGCCGGGTAGACGATGAGGTAGCGGAAGGGCTTGATCAGGGCCATGTAGAGGCGCCCGAGGCGGCCGTTGGGTTCGACCAGGACGGCCATCTGCAGGTGGTAGCCGGTGTCGTCGGGCACCCAGCCCAGGTGCATGACGCCGTGCATGGTGCCGTTGGCGATTTCGGCGGCGTACTCGTTGTCGAGGACGTAGAGGCTGGTCAGCGGGCTGTCGCTGTCGTCGGGGGTCGGAGTGTCGCGCAGGTCGGCGGGGAGGCGGTCGCGCAGGGAGCCGACGCGGGTGCCGGTGCCCGCCGATTCGTCGTCCCAGCCGAAGATCTCGCCCAGTTTCCAGCGGATCTTGAACAGCACGCCGCTGATGCCCGAGCTCTCGGACGCCTTCTCCGCCTGGAGTGCCGCGAGGAAGGCGGGGAAATCGTCGGGGCCCGCGCCGGGAGTGCGGAACTGCCAGACGTCTTCGGTGTCGAAACCGCGCGCGATCTCGTGAATGCGCCACGGCCTGGTGGTGTGTGCGGAGGCGGGAAGTCGCATGGGATGACCTCGATCTGTACGGGGGCGTATAGCGATTGAGACTACCGCTGTTGTACGCCCCCGTATAGATCTGTTCGCCGTGCCGTGGCACACTCCGGCTACGCGGCCAGTGAGCCCCGCAAACCCCACGCCCCGGCCAGCAACCGATGCGATTCGAGCCGGTCGGCGTGCGCGTGGGTGATGGTGGTGACCAGGAGTTCGTCGGCGTCGCTCACCCGGCGCAGGGCGTCGAGGCGTTCGACCACGGTGCCCGGTGAGCCGACGATCTGGGCGGCCAACCGGTCCTCGACCAGGCGGAACTGGTCGTCGGTGAGTGGGGGAGCGGTGGCGGGATCGAGGTACTCGCCCGCGCCCGCTCCGCTGCGCACACTGTGCACCCAGTGTCCGTAGGTGCTCGCGTGCCTGCGGGCGGTGTCGTCGTCGGCGGCCACGACCACGTCGGCCGACACGATGACGTACGGCGCGGCGAGCACCCGCGACGGCCGGAACGCCGCCCGATACGCCGCCACCGCGTCCAGCGCTGTCCCGGGCGCCACGTGGTAGGCCGCCGCGAACGGCAACCCCAACCGACCTGCCAGTTCCGCGCTCTCCCCGGCGGAACTGCCGAAGATCCACAGCTCGGTATCGATACCCTCACCCGGAACCGCGTGCAGCGCGACACCGTCGGAGGTGGTGTAGGTGCCGTCGAGCAGGGCGCTGATCTCGGCGACCTGGTCCGCGAAGTCCAGTGATCGCGCGCCGGGCTGCTGCAACGCCTCCAGGGAGGCGAGGAATTTCGACCGATCGAGGACCCGTCGCGGGTCGAACGGTGGTGGCACGACCACCCCGTCACGCACCTGGGTGCGCCCGACGACCGCGTCGAGCACCGGCCGTCCGCCCTTCGCGGTGGTGGTCGCGGCGCCGTACTGGGTGCGCCGGTGTCCGGAGCGGCCGAGGCCGAGATCGAGCCGGCCCGGGTGCAGTGCGTCGACGGTGCCGAACGCCTCGACGATCGACGCCGAGGTGTGCTGACCCACCTGCACCGCGCCAGTCCCGACCCGAATCCGGTCGGTGGCCGCCGCGACCAGTCCCAGCAGCGTGAGCGAGGCGGAACTGGCCACCGACGCGAAATGGTGCTCCGCCAACCAGAACCGGTGATAACCCCACTGCTCGGCATGCCTGGCCAGATCGATGCTGTTGCGCACCGCCGCCGCGGCACTCGATCCCTCGCTGATCGGTGCCAGATCGAGGACCGAGAGCGGCACACTCATGATCTCGGATCCTGTTCTCCCGCTTCCACCGCCACCCGCAGCCGGTTCTCCCGCGGGGCCACCGGGCAGGTGGCGTAGTCGGTGAAGGCGCACGGCAGGTTCACCGCCCGGTTGAAGTCGAGGGTGACGGTTCCGTCGGCGGCCACCGCGCCGATCGCGAGCGAGCGTGCCGCCGGGTAGGTGGTGATTCCGCTGGTGGCGTCGGTGAACAGCACCTTCAGATCGTCCGGGGTGCCGAAGGCCAGCAACGCCTCATGGCTGTCGCCGAGGCGGAACTCGATGATGCCCGCCGCCGGGTGGTGGTGTTCGAGCCCTTCGACCACCGCGCCGGTGGTGACGGTGCGTGGCTGTTCGAACGGGGTGAAGCGGCCGCTCACCACCCAGCGCGGATCGGCGGGATAGGCGGGCACGCCGGTGAACGCGACCAGGGTCGGTGCGGCCGGATTGTGTACGCGAACCGCGAATTGCCCGGAGCGCCGGATCACTTCGAGGACGCGCTCCTCGTTGAACACGCTGATTCCGGGCGCGCCCTCGCCGGGTTCGAGGATGCGGACCCCGGCGATCCGGTCGCCCTCCACATCGAGCCGGTCGGCGGGCTGGGCGGTGACGAACACCTTCTCGTCGGTGACCCACCAGGTGCCTGGCACGCCGTCGAGGCGTTCGGGACGATCGGTGAGCCAGTGCAGCCCGGCGAGGCTGAGCCAGCCGAGCGGGTCGCGCAGCCCGTCCTCGCGGGCGTGGTGCCAGCGCGCCCAGTCGTCGGCGAAAGTGGTTGTGGTGTCGAGGTTGTCGATGGTGACGGTCATGACGCGCAGGCTCCTTCGGTGACGGTGCGGTGACGGGGGTGGCGCAGACCGAGGTGGTCGCGCAGGGTCGTGCCGGTGTAGGTGGTGCGGAAACTGCCTCTGTTCTGCAGTTCCGGCACCACGGAGTCGACGAACTCGTCGAGTCCGCCGGGAGTGAGGTGGGGGACGAGGATGAATCCGTCGGCCGCGTCGGACTGCACGTAGTGGTCGATCTGCTCGGCCACCTGGGCGGCGGTGCCGACGAACTGCTGACGGGCGGTGACCTCGATGACGAGTTCTCGGATGCTGAGGTTGTCCGCCTCGGCACGTTCACGCCACGCCTTGGCCACGGCGAGTGGGTCTTTCGCGTGCCTGACCCGGCCACGGGTGATCTCGGTGGCCGGGTCTGGTTCCACGTCGGGCAGCGGGCCGTCGGGGTCGTATTCGGAAAGCTCTCGGCCCCAGACCTGTTCGAGGAAGGCGATGGCGGTGGCCGGGCTCACCTGCTGATAACGGATGTGGCGGGCCCGCTCGTGTGCGTCGTCGGCGGTGTCGCCGAGGACGAAGGTAGCGGCGGGGAAGACCAGCAGCTCATCGGGTGTCCGTCCGTATTTCGCGAGGCGCCCCTTGATGTCGGCGTAGAACCGTTGACCCGCCTCGAGGGTGCCGTGCGCGGTGAAGATGGCATCGGCCGTCTTCGCACCGAACTCACGGCCTTCGTCGGAATCGCCC
This sequence comes from Nocardia sp. NPDC023733, assembly GCF_040639775.1. Lineage (NCBI taxonomy): Bacteria > Bacillati > Actinomycetota > Actinomycetes > Mycobacteriales > Nocardiaceae > Nocardia > Nocardia sp. NPDC023733. The sequence goes on along the minus strand of NZ_JBFAAN010000008.1, from coordinate 97,628 downwards.
GCCTGCAGCAACACCGGGTGACCCTGCGGTGCGGGTGGGACGACGAACGGCGCCCCGATGTCGAATTGTGAGCTCCGGTACGAGGTTTCGGGGATCTCGCGGGCGAACACACCACGTTCACGGTCGACCACCAGGCTGTCGGCGGGCCAGCTGTCCCACAGCGCCCGGGTCGCCTCGACCACTTCGGCGGCGCGCTGATACCGGGCGCCGTGCTCGAGATAGCCACCGCGCCGGAAGTTCTCGCCGGTGAACGCGTCGGAGGAGGTGACCACATTCCAGGCCGCCCGGCCACCGGACAGATGATCCAGGGCGGCGAACTGCTTGGCCAGTTCGAACGGTTCGTTGTAGGTGCTGTTGATGGTGCCGGCCAAGCCGAGGCGTTCGGTGACCGCCGCCACCGCGTTGAGCACGGTGAACGTGTCGGGACGGCCGACCACGTCCAGGTCATGGATCCGGCCGCGATGCTCACGCAGCCGCAGCCCCTCGGCCAGGAAGAAGAAGTCGAACAGGCCGCGCTCGGCGGTGCGGGCCAGATGCTCGAACGAGGCGAACTCGACCTGCGATTTCGAGGCCGGGTCGGCCCAGACGGTGGTGTTGTTCACGCCGGGAAAGTGCGCGGCGAGGTGGATCTGTTTGCGCGGTTTCGAGGTCACAGCGCTGCTCCTGCGGCGTATCGGCTGACGGGTCGGGGGAGACCGAGGCGGTCACGGAGGGTGCGTGAGTGCTGCGCCGCGGCAGTGGGGGTGCGTTGGGCGGTCAAAGCCGCCAAGGCGGCGTGCAGGGCCAGCGGTCGCAGCACCACGCCGTCGAGCCCTGACCGCGCGATCTCGTCGAGGAGGTAGTCGAGCGCGGCGACGGTGCCCACATGACGCAGGCCTACACCCGGTAGATCCGGACCGGAGGACTCCCGCTGATCGCCTGCGGCCGACGGACCCGGGCGCTGTGGCGACTCGGCCCAGCCGTCGAGCTCAGCCACGTCGGCGTGTGCGTTCTCGGCCGAATCCGCCAGGTGCACAGGCAGGTCGAGCAGGACCTGCACCGCGTCCGGATCACGCCCCGCCTCCGCGATCGCGGCGCGCAGAGCGAGCCGGTGTGCGGCGGCGGTGGCGAGATCGGGCGCGGTGATGCGGACGAGGTCGGCGCGGTGCACGGCGATCCCGGTCGAGGCCGGGTCGTCGGCGCGCACCGTGACGATCGGCTGACCCTGGGGTGAGCGCGGGGTGATCGCCGGGCCCTTCACGGAGAAGTTGTCACCCTCGAAGTCGATGTAGTGCAGGCGGTCGCGGTCGATGAATCGGCCGGTCGGCACATCGCGGATCTCGGCGTCGTCCTCCCAGCTGTCCCACAGCCGCGTCACCACCTCGACCGCTTCGTCGGCCTCGTGCCAGAGCGAGGCCGCGTTCTGAATCGTCTTGCGGCCGAACGCGGCCGCCTCCGTCGCCCCGGTGGACACGGTGACTTCCCAGCCCGCGCGACCGAGACTCGCGAAGTCGAGGGCGGCGATCGCCTTGGACACGTGGAAAGGCTCGGTGTGGGTCACCGGGACCTGCGGGACCAGGCCGATGCGGCGGGTCAGCGGGGCGGTGCGGGCGGCGACGGCGACGGCATCGAGCCGCCCCCGCACCACTTCGGGTCCGCCTTCCTGGAGGGCGAACGAGTCCGGCAGGAACACCGCGTCGAACCCGAGTGTCTCGGCGGTGGTGACCACCTCGGTCCAGTAGTTCGCCGTGAACAGGTCTTCGGCGCGGGAATCGGGACGCCGCCAGGACGCGGGGTGGGTTCCGGTGCCCGTTGTCTCGATGCCGAGGAACAGCGCGTTCATCGGGTCTCCTTTCCGTCGATGTCGAAGGCCGGTGCGGGAATGGCCGCGAGCAGTTCCCGCGTGTAGGGGTGCTGCGGGGCGGTGAACAGCGACGCGGTCGGTCCGGTCTCGACGATGCGCCCGTGCCGCATCACCGCCACCCGGTCGCTGATGCGGCGCACCACGGCCAGGTCGTGGGAGATGAACAGGTAGCCCAGGTCCAGTTCGGATTGCAGGCCGTCGAGCAGGTCGAGGATCTGGGCCTGCACCGAGGCGTCGAGCGCGGAGACCGGTTCGTCGAGGACGAGCAGGTCGGGTCGCAGGGCCAGCGCGCGGGCGATCGCGACCCGTTGCCGTTGTCCGCCGGACAGTTCGGCCGGTTTGCGCCGGGTGAAATCCGTGGGCAGCGCCACCTGGTCGAGCAACTCGCGCACCCGCTGGGGACGGTCGTCGATGCCGAAGGCGCGCAGCGGCTCGGCGATGATGTCGCCCACGTCCCAGCGCGGGTCGAGGGAGGAATACGGGTTCTGGTACACCACCTGGAACCGTCTGCGCAACGCGCGCAAGCGTTTCCGGCGCGCACCCGTGAGATCGTGACCGTCGAAGGTCACCGTTCCGCTGTCGGCGTCGGTGAGCCGCAGCGCGATGCGCGCGGTGGTCGACTTGCCGGAACCGGATTCGCCGACCAGCGCGAGGGTTTCACCTCGGTCCAGGGAGAACTCGACATTGTCGACCGCGGTGATACCCGCCTCGTGAAAGCGCTTGTGCAGCGCGTGTACCGACAGCAACGGTGTGGCCGCCCTGGCCCGGGCCGGCCGGAAAGGGGTGGGGGCCAGCGCGGGAGAGGCCGCGAGCAGACGCCGGGTGTAGGGGTGCGCCGGGTGGGCGAGAACCTGGGCGATCGGCCCCGACTCGACGACCTCACCACCTTCCAGCACCACCAGCCGGTCGGCCCGTTCGGCGGCCACGGCCAGATCGTGGGTGATGAGCAGCACTGCCGTCCCACGCGCGGCGATCCGCTCGGCCAATCGGTCGAGCACCTGCCGGGCGACGGTGGCGTCCAGTGCGCTGGTCGGCTCGTCGGCGATGATCAGTTCCGGCCCGCAGGCCAGCGCGATCGCGATCAGCACTCGCTGGCGCTGCCCACCGGACAGTTCGTGCGGGTACTGGCGTGCTCGTTGTTCGGGCCGGTCCAGCCCCACTTCCTCGAGCAGATCCAGCGCCCGCAGACGTGCGGTACGCCGGTCGGCGAGGCGGTGGACGAGCAGTGCCTCGGCCACCTGCTCACCCACGCGGAGAACGGGATTCAGCGACAGGCCCGGATCCTGGGGAACGAACCCCACCCGCAGCCCGCGCAGCCGTCGCAACGACTTCTCGTCCTCGGGGTCCACGTGCTCACCGGCGAATTCGATACGCCCGGAATCGATCCGCGCGCTGTCACCGAGCAGGCCGATCACCGCATGCGCCAAGGTGGACTTCCCCGAACCGGATTCGCCGACGAGGGCGACGACTTCGCCCGGCGCCACCTCGATCGACGCACCGCGCAGCGCCGCGACGGGCCCTGCCCCCGACTGGTAGGTGATGCGCAGGTCCTCGACCCGCAGCAACGGCCGTTCTGTTCGCCCGGCACCGATCGGCTCCGCCGTCGACGAAGCCGCCGACTCCGAGGCCGACGCGACAGGTGTCGCGAGAGGGTCGCTCATCGCTGATCAGTCCTTCCCGCGAATCGGCCGACCCGCTGGGCCGCCAGCACCACCGCGACGATCACCAGGCCGGGCAGGGTGGTGAGCCACCAGGCGGTGGCGAGAAAATTGCGGCCCTCCGAAATCAGCGAACCCCATTCGGGGGTAGGCGGTTTGGTGCCGTAACCGAGGAAGCTCAGCGACGAGACCGCCAGCACCGCCATCCCGAATTCGACGGCGGCCAAGGCCAGCACCGGCTGGAACGAGTTGGGCAGCACATGCCGGGTCAGGACCGCGTACCAGCGCACTCCCGAGGCGTGCGCCGCCTCGACGTAGGGCGCGTGCCGCACCCGCAACACTTCCGAGCGCATCACCCGCGCGAAATTCGCGATCAGCGAGATGCCGACGGCGACGGCGACATTGCGGGTGCCGAAGCCCAGCGCGGTCACCAGTGCCAGCGCGAGCAGCAGCGACGGGATGGAGAGCAGCACGTCGACCACCCGCATGATCGCGGTGTCGACGATGCCGCCCGCCGCCCCCGACAGCAGCCCGAGCAGCGAACCGACCACCAGCGCGATCCCGACCGCGGTGAGGGTGGCGGTGAGCGACAGCCCCGCACCGTGCACCATTCGCGTGTACAGGTCGCGCCCGAGATTGTCGGTGCCGAACCAGTGGGCCGCGCTCGGCCCCTGGAACTTCTCGCCCGGCACGCCGGTCAACGGGTCTCCCGGCGCGAACACCGACGGCACCACCGCCCACCCGACCGCGATCACCAGCACAACGCCGGACACGACGAGCCCGAGATGCCTTCGGGTCCAGCCGATGAGCTGGGCGCCTCGGTGGTGGCGCGCGATCGCGGAGGCAGGCTTCGCCGCTCCCGCTGTGTCACGGTCGCGGCTCGGTTCGGGCGCCTCGGGCTCGACCGAACCGCCTGCGCGACGCCGATCCGTGCGGTGCAGTACGTCGACCATCGTCACTCCCTTCGCCCGCGGTGCGGGACAGACCGGGTCGAACCGCCCGAGTTCGCGAGGCGACGGATTCGCCGCGCGGCATCGCCTTCCTTCGCCCGGGCGACCCGGCCACCGTCGACGCCGGTGATCCGTGGATCGAGCAGCGGGTACAGCAGGTCGACGGCCAGGTTCACGACGACGAAGATCAGCGCCGACAACAGCACCACCCCCTGTACGACGGGGATGTCCTGGTTGAGTACCGAGATCTGGGTGAGCCGCCCGACCCCCGCCCGGGCGAACACCGACTCCACCACCACCGAGCCGGCCAGCATGGTGCCCACCAGCACTCCGGCGATGGTGAACGCGGGCACGCTCGCCAACCGCGCCACGTGCCTGCGCTGCACCCACCAGCGTGAAGCGCCCTTGGCCAGTGCCACCTCGGTGAACGGCTGGCGCCACGTCTGGGTGAGCCCGGCGGCGAGCACCTGCGCGATCACCGCCCCGATCGGGAGGGCCAGGGTCAGCGCGGGCAGGATCGTGCCGCGCAACCCCGTCCCGCCGAAGGCCGGGAACCAGCGCAGCTGAAACGAGAACAGCTGCAACAGCAACAGCCCGGTCCAGAAGGTCGGCACCGAAACACCCAGCGGCGGTAGCGCACTCAAGGTGTTGCGCAGCCACGGCCGACGCGTATAGGTGGCGGCGAACGCCAGGACCGTTCCACCGATCACGGCGAAAAACAATGCGAGCGAGGCCAATCCGAGCGTGGCGGGCAGGGCGTCACCGAGCGCCTCGGTCACCGGCTGTCCGGTGTTCACCGAACGGCCGAGATCACCGGTGAGGGCATTGCCGAGCGCGGTGACGTACTGCTCCCACAGCGGCTTGTCCAGCCCGTAGCGGGCCTGCAGCTCCGCGATCGCCGCCTTGTCGACGGGCGTGCCGGAGCCGGAGCTGTCGGCCGCCATCGAGACCGGGTCGGCGGGCAGCAGGTACAGCACGACGAACGACACCGTGAACGCCGCCCACAGCACCCAGATCGCTTGCAGTACTCGCGAACCCACGTATCGCACGAGGGGTCGCCGGATCAGCTCAGTCATCGCCGTGACCGCTCAGCCAGGTGTCGAAGAACTGCAGTCGCGCCGAGGCCTCGAACTTCAGGTCCTGGGTGTGGGCGGCGGCACCGATGGCCTGCGACAACTCGATCGTCGGCACGTAGAGGCCGTTGTCGAGGATCTCCCGCTGCGCGGTCGCGATGAGTGCCGCCCGGGCCGCCGGATCGTTGGTGGCCAGCTGCTGTTCGAGGGCGGTGTCGAGAGCCGGAACCGGCCCGCGCACCGACAGATTGCGGCCGGTGAGGGCGAACGAGGTGCGCAGGATGTCACCGTCGGCGCGGGTGGAGTTGCCGTAGACGGCGTCGTAGTCCTTGCTGTTCTGTCGGGCCGTCTGCTCCGAGAAGGACACCAGGTCGAGCCGCAGATCTACCCCGACCTGCCGCAACTGCTGCTGCACCAGCTCCAGAATCGCCTGGTTGCCCGCGAACACCTGACTGAAGGTCACCCCGAAGCTCAGGCGCTCACCGCCCTTCACCCGGATACCGTCGGTGCCGGGCAGCCAGCCCGCCTGATCCAGGATCGTCTTCGCCTTCGCCGGGTCGTAGCCCAGCCGGGCCGAGAGGTCGGTATAGGCGGGGGTCGACGCGGCCAGCACCGAGGTGGCGGGTTTGAACTGCGGGCTCAGGACCGTGTCGATCAGCTGACGCCGATCCAGCGCGGGCAGCAAGGCCTGCCGCACCGCTGGATCACGCAACGGCCCACGCGTCACATTGGGGTGGAAACCGAAGACCAGGCCCGGGTTCGACGTCGAGAGCACTCGTCCGCCGACCGCCTCGATCTGCGGCGCGTCCTGCGGCAGGGCATCGCTGATCGCGTCGAGCTGACCGGATGCCAGACTGCCCGTGCGCACCCCCGACTCGGGCACGACGGTGAACTCGATCCGGTCGAGGTAGGCCTCGCCCTCGTGGGCGAAAACCTCCGAACCCCAGTGGTATCCGGCGCGTTTGGCCAACGTCACCGAGACGTCCTGCTTGTACTCGGCGTAGGTGAACGGTCCGCTGCCGATGTTGTCGCCCGCGCAGCGCGCCTCCGCCGGCTTCGCATTGGTCGACGGGGCGAGGATGCCCAGCTGCGAGGTCGAGGAGGCCTGTAGGAACTGCGCGTTCGGCGCGCTGAATTCGACCCGGGCCGTGAGCTTGTCGACCGCGGTGGTGCCGACGTAGTTGGCCAGGTAGCTCACGCCGAGCGGCGCTTTGGCCCCGCCGAGCCGGACCACGGCGTCGAAGGTGTCGCGTACCGATTCGGCGGTGAGCGGCGTGCCGTCGCTGAAGGTGACCCCGTCGGTGAGGGTGAAGGTGAAGACCTTCGCATCGGGGCTCACCTCCCAGCTGCGTGCCAGCCACGGGGTGATCGCCCCGGTCGCCGGATCCTGATCGGTGAGCGAGTCCACGATCTGCCGGGTCACGTAGATGGTCTGATTGCTCCCGGCCTGGGCGGGATCCGAGCACGACGGTGCCTGCGAGAGCCCGTAGCGCAGGGTGCCACCGGGTTGTGGGGGACCGGCTTGTCCGCCGCCGACGGTGTCACCGCCGCCGCAGGCGACCACCGTCGTGGTGGCGGCGAGAACACCGGCGAACGCGGCGATGCGATGTCGAATCACGAAACAACTCCAGCGAATTCACGGCCTGCGGCCAGGGGACGGCTCGGGATGCGGTGGCGCAACTCCGGCGCCACCTCGGCCTGGAACAGTTCGAGACTGTCCAGATAGTCGGACTCGGCTCGGCCCTCACGATCGGCGGACAGGTGGATCACCTCGTGCCCGAACTGCTCGTGGTACCGGCCGACCTTGTCGATCACCTGTTCCGGGCTGCCCACCAGGGCGGAGGAACGGGCGACGAAATCCTCGACGGTCTCGAAGACCACCGGATTGCCCACCTGCCGCTGCAACGCGGTCCGCGCCTCGTAGAGCGGGCGATATACCTCGACGGCCTCCTGGGACGTCCGCGCCACGTGCAGACCGGCCGTGCCCGCGCCGACCAGGGCGTCGGCGGGGTCGCGACCGTAGTCCACCCAGCGCTGCCGGTAGTGGTGGATCAGTTCGGCGTACGGCTCGATCGGGTGCGTGACGTTCGCCGAGAACACCGGGTCACCGTGACGCGCGGCCAGTTCCACCGATTCCCGGCTCGTCGCGCTGCCGTGCCAGATCCGCAACTTCGGCTGCAAGGGGCGCGGCAATGCTCGTGCGTCGGTGAGCGGCGGCCGGAAACGGCCCGACCACGTCACTTCGTCGCGGTTCCACAGTGCTCGCAGCAGTTCGTATCCTTCGCGGTTGCGGTCCCACTGGTCCTCGGTCGTCACGTGGTAGAGCTGCGCCTGGGCGGTGCCGTTGCCCTTGCCGATGATCAGTTCGAGCCGCCCGTCGGACAGGTTGTCGAGCGTGGCGTAGTCCTCGAAGGCGCGCACCGGGTCGAGCAGGCTCAAGGTGGTGACTGCGGTGAACAGGGTGATCCGCGAGGTGACCGCCGCCAAATGGCTGAGCACCACCGGGGGAGCGGCGGACAGGAATGGGTCTTCGTGCCGTTCGCCGACCGCGAACCCGTCGAAGCCCAATTCCTCGGCGCGCCTGGCTTGTTCGACAACCTCACGGAAACGATCACGGGTGCTCGGCACAACGCCGGTCACCGGATCGGGAACCCGGGTGATCAGCGTCATGAGCAGGAATTTCATCGATCTCCTCCATCGAACCCGGCAGAAGCACCCACACCCGGACAGACGGGCGGGTTGCTGCGACGTCGTAGAGCCAGGTCTCTCAGTCGCTCTGGATGGTGTGCCCGCTGCCGAAGCGTCGAGCCGGATCAGCATGTGGCACAGCTGTGATGGCGCACAACGGTAGAAATCAGCGTGAGCGCAGCGGTTGGAATCGGGTGCTGGTGCGGGCACAATCGCCGACGTCGGGCCCGGTCGACCCACCCCTGGCCCCCGCTGTGGCGGTACGCGACGCGCCGAATACTCGGTCACTTCACCTGCGGTGATTCACCGGGTTTCGGGAGTAATCTCGGCCTTCTCAGCGTCGATGAGGAGTTCGCCGTGACTGTTGCGCGTCGTCTGACCACACTGACCTCGCTGACGGCCTGCGCCGCCGCCGTGCTGCTGGCCGCCCCCGTCGCCGCCGATCCACCGGTGCGGCCGGCCGTCACCCGCGACGCCCCGGCCACACCCACCGCCGGCCCCGGAGATCTCCTCGCCGCCTACCAGACGGTCGTCGAAACCCTCGAGGCCCTCGGCATCCAGCCATTCCTGTACCCGACGGTCGCCGCGAACTGTTCCGGCGACGGTTTCGGCCTGGTCCCGGCCGTCGCGGGTGCGGTTCCCGGCCCGTGGCCGACGAACACCCTCCCGATCCCCGGACTCGACCTCACGGCCGTGAAGTCAGGCCAGACGCTGTTCACGTTCCTCCCGTACGGCCTGGAACCGGACACGGCCGCCACCAAGACTTCCGGTATGCAGGTGGCCTGGCTCAACCTCAGCACCGGCCGGGGCGGGATGGCCTCGATGGGGACGATCGCCGACATCGTCCGGGCGATGGTGCCGCCCGAGGTTCCCGCCGAACTCCGGCCGCTCGCCGAGAACGTCATCCGCGATTTCCTGCGCACCGCCATCCCCGTCGGTGGTGTGCGCGCCGTCCCTGTCGACACCGGGAAGGGCACTGTCCTCGCCGCCGTCTTCGGTACCACCGACAACGCGGGCCGCTCGTGCTTCTTCTTCCCGACCGTCGGGATCACCGAGGTCGCCTGATCCGGTTTCGGCGAGGGCGCACCGTTCGGCAGCGCACGGCTTTGCCGTTGTCCGGTGGCCGCACCGAGCGGGGTGGAATACCTGGGCCGCGCGGGTCAGCCGTGACGAGCGAGCGGTGTTTCCGGTGCGACAAGGGGACGCTGCTTCCAGCGCAGCCGCCCGGTGCGATGCAGGCGGTGCGAGCGGGCCCACAGGGTGAGGTAGTAGCCGACGGAAACCGGATGGGCCAGTGCCGAGCCGAGGTCGGCGCCGGTGGGTGGGCGCCGGGTTTCGACGGCTCGGGCCATGAGCCGACCGGTGACGGCGGCGAGGTAGCCGAGCAGACCAGCCCGGCGCACCCGGCCACGACCGACGAGAACCGCCAGCGGCGGAACCCAATAGGCAAGGGCGGCAAGGACACCGATGGCCGCGCCGGTGTCGACCCGGCCGCCGTAGGCCGACCACAACCAGCGGGTGTAGCCGCCGGCGAGGTCGTCGGCGCCGGTGTACATGCGGGTGCGGGCGGCGGGCCCGGCGGTGACGAGCGCGGTCCGATGACCCGCCCGCCGCAGCGCCCGCGCGAGATCGAGATCCTCGGTGGCGCTGGCCGCCACACCGGCGTGACCCCCACCCTCCCGGTACGCCGCGGCGTCGACGGCGAGGAACTGCCCGCACGCCACCGCCGTCGACGGCCGCAAGCTGTGATTGGCCGGACCCACCGGAAGCGTCGACGCCCACGACCAGGCCAGCAGCGGCTGAACCAGCTGCTCGGCGACCGAACCCGAATCCTGGGTCGGCCACGCCGACACCAAACCCGCGCCGCGCTTGCGCAATTCGGTCACCGCGGCGGCGATCGCCTGCGGTTGGAGGCGCACATCGGCGTCGACGAAGACCAGTGCCGCCGCATCGGTCCTGGCGGCCAGCCGCGCACAGGCGGCGGCCTTTCCGGTCCATCCCGGGGCGGGGTGGGCGGCCGAGCGGAGCACGGTGAATCGTTCGTCGCCGCCGATCGCGGCGAGTGCGGCCTCGTAGGTGCCGTCGGTGGAGGCATCGTCGAGGATCAGCACTCGCAGCCGCGGTACCCCGGTCTGGGCGCGCAGATCGGCGATGAGGTCGGGCAGCCGCAGGGCTTCGTCACGGGCGGGAACGCACACGGTGACCGGTTCGATCACTCCCGACACCTGCCGGGGCAGTGTGCGCAGGGTGGCGAGGTTGTAGGCGGCGGTGCCGGCGCCGAGCACGGCGAGACCGGTGCCCGCCCAGGTCAGGTAGCGTCCCGCCGCGCCCATGTCAGCGGCCTAGCCTGCGCTGGGTGATCTCGCGCCACATCTCCGAGGGCGAGAAGTTGGGCCGCGGCGCGTTCGGCGGGCGCGGGTTGCGGTCGCGGTAGGCGAGACCGGCGATCATCGCGGCCACGGCCAGGGTGATGCCGCCCATGATGCCTGCCCAGCCGGCGAACGAGCGGGTGTTGGGGTCGGCGTATTTGACCTCGGCGCGCAGGGTCGAGGACTCACCGGCGGGCAGCTTCCACGACACGGTGTTGTCGCCCTCACGGGTGCCGTTGGTCTTGGCGACACGCGACGGGAACGCGATGGAGAACTGCACGTCCGACCCGTGCGGCGGCACCGACTCGAGGTCGACGCGGCCGGTGAGGCTCACCAGGTCGCCGTTGCGTTTGAACTCGAGGGTGAACATGCCCTGGGTCTGATCCGACAGGCTGCCGAGCTGGCCGACCTCGCCGAAGGTCAGATCGTCGAAGAACACCTGCGTGCCGACGTAACCGTCCTGGTTGTACGGGTCGACGCGCACCTTGGCGGCCAGCGATTCGGGCGCCTTCAGCTGCGGGCCCTTGTCGTCGGGGCCCTGCGGGGCCACGGCGGCGACGATCCGTCCCGATACCCGGTCGTTGGACGACACCCCCATCGACACCTGCACCCGCAGGCATCCGGTCAGCGCGGGCACCAGCAGTGCCAGCAGAACGGCGACCGCCGCGACGCGCCGGGCGGGCCCGGAACGGCGCGAGGGCGAAGGCATGTCGGCGACGAGACTCGGCTGCACGGTTGACATCGTGCCAGGCTCGGGCCGCAGAACCCACACGACGGGCCCAACCGCCTCCCACCACCCGCTGCGATCAGGGGTTTCGCCACCGTGCGGCAGCCTGGCGAGCCAACGGGATTCCGAGCAGTCCCATCCCGGCGAAACCCCAGGCCGCCGAGGCGGGAAGACCGAGGAACACCGCGTGCGCGAGGGCCGAGCCGAGCCAGGTCCACGCGAACACCGCGAGCGGCACCGCCACCGACGGGTCGTGGGCGCGGGGGAGCAGCCTGTCGAGTGCGGTGAGCAGCGCCGCCATCACCGATGCGACGAGCATCCAGCCCAGATAATTGGTGTAGGGGATCTGCGCCAGCCCCGGCAGACCGGCGTCGGTGACCGACCACATCCACTGCCCGTCGGCGACCATCTGCGGATCGAGAAACAGATCCCATCCCACCGCCCCGACAACAAGCAGCGCGGCACGTTTGACGCGGGCTCGCGCGGTGACCCTGTCCGTCCCGGCGGCTCCCGCTCCGAGGCCACCGGTGCTTGCCGCATCGATCCCGGCGAGCAGGCCCGCGACGACCCAGATCGGATACAGCCCGCCGGTCCATGCCAGCGGCACCACCAGCGGCACGTCCGCGAGCGCGGGCCCGAGCCGATCCGCCGCGTACACGTAGGCACCGTAGGGCACCCCCGTCGCCGTCCCCACGATCTCGGACCCGAGTCCTATCCCGGAGACGATGACGAAAAACCCTGCTGCCCACCGCCACCCACGAGTAGTTACCGCATGCAGCAGCGCGGTCGACACCGACAACACCACCACGGCCACCGTGACCCGATCCCGCGCCACCCCCGCACTCAACGGATAGGCGATCTGTACGAGCACCAGCGCCACCGCCGCGAACGCTGGGATCATCCGCTGACGACGGACACCAACCCATTCCTGGGCAGTGGCTGCGATTCGGCCGAGCGTGCGGCTGGTAGTCACGACCTCTGCCGTTCGGTCTCGGTGTCACACGGCGGCGATTCGCGGGCGTCCCGGGGACGGCTGCTCCACGGGGCACGCGGATCGGGCGCTGTCATCGCCTGCGCGACAAGGGGAATCGGCGGGTGCGTCGGTCGCCGAGTACCAGGCGGGCGGCACTGCGTCCGCTGGCTCCTGACACCCCGCCACCCGGGTGGGTGGACGCGCCCGTGAGGTACAGACCTGGCGCACCGGGCACCCGTTGACCCGACAGCTCCGGCAGCGGCCGCCACAGCATCATCTGGTCCAGCGACATCTCCACGTGCATCACATTGCCGCCGCGCAGGCCCATCTCCCGTTCCAGGTCGACCGGGGTCTGCACGAAAAGACGCAACACCGAATCGGCGAATCCCGGTGCGTACCTGTCGACTTCGGCGATGATCCGGTCGGCCTCGCGATCGGCGTGCGCCGACCAATCGCTCCCGTCGGCCAGCTCGTAGGGATGCCACTGCGCCCACAGCGACAGCTGGTGTTCACCGGGTGGGGCGATGGACGGGTCGAGTGCGCTGAAACTCATCGCCAGCACCACCGGCCGTGGCGGCAGTTCACCGGCCGAGGCAGCGCCGTGCGCCGCCCGCAACTGCCTGCGATCGGACACGAGGAACTGCAGACCGTGTGCGGACTCCGCGGCCGATGCGCCGGGGTAGGACGGCAGCCGGTCGGTGGCCAGGCGCACCACCATGCCGATGCCGGGCCCGACCCGGATGCGGCGCTGCCAGTCGTCGAGCACCGCCTCGTCGAAACCGCCCGCACGCAACAGGTCGAGGGTGGCGAGGATGTGCGAGCCCGCGATCACGGTGTCGGCGTGCAGCTCACGCCCCGATTCCGTGCGCACCTGCCACCCGCGCCCCGACCGCCGCAGCTCCGTGACGGCATCACCGGTGTGGACTTCACCGCCGTCGGCACGCAACCGCGCGATCAGCGCCGCGCTGAGCGCCCCACTTCCCCCCACGGCCCGCCCGGGTGGCAAAGTGTGCATGAGCGCGGCGAAGCCGGCCATCGGCGCGGTCCCCGGTTCCGACATCGGTGGGCCCGACTGCGCACCGAACCACGCCAGCGACGCCTTGAGCCGTTCGTCGTCGAACCAGTAGTCGAGCAGCGCGTCACCGGTCTGCAGAAACTCCCGCGACAGCGCCGACCCGCCGTCGCGCGCGTCCAGCCCCCAGAACGCGCGAACCAGCCTCCCCGGCGTCGGCGGACCACCGAACGCCCGCATCACCCGCGCGCTTCGCTCACCCCACACCTCGACGAAACGGCGATAGGCCTCGGCATCGTTCGTCCCACAAGCCGCCGCGATCGACGCGCACGTGGCGTCGAGATCGCGGTGGAAGACGATCGGTGGGCGTCCACCGTCGGACGGCGTGAAGCCCCACGGATCACAGTCGAGATAGCGCAACCCGAACCGCTCGAGCTCGAGTTCCTCGATGATCCCGGTGTGCCGGACCATGATGTGCGCCGAGGAACCGCGATCCACAAGGTGGCCAGGAAACCGTTCGACCGTCGACACCGCACCGCCTGGCACCGTGTCTCGTTCGAGCACCTGGACCCGCTGCCCGGCCCGCGCCAGATAGCAGGCGGCGACCAGCGCGTTGTGCCCCGATCCGACGACGACCGTTGTTTCGCTACGGCTCACGCCCGTTCGCCCGCCGGTGGCATCGGCAGCCTGCGGCCGAGGATCGCGAACGGCCGGGTATCACCCGCGAAGACGAAATTGCGGATCACATCGGTGAATCCCGCGCGCCGGTACAACCGCCACGCCCGGTTGTCCTCCTCGGGAACCTCCGGCGTCGACAGCAGGACCGCCGCCTCGGGGCGGCCGGCGAGCAACCGTTCGAGCAGGGTCGCACCGATCCCGCGACCCTGCGCGGCCGGGTGCACGTGCAGTTCGGTGAGTTCGAAGTAGTCGGCGAGCAGCTCGCGCGCGGCGGCCTCCGGCCAGCCGCACCGGCGCATCCCGGTGTGCACCTGCTGATGCCACCACTGCCGCGGCGCGCCGCTGTATCCGTAGGCGATGGCGAGCAGCGGGGCGGTGCGCAGGTCGACCGCGCCCGCGTCGTCGGGCAGCACGGCGGCCACCGCCCGCCAGCCCGCCCGGGTGGTGTGCTCGTTCCACATCGGGGCCCGGTGATGTTCGGTGCCGCGCGGATAGTCCATCGCGGCCACATACACCGAGAGGGCGTCGTGCAGGCGGGCCCGCAGGGCGGCGACGCTCAGGTCGACGACCACAGGTGCTGGAGTGTGGTGATTGGGCTTGACGGCTGTCATCGCTCTCGTCGGAACTTGTCGGTGGGTGTCCCTATATTCAATCTCAATTCAAACGTTCGAATGGTTGTTCGATCTGTGCGAGGGGCGAAAGGGGCAGCAGATGCCTGGTCACAACGATGGTCGATCGCACGCGGGCCACGACGGCCGCGCCGGCGGACTGCTACGACAGGCCGATGCGCTGCTCACCGACTCGGCCTGGGAGCACGAGCCGGGGGAGCGGTTCCGCACCGCCTATCTGGCCGCGCTGCGTGGCGCCGGTGCGATGATCGCGCTCACCGGCGCCGATCGCGCGCCGCGGGCTCGATCGCGCAGCGCCTGGGTGTTACTGAGACGCGCCACGCCGGAGTTCGCGATGTGGGCCGACTACTTCGAGGCGCACTCGCCGCTGCGGGCAGCCCTCGAGGCCGGATTGGACCGCACGATCACCGACACACAAGCCGACGAGTTCTGTTCGCGGGTGGGCGCGTTCCTCTACGACGTCGACGATGCGCTGGTCGCCGCCGCCAAGACACGCCCGCAGCCGAGTCGCGACCGGGACATGACCGCTTAGTTATCACCGAGTAGGTGGTACGGCCTCGATCGAACTCGTATCATGGGGAGCAGATAGCCGCCAAGGTCGGCTACCCGTCGCCTACCCGGAGGCGACCAGCCACGCCTAGTGCCGGGGGAGGTACCGTGCCACTCTCCGAGCACGAGCAGCGCATGCTCGAACAGATCGAGAGCGCTCTCTATGCTGAGGACCCGAAGTTCGCCTCGTCCGTCCGCGGCGGACGACTTCGCTCCACGTCGAGTCGACGTAGGCTCCAAGCTGCGGCGTTGTTCGCCGTCGGCCTGTTCCTGCTCGTCGCCGGCATCGCCGCCCCGTTCAAACCGGGCGGGTTCCCGATCATCAGTCTCGTGGGCTTCATCGCCATGTTCGGCGCGGGTGTCCTGTTGATGATCGGCAGCTCGCGTCGGCCGGGTGCGGCAGACGCCCCCGGTGAACCGCCGGCGGGCGCGGGCCCGTCGGGCGGGCGCGGTGGCCAGCGGCCGCGCAAGTCGGGCGGCTTCTCGGAGCGGATGGAAGACCGATTCCGCCGCAGATTCGAGCAGGAGTAGCCCTGCTCCGACCGTGAGGTCGAGCACAACGGCATAGCAAGCGGTGTCGCACCCGGTCGCGGGTGCGGCACCGCTTTCGCATGCCCTCGTCCGGGTCGGCTCGGATCGCGCTCGCAGGGCGGTTCCCCCACCTTCCCCACCATCCCCCACCAGGGCAGTCTCGTACGCCGTCGAACGACAGGTCCGCCGATGGCACCTGGGAAGTTTGCTGAACGTTGTCGGAACGGGGGATTGCCGACCCGCGCGGGTTGTCCTAACACGCGATAATCCCGAATCTCATTGATAGCTGACATGACCTGCGGAATTGTGTTGGCGGGGAGCAGGATCACCCAGGGTTTCGATTGAAAGTGGGGGAAAGTGGGGTAATGTGGGTCGCGCACTACAGGAGAGGCCGTATGGCCAGGTGATCCAGTAGGGAGGTGGCCGGGAATGTTTCTCGGTACCTACACCCCCCGATTGGACGACAAAGGGCGACTGACGTTGCCTGCGAAGTTCCGAGACGATCTGGCGGGAGGGTTGATGGTCACGAAGGGTCAAGACCACAGCCTTGCCGTGTATCCGAAAGAAGAGTTCACCGCGCTCGCCCGGCGGGCCGCGGCGGCGTCTCGAAGCAACCCGCAGGCAAGGGCTTTCGTCCGGGCACTTGCGGCCGGAACCGACGAACAGCGTCCGGACGCACAGGGCCGGATCACGTTGTCGCCGGACCACAAACGCTATGCCGGACTCACCCGGGATTGCGTGGTGATCGGTTCGGTCGACTTCCTCGAGATATGGGACAAGCAGGCGTGGGAGTCCTACCTCGCCGAGCACGAGGAGGACTACGCGCAAGCCAGAGACGAGTCGCTGGGCGGGATCTTCTGACCCCGCAGCACGCGAGTGCTGCGAGGCCTCTGCCCGGGCGTGGACCCTGACGTACTTCCCCGACGCCAGGTGCCGCGCCCCGGTCAGAGACCTCGACGCATTCGCACTCATCCGAGTAAGCAACTCATTCCAAAAGCACTGTGTGGCAAGGCGACCCGTCTGCGACGCGAGGCAGTATCCCGGGAGGTCGAGGTGAACCATGACACCGAGAACCCCCGTCATGTGCCGGTGCTGCTCGAGCGTGCCGACGACCTGCTCGGTCCGGCACTCCACGAGCCGGGCGCGGTCTACCTCGACGCGACCCTCGGCCTCGGCGGGCACGCCGAACACTTCCTGCGCACCTACCCGAACGCGCGGCTGGTCGGACTCGACCGCGACACCAACGCGCTGAAACTGGCCGGCGAGCGCCTGGCGCCCTACGCCGACCGGATCACGCTGGTGCACACCCGCTACGACGGCATTCCCGAGGCGCTCGCCGAGGCGGGACTGACCGAAACCGGTTCGGTGTCAGCGATTCTCATGGACCTCGGCGTGTCCTCGATGCAGCTGGACGAAGCCGAACGCGGCTTCGCCTACTCCGTCGACGCGCCGCTGGACATGCGGATGGACCCCACCACCGGCATCACCGCCGCCGACGTGCTCAACACCTACAGCCACGGCGACCTGGCCCGGGTGCTGAAAACCTATGGCGACGAACGGTTCGCGGGCAAGATCGCCTCGGAGGTGTTGCGCCGCCGCGCCGTCAAACCGTTCAGCACCAGCGCCGAACTGGTCGAGGTGCTGTACGCCACCATTCCGGCCGCCGCGCGGCGCACCGGCGGGCATCCCGCCAAGCGCACGTTCCAGGCGCTGCGGGTGGAGGTCAACGGAGAACTCGACTCGCTGCGGGCCGCGCTGCCCGCGGCGCTCGACGCGCTGCGCGTGGGCGGGCGGATCTGCGTGATGTCGTACCAGTCGCTCGAAGACCGGCTGGTGAAGCAGGAATTCGCGCCACGGATCGTGTCCCGTTCCCCGATGGACCTGCCGGTCGAACTGCCCGGCATGGGACCGGAGTTCAGGATGCTCACCCGCGGCGCGGAAAAGGCGACCGAGTCCGAGATCGAGGCCAACCCGAGGTCCGCTCCGGTGCGGATGCGTGCGGCCGAACGGATCACGGAGAGGTCAGGGAGGACACAGGAGGGGACACGATGAGCGTGCGGACGAGCACCGTTGCCGTGCCGGGGCGTACCGCCCGGCGCGTGCAGGCGGCCGAACGAGTGAAGTCCGGTGCCGCGCAGCGGGCCTACGCGCGCAAACGCACCCGCCAGCAGTTGCTCGACGGGATATCGCTGCCCGATCGTTCCTCGACCATGGCCGGGCGCATCCCGTTCGTCACCGCGATCATCGGTCTGCTCGGTTGCGGTCTCGCGCTCACCCTGCTGCTCACCACCCGTGCCGCCGAGGACAGCTACCTGCTCGGCGACATGCGCGCGGACAACCGGACGCTCGCCGACGAGCGGGCCGCGCTGCAGCGCGAGGTCGCGGCCGCCGACTCGGCTCCCGAACTGGCCGCGCGCGCACGGGAACTCGGCATGATCCCCGCCAAGGACCCGGCGCGTCTGGTGATCGGCCCCGGCGGGGAGGTGACCGTGATCGGCACACCCACGCCCGCCCAGGGCGCCCCCGCGCCGCCGTTGAACGGGCCGCCGACGACCACCCAGAACCCGGCGCCGGGTCAGCAGGCGCAGGGCGAGCGGGTGGTTCCGGTGCAGCCGGGCACCCCGGCCACCGACCCCGCCGCGCCGAACAGCACCCCGCCCGCCGTGCTCGCGGCACCGGGCGGCCAGGCCGGCGCGCCGAGTGCGCCGGTCGTGAATCCGGCTCAGGCGCAACCGGACTCGCCGCAGGGCCTGCCCGGACCCCAGACCCAGGTCGAACCGCCTGCGGGCGAGGGCGTTCCCCCGGCGCCCTCGGAGTCGCCGGTCCAGGCACCGGCCCCACAGCTCGTCCCCGATCGGGTGGAGGTGGCCGCGGCACCGGCCGACACGCCGCCCCCGGCACCGGATGTCGCGCCGTTACCGGACGCGGGCCCGCCGAGCGAGACGCCGCAGATCGTCGCTCCCGAGGCAGGCCGATGAGGCAGAGCGGGCCCGCGTCGCAACAGCGACGCGGGCCGGTCTCGTCGAGGGCCCGGCGCAGCGGGTCGCTCTCGCCGGACCGGCCGATCCGGCTGCGCCTCGGCGTCGGCCGGGTCACCATGCTAGCCACCCTCGCCGTGGTCGCGCTGCAACTGCTCTACATCCAGAGCATCGCCGCACCGGGACTCTCCGCGCAGGCCGCCTCGCAGCGCACAACCAAGGAGACCGAGGCCGCCGTGCGCGGCCCGATCACCGACCGCTACGGCAACCCGCTGGCCTTCACCATCACGGCGAAAGCGCTGACGTTCCAACCGGTCCGGGTGCGCCAGCAGCTCGCCGACGCGAAGAAGACCAAGGAGAACGCGCCCGACCCCGAGCAGCGACTCAAGGACATCGCGAAGTTCGTGCACGACAAGCTCGGCGCGAGCGGCCCGAAAGAGGAAGAGCTGCTCGACAAGCTGCGCAGCGACAAGCCCTTCCACTATCTGGCCCGCAATGTCGATCCCCGGATCGCCACCGAGATCACCACCAAGTACCCGGAGGTCGGTTCCGAACGGCAGGACCTGCGCGAATACCCCGGCGGGGCGCTGGCGGCCAATGTGGTCGGTGCCACCGGCTGGGACGGGCACGGTCAGATCGGCCTCGAATCGGCACTCGACTCGGTACTCGCGGGTACCGACGGTTCCCGCACCTACGACCGCGGCTCCGACGGCGCGGTGATCCCCGGCAGCTACCGCGACCAGCAGCCCGCGGTGAACGGGCACGGGGTGGAACTCACCCTCGACGAGGACATGCAGTACTTCGTGCAGCAGCAGGTGCAGCAGGCCAAACAGCTCTCCGGCGCGGCCTCGGCCTCGGCGGTCGTGCTCGACGCGAAGACCGGCCAGGTGCTGGCCATGGCCAACGACAACACCTTCAATCCCGCACTGGGACCCCAGCACTGGGCCTCGGCGAACATGAGCAACCCGTCGGTGTCGGAGCCCTTCGAACCCGGTTCGGTGAACAAGATCGTCACCGCCGCCGCCGCGCTCGAATACGGGCTGACCAACCCCGACGAAGTGCTGCAGGTACCCGGTTCGATCCGGATGTCGGGCGTCACCGTCAACGACGCCTGGCAGCACGACGTGGCGCCCTACACCACCACTGGCATCTTCGGTAAGTCGTCCAATGTCGGCACCCTCATGCTCGCGCAACGGGTGGGGGAGGACCGCTTCGCCGACATGATCGACCGCTTCGGTCTCGGCAAGCGCACCGGCATCGGCCTGCCCGGCGAGAGCCCGGGGCAGGTGCCCGCCCGCGACCAGTGGTCCGGCGGCACCTTCGCCAATCTGCCCATCGGCCAGGGCCTTTCGATGACCACGCTGCAGATGACCAGCATGTACCAGGCCATCGCCAACGACGGCCTGCGCATCCCGCCGCGCATCGTGAAGGCCAGGATCGCCCCCGACAACACCCGCACCGAGGAACTGCAGCCCGAGCCCGTGCGAGTGGTGAGCCCGCAGACCGCCGCCACCTTGCGCACGGTCTTCCAGGCGACCGTGCAGAAGGACCCGATGGGTGTGCAGATGGGCACCGGGCCGCAGGCCGCGGTGGAGGGATACCAGGTGGCGGGCAAGACCGGCACCGCGCAGAAGGTCGACCCGGCCTGCCGCTGCTATTCGACCTCGTCGTTCTACATCACCTTCGCCGGGATGGCGCCCGCCGACAACCCGCGCTACGTGATCGGCATGATGCTCGACGCGCCGGTACGCAGCTCCGACGGGTCCGGTGGCGGGTCGGCCGCGCCGCTGTTCCACACCATCGCCTCCTGGGCGTTGCAGCGCGACCGGGTGCCGCCGTCGCCGGAGCCTAGGCCGCTGGTGCTGGAGGCCGGGCTCTGACGGTAACCTGACTCGTCGTCTTGCCCACGCGCTCGATCACTCTCAGAGAGGAGCCTTGTGCCCGCGCAGTCCAGCCCGCACGCGCTCCGGCCGAACACCCCGCCGTCGACGCCGCTGCAGGCCCTGCTGGAGCTCACCGGCGCCCCCACGCTCACCCCGGTACCGGCCGAGGTGACCGTCACCGGCATCGAGCAACGATCCAACGCCGTCCGCCCCGGTGACCTGTTCGCCGGCCTGCCCGGCGCGACCTCGCACGGCGCCCGTTTCGCCGCCGACGCCGTCGCGCGCGGCGCGGTCGCGGTGTTCACCGACGCGGCCGGTGCCGAACTGATCGGCGAGGTCGCGGTGCCCGTGCTGGTGCGCGAGGACCCGCGTGCCGTGCTCGGCGAGCTGTCCGCCGAGATCTACGGTCACCCCAGCGATCGCCTGCGCATCGTCGGTATCACCGGCACCTCCGGCAAGACCACCACGTCGTACCTGGTGGAGGCGGGTCTGGTCGCGGCGGGCCTGTCGACCGGTCTGATCGGCACCATCGAAACCCGCATCGGCGGGCAGCGGGTGCCGAGCGCGCTCACCACGCCCGAGGCGCCGCAGCTGCACGCGATGTTCGCGGCCATGGTCGAGCAGGGTGTGCAGGCGGTGGTGATGGAGGTGTCGAGCCACGCGCTGGCCCTCGGCCGGGTCGACGGTGTGCGCTTCGCCGTCGGCGCGTTCACCAACCTCTCCCAGGACCACCTCGACTTCCACAAGGACTTCGAGGACTACTTCGCCGCGAAACGCCGCCTGTTCGAACCGGACTCGCCGATCGCCGCGCGCACCTCGGTGATCTGTGTGGACGACGAGTGGGGGCGCCGCCTGGCCGCGGATCTGGTCGGCCCGGTCACCGTCTCCACCACCGAGGTCGCTGCCGCGGACAATGCCGCCGCAGCCCCGGCGCCCGATGCCGCTACCTGGCAGGTCGTGGGTGAGGTGAAAGCCGCTGGTGGCGAGCAGGAATTCACCGCGAGCGGTCCGGACGGCGAGCTGACCGTCCGTCTGCGCCTGCCCGGCCGCTACAACGTCGCCAACGCCCTGCTCGCCGTCGCCACCTGCGCGGCCGCCGGGGTCGATCCGGCGGTCGCCGCGCCCGCGCTGGCCACCGTCGACGTGCCCGGGCGCATGCAGCGCGTCGAACGCGGACAGGACTTCCTCGCCGTCGTCGACTACGCGCACAAGCCCGCCGCGATCGAATCGGTGGTCGCCACCCTGCGCGCGCACCTCACCGACGCGGGCTGCGGCAGGCTCGCGGTCGTCGTCGGCGCGGGCGGCGACCGGGACGCGGCCAAACGCCCGCTCATGGGCGCGGCGGCCGCGCGTGGTGCCGACCTGGTGATCGTCACCGACGACAATCCACGCACCGAGGACCCGGCGGCCATCCGCGCCGCCGTGGTCGCCGGTGCGCACGAACTCCCGGCCACCGACCGCGGCGAGATCCGCGAGATCGGTGACCGCGCGGCGGCCATCGCCGCCGCACTCGCCTGGGCGCGTTCCGGCGACGTGGTGCTCATCGCGGGCAAGGGCCACGAGGCGGGTCAGGAGATCCAGGGCGTCAAGCATCCCTTCGACGACCGTGAGGTCCTCGCCGCGGAGCTGGATTCTCTACTGGCACAACACAGTCCGCACACGGACTCGGAGGACTTGACGGTTTCATGATCGAGATGACACTGCGGGAGATCGCGGACGTCGTCGGCGGCGAGCTGCACGACGTACCCGACCCCCAGGCACTGGTGACCGGGTCGGTCGAATTCGATTCGCGCCGAATCGGTCCCGGTGATCTGTTCCTCGCACTACCCGGCGCCAACTCCGACGGACACGACTACGCGGCGAACGCGGTCGAGGCCGGAGCTGTCGCCGTGCTGGCGGCACGCCCGGTCGGCGTGCCCGCCATCGTCGTCGCGCCGGACGCGGGCACCGTGCCCGCCACCTCGGTGGCCCTGAGCCACGACGGCGACGGCTCCGGTGCCGCCGTGCTCGCGGCCCTGGCCGACCTGGCCCGCGTGAGCACCGAGCGGCTGGCCGAGCGCACCGGTCTCACCGTCGTCGGTGTCACCGGGTCGTCGGGCAAGACCTCGACCAAGGACCTGCTGGCCGCCGTGCTCGCACCGCTGGGTCCCGTGGTCGCCCCGCCCGGTTCGTTCAACAACGAACTCGGCCACCCGTGGACGGCCCTGCGCGCCGACGCCGACACCAAGTTCCTCGCCCTCGAGATGTCGGCGCGCGGCGTCGGCCACATCGCCGCCCTGGCCCGCATCGCGCCGCCGCGCATCGGTGTGGTGCTCAATGTCGGCACCGCCCACCTCGGTGAGTTCGGCAGCCGCGAGGCCATCGCGCAGGCCAAGGGCGAACTGGTCGAGGCACTCCCGGCCGAGGGCCTGGCCGTGCTCAACGCCGACGACCCGAACGTCGCCGCCATGGCCTCGCGCACGAAAGCCCGCGTCGTCATGGTCGGCCTGTCCGGCGACGCCGACATCCGTGCCACCGACGTGACCACCGACGACCAGGCCCGCGCCCGCTTCACCCTGCACGCGGGTGGCGAATCGGTGCCGGTGCAGCTGGCCGTGCACGGTGAGCATCAGGTGGGCAACGCGCTCTCGGCCGCCGCCGTCGCCCTGGAATGCGGCGCCGACCTGGCGACCGTCGCTCAGGCGCTGTCCGGGGCAACGGCCGCGTCGGCGCGCCGGATGGACGTGCGGACCACGCCCGACGGCATCACCGTCATCAACGACTCCTACAACGCCAACCCCGACTCGGTGCGGGCCGCGCTCAAGGCGCTGGTCACCCTCGCCAAGTCGGGCCCCGAACCGCGCCGCAGCTGGGCCGTGCTCGGGGAGATGGGCGAACTCGGCGACACCTCGGTCATCGAACACGACGCGATCGGACGGCTCGCCGTGCGCCTCGACGTCGACCGATTGATCGTGGTCGGCACCGGACGACCCTCCCGGGGAATGCACCAGGGAGCGGTGATGGAAGGCTCATGGGGCGAGGAGTCGATCCTCGTACCCGATATCTCGGCGGCCATCGCGCTGCTCGACGACGAAATCGCCGCCGGCGATGTGGTACTGGTCAAGGCGTCGAAAGCGGTCGGTCTGTGGGCCGTCGCCGAACACCTGACCAGGGCAGGGGAAGGTAGCTCGGAGGCAGCTCGATGAGGCAGATTTTGTTCGCGGCGGGGATCGCGCTCGCGGTGTCGATCCTGTTGACGCCGTTCCTGATCCGGGTCTTCGCCAAACAGGGCTTCGGCCAGGAGATCCGGGTCGACGGCCCGGCCAGCCATCAGGCCAAACGCGGCACCCCGACGATGGGTGGCGTCGCCATCCTGATCGGTATGTGGGCCGGGTATCTCGGTTCGCACCTGATCGGCCTCGGCTACGACGCCGAGGGGCCGACGGCCTCGGGCCTGCTCGTGCTCGGGCTCACCACCGCACTCGGTGTGGTCGGCTTCCTCGACGACTTCATCAAGCTGCGCAAACAGCGCAACCTCGGGTTGTCGGCGGCCGGTAAATACATCGGCCAGATCAGTGCCGCGGTGATCTTCGCGGTGCTGGTGCTGCAGTTCCGGGCCGACAACGGGCTCACCCCCGGCAGCAAGCACATCTCCTACGTGCGTGACTGGTCGACGGTGTCGATGGGCGCGCTGGTGTTCGTGATCATGGTGTGTCTGCTGGTCGTGGCCTGGTCGAACGCGGTCAACCTGACCGACGGTCTCGACGGTCTCGCCGCCGGATCGATGAGCCTGGTGCTCGGCGCCTACGTCATCATCACCTTCTGGCAGTACCGCAACGCCTGCGCCACCAGCCCCGGACCCGGGTGCTACAACGTGCGCGACCCCCTCGACCTCGCCCTGGTCTGCGCGGCGGCCGCCGCCGCCTGCATCGGCTTCCTGTGGTGGAACGCCGCGCCCGCCAAGATCTTCATGGGCGACACCGGCTCGCTGGCGCTGGGCGGCATGCTGGCCGGTCTGTCCATCACCACCCGCACCGAGCTGCTGATGGTCGTCATCGGCGCGCTGTTCGTCGCCGAGGCGGCGTCGGTGGTGCTGCAGGTGGCGGTGTACCGCACCACCCGCAACCGATTGTTCAAGATGGCGCCGTTCCACCACCACTTCGAATTGAGCAAGTGGGCGGAGACTACGGTGATCATCCGGTTCTGGATCCTGGCAGGCATCGCGGCCGCCGTGGGTCTCGGACTGTTCTACAGCGAATACCTGTCCCAGGTCGGGTGAGAGCGGAAATGGTAGAACACTCGCCCCGTGCCCTGCGTTCCCCGGGCCCCATGCTCGAATTCCTGCGTGGCCGTGACGTTCTCGTCGCCGGCTGGGGCGTCTCCGGACGCTCCCTGATCGAACCGCTGCGCGATATCGGCGCGCATCCCGTCGTCACCGACGGCGGCGCCAAGGCCCTGGCCGAGGCCGCCGAACTCGGGCTCGAGATCGCCACCACGGTGGAACTCGAGCACGCCGACCTCACGCGGTTCGCCCTCGTCATCACCAGCCCCGGCTGGCGGCCCGATTCGCCGGTGCTCGTCTCGGCGGTCACCGAGGGCATCCCGGTCTGGGGTGACGTCGAATTCGCCTGGTGGGTCGATCAGGCCCGCATCTACGGCCCGGTCCGCAAGTGGCTGGTGGTCACCGGAACCAACGGCAAGACCACGACCACCCAGATGACGCACTCGATCCTGCGCGCCGCGGGCATCGCCAGCGTGGCCTGCGGCAATATCGGCCTGCCCATCCTCGACGCGCTGCGCCGCAATCCCGGACCGCAGGTGCTCGCGGTCGAATTGTCGTCGTTCCAGCTGCACTGGGCGCCGTCGGTGCGGCCCGAGGCGGGCGTGGTGCTCAATGTCGCCGAGGACCACCTCGACTGGCACGGCGGGCTCGACGCCTACGCCGCCGCCAAGGCGCGTGCCCTCACCGGCCGCATCGGCGTGGTCGGCCTCGACGATCCGGTCGCCGGTGCGCTGGCACGCAAGTCCAAGGCGCGGCGCACGGTCGGCTTCCGCGTGGGCGTGCCCGCCGACGGCGAACTCGGCGTGGTCGACGGCAAACTCCTCGACCGCGCCTTCACCAAGGCCGCGATCCTCGCCGAGACCTCCGACATCAGTCCGCAGGGGCCCGCAGGCATCGCCGACGCGCTCGCCGCCTCGGCGCTGACCAGGGCCATCGACGTGGCACCACAGTTCGTGAAAGAGGGCCTGGCCGAACACAAAGTCGGCCCGCACCGCACCGCCTTCGTGCGGGAGCTGGGTGGCGTCGACTTCATCGACGACTCCAAGGCGACCAACCCGCACGCCGCGCGCGCATCGATCCTCGCGCACCCGCACGTGGTGTGGGTCGCCGGTGGTCTGCTCAAGGGCGCCACCATCGACGACCTCGTCGAAGAGGTCGCCGACCGGCTCGTCGGCGCGGTCCTGTTCGGAGCCGACGCGCCGGTGATCGCCGCCGCATTGGCGCGACACGCGCCCGAAGTCCCGGTCATCGCACTGGACGCGGGAGACGATGCAGACATGGAGTCGTCGAGATCGCAGCGTGCCGAAGCGGTGATGGGCCGCGCCGTGCGTGCCGCGGCGGGCATGGCCCGGGCGGGAGACACCGTGCTGCTGGCACCCGCGGCCGCGTCCCTGGACATGTACGACGACTACACCCACCGCGGACGCTGCTTCGTCGACGCGGTCACGGCACTGGAAGACGGTGACATCGGGCGGGCGCTATGACATCGACGGGCCAGACCACCCAGACCGGGGGGCGCCGGAAACGGATCGCCCCGCAGCCGGGATGGGCGGGGGAGCGTTTCGGCGCATGGCTGGCCCGTCCGCTCGCCTCGTTCCACCTCATCGTCACCATCGCCACGCTGCTCACGGTGCTCGGCCTGGTGATGGTGCTCTCGGCGTCGAGCGTCGAAGCCTATGCCGGTGGTGGATCGGCGTATTCGCTGTTCATCCAGCAGGCCATGTTCGCCGGGCTGGGCGCCGTCGCGTTCTACATCGCGTTGCGGTTGCCGTTGCGGGTCCTGCGGCAGTGGTCTTTCCCGGCGTTCAGCATCTCGGTGATCGCCCTGGTGCTCGTGCTCATTCCGGGCATCGGTGCGGTGCACGGTGGCGCGCGGCGCTGGTTCGACATCGGACCAATCTCGATCCAGCCGTCCGAGGTCGTCAAGGTGACGCTGGTGGTGTGGGGCGCGCATCTGCTCGCGTCGCGGCGCGGGGCACACCTCAAGGACATCCTGGTACCGCTGGTGCCCGCCGGCCTGCTGGTGTGTCTGCTCGTGGTGCTCGAGCCGAACCTGTCGACCACGATCGCGCTGGGCATCGTGCTGATGGCGCTGCTGTGGTTCGGTGGGCTGCCGGTGCGGTTGTTCGTCGGGATCATGGTCAGCGGCTTGGTCGTCGCGTCGGTGCTCGCGCTGTCGGCCGGGTACCGGTCCGACCGGGTGCGCGCGTTCTTCAATCCCGGTGACGATCCCCAGGGCGCCAATTACCAGGCCCGCCAGGCCAAGTACTCGCTGGCCGACGGCGGCATCCTCGGCCGCGGACTCGGGCAGAGCCGCGCCAAGTGGAGCTATCTGCCCAACTCGCACAACGACTTCATCTTCGCCATCATCGGCGAGGAACTCGGCTTCCTCGGCTGCATGGCGGTGCTCGCCCTGCTGGCGATGTTCGTCTACACCGGCATCCGCATCGCGCTGCGCTCGGTCGACCCGTTCCTTCGGCTGCTCACCGCCACCGCGACCACCTGGATCACCGCGCAGGCCCTGATCAATATCGGCTACGTCGTCGGCCTGCTGCCGGTGACCGGTCTGCAGCTGCCGCTGGTATCGGCCGGTGGTTCGTCGCTGGCGATCACGCTGTTCATGTTCGGCATCATCGCCAGCGCGGCCAGGCACGAGCCCGAGGCCGTCGCGGCGCTCAAAGCGGGCCAGGACGGCAGGCTCAGCAGGCTGCTGCGGCTTCCCGTGCCCGAGGTGTACACCCCGGCGCCGCGCAAGCCCGCGCCGCGCGCGAAAGCCGAACGCCCACGTCAGGCCCCACGCCGCCAACCCGATGCCCCGCGCAGACGACGCGCGCCGGAAAGCCGCGGCACCAGTTCGCTACGGTCGACCAGAGCATGGGAACCGACCTATCCGATGCCACACGCTAGAGAACGAGGTAGATCCAAGTGAGTAGCCCGCGATCCGGGTTGTCGGTGATCGTCGCAGGCGGGGGAACCGCAGGCCACATCGAACCCGCGCTGGCGGTGGCCGACGCCTTGCGCAGACTCGACGATTCGATCCGGGTGACAGCACTCGGCACCGAGCGCGGACTCGAGACGAAACTGGTGCCCGACCGTGGGTACCCGCTAGAGCTGATCCCGCCGGTTCCGTTGCCCCGCAAGCCGTCGGCCGACCTGCTTCGCCTGCCCGGGCGGGTGTTCTCCTCGGTGCGCGCCACCCGCGCGGTGATCGACCGGGTGCAGGCCGATGTCGTCATCGGCTTCGGCGGCTATGTCGCCCTGCCCGCCTACCTCGCCGCGCGCGGTATCGGCAGGCAGCGCCGGATTCCGGTCGTCGTGCACGAGGCCAATGCCAAGGCGGGCATCGCGAACAAGGTCGGCGCCAAACTGGCCACCAAAGTGCTTGCCGCCGTTCCCGACTCCGGCCTGGCCGGGGCCGAGGTCGTCGGCATCCCGGTGCGCGCCGCCATCACCGAACTCGACCGTCCCGCGCTGCGCGCGCAGGCCCGTGCGCACTTCGGTCTGCCGGCCGAGGGCCCGGTTCTGCTGGTCTTCGGCGGTTCACAGGGCGCGCGCAGCCTCAACGAGGCGATCTCCGGCGCCGCACCGCAATTGGCGGCCGCCGGGATCTCGGTGCTGCACGCGCACGGCCCCAAGAACAGCGTCGAGGTGAGTGCCGACGACGCGCCCGCACCGTACGTGGCGGTGCCGTACCTGTCGCGGATGGACCTGGCCTACGCCGCCGCCGACGCGGTGGTCTGCCGCTCCGGCGCCATGACCGTCGCCGAGGTCTCGGCGGTCGGGCTGCCCGCGTTCTACGTGCCCCTGCCGCACGGCAACGGCGAGCAGGAGTTCAACGCGCGCCCCGTGGTGACCAAGGGGGGTGGCAGAATTGTCCCCGACGCCGAGCTGACCCCGAAATTCGTGATGGACGAGGTGATTCCGCTGCTGCTCGACCCCGCCCGACTCGCCGAGATGAGCCGCGCCGCCGCAGGCGCCGGTCACCGCGACGCCGCCGACACCGTGGCACGCATCGTCGCCGGGCTCGCCCGATGAGCGGTCAGCGGCCGGAGGCGGAAGCCGAGCGTGACCAGCCGGACCGTCCGAGCACGGGCACCGCGGTGAATGCCGCGGGCGAGCCCGTGGGTTCGGCATTGCCCGCCGAACTCGCGCGGGTGCACATGGTCGGGATCGGCGGTGCGGGAATGTCCGGTATCGCGCGAATCCTGTTGGCGCGTGGCGGCGCGGTGTCGGGATCCGATGCCAGGGAGAGCCGCGGCGTGCTGTCGCTGCGGGCCCGCGGCGCGCAGGTGCGCATCGGGCACGACGCCGACGCGCTCGACCTGCTGCCCGGCGGTCCGACCGTTGTCGTCACCACCTACGCCGCCATTCCGAAGACCAATCCCGAACTGGTCGAAGCGAACCGGCGCGACATTCCCGTGCTGATGCGTCCCACCGTGCTCGCCGCCCTGATGCGCGGGCACAAGACCCTGCTCGTCTCGGGCACCCACGGCAAGACCTCCACCACCTCGATGCTGATCGTGTCGCTGCAGCACTGCGGCGCCGACCCCTCGTTCGCGGTCGGTGGCGAACTCAATGAGGCGGGCACCAACGCCCACCACGGCAGCGGTGACATCTTCGCCGCCGAGGCCGACGAATCCGACGGTTCGCTGCTGCAGTACGACCCAGACGTCGCCGTGGTCACCAATATCGAATCCGACCACCTCGACTACTTCGGCACCGACGAGGCCTACATCCAGGTCTTCGACGACTTCGCCGACCGGCTCGCCCCCGGCGGCCTGCTGGTGGTCTGCCTCGACGATCCCGGTTCGCTCGCCCTGGCCGAACGGGTCGCCCCCCGGCTCACCGAACGCGGTGTGCAGGTGCTCGGCTACGGCTCCGGCGACCTGGCCGACGCACCCGTGCCCGTCGGTGCCCGGCTGCTCGATTGGCAGCCGCGCGATGTCGGCGGCATCGTCGAATTCCAGCTCGGCGGCGAGACGACGCCACGCACGGTCCGCCTGTCGGTGCCCGGCAGGCACATGGCCCTCAATGCCCTCGCCGCGCTGCTCGCGGCCCGGGCGACCGGTGCCGACATCGACGAGATCGTGCAGGGCCTGGAAGGTTTCGGTGGCGTGCACCGCCGGTTCCAGTTCACCGGTCGCGAGAACGGTGTGCGCGTCTTCGACGACTACGCCCACCATCCCACCGAGGTGCGGGCCGTGCTCGAGGCCGCCGCGCAGCTCGTCGCGCAGGAGGCGCGCGACGGAGCGCGCATCGAACGCGGCCGGGTGATCGTGGTCTTCCAGCCGCATCTCTACAGCCGCACCGCCACTTTCGCGGCCGAGTTCGGCACCGCGCTGAGCCTGGCCGACGAAGTGGTCGTGCTCGACGTCTACGGCGCGCGCGAGGAACCGCTGCCCGGTGTGAACGGTGCGCTGGTGGCCCAGTCGGTGACCAAACCCGTGCACTATCAACCCGATATGTCGAAGGTCGGCCGTCAGGTCGCCGCGCTCGCGCAGCCCGGTGATGTCGTGATCACCATGGGCGCGGGCGATGTCACCATGCTGGGCAACCAGATCCTCGACGGATTGCGGGCCCGTCCGCAGCAGGGCGGCCGGTGAGATTGCCGATGCCCGCCGCGCGCGGGTGGCACGGCTACCGGCTCTGGACGGCGGTCGGGCTGGTCGTCGTCACCGTGCTCGCGGTGCTCGCGTGGTTCACCCCGGCGTTGTCGGTACGGACCGTGCGGATCGACGGCCTGACTGTCGTGCCCGAGGAACAGGTACGCGAGCGGCTCGAGATCCCGGACGGGCGTTCGATGTTGCGCATCGACACCACCGAGATCGCCCGCCGCGTGGCGGCGATCCCCACGGTGCGCTCGGTCCGGGTGCAGCGGAATTTTCCGTCGACGGTGCTGGTGACGGTCGTGGAGCGAACTCCGGTGGTGTACATCGACGCTCCCGACGGCGCGCACCTGATCGACGCCGAGAGTGTGGAATTCGCGATCGAGCCCGCACCGCCGATCGGCGTGCCGAAATTGGTCACCGAGGGCTCGATGTCGGGGCCGGATGGGGCCCGCGCCGCCGTCGCCGTGCTGGTCACGCTGCCGCCCGCGTTGTCGGTGCAGGTGGGTGAGGTTGTCGCACGGTCCATTTCGGATGTCTCGCTCAACCTGCGCGACGGAAGAAAGGTAGTGTGGGGCGGCACGGGCGACGGGGAGCGCAAAGCTGCCGTCGTAATGCCGCTGCTCACCCGGGAAGGCACCGTGTTCGACGTTTCGAGTCCGAATCTGGTCACGGTAAAGTGAGCGAAACTTCGGCGCGCCTGCGCCGGGATCGCGGTGGCTGCGAATAGCGTTCCGCAGCAGTCGGATACTTGACATAACGCCAACCCTATGGTTGAGGTTGAGGGTTTTAGATCGAAGGAAGGCGAGAGCCCATGACGCCCCCGCACAACTACCTTGCCGTGATCAAGGTCGTCGGTATCGGCGGCGGCGGCGTGAACGCCGTCAACCGGATGATCGAACAGGGACTCAAGGGAGTCGAGTTCATCGCGGTCAATACCGACGCACAGGCCCTGCTGATGAGCGACGCCGATGTGAAGCTCGATGTCGGCCGTGAACTCACCCGAGGACTTGGCGCCGGAGCCGATCCGGAAGTCGGTCGCAAAGCGGCCGAAGACCACAAGGACGAGATCGAAGAGGTGCTCAAGGGCGCCGACATGGTCTTCGTCACCGCAGGCGAAGGCGGTGGTACCGGAACCGGTGGCGCCCCTGTCGTCGCCAGCATCGCTCGCAAGCTGGGCGCGCTGACTATAGGCGTCGTGACCCGGCCGTTCTCCTTCGAAGGAAAACGGCGTGGGAACCAGGCCGAAGTGGGCATCAACCTGCTTCGCGAGTCGTGCGACACCCTCATCGTCATTCCGAACGACCGGCTGCTGCAGCTGGGCGACGCGGCGGTGAGTCTGATGGATGCCTTCCGGTCGGCAGACGAAGTTCTGCTCAACGGTGTTCAGGGTATTACCGACCTGATCACCACCCCAGGCCTGATCAATGTCGACTTCGCCGACGTGAAGAGTGTGATGTCGGGTGCCGGTTCGGCGCTCATGGGCATCGGCTCGGCGCGCGGTGAGGGCCGGTCGGTGAAAGCTGCCGAGACGGCGATCAATTCGCCACTGCTCGAGGCATCGATGGACGGTGCGCACGGCGTGCTGCTCTCGATCGCGGGCGGTTCCGATCTCGGTCTGTTCGAGATCAACGAGGCCGCCTCGCTGGTGCAGGAGGCCGCCCACATCGAGGCCAACATCATCTTCGGTACGGTCATCGACGATTCGCTCGGCGACGAAGTGCGCGTCACCGTGATCGCCGCCGGTTTCGACGGCGGCGGCCCCTCGCGGCGCGCGGTCGAGAACACCATGCAGACCGGCCGGTCCTCGTCGAACCCGATCGGCTCCGGTCGTGCGGGCGAGGTGGGGCAGAGCCGCAGCACGGAGGCCCCGGCCCGGCCCACCGAGCCCGCCACCGCGGGTATGTCGAGCGGACGGGCGGCGGCGCCCAACTACCGCGACACCGAGCGGTACCGGGAGTCGGAGCGTCAGCGGGTCACCGAGCAGGCGCTCAACCGCGTCAACAACCCCGAACCGCGCGACGACGGCGACGATGACGACGACATCGAGGTGCCGATCTTCATGCGCCGCTAGGCACGGACAACAGCGCCCGAACTCCCCGGTGAGTTCGGGCGCTTTCGCGTCTCCGGCTCAGCCCGGGGTCGCCGGGACCCGCGCCGGGTTTCCGATGTCACCCCACGCGCGCACCGATCGACCCGCCGACCGCACTACCCTCGAACCATGACTTCCGCACCCCCCACCGTGACCGTTCGCCGGGTGACCACCACCCGCGCCGGTGGCTTCTCCGTCGCCCCGTACGACTCGTTCAACCTGGGCGATCACGTCGGTGACGATCCGGAGGCCGTGCGCCGCAACAGGATCCGCCTGGCCGAGGGCATCGGGCTCACCCCCGACCGGCTGGTGTGGATGGAGCAGGTGCACGGCCGCAATGTCGAGATCGTCGACGGGCCGCGTGCCGAACCGGTCCCGGTGACCGACGCGCTCGTCACCACGGTGCCCGGCCTCGCCCTGGTCGTCCTCACCGCCGACTGCGTGCCGATCCTGCTGTCCGACGACGAGGCAGGCGTGATCGCGGCGGTGCACGCGGGCCGCATCGGCGCCAGAATCGGCATCGTGCCACGAGTACTCGAGGCGATGGTCTCCGTCGGCGCCCGGGTGGAGCGCATCGGCGCCTTCCTCGGGCCCGCCGCGTCGGGCCGTCAGTACGAGGTGCCGGCCGCCATGCGCGCCGACGTGGAGGCCCACCTGCCCGGCAGCGCAACCACCACGGTCCGCAAGACCCCCGGCCTCGACCTGCGTGCGGGCATCAGCAGGCAGCTCACCGAGGCGGGCGTCGGCGGCATCGCCCTCGACCCGCGCTGCACCATCGAGGACAAAACCCTGTTCAGCCACCGCCGCGGCGCCCCGACCGGCCGCATCGCGGGTGTGATCTGGATGGACGCGACCGCATGAGCCCACAGCACACCACCCGGCGAGGGGAGGCCGCATGACCCAGGAGACCTCGACCGGCACCGATCGCGCGAGCGAACTCTCGACCCGCCTGGACGGGCTGCTCACGCGTCTCGACGCCGCCGTGGCCGCCGCGGGTCGCCCGGCCGGCTCGGTGCGGCTGCTGCCGGTGACGAAATTCTTCCCGGCTGCCGATGTCGACATCCTCTACCGCCTCGGCAGGCGCGAGTTCGGCGAGTCACGCGAACAGGAGGCCTCGGCCAAGGTCGCCGAGCTGGCCTACGACGACGTCGAGTGGCACATGATCGGCCGCTTGCAGCGCAACAAGGCCCGCGCCGTGGCCCGATGGGCACACACCGTGCACTCGGTCGACAGCGAACGGCTGGCAAACGCGCTGGACCGGGCGGTGACCGACGCACAGGCAGCCGGCGAGCGTACCGCGCCCCTGCGTGTGCTGCTGCAGGTGAGCCTGGACGCCGACCCCGGACGCGGGGGTGTCGAACCGGCCGATCTGCCCGCCCTGGCCGACCTGGTAGCGAAGGCCCCCGGACTGCATCTGGCCGGTCTGATGGCGATTCCACCCCTTGACGCCGACATTCATGCGTCCTTTGCGAAGCTTGCGACTTTGCACACTTCGCTGCTCTCGCAACACGCCGATGCCACCGAACTTTCTGCAGGTATGTCGGGTGATTTGGAGATCGCGGTCGAACACGGTTCGACGTGTGTGCGTGTCGGTACCGCCTTGATGGGCGCCCGACCGATAACCTCGGCGTAGCAAAGAAACCTCATCAGTCACATTCGACACATACGATTGGCCGACGAGGCGCTGAGCAAGAACTTCAACACCCGGCCGCCACCGGGGCCGAAGGAAGGTCGTCCAGGATGAGCACGCTGCACAAGTTCAAGGCGTACTTCGGCATGGTTCCGCTCGATGAGTACGAAGACGACTACGTCGACGATCACGCCTCGCGCGGCCCTGAGGAGCGCGCCGGCCGTACTCGCCCGCGCAGCTACGACCGCTACGCCGAAGATCGTTACGGCTCCGAACGTTTCGGCGACGAAGCCGACGACTTCCCCCAGCCTGCCTACAAGCCGGCTTATCAGGCGCGTCGCGACGACTACGTCGACGACGCCTACGCCGAGGATCGCTACGATCCGCCGCGACGCCCGACCAGGATCGAGACGGCGCCCTCGTCGGGCCGTGCGTTCCGGGCGGGCGGGGTCGCGCCGGGGATGCGCGGCTCGACCCGTGGCGCGCTCGCGGTCGATCCCGACGCCGAGGAGCGCAGGTTGGAGGAGCGCTTGCGCCCCGAGCCCGCGCCCGTGCGGCGGCCCGGGATCTTCGAGGACGGAGGTCCCTTGTCCAAGATCACCACGCTGCGTCCGCGCGATTACAGCGAGGCCAGGATCATCGGTGAGCGTTTCCGCGAGGGAAACCCGGTCATCATGGACTTGGTCGACCTGAGCAACGCCGATGCCAAGCGGCTGGTCGATTTCGCGGCCGGGCTGGCGTTCGCGCTGCGTGGCTCGTTCGACAAGGTGGCCACGAAGGTGTTCCTGCTCTCACCGGCCGATGTCGACGTATCGGCCGAAGAGCGTCGTCGGATCGCCGAAAACGGCTTCTACAACCAGAAATAGTGACAATTCACCAACTGCCGTGATGGCCGCCCGCGCATTGCGCGGCGCGGCCATTTTGCACGTCGCCGATTTTGCGGCAGAGTGAACCCGTGGCCCTGTTCGCGGTTCTGTACCTCGTGCTTTTCATCTTCTGGCTGTTGTTGATCAGCCGGGTGATCGTGGAGTTCATCCGCAGTTTCGCGCGTGACTGGCGCCCGACCGGCGTGGTGGTGATCGTGTTGGAGTTCATCTTCACCGTCACCGATCCGCCGGTGAAACTGTTGAGACGCTTGATACCTCCCGTGAATCTGGGCGGTATTCGGCTCGATCTGTCGATTATGGTTCTGCTCTTCGTCGTGTTCATCCTGATGTCCATCGTGGGTAGGCTCGGGCAGCCCGTGACCTCCGTGTGACACAATGAGTCGAGAAGACCGCTTGCTAGTTCTCCAAAGACCGCGTGAAGGGATCCTTCGATGCCGCTGACTCCCGCCGATGTGCACAACGTCGCGTTCAGCAAACCGCCGATCGGTAAGCGCGGCTACAACGAGGACGAGGTCGATGCCTTCCTGGATCTCGTCGAGCAGGAGCTTTCGCGCCTGATCGAGGAGAACGCCGACCTGCGTCAGCGGGTCGCCGAGCTCGACACCGAGCTAGCCGACGCGAAGAAGAATCGCGGGTCGGCCCCGGTCGCCGCCGTGAAGGCCCCGGTCCAACAGGCACCGCCGCCGGCCCCAGAACCTATTCCGGCGCCGGTCCCGGCGGCGCCGCCCGCGCCGATGCCGGTGGCCGCGCCCGTCCGCGACAACTCGGGCCCCGACGCCAACATGCAGGCCGCGAAGGTCCTCACCCTGGCGCAGGAGATGGCCGACCGCCTCACCACCGACGCCAAGACCGAGGCCGAGAGCCTGCTGTCGAACGCGCGGGCAAACTCCGAGCGTCTGGTCGGCGACGCCCGCACCCGCTCCGAGGCGATGATCGCCGACGCGCGGCAGAAGTCCGACGCGATGCTCGCCGACGCGCAGAACCGTTCCGAGACCCAGATCCGCCAGGCCAAGGACAAGGCCGAGGCCCTCACCGCCGACGCCGAGCGTCAGCACGCGGAGATCATGGCGACCATCACCCAGCAGCGTACGGTGCTGGAAAGCCGGATCGAGCAGCTCAAGACCTTCGAGCGCGAGTACCGCGTGCGCCTGAAGTCCTACCTGGAGTCGCAGCTCGAGGAACTGGAGAACCGTGGTTCGGCCGTTCCGGTCGACGGCGGCGAGTTCGCGGGCGACACCAACGGATCGTCCAACAGTTTGGCTCCGGCCTCCTCCTTCGCCAAGGGCGCCAAGTAAACTGGAACCCGGGTCGCGCGGCGCAGCGCGTCGCGTGATTCGGGAACGCCCAGTTCGTCGGGCTGCTCGGTTGCTTGGGAGTCAGCATGCTCGTCTTGACGCTCGTTCTGGCCGCGATCGGATTCGCGCTGCTCGTGGCGGCACTCGCCACCGGTTCGGTGGCGTGGGCGTGGGCCTGCATCCTGATCTGTATCGTCGGCGCGGGCACCCTGCTGGTGAGCGCGCTGGCCGGTGGGCGACCCGAGAACGACCCGGTTCCGCCCGGGCGACATGCCCGCAAGGACTGACCGCGCGGAAATGGGCTGGACGAACCCGGCTAGAATCGACTGACACACGGCGTTGATCCGGCCATCACCGGGGAGCCTTCGGAAGAACGGCGCACTCGCGCTCAGTAGAACCGAACGGGTGAGCCCGTCACAGCTCGCAACGAGAGGCTCGCGTGCTTTCCCGGCGCGGGCAAACGGGGTGGTACCGCGGTTTCGGCGCACCTGCGCCGGCATCGTCCCCGTGCCACGGATCCGCGCCTGCGGCGCGGCGGCACGAGGAGCATTCCGCAATGGCGGACGAGACAACCACCGGTGGTGCGTACCCGCGGGTCGATTTCGGTGCCGGTTCCGGCGCGACGTTCCCGGAACTCGAAACCACGGTGCTCGACTACTGGGCCCGCGACGACACCTTCCGCGCGAGCATCGACAACCGCGACGGCAACAGTGAGTTCGTCTTCTACGACGGACCGCCCTTCGCCAACGGCCTGCCGCACTACGGCCACCTGCTCACCGGCTACGTCAAGGACCTGATCCCGCGCTTCCAGACCATGCGCGGCAAGAAGGTCGACCGGCGCTTCGGCTGGGACACCCACGGCCTGCCCGCCGAGATCGAGGCCGAGAAGCAACTCGGCATCACCGACAAATCGCAGATCGACGCGATGGGGCTGGCCGAGTTCAACGCCGCCTGCAAGTCCTCGGTGCTGCGCTACACCAACGAGTGGCGCGAGTACGTCACCCGCCAGGCGCGCTGGGTCGACTTCGACAACGACTACAAGACCCTCGATCTCGACTTCATGGAGTCGGTGATGTGGGCGTTCAAGTCCCTCTACGACAAGGGACTGATCTACCAGGGCTTCCGGGTGCTGCCCTACAGCTGGTACGAGCAGACGCCGCTGTCGAACCAGGAGACCCGCCTCGACGACGCCTACAAGATGCGCCAGGACCCGGCGGTCACCGTCGACATGGTGCTGTCGGTCCCCGCCGAACACCCCCTGGCCGCGCTCGACGGCGCCAACGCACTGATCTGGACGACCACCCCGTGGACCCTGCCGTCCAACCTCGCGATCGCGGTGCACCCCGACGTGCGCTACGTGCATCTCCAGGCCGCCGACGGCAAGCGTTATCTGCTTGCCGCCGAACGGGTTTCGCACTACTCCCGTGAGTTCGGTGAGGAACCGGCCGTGCTCGGCGAGTACGACGGCGCCGCCCTGGCCGGGCTGTCCTACCAGCCGCCGTTCGACTTCTTCCTCGGCCATCCGAACGCACACCGAGTGCTCACCGCCGACTACGTCACCACCGACTCCGGCACCGGAATCGTCCACCTCGCACCGGCTTTCGGTGAGGAGGACATGGACGTGGCCTCGGCCAACGGGATCGAGATCGTGCAGCCGCTCGACCCGGCGGGCAAGTTCACCTCGATGGTGCCGCCGTACGAGGGCCTGGTGGTGTTCGACGCCAACCCGGTCATCATCAAGGACCTCAAGGCCGCCGGAAAACTGCTTCGGCACGAGACGATCGAGCACTCCTACCCGCACAGCTGGCGTTCGGGTCAGCCGCTGATCTACATGGCGGTCCCGTCCTGGTTCGTCGCGGTCACCAAGTTCCGTGACCGGATGGTCGAGCTGAACAAGCACATCACCTGGGTGCCCGAACACATCCGCGACGGACAGTTCGGCAAGTGGCTCGAGGGCGCGCGCGACTGGAACATCAGCCGTAATCGCTACTGGGGCAGCCCGATCCCGGTGTGGGTGTCCGACGACCCGGCCCACCCGCGCGTGGACGTCTACGGTTCGCTCGACGAACTCGAGCGCGACTTCGGCGTGC
This sequence comes from Nocardia sp. NPDC023733, assembly GCF_040639775.1. Lineage (NCBI taxonomy): Bacteria > Bacillati > Actinomycetota > Actinomycetes > Mycobacteriales > Nocardiaceae > Nocardia > Nocardia sp. NPDC023733. The sequence goes on along the minus strand of NZ_JBFAAN010000008.1, from coordinate 59,226 downwards.
GACTGGAAGACCTGCACCGCCCCGGCATCGACGATCTCACCCGGCCCAACCCCGACGACCCGACCGGGAAGTCGACCATGCGCCGGGTCCCCGAGGTGCTCGACTGCTGGTTCGAGTCGGGTTCGATGCCGTTCGCCCAGGTGCACTACCCGTTCGAGAACAAGGAGTGGTTCGACAGTCACTTCCCCGGCGATTTCATCGTCGAGTACAACGGGCAGACCCGCGGCTGGTTCTACACCCTGCACGTGCTCTCGACCGCGCTGTTCGACTCGCCGTCGTTCAAAACCGTTGCCGCGCACGGCATCGTGCTCGGTGACGACGGCCTGAAGATGTCGAAGTCCAAGGGCAACTACCCCGACGTCAACGAGGTCTTCGACCGCGACGGTTCCGACGCGATGCGCTGGTTCCTGATGAGCTCGCCGATCCTGCGCGGCGGCAACCTCATCGTCACCGAGCGCGGCATCCGCGAAGGCGTGAGCCACGCGCTGCGCCCGTTGTGGAACGCGTGGACCTTCCTGCAGCTCTACGCCTCGAAGCCCGGTGTGTGGCGCACGGATTCACCGAACGTGCTCGACCGCTACATCCTGGCCAAGCTCGCGGTGACCCGCGACGTGATGACCGAGGCGCTCGAGACCTACGACATCGCCGGTGCCTGCGACGAGTTGCGCTCGTTCGCCGACGCGCTCACCAATTGGTATGTGCGCCGGTCGCGTTCGCGCTTCTGGTCCGAGGACCGCGACGCCGTGGACACCCTGCACACCGTGCTCGAGGTGGCCACCCGGCTGGCCGCGCCGCTGCTGCCGCTGATCAGCGAGGTGATCTGGCGTGGGCTCACCGGCGAACGCTCGGTGCACCTGGCCGACTGGCCGGCCGAGTCCGAGCTGCCGCACGATCCGGATCTGGTGGCGGCCATGGACGAGGTGCGTACCGTGTGTTCCACGGTGCTGAGCCTGCGCAAGGCCAAGAACCTGCGGGTGCGGTTGCCGCTGGCCGAGGTGACCATCGCGGCGGCCGACGCCGAACGGCTCGCCCCGTTCACGGCGCTGATCGCCGACGAGGTCAATGTCAAGAAGGTCGATCTGACCACCGATGTCGCCGCGCACGGCCGTTTCGAGCTGGCCGTCAACGCCCGCGCGGCCGGTCCGCGCCTGGGCAAGCAGGTGCAGACGGTGATCAAGGCCGTGAAGGCGGGGGAGTGGTCGGAATCGGCCGACGGTGTCGTCACCGCCGCCGGCATCACGTTGCTGCCCGAGGAGTACACCCAGCGCCTGGTCGCCGCCGAACCCGAATCCACGGCCGCCCTGCCCGGCAATGCCGGTCTGGTCGTGCTGAACTCGGTGGTCACCGAGGAGCTGGAAGCCGAGGGCTGGGCCCGCGACCTCATCCGCGACCTGCAGGAGACCCGCAAGTCACAGGGTCTCGACGTGTCGGACCGGATCACCGTGGTGCTCGACGTGCCCGCCGACCGGGCCGAGTGGGCCGAAACCCACCGCGACCTGATCGCCGGTGAAATCCTCGCGACCACACTGACTTTCGGTGCGGTCGACGCGGACGCCCCGGAAATCACCGGTGGGGTGAAGGTGTCGCTCGCCAAGGCCTGATCGGTCTGTCCGGGGTCGGCCGCGCCCGGCCCCGGACACACTTTCAGGTCGAAAACCGCAGGCTGACGGGACAGTTCGCGGAAAGGTTGCTGAATTGGTGACTTTCTCGCGCCACTTCGGGCACAATGGGTCGTGTTGCTGCCCGTGCGCATGGAACACGCTGAGGTGACAGCGACGGTTCGTGATGAGTGTCCTGTGGAAACGGGGCCGCGACGGAAGTGAGTTCACCTCCGTCGCGGCGCCGGATCGACGGGCGGCGTGCCGCGATCGGTGAGATGCCGCCCGGTAACCGACCAGTCGGCGACCCGTCGCCGGGACGAGGGGAGTCCACCTGTGCGGCGAAAAGTTCTGCGGCGCCTGCTGTTCGGATTCGTCGCGACGATCGCGACGAACCTCGTTCTCGCGGACAAACGGTGTTGACCGTTCGCCTGCGCCGCGCGGGAGCGGCGCAGGCGAACCGCTAGTCCACCAGCTGGCGCAGCAGCGGCCCGTACTCGGGATGGGCCAGCGCCGAAGCGAATTGGGCGACCAGGTAGTCGGCCGGGTTACCGGTGTCGTACCAGCGGCCCTGGATCACCTGCCCGTACACCGCGTGTTCGGCGGCGTACTTGTTGATCGCGTCGGTCAGGTACACCTCGCCGGTGCGGTGGGTGTACCAGTTGTCGGTCTGCAGCTGCAGTTCGTCGATGATGCCCGGCGTCACCACGTACCCGCCGATGGCCGCGTACGCCGACGGCGCGTCCTCCGGCTTCGGCTTCTCCATCAGCCCGGAGATGCGCAGCAACCCGTCGTCGAGGTCCTCGCGCACCACCGGCACGCCGTAGCGCTGCGACTCGCCCGGCTCCATCGGCATCAGGGCCAGCACCGGGCAGCCGGTGGACTCGTAGGCCTTGATGAGCTGCTGGGCGCGCGGTACCTCGGCGACGAACACGTCGTCGGGCCAGAGCACCAGCATCGGTTCGTCGCCCAGGTGCCGGGCGGCGTTGAGCACCGGGGTGCCGTTGCCGTACGGGCCGTGCTGGTCGAGGTAGGTGATGTGGCCCTCGCGCGATAGCTCACCCACCTCCTCCACGGCGTCGGCGTAGGCGGACTTGCCGTCGGCACGCAATTGGGCGACCAGCGCCGGGTTCGGCCGGAAATGGTCCTGGATCAGCGACTTGCCACTGGTCACCACGATGGTGATGTCGGTGATGCCGGAGGCGACCAGCTCACGCACCGTGTGCTCGATGACGGGTTTGTCGCCGACCGGCAGCATCTCCTTCGGCGTCGCCTTGGTCAGGGGCAGCAGCCGGGAGCCGATTCCCGCGGCCGGGATAACAGCCTTACGGATCTTCATCACCCGATCATCACACATTTCGAGGTGTCTGTGCGGTGCCTCGGTGGCGGCCGGGTGTCGAGGATCTGTCGGTGCGGGCGCGTACATTGCGCTCGTGAGCACCCATGTCCCGGTCGAGGCCAGGCCCGATGCGGCGGTCACCGCACGTCGGTGGGTGCTGCACATCGATATGGACGCCTTCTTCGCCTCGGCCGAACAGCTCACCCGGCCGACCCTGCGCGGCAGGCCGGTGCTCGTGGGTGGGGTCGGTCAGCGCGGGGTGGTGGCAGGCGCCAGCTATGAGGCGCGGGTGTTCGGTGCGCGTTCGGCCATGCCCATGCATCAGGCGCGGCGGCTGGTCGGTGTCTCGGCGGTGGTCGTGCCGCCACGTGGGGCCGTGTATTCAGTGCTGAGCGGGCGGGTGTTCGACGCGCTGCGCAGCCGGGTACCGGTGCTCGAGACGTTGTCGTTCGACGAGGCGTTCGCCGAACCGGTCGAGCTCGCCGGGGCGAGCGTCGCCGAGGTCGAGGAGTACTGCGCGATGCTGCGCGCACTGGTCCGTGCGCGGACGGGTCTCACGGCCTCCATCGGGGCGGGCACCGGGAAACAGCTGGCCAAGATCGGCTCCGGACTGGCGAAACCCGATGGGATGCGGGTGATTTCGCCGTCCGAGCAGGGCGCGTTGCTGGCCGGGTTGCCGGTGCGCAAACTGTGGGGCATCGGTCCGGTCGCCGAATCGCGATTACGCAGCCTCGGTATCGAGACCGTCGGCGCGTTCGCCGCGCTGCCGGAAGTCGAGGCCGCCTCGATCCTCGGCGGCAGTGTCGGTGCCGCGCTGCACCGGCTGGCGCGCGGAATCGACGACCGGCCGGTCAGCGAGCGTGCCGAGGCCAAGCAGATCAGCGCCGAGAACACCTACGAACGCGACATCGTCACCCTCGCCGACCTGCGCACCGCGATCACCGCCATGGCCGCCTCGGCGCATCGCAGACTCGAACGCGACGGTCGCGCCGCCCGCACCGTCGTCCTCAAACTCAAGAAATCCGACATGAGCATCGTGACCCGCTCGTTCACGCTGCCCTATGCCACCACCGAACTGAGCACGCTGGCCGCGGCCGCGCAACGTTCGGCCATCGACCCCACCGAACTCGGACCCATCCGGCTGGTCGGGGTCGGTTACGGCGGGCTCACCATGGTTCGCCAGGAATCGCTGTTCCCCGAACTCGACCAGGCGCTGCCCGCCGATATCGACACCGATTCTGTTGAGCCCCCCGAGCCGGTGGCCGAACGAGTGGAACTGCCGGTGGGGCAATGGCTTTCGGGTATGGACGTGCGGCATCCGGAATTCGGGCACGGGTGGGTGCAGGGGGCGGGCTACGGCGTGGTGACAGTGCGTTTCGAGACCAGTTCGACAGGCCCCGGCCCGGCGCGTACCTTTCCTGCCGACGAATCGGGACTGTCGCCCGCCGACCCGCTCGCCAGCCTCGACTGAGCGGGCCACGCCCGGCAGCCCGCCCCTCGAACCGAAGGACGAGCAGTTGACCCACCGCAGGATCGGCCGTGTCGCGATCGCAGGCCTGGCCGTGATCACCGCACTCGGGCTGAGCGCGTGCACCGAAGACAAGCCCGCCGCCAAGACGACCACCAGCGCCAAGGCGACCACGACGACCGCCACCGACGACGCGCTGCCACCGGTGCCGTCGGTGGAGGAGCTCAATGCCCAGCTCAACACGGCGCTCGACCCGTCGGTGCCCAACGAACAGAAGCTGGACTTCGTGCAGGGCGGCGAGGCCGATCCCGAGCTGCCGAACCGCCTGGCCGTCGCCGCGCGCGACGCCGGTGCCCAAGTGCAGGTCACCGAGGTGACCTCCTTCGGTGACAGTGTGAACGCCAAGGCGAACTTCACGGTGAACGGGCAGACGAATGTGGTGGACGTGCCGTTCGTGGCCGACGCCGGTAAGTGGAAGGTGCAGAAGGCGTGGGCCTGCACCATGCTGACGAATCTGGGTCAGCAGTCGGCCGCGTGCGTCTGACATTCCGCTGTGCTGACGGCTCCACGCCGGGGCGGCTGGGGCGCGGGCGGGCGCGCGGTTAGGATCAGGCCCCGTGGTTGAGACGATCGTGCGGCAGGGGCATCCGCCCAAGGGTGCTTCGGAGCCGGTGCGACCGGGTTCGCCCGGCTGGGCGCGGGTCGTGGCGATCGTCGCCGGGCTGATCGCGGTGCTCAGCGCCGCGGCCATCCCCTTCCTTCCCGTCCGCGTCGACGCCGCGAGCGTGTCCTGGCCGCAGCAGGGCTCGCCCGCGTCGGTCGAGGCACCGCTCGTGGCCTACGCCCCCGCAGCCCTGACGGCGACGGTGCCGTGTGCGGCATTGAGTTCGGTCGCGGCGACCGGCGGGGTGGTCGTGTCAACCGTGCCGAGGCAATCGGCCGACATGGAGAAATACGGCTTCGTCGTGAAGGTCGTCGCCGACACTCCCGAGCGCCCCGGTCGGGTCGACGTGGTGTCGCGTTCGATGCTGGTGTGGACCGCGCCGCTGGCCGAGGTGCTCGACCGGTCGTGCGCGCTCACCGTCACCCTGTCGCCGACCGGATCAACGGTCACCACAACGGGACTCGGGGAGGGCGCCACCCTCGCCGGCGATCTCCGCCCACAGGTGGTCGGGGTGTTCAGCGAGCTCACCGGTGCCGCACCCGCCGACCTGGCGGTGCGTGTGGACGTCGATTCGCGCTACATCACCTCGCCCACCTGGCCCAAGCTCGCGGTGATCGCGCTGTGCGTGCTCGCGACGCTCGTCGCCCTGTTCGCGCTGCACCGGCTCGACGCCGCCGACGGCCGGTCGGCGCGCCGGTTCCTGCCGCAGCGCTGGTGGCGGCTGCGCCCGGTCGACTGGCTGGTGTTCGCGGTGCTCGGCGTCTGGCATTTCATCGGCGCCAACACCTCCGACGACGGCTACATCCTCGGGATGGCAAGGGGCGCACGCAGTTCGGGCAACATGTCGAACTACTACCGCTGGTTCAGCGTCGACGAGGGCCCGTTCTACACCCCCTACACCGACATCATCGGCTGGCTCACCCACATCTCCACCGTCAGCCCGCTCGTCCGCCTGCCCGCGCTGCTCGCCGGTGTGCTCACCTGGTGGTTGATCAGCCGTGAAGTGCTGCCGCGCCTGGGTATCGCGTTGCGGCACAGCAAGCTCGTCACCTGGACCGCGGCGCTGGTGTTCCTCGCGTTCTGGCTGCCCTACAACAACGGCTTGCGCGCGGAATTCGTTGTCGCCCTCGGTGTTCTGGTCACCTGGGTGTCGGTGGAGCGGGCCATCGCCACGCGGCGGTTGCTGCCCTACGCGGTGGCGGTGATCGTGGCCGCGTTCACCCTCACCGGTGCGCCGTCGGGGCTGATCTGCCTCGGCGCGCTGGTGGCCGGCGCGCGCACCATGACGGCGGTGATCGTGCGCCGGGCCAAGACGGTGGGCTACCTGTCGCAGCTGCTGCCGATCCTCGCGGCGGGTGTTGTCGTGCTCACCGTCGTCTTCGCCGACCGCACCCTGGCCGGTGTGCGCGAGATGTTCGCGGTGCACGAGAAGATCGGGCCGGGGGAGTCCTGGTTCTTCGAATTCCTGCGCTACCAGTTCCTGTTGCAGATCAACGCCGACGGCTGGCTCACCCGCCGCTTCGGGGTGTTCGTGATGCTGCTCGGCCTCGTCGTGTGCGCGGCGACCATGTTGCGGCGCGGCGGGCACATCCCCGGCACGGCCGTCGGACCCACCCGGCGCTTGCTCGGCATCACCCTCGCCGCCATGGTGCTGATGATGTTCTCGCCGACCAAGTGGACGCACCAGTTCGGTGTGTTCGCCGGCCTCGCCACCTGCGTCGCCGCCGTCACCGCGGTCGCCGTGAGCCCGCAGGTGCTGCGGCCCCTGCGTAATCGGGCACTGTTCGCCGCCGCGGTGTTCTTCGCGCTCGCGGTGACCTTCGTCGGCGCCAACGGCTACTGGTACGTGTCGGCGTGGGGTGTGCCGTGGTGGGACAAGCCGCCGTCGGTCGCCGGGTTCGGTGTCTCCACGGTGTTCGCCGGACTCACCGGGCTCGCGCTGCTGATCGCCGCCTGGTTCCACATCCATCCGAGTCCGTCGGCCAAGCCGACGCGGCTGAGCGGTGTGCCCGTGCTCGCGGTGGCCGCCGCGATGATGGTGCTGTTCGAGGTGGCGTCGTTCGCCAAGGCCGCCGTCGCCCAGTACCCGGCGTACTCGGTGGCGAGTTCGAATCTGAACGCCGCGTTCGGCAGTGGCTGCGGGATGGCCGACGAGGTGCTCGTCGAAACCGACGCCAACGCCTCGATGCTCGCCCCGCTCGCCGGTGACATGACCACGACCATGACGGGCGAGTCGACCGGTTTCCGCCCCGACGGCGTGGCTCCCGTGCTCACCTCCGACGAGGTGGAATCCACCACCGGCCAAGCGAATTCGGTCTCCGACGACCCTGACGAGCTGCGCGACGCGACCACATCGGCCGGTTCGGAATCACGCCAGGGTTCGCTGCAGCTCCCGTTCGGCCTCGACCCGGCCACCACCCCGGTACTCGGCAGCTACCGGGCAGGCACGCAGGAACCCGCCGCCCTGACCACCGGCTGGTTCCGCCTGCCCGAGGGCCCGCGCGGCCCGCTGCTCGCGGTGTCGGTGGCCGGCCGGATCCGTTCGGTCGACGCCGACGGCATCGTGCATCCCGGCCAGGATCTGACGGTCGAATACGGCACCGCCGCGCCCGACGGCACGGTGCAGGTGACCGGTCAGGTGATGCCGATCGACATCGGCCCCGCGCCGATCTGGCGCAACCTGCGCGTGCCGCTCGACCAGCTCCCCGCCGACGCCACTGCGGTCCGCCTGGTCGCCGCCGACAAGGATCTGGGCCCCGACCAGTGGCTCGCCGTGACCCCGCCGCGCATGCCCCAGACGACCACGCTGAACGCCTTGCTCGGCCGCGACACCCCCGTGCTGCTGGATTGGGCTGTGGGCCTGCACTTCCCGTGCCAGAACCACCTCCCCACCCACAACGGCGTCGCCGCCCACCCCGAATACCGCATCCTCCCCGACCGCAACGGGGCGACCATCACCAACCTCTGGCAGGGCCACGACGGCGGCGGCCCACTCGGCTGGACCCAGCTCCTCTTCACCGCCCGCACCCTCCCCACGTACCTGAACAACGACTGGGACAAGGACTGGGGCTCCCTCGAGCAATACCTTCCCCGAGACACCACAGCCACCCCCGCCGAGGTCTCGGTGAACCCCCGCACCGAGTGGGGCACCTGGACTCCCGGCCCGGTCATCACCGCCTGGTAACCCAGGACGCATGATCACCACGCTCAGGTGGATGGATTCACCCCGAAATCCGCCACAACGGCGTGGTGATCACTCGTCCAATCGGCCCATGCCCTAGAGGGCCACGCTGGTGGCGGATTTCGGGCGAAGCCCGCCCGACTACGGCGTGGTGTCGCTGGTCCTGTCGGCTGAGGCTCCGTGTGCCGCCTGGAGGGTTGCTCCCCACGTTGTGGTGGATTGATTCGGGTCGAGGCCCGCCATTAGGGGCGTGGTGACCGCTCGTCCCCAGTGGCTGAGGCCCGGTGTGCCGCCTAGACGGGTTGCTCGCCGTGCTGTGGTGGATTGATTCGGGGCTGAAGCCCGCCACCACGGCGTGGTGATCGGTTGTCCAGTGGCAGCGGCGGCCTCGATGCGCGCGGTTGCCGCCGACGCCCAGGGCAACTGCGCGAACATGTGGTCGTCGCTGGGCGGGGTTGTGTCTGCGCGGGTGTCAGGTGGTGGTGATGCGGTGGGCGAGGGTGGGGAGATCGGTGCCGGTGAGGCCGGGGTAGCCGTGGAGGATGTCGCGCCAGCGGGTGGGGACGGCGGAGGCGCCCCAGCGGGCGCCGAGGAGGCCGCCTGCGATGGCGGCGGTGGTGTCGGTGTCGTTGCCCGCGCGGACGCATGCCTCGAGGGCGAGCGGGAGATGGGTGGGCGACGAGCTGTCCGTGGTGGTGATGGCCCACCAGGCGGTCTGCAGGGCGTGGACGACCCAGCCGTTATTGGGGAAGTCGGCGGGGGTGCCGTGTTCGGCCTCGTCGAGGCGGGCGGTCCAGTAGTCGGAATACGCTGAACCGCTGACGTATTCGCGCACGCCGTCGAAGTTCGCGTGCAGTACGGCGTGCCGGATGGCGTACGTCCAGATCTTGCAGGCTTCGACCGCCTGCTCGTCGTAGTGGGTGAGCATGCCGACGCGCCCGGCCGCCGCCACGCATTCGGCGGCGTCGTCGAGGTAGGCGAGCGCCACCGGCGCCGTGCGCATCAGCGACCCGTTCCCGCCGGTCCGCCCGGTGAGCGACATCGCCGCCGCCTGCATGTCCAGCGCCGAGCTCGGCCTGATCGACAGCACCGCCGCGGTCTGGTTGCCGATATCCGGCGGATCGGTGTCGTACCAGCGAACGAATCCCTCGGCCACCGCGTCCAGGTCGATCCCCGGCCCCTGCGCCGCGGCCTGGGCGACCACCAACGCCATCGACGTGTCGTCGGTCCACTCACCCGGCGCCCAGTTGAACGGCCCACCGCCGATCATGTCGATCACCACATCGGCCCCGGGCTTGGTGAACTCGTACCCCGCCCCCAGCGCATCCCCGGCAGCCGTCCCCACCAGCACCCCGGCCACCCGATCCGCAAACCCCGAATCCCGCACGGCATCCGCCCCTTTCATCACAACAAGTCGACCCGACCGTACCGCCACTCCGCTCGGTCGGCTCTGATAGTCCAACACCACCACTGGCGCTGCTGCCGTTGCTGCTGCCGCCGCCGCAGCCGACATCGGGGTGAAATCGCGCCACAAAAGTGTGGTGGTCAGGCATCCAGGCTTTCGGCGGGCTGGGGAGTGGGGTGACGGTTGCGGTGGGCGCGGCGGAGGGCGTCGGTGGTGAAGACGGCCAGGGCGGTCCAGATGAGGGCGAAACCGATCCAGCGGGAGGGCGGCATCGGTTCGTGCATCACCGCGACGCCCCAGGCCATCTGGAGGGCGGGGGTGAGGTACTGGAGGATGCCCATGGTCGACAGCGGGACGCGCTGGGCGGCGACGGCGAACAGCAGTAGCGGGATCAGGGTGACCGGCCCGGTGGCCATCATCAGCCCGAAATGCGCAGGGCTGGAGGTGAACTCACTACGCCCGGTAGCCAGCAAGACGATCACGAACGCCAGCGCGAACGGGGCGGCGACCATCCCCTCGGCGGCGATTCCGCGCAGCGCGTCGAGCCGGATCACCTTCTTCACCAGCCCGTAGGTGGCGAACGAACACGCGAGCACCAGGGCGATCACGGGCGGTCTGCCGTAGTCGACGGTGAGCACGACCACCGCCAGCGCACCGAGCGAGAGCGCGGCCCATTGCGCACGGGAGAGCCGTTCCCGGAAGAACACCACCCCGAACGCCACCGTCACCAGCGGATTGATGAAGTACCCGAGCGCGCACTCCACCACATTCCCGGAGATCACCCCGAACACGTAGACGCCCCAGTTGATCGAGATCGCCGCCGACGCGACCGCCGCCAGCCGCCAGGTCCGCGCGTCGATTTTCCGCATCTCCCGCAGTCGCCCGCTGAGCAGCAACACCAGCACCACGACGACCAAGGTCCAGATGATCCGCTGCGCCACCACCTCCACGGCAGACGCGAATGCCAGCAGCCCGAAGAAGGCCGGAAACAGTCCCCAGATCAGATAAGCCCCCGTCCCGAAGACGACACCGGGCGGGGACGTTCTTGGCTGCATTCATCCCATGTTACGACTGACGTAGCCTATCGAGCATGTCCATTTCCGTGCGGGAGACCGCCACCGGGCTCAGCGCAACAGAGGTCGAACAGCGTCGCCGTGACGGTCAGACCAACGACGTGCCCGCGCGGGCGAGCCGGTCGGTCGGCGAGATCGTTCGCGCGAACGTGTTCACCCGCATCAACGCCATCCTCGGTGTGCTGTTCCTGCTCGTGCTGTCGACCGGTTCGATCATCGACGGCATGTTCGGGCTGCTCATCGTGGCCAACAGCGCGATCGGCATCATCCAGGAGGTGCGCGCCAAACGCACCCTCGACCAGCTGGCCATCGTCGGCCAGGCCATGCCGACCGTGCGTCGCGACGGTGTCGCGAAGGAGATCGCCCCGGGTGAGGTGGTGCTCGACGACCTGATCGAGCTCGGCCCCGGCGACCCGATCGTCGTCGACGGTGAGGTGACCGAGGCCGCCGCCCTCGAGGTGGACGAGTCGCTGCTCACCGGCGAGGCCGATCCCATCGACAAGGGTGTCGGCGCGCCGGTGATGTCGGGCAGTTTCGTGGTGTCGGGTTCGGGCGCCTACCGCGCGACGAAGGTCGGCAAGGACGCCTACGCCGCCAAGCTGGCCGAAGAAGCCAGCAAGTTCACCCTGGTGCACTCGGAACTGCGCTCGGGTATCGACAAGATCCTGAAATTCATCACCTACCTGCTCATTCCGGCCGGCCTGCTCAGCATCTACAACCAGCTCGTCTCCAGCGGCGAGTCGTGGCGGCCGGCGGTCACCGGCATGGTCGCGGCCCTGGTACCGATGGTCCCCGAGGGCCTGGTTCTGATGACCTCCATCGCCTTCGCGGTCGGTGTGGTCCGCCTCGGTAAACGCAACTGCCTGGTGCAGGAGCTGCCCGCCATCGAGGGCCTGGCCCGTGTCGACGTGGTGTGCGCGGACAAGACCGGCACCCTCACCGAGAACGGCATGCGCCTGGCCCGCGTCGAACCGCTCGGTTCCTTCGACGAGGCGAGCGTACGTCAGGTGCTCGCCGCGCTGGCGGCAGACGATCCACGTCCGAACGCCAGTGTGCAGGCCATCGGCGAGGCGCTGCCCGACCGCCCGGACTGGACCGGCACGGCCGTCGCCCCGTTCTCCTCGGCCAAGAAGTGGAGCGGCATTTCCTATGGCGCCCACGGTGATTGGCTCCTCGGCGCACCCGACGTGCTGCTCGACCCCACCTCCGAGACCGCCGCGCACGCCGAACAGGTCGGTTCGCAGGGCCTGCGGGTGCTGTTGCTCGCGCGCGGTGACCGCCCGGTCGACGCCCCCGACGCGCCGGGCCGGGTGGAGCCCGCCGCCCTCGTCGTGCTCGAACAGAAGGTGCGCCCCGACGCCAAGGACACCCTCGAATACTTCGCGAGCCAGCACGTCTCGATCAAGGTGATCTCCGGCGACAACGCCGTCTCGGTCGGCGCGGTCGCCGCCTCGCTCGACCTGCCCGGTGGATCCGATCCCGTCGACGCGCGCACCCTGCCCGAGGACAGGGAAGAACTCGCCGACGTGCTCGACGGGAAATCCACCTTCGGCCGCGTACGCCCCGACCAGAAACGGGCCATGGTCGGCGCCCTGCAGTCGCGCGGCCACACCGTCGCCATGACCGGTGACGGCGTCAACGACGTACTCGCCCTCAAGGACGCCGACATCGGTGTCGCCATGGGCACGGGCAGCCCGGCCACCCGCGCGGTGGCCCAGATCGTGTTGCTGGACAACAAGTTCGCGACCCTGCCGTACGTGGTGGGGGAGGGTCGACGCGTCATCGGCAATATCGAGCGGGTGTCGAATCTGTTCCTCACCAAGACCGTGTACTCGGTGCTGCTGGCGTTCCTGGTCGGCCTGGCGGGTGTGGGTTCGCAGATCTTCGGCTACGACCCCATCGGTTATCCGTTCCTGCCGCGCCACGTGACCATCGCGGCCTGGTTCACCATCGGCATCCCGGCGTTCGTGCTGTCGCTCGCGCCCAACAACGAGCGGGCTCGCACCGGGTTCGTCGGCCGGGTGATGCGGCTGGCGGTGCCATCGGGTGTGGTGATCGGTGTCGCCACGTTCGTGGCCTACCTGATCGCGTACGCGGGCCCCGAGGCCTCGGAGACGCAGCGGGTGCAGGCCGGGACCACCGCGCTGATCACGCTCATCATGATCGCGGTGTGGGTGCTCGCGCTGGTCGCGCGCCCGTACGTGTGGTGGAAGGTGGTGCTGATCGCGGTGTCGGTGCTGGCCTATGTCGCGCTGTTCACGATTCCGTTCACGCGCGAGTTCTTCAAGCTCGACCCGTCGAATCCGAGGCTCACCCTGGCCGCGGTGGTGTGTGGTGTGATCGGCATCGTGCTGGTGGAACTGGCCTGGTGGGTGCAGGCGCGACTGGCCGGCAACGCGGGCAAGCTCGTCCCGCCGGTCGGCGCGCAGGGGGCGTGACCGGGACCGGGCGCGCCTCGAGAACCCTTGTGCCGGGCGAAGTTTCGGTGTTGGAGTACCTTTGCCGGTTATGGAGGTATTGCTGCACCAGATCGACGCTTTCGCCGACGCGCCGTTCTCGGGCAACCCGGCCGCGGTCATGCCGTTGCCCACCTGGCTGCCGGACACATTGCTGCAACAGCTCGCCGAGGAGAACAACCTCGCCGAGACGGCGTTCTATACCTCCCAATTACCCCCGGAGGCTGGCGGCCCGCCCGGTGAGTGGCCCGCGTTCCACCTGCGCTGGTTCACCCCGGCGGTCGAGGTGGACATGTGCGGGCACGCCACCCTCGCCTCGGCCGCTCAGATCATCTCCGACATCCACCCCGAACACGACCGCGTCAGCTTCTACACCCGTTCCGGTTGGTTGCACGTCGACCGCACCGACGACGACGAATACGTCCTGAACCTGCCCGCCCTCGCCTCGGTCCAGGTGGATCCTGATCCCGTCCTGGTCGCGGCGCTCGGTGTCACGGCCGTGCGCGCCTACACCGGTCAAGACGAGATCATCGTGGTCGCCGACGAAGACGAAGTACGTTCGGCCACACCAGATTTCGGTGCCTTCCCGCAGCTGCCACGCGGTGCGGTCCTCACCGCTCCCGGTCGCTCGAGCGACTTCGTCTCCCGCTTCTTCGGCCCCGGCGTCGGCGTTCCGGAAGACCCGGTCACCGGCTCGGCCCACGCACAGTTGGTTCCCCTGTGGGCCCGCGAACTCGGACGCTCCACCCTCACCGCCCGCCAACTGTCCCGCCGTGGCGGGACCTTGCGTGGCGAACTGGCCGACAACCGGGTCCTGCTCCTGGGGCGATGCAGACGGTATCTCGACGGAGTCGTCACCCTGCCGGACTGAGGCCGTGATGGAGCTGCGCGCCGATCGAGTCAGGTGCTGAGCGGGCACAACGTGTGCGCCCTACTCGGCGGGAACGGGACCGTCGTCGGGGGTAGGGGTGATCGTCCCGGTGTTCCCCGGCAGCAGCGGGCTCACCGCGAAGCGCCCGGCGACGGCGTCGGCCGGAAGTGCTTGCACCGCACGTACTCCCGGCCTGTCGGCGAGATCACGGAGTTGGGGCAGGGTGCCGCGCACGACGATCCCGGCCGTGCACGCGCATCCGGCCCGCAGCCGAGCGGCGCTGACCCGCACCACTGCCGCGCCGCGCCCGTCCCGGATCTGCTGCGATTCGAGCAGCCCCGCCGCCGCCTCGCCCGAGCGCACGGCGGGTTCGTCACCGGCGGGCGTGGCGACGGTGACGACCGGCGTCTGCACCCGATCGATCGGCACGTGCTGGATCACCCCGGAGATCCGCAACCCGTCGGCGATGCCCGGAAGCTGTTGTGGCGTCTGGTATTCGGTGAACGACACGAGCGCCCAGCGCGGATCGGCATCAGTGCCTTCGAGTGAGGCTCGAGCGTCGGCGAGGTAGTCGTCGACCTGCTCACCCTGGGCGGGCCCGAGCCGATCGGTCGCCACATGACCCGCCGCGTGCGGACGGGTGAACGCCACGATCAGCAGCACCACGGCCAGCACCGCCGCCGCGCCGAGCACCACCTTCGACCGCCCCGACAGACCGGTCGAATCGTCCACGCCCGCTACTTCTTCGGGCGGGACGGTCGGCGCGACGAGATCCCCGCGGTCGTCCGGCGCCGTCGTCGACGCCGGTTCGGACGACCGCGGGTCGTCAGGCATTGCGTAATACGTCCAGGGCGCCCGCCAGGTCGGCGGGATACTCGCTGGTGATCTCGAGCCAGCGCCCGTCGGCCGGGTGATGGAAACCCAGCTGACGCGCGTGCAGCCACTGCCGTTCCAACCCGAGGCGCTTGGCCAGCGTCGGATCGGCGCCGTAGGTGAGGTCACCCGCGCAGGGGTGACGGATCGCGGAGAAATGCACGCGGATCTGATGGGTGCGCCCGGTCTCGAGATGCACGTCGAGCAGGCTCGCCGCCTGGAACGCCTCGATGGTGTCGTAGTGGGTGATGCTCGGCCTGCCGTCGCCGGTGACGGCGAACTTCCAGTCGTTGCCGCGCGCACGCCCGATCGGCGCGTCGATGGTACCGCTGCTCGGATCGGGGTGTCCCTGCACGAGAGCATGGTATTGCTTGTCGACCGTGCGTTCCTTGAAGGCGCGCTTGAGCATCGTGTAAGCGTGTTCGGATTGAGCCACGACCATCACGCCGGAGGTGCCCACATCGAGGCGGTGCACGATGCCCTGCCGTTCGTGTGCGCCGGAGGTCGAGATGCGGTAACCCATCGCGGCCAGTCCACCCACCACGGTCGGGCCCGTCCAGCCGACACCGGAGTGCGCGGCGACGCCGATCGGCTTGTCCACCGCGACGATGTCGTCGTCGGCGTAGAGGATCTTCATCCCCTCCACCGGGGCCGCTTCCACGGTCAGTTCACGTTTGGGTTCGGGGAAGATCACTTCCAGCCAGGCACCCGCGGTGAGCCGGTCGGACTTGCCCGCGGCGACACCGTCGAGCTGCACCGACCCTTCCTCGGCGAGCGCGGCGACCGCCGTGCGCGAGAGACCGAGCAGCCGCGAGAGCCCCGCGTCCACCCGCATCCCGTCGAGCCCGTCGGGCACGGGCATAGTCCTGGTTTCTCTCATACTGCGTCCTCCTGCGCCTGCCGGAGGGGCGCTCCGTTCTTACGCAGGTCGCCGCCTCCTGGCTTCGACTCGGTCATGCGGTCTTCTCGGTATGTTTGCGACCGCTGCGGGTGCCGTCGGGTTCGAAGCCGAAGATCGTCAGCGCGACCAGCAGAATCGCCCCGCACACGATGGCCGAGTCGGCCACATTGAACACCGGCCACCAGCCGATCGCGACGAAGTCGACGACATGGCCCTGCAGTGGGCCGGGGGAGCGGAAGATCCGGTCCACCAGGTTGCCCATCGCCCCACCGAGCACCATGCCGAGCCCGATCGCCCACCACAGCGAACGCAAAGTGCGCCCGATGCGGATGACGCCGACCACCACGGCGGCCGCGATCAAGGTGAGCAGCCAGGTCATGCCGGTCGCCATCGAGAACGCCGCGCCCGGATTGCGCACGAGGTCCAGGCGCGCGAAGTCGCCGATGATCGGCACCGGGTCGTCGGGATCGATGTAGGCCACCGCGAGGCACTTGGTCAGCAGGTCGAGGCCGAACAGCACGGCGGCGATGATCAGCAGCGTTGTCAACCGGCGGCGACCTGGGGTTTCGGTCTCGGTCACCGCAGTGGTTTCCGGCGCGGCGGCGGCGTCGCCGGTCGCGGGGACTGCGGCGTTGTCGGTTGACCGGTCTTCACTCACGTGTCCATCATTCCTTAGTCGTTCGCGGAGCCGCGTCGCGGACCGGCCGGAGTCCCAGCAGTTCCTCAGGAAGCGGTCGTACCCTGATCGCTGTGACGGTGTTGTCTAGTTCTCGCTTACCCCGCATCGCGCGCCCCGGGGTGTTTCTGGTGGCGCTCGTGCTCGGGTTCGCGACCTTCGGTGCCGGGTGCGCCGATCGGTCGCCGTCGACCGCCGATTCCGAGGGCCTCGAGCCGCTCGGTATCGGCAAGGAAGTGACCGTGCCGATCACCGCCGCGGTCGCCACCGTCGTCTCCCCGGGCGACGAGCCGCGCAGCCGGCTGCGCCCCCTCTACAGCATCGGCGCCACCCAGGAGGTGACGTTGCGCACCGACTACCGCATCCAGCAGCAGGTCAACGATCAACCGGTGCGCGACTTCTCGCCCGCCGCGCTCACCATTCCGATGACCGCGCGCGCCGATGTCGACGGCGTGGATCTGACGGTCGGCACCGTCACCACCCCAGACCCGGCGCTGAACAAGGCGTTCACCAATGCCGACGGTTCCCAGGCCGGGCTCGCGATGAGCGATCTCGGTGCCATCACCGAACTGCGGATGGCGCCCTCACCCGAGACGCCCAACTCGGCGCGGGCCGCGCTCGAGCAAGCGTTCTATCAGGCGGTGTACCAGTCCGTGGCGTTCCCCGACGAGCCCGTCGGGGTGGGCGCGGTGTGGACCGTGCATCAGCAGATCACCGGCGGCGTCACCCTCGATCAGGTCACCACCGCGACCCTGGTGAGCCGCGACGGCGACCGGCTCACCATCGACCTGCAGGTGAACCAGACCCCCACCGGAAACGTGTGGACGCTGCCCAACAATGCGGGCGCCCTGGACATCCAGAACTACGTGATGCAGGGCGCGGGCACGATCACCGTCGATCTCGGTCTGCCGCTGCCCGTTTCGGGTGCCATCGAGGTGGGCGGTCAGCAGACCTATCACGATCCGCGCAGCGTGAGCACGCTCGTGCAGACCCAGTCGACCCGCATTTCCTGGACCGAATGATGCGTTCGGCCCTGGCCCGCGCGGTCGCGGTCGCTTCGGCCTGCGCCGCACTGGCAGCGTGTTCGTCGACGTCCGACGACTGCGGTGCGTCCTGTGCGACGACCTGGCCCGCGCCCGCCGCGGCGGCTCCCGGATCCGGGCTCGTCGTACGTGATCAGGCGCAGCTGAGCGCCGGCCTGCTCGCGGCCATCGACCTGCCCGGCGACTTCACGGCGGTCCCACCGCGCAGCGCGGGCGACGACGCCGCGATGCCGGCCGACGCGCCGACCGATCCCGCCGACTGCGGCAGGCTGCTCACACCGATCGCCCAGCAGTGGCCCGGCTCGGCCGCCGCCGCTTCGGTCCAATTCGCCGGACCGAGCTTCGCCACCATCGACATCGACGCCGCGAGCTATCCAGACACCGCCCTCGCCGCCGCTTTCGACTCCCTGCAATCCAGACCACGCCGCTGCACCAGCTACACCGGTGACGACGCGGGCGTGCGCATCGACTACCGGACCGGCCCGCTGGAGCAGCCGCCTGTCGGCGATGCGGGCTCGGCGTTCACCCTGACCGCCACGAGCGAGGGCCTGACCCTGACTTCGGCCACCTCGCTCGTTCAGGTGGGCAACACTCTCGTCCAGGTGGTTGTGACCGCTCCGGAAGAGGTCGATCCCGGCGTACTGGCCGACCTCACGGCGGCTCAGGTGCGCAAGCTGCGCGGCTGAGCGGCGACCGCCGGTCGGGCTCCACCCGGCGCGTCCAAAGGCCGATCGGCGTCGCAGGTGTGACCGGGGCAGCGGTCAGCCGCACAGGTATAACCGGCGGCCGGAGCGGGGCAGCACGAGCCACCGGCGCGGCCGGAGGGGCTGCACGAGCTACTGGCGCGGCCGGAGCGGCGGGCCGCAGGGTGTGACAGGCGCGGCCGGAGTGGGCCCGCCTCGTCAGCCGAGCAGGCCGAGCTTTCCGCCGAGATGCGCGATGTAGCCGGTCACCTCGGCAGCGTCCCGGTCCGGCAGTCCGAAAACAACCTCCGTGACACCGAGATCGGCCCACCGAGCCAGCTGTTCGGCATTGTGCTTGCCCGCGAGCGCGATCACACGCGGGCTGCCCTCGCGTTCGGCTTCCTTCCAGACACGCTGCAGCAGTTCAATTTTCGCGCCGAGGTCGTCTTCGGTGGGCGTGGTGATCCAACCGTCGGCGTTGGCGGCGAGCCAGGTGAAGGTCTTCTCCGTGCCACCCGCGCCGAGCAGCACCGGAACGCCCGCGCGCACCGGCTTGGGCCACGACCAGCTCGGCCCGAACTTCACGAAGTCGCCGTCGAACTCGGCCTCCTCGTTCGACCACAGCGTCCGCATGGCGTCGAGATGTTCGCGCAGCACCGTGCGGCGCTTGTTGGCCGGCACGCCGTGGTGGGCGAGCTCGTCGGTGTTCCAGCCGAAGCCGACACCGAGTTCCACCCGGCCGCCGCTGAGGTGATCGAGCGAGGCGATGGACTTGGCAAGGGTGATCGGGTGGTGCTCGGCGGGCAGCGCCACCGCCGTCGACAGGGTGATCCGGCTGGTGACCGCGGCGGCGGTGGCCAGGGCGACCCACGGGTCGAGGGTGCGCAGATAGCGGTCGTCGGGGAGCGAGGAGTCGCCGGTCTGCGGATGTGCCGCGGCCCGGACCACCGGGATATGGGTGTGCTCGGGCACGTAGAAGGCGTCGAAACCCGCCTGTTCGGCGGCCGAGGCCGCGTCGGCGGGCGTAATGCCCCGGTCACTGGTGAACAACACGATCCCGTACCGCACGCCCCGGCCCTCCTGGATAGTCAAAACTGAAACAAGTTCTACCAGGGTTCCGGTGTGGGCGACAGAGGAATAGGCTCGACGGCATCCGAGCAACACCGTCGACCCGGAGGTATCCGATGTCCGATGTGTCACCTATTCCCGCTGGTTATCCGGCAATCTGTCCCGGCATCGCCTGTGCGGGAGCCGCCGACGCGCTCGCTTTCTACATTTCCGTCCTCGGCGCCACCGAACGCATGCGCATGCCAGGTCCCGACGGCACGATCGTGCACAGCGAACTGCTGATCGGCGATTCCGTCCTGATGGTCGGCGACCCTGTTCCCGACATCGGCTTCGTCGACCCGAAGTCCATCGGCGGCTCGCCGGTGAACCTGATGGTCTACGTCCCCGACGCCGACGCCGTCTTCGCCGCCGCCCTCGAAGCGGGCGCCTCGCAGATCACCCCGATGGCCGACCAGTTCTACGGTGACCGCACCGGCTCCTTCGAGGACCCGTGGGGTCACCGCTGGACCGTGGCCACCCACATCGAGGACGTGTCGCCGGAGGAAATGGACCGGCGCATGGCCGAGATGATGAACGCGAGCTGAGCGCACCCGCCGGGCTCCGGTCAGGAGCCCGGCGCTACCGCTACCCCGAAACGATCGAATCCCCTTCGACCCGAACCGGTTTCGTAGGCAATGGGTTGCGTGCGGGCCCGCCACGCACCGCCCCGTCCAGCTCGAACCGGCTCCCGTGACACGGGCACACGATCACCCCGTCCTTCACCGACGTCACCTTGCACCCCGCATGCGTGCAGGTCGCCGAAAGCCCGACGAACGTCCCCGCCGTCGGCTGCGTGATCACGGTGTCGCCGACGATCACCCCACCACCCACCGGCACGTCCCCGGTCTTGGCCAACGCTGTCCCCGGCGCGGCAGGCGCCCCCGTCGACCCCGACCCACCCCCATCGCCACACGCAGGCACCACCACTGCCGCGGCCAACACCCCGGCCCCCGCCACCACGCTCCGCCGCCCCACCACAACATCACCGCTCATCGCCGCCTCCTCGAACCTCGAGCGGCCCATTCCGCTCTTTTCCCAGACAACGGCATCACCACCTGTCCGGTTCGAAACGACACTCTGGCGAGGCTCTTATTAAAGGTTATCAGCTAACCTTTAATAAAGGAGGCGCGGATGGCAGAGCTACTGCGGTGCCACTGGTCGAGTTCGCTGGACCGTGGTGGTCTTTCCCGTCGTGACCGGAGTGCGGGGACCTACCACGCCTACCTTCCAGATCCGCTGGTAGGGCGATCTTTCCTGCTCGACGGGGGGACGAGTGCCGATGTCGCCGATGCTGAGGTCGCGTTGGCCCGGCTCGACCGTGATGCTGCGGCATTGTCCGACACGGAGGTGTTGTCCCGGCTGTTGTTGCGGGCCGAGGCCGTCGCGTCCTCCCGGATCGAGGGTCTGGAAATCGGAGCGCGACGGTTGTTGCGCGCGGAGGCCGCGGCAATCCTGAACGAGACGTCCGATGTCACCGCCACCGAGGTGCTCGCCAATATCGAGGCGATGGCCACCGGTGTGCGATCGGTCGGCAGCGGAGAGCAGATCAGCACTGCGGTGCTGCTCGACGCGCATCGACGATTGCTGGCGGGCACACGGCTGGCCGCACACGGCGGGCGGTACCGGGATCAGCAGAACTGGCTCGGGGGCAGCTCGTACAACCCGTGCTCCGCGTTGTACGTGCCTCCACCCGCGGATCGGGTGCCCGACTTGATGGAGGACTTGATCGAATTCGTCAACACCGACGACCTGCCCGCCGTCGCGCAGGCAGCGATCGCCCACGCCCAGTTCGAGACGATCCACCCGTTCGTCGACGGCAACGGCCGCACCGGGCGAGTGCTGATCCACCTCGTCCTGCGGCGTCGCGGTCTCTCGGAGCGGGTCGTCGCCCCAGTCTCGCTGGTGCTGGCCACGTCCATCCGAAGCTATATCGACGGGCTCACCGCATTTCGGCATCTCGGCCCACCGGATACGGCTGCCGCGATGGACGGAGTGAATACGTGGATCGGTCGCTTCGCCGCCGCATGCAGCCGGTCCGTGGCCGACGCGATGATCTTCGAGTCGCGCACGGCCGCTCTGCTGGCGAGCTGGACGGATCGACTGGCGCCGATGCGCGCCGATTCCGCGGTGGCACGGTTGCTGCCGCACCTCGTCGGGGCACCGATCGTCACTGTCGCGACTGCGGCTGCCCTCGCCGATCGCAGTTTTCCCGCGGCCAATGCCGCCATCGACCGCTTGGTCGAGGCGGGCGTCCTCCGCCAGCTCACGGTCGGGCGCCGCAATCGCGCCTTCGAGGCACCCGAGGTGTTCGAGGCCTTCGGTGCGCTCGAACGGTGCCTGGCGAATCCCGAGGGGTCGACCCGTTCGCCGCATCGCCCGGTGCCGCGCACCTGAGTGCCGCGCAACGCTATTGGAGGCGGAACTCGACCATGGCGATGGCGTTGTCGAGGGCTGTCGACAGGTGGGTGAGGCGGGTGTGGGGGTCGGGGGCGGTGAGGGCGGATTGGCGGTCGGTGAGGGAGATGGGGAGGGCGGCGGCGAGGGTGTAGGAGCGGGTGGTCGGGTCGGTGGGGAGCTGGTCGAGGGGGGCCGACGGTGGTGGGTGGCGGATGCCGCTGCGCAGGGCGAGGCGGGTGGTGAGGTCGTGGAGGCGGGTGGCGCGCTCGCGCAGGTCGTCCAGCAGGGCGGTGTCGTCGGCGCCGGGTTCGTCGGGCCAGACCGAGGTTTCGGCGCGGGGGTAGGGGTCGTCGGGGAGCCACTGCTGAACCCGCAGGCGTTCGGTGCCGAGGCAGCGCAGGCGGAACCGGTCGCCGGGCAGTTCGGTCACATCGGTGATCTGGGCGAGCACACCCACGTCGGTGCGCACGTCGCCACCGCCGACTTCGCTGCCACGTTCGATCAGCACCACGCCGAACTCCGGTTCGCGACTGCCGTCGAGACAGTCGCGAACCAGCGCCACATACCGTGGCTCGAAGATCTGCAGGGACAACGGCTCACCGGGCAGCAGCACGGTACCCAGGGGGAACATCGGAATCTCCACGGTCACAGCATGCCCGTTTGGGTCACGTTGTCCGTGTTCGGACTCGCCGGGGAGCCGAGAGCCGTGGTCCCGGGCGCTCATGCCTTGGCGATCGCCTCGAAGACGGCCGGGTCGACGAGGGTGGAGGTGTCGCCGAGTTCGCGTCCTTCGGCGATGTCGCGTAGGAGGCGGCGCATGATTTTGCCGCTGCGGGTTTTGGGGAGTTCGGGGACGATGTGGATTTCGCGGGGTTTGGCGATGGGGCTGATCTGTTTGGATACTTCGGCTTTGAGGGTGTCGGCGAGGGTGTCGTCGGGGGTGGTGGAGCCGGTGAGGATGACGAACGCGACGATGCCTTGGCCGGTGGTGGCATCGGTGGCGCCCACGACAGCGGCTTCGGCGACGCTGGGGTGGCCGACGAGGGCGGATTCGACTTCGGCGGTGGAGATGCGGTGGCCGGAGACGTTCATGACGTCGTCGACGCGGCCGAGGACCCAGAGGTCGCCGTCGGTGTCGAGTTTGGCGCCGTCACCGGCGAAGTACCAGCCTTCGGAAGCGAAACGCTGCCAATAGGTTTCGCGGTAGCGATCCATGTCGTTCCAGATGCCGCGCAGCATCGACGGCCACGGCTTGTCCAACACGAGCAGGCCCGACGCGTCGGCGCTCAGCGGTGATCCGTCGTCGTCGACGACATTCGCCGAAACACCGGGCAGCGCACGCATGGCCGCGCCGGGCTTGGCAGCGGTGACGCCGGGCAGCGGCGAGATCATGATGGCGCCGGTCTCGGTCTGCCACCAGGTGTCCACGATGGGAGTCTTGTTGTCGCCGAACACTTCCCGGTACCAACGCCACGCTTCGGGATTGATCGGTTCGCCGACCGAGCCAAGCAGACGCAGCGACGACAGATCGTGGGCGTCGGGGATCTCACGACCCCACTTCATGAAGGTGCGGATCAGCGTGGGCGCCGTGTAATAGATGGTGACGCCGTATTTTTCGATGATCTCGAAGTGGCGGTGCTCATTGGGGGAGTTCGGGGTGCCTTCGTAGACGACCTGGGTGGCGCGGTTGGCCAGGGGTCCGTAGACGATGTAGCTGTGTCCGGTGACCCACCCGATGTCGGCGGTGCACCAGTAGACGTCTTGGCCTGCTTTGTGATCGAAGACGTTGTGGTGGGTGTAGGCGGTCTGGGTGAGGTATCCGCCGCTGGTGTGCAGGATGCCCTTGGGCTTCCCGGTGGTGCCGGAGGTGTAGAGGATGAACAGTGGATGCTCGGCCGGAAACGCTTGCGCCTCGTGCGACGGCGATGCGGTGGAAACCGTTTCGTCCCACCACAGATCACGAACCTCGGTCCACGGCACATCCAACCCGGTCCGGCGCACCACCAGCACATGCTCGACGCTGGTCGGGTCGTCACCGAGCGCCTCGTCCACGGCGTACTTCAACGGCGCGGGCTTACCCCGCCGCCACTGCCCGTCGGTCGTCACGATCAGCCGTGCCTGCGCGTCGTCGACCCGCTGACGCAGCGCGCTCGGCGAGAACCCGGCGAACACCACCGAATGGGTGAGCCCCAACCGCGCACACGCCAGCATCGCCACGATCGCCTCGGGCACCATCGGCATATAGATGGCCACCCGATCACCGGCGACGAGCCCGAGCGCGCTGAAAGTGTTGGCCGCCCGGCACACTTCGTCGAGCAGTTCCTGATAGGTGATCGCCCGCGAGTCGCCCGGCTCACCCTCCCACAGGACGGCGACCTGGTCGCCGTGCCCGTCGAGCACATGCCGGTCGAGGCAGTTGTAGGCCACGTTCAGCTCGCCGTCGGCGAACCACTTCGCCACCGGTGCGTCCGACCAGTCCAGTACCTGGGTGAACGGCGTGTGCCAGTGCAACCGGCGCGCCTGTTCGGCCCAGAAGCCGTCGCGGTCGGCGTCGGCCCGCTCGTAGAGGTCGGCGGTCGCGTTCGCCTGGGCGGCGAACTCCGCACTCGGTCCGAAGCTGGTCGCGGGATTGGTCACTGCGCCGGTCACAACAATTCTCCTTCGAAACACTCAGGGGGACAGCCCGTTCCGGTGGGACGAACCACCGGAACGGGCGTGGGGGACATCAGTGCGAGATCGCCTTCTCCGCACCGACGCCGGTCAGGGCACGTACTTCCATCTCCGCGGCCTTGCCGAGGTCGACCTTCTCGCCGCGCCCACCCAGATAGGTGCCGACCACGCCGAGCACGAACGCCAGCGGGATGGACACGATGCCCGGGTTGGACAGCGGGAACCAGTGGAAGTCGGTCCCGGTGATCATCGAGGTCTTGGTGCCCGACACCGCCGGGGAGAACACGATGAGCACGATGGTCGAGATCAGGCCGCCGTACATCGACCACAGCGCGCCGGTGGTGTTGAACCGCTTCCAGAACAGCGAGTACAGGATGGTCGGCAGGTTCGCCGCCGCCGCCACCGCGAAGGCCAGCGCCACCAGGAACGCGATGTTCTGGCCGTTGGCCAGGATGCCGAGGCCGATCGCGAGCACACCGATCACCACGGCGGTGATCCGTGAGACCCGCACCTGCTTGCGCTCGTCGACGTTGCCCTTCTTGATCACGCTGGCGTAGATGTCGTGCGCGAACGACGCCGACGCGGTGATCGTCAGACCGGCGACGACCGCGAGGATGGTCGCGAACGCCACCGCCGAGATCACCCCCAGCAGGATCACACCGCCGAGCTCGAAGGCCAGCAGCGGTGCCGCAGCGTTCTGCCCGCCCGCCGCGGCCAGGATCTTGTCCGGGCCCACGATGGCCGCCGCGCCGTAGCCGAGCACCAGGGTGAACAGGTAGAACGCGCCGATCAGACCGATCGCCCACACCACCGAGCGCCGAGCCTCTTTCGCGGTCGGCACCGTGTAGAAGCGCATCAGGACGTGCGGCAGACCAGCGGTGCCGAGCACGAGCGCCAGACCCAGCGACAGGAAGTTCAGCTTCGACATCTCGCTGCCGCCGTACTGGGCGCCGGGGGCGAGCACATCGCGGCTCGCGACGGCCTTGTTGGCCGACTCGCTCACCGATTCCTGTGCGGCACCGAGGATGTCGGACAGGTTGAACCCGAACTTGGCGAACACCATCACCGTCATCAGCGCGGCACCGGCGATCAGCAGGACCGCCTTGATGATCTGCACCCAGGTGGTGCCCTTCATCCCGCCGACGAGCACATACACGATCATCAACACACCGACGATCGCGATGACCACCGATTGCCCCGCACGCGAGGAGATGTCGAGCAGCAAGGCGACCAGACCGCCCGCACCCGCCATCTGCGCGAGCAGGTAGAACAGCGACACCGTGAGCGTGGTCAGCGCGGCCGCGGTGCGAACCGGGCCTTCCTTCAACCGGAAACTGAGCACGTCGGCCATCGTGAATTTGCCGGTGTTACGCAGCATTTCGGCCACCAGCAGCAGCGCGACCAGCCAGGCGACGAGGAATCCGATCGAGTACAGGAACCCGTCGTACCCGTAGACGGCGATGGCGCCTGCGATACCGAGGAAGCTGGCCGCCGACAGGTAGTCACCGGCGATGGCGATGCCGTTCTGCGGTCCCGAGAACCCGCGACCACCGGTGAAATAGTCCGCGGCACTGGCGTTGTTGCGGCTGGCCCGGATCACCACGACCATGGTGACGACCACGAACAGCCCGAAGATTGCGATATTGGCGACGGGGTTACCCACCGTCGTATCCGCGGCGAGAAGGCTCATGCGCGGTCCCCTTCGAGTTCTTCCCGGATGGCCGCGGCCCGCGGATCCAGCTCACGGTTGGCGAACCGGACATACGCGCCGGTGATGACGAAGGTCGTGACGAACTGCGCGAGGCCGAGCAATAGTCCGACGTTGATATTGCCGAAGACCGGTGTGGCCATGAAGTCGTGCGCGTACGCGCCGAGTACCACATAGGTCAGGTACCACACCAGGAACAGTGCGGTCATCGGGAAGACGAAGCGGCGCAGCCGGTTCCGCAGATCCTGGAACTGCGGGCTCGCCTGCACGGCGAGGAATTCGGCGGCACTCGGCGGGCGCCGGTCGGGCGCTTTTTCGGTGTCGGTTTCGGTCATGCCGGGGTCCTAGCGTGAAGGGGGAGGTGCTCTGTGATGACGGTAGGGCGCACGGCGTTCTGTGGTGTGGGTCACTCGGTGAAGGTGCTCACCTGTGCGGTGAACGGTCGTCGGCGTGCGATGAACGGTCGGCCGGTCAGCGGTCGACCGGGTTGCGGTCCGCACCCATCCCGAGCCGTTCCGGTGCGTGCATGCGCAGGAAGATGCCCGCGACGACCCGCCCCTCCGGCCGCTTGCCGAGCAGGCTCACCACGACGGTCACCGCGAAGGCCAGTGGCACGCTCACCGCGGCCGGGTAGTCGACGATCGCCGTCGCCCAACCGTTGGCCACGTCGGTCGGGACCCCGCCGAGCACCGCGACCACGGTCGCCCCGCCCGCGGTGACAGCGCCGACGAGCATGCCGCACGCCGCGCCGGTGGCGGTGAGCCCACGCCACCAGATGCCGAGCACGAGCAGCGGGCACAGCGTCGAGGCGGCCACCGAGAACGCGAGCGCGACCGTGCGCGACAGGTCGAGCGAGGCGACGGTGAGCGCGAGCGTGAGCGGAACGAGCCCGGCCACCAGCGCCGCCGCCCGGAAGTCACGGATCCGCCCACGCAGCACATCGGTGCTGAGCACCCCGGCCAGACTCACCAGCAATCCCGACGACGTGGACAGGAACGCCGCGATCGCGCCCGCCGCCGCCAGCGCGGTGAGCACCTGACCACCGAGCCCGCCGAGAACGGCACCGGGCAACAGCACGACCGCCGCGTCGGAGGCGCCGGTGATGAGCAGTTGCGGCACGTACAGTCGGGCGAAGACGCCGAGCAGGATCGGGAACAGATAGAACAGGCCGACCAGACCGATCACAGTGAGCGCCGTGCGCCGCGCGGACGGCCCGTCCCGGTTCGTGTAGAAGCGGACGAGCACGTGCGGTAGTCCCATGGTGCCGAGGAAGGTCGCGACGATCAGCGAGAACACCTGGTACCGGGGATGATTCCCGCCGAAGCCGCCACCGGGTTCGACCCAGCCGGTGCCGTCGGACGGCGCGCCGGCGACGACCGGTACCGCCGAACCGGGTGCCAAGAGCAGCTCGGTGCCTTCGGCCAGGGTGTGGTCACCCGGTGTCAGCGTCACCTGGCCTGCGGTGTCCTGCCCGTCGAGGGTGCCGTGCACGGTGACCACCTGGGAAACGTCCAGGTGCACAACCACATCCGTGGTGATGTCGACGGTGGTGAGCCGGTCGACCGTCGGCGGGGCCGGGGTTCCGAGCGGGCGTTCGTCGGCGAGGAAGTGCAGCCCGAGAACGAGGGCGGGGATCGCGACGGCGGTCAGTTTCAGCCAGTACTGGAACGCCTGCACCAGCGTCACCGAGCGCATCCCGCCGCCGATCACATTGGCCAGCACGATGGTGCCGACCGCGACCGCGCCCACCCAGGCGGGCACCCCGAGCAGCAGGTGCAGGGTCAGGCCCGCGCCCTGGAACTGGGGGATGAGGTACACCGCGCACACCACGACGACCACCCCGGCGGCCATGCGCCGCAACCGGATCGAGCCGAGCCGGAACTCGGCGAAGTCGGGGACTGTGTAGGCGCCGGAGCGGCGAAGGGGAGCGGCGACGAACATCAGCAGACCCAGGTAGCCCGCCGTGAACCCCACCGGGTACCAGAGTGCGTCGGCGCCGTACTTGGCGATCAGGCCAGCGACGCCGAGAAACGACGCGGCGGAGAGGTATTCGCCCGAGATCGCGGCCGCGTTCCAGCGTGAGCCGACCGTGCGGGAGGCGACCAGGAAGTCCGACGTCGTGCGCGACAGGCGGACCCCGTACAGGCCGATGCCGATCGTGGCCAGAGCTGCCAGCAGCAGCGCCGCCACGGTGAGCATCGGAATGCCCGAGCTCATTTCAGTCCCCGGCCAGTTCGAGGAAGTCGTCCTCATTGCGTTCCGCCAGCCGGACATAGACCCGGCCCACCGCGTACAGCAGTGGGAAGGCGAGCAGACCGAGGATCAACCACGGCACGCGGATGCCGAGGACGGTCGTCGAAGCGACGGCGTCGATCCCGAACAGCAGCGGGAGCGCACCGAATCCGGCGACGACCACGAAACCGAGGCGGAGGGCGAGCCCGAGCTGGGCGCGGATCAACCCGCCGATCAGCGCCGCCCCGAGATCGGTCTGCTCCACCACCTCGGTGCGGGTACGCACTCGACGCGCACCGCGCCGCTGCGCGAGCACCACCCGCTCGCGCTGTGGCCGTTGCGGACCGGTCATCGCTGCGACCAGTTCTGCCGTGGCCCGTGCACGAGGCGCTGTTTGAGTTCCCGCACCTGTCGCCTGCTCACCGGCAACTCCACCGCACCGGACGCGCCTTCCGCGCGCAGGCAGACCACCGTGCCGCTTCCCGTGCTGCGCAACCCGGTGACCAGCCGTAACGCCACCAGGTACGACCGGTGCACCCGCAGGAAACCGGCACCCTCCCACCGTGATTCGAGGGCGGTGAGCGGGATGCGCACCAGGTGCGACCCGGTCCTGGTGTGCAGGCGCGCGTAATCGCCGTCGGCCTCCACCCAGGCCACATCGGCCCGGTGCACCAGTGTGGTGACGCCGCCGAGTTCCACCGGGATCACCTCGCTCGGATGCGTCTGCTCCGGGGGCGAAGCCGGCACCGCCGCCCGGGCCGCCGCGATCCGCCGCACCGCCTCGGCCAGCCGCGCCGCCCGCAACGGTTTGAGCAGGTAATCCACCGCCCCCAGATCGAACGCGGCCACCGCGTGATCGTCGTGCGCGGTCACGAACACCACCGCGGGCGGCTCGGCGAACTCCGACAGAATCCCCGCCAGTTCCATCCCCGTCAGCCCCGGCATGTCGATATCGAGAAACACCGCATCGACCGGATGCGCCCGCAACACCCGCAAAGCCCCCGTCGCCTCGGACGCCCCGTGCACTTCCCCCACCCCGACCTGCTCGTTGAGCAGATACACCAGCTCGTCGAGCGCGGGCTTCTCGTCGTCGACAGCCAGCACCCGCAGAGCGGTCGAAGTGTCATCAGTGTTCCAGGTCACAGCCCGCTCATCGTAGCGGCTGGATTCAGACGCCGACCACGTACCGCCGCGCCTGCCCGAGATCGGTCTCGACCACCCCCTCTAGGACACCACCGTTGCGCTCGATCGTCCGTGCCGACGCGACATTGTCCTCGGCGCAGACGAGCACGATCCGCTCGAGACCGTAGTTCCGCGCCTCACCGAGCATCCGCCCTAGCGCCCATGTACCGAGCCCCCGCCGCCGCGCAGACGGTCTGATTCCGTACCCGATGTGCCCGAATTCGCCGCATTCGAGCTTCATGGCGATCCCGCCGAGCACCCGATCACCTTCGACGATCCACCGGTAGACGCAGCGATCGCGATCCACTTCGGTCAACCGGCGCACCCAGGCCTCGAACCCTCGTACAGACCGGACCTCGTCTTCCGCCAGCAGCCCGAATCCGTCCTCCTGGGCACCCGCTCCCCACTCGTCGTGGGCATCCAGCCACGCCGTATGCCAATGCACGTCCGGCACGATCAACTCGGGCATACCGCAGGTTAGCGCGCGGGCGAGGCCTGCTGAGGACAGTTTCGTCGGGCACAACATGGTTGTGCGTCAACCGCGAAACCGAGTGGCCGCGTATGTGATTCGCGAGGGCGGTGGCCCGGAACTGCTGGTGTTCGACCACGCCGGAATGCCGGGCTCATCCGGTGACCCCAGCAGCGGTCGACGACCTACTTTCATCTACGCGTCGGCCCGGAAACGCCTGATTCGTGGCTGCACCGGGTGGAAGGCGAGGGCTTGGACAGCGGGATGTTGTTCTCCTGCCGCTTCGTGGGGTTGCCGCTCGATGAGCCACTGGCCGACCACAGGAAGCGTGGTTGTCGGTGACTCGGCAGCGATGAGTCAGGCGCGGATTCCGGGGCGGAACTTGGGGACTCGCATGCTGACCTTGGTGCCCGCGCCGGGGGCGGTTTCCACGACGAGGCCGTAGTCGTTGCCGAAGGCGGCGCGGAGGCGGTCGTCGACATTGGACAGGCCCACGTGGGCCGCTTCGCCGGTGCGGGTGGGGCCGGAGGTGTCGACGGCGTCGAGGGCGCCGGAGCGCAGCAGATCGGGGTCCATGCCGATGCCGTCGTCCTCGACGCTGATGAGGCAGTCGGTCCCTTCGTCGCTGGCGACGATGTTCAACTGCCCGCCGTGTCTGCCGCCGCCGAGCCCGTGCCGCACCGCGTTCTCGACCAGCGGTTGCAGGGCGAGGAACGGCAGGACGACGCCGAGCACCTCCGGGGCGATCCGTAGCCGCACATCGAGCGCGTCACCGAAACGGGCTTGCTCCAACGCCAGATACCGTTCGATATTGCGCAATTCGTCGGCCAGCACGGTGAATTCGCCCGCCGCCCGGAACGAGTACCGGGTGAAGTCGGCGAATTCGAGGATCAGTTCGCGCGCCCGGTCGGGATCGGTGCGCACGAACGAGGCGATCGTATTGAGTGCGTTGTAGATGAAATGCGGACTGATCTGGGCGCGCAACGCCCGCACCTCCGCCCGGTCGACCCGGGCCCGCGAGGCATCCAGTTCCGCCAATTCCAACTGCCCACAGGCGTAGCGCGCCACCTCGGCCGCCGCACCGAGCATCCCCGGCCCCGGCTTGCCGGTGATCACCATCCCGAGCGCACCGACCGCCGCCCCCACATCGATCAGCAACGGTTGCGCGATCAACGTGTGCTCGTCACCGTCGACCAGCACCGGCCGCTCCGAAGCGATGGCCCGCCGCGCCGCCGCACCGAACGACCCAAGCATCCCCGTATGCGGCCCGTCCCACGCCAGCAACACCCCCTCCGCATCCGCGACCCCCAGCCCCTCCGCCGCCGCCAACGTCCGCAGATGCGGCGCCGCCGCCCGCGCCGACTCCTCGGTCAACCCCCGCCGCAACGGCACCGCCGCCAACGACGCCGTATGCAACGCCTGATGCACCGCCCGCTGCGCGGGAGTCGTCACCACCCGCTGCGTCCGCCGCCAGATCAACAACACGACCAACGCCATCGTCACAACTACCGCGACAGCGACCACGAAGGTGGTCATAGGATTTTCCGGTCCGCGCGCACGCCCCGATTATGGCGGCGCTCTGCGAGGCTCAGGCAGACTTCTTCGCGCGCTCGGCCTTGGACGGCGGCAGTTTCCTGCCGAGCACCTTCTCGGCGCTCTTGCGCAACTTCTCCGCCTGTTCGGGGCTGGGCGTCGCCCGAACGGGCCGCATCGATTCATCAGTCAGTGCGCTCACTGTTCCTCCTGAACCACGATCGCCTCGATGCGCCACATCCTACGCCGCTCATCGAAGGTGGCGGTTCGCGACAAGATAGGTCCGGACATCGATGATGAGGATCTCGCGCTCATCCCTGACCTCCGCCAATTCGCCGAGCCGCAGTGCCGGCGTGCCTTGTGGAACGAGCAGTTCGAGGATCACCGGATTCCGATGGCGCGCCGATCGAGGCGGGAACTGGAGGCCTGAGGTCGAGAGGAAGCCGAGCTCGGTGAAGTACTCGCCGATGACCGACGCGATCGACCGGGCGTCACTCGCGTCGACTCCGAGTACCCATGCGTCGACCTCACGAGTGACCCGAACAGTCTGCGGTAGTGGGTAGCGACGAAGGCCGGATCTGATGTGGGCAACACGACGCGCCAACGCAGGCGTCATCGGGATGGAGCCTCGTAGCGCGGAGTTGATCGGTTCATAGCCGTTGAGCGCATACGACTCGATGGCCGAGCGTTCGCGATCGGTGAGATCGGCGATCGTCTGACGTGCCAAAACTTGGTCCGCGAACGGAAAATCGTCGAACGTTCCCGCGCCACCCCCGTGCTCGCTCACAGTCGGGAAACTACGCTCAGGACCTCGTGTCGCGAATTCGGCGCAGCGTGTCGACAGCGACTCTCCGTGACCTTGGTCATGACACGCCGGGAGCGGCGAGGCAACGCCCGGGGCGCCAGCATGGCGTGGCGAAACCTGTCGTACCCACGTGCATAGAATGCCAAGGCCAACCCCCGTCGACACCATGGGAGGAAGGACCGTCTTGGCTTCGTCCGGATCGTTCGTTCACCTGCACAACCACACCGAGTACTCCATGCTCGACGGTGCGGCGAAGATTTCGCCGTTGTTCGCGGAGGCGGAGCGGTTGGGGATGACCGCGGTCGGGATGACCGACCACGGCAACATGTACGGCGCTTCGGAGTTCTACAACTCCGCGAAGAAGGCGGGCATCAAGCCGATCATCGGCATCGAGGCCTACATCGCGCCGGGTTCGCGGTTCGACACCAAGCGTGTGCTGTGGGGTGATCCGTCGCAGAAGAGTGACGACGTCTCCGGTTCCGGTGCCTACACCCATATGACGATGGTCGCCGAGAACGCGACCGGTCTGCGGAACCTGTTCAAGCTGTCGAGTCTTGCCTCGATCGAGGGTCAGCTCGGTAAGTGGGCGCGGATGGACGAGGAGATCATCGCCCAGCACGCCGAGGGCATCATCGCCACCACCGGTTGCCCCTCGGGTGAGGTGCAGACCCGTCTTCGCCTCGGGCATGAGCGTGAAGCCCTCGAGGCCGCCGCGAAGTGGCAGGAGATCTTCGGTAAGGAGAACTTCTTCCTCGAGGTGATGGACCACGGTCTGTCGATCGAGCGTCGTGTGCGTGAGGGCCTGCTCATGGTGAGCAAGCAGCTCGATATCCCCCCGCTGGCCACCAACGACTGCCATTACGTCACCAAGGATCAGTCGACCAATCATGAAGCGCTGCTGTGCATTCAGACCGGCAAGACGCTCTCGGACCCCACCCGCTTCAAATTCGACGGTGACGGCTACTACCTGAAATCAGCCGAGGAGATGCGTGCCATCTGGGACGCCGAAGTCCCCGGCGCGTGTGACAACACCGAACTCATCGGCGAACGGGTCCAGCCCTACGACGAGGTGTGGCAGCACCGCGACCGGATGCCGATCTTCCCGGTCCCCGAGGGCCATACCCAGGCCAGCTGGCTGCGCAAGGAGGTCCTCGAGGGCCTGGATCGCCGCTTCCCCGACGGTCCCTCACGCGAATACCTCGACCGCGCCGACTTCGAGCTCAAAGTCATCTGCGACATGGGGTTCCCCGCCTACTTCCTCGTCGTCGGTGACCTCATCAAGCACGCACTCGAAGTCGGTATCCGCGTCGGCCCCGGCCGTGGTTCGGCCGCCGGTTCGCTGGTCGCCTACGCGATGGGCATCACCAATATCGACCCCATCCCGCACGGTCTGCTGTTCGAGCGATTCCTCAACCCCGAGCGCGTGTCGATGCCCGATATCGATATCGACTTCGACGATCGCCGCCGCGGTGAGATGGTCCGCTACGCCACCGAGAAGTGGGGCAGCGACCGGGTGGCCCAGGTCATCACGTTCGGCACCATCAAGACCAAGGCCGCGATCAAGGACTCCGCGCGAGTGTTGTTCGGCCAGCCCGGTTTCGCCATCGCCGACCAGATCTCCAAGGCGCTGCCCCCGCCGATCATGGCCAAGGACATCTCGGTCGCCGGCATCACCGATCCCGACCACGAGCGGTACAAGGAAGCCGCCGAGGTCCGCGAACTCATCAGCACCAACCCCGATGTCGCCAAGATCTACGAGACCGCGAAGGGTCTGGAAGGGCTGATCCGCAACGCGGGCGTGCACGCCTGCGCGGTCATCATGTCCTCGGAGCCGCTCACCGACGCCATTCCAGTGTGGAAGCGCGCCCAGGACGGCGCGATCATCACCGGTTGGGACTACCCGTCGTGCGAGGCCATCGGCCTGCTGAAGATGGACTTCCTCGGCCTGCGCAACCTCACCGTCATCGGTGACGCCCTGGAGAACATCAAGGCCAACCGCGGCATCGATCTCGACATGGACAACCTGCCGCTCGACGACCCGGCCACCTACGAATTGCTCGCCCGCGGCGACACTCTCGGCGTGTTCCAGCTCGACGGCAGCGCCATGCGCGACCTGCTGCGCCGCATGCAGCCCACCGGCTTCGGCGACATCGTCGCGGTGCTCGCGCTCTACCGTCCCGGCCCGATGGGCATGAACGCCCACAACGACTACGCCGACCGCAAGAACGGGCGGCAAGAAGTCAAACCGATCCACCCCGAGCTCGAAGAGCCACTGAAAGACATCCTGGCCGACACCTTCGGCCTGATCGTTTATCAGGAACAGATCATGCAGATCGCGCAGAAGGTGGCCGGGTACTCGCTCGGTCAAGCCGACATCCTGCGCCGCGCCATGGGTAAGAAGAAGCTGTCGGTGCTGGAAGAGGCCTATGCCGGCTTCCGCGAGGGCATGCTCGCCAACGACTTCTCCGAACCGGCCATCAAGGCGCTGTGGGACACGATTCTCCCGTTCGCCGGTTACGCGTTCAACAAGTCGCACGCCGCCGGGTACGGCCTCGTCTCGTTCTGGACGGCCTATCTGAAGGCGAACTATCCGGCCGAGTACATGGCCGGTCTGCTCACCTCCGTCGGTGACGACAAGGACAAGGCCGCGGTCTACCTGTCGGACTGCCGCAAGATGGGCATCACAGTGCTGCCGCCCGATGTCAACGAGTCGGAGCAGAACTTCGCCTCGGTGGGCAAGGACATCCGTTTCGGTCTCGGCGCGGTGCGCAATGTCGGCGCCAACGTGGTGTCCTCGATCATCGCCGCCCGCAAGGAGAAGTCGAAGTTCACCGACTTCTCCGATTACCTGAACAAGATCGACGCCACGGCCTGCTCCAAGAAGGTCACCGAATCCCTCATCAAGGCAGGCGCTTTCGACTCGCTCGGGCATCCACGCAAGGGCCTGATGCTGGTGCATTCCGATGCGATCGACGCCGTGATGTCGACGAAGAAGGCCGAGGCGATCGGCCAGTTCGACCTGTTCGGCGGCATGGACGACGCCGACGAGTCGATGGCATCGGTGTTCAACGTGAAGGTGCCCGACGACGAATGGGAAACCAAACACAAGCTGGCCCTGGAGCGGGAGATGCTCGGCCTGTACGTGTCCGGCCACCCGCTCAACGGCGTCGAACACGTCCTCGCCGCCCAGGTGGACACCCCCATCCCGGCCATCCTGGAAGGCGATGTCAAGGACGGCGCACAGGTGACCATCGGCGGCATCCTCGCATCGGTGAACCGCCGCATCAACAAGAACGGTCTGGCCTGGGCCTCGGCGCAGCTCGAGGACCTCACCGGTGGCGTGGAAGTGCTGTTCTTCCCGCAGTCCTACTCGGTGTACGGCATGGACGTGGTGGAAGACGCCGTCGTACTGGTGAAGGCCCGTGTCTCGGTACGCGACGACCGCATCTCCCTGATCGCCAACGACCTCGTGGTGCCCGACCTTTCGGCGATCGGCGTAGCCAAACCCGTGTCGGTGGTCATGACCACCCGCATGTGCACTCCAGAGAAGGTCAAGGAACTCAAGAAGGTCCTCTCCCGCCACCCCGGAACGTCCGATGTGCACATCCGCCACGTCGGCGCCAGGGAGAAGACCACCATGCTCAAGCTCGACGACGCCTGGCGGGTCTCACCGTCCTCGGCGCTGATGGGCGACCTGAAAGCACTACTCGGGCCGGGCTGCCTGGGCTGAGCCCGATGATGTGATCCGCCGAGCCGTGACGGACGGGTAGTGCAATTCCTCGACGCCGCACGCATCGATCGCGCCTCCTTCGTGGCGCATTCGATGAACGGCGCACTGGCTGTCGACCTGGCCGCCCGCTACCCCGAACGAGTTGAGCGTATGGGCGAACGCGACACCTGGGTGCCGGTGCGGCAGGTCGGTGAGGTCGCCACCCGGCGCTCCCTGACGCGAAGCTGACCCTCGTCCCCGACGCGGGCCACATGCTCCACGAAGACCATTCACCACCGCGGTGCGCGTGTTCCTCTGAGAGGACGGCAGTTCGCCCGATCAGGAGACTTACCGAACTTCCGGACGCTATCTGGTGCCGACACCCAGGCCCCGGCGGGGTGATGGCCGGACTGGGGCGAACGGGCTAGCGTCGAAAGGCGTGATGTCTGTGACGCTGCTCGACTCGCCCGCATCAGCCGCGTCGTCTGCGCACAGGCAGCGATTGTCTGTGCGTGTGGTGGTCGGCCTGGCTGCCGCGTTGATTCTCGCCCAGTTGGTTCTGCGGGGCTGGGTGGCGTTTTCCGGCTTCTTCTACTGGGACGATTTCATCCTCATCGGACAGGTCAGCAGGCACCCCCTGTGGTCGGTGGAGTTGTTGCTGACCAGCCACGACGGGCATGTGATGCCGTTGGCGATCGCGTTGACCTGGCTGGTGACCAAGGTGGCGCCGCTGAGCTGGCCCGTCGCGGCGGCGGTGCTCGTCGGGTTGCAACTGCTCGCCTCGCTCGCGGTGCTACGGCTGCTCGTCGTGCTGATGGGATGGCGGGCGCGAGGGCTCGGACCGCTGCTGTTCTACCTGTTCGTGCCCTTGACCGTGCCGGCGTTCGCCTGGTGGGCGGCGGCGGTGAACGCCCTGCCGTTGCAGATCGCGCTGGCCTGGGTGAGCGCGGATGCGGTCCTGTTGGCGCGAACGGGTAGGCGCCGGTACGCGGTATCGGGTGCGCTCGTCTTCGCCGTGGCACTGCTGTCGTTCGAGAAGTCGATCGTGGTGTTGCCAGTGGCGTGCGCGGTGGTCGCGTTGTCGGCGCATGTCGCGGGGCGTCCCTGGCGCGATGAGGTTCGGCGCGGGGGAGTGCTCTGGGTGGCGGGCGGCGCCGTTCTGCTCGCCTGGGCCGCTGTGTTCCTGTTGGTCATCCAGCGCCCGCGCGGGCTGACCGGGCCCGAAGATCCCGGCGCACTGCTCAGCCGGGCGCTTTCGGACGGATTGGTCCCCGCCCTGTTCGGTGGTCCGTGGCGATGGGAACGGTGGCAACCGGCCACGCCCTGGGCCGACCCGCCAGGCCTGGCCGTCCTCATCTGTTGGCTACTGCTGATCCTGTTGGCGGCGTGGACAATTCGCTCCCGGACGCGGGTGGCTGCGGTCTGGTTGTGCGCTGCGGCCTACGCCATCGCGACCATAGCCCCGGTGATCGTGCTGCGCGACGGGCCCGGCACCGCCGCCCTGCTACTCCAGTCCATGCGCTACTTCGCCGACTTCGCCGTGATTGCCACAATCGCCCTTGCGCTGATTCTGCAGGCACGGCGTTCCGCTGCCGCGCGGGAAGGTTCGTCACCCGACCGTCGCGGGTCCGACAAGTCGGACGCTCGCCCACGCACCGCAGGCATGTTGCCGCGCAGCCGTTTCCGGTTCAGGACCGGCTCGATCGGAGGGTCCCAGCCGAGCGAACGCCTGCGAACCGGCCCGACATCGCGCATCCCGAGAGACCTGCACACCTCGACGCTGTTCGCGATACCCGCCGTCCTATTCCTGCTGAGCAGCGTCATCTCCAC
This sequence comes from Nocardia sp. NPDC023733, assembly GCF_040639775.1. Taxonomy (NCBI): domain Bacteria; kingdom Bacillati; phylum Actinomycetota; class Actinomycetes; order Mycobacteriales; family Nocardiaceae; genus Nocardia; species Nocardia sp. NPDC023733. The sequence goes on along the minus strand of NZ_JBFAAN010000008.1, from coordinate 21,353 downwards.
AATCACCTTCACCCGATCGTGGGAACCGAGCCCGGCGCGCACCTACATCACCGGCGTGCGCGCGGCCCTCCCGGCAGCGACGGACGCCCCACTGCTGCCGCAGGAAGTCCCCTGGAATGTCCTGAACCCGTTGGCTTTCCCGCAGAACATGACCGACCACGTCCTCGCCCCGATCGCGACACCGACAACGTTCGCCGCAGCCACTCCGACGCTGCGGATGATCACCGACACCGGCGACATCGTCGACGCGTATGTCTGGTGGAACCGCGCCGTCACCCCGGGTCCGGAACCGCAATGCGGCCACCGAGTGCGCGGCAGCACCTCGATCCCCTTGGACGGTCCCATGCAGATCCGCGACTGGACCGCCCAGATCAACTACTTCGCCGACCGTGACGGCCGGATCGCGGTGTCCTTCGAAGGCGACACCGAAACCGTCGCCGACGTGCGACAGGGCCTGAACACGGTGTACGTCCGGCTGCTCGGCGGCGGCGACGCCCTGCGGGTCAGGCCGCTCGAGCCCGAGCAGCCGCTATGTGTGGGGGTGGGACCGGTCGGCGTCGCCGCCTTCCCGCGCTGACCGGACTACCCAGGATTCATGGCGCCCCGCGCAGGCATTTCTTGCCGAGTTGCGCGGCGGCCGGCGCGAACGCGATGCCGCTACCCCCCGAGGCCACAACGACGTGGTCGCCCCGACCGCAGCGGCGACTCTGATCCGACCCGCCGGGCGCACCGAAGCCGACGCTGGGCATCGCGACCGATCAGCAATCGTTGCCCGGGCGTGCCGCCGCGTGCCGTGCGATGCTGACTCCATGAGGCAGTTTCGGGTGTGGGCGCCGGAGGCGAGCGCGATGCGACTGCAACTCGAGGGGGTGGTCCACCCCATGCGCCGCAACGGCGGCGGCTGGTGGTCGGTCCGGGCCGAGGCAGGCCAGGGCGTGGAGTACGGCTTCCTCATCGACGACGACCCGACGGTGCTGCCCGACCCACGCTCACCACGTCAGCCCAACGGCGTCCACGCCCTGTCCGCCGTCCATGACCTCGACACCGCCGTCTGGACTGATCAGTCCTGGACCGGCAGGCAACTGGCCGGCTCGGTGTTCTACGAACTGCACATCGGCACCTTCACCCCGGAAGGCACCTTCGACGCCGCGATCGAACGCCTCGACCACCTGGTCGAACTCGGCGTCACCACCGTGGAACTCATGCCGGTGAACGCCTTCGACGGCACCCACAACTGGGGTTACGACGGCGTGCTCTGGTACGCGGTGCAGGAAACCTACGGCGGCCCCGACGGCCTGCAACGTTTCGTCGACGCCTGCCACGCCCGGGGTCTCGCGGTCTGCCTCGACGTGGTGTACAACCATCTCGGCCCCTCCGGCAACTACCTCCCACGCTTCGGGCCCTACCTCACCACCGGCCGCAACACCTGGGGTCAGAGCGTGAACCTGGACGGCCCCGGTTCCGATGCGGTGCGCCGCCACATCATCGACAACGCCCTGCGCTGGTTGCGCGACTTCCACATCGACGCCCTCCGCCTCGATGCCGTCCACGCCCTCGTCGACCACACCGCCACCCACCTGCTCGAAGAACTCGTCGTCGAAACCACCGCGCTGTCAGCGCATCTGGGACGACCGCTCACCCTCATCGCCGAAAGCGACCTCAACGACCCACGCCTGATCACCCCGCGCGCGGCAGGCGGCCACGGCCTGACCGGTCAGTGGAACGACGACCTCCACCACGCCGTGCACACCGCTGTCTCCGGCGAAAGACAGGGCTACTACGCCGATTTCGGCTCACTGGCCTGCCTGGCCCAAACCCTCACCCACGGGTTCTTCCACGCCGCAACCTATTCCAGCTTCCGCGGCCGAACACACGGCATCCCGATCCGCCGCGACCTGATCCCCGGCAGCGCCCTGCTCGGTTACACCTGCAACCACGATCAGATCGGCAACCGCGCCGTCGGCGACCGCCCCAGCGACTACCTCACCCCCGGCCAACTGGCGGTGAAAGCGGCTCTGGTGCTGCTGTCCGCGAGCACGCCGATGCTGTTCATGGGCGAGGAATGGGGCGCGCGCACCCCGTTCCAGTTCTTCACCTCCCACACCGACCCCGTCATCGGCGCCGCGACCGCCGACGGCCGCCGCGCCGAGTTCGCCGCCCACGGCTGGGCCACCGACGACGTCCCCGATCCCCAGGACCCCGCCACCTTCACCCGCTCGAAACTCGACTGGACCGAACGCAGCCGTGAACCGCACACCCGGCTACTGGCCTGCTATCGCGCCCTGCTCGCCCTGCGCAAGTCGCGACCCGAGTTCGGTGATCCCTGGCTGGAACGGGTCTGGGCCGACTATGACGAGAGCGCCCGCTGGTTCGTGCTGCGACGCGGCCGGATCTCGGTGGTGTGCAACCTGTCCGAAGACGAGGCGGTGATCCCGGTGTACGGCCGGGTGCTGCTGGCGTGGGCGCCAGCGACAGAAAATGAAGGGGGAACTCTTGTTTCGGGTCACAGTTTCGTCGTGCTCGAAGAAGGGGAGGGCACGGGGACGGTGGTCACCGACTGATCTCACGCGGCCACAGCTCGGCCACGGTGCACGGGAGATCGTTGCCGAGGCGACATAACGGTCGTACGGTTGAGCAATGAGCAACGAGGCTTACGGGCAGGACAGTGCTGCCCTTCCGACCGGTGTGGGCGGTTATGCGCCGGCCGGTTTCGGTCCGCTGGTGCGCGCTTTCGCCGCCCTGATCGGACATCGGCGCGACGCAGGCGGCGCCATCGCGATCTACCGGCACGGCGAACCCCTGGCACACCTGTGGACCGGCAGCGCGGGCGATCAGCCCTGGTCGGCCAACACCGGTTCGATCGTCTTCTCGGCGACCAAGGGTGTCACCGCCACCGTCATCCACCGCCTCGCCGACCGCGGGCTCCTGGATTACCGGGCGCCGGTCGCCGAGTACTGGCCTCGCTTCGCAGCGCACGGCAAGGGCGCGATCACCGTGGCCGACGTGCTCACCCACCGTTCCGGGCTGTCGTCGCTGTCCCCGATCGCCGACAGCGCCCAGGAACTCCTCGACCACGAGCTGATGGAAGACCGGCTGGCCATGGCCGAGCCAGACCGGCTGCTCGGCGTCCCCACCTACCACGCGCTCACCTACGGCTGGCTGCTGGCGGGTATCGCGCGCTCGGTCACCGGTCGCAGCATGAGCGACCTCATCCGCACCGAGGTCACCGACCCGCTCGGGGTCGAGGGCTTCCACCTCGGCCGTCCGGCGGCGGGTTCGTCGACCGAGTACGCGCGCCTCGCGGGCACCCACCTGCGCCTGGCCGGGCACCCGGTGGCCGCCGGTTTCCTCAACCGGGTGGGCTTCCGTATTCCCGGCGCGCTCGGCGCGGCGGCGCGCTGCCTGTATCTGACCGGCCTCAACGGCATTCTCGACGGCGAGGACCCGCCGATTCTCGACACCGAGATGCCCGCGGGCAACGGCGTCGCCACCGCTGCCGGACTCGCCCAGCTCTACGCGGGCCTGGCCGACGGCGTCACCCTCGACGGGTCACCGTTCCTGCGCCCCGAAACGCACAAGCTCATCCGGCGCGTGCAGACCTACCGCCTCGACCACGCCCTGTTCTACATGCCGATGATGTGGCATCTGGGCTACCACTCGCTGCCCGCGCCCGGTGCGCGCACAGCCTTCGGCCACATCGGTCTCGGCGGATCCTTCGGCTGGGTCGACCCGCGCTCGGGCCTGTCGGTCGGCTTCGTCCACAACCGCCTCGACCAGGCGCTGCTGCCCTACGACCAGTTCGCCATGGGCTGGCTGCTGCCGCTGGTGATGTCGGGCGTGCGCGCCACCCGTGACCGCGGGCAGCGCGTCGACCGGGCCGCCGCCTAGTCACCGCCCTTGCCGGTTACTCGGCGAGGGCGCCGGCGAGGTCCGATTCACGGTCTTCGCGTACGGATGTGGCGGCCGGGGTCTTGCTCTGCGGGATGAACACCGCGACCACAGCCGCCAGCGCGATGGCGCCCGCGGCCAGCCAGAACGCGGTGGTGAAGCCCGAATCCGCGGGCAGCGCCGTCCCGGCGACGACACTGCCCGCCAGCACGGTGGCCGCGACCTGCGACCCGATCGATGACCCCACCGACCGGATCAGCGCGTTGACGCCGGTGCTCTCGGCGGTCTTCTCGGCGGGCACCGCGGACATGATCAGATTCGGCATGGCCGCCATCCCGAGGCCGATGCCGACGAAGGTCACGACCGTGAACCCGATGACAGCTCCCTGGGAGCCGTGCGCCAGCGCCAGCGCGGCGAATCCGGCGGCGGCGGTGAGAGCGCCGAGGACGAGCGGCACAGCGGCGCGGACCCGACCGACGAGACGCCCGGCGACGACCGCGGCCGCCAGCATGGCGATCGAACCCGGGATCATCAGCAGACCGGACCCGGTGGCGTCCATGCCGAAGCCGTACTCGCCGGTGTCGGGCGTCTGCGCGAGCTGGGGGATGAGCGAGAACACCGCGAACATGCCCGCGCCGAACAGCAGCATGGCGATATTGGTGATCAGCACGGTCGGACGCCGCAGCACGTGCATGTCGATCAGCGGGTCGCCGACGCGGGTCTCGAACGCGACGAAACCGATCAGGACGACCAGACCGCCGAGGACGAGGCCGAGGGTGCGCGCATCGGTCCAGCCCCACGTCGAGCCACGACTCAGAGCGAGCAGCGGCATGGTGAGGCCGATGCTGAGCAGCGCGATGCCTGCGAAGTCGATCCGCGTGGGCGTCGGGATCGACCGCTCCGGCACCCGCAGCACGCCGACCAGCGCGATCGCCGACATGATCGCGCCGGACCAGAAGACCCACTGCCAGGACAGGTGATCGATCAGCAGGCCACCGATGAGCAAGCCGCCGCCCGCGCCGATCCCGGCCAGCGCCGAGATGAGACCCAGTGCGCCGCCGCGCTTCTCGGCGGGAAATGTATCGCCGATGATGCCGTAGCACAGCGGGAAGATGCCACCGCCCGCTCCCTGGACGACCCTGGCGGCCACGAGCACCCAAATCGAAGGTGCCAGCGCCGCGGCCACGCTGCCGAGCGCGAACAGACCGAGCGCGATGACGAGCAACTTCTTCTTGCCGTACATGTCACCGAGGCGGCCGAAGACCGGGGTGAGGATCGCGGCCGAGATCAGGTAGGCGGTGAGCACCCATCCGACATCTGCCGTGCTCGCGTGCAGTTCGTGGCCGAGGATCATGATGCCGGGCACGATCGCGGTCTGGGCGAGCGCGAACGCGGCGGCGGCCAGGGCGAGGAACACGAGATTGGTGCCGAGTCCCCCTGAGTCGTGCGGGGCTTCGGACTCTCGGGTCGTCTGATCGATCATGGGGAGTTCACGCCTCCGTGTGGTTCCGCGCGGTAAGTGGACCTTGCAGTCCGTATCGAAACTATACTGGACCCTGGAGTCCGTTTAGTGAAGAGGGTGAGGCTGTGATCGCCATGACCGTCCGATTCGGCACAATCGCAGGGTGACTGCACCCCAGTGCGACCCGACGACCGACCATGACGTCGACTGGTCCACCAAGCGATCAGATGCCAGGCGCAATCACGAGCGCGTGGTGGCGGCGGCCGTCGAAGTGTTCGCCGAACACGGCATCGAGGCCACGATTCCGCAGGTCGCCGCCCGTGCGGGCGTCGGTAAGGCGACCGTGTACCGCAGCTTTCCGACCAAGGACGCGCTGGTGCAGGCGGTGGCGCAGTATCAGCGCGCCTGGTTCTACCGCCGCGGCCTCGCCGCCCTGGAACAGCTGAACGCCGGCGGTGACCCGTTGACGATCCTGCGCGACCTGCTCGCCGAAACCGTCGAGCGCCTCGCCAACGACCGGGCCCTCGCCGAAGCACTGCCCGAGACCGCGAAGCCGTCGCCCGCGGGCGAGGAATCGCTGGAGTCGATCATCCTCGCGGGCCAGCGGCAAGGGGTGATCCGCGAGGACGTCACCGCCCGCCACGTGCGCGTACTGCTCGGCGGTGTCGCGGGCAGTCTGTTCCGGCAGCAGGAACGAGACCCCGAGCAGTGGCGGATCTACGGCGAGCTGATCTTCAACGCCGTGAAGAAGGCCTGACCGGCCTCACTAGGTGAGGTAGCGGTACGCGGGGGAGCCCGGTTCCAGGCGTTCGGCCTGGATCGGGGACTCCTCGATGCGGTGCAGCAGCGAGGCCAGGTCGTCGGTGGCGCCGAGTTCGATGCCGACCAGCGCCGCCCCGGTCTCGCGGTTGTTGCGCTTGACGTACTCGAACATGGTGATGTCGTCGTCGGGCCCGAGGACGTCGTCGAGGAAGCGGCGCAGCGCACCCGGTTCCTGCGGGAAGTCCACCAGGAAGTAGTGCTTGAGCCCGCGATGCACCAGGGACCGTTCGATGATCTCGCCGTAGCGCGACACATCGTTGTTGCCGCCCGACACCAGCACCACCACGGTGGAGCCCGGGTCGATGTCGATCTCGGCCAGCGCCGCCGTCGCGAGCGCGCCCGCGGGCTCGGCGATGATGCCCTCGTTCTGGTACAGGTCGAGCATCGCCGTGCAAATGGCGCCCTCGTCGACCTGCATCATCCGGAAAGATGCTGTGCCGGTGGGGGATTGGGTGGTGGTGAGCAACGGGAGCGAAGCGTGCGACACGACCCGGCCACCGAACGACGTCGCCGCCTGGTACGGCAAGTCACCGATGCGGCGCACGGCGGCGCCGTCGACGAACGGGTCGATCTCGGGCAGGGTCACCGGGCCGCTGGCCACCAGCGCCGCCGTCATCGAGGCCGCGCCCGCGGGTTCCACGCCGAGCAGACCGGCGCCCGGCGCGCGCTCGCGCAGGTAGGTGCCGATGCCGGCGAGACAGCCGCCGCCGCCGACCGGCACGACGACGAGATCCGGTGCGGTACCGAGTTGTTCGAGGAATTCGGCGGCGATGGTGCCCTGGCCCGCCGCGGTGCGCGGGTCGTCGAACGGGGGAACCATGGTCGCGCCCGTGCGCGCGACGTCGTCGGCGGCGGCGGCGGCCGCGGCGTCGTAGGTCTCGCCGACCGCGATCAGCTCGACGAACTCGCCGCCGTGGACGCGGATGCGGTCACGCTTCTGCTTGGGGGTGGTCGTCGGGACGTAGATGCGTCCGCGCACGCCCATCGCCTGGCAGGCGAAGGCCACGCCCTGCGCGTGATTACCGGCGCTGGCCGCGACCACACCGGCGGCGCGTTCGGCGTCGGTGAGCTGCACCATCAGGTTGTAGGCGCCGCGCAGCTTGTAGGAGCGCACGGCGGTGAGGTCTTCGCGCTTGAGATACACCTGCGCGCCGGTGCTCGCCGACAGGCGCGGGCTGTACTGCAGGGGTGTCGGCTCGATGATGTCGGAAATTCGCTGCGCGGCCGCATCGATCTCGTCCGCGGTGAGCGGCGGACGGGTCAGGGAAACTTCGGCGACGTCAACGGTGGAGGACACCCGACAATGCTACCGAGGCAGCCACGGGTGTCCGGCGTCGGCGGGTCGGTCAGCGGGGCGTCAGCACGAAGACCGGAATCTCGCGGTCGGTCTTCTTCTGATATTCGGCGTAATCGGGCCAGACCTGCACCGCACGGTCCCACCACAGCGCCTTCTCCTCGCCGAAGACCTCGCGGGCGGTGTAGTCCTTGTTGACTGTGCCGTCGCGCAGTTCGACGTGCGGTTCGGCCTTGATGTTGTAGTACCAGACGGGGTGTTTCGGGGCGCCGCCCAGCGAGGCCACCACGGCGTACTCGCCGTCGTGTTCGACGCGCATCAGTGGTGTCTTGCGCAGCTTGCCGGTCTTCGCGCCCTTGGTGGTGAGCAGGATGACCGGTTTGCCTTGCAACGAGGTGCCCTCGGCACCGCCGGAGGCCTCATAGGCCTCCGCCTGCTCGCGCGCCCAATCGGAAGTGCTCGGTGCGTACTCTCCTGTCAGTGGCATGACCAGCACAACGACGGTTCCGGCTGTGATGTTCCCGACCCCACCCGAAGGTGAGGTTTCGGTGGCCCGAACTCTTGTTTGCGCCTATCCTGTGTGCATGGCAGTGGTGACCCCATCGACAGCATCCGCGACGGTCGACGTCGCCGGCGTCGCGTGGCCGGTCTACAAGCTCGAGGCGCTGGTCGCCGGGCTCGTGGTCGCCGCGCTGCTCCTGCTCGTCGTCGGATCGCCGCAGGTCGCCGTGCTCGCCGCCGCGTCGGTCGCGGCCCTTCGCTGGGTCGTCGGCGCCGCGAACACACATTCCCGGAGCTGACCGGTCACTCGAGGTCGAGCGCGCTCAATTCGCCGCGCGACACCACGCCCAGTTTCGGATAAGCCTTGTACAGGTGATGCCCGACCGTGCGATGACTCAGGAACAACCGGGCGGCGATCTCCCGATTCGACAGTCCTTGCGCGGCCAACCGGACGATCTGTGATTCCTGTGGAGTGAGCAGGCTCAACGGTCCGTCGTCGGCCCGGGCGGTTGTCCCCACACCCAGGGCGCTCAACTCGGTTCGGGCTCGGTCGAGCCAGGGCGCGGCACCGAGCCGATCGAAGACGTCGGCACATTGTTCGAGTTGCGTGCGGGCATCGACTTTGCGTTTGTCCCGGCGGAGCCATTCGCCGTAGAGGAGGCGGGTCCTGGCCTCGTCGAAGGGGCGATTGCCGACGAGGGCGGTGCGGAAATGCGGTTCGGGGTCCTCGGCCAGCAGCGCCTGCCCACGTGCCGCCAAGGCGCCGATCCACTGCTGCTCGGCACGCGCCGACCACTCGATGAGCCTGGTCAGGGCCTCGTTCGCGCGGTCCGTCGCGCCGAGGCGGACGGCGACTTCGATCTGATCCGGCAGCGTGCGCAGGCCGATCACGTGGTGACGTGCAGGTTCGATCGTCATGTGTTCGAGTTCGGCCTGTGCCCGGTCGAGTTTGCCCTCGCCGAGCGCGAGCAGTCCCCGAGCCGCATGGGCCCACGACGCCCCCACCGCCATCGGCCCGCCGAGCTGATCGGCTACCGCGTTCTCCGCCTCGGCGTGGCAGCGCCGTTCGTCACCGTGCAGCGCCGCCAGGTAGGCGAGGAAGGCATGCAGCTGGCTGACCCACTGCGCCTGCCCGATATCGCGGGCGATCCCCAACCCTTCCTCGGCGGCGACCCGGCTCTCCCGTGGCCGCCCACCGAACAGCTGGCATTCGGCACGAAAGAACAGCAGCGGTGCGAGCAGGGCGATGCGCCCCTGCTCCCGGCACTCGGCGATGAGTTCGGCGGCCACCTCGTCGACCTGGTCGTCCTGTCCGACGACGAGCCCACTACCGCACAGCTGCACCAGGTCGGCGGGGTTGTCGGCGCCTGTGGCGCGCGCGGCGTCGACGACGGCGCGCAGGTCCGTGGTTCGCCTGCCCGACACCGAACCGGTCAGATAGCGCGCGATCGGGGTGGCCGGGTCGTCCTCCGCCAACCGCAACGTGGTCAGGAACCCGGCTACCTCGTCGAGCTCGGCAGGACCGAGATACCAGGCCGTGTGCACGGCCCTGGTGAGAATGCGGGCGGCGCTTCCCGGGTCGTCGGCGCGCGCCGCACGGGCCGCCGACATGAACCGACGATGCGCGGAACCCGGTGTACCCGAAGCGAACTCGGCTTGCGCACGCACCAGCTCGAGCCGCTGGCCGTACTCGCCACCACCATGCTGAGCGGCCGCGCGCTCGGCCAGCCGCGCAGCCTGCTCGCTGAGCCCGGCCTCGGTCGCCGTCTCGGCGGCCAGCACCAGCCGCCGCACCCGCGCCGCACTGTCGACGCTCAGCGCCGCCGCCCGGTCGTAGGCCGCGACCGCCCCGTGAAAACCCGTGCGGCGACGCGTCCGATCGGCGGTGTTCTCCAACGCGGTCGCGGCCTCCTCGTCGGGCCCTGTCGCCGCGCAAGCCAAATGCCAGGCCCGCAGATCGGCATCGTGGTCATCGGGGAGTGCCCGAGTACCAAGGTCGATCGATCCGTCGATAGCGGTCGCCGAGCCGTGGGTGCCGGTCGTTGGGACCGCGGTGTCGGTTATCGGGCCGTGGGCACCGTTCACCGAAGAGGTGATGACAGTCGTCGAGCTGCCGGTACCGGCGGCGTCGAGCCCAGAGGGCGAAGGCGCCGCGAGATCTCCTGCCACCGATGTATGCGCTGTCGGTGCGTAGGCGGCGGCGAGTGCGCGGTGGGCGGCGAGTCGCTGGGTCAATGCCGCACCCTGGTAGACCGCCGAGCGCAGTAGCGGGTGGCGCCAGGTGAGTCGTCCGGTGTCGAGGTCGATCATGTCCGCGTCCTGTGCCGGTTGCAGGTCCGGCAGTCCCGCACCGAGGGTGGTGGCGGCCTGCAGTACTCGTCCGATGTCCGCCGTGCCCGCCGCGGCGGCGACCAGGAGGACGGTGCGGGTGGCGGGCGGAAGCTTCGCGATGCGGCTGTGGAAGGCCAGCTGCAGGCGCTGCGTCAGGGGGAGCGGGTTCGCCGCATCCACATCGCTGTCGCTGAGGACCGACGGAAGTTCCAGCAGGGCAAGGGGATTGCCGCCCGATTCGGCGAGCAGACGGTAGCGGGTGGCCGGTGACAACCGCGTCGTGCCCGCATCGAGTAGTGCGGCGGCGGCCTCGGGCGGCAGACCGGTCAAGGTGAGTTCCGTCAGTCCGGGTGCCGGGAAGTCGTCGGAACCGGTGCGGGCCGCGAACAACATCACCACCCCCTCGGCATCGAGCCTGCGAGCCGCGAACAGCAGGGCATCCGCCGTGGCCTGATCCAGCCAGTGCGCGTCGTCGACGATGCACAGCAGCGGTCCGTCGGCGGCTTCCTCGGCCAACAGCGTCAGCACCGCGAGGCCGATGAGCATCCGGTCGGCCGGTGCGTGCTCGCCGAGGCCGAAGGCCGCCTCGAGTGCGTCGCGCTGGCGGGGCGGCAACTGCCCGACCAGTTCGATCCCCGGCTTCACCAGCAGATGTAGTGCGGCGAAGGGCAATTCGGCCTCGGATTCGATACCCGCGCTTCGCACCGTCGGAAGCCCCTGCGCCGCAGCATAATCCAGCAGAGCCGACTTTCCGATGCCTGCCTCACCGCGGATCACGAGGGCCGCGCTGCGCCCGGCACGTGCACCGGCGAGCAGGTCGTCGAGCATGGCCTGTTCGGCGTCGCGTCCGTGCAGCATGTGCTCAACCGTATCGCCGTACCGGCGATGACAGTAGCCGCGTCGCGAAAGTACCTATAGGCGACTGATTCGCCGACCCCCACTCAGCCCATAACGTTGGTGTCATCGCAGAAACAACGAGCGAAACACCAGCTCAGAGACTATTTCGGAGGTCGAGATGAACACCATCGTCGCGCAGTACCTGGAAGCCTGGAACACCCGCGAGCCCGGCGCCCGCCGCTCCGCGGTAGCCCGGCTGTTCACCCCGCAGGTCGGCTACGTCGACCCGATGGTCGCGGTGAACGGACACGCCGAACTCGAAGCCGCCATCGCCGGCGTGCAGACCCAGTTCCCCGACTGGACCTTCCGGCTGGCCGGCCCGGTCGACGCCCACCACGACCAGGTCCGCTTCACCTGGGGTCTCGGCCCCGCCGACGGTGACGCCGTGGTGATCGGCTTCGACGTCGCAGTCCTCGTCGACGGCCGCATCGACCGCGTCTACGGCTTCCTCGACCACGTTCCCGCCGCCGCCTGAAACCCCTTCACACACCAGGAGATCCGCCATGACCACCGCCACTCGCCCCGGCCGTCTGTCCGCCCTGCTCACCTCCGGGGAGAACCTGCTCCGCCTGTCGCTGCGCACCGATGCCGTCGTCACCGGCGCCAACGGCATCGCCTATCTCGCCCTCGCGGTTCCGCTCGAGCGCCTGCTCGGCCTCGACACCACCGCGAGCCTGGCGATCGGCGCCTTCCTCACCGCCTACGGCCTGGCCGTCGCCGTCATCGGTGCCAGGTCGCCGATCAACCGGACCGCCGCGGCCGGTGTCGCGATCGGCAACGCCGCCTGGGTGCTGGCCAGCCTCGCCGCGGTGGTCACGGGCGCACTGAACCTCACGACTGTCGGCGCGGTCTGGGCCGTGATGCAGGCGATGACGGTCGGCGCCTTCGCCGCACTGCAGTACCTGGGCCTGCGACGCTGAACCGGACGCGGGACCGCCGAGGCGGTCCCGCGTTTCTCAGCGCACCAGCAGCGCGACCGGTAACCGGGTGAACAACGTGTCGAGCCGCACGGTGCCCGAATAGGTGTTGCCGGTCAACCTGTCGGTCCAGGTGCCTTCGGGCAGGGGCAAGGTGGTGTCGGTCCACCCCGTCGTGGCCAACCCGACCGAATGCCGGGTGGCCGCGACGATCACCTCGGGCGATTCCCCGGCGGGCCCGCGCCCGTAGGCGACGAGCCGGTGCGCGTGCTCGCCGACCGCGTAGAACGGCCGATACATCCCGCCGACGAAGCATTCCGGCCGCTCCCGCCGCAACCACAGCGCGTAGGCGACCACCCACATCTTCGCCGCGCCCGTGGTGTCCAGAGTCGGTGTGTCGGTGAGGGATTGGAGCATTCCCGCGCGCACCGCGAAGTTCACCGGCCGCCGGTTGTCGGGGTCGACCAGCGAGTCCTCCCACACCTCGGTGCCCTGATAGATATCCGGGATCCCCGGCGCGCACAGCTGCAGCAGCTTCTGCGACACCGCGTCCGACCAGGCATGCGGTGCCAGCTCGTGCGCCAGATCGCCGATCCCGGTGCCGACGGGCCCGTCGATCACGGCGTCGAGCCAGGCGTGCACCGCCGACTCGAACTGCGCGTCGGGTTCCTCCCACGACGTCTTGGTCCCGGCCTCCCGGATCGACTTCTCCGCGAACAGATGCAACCGATCGCGCAGCCCCGGCACCGACGACGCGGGCCGCCCGTCGGCGGGCCACACCCCGAACATGTTCTGCAACAGGAACAGTGCCGTGGCACCGTCGGGCGCCGGGGTGGTTTCGAGCCAGCCACGCACCCGCTCCGACCAGAGCTCGGCCACCTGCGAGAGCACGCCGATCCGGGCGCGCACATCCTCGCCGCGCTTGGTGTCGTGCGTCGACAGTGTGGTCATGGTCGCCGGCCAGCGCTGCGCGCGCTCACTATTGGACAGGTGGAAATCGTTGACCGAATGGCCGAACCGCGCCGGGTTCCCACCCACTTCCTGCAGCGACACCAACCGCGCACCCTGATAGAACATGGTGTCCTCCACCGCTTTCGCGGTGATCGCCCCACACACCTGGTTGAACCGCGTCGCCGCCTCCCCGCCGACAGCCAGCGCCGTCACCAGCACCGACAGCGGCGCCGTGAGTTCGGCGTTGCGCTTCTCCACCTCCGCGACCACCGCCGCGGTCATCCCGGCCAGCGGTGCGTAATCCACCCGGTACACGGGCATGAACGCCAGCACCTCGATGGTCGCGTTGCTCACGGCAAGGGTGTCGAAACTGCCCGCGTTGCCGTCGCGTTTGATCGCGGCGACCAGCCGCCGGATCTCCGGTGCCAGGATGGTCTCGGCGACCGCCCGTTTGATCCGGTGCTCGGTCTCACCGAACCAGGCGCGATCGCTGCCGTGCCCGGCCACCTGTTGTGACAGCTCGGTGAGCGCGGGTTCACCGGCCGGGTCGATGAGCACCCCGCCCACGTCGGCCAGTGCGTCGTACCCCGTGGTGCCGTCGATCGGCAGGGTGGCGTCGAGCGGTTCACGATTGGCGAGGATCTTCTCGACCAACAGCAACCGCTTGGGACCGATCAGACGACGCAATCGCGTGAGATACGCACTGGGATAGGCCAACCCATCCGGGTGATCCACCCGGACACCGTCGATCAGGTCGTGTTCGCACCAGGCGGCCAGTTCCCGGTGCGTCGCCTCGAACACCTCCGGGTCCTCCTGGCGGACTGCGGCCAGGCTGTTCACCGCGAAGAACCGCCGGTAGGTGCACACCCCGGCCTTCCAGCTCACCAGCCGGTAGTGCTGGCGGTCGTGGATGCGCAGCGCGTTGTCACCGTCGGTGCCGGGCGCGATCGGGAACCGCAGATCGTGCAGCGCGAGCATCGGCTCGGGACCGGACCGGTCGACGGTGAGCGCGGCCGGATCGTTCTCGTTCTGCAGCACCGGCAGCGCCAGCCGCCCGCCCGCACCGTTGCTCGGACTCCAGTCGATGTCGAAGTACCTGGCGTACGGCGACTTCCGGCCCAGCCGCAGCACATCCCACCACCACGGATTCTGCTGCGGATCGCCGACTCCGACGTGGTTGGGCACCAGATCGACGATCAAACCCATTCCGCGACTGCGCACTTCGTCCGACAGCGCTTTGAGTCCCGCGGGCCCGCCGAGCGCGGCCGACACCGTGGTCGGATCGGTGACGTCGTACCCGTGCGTCGACCCATGTGCCGCGGTGAGGATCGGGGACAGGTACAGATGCGAAATCCCCAGCTGCTGCAGGTATTCGGCAATGGCCCGGGCATCGCCGAACGTGAGCGCGTCGGGACGCAACTGGAGGCGGTAGGTGCTGCGCACCGTGCTCGGGCGGATCGGCGCGCGGTGCAGCCGGGTCAGGGGATCGGTCACGTAGGTCTCGGTCATCGTCTCGCTAGGCGGTTCGGCGCAATACGAGCAGGCAGCGGCTGGGAACGGGCAGCACCGACGCCGCCGCATGAACGGCTTCGGCGGCACCGGTGGGGGTCGAACAATCCAGGGCGAGCGCCCATTCAGCACCGAACTCCGGCCCGGGCAGCACGAAATCGAGCGCTTCGTCGTGCGCATTGAAGCACAGCAGGAACGAGTCGTCGCTGATCCGTTCCCCGCGCGGGCCGGGCTCGGGAATGCCGTCGCCGTCGAGCAGCACGGCGAGGGATTTGCCGAATCCGCTGTGCCAGTCGTCGGTGGTCATCTCCGCCCCGGCGGGCGTGAACCAGGCGATCTCGCGGCGATGCCCCTCGCCGTCGGCCGGACCAGGGGCGAGGAAGCGGCGGCGCCGGAAGATCGGATGCTCGGTACGCAACGCGATCACCGAACGGGTGAATTCGATCAGGTCCGCGTTCTTCTGCGCCAGCGACCAATCCATCCACGCCAGCGGCGAGTCCTGGCAGTACACATTGTTGTTGCCGAGCTGGGTGCGGCCCATCTCGTCACCGTGGGCCAGCATCGGCGTGCCCTGGCTCAGGATCAGCGTCGCCAGCAGATTGCGCTGCTGACGCGCCCGCAGTGCCTCCACCTCGGGGTCGTCGGTCGGTCCTTCGACACCGCAGTTCCACGAGCGGTTGTGGCTTTCGCCGTCGCGGTTGCCCTCGCCGTTGGCCTCGTTGTGTTTCTCGTTGTAGGACACGAGGTCCCGCAAGGTGAATCCGTCGTGCGCGGTGACGAAGTTGATGCTCGCGCCGGGCCGCCGCCCGGTCGGCTCGTACAGATCCGACGACCCGGTGAGCCGGGAGGCGAACTCACCCAATGTCGCCGGTTCACCACGCCAATAATCGCGCACCGTATCGCGGTACTTGCCGTTCCACTCCGTCCACAGGCTGGGAAAGTTGCCAACCTGATAACCGCCCTCGCCCACATCCCACGGCTCGGCGATGAGCTTCACCTGACTCACCACCGGATCCTGGTGCACGAGGTCGAAGAATGCGGAAAGCCGGTCCACATCGTGCAATTCGCGCGCGAGCGTCGCGGCGAGGTCGAAGCGGAAGCCGTCGACGTGCATATCGAGAATCCAGTAGCGCAGCGAATCCATGATGAGCTGCAGAGTGTGCGGATGACGCACATTGAGACTGTTGCCGGTGCCGGTGAAATCCTTGTAATGCTCGGGGTTCTCGTCGTCGAGCCGGTAGTAGGCGGCATTGTCGATACCGCGCAGGCTCAGGATCGGCCCCAGATGATTGCCCTCGCCGGTGTGGTTGTAGACCACATCGAGAATCACCTCGATGCCCTCGGCGTGCATCGCCCGCACCATCGCCTTGAACTCGGCGACCGCGGCGTCCCCGGTGCGGCGGGAGGCGTACTCGTTGTGCGGGGCCAGATACCCGATGCTGTTGTAGCCCCAGTAGTTTCGCAGCCCCTGATCGGTGAGCACGTGATCGTGGAAGAACTGATGCACCGGCATGAGTTCGATCGCCGTGACACCGAGCGCTTTCAGATGCCCGATGATCGCCGGATGTGCCAGCCCCGCATAGGTGCCGCGTAGTTCGTCGGGGATGTCGGGGTGCGTCATGGTCATGCCCTTGACGTGCGCCTCGTAGATCACCGTCTCGTGGTACGGCCGATTCGGTGGCCGGTCGTTGCCCCAATCGAAGAAGGGATTGATGACCACCCCGGTCATGGTGTGGCCCAGCGAATCCGAGCCGTAGGTGTAGAGCGAGGGGTCGTTGACGAACTCGCCGTCGAAGGCCTTGCCGTACGGGTCGAGCAGCAGTTTGCCCGGATCGCAGCGCAGCCCGAGCTCGGGCTCGTAGGGCCCGTGGACGCGGAACCCGTAGCGCTGACCGGGAACGACCGACGGCAGATAGGCGTGCCAGACGTAACCGTCCACCTCGTCCAGATCCACCCGCGTCTCGGACCCGTCCTCGCCGATCAGGCACAGCTCCACCCGGGTGGCCACCTCGGAGAACACCGAGAAGTTCGTGCCCCCGCCGTCGTAGGTGGCACCGAGCGGGTAAGCCGTGCCCGGCCACACGCTCAACGGCGTCACCTCACCAGTCCGGTCGTTGGGGCTCGACATGCTACGACAGTAGAGGAATCCGCGTGTTGACCGCGCGTGCTCGCGCTGGGTGCTGCGTCACCCCGCCATCAGCCGCCGCGCGTAGCCCGTGCGCCGGGCCAGCGCGGCGAGCCCGCCGAAAACCCACCGTTGCAGCAGCGCGGGCGGACCGGCCAGGTAGCCGTCCTGGTACTCCCACAGCAGCGCGAGCGCCAGCGGGTTGCGGGGCACTCGCTGCTCGGTGGTCTTGTTCGCGTTGTCCAGCCCACTCCAGAACTCGAACATCTCCCAGTGCCGCAACGGCGGGCGGATCACGTGGTCCATCACCGTGCCCTCGGCCTCGTTCCAGAATTCGTGCACGGCACGCGGCGGTGCGGTGACGGTGTCGCCCGGTCCGGCGACGATGTCGGCGCCATCGATACGGAAGCGCACCCGCCCGCTCCGGATCGTCCACGTCTCGCTGATCTCGGGATGCCAGTGCGGGCCCGCCTGCCTGCCGGTGCGCGGCAGCTCGTGCTCGAGCCGGAGATAGGCGCCGTGCTCGTCGGCGCCGCGGTCGACGAGGGTGACCCGATGCCCGTTGCGGAAGGTGAGGACGGTGCCGGTGCGTGCCATAACCAAGATATAAAGGTAACCTTCCTATATGTCAAGGTCTACGCTGCTGAAACTCCTGGTCCAGGCCACCGATGCCTACGAACGGGAACTCGACAACGCCCTGCGCGCAACCCTCGGCGCCGAACTGCGACCCGCGCACTACGCGGTCTTCCGCTATCTGGCGCCGAACGGCTCGCGAGTGACCGCCCTGGCCGAGTCGGCCGGCATGACCCAGCAGTCGATGGGGGAGCTGGTCACTCACCTCGAGCGTTTCGGTCATGTCGAGCGCATCGCTGATCCCGCCGACAAACGCGCACGTCTGATCGTGCCGACGGCGAAGGGTCGCGATGCCCTTGCTGTGGCCGCCCGCGAGATCCGGCGCATCGAGGCCGCGATCGCGGGCGAACTCGGCGCGGACTCGCTCGGCGATGTCCGCGCGGCCCTGGCCCGGATTCCCGATGTGGTCGCGAATCTGTCCGCAGTCGCCGACAGGTGATAACTTGAACAGCGTTCAAGGCCGTCGCAGGCGGCACCGGGCAACGACGAGGACACGCTGTGGACCTGACCCCCGAGCAGATCACCGCCCTGGACGCCGACCACGTCTGGCACCCCTACGGCGGTTTCCCGGCTACCACCGAACCGCTGGTGGTGGCGAGCGCGGCGGGCACCCGGCTCACCCTGGCCGACGGTCGTGAACTCGTCGACGGAATGAGTTCCTGGTGGGCGGCCGTGCACGGCTACCGGCATCCCGTGCTCGACGAAGCTCTCTTCGCGCAGTCGCAGCGGATGAGTCACGTGATGTTCGGTGGGCTCACCCACGAACCCGCCACCCGCCTCGCGCAGCTACTCGTCGAGATCACTCCCGTGGGCCTGGACAAGGTGTTCCTCTGCGACTCCGGCTCGGTCTCGGTGGAAGTGGCCGCGAAGATGTGCCTGCAGTACTGGCGGGCGCTCGGCCGTCCGGCCAAGAACCGCCTGCTCACGTGGCGAGGCGGCTACCACGGCGACACCTTCACACCGATGAGCGTCTGCGATCCCGAGGGCGGGATGCACGTGCTGTGGACCGATGTCCTCACCGATCAGGTCTTCGTGCCCGCCCCGCCTCGCGAATTCACCCAGGACTACGTCGCCGAACTCGAACACGCGATCCACACCCATCGCGACGAGGTGGCCGCCGTCATCGTCGAGCCCGTCGTGCAGGGCGCGGGCGGTATGCGCTGGCACGATCCGCGCTATCTCACCGAGCTGCGCCGCATCTGCGACGCGAACGACGTGCTGCTCGTCTTCGACGAGATCGCCACAGGCTTCGGCCGCACCGGCGCGCTGTTCGCCGCCGACCACGCCGGGGTCGCCCCGGATGTCATGTGTGTGGGCAAGGCGCTGACCGGCGGCTATCTCACCCTCGCCGCCGCGCTGTGCACCACTCGTATCGCTGAAACCATCAGCGCCGCGCACGGCGGTCTGATGCACGGGCCGACCTTCATGGGCAACCCGCTGGCGTGCGCGGTCGCGGTGGCGTCGATCGAACTGCTGCGCTCGCGTGATTGGCGCGGTGAGGTCGCACGGATCGAAAGCGAGCTGCGCGAAGGTCTCGCACCGGTCGCCGACCTGCCGGGGGTAGTCGAGGTGCGTGTGCTCGGGGCCATCGGCGTCGTCGAACTCGCCGAACCCGTCGACATGCGCGCAGCCACCGATGCCGCTGTCGACGCCGGTGCTTGGCTGCGTCCTTTCCGCAATCTCGTCTACACCATGCCCCCGTTCATCAGCAGTTCCGCCGATATCGCCGCGATCACCGGCGCCGTGCACGCCGCTGTGAAAGCCTCGCTCCGATGACCGGCCTGAACGGTGTTCAAGTATCCTCCTCGACTGTGACTACGGACCCGTTGAGCTGGCTGGACGAACGCGCCACCGCGCGCACCGCCGCCGGGCTGCGCAGGCACCTGCGCGTGCGCGAACCTGAGCAGGCGAGCATCGACCTCGCCTCCAACGACTACCTCGGCCTGGTACGCCACCCGGAAGTGATCGAGGGCGCGATCGCCGCGGTCCGCCGTTGGGGCGCGGGTTCCACCGGTTCGCGGCTGGTCACCGGAACCACCGCCGAACACGAGCTCCTGGAAACCGAACTGGCCGAATTCGTCGGCGCCGAAACAGGATTGGTCTTCGCCTCCGGTTACGCCGCCAACCTGGGTGTGGTCACCGCCCTGGCCGGGCGCGACAGCTTCGTCGTCTCCGACGCGGGCAGCCACGCCTCGCTCGTCGATGCGTGCAGGCTCTCGCGTGCCCGGATCGCCGTCGCACCGCACCGCGATGTCGCCGCCGTCGACCGGCTGCTGGCCGAGCGCGTCGAGGAGCGGGCGCTCGTCCTCACCGACTCGGTCTTCAGCGCCGACGGCGACCTCGCACCGCTGGCCGACCTGCACCGGATCACCCGGGCCAACGGTGCGGTCCTCGTCGTAGACGAAGCCCACGGGCTCGGCGTCCGCGGTGCCGGCGGCAGGGGATTGGTGCACGAGCTGGGCTTGGCGGGTCAGCCCGACCTCGTCATCACCGCCACCCTGTCGAAGGCGTTCGCCGCCCAAGGCGGAGTAGTGCTCGCCGACAACAGGATTCGTGCCCATCTCATCGATGCCGCCCGCACCTTCATCTTCGACACCGGCCTGGCGCCCGCTGCCGTCGGCGCTGCCCGCGCGGCCCTGTCACTGCTGCGCCGCGACCCGGCCATGGCCACCCGTGTCCTGGACCGCGCGGCGGACATCGCCCGCGTCGCGGGCGTGCCCGAACCGACCTCGGCCGTGGTCTCGGTCGTTCTCGGCGACGCCCAACGCGCCTTCGACGCCGCTCAGGCGTGCCGAGCGCGCGGGCTCGAAGTCGGTTGCTTCCGTCCACCGTCGGTCCCCGAGGGCACCTCGCGTCTTCGCCTCACCGCCCGCGCCGACCTCACCGCCACCGAACTGGACACCATCGCCGAGGTGCTCGGCGCGGTACTGGCCGAGGCCCGTGGGGACGCGCTGGTCGTCTGACACTGTCGCCCGCATGAACCTGGGCAGGTAGGGAACGGATCGGTGATGAACCGAGGAATGGTGAGGTAGTGAGATGGGTGTTCTTCTGGTCAGCGGTACGTCGACCGATGTCGGCAAAACCGTCGCGACCGCCGCGCTGGCCGCGGCCGCCCGGGCCGAAGGCCGCACGGTCGCGGTCTGCAAACCGGCCCAGACCGGCATAGCGCCCGGTGAACCCGGCGACCTCGCCGATATCACCCGCCTGACCGGCGTCACCCGCACCCTCGAGCTGGCCCGCTACCCGGAACCGCTCGCCCCCGACACCGCCGCCCGCCGGGCAGGCATGCCCTTGTTGACGCTCGCGGAGACGGTCGCAGGTATCGAGACACTCGCCGACGCCGACCTGGTACTCGTCGAAGGGGCGGGCGGGCTGCTGGTCCGGATGGGGGAGTTCACCCTGCTCGACCTCGCCGAGAAACTCGGCGCCCCCGTTCTGGTCGTGGCTGCCGCCGGCCTGGGCACGCTCAACCACAGCGAACTCACCACAAGAACTCTTGCTGCAGCGGGAGTTCGCTGCGCCGGGCTCGTCATCGGCGCCTGGCCCGATGAACCCGACCTCGCTTCCGAGTGCAACCGCCACGATCTGCCTCGGATCACCGGAACTCCGTTGCTCGGCGTCATACCCGCAGGGGTGGGACGGTGGGACCGCGACCGGTTCACCGCTACAGCTCCGGGTTGGTTCGACCAAGATCTGAAAAACCTACTCTGACCAGCGGATTTGACTTCGTGTTTGGCGGCACGTAACTTAGTTCGAGTCAGAGCGACACGGACACCGACTCAGCCCCGCTGAGACACGAGGTAGTACGATGAGCGCCTGACTGATTGCGTGTTCAGGGCTTGACCGGATTTGCGTCCGGCGGGTCGCTTGGACTACAGTACGAACCCTTGCCGCACAGAAACCTCGACTGAACGTCGGGTCGGAAGTGTGTGCGTGTGTTCTTTGAGAACTCAATAGTGTGTCGATGAATGTCAGTGCCAATATTTTTATTGGTTCCAGCCTTCGCGTACCCCCCGGTCGTGG
>NZ_JBFAAN010000007.1:0-259924 GCF_040639775.1 Nocardia sp. NPDC023733 | reverse complement strand
GCACACCCGGCGGGGCCGGCACACCCGGCGGGGCCGGCACACCCGGCGGGGCCGGCACACCCGGCGGGGCCGGCACACCCGGCGGGGCCGGCACATCCGGCGGCGTCGGCACATCCGGCGGCGTCGGCACATCCGGCGGCGTCGGCACATCCGGCGGCGTCGGGTTCGAAGGGCCAGGCGGGGTCGTGGGGTTGGGCGGGGTCGGGGGGTTTGGTGGAGGGGGCGGGTCTGAGGGGGCTAGGTCGATTTCGAGGGGTGGAAGGGGGGAGATGGGTGGGGGGACGGGGAAGTCGAAGTCGTAGTCCTTCGGGGGGTGCGGGATTCGGGAGCGGGTGGGGCCGACGGGGCGGTTTGTCGGCTCGGGGGCCGTGTGCGGTGGTGCGGTGGTCGGCGAGCCCGGGGTGCCATTGGACGAGCTGTCGGTATCCCCCGCAGGGTGTGCCTCACCATCGGCCGCATCGTTGCCGGCTCCGTCGGTGCCGGGCTGCTTCTCGCCTGCCTCATCCGTGCCGGCGTCGGCACCGGTCTTTCGCGAACCGGAATCGTCGCCACTGGAGTCCTTTGTGGCAGACGACTCTGCACTGGCTTCGCCATCTACGAAACGATCCGCGCCAGCGTCGGCAACGGGTCCTCCGTCCGAGGCTCCGACCTCCGGCCCGTCTGCCTCGAGGCCGGGGTTGACGGGCCGGCTAGTACCAGGCCCTGTGTTGACGGGCAGGCTCGGACCCGGCATCTCTCGATCCGTGTTGGGCACTTGCGCAGCGCGATCACCGCCGACCTGTCCGTTCGTAATCGGGGCAGCGCCGACGGAATTGTTGACACTGGTGTCGTCGACGTCGGACGCGTTCGCAACCGGCGGGTTGGTGCTGACACCGCGCTGACCGTTCGGGGCGGGGAGACTGCTGATGGGACCGCCGGAGCCCAGCTCGTTGGAGGGCTGAGCGGGAAGTGAGGACTGGCGGGTAAGGCTTCCCGGCGGTAGGTGGGTGGGGTTGGCGAGGGCGGTGTCGATATCGGTCAGGGCGGTGCGGGCCTCGTCGACGCGCTGAGCGGCTTGCTCCAGGGCGGTGAGACGGTTCTGCCAAGGCCGCTGTTCGTCGACTCGCATTGTGCGCGAGCGCAGTTCGGCGATCGCGTCGGTTCGGGTGCGGGGGTCGATCAGGTCGGATTCGTTGATCGGGAGGCCCTGGCGGGCTTGTCCGAGGGCGGCTTCGGCGTCGGCGAGTTCCCTTGTCGCTTCGGCCCTTTGCTCGGTGAGGCGCTGCACCTCGAGGTCGGCCGCGCGATGCAGCAGGTCGGTGAGTTCGGTGATGTCGGCGGCGCGGCGCAGGACTTCGTCGCGCAGTTCGGCCTGCACCGCGGCGAGTTGTTCGGGGGTCAGGCGTTCGTGCTGGTCGATCTTGCCGTCGCGGTAGATCTCGTAGACCTCGGCCCAGCGCTCGGCGGTGGCATCGGTGAGATCCAGGCCGAGGATGCGGACGAAGTCGCGGCTCGCACCGCGATCCGGACCGGGCGCGATATCGGTGTGACCGTCCAGCAGACCGAGCAATTCGGGCACGTCGACCAGGGCGGACGGGTCGCCGACGAGGTCGAGCAGATGCCGGACAGCCTTGTCGTGCACCGGGAATTCGGCGTCGGGGACGCGCGGGTCCACGGCGTTGACACCATGTGCGCGCGGATCGAAGTGGTCGATCTCGGCGAGTTCTGCCGCATAGTCGGTGAGCGCGTCGACCAGCTCTTCGCGAATGCCATTGCGGTGCACCAGATCGGCGACCACCTCGCCCAGTTGCTTGATCGACGTCACCACCGGTTCGTCGGAACCCGGTGGTCGGCGCAGCGCGTCGAGTCGGCGGACCAGCCGGTCGTCGGCCGCCGCGACCCGCTGGGAGTCGATGCCGCTCAACTCTTTCGCGTACTTCGCCAGCGCTTCGGCCTGCTGCTGCCTGCGTGGGTTGCGCTGACGCTGGTCGGTGAATTCCTCGGCCAGCCTGCGCGGCGTCATCTCCTCGGCGTCGAGTCCGAGCCGATGCGACACGCGGTGCCGCGCCGCTTCCACCTGGTGGAAGGTGTCGATATCCCATGCGGTGCGGGCGTAGTCGATGATGGCTTCGATCTGGCCGGCGCGCACCGCGTTCTCGGCCCGCAGGGTGGCGAGCTTGTCCGCCAGCGACTGCGCCGACGATCGATCGGTCGCGGTGATGCCGAGCCGATCCACGAGTTCGCCGACGGCCGTGCTGATTTCGTCAGGCGAGCGAAGTTCGGCGCTCTCGTCCGGATCGCTCACCGCGAGTGTGTCGTCGACCGGTTCGTCGGGAACCACCCGCCAGCCCGACCCGTCGTTCACAGCGGTCACATCAACGGATCGACCGTCGACCGCACCGCTGAAGTGCCGTACGTCGCGCAACCCTTGGTCGAGCACGAGGATGCGTTCGGGTATCGCCTGACCGTCGGCCAGGGTCCGCCCGGGCCGCACATCGGTACCGATGTAGCGCACGTCGACCACACCGTCGTTGACCGCCTGCGCCAGGTCCGGGTAGCGACCGAGCGCATCGGCGAGCACTCGATCATGTCCCGTCGGCCCGTCGAGGACGACCAGCCGCAACGAACCTTCGGAATCGCCTGGAACGAGGCCGATTCCGGTGCCGTCGTCGAGCATGGCACCACCACGCGAGAGCACCCAGTCCCGGCTCGCCATGTCACCGATCAGATCGGTGAGTTCGGCAGCCTCGCTGTGCGCGCGCAAGAATCTTTCGGCGTCGCGAGCGAAATCGGCTGCCAGCGCGTCGTATTCACGAATGCGGTCCATTTCGGCGGTGAACACGTCGCGCAGGTCGCCCGCGTCCAGGTCGGACAGGTCGGTCTGTAGCAATTGCGCCCACACCGCGCGTTCGTCGCGAATCTGGTCTCGCCGCAACGCGTTCTCGAAGTACTCGCGCATGCCCTGGTCGATGCCCGGCTGATCGGAGTAGGTGAGGTCGCCCCAGTCGCGTCCCGGTTCGCCGCCGTTGTTCACTCCCTGCCAGTTCAACAGGGTCGGGTTGCCCTGGTTGGCCCGGACCACTTCGATCAGGAAGCGGGTCATCGGGTCGCTGTCGAAGAAGTCGATCTGGTCGGTGAACGGGATGCGCTGGTGTTCGGCGGCGAAGCGGCGGGCCGCCTCGGCCATGCCGGTGAGGGCACCGATCCGGCGCAGCTGCTGGTAGCGGATCTGGTCGAGGGCGCGGCGCACGTTCTCCGGTGTCGGGTCGCCGACGGTGACCTCGAGGTCGTCGGCGGCGTCGGTCAGCGTGTCGGCGAGATCGTCACGCAGGGTCGCCGCGTCCTCGAGTTCCCTTGTCCAACTGTCTATCTCGGCAGTAGAGCGCGCGACCTCGGCGTTGTCGGGCAGCGTGTCCGGCTGCGCAGGCAGTTCCGGTCGCTGCTCGCCTGCGGCGAGTTCGCGGGCTTCGGCATCGGCCTGCCGCTTCAGATCCTCGAGTTCGACACCGAGTTCCCGACGCACCAGCTCGGGGTCGGCTTCGTCGAGCGCGTACCGGTATTCGGAGCCGTCACGCAGGGTGGGCGGACGGTTGTCCGGCGCCGCCTGGTCGGCGATCCGCGAGGTGAGGTGCTTGAAGAACGGCACAAGCTCGCGGCTGCGCCACATCGTGATGGCTTCCTTGAGGATGCGCACCGGGCTGAATTTGGTACTCAGGACATCGTATTCGTCACCCGGCGCCGGGCTCGGGTCGCGCTGACTGGTCAGCGGCAGACCCGCCTGGTGGCCGAGCATCGACTGGCCCGCGCTGTCGATACCCGAACCGGACGGGTACTTGGGCGTATGACCTTCGTACCCGAAGTTCACCGCGTCCCACATGCGGCGCAACAGGGACTTGCGCGGCGCGGGCGTGTCGGACGGGTCGACAGGCGTCGGGGCGGGCGGGTCGAGGCGTTCGGACTCTTCGACCCGCCAGCGGGAATCGCCGTCGGGCACGAGCCGCGCGGGTACGCGATCTCCGTCGACCTGGATGTTGTAGCGGCGGGACCCGTCCGGATTGTCGCCACCCTCGGTGACACGGACCGCATCGGCGAGGTCGAGGATGTCGGCGGCTTCCCGGCGGACCTCGGCGCGAGCATCGGCGATCGCACGATCCGGGTCGCGCACGAGGGTGTCGGGGTCGACGCGGAGCCTGCGAGCCCAGCCGTCACGCGCGCCTTCGGCTTGGGCGCGCAAGGTGGGATCGCTGATTCCGGCGACGCGGTCCACCGCAGCGGCCATGGCCTCGACCATGGCCGCGCGCAACAGGTTTCGATACCGCAGGTGTGCGACGGTATCGCCGAGCTGGGCGAGATCGGCATCGCTGAGATCGAACCGGCGCACCAGACGATCACGGGTCTGATCCACCGATTCGGGCGTTGGCACGTGGTCGGCGGCGTGGTTCGGATCCGAGTCCGGCACCCGGGCTGCGGGGCCAGTCGGATTCGACGCGAGAATCGGCGAACCCTGCGGCGGTATCTGCCGCGTCGGCATGGACGGCTCGTCCACCGGCAGACCGGCGCGCTGAAGATCGTCCTGGACCGCACGCAATGTCGCATCGTCGGCCTCGGTGAGCCAGTACTGCTCGTCACCGTAGAGGTCGGTGTCCGACAGCGGCCCGAAGTCGGCCGGGTACCGCATAGCCGGCCCGTCGGCACTGTCGAGGAACCCACGAGCCCGCGCCAACTCCGCAAGCTCGGCCAACGCCGCCAACGGTTGCCGCAATCCGGAGAACCGCTCCCCCAACCCGAGCGCCTCCCCCAACGCCCGCGCATACGAAGCCGCATCCTCCGACAACGGCGCCGAATCCCGCTGGCCCGGAAGATCCCGCTGCTCCCGCAGGAATTCGGCAACATCCCGCAGGGGATCCCCACGGCGCGCATGCGAGTTGTCCCCCGACTCCGGAGAACCTGAGGGCGGTGCCGGCGGCATGGGTGGGCCGCCCGGCGGCGGGGCGGACGGGGTGTCCGGGGTCGACGGTTGCTCCGGCGACGACTGCGTATGGGGCGCAGAAGGCGACGAGGGCGTCTGCGGCACAGGCGTAGTCGGTGACGAAGACGGCGGCGACACAGAAGGGGTGGGTGGTGCTGACGGCATCGGCGGCGCAGATGGCATCGGGGGCGCCGAAGGCATGGGCGGTGCGGACGGCACCGGCGGTACCGAAGGCATGGGCGGTGCGGACGGCATCGGGGGCGCAGATGGCATCGGAGGTGTCGAAGGCATCGGCGGCGCCGAAGGCATCGGCGGCGCAGATGGCATCGGCGGCGCCGAAGGCATGGGCGGTGCGGACGGCATCGGAGGTGCCGACGGCATCGGTGGCGCCGAAGGCATGGGCGGTGCGGACGGCATCGGGGGCGCCGACGGCATCGGAGGTGCGGACGGCATCGGCGGCGCCGAAGGCATGGGCGGTGCCGACGGCATCGGAGGTGCCGACGGCATCGGAGGTGCCGGGTTGATGCCCGGTTGGGGTGGTGGCTGGTGGGCGGCGCCAGGAGTGGACGGGGGCTTGGACGGTGTGGGGTCGGGGGTGGCGGGGAGGCCGTCGTCGGGGCCGTCGTCGTCGGGGCCCTCGTCGTCGCGGCGGTCGAGTTCGTCGAATTCGGCGGCGATTTCCCGGCGGGTCTGGTCCAGGAGTTGTTCCAGGCGGAGGGTTCTGGCCTTGGCGAGGAGGTCGGCTGCGAGTTGTTCGCGGTCGAGTTCGGTGTCGACGGAGCGGTCGTCGAGTTCACCGCGCAGTTGGGTGATCTCGTCGAGGATGTCGCGAATTCGGCTGTCCGGGCTCGGCTGGGGTTGCGGGTCGCGGGCGGCTACCGACTCGTCGGGTTGCGGTGCGGGCGACTCGTTCAGTCCCTGCTCCAGCTCCTGCTGGACCTGTGTCAATCGCTCGAGCGTCTCCGCGAGACGAGCGTCGGCGGCCTCATCGTGCCGATCGAACACCTCGTCGGTGGCCGCGGATTTCCGGCGAGCCGCGTCGTCGAACGGGTTGCCGTCCGAATCGCGGTCGTGCCCACCATCTTCCGGTTCATCAGACGCCGACGACCGAGGCGGCTGCACGGGCGGCTTTCCGCCCCCACCGTTCTCGGTACGAGCAGGACCGGACTCCCCTTGCTGCTCAGCAGAATTCGGTCGACCGGGCGCGCCCTCTCCCGGCAGCCCACTACCCGCCTGCTGTGGACGCCGGGGCGGAGTGCTCTCGCCCGGCTCAGTGCCGAGATGGTTGTCGTTCGTCCCGAAGTAGTCGTGCACCAACTGCCGCAGCGCCGTCAGCTTGGCCGCGCGATCAGCGATTTCGATGCGCAAGGCCCGGATCACGGCCGCCATCTGCTCGGGCTTCAGACCTTCGTGCTTTTCGATCTTGCCGTCGCGGAACGCCTCGTAGATCTTGGCGTATGTCACGCCGTCCGCGCCCGCCAGGTCGACGCCGACCAGGCGTGCCCAATCGCGGCCCGCAGACGGCCGATTCGTATTGCCGACGTTACCGGGGACGGTGAGGTCGAGGTTGCCCGCGCCCTCGGCGACCGCGCGGGCGAAGTCCGCCACGTCGACACTGCCGAGCGCGTCGGCGATCACCCGGCGCATCGCGTTGATGCTGTCGGGCCCCTGCAGCGGCATCGACTCGCGGACAAGCCTCGGGTCGGCGATTTCCTTGCCGTCCGACCGCGGGTCGCTCTGATTCTCCGACCGGACGACGTCCTTGCTGTCCGTCGGCGCGAGGGCATAGCGGTCGATGTCGCGCAGCGCCTTGGCGAATTCGGTGAGTGCCTCACGCACCAGTTCGCCGTTGCCCTGCTGTTCGTGCATCCGCACCAGCTGATGCAGCTTCTTCCCACTCAACCCCTTCGGGTCGACGGCGAAGACCTTGTCGTCGTCCCTGTGCCCACCCGGCCGCTCGACCCGGCCCGGGGGCAGCAGCGCCGCGACCCGATGGTCGACACCGGCGAGGTCGGCGTACCGCGCGAGCCGCTTCTGCTTGCGGGTCGGCCGCTCGGTGGTGGTCGGGCGTTCGTCGGCGGGTAGCGAGTCGTGGCGGTGCGCCGGATGGATGTGACTGTCGGGCACGAGCCGGTCGGCCAACCGCTGACGCGCCGCGTCGAGCGCCTTGGAGTCGAGGTCGCGAAGGGTGCCGAAGTACAGTTCGAGATCGTCGAAGTTCTGCGCGCGCAGCGCTTTTCGTCGAGATGCGTCGGCGAGCAGGTCACCGAGCTTGCCCGCGGTCATCTGTTCCTGGGTCAGGCCGAGGGCGGACGCGAGGCGGCCGCGCGCGTTGCTGACGGTGTGGAAGTCCTCGACGAGGTTTCCGGTGCGCAGGAAGTCGGCCAGACCCTCGACCTGCGCGGCGCGCACCGCGTTGTCGAGTTTGAGTTCGGCGATCCGTTCGTCGATGTCGCCGGGCAGCACATCTGCGGGGGTGAGCTCGAGGGCGAAGATCAGATCGACCAGGTCGGCGAGTATCTGCTCGCGGGTGCGCTGCACCGTCGCACCGTCGCCGGGGACGGCATCCGAACCGATGATCGGGCGCCAGGCGCCGTCACCGTCGCGCAGCAGGGTGATCCGCACATCGCGTCCGTCGACGTTTTCGGTGTGGTCGCGCACCTGCGGTGTGTCGACCGGCTCGAGGTGGGTTTGCCCCCTGAAGTCGGTGAGCACCTTGCGGTAGTCGACCAGCAGGTCGCCGTCGCGGATCTGCGCGGCCAGATCCGGTCGGGAGGCGAGCACATCGGCGAGAACCTGGTCGCGTTCGCGTGCCCCGTCGGT
The DNA here is from genome assembly GCF_040639775.1 of Nocardia sp. NPDC023733. NCBI lineage: Bacteria > Bacillati > Actinomycetota > Actinomycetes > Mycobacteriales > Nocardiaceae > Nocardia > Nocardia sp. NPDC023733. The sequence continues at coordinate 252,153 of NZ_JBFAAN010000007.1, read as the reverse complement.
GATGACGAGCCGATCGGGCGCGCCGTCGCCGCCTGGCAGCCGGGCAACCTGGTCGCGAATCGGCTCGCCGAGGGTCGGCCCGTCGGTGTCGCGCGGTGGCAGCCGATCCTCCACGGCCGCGATCAATTCGGCGAGCCGTTCGGCCCGTATCCGATTGATCTCGAACAGCCTCTGCACGAACGCGTCGACCGTGTCCGGCGTGAGCTGGTGCGGTCCGAGGCCGAATGTGCCTGCCCACGTGTCCAATTCGTGGGCCAGCTGGTCGCGGCGCAGGGCGTGCACGAAGAAGTCGCGCAGACCCTGGTCGCGGCCGAGCGCATCGGGGTCGCCGAACATCGGCAGCGGTTCGGCGCCGTTGTCGAGGGGGGTGGTGGCGAGCACGCCGGGATCGCGGCCGAACGCGGCGATGAACTCGGTGAGGAACCGGCCCATCGGGTTCTGGTCGATCATGCTCACCCGTCCGCCGAAGCGCACCGGAGCTTGCGATTCGCCGTCGGCGGAGGTGTAGGGCGCGTTCTGCTCGATGTGCGCGCGGATGAAGGCATCGCCGAGACCGATGATGGCCGCGGTCTGCCGCATCACCATGTATTGCTGCCGGTCGATTTCCCGGCGCAGCGCATCCGGCTCGTCGGCCACCTCGACGCCGAGCAACCGGTCGAACATCTCGCGCAGCGTCTCCCCACCGGGCGGCGGCGGGTCGACGGGCGGCGGCAGCGGCGGCAGCGGATCGGGCTGCGGCTTGTTGTGCAGTTCGTCGGCTTCGTCCTGGGTGATCAGGTCGTTGGCGAGCATGTCGCGCAGGATGCGTTCGCGCTGTCCACGCCCGGCATGCTCGAAGGCCTCGAGCAGATCGTTGCGCGCGTCCTCGGGGGTGACGCGCTCGACCCGCAGATCGCTGATGATCTGCCTGCGCACCAGGTCGGCGTCGGCATCGCTGAGCTCGGGACGGTATTCGGACCCGTCCTCATTGCGCATCGCCGGATACTCGCCGCCCGAACGACGCACCCGGCCGGACAACTTGCCGAAGAGCGGGAGGTACTCGCGGTTCTGGATCAAGACCGGGGTCTGCTGGGCGATCCGCAAGAACGTGGGGTCGGGCGCCGAGGCCTCGGGTCCGGGCCCGACCGTCGGAACTCCCGGCGGCGTCGGGCTGGGCGGAGGCAGTTGCGCCGGGCCAGGGTTGGCGATCATGTCGCCGATCCCGAGGACGCCGTCGCGGATCGCGGCCTGTCCCGCACTGTCACCGATGTTGGGCGCGCCGGAGGGCTGCTTGAGGATCGGGAAGTGGTTGTTCAGTTGCGCGAGCGCACGTTTCAGGAACGACCTCGGCTCGGCCTGGCGCATGGTCGTGTCTTGCGGCGCCACCTGCCACTCGCCGTCGGCGTCGCGGTACAGCGGCACAACCACCTGTTCGCCGTCGATGTCGAAGAAGACGCGTCGTTCCGGTTCGGCCGGGATCGCAGGCTGTTCCGATCGCCACCACCGGCGCCGGCGTGGCGTTTCCTCCGGGGAGTTGTTCTGACGCGGCGCTTCCGGCTGCGGCTGGGCGGTGCGCGGTGGATCGGTGTGCGCACCGTCGCGCGTCAGCTCGCCGTCGCTACGCGAGCGATCCGGTTGCGAGCGGTCCGGCTGCCCGGCGTCCGGCTGCGAGCGATCCGGATCTCCGGCCTCGGGTTCCGAACGTTCCCGCTGTGAGCGATCCGGGTCGGACCCGTCCGGTTCCGGCCGATCCGGGTTCCCCCTATCGGGCAGTTCCATATGGTCGGCACCCTGTTCGGGCAGGTTGTGCACATAATCGCGGGTCGGGTTCTGTGCCTCCCGCATCAGCAGGTCGTAGAGCGTGCGGGCGGGCCAACTCGCTCGGTCGTGGCCGACCATGAGCACTTCGGTGAACGCCTCGGCGAGCGCCTCCGCCGGGTTCAACCGACCGTCGGGGCCACTGCGGCTGTAGCCGCTGAGCTGACGCCGCCACGAGTCCGGATCGTCGTACCCGTCGGGGTTGTCGTGGAAGGCTTCGTCGAGCGTCCCGTCGGCGTCGGCCCGGGCCGCTAGCCTGCCTGCCGCGTCGAGCGCGTGACCGTACTCGTGCGCGGCGATGGCGTACACCGGCCGGTCGAGCACGCCCGGATGGAAGTGACCCGAGTCGACCGACTGCTGCATCGACGACCGCAGGTGGATGGCGCTGATCGCGTAGTCGTAACCGAGCGTGATGTCGGTGTAGGGCAGGCCTGTGGTCCGGTCGGGGGTGCGGGTGGTCTGGCCGAGCACGCCGTAATCGAGGTCACCGATGCCGACGCGACGCAGATCCGTCTGCGGGAAGGCGTTGTACAGCTCGACCATCGACCGCGCGTAGTCGCGAACCACCTCGGCATCGAGCCCGGGCAGGTCGAAGCCGTACACGTCGAAGTCCGGGTTGTTCATCGCCTCGCGCAGCACGTCGCGCAGGTGGTCGCCCACCTCGCTCGGCGAGAGGTCCGACCATTCGTCGTCGCGGGGCGCACCGAGATCACCCAGGTCGGGTATGTCGTCCTCCCACGGCGGACGTAGCTGCATCTCGTCGGCCGCGCGATCCACGGTCATCGCGTCGGAGCGCGGTACCTGCGCCGCGTCGGTGAGCAGGTCGTACATGATCCGCACGGCCGGGCTCACCCGTTCCGGGTGCAGCGCGCCGTCCGCGTCACGGGTGGCTTCCATTTCGCGGAAAGCCTCGGCGAGCGCTTCGCCCGGATTGAGCTCGCCGGTCCGGCTGTTCATGCTATAGCCGCTGAGTTCGCCCGCGAGCCAAGGGTTGAAGCCGTCGCGGTCGCCCAGCCGGTTGCGGTGGTAGTGGTCGTGCAGACGCAGCCCCACCCGTTTGCGGGTTCTGGGTTCGCCCGCGTAGTCGAGGGCATGGCCGAACTCGTGCACCGCGAAGCCGTACACCGGACGGTCCCACAGGCTGCGGGTGTAGAAGCCGGGCTTGCTGGCGCGCATGAGGTTCTGGAACAGGCTGCCGTTGCCGGCGAAGTACTGCTGGTTGAACGTGATCGACTTGGCGCGGTAGCCGCCGTTCGGGTCGCGTTCGGGCGCTGTCTCCGCGACCCGGCCGGGTCCGGTCTCCCCGATACCGACGCTGCGCACATCGACACTCGGGTATCGGGTCTGCATGTCGACGATGCCGCGGGCCAGTTCGCGGGCCATCGCCGGATGCACGTTCGGCTGATCGAAGCCGAAGGTCTCGACATCGTGTCCGGTGATGTCGCGCATCCGTTCGGCCAGATGTCGCCCCACCTCGGCCGGTGGCAGATCGGACCATTCGTCGTTCACCGGGTCGGCCAGGAGGTCGCGGTCGGCGCGGTCGGGCACGTCGTCGGGTTCGGCGGCCCGTTCGGCGTCCTCGGACAGCGGCCAGGTGACCGATTCCGGTGGGCGCGCGGCGATATCGGTGACCAGATCGTGCAGGGCGCGTACCGGTTCCGGGCTGGTGTCGTCGCCACCGAGGGTGCGCAGCATCTGCGCCGCGAACGCCTCGGGCACGGCTTCGCCGGGACGCAACCGCCCGTTGCCGTCGAAGCTGTAGCCGCTGAGCTGCCGCAGCCAGTCGTCGTAGGACTGGGCGGGGTCGCGGGTGGTGTCGTCGGCGTAGCGTTGGATGAGCAGGTCTTCGGCTTGGTGGCGGGCGCTCTGCTGACCGGCGTAGTCGAGCGCGTGCCCGTATTCGTGGGCGAGCACCGCGTACACCGGCCGCCTCAGCACCTCGGGCGCGAAACGGTTGTTGTCGACCCCGAACTGCATACGCTGACGGAAGTACTCCGCGCTCTGCGCGTGGTCGCGGCTGAGCACGATGGATTCGGTGTAGAGCCTGCCGGTCGCCGGGTCGATCCTCGGCTGCGACATTCCGATCACGCCCGTCGGCAGCTCGCCGATGCCGACGCGGCGCAGGTCGACGGTGGGGTTGCGATCGAACAGGTCGACCATGGCGCGGGCGTATTCGCGCGCCACCTCCGGATTCACGGAGTCGGAATCGAAGCCGAACACCTCGAATTCGGGGTTGCCGGTGACCTGGCGCAGATGATCCTGGAGGCGTTCGGCGACTTCCTCGGGGCTGCGGTTCGACCACTCGTCGGAGTCGGGGGCACCGAGCTGGTCGGCGTCGAAACGAGCCGCTTCGTCCGGGTCATCCGGGCGGACAGGGGTGTCGTCGTCGGTGCGCGGGACCGCATCGGATTGCAGTGCGGGAGAATCGTATCCACCGACATTGTCCATGCGTACGAGGTTGCCGTCGCGCACCAGATCGAACTCGCTGACAGTCACGTTGCCGTTCCTGTCGGCGTGCACGTGGTGGTACTCGAACCGCAGCGTGCCTGCCCGGTGCGCGTCGAGCAGGTCGTTCCTGGCGCGGATCAGCGCCTGCCCCTCAGGCGATTCGGGGTCGATGCCGCGTTGCCGCATCTGCTCGGGAGTCTCGGCGAGTATGCGGTGCAGGTTGTTGTCGATGCGCAGGGTGCGGCGGTAGTACTCGGGCGAACCCTGTTCCGCGCTCGCGACTTTCGAGCCACCGAGCTTGGAGCCGACGCCCTTCGCCTCGTGCGAGATCAGCGCCGGCGGCGCACCGTCGGTACCCGGCACGTAGACAACCACGTCGAGCACGTTCGCGCCATCGATGACCGGGCGGCCGTCGATGTCCCCGTCGAACGGTGAAAGCAGCACGGCGCCGGGGAATTCGGCCGGGTCGAGGCCGAACGCACGGGCGGCGAGCTCGCCGAGCGCCTTCGAGTGGGCGACGAGTTGCGGTCGCAGCCTGTTGAAAGAGGCTGCGGCGCGTTCGAATTCGTCGAGACGCTCGAGCTTCTCGATGATCTCGGTTTCCCGGCGTTGCAGCTGGGGGTCGTCCGGGCGGTCCGCGAGGTCACGTTGCAGGTCGTCGTAGGCGTCCTCGAGCTTGCGCCGCTGCTCGGCGACGACCTTGTCCAGCTTCTGACTGCTGGCGATATCGCCGAGCTTGGCGACACCGAACTCGCCCATCAACCGGTTGACGATCTTCAGCGCGTCGTCGCTGCGCTTCTGCACCACCGTGCGGTCGGCCACGATGTCGGCCATCTGCCTGGCGATCTCGGGATCGGCGACCTTGTAGGTGCGCTTGGGGCCCTCCTGCGCGAGATACCGGAACTCGCTGCTGGTGAGCGGATCACGACAGAACCCGTTGGCATCGTGCAGCCGGAAGTTGACATCCCGGAACGTCCCCGCCGGGTCGAGCACATGATGCCACTTGCCGTCCGCGGACTGATAGACGTCGTTCTCCAGGCCCTCCTCGATGTCATCGGACTCGGCGAGGAAGTCGGGTGTCTCGTCCAGCGGTGGACGCCGCGTGAGATCCCGGACATCCTCGGGCCGCACCGAACCATCGACCTCACGATTGCGGTCCGCACCATCGGATCCCCGTGCGGGCGCCGCACTTCCGTTCCCCTCAGGATTGCGCTGCGCACCATCCGGTGTCCGCTGCGGCCCGGTGCTGTCGGGCGTCCGCAGTGAGTCCGCCTCCGACGTGCGCTGGCGGGTGCTGTCTACGTCGGGCCTGCGCGGCGCGGCGGAGTCGGGGTCATTGCGCCGTGGGGCAGTGGCCTCCCCGGCAGGCTGCCGCACCGTGTCCGGCCTGCGCTGCTGGGTGGAGTCCGCATCGGGTCGGCGCGGAGCCGAGCTGTCGGCATCGGGAGTACGTGGGCGAGCGCCGTCGGCATCGGGCCTGCGCTGTTGTGCGCTGTCCGGGTCGGCTGCCCGTGAAGGAACGTCGGGCGTCCGCGTGGGGCCCGAATCCGCATCAGCGGTGCGCGGGGATTCATCGGAGTGCGGGCGGCGCGCCTGCGCATCACCGGCGTCCGAACGTGAAGGCACGCCGTCGGAATCCACGGTCCGGGTGGGTCGCCCATCGGCGTCGAGCGTGCGCGACGACGCCACATCCGAATCCGGCGTGGGCGTCACATCCGAATCCGGCGTGCGCGGCGGTGTCGCATCGGCATCCGGCGTACGTGGTTGGGACGCAGCCTGGTCCGGTGTGGGCGTCACATCGGGGTCGGGTGTGCGTGGCGGAGTTGTGTCCGAATCCGGGGTGCGGGTCGGCGGTGCTTCGGGCTCCTGGGTGCGTTCCGGGGTCGAGTCGGTGGCCGGTTCGCGGGAAGGTGTGGCGCCCGAATCCGGCGTTCGCGGCGGTGTTGCTTCGGAGTCGGGGGTACGCGGGGCCGGGTCGGGGGTGTGGGTGGTGTCGGGGTCCGGGGTGCGGGGGGTCGGGTCAGGGGTTTCGGGGCGGCCGCCGATGACCTTCCATTGGGCGTTACCGTTTTTGCGGTAGTTGTTCGCGTTCCACTCGGCGCGTTTGGCCTCGCGGATGAGGTTCTTGCGGGTGTCCTTGTCGAGGCTGTCGGCGCCTGCGGCGATGAGTGCGCGCAGGGCGGAGGCTCGGTCGGCTTCCCGGGTGGCGAGCTGGTCGGAGCGTTCGGCTCGGATGCGCCAGCTGTGCTGCTTGGGGGTCTCGCCGTCGCGGCGGCCTTCGATCGTTCCCTCGCGGGTGTAGATCGACCGCTCGTGGGCAGGGCGTACGCGAGTGTCGGAACCGCTGGGGGACACGGCTTTTCCGTTGCCGTTGAACAGCACGGCCGAGACATTGCGTGCCTCGCTCGGCACAACGGTGTCGGGGCGGGTGCCGGATGCGACCACGTCGAAGCCGCCGTCGGCGTTGGGACGCGCGGTGAGGACATAGGCGTCGGCGCCGACCCCGCGACCGTTCACCACGTGTTCGGCGACGACGAGGGCGCGCGGCAACTTGCCCTTGGCGATGTCTCGCGCGCTCAGCCCCTCCGCCATCCGCACCAGCTCGTCGGCGACGCCCTGGTGTCTCGGCTGGTCGGACGTGCCCGCCGGGAACTCGTGCATGCGCCCACCGGCCGCGTCCTCGATATCGCGCAGCGACATCCCCGCCTCGCCGACCGGCCCCTTCGGCGGCTTGATCCGCCGAGTCCCCGTGGCCTCCTTGATCTCGCGCAACGCCTCCTGCGCGGGATTCTTCGGTGGATCGTCATCCGAATCACGCTGCGGCGCATCCCCATCCGGCTCCGAAGTCGAGTCACTATCCGCATCCCGACGCCCCGAACCATCGCCGTCCGTTCGACGCCCGGGCCGCCCGTCCCCGTCACCGCCAGCCAAGGGAACAACGAGCAGCCCGTCGTCCGACCGACTCCCATCCCCGTCTTCATCGGAATCACCCGAACGGGGCCGGGTCCCGTCACCATCCCCGTCACCCACGCGAGTGGGAGCCGCGCCGTCATCGGGATCACCAGCACGAGGACGAGTTCCGCCACCATCGGACTCACCCACACGCGGCCGGGCACCATCCCCGTCGGACTCGCCCACGCGGGGCCGGACGTCGTCGCCGTCGGACTCGCTCGAGCGAGGAAGGGCACCGTCCTCGTCGGAATCCCCCGAACGGGGCCGGGCGCCTTCACCATCCCCGTCACCCATGCGAGAGGGAGCGGCGTCCACATCGGAATCAGCAGCGCGAGGGGCAGTTCCGTCGCCATCGGATTCGCTTATGCGCGGCCGGGCGCCATCCCCGTCAGCCTCGGCCACACGCGGGCGGGCACCATCCCCGTCGGCCTCGCCTGCACGGGGCCTGACGCCATCGCCATCGGTTTCCCCTGCACGTGGACGGGTTCCGTCGCCATCGGAGCCACCCGCGCGCGGGCGAGCACCGTCACCATCGGACTCACCCACACGCGGGCGAGCGCCATCACCGTCAGACTCACCCACACGCGGCCGGGCATCATCGCCATCGGAGCCACCCGCGCGAGGACGAGTTCCCTCAGCACCGGATTCATCCACACGAGCCCGAGCACCGTCGGAATCCCCTGAACGCGGGCGGGCACCGTCGCCGTCGGAATCACCAGCGCGAGGACGAGTTCCATCGCCATCCGATTCCTTGGTACGAGGTGGGGCGCCATCTCCATCGGACTCGCCTGCACGCGGCCGGGCACCATCCCCATCGGGCTCGCGCACGCGTGGCGTAGTGCCGTCACCATCAGACGCACCCGCACGCGGCGGAGTACCCGCGTCGTTCGCTCCGCCGAGTCGCGGCGGAGAACCATTACCATCGGGCGACCCGGTGCGCGGGGCGGCGGTGTCGGCCTCGCCTGTGCGCGGCGGCAGGCCGGGTCCGTCCGGCGCGCCTGCCCGGGGTGTGCCCGCTTCGGGAATGCCCGAATCGCTTGCCACCTGGAGCGTGTCGGTGGCCTCTTGGCGCGAATTCGCCTGGGGCACTTGCTCGCCGGTCGGAGCGGCGTGAACAGCCGGACCACCTGCGGTGGGTGCCGGTGCCGAATCGGCGACACCGGCGCGGCTGGATGCGGCATCTGGCTTGGCGCTTTGCGTGCGGGGTTCGCCACCGCCTGCGGAGCGGTTGTCGCCTGCGGTGGGACTCGACTGAGAACCTGGGTTCGCGGCCGGGGCCGAGGCTGCCGGAGCGCCCGCGGCTGGCGCACCTGCGGTCGCCGGAGCCCCAGCAGTCGCCGGGGCCCCAGCTCCGGCCGGAGCGCCCGCAGTCGCCGGAGCCGCCGCTTGCGGTGCGCCGGCGACACCATCTGCGCCGACCAGTGCACCACCAGCCGGCACACCATTCTGTTGTGCCGCAGCAATATTCGGGTCGGCAGTGAAGGGAGAACTGTCGTTGTGGGCGCCGTTCTCCCCAGCCAGACCCGCACCGCGATCGCCCGCCTGGTCGTTCGAGGAGCGGTCGCTGGACGAACCGCCCTCCCCGCTCGACGACTCCCCCGAGGTCGAACGATCACTCGACGAACCTTCGCCCGACGAAGACCGATCGCTCGACGCGGAATCATCCGCGGCGGAAGATCTGCCGTTCTGTGAACCCGCGCCGTCGCCTCCGGAACCCGCGTCGCTCTGTGCGGAGCTGCTCGAATTACTTTGCGACCCACCAGATCCGGAAGACTGTGAGGCCGCTTGGTTCCCGCCGCCCGCTGCGGCAGGACGCGTCTGCGTGCCGGGACTGCTCGACCCGTCCCCAGCCACGCCCGCCCGGCTCGGCGAATTCGACCCACCGGTCTCGGCTCCGGAGTTCGCACCTGCCCCGCCGGGTTCGGCACCGACCCGTGGCCCACCCACGTCACCGAACAGGCTGTTCATCCGGGTCGCGAGGTCGGGACGGCTCGACAGCACCGGCGCGCCCTTTTGCCAGGCGTGACTGCCGGCGGTCCGTGCCGCGCCCGTCAACGAGCCGCTGAGACCACCCGCCGTCAGCATCCGGTAGTCGAACGGCCCCGCCCCGAAGGGAATGGTCACCGCGTAACCGGCGAGGGCACCCGCCAAACCCGCCGAGATACCGGTGATCTGGCTGTTCATGTACTGCCGCGCCCACGACGGATTGTCCACGCCGCGCATCAGACGCTTGTTGATGAGACCGGCGAGCGGCCCCGCAACGGCCCCACCGGCCGCCGAACTCAGCGCCGTGAGACCGACCTGCTCCCATTTGACCTTGTCGCGATGCCCCTTCTCCACCTGATACTGCTGAATGGCGAATTCCTGCATCGTACCGATGACGGTATCGATCATGATGTGCCGGAAAACGAACTTCACCACCGCATTCGCGGCGATCTTACCGACCGCGCGAATAATCGACGCGAGCAACCGATTCGCGATGAGGCGAACAGCGATGCGGGTCGCACCGATAGCCAGCGCATCGAGTCCGAGTTTGAACGGACCGGCCGCGAAAGAGGCCGCCATTTCCGCCGCCAGCAATGCCAGCGACGAAATGTACATCAGCTTGGCATATTCGATTTCGGTGCCGGCTTCGTAGGTGCCGTCGCCGGTTTCCTTGAAATACTTGGCCAGCGTTTTCAGCGACCGGTCTTTTTCGGGATCACCACCGGACCGGAGCAGGCTGTCGAAGGAATTGACCATCTCGGTGTAGCCGTCGCCCGCCGGATACGCCTTGATCGAAGCCGCCTTCGCCGCCTCGACATCTTTGATGACCTTTTCCAGCTCGGTGGCGGCCGTGCGCCAGTCCTCGCCGAGCTGCCACATCTGGTCTTCGTTGCCCTCGGGCCATTCCATGCCCGCAAGGATTTCGAGGTGCTGTAGCCACCCCGGGATGGTGATCGCCATATTCGGTTACCCGTGAAAGCCCGGGCTCACCAGCTCGAGTCGGTGACCGAACCGCCTCGATCACGGCCGAGGTCCACGTCGACGGTTCCGGAGAACTCCATCGGCTTGTCGTCTTCGGCCGGGCGCGCCGGCGAATTCGGTGCCGACGTGGGTGCTTTCACCGGGTCCGGGACCTTGATCTCGGGCATGCCCTCCACCAGGTCGGACAGTTTCGGCATGCGTGCGCGCTGGGTGTTCAGCGGTTCCAGCAGCTCGCTCGTCTTGCGCGCCATCTCGGCGGACGCCTGCTTGGCGGCCTCGGTGACCGCCTTGGCGATCTCGGCGTAGCTGAGGTCTTCGACGTCGGGGCCGAATTTCGTCTCGATCACCACATTGTCCGCGTTCACCGTCACTGTGACGTGTCTGCGGACCGTGGCGCTGGCCGTCAGGGTCGCGCGTTCCTGCTGGAGCCGGGCGATGGTGCGCATCTGTTCCTGCACACCTTCGAGAATGTCGGCCATATCGGCTCTGGCCTGCTCGTTCACCATTGTCGCGAATACCAGCTCAGCGCAGCCCGTAGCGGTTGTCGAGTTCCATATTGTGCAGGAACTCGGCGGATTCGGTCTGCGACTGGGACATGTTGGCGAATCCCTCGGCCACCGCGTCACCGTTGTCGGTGAGCAACTTGCTCGACTTGGTGTAACCGCCCGAGCCGTCCTGGCCGTTGGCGAAGGTTGTCCCGATGGTGTCGTGTCCCCAGCAGCCGTGGTGGCTTTCGACCGAGGCTTTGAGGGTGTCCATGATGCTGGTGACCCGGTCGTTCACGTGACCGGTTTTGGCAGCCGCACCGCGGAACAGATGCTCATCGAATTCGACCTTGTCTGCCATCTCGACGCTCCTCCACCATCGGGTAATACCTCTCGAGTATGCCACGGCGAGCACCCGCACGCAGGCCTCCAGAACGACAGGCGCACACCGATACTGACCCTTTCCTGCGGTTTCGCACCCACTGGTCACCAGGAGTTCATCACGGCGACAGCCGCATCCACAGCTGAGCCGCGCGGTCGCGCCAACTGTGGCAGACTCGGTAGACCACAACCTGGGTCGGTGCGCCGACCTGCGCAGCAACGATGATGGGGCCCGAGATTGACGTCGCGACGGAACCGCTCATGACCGACCTGAGCGGCCTCGAACGGCGCGTTGCAGCCGATCGCGCCAACACCCGCAGCCAGCAGCCCGAGGACTACCTCCGGCTGGCCGGTTCGCTCACCGAACTGGCCCAGGGGCTGCTGGCCACCCGCGACGACCCGTCCGGTCGCGACCGCACCGCCGAGGCGCTCGAGCCCGCGCAGGAAGCGGTGGCGATCCGGCTGCACTGGCTGGTCGAGGGCTTCGTCTCCTATGAGTACGCGGGTGCGCTCCAGGACGCGCTTCGGCTGTTCGAGCAGGCGACGCGGCTGGTCGGGCACCGCCAGCTCGCCACCAACACCATCCGCAGCGCGTGTTCGGCGTATCGGCAAGTCGCACAGGACTATCCGGACGTGCAGGCGATGTGCGCCGACGGGTTGTCCAAGTGCGGCGTGTGGTTGATGCGCCTCGATCACGAGGCGGCGGTGGCTGCCACGGAGTCGGCGGTGCGGATCCGGGCCGCGATGTACGCGCGGGCACCCGAGCAGCCGGGCAAGTATCTGGCCAGCCTGAGCACGCTGTTGCGGACACTGATGGTCGGACGCTCCCGCAAGCAGGCCATCGCGAGCTATCGCGCGCTGTACTCGGAGGTCACGTCCTCGGCGAGCACGGCGCAGCTGCGCGAAACCCGGATCGAGGACCTCGATCTGACCCTCAAGACCACCCAGGCACTGCACAAGCTCGGCGCTGCGACACTCGAGCGCGCCGGCCGGTTGACCCAGCAGCAGATCCTGTACCAGTCGGGTGGCGACCTGGCGACCATCGACGAAATCAACTGGCGTCTTGCCCTTGTCGGCCTGAAGCCGCTCGCCGCCGGCGCCATGCCGGAACCGCCGTCGCGGCCCGTGGAGATCACCGCGACCTACGGCGCGATCGCTGTGCGCTGCTCGGCGCCCGACGCTCTGGAGCAGGTTCGTGCCGCTGTCACCGCCGCCTTCGCCGCGCACGGCGCTACTCCTGTCGACGCGGGTCGTTTCGCCGGTGTGCACGAACGGCATTGGGGCGTCAAAGAACCGAAGGTGAACCCGGACACCGAACTCGGCGCCGATGTGGTGCTCGTCGAAAAAGCCTCGGGCAGCTGGGTTTCGGTGAAGAGCCTGAACTGGGAGATCGGCGCACTCGGCAAACACCCCCTGGCCGTCGCGTTGTCGGCGAAGTGGCCGGTGCTGACCGTCGCCACCATCGAGAACATCTCTTACGAGCTGTGCCTCTACGACAACGGCGTGGCCACCCAGTACGCCGCCCTCGGCCGCCCCGCGGGCCAGGCACCACTCGACACTCCCCTGGCCCCCCTCGACTTCGCCACCCTCGCCGACTACGGCGCCGACTACGCTTCCGAAACCCAGGTCCGTGCGGCCTTCGGCAACGCGGCGATGTTCGCCAAGGTCACCGAACTCCCCGGCAGCGGCATCCGCCAAGCCGCCGAAAAGGGCCCCCTCACCGACTACGGCCCCGACATCCTGTTCTTCGGCAAGGACTGACACACCAAAGCCGCTGCCCTCCAGACCTCGAGGGCAGCGGCTTTTGTGTGCTCAGGAATTGCGGTTCGCGTCTCGCTTGATCCGGGCAGCGCTGCCGAAGCAGGCTGCCGCCGTCACCAGCAGACCCGTGGTGATCGCGCTGGTGAAGCCGCTCGGCTCCATATCGAACGCCGAGAACATCAGAATGAACACGCCGAAGCCTGCCAGTGCTGCAATTCCCCCCATGAATAGATTCTTACGTTGCTGCACTTGATCTTCCGTCATACCGGTAAAAGTATCGGTTGACGGCGGGAATTGTAAACCGCAGCCGGACAAAGCTTTCGAAATTGCCGAATTGCTCGCAACAATTGATTGCACCCCGATTACCGTCGATCCGGGTCACCCGGCATGATCGATTACTGTGCGAGTACTGCTGCAACGTGTGACCACCGCCCAGGTAACAGTCGACGATCAGGTCGTCGGCCGGATCGACCCGGCCACGACGGGTGCGCCGCACGGCCTGCTCGCGCTGGTCGGCGTCACCCACACCGACACCGAGGACATCGCGAAAGCGCTGGCGGACAAGACTTTCCGCCTGCGGATCCTCGACGGCGAGCGATCGGCCGCCGACCTGAACGCGCCGATTCTCGTCGTCAGCCAGTTCACCCTCTACGCCAACACCGCAAAGGGGCGCCGCCCCTCCTGGAACGCGGCCGCTCCGGGCCCGGTCGCCGAACCCCTGGTGGACACCTTCGCCGACACCCTGCGCGACCTGGGCGCCACCGTGGCCACCGGAAAATTCGGCGCCCACATGCACATAGACCTGACCAACGACGGCCCGGTCACCGTCCTGCTCGAAGGCTGAACTAATTGTCGCCAGGCCGGTACGGGATGCCGTCTGCGGCGGGCGCGACGGCTTTTCCGATGAATCCGGCAACCACGACGAGAGTCACCACGTAAGGCAGCATGCCGAGGAATTCGGTGGGGATCGGATTGCCGGGCATGGTGTTGAGGAACCGTTGCAGCGCGCTGGAGAAACCGAAGAGCAGGGCGGCCAGGAGGGCACCGACGGGGTTCCAGCGCCCGACGATCATCACCGCGAGCGCGACGAAACCGAGGGCCGCGGTCATGTTCTTGCTGAAGGCCACATTGTTGGCGATGGTGAAGAAGGCGCCGCCGAAACCTGACAGCGCACCCGCGCAGGTGACGTTCCAGAATCGCAGCCGGTTCACGTCGATACCGGCGGCGTCGGCCGCCGCCGGGTGCTCCCCGACGGCACGGGTCCGCAGCCCCCACCTGGTGTGGAACAGCAGGTAGGACAGCCCGAACACGCAGGCCAGCGCCACATAGACGAAGAGATTCTGGTCGAACAGGACCGGTCCGAGGATCGGGAGGTCGGTGAGGAAACCGAGGCCGATGTCGTGCAGGAATCCACCGATGCGCGGCACCGTGCTCGGCTGGTTGAGCGAATGGTCCATGCGCATCAGCCGCTCGAAAAGGAACCCGGTGAGGCCGAGCGCGAGCAGGTTCAGGATCACACCGGTGACCAGCTGATTCACCTCGAAACGGGTGGCCAGCCAGGCCAGCAGCAGCGTGGATATCATGCCGCTGAGCACCGCCGCGAGTATGCCGACATAGGGGTTGCCGGTGATGGAGGCGAACAGCACCGCGGTGAAGGCGCCCGCCAGGAACTGTCCCTCGATGCCGAGGTTGATGACACCGGACCGCTCACACACCACCCCGGACAGGGCACCGAAGATGAACGGCAAGGCCAGGAACAGCGTGGTGGCCAGCACGAACTCCACCGGGAACCCGACGCCGGGCGTCACCACCCAGGACAGCACCGCGATCACCAGCGCGGTCGCCGCCACCCCGACGATCACCCCGTGCGTGCGCGCACTCACCGCCCGCGCGAGCAACAGCACTCCGAGCAGCACGGTGAGCACCGCAAGCGTCACAACGATGCCGAAAGTGCCGACGGTCCAGCTGCTTTCGACGGTCTGATCCAGACGGAACGTGGTGGCCCGCCCATCGGGCATCCACAGCAACGCCGCGACGGCGAGCACCGCCCCGAGTACGACGAGCACTGCCCCACCCACCGGGTGACGCACGGTCTCGGTCACGACGACCGGTTTCGATTCGGCGACAGCGGTACTCACCAGCCCCTCGCTTCCAGCGTGTTGAGCCCACCGCGCGGAGTGCGCAGGTGCAGCAGGGTTTTCACCAGGGCGGGCGCGGCGATGAACAGCACGATCACCGCCTGCAACAGCGTCGACATCTCGACCGGGATGGCGGGCTGCATGTGCAGCGTGCCCGACTTCAACGCACCGAACAGCAGCGCCGCCGCGACGATCCCACCCGGATGCGCCCGCCCGAGCAATGCGACAGTGATCCCGTCGAAGCCGAACTCGGCAACCGTTCCGGGGTTCACCGTGTACGGGTTCAACCCGAGTACGAGCGCCCCACCACCGATCCCGGCGAGCGCACCCGACACCCCCATCGTGGTGATGAACGTACGACCCATGTCGATGCCCGCCGTTTGCGCCGCGTGCGGATTCGCCCCGACCGCGCGGATCCGGTACCCGAAGGTCGACTTGCGCAGCAGCCACCAGATCCCGGCCGCCAGCGCCAACGCGATCAGCAGCCCGGCACTCACCCGCAGCCCCGATCCCGCCCAGCCGAGGAGCCGAGGCAGCCGGGCCGAGATGTCGGCCGGTTTGGACACCAGCTCCTGCGAGGTCAGCGAGTGGATGAAGGTGGTGCTCAGCGCCCAGAGCAGGAAGTAGGTGGCGATATTGTTCAGCATGATCGACGAGATCACCTCGTGTGCACCGGTTTTCGCCTTCAGCACACCGGGAATCGCACCGAAGAGTCCACCCGCGAGCGCACCGGCGGCCAGCGCGAGTGGCACGTGCAGCAGCGGCGGCAGGTCGATCGCGAACCCGACGATCAACGCACCGAGCATGCCGAAGATGAACTGCCCGTGCCCACCGATATTGAACAGTCCGGCCCGAAACGCCAGCCCCACGGCGAGCCCGGTGAAGATCAGCGGGGTGGCGTAGGTGAGCGTCTCCGAGATCGGGCGCAGCACCTGGGCGAGGGTGGCTGTGCCGTCGAAGAACTCCTGCAGGCGGCCGATGTCGAGGATGGCGCCCTCGAACAGGTCACGATAGGCCGTGCTCACCGCCTGCCAGGAGAAACTCAGCGCATCGGTTGGCCGGTTGAGAAAGTAGCCCCAAGCCCGGCGCACCGACGGATCGGAAACGATGATGAGCAGCGCGCCGATCGCGAAGGCGAGCAGCAGTGAATAGATGGTCACCATCACGCTGTTGGCTTCGGTCAGATACCGGGTGAAGGTGCGGCCGAAACCAGGTCTTTCGGGCCGGGGCGATTCGGTCTCCGGCGCGGTGGTCGTACTCGGCATGGGAATCCTCGAGGATGTCGGCGCCAGTTCAGCTCGGGGTGGCGGATTCGGTGGGGCGGTGGCCTGCCATCAGCTGACCGATGATCTCGCGCGGGGTGTCCGGCCCGACCTCGCCGACGATCTGCCCGTTGTGGATCACCGCGATCCTGTCGGACAGGGCGAGGATCTCGTCCAGTTCGGCGGAGATGAGCAGCACTCCGGTCCCCGAGTCACGTTCGGCGACGAGCCTGCTGTGGATGAACTCGATAGCGCCGACGTCCACCCCTCGGGTGGGCTGTGCGGCGACGAGAACCGCACGGGGACGGGAGAATTCGCGGGCAATCACCACTTTCTGCTGATTACCACCCGACAGGGCGGACACCGGTTCGCCGGGCCCACGGGTGCGGATGTCGAAGTCGGCGATGGCCTTGTCGGCCAGCGTGCGGACAGCGTCGCCGTCGAGCACGCCGCGATGCGACAGCGGTGCGTCGCGGTACTGGTTGAGCACGAGGTTCTCGGCCACGGTGAAGTCGGCCGCCAGCCCGTCGCGGCCGCGGTCCTCCGGGATGTAGCCGAGCCCGGCGACGATGCGCCGGTACGGATCCCACGAGGTCACCGGCACCCCACCCAGCTCGACCGTCCCGCCGTCCGGACGGACGGTGCCGAGCACGGCCCTGGCTAATTCGGTCTGGCCGTTGCCCTCCACCCCGGCCAACCCGACGATCTCACCGGCGCGCACCGTGAGGTTCAGCCCGTCGAGCACCGCCGTGCCCCGCTCGCCGAGCACCGTCAGATCCTTCACCGCCAAGGCGACCTCACCTGGATCGGCGGGCGTGCGCTCGACGGTCAGGATCACCGACCGCCCGACCATCGCCGCCGCCAGCTCGGCCTCGCTGTCCTCGGGCGAGGCCTGGGCCACCACCTTGCCCCGGCGCAGCACCGTGATGGTGTCGGCGATGGCCTTCACCTCTTTGAGCTTGTGGCTGATGAAGATCACCGACATGCCAGCGGCGGTGAGATTGCGGATGATGCCGAGCAGCTCCGCTACTTCCGGCGGGGTGAGGACGGCGGTCGGTTCGTCGAGGATCAGCAGGTCGGTGTCGCCGGAGAGCGCCTTGACGATCTCCACCCGCTGCTGCACACCCACCGGCAGGTCCTCGCAGATGGCATCCGGATCGAGGGCGAGACCGTAGCGATCCGACACCGCGCGCACCGCGTCGCGTGCCGCCGCCCGGTCCAGAATCCCGCGCTTGGCGTGTTCGCGACCCAGCTGCACGTTGTCGGCCACACTGAACGGGCCGACCAGCTTGAAATGCTGGTGCACCATACCGATTCCGGCGGCGATCGCGTCGCTGGGCGAACGGAACCGCACAGGTTCGCCGTCGATGAGGATCTCGCCGCTGGTTGGTTCGAGAATGCCGTAGAGCATATTCATCAGGGTCGATTTACCCGCTCCGTTCTCACCGAGAATCGCGTGCACCTGCCCGGGTTCCACCACCAGGTCGACATTCTCGTCGGCCAGGAAATCGCCGAAAGCCTTTGTCAGTCCCCGTACTTCGAGTCGCATGTCGTTGTCCTCAGAGCTTGGGGGCGGCGGGTGAGTCGATCACGATCCGGCCTTCGACGATCTCGGTGCGCAGGGCCGTGAGCTCCTGTTTCAGCCGCTCGGGCACGGCACCGTCGAAATCATGGAACGGCGCGAGGCCCACCCCACCGTTGCCGAGCGTGCCGACATACCGGCCGTCTTTCGGGCCCTCGGCGAAAGCGTTGTCGATCGCGACGCGCACCGCGGCGGAAATGTCCTTCATCGACGACGACAACATGATGTCCTTGTATTCCGGCACGGCTTCGTACCCGTCGGAATCGACCCAGATCATGCTCACCCCAGGCGAATCCTGCACCGCCGACGCACCGCCCATGCCGACGGGACCGGCCACCGGGTGAATGATGTCGGCGCCCTGGGCGATGAAATTCTCGGTCAGCGAGCGACCGGCACTGGTGTCGTCGAAATTGCCGGTGAACGAACCGTTCTGCTCGGCGACATTCCAGCCGAGCACCTCGGTACTCGTCCCGTGAACCTGGTTGTACCTGGCCACGCCTGCCGCGAAACCGTCCATGAAGATCGTCACGGCGGGGATCTGCATGCCGCCCCAGGTCGCGACGCGTCCGGTCTTGGTCATGCCCGCCGCGAGATAGCCTGCGAGATAAGAGGATTGGGCGGCGTTGAACTCCATCGAATAGACGTTGTCCAACTCCACGTGCGCGTCGACGATGGCGAACCGCTGATCCGGGTACTCCCCCGCCACCTGCGCCACCGCCTCGGCCATCAGGCCGCCGACGCCGATCACCAGATCGCAGTCGTCATCGGCCGAGGCACGCAGGTTGGGTTCGTAATCGGCGGAACTGTTCGACTGCCGGTAGGAACCGTAGACCCCGGGGTTGGCGTCGATCGCCGCCTTCACCCCGTTCCAGCCGGATTCGTTGAACGACTTGTCGTCCACCCCGCCCGCATCGGTCACCATGCAGGTCTCGAAACCGGCACTCGCCGAACCGTAGGTATTGCCCGATCCCGTGTAGCGCGACTCGGCGGGCGGCTCACCGCAACCGACGAGCGACGCCGCCGTCGCACAGGTGGCGACGACGGCGATCAGCGCGATCCCAGATCTCATTACTCAGAGATACAGGATCCCCCCGGCACGGAGCCGGATTCGAAACATTACTTCACCGAAAAGTCGCGAAAGACTTTCCCGAAGTCACTCCGGGCGCAGGGTGAGGATGCGTGGGCCGTCCTCGGTGACGGCGACGCTGTGTTCCCAGTGGGCGGCACGGGAACCGTCGGTGGTGACCACAGTCCAGTCGTCGTCGAGGGTTTTGGTTTCGGTGGTGCCGAGGGTGAGCATCGGTTCGATGGCCAGGACCGATCCGACGACCAGGCGCGGGCCCTTGCCCGGGGCGCCCTCGTTCGGGAGGAAGGGGTCCATGTGCATCTCACGGCCGATGGCGTGGCCACCGTAGCCGTCGACGATGCCGTATTTGCGGCCGTGCACCTCTTCGGCGGCACGGGTGCCGAGCTCGATCGCGTGCGACACATCGGTGAGCCGGTTGCCGGGCACCATCGCGCCGATACCCGCCTCCATCGACCACTTGGTCGCCTCGCTGAGCAGACGATCGGCTTCGATGATGTTGCCGACGCCGAAGGTCCAGGCGGAATCACCGTGCCAGCCGTCGAGGATGGCGCCACAGTCGATCGACACCAGATCGCCCTCGGTGAGGATCTCACTCGCCGAGGGGATCCCGTGCACCACACGGTCGTTGACCGAAGAACAGATCGAGCCGGGGAAACCGTGGTAACCCTTGAACGACGGAACCGCGCCCGCCTCCCGGATCACCTGCTCGGCGACCTCGTCGAGCTCGAGCGTCGACACCCCGGGCTTGGCGGCATCGCGCACGGCGACCAGCGCCCGCCCGACGATCGCGCCCGCCGCCGCCATGGCGTCGAGCTCGCCCGCCGTGCGGAACGGCACGACCTTCTTCTTCCGACCGAATGCCATTACTGGCCGAGAGCCTTCAGCGCTCGCGCGTTGACGTCGTCGACCTCGCCGAGACCGTCGACGGTCACGACCAGACCGTCGTAGTACTCGAGCAGCGGCTCGGTCTCCTCGCGGTAGACCCGCAGCCGGTTGCGGATGACGTCCTCGGTGTCGTCGGCGCGGCCACGGGCGAGCATGCGCTCGACCACGGTGTCCTCGGCGACCACGAAGCACAGCACGGCGTCGAGCGCGGTGCCGTGATGCTCGAGGATCTTCTTCAGCGCGTCGG
Source organism: Nocardia sp. NPDC023733 (assembly GCF_040639775.1). Lineage (NCBI taxonomy): Bacteria > Bacillati > Actinomycetota > Actinomycetes > Mycobacteriales > Nocardiaceae > Nocardia > Nocardia sp. NPDC023733. The sequence goes on along the minus strand of NZ_JBFAAN010000007.1, from coordinate 232,161 downwards.
CCTGGTCGACCGTGCGCGGGTAACCGTCGAGGACGAAACCGTTCGCGGCGTCCGGTTCGGCGACGCGGGCTTCGACCATGCGGTTGGTGACGTCGCTGGGGACCAGGTCACCGGCGTCCATGTACTTCTGCGCCTCGCGACCGAGGGCGGTCTGCTGGCTGATGTTCGCGCGGAAGAGGTCTCCGGTGGAGATGTGCGGAACGCCCAGCTTTTCCGACAGCAGGACGGCCTGAGTACCTTTGCCGGCACCCGGCGGCCCGAGCAGAACAACTCTCACTTGAGGAACCCTTCGTAATTTCGATTCATCAGCTGGCTCTCGATCTGCTTGACCGTGTCGAGACCCACGCTGACCATGATGAGCACCGCGGCACCGCCGAAGGACATGTTCGCCGACTGGCCCGTGCTGCCGCTGCCGAGGGCGATACTCGGCAGGACGGTGACCGCGCCGAGGTAGATCGAGCCGGGCAGGGTGATGCGGCTCAGAACATAATTGAGGTAGTCGGCGGTCGGCTTACCGGGGCGGTAGCCCGGAATGAAGCCACCGAACTTCTTCATCTCGTCCGCGCGTTCCTCCGGGTTGAAGGTGATCGCGACGTAGAAGTAGGTGAAGAACACGATCAAACCGAAGTAGACGGCGATGTAGACCGGGTTGGTCGGATCGACCAGATACTTCTGGATGATCTCCTGCCACCAGCTCGGGTCCGTCGCGGTGCTCGACGAGGTGAGCTGCGAAATCAGGTTGGGCAGGTAGAGCAGTGAGGACGCGAAGATCACCGGGATCACACCGGCCTGGTTGACCTTCAGCGGCAGATAGGTCGAGGAGCCGCCGTACATCTTGCGGCCGACGACCCGCTTGGCGTACTGCACCGGGATCCGGCGCTGACCCTGTTCGACGAAGACCACCGCGACGATGATCAGCAGCACACCGACACACACGAGGCTGAAGATCATGGCGCCACGGGTATCGAGGATGGCCTTGCCGTCGAGCGGGATACGCGCGGCGATACCGGCGAAGATCAGCAGCGACATGCCGTTACCGACACCGCGCTCGGTGATCTGCTCGCCGAACCACATCACCAGGGCCGCACCGGCGGTCATCACCAGCACGATGACGATCATGCCGAAGATGCCGGTGTCCTCGAGGATGTCTTCCTGGCAGCCCTGCAACAGCTGACCGCGAGCGGCGAGCGCGACGAGACCCGTGGCCTGCAGGATCGCCAGGGCGATCGAGAGGTAGCGGGTGTACTGCGTCATCTTGGTCTGGCCTGCTTGGCCTTCCTTGCGCAACTCCTCGAAGCGCGGGATGACCACGGTCAGCAGCTGGATGATGATGCTCGCGGTGATGTACGGCATGATGCCGATCGCGAACACCGAAAGCTGCAGTAGCGCACCACCGGAGAACAGATTGATGAGCTGGTAGATACCGGCGGATTCGCCACCGGAAACCAGCTTCACGCATTCCTGGACGTTCTGATAGTTGACGCCGGGGGACGGCAGCGCGGCACCCAACCGGTACAGCACGATCAACCCCAGCGTGAAGAGAATCTTCCGCCGTAAGTCCGGAGTCCGGAAGGCCGATACGAAGGCGGAAAGCACAGATCCTCCTGGCGAACGACATGGTCATGCCATGCGACTGAACCAACACGGCGTCGTGGTGGAGACGTCAGCCGATGACGAGCTTGGCAGACAACACTTGTTGAGACTCTACAGTGACACCGGACGAGTACTCGACTCGTCCGGTGTCGCTGTGACTACAGTACCGTCAGGCCAGTTCGGTGACGGTGCCACCGGCGGCGGTGATCTTCTCCTTGGCGGAGCCGGTCACCTTGTCGGCGGTCACCTGCACGGCGACGGAGATATCGCCGTCACCGAGGACCTTCACCAGCTCGTTCTTGCGAACGGCGCCGGCCGCGACGAGCTCGGCCTTACCGACCGTGCCGCCTTCGGGGAACAGCTCCGCGATGCGGCCCACGTTCACAACCTGGTACTCCACGCGGAAGCGGTTGGTGAAGCCCTTCAGCTTCGGCAGGCGCATGTGCAGCGGCATCTGGCCACCCTCGAACGCCGCCGGGACGTTCTTGCGGGCCTTGGTGCCCTTGGTACCACGACCGGCGGTCTTGCCCTTGGAACCCTCACCGCGGCCCACACGGGTCTTCTCGGTCTTGGAACCCGGCGCAGGACGCAGGTGGTGCAATTTGATGGTCATGTCAGACCTCCTCAACTGTTACGAGGTGGCGCACGACATTGATCAGACCGCGGTTCTGAGCGTTGTCCTCACGAACCACCGACTGGCGGATCTTCCGCAGGCCGAGGGTACGCAGGCTCGCGCGCTGGTTCGCCTTGGCACCGATCGTGCTCTTGATCTGGGTCACCTTGAGATCTGCCATGTCAGGCTCCCTGTCCCGCACGCGCACGCAGCATGCCCGCCGGAGCGACGTCCTCGATCGGCAGACCGCGACGCGCGGCAACCTCTTCGGGACGCTGGAGCATCTTGAGCGCGGCAACCGTCGCGTGAACGACGTTGATCGCATTGTCGCTACCGAGCGACTTGGCCAGAATGTCGTGAATGCCAGCGCATTCGAGCACGGCACGCGCCGCACCACCGGCGATCACACCGGTACCGGGCGAAGCCGGACGCAGCATGACCACACCGGCCGCCGCCTCACCCTGAACCGGGTGGGTGATGGTCGAGCCGATCATCGGGACGCGGAAGAAGCTCTTGCGAGCCTCCTCGACACCCTTCTGGATGGCCGCGGGAACTTCCTTGGCCTTGCCGTAGCCGACGCCGACCAGACCGTTGCCGTCACCGACGATCACGAGGGCGGTGAAGCTGAAGCGACGACCACCCTTCACGACCTTGGAGACGCGGTTGATCGCGACTACGCGCTCGAGCTGGTTCTTCTCGGCCGCGTTGTCCCGACGGTCGCCGCCACCGCGACGATCGCCGCCACCGCGACGGTTGCCCTCGGGGCCACCGCTGGGGTTGTTGTTGTTCTGTCCGGCGGGTCCGTTGCCGCCGTCACGCCGCTGACGTCCCGGCATCAGACGTTCCTTCCGTTCGAAAATTCAGTCATCAGAACTTCAGCCCACCTTCACGAGCGGCATCGGCCAGCGCCGCGATGCGGCCGTGGTAGTCGTGACCACCACGGTCGAACACGACCGACTCGATACCGGCAGCCTTGGCGCGCTCGGCGATCAGCTGACCGACCTTGGCGCCCTTGGCGGACTTGTCGCCCTCCAGCGCACGCACATCGGCCTCGATCGAGGACGCGGCGGCGATGGTCTTGCCGACCGAATCGTCGACGAGCTGAGCGTGCAGGTGCCGCGAGGAACGGTTGACGACCAAGCGGGGACGCTCGGTGGTGCCGACGACCTTCTTACGCAGACGGAAGTGACGGCGGGTCTTCGACAGACGACGCTTCGTCGATGCGTCCTTGCCGAGCGGAATCCGCTTGGCCTTCTGGTTAGCAGTTTGCGCCATGATCACTTACCCGTCTTTCCGACCTTGCGGCGAACGACCTCGCCGGCGTAGCGGATGCCCTTGCCCTTGTACGGGTCGGGCTTACGCAGTCCGTGGATCACAGCGGAGATCTGGCCGACCTTCTGCTTGTCGATCCCGGAAACCGAGAACTTGGTGGGCGATTCCACCGCGAAGGTGATGCCTTCCGGGGCCTCGATCGGCACCGGGTGGCTGTAGCCGAGGGCGAACTCGAGGTTCGAACCCTTGGCCTGAACGCGGTAACCGACGCCGAAGATTTCCATCTTCTTCTCGTAGCCCTTGGTGACACCCTCGATCATGTTGGCGATCAGGGTGCGGCTCAGGCCGTGCAGCGAACGGTTGGCGCGCTCGTCGTTGGGACGGGCGACCACGAGCTGGTTGGCTTCGTCTTTGCTGACGGTGATCGGCTCGGCAACGGTGTGCGACAGGGTGCCCTTGGGACCCTTCACCGTGACGACCTGACCGTCGATGCTGACGTCGACACCGGCCGGGATTGCGATGGGGTTTTTACCAATACGCGACATTAGTCCAGACCTCCCTTACCAGACGTAGGCGAGGACTTCGCCCCCGACGCCCTGCTTGGCCGCTTGCCGGTCGGTGAGCAGGCCGGTCGACGTGGAGATGATCGCCACGCCGAGGCCGCCGAGGACCTTGGGCAGGTTGGTGGACTTCGCGTACACACGCAGACCCGGCTTCGAGACGCGACGCAGGCCCTGCAGGCTGCGCTCACGGCTCGGGCCGTACTTCAGATCGACGACGAGGGCCTTGCCCACCGGCGCGTCTTCGGTGCGGTAATCGGCGATGTAACCCTCGCGCTTCAGGATCTCGGCGATGTTCGCCTTGAGCTTGGAGTGCGGAGCCTTCACCTGATCGTGGTACGCCGAGTTGGCGTTGCGCAGACGCGTCAAGAAGTCTGCGATCGGATCAGTCATGGTCATGGTTAGACCTCGACACCTTTCTCGCTGCGGTTCCCATGCAGCATCTCCCCGCTTTCGCGAGGCGACCGTGGGCCTACAACAATTCGGCTGGTCCGGGCGGCACTTACCGACCGGATGAGTACTCTTCACGAGCGCTCGGCGCCCGGCACGATCCACCCACGTCGAGCGTGGAGCGGACACAGATCTGCCCAGGCAACCGCTCTAGTGTAGGCAACGCCGTGGTCAGGACAAAATCCGGGGTTCAGGACGCGGGCTGGTTCGCGCGGGAGGTGGCCAGAATCGCCGAAGCCGAGACCCCGGTGGCCACGATCAGCATCATCTCGCCGCCGACCAGCATGCTCATCACACCGCCCAGCAGCGCGCCCGTCGCGAAGGCCGCGTACTGCAGGCCGTAACCGAGCCAATCCCGCACACTGCCGCCGCTGACGTGACTCTCGATGCCCTGGCCCAGTTTCACAACCGTTCCGGTGACGTAGCTGAGCGGGACGCTGACCTCACCGTTCTTGACAAAGGCGGTGTTGAGCGCGCCGACCGCGAACGCGACGAACATGATCGGGACGAAACCCAGTTCCTGCCCGCCGGTTCGGCTGACCACGTAGTCGACCACCACCGCGGCGGCCAGCGCGACCGTGGTCACCACCGAGGCGCCGTAGTGGCCGTTGCGCCACAGCCGCCGTCGCAGCAGTGAGGCCACGAAGACGCCGAGGCCGAAGGCGAACAGCAGCGATATCGCGCCGATGGCCAGCAGATAGTCGCCGTCGAACCAGCCGAGGAGCGCGCGTTCGGTATTTCCGGTCATGAATGTCACGAAGTATCCGGCGGAATGTGTATAGGCTGCCGCGCCGATAAATCCCGCCAATATCGAAAGAAACGCCACCATTGTCATCGCGCCTGCCGGGATACCCCGCAGCGGCTGGCGGTTGTCCAGGTCACGTGCACTTTTTACTGTGGTCGCAGTCACAATCCCACATCCTTCGCATCGAATCGAATCGGGGATCGACTTTGACCCTTCCCGCTGTCGTGACAACCCCGACGGTAGCGACAAGTGGAATTGCGGGCCATTGCTCGGATCACATTCTCGGAGAAGACACAGGATTATCAGGTTCCGGTAATACACAGGTAACCCGGTAATTCCCGATGAATTCTGTGTGACTTTTGTGAATCGACCGCACTACACGATGTGGTGTCGAAACAGGTTCGGCGACAACCGATTTCCCCAGGTGAGGGGTGTGGTAGCTTCACGGAGTTCGTCGGATCTGTGCAGGAGGCTCGGCAGGTGTTTTCGCGCTCGGTGCGCCGTGGAACTCGCCGAGGCGGCTTCTACGCGCTGGCTGTTCTGCTCGGTGTCGGCACATTCGCGTTCCCCTCCCCCGCTCGCGCCGCCGACGCCTATGTCGACCGGCTCGCCGAATCCGCGGCGACTCCCGAGTTGAGCTGGTCGGACTGCGACGACGGTTTCCAGTGCGCGTTGGCGCGCGTACCCATGGATTACAACGAGCCGGCGGGTGCGCAGCTCGAACTGGCCACCATCCGGCTTCCCGCGAGCGATCCGAGCAAGCGCCTCGGCACTTTGTTCGTGAACTTCGGTGGTCCTGGGCCCTCGGGCGTCGACCGGTTACGGGAACGGGCACGCTGGCCGTGGCTGTTCTCCGAGGAGCTTCGCGCGCGCTTCGACCTGGTGTCGTGGGATCCGCGCGGGGTCTCACGCAGTGCGGGGGTGCGCTGTTTCGCCACTGCCGAGGAACAGGCCGAATACTTCGGCACCTTCCCCGGGACGCCCACCGACGCGAGTCAGGAAGCGGAATTCTTCGCGCGTTCGGCCGATCTCGCCGCGCGCTGCGGTCAGGCGGCGGGCCCGATCCTGAATCACGCCTCCACCGCCAATACCGCCCGTGACCTGGACCTGCTGCGTCGCGCGGTCGGCGACAACGCGCTGACGTATCACGGCATCTCCTACGGCACACAGGTCGGCGCGGTCTACGCGAACATGTTTCCGCGCCGGGTGCGCGCGATGGTGTTCGACGGTTCGCTCGACTTCGAGGGCAACGCCGACGGGCACGGCGCGGAGGGCACCCACCTTCCCCTAGACACCAGGCAGGGTGTCGCGGTCGGCATCGCCGAGACCTTCGACGCGTTCCTGCGCGAATGCTCGGCGGCGGGCCCGCGCTGCGCGTTCTCGGCCGGCGATCCGAAGCTGAAGTGGCTCGCGCTGGCCGAACGGGCCCGCCACGCCCCCATCCTGCTCGACGGAACACCATGGACGTTCTCGCAGGTAGTGACCGCCGCGGGCAGCCTGTCGCGCCCCGACACCTACGCCGATCTGGCGAACTTGCTGCAGCAGCTGTTCGACGCGGCGACCAGCGCCCCCACCCTCGTACCCGACTCGCTGTTCGACCCCGCCTACCCCGCCAACCGGGCCGAAGCGTTCTACGCCATCCAGTGCGCCGACAGCATGGTCCCGACCGAACCCGCGGCCTACAGTCGCGTCGCCGCCGTCGAAGACCTACACAACCCCTACTTCGGCCGCACCGCCGTCTTCAACGCCATGCCCTGCGCGTTCTGGCCCGCCCGCGACGCCGACCGCTACACCGGCCCATGGAACCGGCAGACCGCCGCCCCCATCCTGGTCATGAACAGCCGCTACGACCCGGCGACCCCACTGCACGGCGCCTACGCCGGCGCTGCCCAACTGTCCACCGCACGAGTCCTGGTGATCGAAGGCGCCGGCCACAGCAGCATGTACGTCCCCAGCACCTGCGCCGAACAAGCCAAACGCGACTACCTGTTCACCGGCCAACTCCCACCCGAAAACCTGCACTGCGGCATCGACCACTCCCCCTTCAGCTAGGTGGAGTCGTCGAGCGACAGCATCTCCACAACCCGGACAACACTCCGGCCCCGAAACGCGCGAAGGCACGGACTTCGGTGGGAAGTCCGTGCCTTCGTTCGGTATTCGCCTTGGTGGCTGCGCTCACGAGGAGCGCGGGGTCACCAGGAGCTCTTGTGCACGCCCGGGAGCTCACCGCGGTGGGCCATTTCGCGCAGGCACACGCGGCACAGGCCGAACTTGCGGTAGACCGCGTGGGGGCGGCCGCAACGCTGGCAGCGGGTGTAGGCGCGGACGGCGAACTTCGGCTTGGCCTCCGCCTTGATGCGCAGTGCTTTCTTAGCCATGTGCTCAGTTCTCCTTGAACGGGAAGCCGAGGTGCTTCAGCAGCGCGCGGCCTTCTTCGTTGTTGGTCGCCGTGGTCACCACGGTGATGTCCATACCGCGCGGGCGGTCGATGGAGTCCACGTCGATCTCGTGGAACATCGACTGCTCGCTCAGGCCGAACGTGTAGTTGCCGTTGCCGTCGAACTGCTTCGGCGACAGGCCGCGGAAGTCGCGGATACGGGGCAGCGCGATGGAGACCAGGCGGTCCAGGAACTCCCACATGCGGTCGCCACGAAGGGTGACCTTGGCGCCGATCGGCATGCCCTCACGGAGCTTGAACTGCGCGATCGACTTGGTGGCCTTGCGGATCTCCGGCTTCTGGCCGGTGATCAGCTCGAGGTCCTTGACGGCACCGTTGATCAGCTTCGCGTCACGGGCGGCGTCGCCGACACCCATGTTGACGACGACCTTGACCACGCCGGGGATCTGCATCACGTTGGCGTACTCGAACTCGCTGTTCAGCGCGTCCTTGATCTCGGCGCGGTAGCGCGCCTTCAGCCGGGGCTGAGTCTGCTCAGAGGTGGTCATGTCAGATGTCCTTCCCGTTCTTACGGGAGATCCGAACCCGCTTGCCGGTGGTTTCGTCGGTGCGGTAGCCGACGCGAGTCGGGTTTCCGTCGGAGTCGACGACCATCACGTTGGAAACCTGGATGGGGGCTTCCTGGGTCACGATGCCACCCGAGGAGGCGCCACGCTGGTTGGCGGAATCCGCGACGTGCTTCTTGATGCGGTTCACGCCTTCGACGAGAACCTTGCCGGTCGCCGGGTAGGCCTGGATGACCTTGCCCTTGGCGCCCTTGTCCTTGCCCGAGATGACGAGCACGGTGTCACCCTTGTGCACCTTCATGTCAGAGCACCTCCGGGGCCAGCGAAACGATCTTCATGAAACGCTTGTCGCGCAGCTCACGGCCGACGGGGCCGAAGATGCGGGTGCCGCGCGGATCGTTGTCCGCCTTGATCAGCACAGCGGCGTTCTCGTCGAACTTGATGTAGGAACCGTCCGGACGGCGGCGCTCCTTGACGGTGCGCACGACGACAGCCTTGACGACGTCGCCCTTCTTGACGTTCGCGCCGGGGATGGCGTCCTTGACGGTGGCGACGATGATGTCACCGATACCGGCATAGCGACGCGACGAGCCACCGAGCACGCGGATGCAAAGGATTTCCTTCGCCCCGGTGTTGTCGGCGACGCGCAGTCGCGACTCCTGCTGAATCACTTCAGCACCTCCTGGACCTGGATGTATACGTACGCCGGATTGCCGACCCGACGCACATGGTCAGTCACCCACCAGACGCGCGCCTGCCAGCGGTTTTGTCCACCACTGGGGGTTCACGGCCGGATTGCGAGGGCAGAGCTCCCGCAGGCAACCGGTCTAGTGTAGGTGAATCCCCAGGTCGACCCAAATCGGGGGTCGTCGGCCAATTTGAAGCGAATATGTTTCAAACTGCCGTGCGCGCGTGCGCCCCGTTGTTACGGTCCCCAGGCTCGTCGCGGGGACGAGCCGACGAGGAGCCACCATGAAACTCACCCTTGCCTCCACTGCCTTCGCCGCCGTCCTCACGGTGCTCGCGCCGCAGGCCGCCGCCGGGCCCGTCATCGACATGCTCACCGACACCCTCACGGTCGGCTGCACCTCCAAGATCGACGTCGTCGGCCTCGACGACTACGTCGGTGCCCAGGTCGACTTCGTCGCCAACGGCAAGTTCTTCGCCAGCGACACCGTCGACCTCGAGGTCACCGTCGGCGGCGTCACCGTTGCCAAGGCCACCGCGTTCTACCACGTGGAATCCGAGGTCGAAGTGCAGTTGACGGCGCTGCTGCACGCCACCGGCATGCCGCTGGTCTCCAAGCGCGTACCGACGGTCATGCGAATCATCAACGCGGGCAGTGGTTTGGCCTGTGACCTGGCGACCGGCAGCGCGGGCAGCTCTTCCTGATCGCCGCAGCCCCCGAGACGGCAGCCGCGCCGGTAGCCTGTGCGAGCTGGATCGCAACGAGCATGGGTGCGGTTGCCGCATCGGGGAAGGAAGTCCTGTGACACAGTCCGGCCGTCCGTCGGTTGTCGACCGCCGCGCATTCCTGGCCGCCATGGGGTTGGTGCCGGTGGCCGTCGCCCTGGCATCGTGCTCGTCCGATGCGCCCGCGGCGCAGTTGAACGGTGTGGATCTGAGCGGGGGCGATCCGGCGATTCGCCCGCAGGACGACCTGTACCGCCACGTCAACGGCGCCTGGCTGCGCGACTACCAGCTGCCGCCGGACAAGGCCTCGGTCGGCGCGATCACCGACGCCAACGACCGGACCCTCGATCAGCTGCGCGCGATCATCGAATCCATCTCCGATCCGGAGCCGGGTTCGGAGGCGCAGCAGATCAAGGATCTCTACGACGCGCGCCTGGATCTCGACGAGATCGAGCGCCTCGGCATCACGCCGCTTGCCGGGCTGTTCGCCGCGATCGACAAAGCCCCGGGCAAGCCGGAGCTGGCCAAGGAGATGGCGATCGCACCGATCGCCGGCCTGATCGGGATGGGCATCGGCATCGACCGGAAGAACTCCAAGGCCTATATCCCCAGCGTCGGCCAGTCGGGCCTGATGCTCGGTGAGCAGTACTACCGCAAGCCGGAGTTCGCCGAGCAGCTGGCGGGCTACCAGGTGTACCTGGAGAAGCTGGCGCAGGGCATCGGCCTGCCCGACCCGGCCGGGGTGGCCCAGCGCGTGCTCGACCTGGAGAAGCGCATCGCGGTGGCGCACTGGGACAGTGTGCGGCTGCGCGACACCGACGCCACTTACAACCTGATGAGCTGGGACGAGCTCACCAAGCTGGGACCGCAGTTCGACTGGGATCCCTGGCTTTCGGGCATGACCGACCGACCCAAGTCGCTGTTCGACAAGATGGTCGTCGGGCAGCCGTCGTTCGTCACCGCGGCCGCGCAGCTGTGGAGCGAGGTCGACATCGCCCTGTGGCGCGACTACCTCAAGCTGCACGTCGCCGACACCTACGCGCGGTTCCTGCCCAAGGCGATCGCCGACGCGCGCTTCGAATTCGTGGGACGGGCGATGGCCGGGCTGGAGGAGAAGCCGGAGATGTGGCGCTCCGCGGTGGGCGTGGTCGACGACAATTTGGGCGAGCCGCTCGGAAAGCTGTACGTGGACAAGCATTTTCCGCCCTCGGCGAAGGAACGCGCCAAGGAGATGGTCGCCGATGTCACCGCCGCGTGGCGCGACAACTTCACCAACTCCACCTGGATATCGCAGGCCACTCGCCAGGCCTCGATCGCCAAGCTGGACAAGATCGTCGCCCAGATCGGCTACCCCGACAAGTGGGTCGACTACTCCTCGGTGCAGATCAAGCGCGGCAAGCTGATCGAATCCCTGCTCGCGATCAACGCTTTCGAGTCCAAGCGCGCCTTCGCCCGCCTCGGCACCGAGGTCGACCGCTCGGAGTGGGGCATGTCGCCCCAGACGGTGAACGCCTACTACAGCGCGACCACCAACCAGATCGTGTTCCCCGCCGCCTACCTGCAGCCGCCGTTCTTCGACAAGGACGCCACCGACGCGGTGAACTACGGCGCCGTCGGCTCGACGATCAGCCACGAGATCGGGCACGGTTTCGACGATCAGGGCTCCAAGTACGACGGTGACGGCAACCGCCGCGACTGGTGGCAGCCGGAGGACCGCGCCGCGTTCGAGGCCAAGACCGAGCAGATCATCGCGCAGTACGACGTGCTCGTCCCCGAGGGCGCACCGGAGGGTCAGCACGTGAACGGCGCGCTGACCGTCGGCGAGAACCTGGCCGACCTGCGCGGCCTGCAGATCGCGTTGGAGGCGTACAAGAAGGTGGCGCAGCGGTCCGGCGAGACGCCCGATTTCCGCTCGGTGTTCCTGTCGTGGGCGCGGCAGTGGCGCGACAAGCAGACCGTCGAGGCCACCCTGCAGGGCCTGCAGGACACGCACTCCCCCAACGAATTCCGCTGCAACCAGGTGGTACGCAATATCAACGAGTTCTACACGACCTTCGATGTGAAGGAAGGCGACAAGCTGTTCATGCCCGCCGACCAGCGCGTCGCCCTGTAGACGGGGCTTGCACCCTCCCGATTCGCCGTAGGTTAGCCTAGGCTGACCTAAACCTGCTCGATGGAGGATGCGCTCATGACGTCAGTTCGGACTTCACGCGGCTGGCGGCGCGCCGCGGTGGCCGCGCTCGCCGGTGCGCTCGCCTTCGGTGTCGTCGCCTGTGGTTCCACCGAGGACGAGGCGGGCTCGGGCGAAGCGGTGACCATCGCCCATGCCCGCGGCGAGACCACCGTCACCGGGACGCCGAAAAAGATTGTCGCCCTCGGCAATCAGTGGCTCGATTCCACGCTGGCGCTCGGCGTGGTGCCCGTCGGCTACATCGACAACGTCTCCGCGCTGTCCAAGAGCACCCCGCCGTGGACGCCCGACAGCCTGAAGTCCGCGACCGCGCTCAACACCCAGGGCAGCGTCGCCGAGCAGGTCGCCGCGCTGGAACCCGACCTGATCCTGGCCGACCCGTTCATCGCCGATCAGAAGACCTACGACGACCTGTCGAAGGTGGCGCCGACCATCCCCGCGCTCACCAAGGACGCCGTCACGCCGTGGCAGGACCAGGTTGCGGCCCTCGGCAAGGTGCTGCACAAGGAATCCGACGCGACCGCGACGATCAAGAAGGTCGACGACAAGATCGCCGCCATCACCACCGCCAACCCGGGCCTGAAGGGCAAGACCTTCGCCAGCACCTGGCTGGCCAGCCCCGCTCAGCTGATGGTGCTCACCGACCCCAACGACGGTTCGGCCAAGGTGTTCACCCAGCTCGGCATGTCGATTCCGGCGAACCTCACCGCGCAGCCCGCCAACCAGGGCCGGCTGGCGTTGTCGCCGGAGCGCGTCGACGAGCTCACCGCCGATCTGCTGCTGGCCGGCTACTCCCCCGGTCTCGACGAGAAGTACCGCCAGCTGCCGGGTTACGCCGAACTGCCGTCGGTGCGCAAGGGTTCGGTGGTGTTCCTGACCACGCAGGAGATCAGCGCGATCAACCAGCCGAGCGCCCTGTCGGTGCCGTACATGCTCGACAAGCTCGAACCCGCGTTCGCCGCCGCCGCGAAATAAGCTCCACCCACAACTCGAGGATTCACCGTGCTTGCCTCCCCATATCCCGCCCAGACTCGGTTCGCCCTCCGCGCAGGTGTCACCTGTTTGACCACGCCGGCCGGTGCGGTGCTGCTCAATCCGCCGCGCAACGAGAAGCTGACCGGTCTGGGCGCGGGGGCACTGCAGGCACTGAAAACCCTCAACCAGGGCCCGGCGACGGCCGCCGAGATGGCGACCGCGGCCGCCGGTGACGACATCACCGGCCTGATGCGCAAGCTCACCGACGGCGGCTGGCTCGCGGTGACCGTGCGCGACGGCGGCCGCGATCTCTACAGCATCCGCCCGTTCGCCCAGCCCGCGCCCCGGCCCGAGGTCGCACTGCCGACCTGGTCGGCCACGCTGTCGAAATTCGCCGTGCTGCACCGCGACGCGCAGGGTTTCGTGCTCGAGCATCCGCGCTCGTGGTGCGATCTGCGCATCCACGATCCGCGCCTGCTAGCCCTGCTCGACGGGCCGCTGGCCGCCGATTCACCGGTGGCCGCCGCGGTGAAGACGCAGTTCATGGCCGACCTGCAGTGGTGCGGGTTCCTCGTCGACGGTGACGAGGAGGAGCACGAGTTCACCACCCGTTCCTGGAACGCGCCCGACCTGTGGTTCCACCGGCGCAGCACGCTCGGCGCCCGCACGGTCACCTGGGACGATTTCGGACCGACCCGCTGGGCCGAGGGCAAGTTCCCCGAATTGCCCGCTCGCCGAGCGCCTTTCGCCGGTGACCCGATCTTCCTGCCGAAGCCCGATCTGGTCGCGCTTCGCGTCGGCGACCCGAGCCTGTCGGCCGCCCTCGAGGACCGCGTCTCCACCCGCGCCTTCGACGACAGCGCCCCCGTCACCACCGCCCAGCTGGGCGAGCTGCTCTTCCGCAGCGCCCGCACCCGCGAGGACGGCTCCCGCCCCTATCCCTCCGGCGGCGGTGCCTACGAGCTCGAGGTCTACCCCGTGGTGCGCAATGTGGCAGGCCTGGAAAGCGGGATGTACCACTACGATTCGGTCGACCACGCCCTGCGCCACGTTGCCCCCTTCGACTCCCCCGCCGTTCAGAAACTGGTGAAGTCCACCTCGGCCACCCTGGCCGGTGGCGCGGAACCCCAAGTTGTCCTGTTGGTTTCGGCCCGCGCGGGCCGGGTGATGTGGAGCTACGAACAGGTCGCCTACGCCAACATCCTCAAGCACGTCGGCGTCTTCATGCAGACCGTCTACCTCTCGGCCACCGCCATGAACCTCGGCGTCGTCGCCCAGGGCTTCTCCGACACCTCCGCCTTCGCCACCGCCACCGGCCTCGACGAACTCGAGGAGTGCAACGTCGGCAGCATCATCGTCGGCTCCCCCGCACGCTGAGAAACTTCGCGTGAGAGCTACGTCACAAGATGCAACCCGCGACGCGGGGAGTGCGTCCAACCAATCGACGTGCTTTCTATCGGAGCGAGGGTTTCATGAACGACGACTGGTCGGCGCCGACTCGTGCGGAGAACAACGCCCTGCGTGCGCAGATCGATTCGATGCTCGAGATGTTCGCGTCGGAGAAGTCGGCGCTGCTCGGAATGCAGGCGCGTGCGGCCGAACTGGTGAGCGTGTGGTCCGAGGACGGGCTGGTGCGCGCTTCGGGCAATATCGCCGGGGTGTCCGAAGTGCACATCGAACCGGACGCCTTCAAACGCTCCACTCCTGAGTCCCTCGGCCGCTCCGTCACCGAAGCCCTCGGCGAGCTCGGCCGGCAGACCGCCCGTACCCAGGAAGAGGCACTGAGCCCGATCTCGGCAGCCATGCCCGACCTGTCCGACCTGGTTCCCGGCGCACCGAGCATGAAAGAACTGATGGCCCAGCTCGCCCCGCCCGCGCCACCGAAACCGGAACCGGTCGCCGAGGCTCCGCGCGGTCTCGTCGACGATGAAGACGACGAAGACGGCTACTTCCGCAACCGCAACTACCTGCGATGAGTTCGCTGAACGTCGACCCCGACGGCCTGCGCAACACCCAGCCGGCCTTCACATCGGTCGCGTCGACCATCACCACAGCGGCTCAGCAGCTGGCGGCGGTGATCGCGGCCGAAGGTGAATGCTGGGGTGGAGACGAGATCGGCGCCGCGTTCGCCAAGAACTACACACCCGGCGTCGAGCCGGGACAGCAGGCGATCACCGGTCTGGCCACCGTGATGACGCAGCTGGGCACCAACATGGTGACCATCGCCGACACATTCCAGAACCAGGACACCGGCCACGCCGGGCAGATCGCCCAGGCCGAGGGTGCTCTGTAAATGGGCATCGAGATCCCCGACGAACTGCAATGGGTCGCCAAGTACATCCTCGGCGCCGGTGACTGGCCCGATGGCGACGAAACCGCCATGCGCCGCGTCGCCGACGGGTGGACTGCGGTGGCCGGCACTCTCGACACCGTCGACGACGCGGCCGCGCTGGCGCTGAACGCCGCGCTGACAGCGATCTCCGAAGGTGAAACCCACACCGCCATAGCCACTTTCCGCGACAAGCTGCTGTCCGGAGACCAGGCGACGATGACGGCGGTACGCAAATGGTGTGAAACCCAAGCCACGCTGCTCGAAGACGGTGCCAACGATATCGAGCACACCAAGTTGGTGATCATCGGAACGATGATCGTCACGGCGGTCGAGCTCTCCGTGGCGCTGGCGACCTCCTGGACGGGTGTGGGTGCGGTCGCCGGTGTCGCCGCGCGCGTCGCAGGCCAGATCGCGGTGCGCATGGCGATCAAACAACTCATCGCCCGCATGCTCACCCGGGGTGCCGCCAAAGCCGCAGCCCGACTCGCCTTGCGCGGTGCCGCTTTCGAAGCCCTGGAAGAGGGCGGCGTCGATTTGGCAGCCCGCCTGATCCAGGTCTCCAACGGCGACCGCACCGCCGACAAGTTCGGCTGGACCGACCTCGGTCTTGCCACCTTCGGCGGGGCGGTCGGTGGTGCGGTCGGTGGTGTATTGGGCGGCGGCACAGGCGCTCTCGCCGACACCGCAGGCTCCACCGTGGGCAAACTCGCCGGAAAGGTCGTCGGCGGCACCGTCACCGAACTGGGCGCCGACATCTCTGCTCAAACCGCGGCCGCCGGAGTCGGTGCCGCCTTCCTCGGCCAGGAATTCAACCTCGACCTCGGTGTCGACACCTTCACCAGTGCCGGTGCCGGCGGTGTCCAGACCGCCCTCGAATCGGGTTCCTCGCCGGGTCAGGCGCCCACGGTCCCCGACCTCGGCACCGGTGTCCCTGCCGCCTCGACTACCGAGGCTCCCGCCGCCACCGCGCCCGCTGCCACCGGCGAACCCTCGACGTCCGCTCCCGACAACGGCTCCCCGTCGACGTCGGCACCAGTCGACAACAACGCCCCGGCAGCCGCCGGCGATCCGGCCACATCGGCACCCGCCGCCGGCGATCCCGCCCAGACTGCCCCAGCCGCCACCGGCGAACCCGCGACATCCGCACCAGCCGACACCGGTGTTTCCGCACTTGCCACAGGAACCGATCCCGCCGCTACCGCCGCGCCCGAGGCCCCGGTCACCACCAACCCGGACTCCAGCGCCTCCATACCTTCCGATGATGGGGACGTTCCCTCAGCCGGGCTGAACACCAATGACCCAGGGATCACCGATAATTCGTCTCCGTCTACGAATCCCCCGACGGCGGAAGAACCTCAGTCGAATCCCACCGCCGATACACCACCAACACCCGCCACGGAGACCGCGCAACCGACAGGCGATCCGGCTCCCGACAACGGCCCACCTACCAACGACGACGCCCCTCCGTCGAACCCGCCGTCCACCACTGTCCCGGACGCACCTGCTCAGTCCACACCGCTCACCACCGACACCTCCACCCTCGACCTTCCGCCCCAACAGTCACCGACAACCGTCGCTCCGGAATCCGAGACAACCGACCCGCTGGTGGCGCAACAGAATCCGAACACCTCACCCCCGAGCACAGCGCCCGAATCGTCACCTCAGCAAACGCCGACCACTACCGTCCCCGCCTCGGTACCAACAGCCGTCGGCAGCACCACCCAGCCACCGACCGCTAACCCCACCACCGCACCCGCGTCCAGCGAAACATCGGCGGCCACAACCACTTCCAGTTCACAACCCGCCACTGCGCCGACCACTCAGCCCGGAACCACAACACCTCCGAGTGCTGCGACCAATCAACCGACGGTGTCAACACCGCCTACCCACGGCTTGACGACACCGCCCACCACTACCCCGACCACCCAGAAACCGGCCCCGGCACCTTCGTCCCGTCCGGCTCCACAGAACGAGCCCGTCGGGGCCCTCCCCGGGACGCCCAGTCACCCCGCCGCACCATCTACGCCGTCGCCGACGTCGAGTCGAACAACTGCCGAGATTTCGGCCCCGGCGCCTTCGCCCGAGGTGGACAGCCGACAGCCGGACAGCACGCTCCCCTCCGCCGCTGACCAAGAATCACCACGAAGTACCCCCGCGACAACAACTCCGACACCCAGCGCGGTCACGCAGAATCACCTGCCCGATCCTGGACACAGCCCTAACGCCCGTCCGCTCCGCGAGGCATTACGCAACCAGCCACCACACGACGGCCGGACCACTCCGGTAGCCGCGGGCACAACGCCGACCACGCCCCGCCCTTCGTACCGAATTCGTAGGTTCCAGGTCGGCACCCGCTGGGTCTCGGTCGCAACCATTCGCGCCTACATCCCCAACTCACACCTGATGACGCCTGCCGAGTTGCAGGTCGAGATGGAATACGCCCAGGCCGCGATAGACGCCACCTTCAACCACGCGCAGGCACTCCTGGGCGGCGACCAATTCCTGGTGGACATCGACTTCACCACCGACCCGACCATGGCCGATCTCCGCGTCAATACTCAACAACACCCGTACGACCTCGCCAACAGCCTGCGCGAGCACATGGGGCTACCACCGAGCGCGCCGAATTCCCCGCTGAGCCCCGACGACCTGCGTTCGATCAGCAATGACATCGCGAGAGCCAACACCCCGGCTCGCTTCCCGAACCCTTCCGATACCCGGGTACACGGCCCGAATCGTCTCGAGCCTGTCGAGCAGGCGACATATCAGCACGACGTCGAAGATCAGCTCCGCAACGGCAATTCCTTTGTTGTGGGCGCCGATCCACGTACAAATCAGTACGGGCGGCTGGTCAACGACGGTGGACCCCACGTTCCCGGCCGAAGCAACAACTGTCTCGACTGCTCGCTGTCGGCACTGTCTTCGTTCTACGGTGTCCCCCAGGTATCGGCCCCGCGGTGGCCGGACTCCCTTCCCGACGGCACTCGGGACGACCGCAACGGCGAAGTCGGCGGAACCGCGCGCGCGGCCGCATGGCTCGGCGAGACGCCGCTCCACTTCGGAGGTGTGCCGATTCCGGCGCAGTTCCAGGCGCTACGCGATCATGTCGCGGCAATGGGCCCAGGTTCCTCTGCGCTCCTGATCAACACCTGGCAGGCCTACAAAAACGGAATTCCGCAATTCAACCCGGACGGTTCGCCGGAGATCGATGGTGCTCACGCCACCGTAATCGTCTATCCGCCCGGCGCGAGCGGCCCGGTATGGTGGGATCCGCAGTCCGGCCAAACTTTTGACACTCCACCTCCCGTGATGGTTGCGAGATCGGTGGCGCTGCACTTCTTTCCTGTCGACGCCAATGGAGGAATGCACCATGCCGGAACAAGTTCCCACTCTGGAACGGGCCCGACAACTGCTGGCCAAGGTCTTCGGCCCGAATCGGGAGTTCCGGGTGGTGGAGTCCAAACACGGCTGGGTGGGTCGTGGGATCTTGACGGCGGAAGAGACGTCGCAGGGGATGGGACTCGGGCAGGGGAACTACGTCCTGAACAAACACACCGGGGTGATCACGGCGCATCGGAGCCTGCCGCCGGACCTGATCGGGGAGGAGTTCGACCAGGCGATCGACACGGGCCAACCGGTGCAGGGCAGCCGGGTATATCCCCCACTCCATCGAATTCATCTATTGAAGACCTTCGAGGACCCACAAACAGTCCAGTATCAGGTCCACGTGACGGAGCTGGAGCAACCGAACAACCCGCCGACGACGGAACTGATCACGATCGACAAGGAGACCCTGCACTTCCAGCCGAGCGGTGGACCGCTGTCACAGGCCACGGCGTGGGCCGAGATGCTCAGCAGAACGACGGGATCCTGGCCGACGGAGGAAACGATCGACCGGTAACAAGCACGGTCGACCAGCAGGGAGGGTCCGATGCAGCCGCCACAACTTCGCACAACGGAACAACTGCGGGCGTACCTGGCTCAGATCTTTCCGACCGAGGAATTCACGATAGTCGAGAGCCGTCACGCGTGGATCTGTCGCCAGATCCTGACCCCGAAGGAGATCGAGGAGGGAATGGGTCTCGGCCTGGCGAGCTACGCAGTGGACAAGACGACCGGGGTAGTCATCGCGCAGTCGAGCCTGGCGCTGGAAACGATCGGGGAGATGTACGACACGGCGATCGAGGAGGAGAGGCCGCTCCAAGCCGAGCAGGTCTACCCGCCACTGAACCGGTTGACGCTCAATCAGATCCGGGAGGACTCCGAGACGATCGAGTACCGGGTGACGGTCGAGTCGATGGAAACATCACCTCCGACCACCGAGGACCTGCATCTGACGATCAACAAGACAACCTTGGAAACCACCCCGTACACACCACTGGCACCGATGGTGGCCGCCCGAGCGGCGTGGAGCCGGGAACGCCACGGCACGTGGCCGACAACGGAGACGTTCGAGGTCTAGCGGGGTCACGCGACGCGAACTCCACTCTGCCCGCCGATAGCCAGGCGACCGTGCAACCGGAAGCGCCCAGAACCACAACAACTTCTGAGGCCTCTACTCCTACTCAGCCTGGTACGTCCCCGCACTACGGTCCCTCGCAGCAAAGCCCGCAGCTCACGCCGCACCAAGCCGCCCAAAGCGCCATCACAAGCTCTGCGGAACACAGCAGGCGGCGTCGTGACCGACTCCGAAACCGGAATCCTCAGCAATCGAACCAAGTTCAGAATGCGCGGACCAACGGACGGTTCCTCTGGGAACGGCACGACAATCAGGTCGACCAACCCATCTCGGTTATCCGACTCCGGGTCTTTATCGCCGGCAATCTCCCCCCACATATCCGTGCCGACATCGCGCATCATCTGTCCTGGATCGCTGACACTTCCTTCGCAGACCCCAACGCTTCGCTACGGTCGGGCGACCCCCTGGTCATCGATATCGTCCCGGTCGCAGACCCCGGCGAAGCAGACATGGCTGTCGACCCGAGCCAGATCACCAATCCCCAACAGCTCGAATCTGCGCTGCGCCAACACCTCGGCGTCACAACGCAACTCGGGGCACCACTGACCCTGGATGATCTTCGTTCGCTGAGTAACGATGTCGCACGGGCAAATACGAATCCCCCGGTCACCAACCCGGGGGCTCTGCGCTCGTATGGACCGCAACGGCTTCGGGGAATCGAGACACCCGCCTATCAGGCCGACCTGGAAGACCTTCTGCGAGACGGCAATTCTTTCAGCTCGGGCGCCGACCCCCGAACACACCCGTATGGCACGGCGATAAACGACGGCGGCACCAGTGTGTCGGGACGTGGGAACAACTGCTTGGACTGTTCGCTCTCAGCCCTTGCCTCGTTCTTCGGCCTTCCGCAGGTGTCGGCACCGCGATTCCCCGATCCCGCGCCGACCGGCGGAATCGACGAGCAGAGCGGCGAAAGTACCGGGCTCGACCGAGCCCGCACGTGGCTCGGGGACGGTTTGCGTTCGTTCGTCGGCGGATTGCCGATAGCGGCCCAGTATGCGGAACTTCATAATCACATCGCTGCGCTCGGGCCCGGGTCGGCCGCCCTGGTCGTCAACAGTTGGCATGCTCGCGACAGCGCGGGCAACCTGCGATACAACGGCGACGGCACGCCGGTCATCGCTGGTTCCCATGCGACGGTGATCGTGTTTCCGCCCGGTGCGACGGGACCGGTGTGGTGGGATCCGCAGCAGGGCTTCACCTCGGACACCCCGCCCGCTTGGATGGTGGACAATTCCTATTCGCTGAGCTTCACCCCGATCACTCCCTACGGAGGTACGGCCCATGGCACAACCGGTTCCAACTCTGGAGCAAGCCCAGCAGCTCCTTCGGACGGCGTTCGAATCGACCCGGGAATTCCATCTGATCGAGACCCGTCAGGGTTGGGTAGCCCACCCGGTTCCGACAGCGGAGCAAGCCGAACAGGGGATGACGGTCGGCCAGGGCAACTTCGTGATCAACAAGGCGACCGGGGTGATCACCGCGCACAGCAGCCTGCCGATGCAGATGATCGGGGAGCAGTTCGACCAGGCGATCGAGACAGGCCGACCGGTGCAGGGTCACCAGGTGTATCCCCCACTCCATCGGATCCATCTGGTGAAGACCTTCGAGGATTCACAAACAGTCCGATATCAGGTCCACGTAACGGAGCTGGAGCAACCGAACAACCCGCCGACGACCGAACTGATCACGATCGACAAGGAAACCCTGCACTTCCAGCCGAGCGGTGGACCACTGTCGCAGGCCACGGCGTGGGCCGAGATGCTCAGCAGAACGACGGGATCCTGGCCGACGGAGGAAACGATCGACCGGTAGACAGCGCACCGTCGACCGTCGAATCTCCGACTCCGCGGGAATCCTCACCCGCCAGCGACATACACGGCGCCACGAGCCCGTCGGCGACAACCCCACCGGGCCAACCGTCGCCGGTACCGCAGCAGTCGCTCGGGACGAGCCCGACGCCGTCGCATCCCCCCAACGATCAACCGGCGTTCGGGCAGACTCCATTGCCTGCAATCAGCGCAACCACGGCGACAAGCACGAATCAGTCCGCCCGTGCTCTTCGCGAGTCTCTTCGAGGGTTGCCGTCTCAGGACGGACATACGGTACCGGTCGACGCCAACCGCAGCCCATTCATCCAGCGCCCACCCGCCTATCGCATCCGCCGCTTCCACCTCGGCGGAAACCAACGGGTCGCCGTCGCCACCATCCGCGCCCACATCCCCAACGCACACCTGATGTCGCCTGCCGACCTGCGGCAGGCGATGGAGAGTATCCAGGCGCGGGTGGATGCCACCTTCAACAACGGGTCCCGACTGTTGAGTGGAGATCTACTGCTCGTCGACCTGGAGTTCACCACCGATCCGCAAGACGCAGACCTCGAGTTGGATTCGGCCCAGCACCCGAATCGCCAGGCCAACATCCTCCGCGAGCACATCGGACTGTTCCCCAGTCCACCCGGAACAATGTTGAGTCCCGATGACCTCCGAGAAATCAGCAACGACATCGCACGCGCCAACACACCGACGCCCTTCTCCGACCCGGCGGATTCCCGGGTCGTCGATCACAACCATCTCGATGACATCGAAGACTCCGCGTACCAGAACGAGGTCGAAGACCTTCTTCGCGACGGCAATTCCTTCGTCACCGGGGCCGATCCGCGCACCCACCCGTATGGGCAAGCGATCAATGACGGAGGCAGGGAAGTGCCCGGGCGGGGAAACAATTGCCTCGACTGCTCCCTGTCGGCATTGTCTTCGTTCTTCGGTCTTCCCCGTGTTTCGGCACCTCGTTGGCCAGACGTAAACGATGACGGAACACCGGATTCCCGCAGTGGTGAGGAAGACGGCAACGAGCGCGCCGCAACATGGCTCGGCCGTGATTGGGTCTCGTACTCGAGTACTTCGGGTATGCCGGTCGTCGCGCAGTACCAGGCGCTGCACAACTACATCGCCAGTCTCGGCCCCGGCTCGGCAGCCTTGGTCGCCACGGGTTGGCACGCGCGGGACCAGAACGGCGCCCGACGGTACAACCCCGATGGAACACCGGTCATCGAAGAAGGACACGCGACCGTCATCGTGTTTCCACCTGGCGCGGCCGGGCCCGTCTGGTGGGACCCTCAATCAGGTGAAACGTCCGACGTACCCCCGCCTGCCCTGCTCAAGGATGCCGGGGCGATGTGGTGCATACCCATCGACGCGAACAATGGAGGATCGAACAATGGTGCAACCAGTGCCGGACAGGGAACAGGCCCGACAGTTGCTGGCCCAAGTCTTTGGCCCGGAGAAGACGTTCAGTATCTTGGAGAGCAACCACGGCTGGGTATGCCGCGAGATGAGCTCCCAGGCCAGCACTTCACGCCAGCAGATGCCGACCCTCGGCCGAGGGAGTTTCGTGATCAACAAGCACACCGGGGTGATCACGGCGCACTCGAGCATGGGCATGACATCGATCGGCGAGGAATTCGACCAGACAACGGAAGCGGGCCTACCGCCCCAGGGCTATCAGATATATCCGAAACAGCGCCGAATCCACCTGACACGAATCTCGGAGGAACCGAACACCATCGTGTACCGGGTCGACCTGACATTCCTGGAAGCACCGGACGACCCGGGGATCACCCAGGAAGTCGAGATCACCAAGAACCCGATCCGCCACCGACCCACGGATCGGGTCTCAGCAGTGGTGACATCGTGGGCATCCATGAAGAGCCGTACCACGGGAGCCTGGCCCGCGGAGGGGACGATCGAGGAGTAGCGGGCCAACAATTCACGGTCGCCTCCGCCACACCCACACCGCAGCAAATTCAGAACGCGAACCGAGCGCGTGCGGCGCGTGCCAGTCTGCGAACACGGCAGCCGGATGGTGGTGTACAGCCAGTTGTCGAAAGCGGCAGACGTTTCACCTGGGCTCGGCACGTCAGCGCTTTCAACACCCCCGTCTCTGTACTTCGAGTCGGCCTCCGCATGGATGCCAGGGGCGTCGATCCTGCGGTGCTCGCGGCTCTCCACGCGCGGCTTCAGCTAGCCGTCGACCTCCATTTCAATGGCGGCAGTCGGTTCGCGAACGGCGACTGGGTCATGGTCGATCTCGTTCCGGTGGCGAACTCCAGTGCGGCTGATATGGAACTGCGAGTAGACAATTCAGGCCTGCCCGGCACGATCGCCCCTGAAGCCGACATGAGCGAGGTCACGGCTCACCTGCGTGCGCAATTGGGCCTCGAACCCGGGGGCGAGCAGCTTTCGCCGCATGACCTTCAGCAGCTCAGTAGCGCCATAGACCGAGCAACTTGTGCACCTCCCACACCACCATGGCTCACCGACCCGCCCGTTGGCCACGCTTCGGCGACAGTGTCCCAGCCGAACTCCCCGTTCCCATCTCCAACCCCGCCAGATTCCCGTGCACCCGAGTCGATTCCGGCTGCACGCCAGGCACCGCCTTCGACGACGAGCGGTAGTGCGCCCCGATGGCCCGCCGGCGACGGGCCGGATCAGACTTCGCGATGGATTCCGGACGGCCAGTCCTGGGGTATGGCCAGTCCCGCTCAATCACCACCGGCGGCCGGCCGACGACCGCTCTGGCGAAGGATCCTCGGGCTGCCACCGCGTACTCCCACACCGGCCGCACCCGTACAACAGCCCCATCCGACGCCCACACCAGCGGTCGTTCCAGCACCCGCTCCACCACAGCACCACAACGACGATCACCGATCGCAGTCGATCGAGGAGCAACTCGGTTCGACGGCTTACCGACCGCGACCTCCGTTCGAAACCCGCGATATGCAGAACACATACCGCGGCGAACACCTTCCGGGAAACAGCATTTGGACATCGCCGCCTTCGCACGTGGACTACCTGGATGACAACAGACGTCAAGCATTTCGCATCGAAATCCGAGGTGGACGTCTCTACAATTCGAACGGCGAACTGTTCGATACCAGAGCTGGACATTCGGTCTGGGGCGGATCCGGTCGCGCAATATTCGCGATGGACGAACACGGCAACCTGTATGCTGCACTCGAACACGCGCCCGGCGAGTTCCATCATTCCAGCTTTCTCGCCGGAGCGCCGGTCGCGGCGGCAGGCGAACTCGTCGTTGTCAACGGAGTAGTTCAGCAACTGACCGACTCCAGCGGTCATTATCGACCCGAACGAGGCCACACCTTGCAGGCCGTCAATCACCTGCAAGCATTGGGAGTGCAGCTCACTGCAGCGCAGATACGGCTCGAGGCACCGCGGTGATGAAAGGAATGTGTATGGATTACTGGGTCGGAATCGTCCAGCGAATATTCTATCGGATCCAGTTCGAGCCCGAGCTCAGCGAAGAACTGGCGAGCAGAATCGCTGAAGCGCTGGTGCTCGAACCCATCGAATACCTCACCGCCGAGATGGAGTACGAATCTCTGGCAGGCGGGCTCAACGACGGAAAGCCCCTTCCCACACTTGTTCCGATGCGCCAGACCGAACCACAGCTGCGCAACTTCATCGGCCGAGTGGTAGCACACCTGGATTCGACCCGCCCCTGGCCGACACCTGCCTTCACCAAGCTGCCGGCAGAGTATCTGGCCGAATTTGCGAATTCCCGCCCCATCGCCCGGCTCGCCCTGACCGTCGACGAAGTGTCAGCACGCCTGGCTCGGAGATTCAGTCACGACAGTGACGACGGCCCATTTCTGCTGCTGAAAATGCGCTCGGGAGAAGTCATCGGCATGTTCTCTCCATATTGGGACGACAGCACCGATGTCGTTGTCTACAGCGCCGACTCGAATCGCGATGCCACCGATATCCTCCGCGAACTCACCGACTCCGGGCGGCTCGAACCGGAACGAATCTTCGTGCTCACCGCCGAATCAGCCCAGCAAAGCGCTGGGCGATACGAGACCACGAGCATTATCCCAGCATTTCACGGTGAGAGCGAACCCGGGAATACTGTATGGGAGGGCACTCATGTGGACTACCTCGACGATACTGCGCGACGCGAGTTCCGCCTCTTCGGCTACGACGGCCTACTTCATGACAGCAAAGGCGACTTGTTCGACACGTCGGCTGCGAAAACGCTATGGACCCCCGGCGGGCGGGCAATATTCGTCATGGACCGCAATGGCGCCCTGTATTCGGCACCCTTTCACCTTCTCGGCAAATTCCACCATTCCAGTTTTCTGGCGGGAGCGCCGGTAGGGGGTGCGGGAGAGATCGAGGCAAAAGCTGGCGTAGTGCGCCTGATCAGTGACCACAGCACTCATTACCAGCCGACTCGGAAATACACTCGGCAAGTCTTGGACAGTCTTCGCCGTCAAGGTGTGGACACGACACCGATCGTAGTCGAGCACCATTCGGCCGAGTAATGAACTGAGCGCCCACCGCGAGCTTCGGGCCCACCCACCGCAGTTACCCCGCTAGCCGACCCGGCTGTCGCGGCGGCGGACATTGGTTCAATGCGCTCAATGTGGAAGGGGTGCACATTGATGCCGACGGAGACCACCTGAGAGAAAGCGAACTTCCATGATCGAGGAATCGCAGGCCAGAGAAATTGCGCAAGCCTTTCTGGGGTCGGACGAGTTCAGTCTCAATGAATTCAGTTCCGGCTGGCGTGTCGTACCGCGTACACAGAATAAGGGTTCAACCCCGTTGGTTGTGGAACGCGAAAAAGGAGAAGTACGTCAATTCCCTTCCTCCATCCCTCCGATGCGGATCGAGACCAGATATGTAGACGTACGACACCTCGGACACACCATTGTGACCGAGGCCTAGCGACAAATCTCCGACCGATGAACCCGAACCGGACGAAGCGATCAACGAACTGCTGTCGACCACACGAATTGACCCGGCAAAGGTCACACCGTTGTCGACCGAAGACCTAGAGCCGTTCACCGACCAGTGAGAGCGAGAGGCGGGGATGAATCGCCCTGAGTTGCGGCGACATCGGCGATCTATGGTCGCCAGCCCCATAGAGGACACCCATTGGCAGTAGTATCATCAATGTTACTAACATCAATGATACGGAGGGTCTATGGACTTCGTCGGCCGATGGCGCGAGTTGCGAACCCTCGATGAGGCGTTGGACGGGGTTCGTGCCTCGATCGGCACCGCGAAACCGGGGCGCTGCCTCATCCTGCGTGGCCGTCGGCGGATCGGGAAGTCCGCTCTGGTCGAGGAGTTCACTCAGCGCAGCGGTGTACCAAATGTGTTCTACACCAGCGAGATCGGGCTGGGCGCCGATCCGCTCGCCGAGTTCTCCGACACGGTTGTCCGCTCCACGCTGCCGGAGGCCGAGATCTTCGCCGAGGCGTTGCCTGCCAATTGGACAGCCGGCCTGCGCCAGCTCGCGGGCATCCTGCCCGATGACCAACCGAGCATTGTCGTTCTCGACGAACTGCCTTACCTGATGGACGAGGCCGGCGCGTTCGAGAGTGTCTTGCAGCGTGCGTGGGACCGCGAACTGTGCCGTAAGCCGGTGCTCTTGATCCTGATCGGCTCGGATCTCGCGATGATGCAAGCGCTCACATCCTATGGCCGCCCGTTTCACCAGCGTGGCTCCGAAATGCGGCTAGGACCGCTCGACCCCGCCGATGTCGCTACCATGATCGGGGCAGAGCCCGCCCCTGCGTTCGACGCCGCCCTGATCACCGGTGGTCTGCCCATCATCTGCGCACGGTGGCGGGCAGGCGAGGACATGTGGAAGTTCCTGGAGCGCGAGCTGGCCGACCCGGTCAGTCCGCTGGTCGTCTCGGCGCAACTGTCGTTGGCCGCCGAATTTCCTGAGCACACACTGGCACGCCAGGTCCTTTCGGCGATCGGTAGCGGGGAACGCACGTTCGCCAATATCGCCCGAGCAGCAGGGGGCCTGGCGTCAACGAGCCTGACGCGCGCACTGAGCCTCTTGGTGGCCAAAGGAATTGTCGCCGCGGAGCTGCCCGTCAGCTTGACTCCGTCGAAGGACCGCCGTTACCGGATCACCGACTCGTATCTACGATTCTGGCTGACATTCCTCGGTCCCTACCTTCCCGAATTGGACCGGCTGCGCGCCGATCTCACTCTGCACAGGATTCGCCGCGGCTGGTCGAGTTGGCGTGGGCGCGCGGTGGAGCCGCTGATTCGCGAGTCGCTCTCCCGGCTCCTACCGGCCGAGGGCCTACCGGCCGTCCCCGTGATCGGCGGGTACTGGACCCGGACCAACGACGTGGAGATCGATATCGTTGGCGCCGACCGGGAGCCTGTAGCCCAGGAGTTGGCGTTCCTCGGTTCCATCAAATGGCTCGAGAACTCCCCCTTCGACGTCCATGACCTGACTGACCTGCAGAACCACCGGTTTCGGTTGACGGATGCGGCGATCCCGCTGATCGCTGTCAGCCGTTCCGGGTTCGCCACAGACCACCTCGCTGCCGGCTTCGGTCCCGCGGATCTGCTCGCGGCCTGGCAGCCGCCCGGAGGTCGATGAGGGTTCGACTTCGCCCGGCTCAGTCAGGGTTTCCCGGGACCGAATACAAATAGAGGGCGGGGGCTGCCGGTTGATCGAGGGAACCGGTTGGGGTCGGGGTGCGTCTAAGTTTGTAGCGGCGGGATTCTGCCGTGGGCGATCAGGTAGGAGTGCTGTGCGTAGCGTTGTGGTGATGCGGGCCGTGGTGTGTGGCGCGGTCGGGGCGGCTGTGCTTGCCGGGTGTGGGGAGAGCACTGAGGGGTCGGCCGGGCCTACTACGACGGTGCGGGATCCGGACACTATCGAGGTGTTCAACCCGTGCCGGGGGGCGTTGTCGGATGAGGTGCTCACCAGCGTCGGTCTCGACCCGTCGACCAAAGGCGTGTTGACCGACCCGCCGGCTGGTGTTTCGGCTTGGCGCGTCTGCAATTGGATCCCGCTCGATGATCGCTACGGCTCGGGAAAGCGCACGGTCGGTGTGTTCTCGACCAGTCACACACTGGATGACGCGCGGAAGAAGGCCAGCGCTGTGGTCATCCGCGAGACCTCTGTCAACGAGCGAGCGGGACTGGTGTCCAAGGAGTCGAGCGACCCCGATGCCTGCTTTGTGTCCTTCGAGGCCGAACAGGGAATGTTCGAGGTCCGCACCTCCTGGTTGAGTACTGAAGGCCCCCGGGTCGGGGATCTGTGTGAGATGTCGGAAAAATACGCGGCGGCACTCGAGCCGCACTTGCCGAAGTAGGTTGGGGGCGCAGATGACACAGGACCACGCCAATTACTGGCAGACCATGAAGACCCAGGCGATCAACGGGGAGTTCAAACTAGAGGAAGATTTGGGGCAAGCTCTCGCCGCTGTGGTCGATCAGTACGTGACCGATCTCGAGCGGCAGCGGGACTTCGCTCGTTCTCTCGTGCGCCTGACCGGCTGGGGAAGCCTCCCCTCCGCCGACGCGATCCGCGGCAAATACGAGAACAAAGCTGTAGCCGGTGGCTCGCACGACCCCGACGACTCCGCCGTGAAACGCCTGGATCAACACATCGCCATCGCGCGCGACCAGCGCGACACCTTCCTCGCCGCCATCGGCAAGCTGCAGGCTGTCGATCAGCAGTCCGCGGGCGCGATCGGCAATGCGGGGGCGGGGATCTGATGGGGTTCTGGGATCCCCTCGAGTCGGTCGGCATGGGTGTCTTCCACGTGGGCACTCTCGGAATCTTCAAGGTGCTCGACAACCATGACCGTTCCGACAACGCCGACGAACAACGGCGTGCTCTCGATGACCAGGGCAAGCTGACGTGGGAGGGCGACCGCACCATCATCGGCGACGAGTGGGCGCGGTTGCGTGCGGGCGCGGATGTCACCATGCAGGAGGCTGCGGTGAAGGATCCCGAGCCGTTCAGCGACTGGCCGCATCAGCGGATCTGGGAGGCCTTGCAGGGCAAGGACGGTCAGGGCGGGGTCGATGCCGGGCAGATCAATGCGACGGCCGACGGTTGGCGTCGGCTCACCACCGGCACGGAAACCGCTGTCAACAACTACCGCACCAACTTCGAACGGGTGTTGACCGAAAAGTGGTCCGGCGCTTCGGGTTCCGCGGCCATCGAGGCGGTGAAGAGTTACACCACCGAGGCTGCCAAGCTGCCGACCACCTTCCAGATGGTCGCCAACGGTATCGACTACATGGAAGGCCTTCTCGGACAAGCGAAAATCGCCATCCCGAAACCGGAAGAGGTCAGCGCCTTCGACGAGTTCGTCGGCCATATCCCGGGCAACGGTACGGTCAAGGCCGCTCAGCATCGGGCGAACGAAGCGGAGGCGGACGCTCGGCTGTTCATGATCGGCACCTATCAGCCGGGTGCGCTCACCGTCGACCAGCAAACTCCGGTGCTACCCCTCCCCCGGAACAATGTCACGGATCCGGGCGGCGGAGTGCCGGGTGACGGTCCGGCGGGAGATCCGAACGGCGGGGGCGACAACACCGACAACGGTGGCGGCGCGTCGACGAATCCTGCTGGTACGCCGGAGAATCCAACCGCCGAGACCCCGCAGTCGACCACTCCCGGCGATGATCAAGCGGACGACGACACCGACGACGACTCGACCAGCCCGGCAGGCACTGAGTCACCGGCCACAACGCCCGCTACGACGCCGACGACGACACCGGCCACACCCGGCGACAGCAAACTCGGGTCTCCCGGAGCCGGGTCTCCCGGCTCAGGATCGCCGGGGTCTGGATCGCCCGGCTCGGGCGTGCCCGGTGGTTCCGGAGTACCGGCCGCAGGACGCTCCGTCGCGGGAACACCGGGAGCCGCAGGGGCGCAGAACTCCGGCGCTCGTGCGGGGGCGTCGGCGGCGGGTGCGCGCGGTATGAGCGGGATGCCCGGCATGATGGGCGGCGGTGGAAGGGGCGGTGGGCGTGACGACGAGAACGAGCACACCACCCCGGACTACCTCATCCATGATCGCGAGCACGAACTCATCGGGCAGTTGCCGCCCACGCTGCCGCCGGGTGGGGTGATCGGCGCATGAGCCGACCCCAAGCACCGGCTCTTGATCACACCTGGGTGCTCGATCCACATGCCTTCGCCATCGGGCTGGAAGCGCACGGCCGGGACCGGATGCCGTACCCGCTGACCTTCCAGCCCGAATTCGCCGAGACCATGGGAATCCACCGGCGGCGGCGGGAAGCTGCCCGGCACCGGTTGGTGCAGGTGTACGACGCGGTTCTGGACAGGGTGTTCCGGGCCGTTCTCGAGCCCGAGGTCCGGGTGGAGATCCAGGGCTTACACGGACCGGGCCAGGCCGAGGTCGTGCGCGTTTATGCGGGCATCGTCGAGGATCACGCGGCGTTGGCCGTTCAGGCCCCGGGGCCGACGCGCGAGCAAGGCGGCGACATCACGCTCTCCGTCGTCCCGCTGGGCGATCTGGCAGTGGCTATCGTCGCGAAACTGCCACGCCTGCAAGGTGGTTCGACACAGCGTTTCGAGGGCAGGCGCAGCGATCTCGAAGCGGCCACCTTCGCTCGCCACCCCACCCGCCTGTCCCCGGTCGAGCACACGCAACGCTTCTTCCGGCGCCCCCGAATCGGCACGGGCGAGATCACCGTTTTCCCTGGGTTCCAGGTCGATTCCCGGCCCACTTCCGACGGCAAAGCGTTCCTCTGGCTCGACTACCCCGATGACGGCCGCTACCTCCTGCAACACCACGACGCCGACAATTTCACGGTGATCCCCGGCCCACCCGCCGAGTTGGAGCATCGTCTCTCCAGGCACATAGCCATCTTCACCGATCGCAGATGAACCCTCACCGTCGATCGGATTCGACGCGGCGGGTGTAGCCGTGGGGCCTGCGCGTGTCAGGCAGCGGGAGTGCCGTCCCAGGTGACGAGTTTCCAGCCCTTCGCGGGGCTGCCCTTGACGACTACGCGCCCGGTATTGCGGATGGGGTCGGACTGCAGTTTGGTCATGTCGGGGTTGCTGACGGTCATGAGGGTCCAGACCATGATGGAGCCGCCGTGGGAGAAGATCGTGGCGCGCTTGTCGCCGCGGTCCTGGATGTCCTGGATGGAGTCGTCCACGCGCTTTTTGAATTCGTAGCCGTTGATCGAGCCGGGAATGCGGGCGTCGAGGTTGCCTTGCATCCACTGGACCGGTGCGGCGAAGTAGTTCGCCATCGCGTCCTTCTCGGGTGTGCCTTCGTAGATTCCGGCTTCGATTTCGTGGAAGCCCTCCTCGACGACAACGGGGCGGTCGCACAGTTCCGAGGTGGGCAGTGCGGTCTGCTGTGTGCGCACCATCGTCGAGGCGTAGACGCCGTCGAACTTGCAGTCGGCCAGGCGTAGCGCGGCCGCGGCGGCTTGCTCCCAGCCCTTTTCGGTGAGGTCGGGGCCGGGCACGGACGTGTCGATCAGGCCGGATGCGTTGCCGGCCGATTCGGCGTGGCGGACGAAGGTGAGGGTCATTTCACCTGTCTGCGGTGCGGCGGCCGCATTACCGCCGCCGGCTGTGATGACGGCAACCGCGGCGATGACCACGGACAGACGTGACGCGATCTGGGGCATAGGGACTCCTCGAGTAACCGGTGTGGGCCCACGCTGGTGCATGAATGCGACCCGATCCGGGACGGTAGGTTCGCGGCCGACCGGTCACCACGTCGTCTCCCGATGAACGGCACGTTATCTACTTTTCGCGAGGACCCGGTAGACGAAGACGATCTGCCAGAGGCCGATGAACAGTGTCGGGAGGCGTTCGTAGAAGCCGGCCGCCGATTGGGCACCGGCCGGTGTCGATTCCACGGCGGCGAAGAAGGCTCCGACCGCTGCTAGCGACAACACGGCGGTGGCGAAGGAGAAGGCCGACCACAGGCGGGCGTGGCGGGACACGGTGGTGAGGGCCGCTACGGGAAAGGCCGTGAACACGACGAGGGCGCCGAGGTTGTGGATGCTGCCGGTCGCGGTGACGACCGTGGGGGCTCCTTCGGGGAAACCGAGCACCGGGTCGGTGGGGAAGAACCCGATGACGATCAGCCCGGCGGCGGCGACCAGCAGGGCGAGGTACCCGGCGGTGCGCAGGGACGCGGTGCGGCGGAGCCCTTCGGCGAAGAGCACCGTCAGGATGCCGTAGAGGACGAAGTTGCTGTTCTGGATCCAGCCGTGGGGGGCCAGGCTGAGGGCGCTGATGGTGTCGTGGGAGGAGTCGTAGCCGGCCTGGAGTGCGCCGTTGATCAGATAGCCGAGGACGAAGACGGCCGGACCGAAGGCGCCCGCCACCAGCAGATGTGTACTGCGTATGCTCACAGATACAAAGTACACATCTCGTGCGTACTAAGTACACATCAGGAGCGGAACAGGCGTGACTTCTCTCTGGGAACGGCTGACAGAGGCCGACCGGCTCGCAGGTAAACCCTTGTCGGCCAGGCGAATTGCGGAGACCGCCGTGGCGGTGGCCGACGTCGACGGGCTCGACGCCATCACGATGCGCCGGCTCGCCACGGAACTCGGGGTGGCGCCGATGGCGGCCTACCGGCATGTGGCGGGCAAGGACGAGGTGCTGGAACTGATGGTCGACCTCGTCTACGGCGAGGTCGACTGCACGGCCGGTGACGGCTGGCGCGCGACGCTGCGTGAGCTGGCGACGGCCCTTCAGGCGCTGATCCTGCGACATCCGTGGCTCACCCGGCTCACCGCGCCGGAGCTCGTCTACGAGCTCACACCCAACCGCATGGCCCTGACCGAGCACGCCTTGACCGCGCTCCACGACGACCTCGGCCTCGACCTCGATACGGCGATGGCGGCCGCGCGAACGGTTTTCGCGTATGTGCAGGGTGCGACCGGTGCCGAGATCGGCCTACGCGCGCTCATGGACGATCGCGGCTGGACCACCGGCGCACAGGCGCGCACCGGCCTGTCCACCCAGATGACCTGGCTGCTCGGCACCGGCCGCTATCCGACCTTCCAGCGCTATGTGCACGAGGCACGGCGCAAGGACGACCTGCGCTGGCAGTTCGATACCGGCCTCGAGCAGGCCCTCGACGGCATCGAAGCGCGTCGGTGACCTACTTGCCGCGCAGGCCGAAGGGGTTGCCGTCGGGATCGGCGAGGGTGCAGATGCGGAGGTCGGGGGCAACTGTCTGCGGGCCCGATTTTTCGGTGGCTCCTGCGGCGAGCAGGGCGTTTCGGGTGGCGTCGAGGTCGTCGACGTCGGTCATCGCGACCGGTCCGGTGGCGCGGTCGCCCTGGGGGTTGAGGCTGATCTCGAAGCCGTTGACGTTGTAACCGACGTAGTAGGGCTGGTCGGTGTGGGGTTGGCCGTAGAGGGCCGTATAGACCTTTTTGGCGGCTTCCAGGTCGGAGACGGGAATGACGACGGCGCCGATGGCGGGACTCATATTCTTCCTTCCGAAAAACAGCGGAACTGCGTCGAATGGAAAACGGTCGGCAACCAGCGTAACCAGTGGTCAGCCCGAAATGCGGCAGCCGGGCGTGATCGCGGATATGCCCTGGCGTTATCGGCCGGGGGCGGGTGTGAGCATGCCGCGGTCGATGATCAGTTCCGTATCCGGTGTGAGGAAGCCCTGCGCGCCGAAATCGATCAAGGGTTGCGGATGGAACCACTCGACGCGGTGGACCGGACGGGAGCCGACGAGGAACAAGGAATTCGGGTAGTGGACCCTTTCGTAGAAGGGGTCGAAGGTCGGGATGCCGTTCACACACATATTCGGATCGTCGATGCCTGCGGCCGCGAGGATCTTTTCCGGGGCCGCGCCTGGTCGGAGCGGGATCATGCGGTCCCATTCCGGCGACCAGCCTGCGCGGCGGCCGATCTCGCGCATCGTGATCGGCACCTCACGCACGGTCACCACGTCGCGGACCTTGTCTTGCAGCGCGACGAAGTTACCCAACTGGCTTTCGTTCGTCTGCACGTTCAATGTTCCCGACGGACAGTGCGGCTCTGCCGTACCGGTTACGGCGCACGACGTGAGCATCAAGGACAAAGCGAAAAACCCCGCGACTACGCGCACCACATTCCTCCCCTGAACGGCCCGCCAACTCTACCGGCCCACCGGCATCGACGATCGGTCCTCAGAGAGCAGCGGCCAGGATTCGAACGGCCTGGGCCCACAGTTCGGCGAACCGGTCAGCCTGCTTTTCCGTGAACAGAGCGGTGCTCCAGCGGAAGTTGGTCGTCAGGGCTGGGCCTTCGGGGGTGGTGCCGATGCCGGCGATGACGTCTACCGCGTACCGCAAGGGAAGGTCGGGTTCCGGATCGAGCGGAAGGGCGGTGTCGTGGGCTCCCACGAGCAGCGACCATGGATCGTTGTCGTTGCCGCTGAGGTCGATTCGGCCGAGGTAGTTGAATTCCACCTGCGGTTCGGCGGCGTTGCGGAGTTCGTGGGCCCGGTCGACGTAGCGGAGCAGGCCGTAATCGAGCCCCTGGTTGGGGATTTCGCGCAGGTGGCGGATGACGGAGTCGAGCAGCGACCGCGCGGAGGCCGGATCAGCTTGGGCCCGTGCGACATCCACGCACTGCTCGCCGACGCCGAGGCGGACGGGGAACACACTGGTGAACCAGCCGAGAGTGTTGGCGGTGTCGGTGCCGAGTTCGGCGTCGGCGCGGCCGTGGCCCTCGAGGGCGATCAAAGCGCCTGCGGCTGGATCGTTTCCATTGTTCGCGTGCAGCGAGGCCATGGTCATGGTGAGGGCGGTGAGCAGGAATTCGCGGACGCCCTCGTCCTTGCCGATGCGGTCGAGGAGGCGCTGGGTCACCTCGACGGGGGTGGCGACGGTGTTCACGCGCAGACTCGACCAGGTGTCGGACGCGGGGGCGGGGTGCCGGGAACCGAGGGGCGCGTCGGGTTGGCGCACCTGGGACGCCCAATAGTCGCGCTGAGCAAGCACTTCCGGTGTGCTGGCGCGCTGCCACATGGCCTCGGACCACTGCCGGTAGGAGGTGAACTCGGGCAGCATCTTCGGGGCGACGCCGGACTGGATCTGCTGCCAGGCGGCGGCGAGACCGTCGATCATGATGTGCCAGGACACCACGTCGACAGCCAGGTGGTGTACCGCGAGCAAAAGGATGTCGCCGGGATCGCCATCAGCGTCGTCCCTGGAATTGTTCGCGTCGCCCGAGCTCTGGTCGACTTCCGACGAGCCCGGTGCACCCGCGAACCACACCGCGCGCACCATCTCCCCCGACCTCGGGTCGATCGCGTCGTTGGCGATACGCGCGTATTCCGTGATGACGGAATCCAGTTCGGAACCAGCGAGTCCACCCGGCGCTTCGATCACCACGTCGCCCGCGGCAACGACACCGGGCGCGCGGGTGAGCAGACGCGGACCATCGGGCGTATCGGTGAGCACGGCACGCAGGGTGTCGTGTGCGTCGAGGAGGGCTTGGAGCGTGGACTCCAGGCCGGCACGGTCGATTCCGGTGGGCAGGCGGAGCAGGGCGGTCTGGGTGAAGCGGCGGTAGTTGCCGTACTCGTACATCCACGACACGACCGGCAGCGGCGGAACCACACCGTAGGAGTCGGCGCCCGCCTGGGCGGCGGCGGGTGCGTCGTCGACGGCGGCGGCGAGTTCACGGATGGTCGGGCAGGCCAGAACCATGCGCGGGTTGAGCGCGAGGCCTCGGCGGCGGGCCTTGTTCACCAGGGAGATGGCGACGATGGAGTCGACACCGAGTTCGTAGAAGTCGGCGTCGATACCGGGGGCGC
Source organism: Nocardia sp. NPDC023733 (assembly GCF_040639775.1). Lineage (NCBI taxonomy): Bacteria > Bacillati > Actinomycetota > Actinomycetes > Mycobacteriales > Nocardiaceae > Nocardia > Nocardia sp. NPDC023733. The sequence continues at coordinate 195,907 of NZ_JBFAAN010000007.1, read as the reverse complement.
GGCCGTCGAAGAGTTCGGCGAAGACCTCGCTGAGCGCGATCTCGGTGGGCGTCTCGGCGGCGGCATTGCTGTCGGCCGACGAAAGTGCTTGTTCGGCGAGCTCGTTCAGCGCGTGCCCGTCGAGTTTGCCGTTGACGTTCACCGGCAACCGGTCGAGGACGACGATGCGCGCCGGGATCATGTACGCGGGCAGGCGCTGCGCGAGGTCGGCGCGCACCCGACTCACCACCACGGCGCGTCCGGCCTTACCGACGACGAAACCGACCAGCGACGCGCCACCGGCACGACGGACCACGGTGACGGCCGCGGTGTCGATATCGGCCGAGCGGCGCAGCGCGGTCTCGATCTCGCCGACCTCGATGCGGTACCCGCGCACCTTCACCTGCGCGTCGGCGCGGCCGAGGTAGCCGAAACGACCACCCGGCAGGCGGCGGACGAGGTCACCGGTGCGGTACATGCGCTGCCCCGGGCGGGCCGGGTCGGCGACGAACCGGTCGGCGGTGATGGCGGGTTTACCCAGGTAACCGCGGGCCAGCTGCACACCCGACAGGTACAGCTCGCCGACGATCCCCTGCGGAACCGGGCGCAGCCGTGAGTCCAGGACGTAGCCGACCATGCCGCCGTTGGCGGTGCCGATCGTCGGGATTTCCGAGGTGGCGACCGGGGCGACGACGGCTTCGACGGTCGTCTCGGTCGGCCCGTAGCAGTTGTACACAGCCGTCCCCGGGAGCGCGCGCAAACGTGCCCACAGGGCAGTATCGATGGCCTCACCACCGAGAGCGAGGACGGACAGCTCACGATCGAGCAAGCCCGCCGCCGCCAGCTGGGCCAGCATCGAGGGGGTGGTGTCGATCATGTCGATGTCGAATTCGGCCATGCCCGAGACGATTCGGTGTGCGTCGCGCATCTCGTCGGCATCGAAAAGATGTAGGGCCTGGCCCGCGAAGAATCCGACCATCGGTTGCCAGGAGGCATCGAACCCGAGCGACCAGGCGTGCGCGATGCGCAGCGGACGACCGAGTTTCGCCATCGCCGGGCGGTAGAACCGCTCGAGATGGTCGGCGAAGTACCCGGCCAGCGCGGCGTTCGTGCCGACGACGCCCTTGGGTTCGCCGGTGGAGCCGGAGGTGAAAATGATGTACGCGGCGTGGTCGAGTTCGCGGCGGACGACGGGAGCCTGCGCGGGGCGGTTCGCGATCCGGTCGACAACCTCGGCGTCATCCAGCACGAGCACCGCCAGACGGGTCGGCAGGTCCTGCTGCGTAATCCCGTCGAGTAGGTGACGATCCTTGTCGAGGACAATGGCGAGAACCGGATTCGACTGGCGCAGAATCGATTCGATGCGCCCGGCGGGCAGGGTGATGTCGACCGGGACATAGGACGCACCGGCGGCGAATGTGGCGAGGATGGTGACGATCGCGTCCGTGCCGCGCGGGAGCATCAGGGCGACAACGGTTTCCGGGCCGACACCGTGTGCGGCGAACTCGGCGCCCAGGCGGCAGGCACGATCGTGCAGCTCCCGGTAGGTGAAGTGCTCGCCCGAGGTGGTCGTGAGGGCGGTGGCGTCCGGGGTCGCGGCGACCTGCCGCTCGAACAGCTCCCAAGGCGTGGAGGAGGGCGCGGATACGAGTTCCGCGGCAGCACTGGCCAGTTCGGCGTGCTCGGCGGGTGTGAGCAGGTCGATGGCGTCGAGGGTCGCCTCGGCGTCGAGTGTGGGCAGGGTGCGCAGGATGGTGACCAGACGGGCGCCGAGGTCGGCGGGGTCGAGGTGACCGAGCAGAGCAGGCACCGCCTCGACCAGGACGAGCAGTTCGCCTTCGCTCATGTGCGAGACCACGGTGAGCGGGTAGTGGGCGAGGCTTTCCATCTCGATGGGCCGGAACTGGGCGCCGTCGGCGGCGGTGACGGTCTTGATCGCGTCGTCGATGGGGGCGTTCTCGAACACGAACAGGGTGTCGAACAGGGCGCCGTGTCCTGCCGCACGCTGCAGGGTCGACAGGCTCAGGTAACCGATATCGCGCATGGTCGACGAATCACGTTGCAGCCGAGCGCATTGCGCGACGACCGGTTCGGTCGACGCGAGCCGGTGCACGACGGGGACGGTGTTGATGAACAGCCCGACCATGCCCTCGACACCGGCCAGCTTTTCGGGGCGGCCGCTGATGGTGGTGCCGTAGACGACATCCGTACGGTCGGTGATCCGGCCCAGCAGCACCGTCCAGGCGAACTGCACAGCGGTATTGAGCGTCATGCCGTTGGCGCGCGCCCACTGCTGCAGAGCTTCGGTTTCGCCGGCGGAGAGCCGAAGTCGCGTGGTCTCGGGGACCGAGGAATCGCGCGCACCGGTGCCGTCGGCCAGCACCAACGGCGCACTCACCTGACCCAGGTACTCGGCCCAGCGGCGCGCGGCGGCCTCGTGGTCCTGGGCGCCGAGCCAGCCGATGTAGTCGCGGTACGGGCGCGGGGCGGGCAGCCCGTCGAGGCTGCCACCCGCCTGGTACACGGCGAGCAGTTCGGTGAAGAACACCGCAACCGCCCAGCCGTCCATCAGGATGTGGTGGGCGGTGAGGATCATCCGCTTGCGCGGCTGCGGCGCGTCGGTGACGTTCAGCAGCAGGATCCGCAAGGCCGGACCACGACTCAGCGTAAACGGCACCCGCCGCTCCGACTCGGCGATGGAGTCGAATTCCGCTGCCACCGCGTCACGTTCGGCCCACGGCAGCTCGGCGTGGGACGGGATGATCTGCACCGGCTTGGGCACGTCGGTGTCCCAGAACGCGGCCCGCAGGTTCGGGTGGCGGTCGAGCATGGCCTGGGCGCTGCGGCGCAGCAGGGCGGCGTCCAGCGGGCCGTCGATGTCGACCACGAACTGCATCGTGTAGAGGTCGATCTCGGTCCCGGCCATCCGCGAAAGAGAGAACAACCCCTCCTGCAGGGGGCTCAACGCGAGTACGTCTTCGATCTGCGGCGCACTCATGCTGCGTCCTTTCCTAGTGGTCGGGTCGTCGGAGAGCCGAGACCCGGTCGACATGCGGCGCCGCACCGTGCCGGGCGGGTACCCGGCAGGTGCGGCGAGGATGTCGGGTTGTTCATCCCTGCGCGGACCACGCCGCGGTGAGGGCGGACAGGGCATCGGAATCCAGGCCGGACGCGCTCATCGGCGCGTGCGTGACCTGCTCGGGCTCTTCGGTTTCCGCCTCGCGGGGAGCGGCATCGACGGCGGCGGCCAGCTCGGTGATGGTCGCGCATTCGAACACCATCTGCGGGGTCAGCGGCAGTCCCTGGGCAGCTGCACGGGCCGACCACTGGATGGAGATGACACTGTCGCCGCCGAGGGCGAAGAAGTTGTCGTCACCGGTGACGTCGTCGATCTCCAGGAGCTCCTCGATCAGGGCGATGAGCGTGCGCTCGGTGTCCGAATCGGCCGTGCCACCGGCCGCGGCCGTCGTGGCGACCGGCGCCGGAACGGCGAGCAGCCGGTCCAGGTCGGCCTGCGGCAGTACCCGCAGGTCCGCGATCGGCTGGTCCGGGTTGTCGGCGAAGGCGCGCAGGGTCGCGGCCAGGGCGTCGGCGATGAGCGCGGCGGTGGCCGGTTCGTACAGGTCGGCGTTGACGACGACGCGCACGTCCATGCCGCCCTCGGCGGTCACGTTCAGGCTCAGGTTCAGATCGAGGAACGAGACGTCGAAGTCGGCGGGCAGCACGGTGACCGTGCTGGCACCCGAGGTCGCGAACGGCAAGGTGGTCGGGGCCCAGTCCGCGCCGCGGAAGTGGATCATGCTCTGGAACAGCGGGTTCCGCGACCGCGAACGGCGCGGATTGAGTGCCTCGACGAGACGCTCGATCGGCAGTTCCTGATGCGCGTTGGCATCGAGCACCACATCGCGGGCACGGGTCACGGTGTCGCGCAGGGTGGTCGCGCCCGACAGATCGTTGCGGAGCACGACCATGTTGGCGAACAACCCGATCAGGTTCGTGGTTGCCGGATCGGTGCGTGCCGCGACGGGCGTGCCGAGCGTGATGTCGGTGCCGCCGCCGAGCCTGTGCAGCAGGGTCGCGACCGCGGCCTCGCACACCATGAATTCGGTTGCGCCACTGCGCTTGGCGAGGGCCTCGAGACCGGAGCGGACGCTCGCGGGCAGTGAGAACGTGACCACCTCGCCGCGCTTGCCGAGCACCGGCGGACGCGGACGGTCGTGGGCCACCGAGATCTCGTCGGGCACCCCGGCCAGCGCGGCGCGCCAGAACTCGATCTGGGTCTGCGCGAATTCGCTCGGCGCCGCCTGGTCGAACAGCTCGCGCTGCCACAGGGCGTAGTCGGCGAACTGGATCGGCAGCGGCTCCCACGCAGGCGCGGTGCCCTGCTCGCTGCGGGCGCGGTAGGCGGTGGTCAGGTCGTCGAGCAGCACACCGAAGGAGGCGTGGTCGGCGACGATGTGGTGCACCAGCAGCGACAGCACGTGGGTGTTCGCGTCGAGTTCGAGAAGTTCGGCGCGCAGCAGCGGCTCACCGTCGAGGGTGAACGCGTAGCGGGCGATCTCGGCCAGCTCGGCCGACACCTGGTCGGCGGCGATCTTCCTGATCGGCAGCGCGACCTCGGTAGCGGGGTGGATCACCTGGTAGGGCACACCCTCGTGCTCGGGGAACGTGCTGCGCAGGGATTCGTGGCGGGCCACGACATCACCGAGCGCGGCGCGCAACGCGGCGATGTCGAGCGGGCCGTCGAAGCGCATGGCCAGCGGGAGGTTGCCGACCGAACCGGCACCTTCCATGCGGTACTGGAACCACATCGCCAGCTGCGAGTACGACAGCGGTATGCGCTCGCCCCGCGGCCGCCCGCCGATCGCGGGGCGGGTGGCCTGTGCGGGAGCGACCGCGTCGGTGCTCGCCGCGGGTGCCGGTTCGGCTGCCTCGTCGAAATCGGAGTCGACCGCATCCAGGTCCATGTCGAACTCGGCGAGGAATCGGGCGACCAGATTCGCGGCGAGCGCGGCGGGCGTCGGGCTGTCGAAGATGACGCGGACATCGAGTTCGATGCCGAATTCCGCACGAACCTGCGCGACCAGACGGGCGGCGAGCAGCGAGTGCCCGCCGAGTTCGAAGAACGAGTCCTCCGCGCCCACCTCGTCGAGATTGAACAGGGCGCCGAACAGCGCGCACATCTTGCGTTCGGTGGCCGTGGCGGGCGCGCGGTGGGTCCGCGCGACGGCCGGGGTGGCGGCGGGCAGGGCGCGCTTGTCGAGCTTGCCGTTGACCGTGAGCGGGACCTCCGGGATCACCGCGAACGCGCTGGGCACCATGAAGTCCGGCAGACCCGCCGCGGCGAAGGCCTGGATCTGTTCGAGGTCGATGAACCCTTCGGCGGGCACCACGTAGGCGGCGAGCATGGCACCGATGGCCGGGTCCTCGGTCACCACGACCACACACTGGGCGACCGACGGATGCGCGGCGATGGCGGCTTCCACCTCGCCGAGTTCGATGCGGAAACCACGCACCTTCACCTGTTCGTCGGCGCGGCCGACGAACTCGAGCTCACCGAAGTTGTTGCGGCGCACCAGGTCACCGGACCGGTACAGGCGGGCGCCGGGGGTGAACGGATCGGCGACGAAACGCTGCGCGCTCAGCGCGGGGCGGTCGAGGTAGCCGCGGGCGAGCTGATCGCCGCCGAGGTAGAGCTCACCGACCACACCGTCGGGCACCAGCTGCAGCGCCTCGTCGAGCACGTAGGTGTAGACGTTGCGGTTGGGCACGCCGATCGGCACCACGCCGGTGCCCTGCGGCCCGTGCACCGGCATGTAGGTCGAGCAGACCACGGCCTCGGTGGGCCCGTAATGGTTGCGCAGTTCGGCTTCCAGGGTGTTGGCGAAGCGGTCGGCCACCTCGCCGGGCAGCGCTTCACCGCCGACGGGAACCTGGCGCAGCGAACGCCATTCGCTCACCTCGGGCAGCAGCAGGCAGGTGCTCAGCATCGACGGGACCATGTGCAGCACGGTCACCTGACGCCGCGTGATGAGGTCGGCGACGTAGCGGATGTCGCGGAACGGCTTGGGTTTCGGCACCACGATCTGCGCACCGACCGACAGCGGGATGGCGATATCGGCGAGCGAGGCGTCGAAACTCACCGACGACGACTGCATCATGCGGTCGGCGGGCGTCATGTCCCACTCGGCGGAGAAGCACACGATGTGTTCGGCGATCGCGTTGTGCGGCACCGGAACACCCTTGGGCTTGCCGGTGGAGCCGGAGGTGTAGATGACGTAGGCGAGGTTGGCCGGGCGCAGCGGGCGCAACCGGTCGGCATCGGTCGGCGCCGAGCCGGGCAGCCCGGTCGCCATCTCCTCGGCGGCGGCCAATTCGACCGCGCCGAGCAACAATCGGGGGTTCGCGTCCTCGATGAGGTACTCGATGCGGTCTTCCGGGTATGCCGGATCGATCGGCAGGTACGCGCCGCCTGCCTTCAGCACGGCGAGCACGGCGACGATGAACTCCACCGAGGTGCCCAGGCGCAGGCCGACGATGTCCTCGGTGCCGATGCCCTGCCCGATCAGCCAGTGCGCCAGGCGATTCGCGCGGGTGTGCAGCTCGGCGTAGGTGAGTTCGGCGGTATCGGAGACCAGCGCGAGTGCGTCGGGCGATGCGGCAGCGGCTGATTCGAACAGGGCTACAAGGGTGGTGGCGGGCTGGTCGACGAGCAGACCGTGGGAGCGGTCGAGCAGTGCAGCACGCTCGTCGGCGGCGAGCATCTCGAGGTCGCGCAGCCTGCGGGTCGGCTCGCGCAATGCGCTGTCGAGGAGCACACCGAAGTGCCCGAGCAACTGATCGACCAGGGCGTCGGACAGCACGTCGGTCTGGTATTCGGCCTCGACCACGGCGGTGCCGTCGGCGTCGAGCACCACAGCGAAGGCCAGCGGCACCTGCGCGCTCACGGCGCCGAGTTCGAGCAGGGTGGAGGTGACGCCGTCGAAGGCGAAACCGTCGGCGCTCTTGCGCACGCTGAAGCCGAGACGGACCAACTGGTCGAGACCGTCGCGACCGGCGACGCGGTCCGGGTTCGCTTCGCGCACCACGCGATCGATACCGACACCGCGGCGCGCGAACGCACCGGTGCAGGTCTCGCGGACGGCGGCGACGAGGGTGGTGAAGTCGTCGCCGGTGCCGATGCCCGCGCGCAGCAACAGGGTGTTACCGAAGTAGCCGATGAGCTGCTCGGTGCCCGCCGGGCGGTCGGTGACGGGAATGGAGACGAGGAAATCGTCGGCGGCGGTGTAGCGGTGCACGAGGGCGTCGAAACCGGCCAGCAGCACCATGAACGGGGTGGCGGCGTGTTCGCGCGCGAACTGTTCGGTGCGGGTGACGAGGTCGGCCGGGAGCCGGTGGGTGCGGCGCTGCGCCTGCCTGCCCGCGGTGGCCGAGGCCGAACCGGGCAGCTCTAGAGGTTCGGGCAGGGGGCGCAAGGCGTCGCGCCAGTAGGCGACGTCGTCGGCCGCGGGTTCAGCGGTGGGGGCGATCGCGGCGAACTGCACGGTGTCCGCCTGCGCGGACGCGCTGTCGGCTTGCTTGGGGACGCTGTTGGCCTGGCCGGGGATGCCGTCGGGTTGTGCGGGCGCAGCGTCGGCCTGCGCGGGCGCGCTGTCGTCCTGCGCGGGCATGGTGCGGTAGGCGGCGTTGAGTTCGGTGAAGAACACCGCCCAGGAGTCGTCGTCCCAGCAGATGTGGTGGATGGTGAACAGCACCACGTGCTGGTCGGCGCCGGTGCGGATCAGGGTGGCGCGCAAAGGCAGCTCGGTGCCGAGGGCGAAGGGGCGGCTGAACTCGCGCTGCGCCAGCACCTCCACCCGCAGGTCACGGCCGGATTCGGCGAGGTCGGTCAGGTCGTGGGTTGTCCACTCGGCGCGGGCGGCGGTGGTGAACACCTGGAACGGTTCGCCCTCGGCGTCCACACCGTAGGTGGTGCGCAGGATGTCGTGACGGGCGACGACGGCGTCGAACGCGGTGTGCAGGCGGTCGGCGTCGAGCGGGCCGGTGAGGCGGTAGGCCACGCAGATGTTGAGGGCGGTGTCCTGCGGGTCGCGGGTCTGCAGGAACCACATGCGGCGCTGACCGGGCGTGAGCGGGCGGCGCTCCCCCGCCGCGATGCGCGGCACGGCGACGGATGCGGTGGACGCGGCCATGCCGCGCTCGCGCAGCTTCTGCTGTAACAGCTGCTTGCGGCGTTCCGCGACGGACAGGGTGGCTTCGGTGTCTGACATGTTCTTTCGGCCCCTAGCCCTGGTTGGTGTTCTGTGCCATCAGCTGCACGACGTCGTCGAGCGACGCGCCGCCGAGAATCGCCGCGACCGGCAGGTCCCGGTCCAGCTCCGCCTTCACGCGCTTGCGGAAGTCCAAGGCCTGCAACGAGTCCAGGCCGAGCGCGACCAAAGGCATGGTGGCGTCGATGGATTCGGCGCTGTCGCCGCCGATCACCTTCAGCAGTTCGGTACGCACACGCAGGTCGAGCGGAGAGCTGTCGGGCTGTACCGGCGTTTGCGCTGCCTCGACCACGGCCTCCGGAGCCGGAGTGACCGAAACAGCTCGGGTGACAACCGAAGCCGTGGAAGGCGATTCGAGACCGGTGAGGACACTGTCCTGACCGAACGCGCCGAGCACCTCGCGCAGGAAGTCCCAGTCGGCGGCGATGATCATGCCGTCGCGCACCGGCGCGGCGAAGCCGGCCTCGATGGCGTCGGCGGGAACCATCGGGAACACGCCCGCCTCTTCCACCCGGGCGAACCCGGCGTCGTCGAGCGGACCCGCCACGCTCCACAGCCCCCACTGCAGGCTGGCCGCGGCGATGCCACGGGTGCGCAGCCTGCGAGCGGCGACATCGAGCATGCGGTTGGTGACCGCGTACAGGATCTGGCCCCGTCCGCCGATGGTCGCCGCCATCGACGAGCACAGCAGCACACGGCAATCGGTGGTCAGCGGCACGGTGTCGATCAGGGTGTCGAGGCCGTGCAGCTTGGCGCGGGCGGCGGTGTGGACGGCCTCGGCGGTGACCTGGTCGAGTTCGGCGTCGACATAGTTCACGGCGGCGTGGATCACCAGATCGGCCGGGCGATCGGCGATCTCGGCGGCGAAGGCCTTCGCCGATTCCGGATCGCTCACATCACAGGACCGCACGACGATCTCGGTGTCACCGAGGCCACGCAGACGCGCCAGTTCTGTTGCCAGGCTGGGGGTTTCACCGCTGCGGCTGAGCAGGGTGACGCGGCCGGTACTCGTGCGCGCCAGGTGATCGGTGAAACGGAGACCGAGCTGACCGGTACCGCCGACGATCACCACATGATCGAGACCCTCGGCGAGCGAACCGGTTTCGGCGGTCTCGTCGACCACCAATCGCTTGACGAAGAGCTTGCCCGCTCGCAGCGCCAGCTCCGCCTCACCGCTGGAATGCACCGCGCCGACGATCCGGGGCGCCTGCGCGATCGGATCATCGTTCGCGGCGAGGTCGAGATGGCGGAACAAGGTGCCAGGGTGTTCGATCCCGACGCTGCGGAACCCGGCCGCGACGCCTGCCTGGAACAGACAGGGGATCGGATCGCTCTCGTGCACAGCCTCGCCACCGACGGTCAGCAACCAGCACTCCCCGCCCGGACGCAGCACGGAAAGCGCTGGGGTCCAGCCTCGTTCGGCGTAAAAAGAGGTCAGTGCGGCGACAGCCGTCGCGGTGTCGTCGGACGCCGACGGTGGCACCAGGACAACGACGGAATCGAACGGCTGCATGCGCACCGAGTCGGGCAGGCCGCGCGCGTCGCCGGGTGCGGCATGCTCTTCGCCGGGTGCGGCGGAGCTCATCGCATCAGCGGCGGATCCTCGATCGTTCGCCTCGGCGCCTGCGCCGACAGCCGGTTTCAGTTCGGCCGGGCCGAGCACCCGAGCCTCGGCACCGTGACGGTCCGCGGCCTTCACCAGGGCGACGGCCAGAGCCGCACATTCACCCGTGTGGTCCACGACGAGCAGGCTGCGCGGGGCGGTCAGGGTGCGGCGCTGGAGCGGGGTCCACTGTTCGATCAGCCGTTGGGGTTTCGGCGTGGTGCTGACGAGTTCGGGCGGAGTTTCCGACTCGTCAGGGGCGGCCCAGAGCCGCTTCGGGGCGGTGACGGTGTGCGGGAAATCGCGCAGCGGCAGCGTGACGGTGTCGTGCACCCGCAGCGCGTCCCAGCGGTACCCGGCGTCGAGCACCGCGACCTGGGCGAGATTACGGGTGAACTCCGAGAGCCCCTCGGCGGTGCGCAGCGACGTTCCGAGGGCACGGAAGTCGCGCTGCGGCAGACCGGGACGCGACGGTACGAGGCCGAGGTTCTCCTGCAGGGCGAGCTGCAGCACGGGGTGTTCGGCGACCTCGATCAGCAGGTCCACGCCGTCGCTGCCCGCCGCGATCACGGCCTTGTCGAAACGCACCCGGTTGCGCAGGTTCCAGTACCAGTAGTCCTGGTGATTCAGGTCGGAGCCGATCTTCGCGCCGAGAGTCGCGCCGTAGCAGTCGATCTCGGATTCGGTGAAGTGCGTACCGCTCATCTCGTCGCCGAGCATGTCCACGAAATCGGAACGCAGTTCGGCGACGATGGAGGTGTGCGCCGGGTAGGCCACGCGGATCTCGCGGGCGAACTGGCCGCGCTCGGTCGCGGTGGCGACCAGGTCGACAATGGTCTCGCGGTCACCGGAGATGGCAAGGATGTGCGGTGAGTTGACCACCGACAGCTCGGCCCAGCCCGAATGCCTGGCCAGCAACGCCTCGCAGGATTCGCGGTCCATGCCGAGCACGGCCATCGAGTAGCCGCGCGGGGAGATGCGCTCGACCAGGCGGGCGCGGTGGGTGACGGCGAGGACCGCGTCGCGCAGGGTCATCACACCCGACACCGCACCGGCCGCGAGCTCGCCCTGGCTGTGCCCGATCGTCGCCTGCGGCGCCACGCCGGCGGCCCGCCACAGCGCGGCGAGGCCGGTCATGTGGAACATCAGGGCGGGCTGTACTTCCCACACCGTGTCCTCGTACTGCCCCTCGTCGCCGAGCAGGTAGTGCAGCGGCTGGGAGTGGCCGAAACGTTCGAGGTGGATGGCGGCGCACTCGTCGACGACGGTGCGGTAGGCCGGTGATTGCGCGTAGAACAGCGCACCCATGCCGGGGCGCTGGCTGCCCTGGCCGGGGAAGACGAAACCGATGCGGCGAGAGCTCGCGGGGACGTCACCGAGAACCACGGTGTCGTGCTCGGCGCCGGTCGCGATCGCATTCAGCGCGGCGCGCAGCTCACTCGACGACTCGGCGTCGTTTCCGTGCACGGCGGGCCGGGCCAGGATCAGCGCTCGCCGACGGCGCGGCAGCCGGGTGCGGAACAGCATGTCGGCCAACCGTTCCGGTGTCACCGCGGGGTGCGCGTCGACGTAGTCGCGCAGGGCGGCGGCCTCGGCACGCAGCCCGTCGGCACTGTCGGAGGACAGCAGCACAGGAACGCTGCCGTCGGGCAGACGGTACTCAGCCATGATTGGTTTCCTCCAGCACCGGCAGGCCGACGATGGCGTGCGCGTTGGTTCCCGCGACACCGAACGACGACACCGCGGCGTAGCGCAGCCCGTCGGGGCGCGGCTTCCACTCGGTCGCCTCGGCCGCTAAACGCAAAGTGGTTGCGCTCCAGTCGATATCGGTGGTCGGCTGGTCCGCCCACAGGCTCGGCGCGATGGTGCCGTGCTCGGCGCACAACAGCACCTTGATGAGCCCGAGCATGCCCGAGGCCGCCTGCGCGTGACCGGCATTGGACTTCACCGAACCGAGCAGCGGGGCATCGGAACGATCAGGGTTGCCGTAAGTCGCGGCGAGCGCGGTCAATTCGAGCGGATCGCCGACGGCGGTTCCGGTGCCGTGGCCCTCGATCAGGCCGATATCGTCGACGCTCACCCCCGCGGCGGCCACGGTCGCCTCGATCAGTCGCTGCTGTGCGTCCGCGCTCGGCACGGCGATCGGCGCACCGGCGCCGTTGTGGTTCACGCGGGAACCGAGCAGCTGTCCGTAGATCCGATGCCCGAGCGCTTTCGCGCGCGACTCTCGTTCCAGCACGATCACGCCCGCGCCCTCACCCCACAGGGTGCCGGTCGGGTCGGCGGCATAGGAACGGCAGTGGCCGTCGGTGGCCAGGGCGTTGTTCTTGGAGAACTCGTAGAACGCGCCGGGCGTGCCCATCACGCACACCCCGCCGGCCAGCGCCCAGTCGCACTCCCCCGCCCGGATCGCCGACGCGGCCTGATGCACGGCGGTGAGCGACGACGCGCACGCGGTGTCCACGCTGATCGACGGACCGACCAGGCCGAGCCCGTGCGAGATCCGCCCGGCCACCGCACCGAGCGCGGTGCCGGTGCCCCGGTATCCGCTGTACTCGTTGACACCCGCCGCGCGCGGACCGTATTCGGTGATCGACACGCCCATGAAGACACCGGCCGGATCACCGTCGAGCGCACCGGGGTTGATGCCCGCGTGCTCGAGCGCGCGCCACGCCACCCGCATGGCCACCCGCTGCTGCGGGTCCATCGCGACCGCCTCGCGCGGCGTGATGCCGAAGAACTGGGCGTCGAATTCCGTCGCGCCGTCCAGGAATCCACCTGCGTCGCGCACGGGCGCCCAGCCGTCGAGCCTGCCGAGGGCGAACAGTTCGGCCAGCGCCCAGTCGCGGTCGCGCGGGAACGGGCCGATCAATTCCCGGCCGTCCGCGAGCGCGGACCAGAAGTCCGGCAGGGTTTCGATGCCGCCGGGGGCCTCGATTCCCATCCCGACGATGACGATGGGATCCACGCTCATCGGGTCAGCGCCTGTCCGGCCAGCACCTCGGCGATGCCGTCGATGTTCTCGTCGACGTAGAAATGCCCACCCGCGAAGAGGTTCACTTCCACCTCGCCCGTGGTGGCCTGGTCCCAGCCGTAGAGGTCGCGCGGGCCGACGAACGGGTCGTCGTCACCGCCGAGCACCAGCACGGGTGCGGCGACGCGCACGCCGGCATCGCAGGAGTAGGCGTCGAAGGCGCGGTAGTCGGCTTTGAGCACGGGCAGCGCCATGCGCATCACCTCGCGGCTGGCCATCACGTCGGCGCCGGTTCCGTTGAGGGCGGCCATGTGGTCGAGCAATTCCTCGTCCTCGGTCGGATGACCAGGTAGCTCGGCGATCCGCTGCGGCGCGGCGGCCGCGGAAACCACCAGCAAACGCACGGACAACCCGGCAGCCTCGGCGAGCCGGGCGAATTCGAAGGCCACGATGGAACCCATGCTGTGGCCGAACACGGTGATCGGGGCGCCGGTGTTGCGCGCGGAGTCACGGAAGGCCTCGAAGGCGCCGCGAGCCAGTTCGGGCAGAGTCTCGGCGGCCGGTTCACGAAGGCGGTCCTGACGGCCGGGGTATTGCACGATCACGGTGTCGAAGTCCTGCGCCATACGCTTGGCGAACACCCGGTAGGCCGATGCGCCCGCGCCCGCGTGCGGGAAGACGATCAGTGGCGGTAGGAAGTCGGTTCGGGGGGCCTGGAATTGCCTGATCCAGCCGAGTTCTCTTGCCATGTCGCTCTCCCTCACCGACCGCGCCTAGCAGCGGCCGTTTCGCACTATCTCTCGCCGGGCCCGGACACGGGCCTACCCGGCGCAGTCGTCCGGGACCGGGGCGAATGTTGTTGCCGCCGAGCCCGAACCAGCTCCGGGCGCGCTCCGGCAACCACCGGGCGATCGGTCGGGCAACAGTAGCATCAACCCATTAGTATAGGCTAGCCTTACCAATCGAGGTGACCAAGGTAACGATGGAATGGAGCACCCAGCAGATGAACCCCGCCGGGACCCCCACCGCGCTACCCCGCGAGCAGACAGACCTGCCCGCTGACGTAGCCGCCGCCCCCGCGCCGAACCTGCCGGTGTTCGAGGCGCCCTTCTCTCTGCGGATGGCCGATCCCGACGGTACCGACCCCGACATGCTCGAAGAGTGGATGGCCCGGCCGCACCTGCTCGAGTCCTGGGAGCAGGACTGGGACGCGCAGCGCCGTCGCGAGAATTTCCGCACCCAGCTGGCCGGAACCTATTCACGTCCCTGCATTCTCAGCCTCGACTTCGCGGTGATCGGTCAACCGGAGAAGGGCGTGGTCGATGTCGCCTACATCGAGTTCTACCGTGCCGCCAAGGACGAGATCGGCAAGCTCTACCACGCCGACGCCGGCGACATCGCCTTCCACATCGCCACCGCCGAGACCGCGGTGATCGGCAAGGGCATCATGTCGGCCTGGATCTCGATCCTGCCCGCCGCCGTGTTCGCGGCCAACCCCGACTGCCGTCGCATGATGGGCGATCCCGACCATCGCAACGAACCGATCCGGCGCAGCCTCGAGAAGTCGGGCTGGCAGAGCATCGGCGAGTTCGACGTCCGCCCGGACCGCCGCATCTTCCTGTACACGGTCCCGCGCACCCCGGCGGATCTGCCTGTTCCCGTCTCCCCGCGAATTTAGGCCAGGCCAGGCGCGGCGCGATTTGCGTTGGCGGCCAGACGAGATCGAGGGTCACGGTCGCCCGTTCCCCGGTGAGTTATCCATGTTCTCGCGAGATCAGTGGGTAACTCACCGCACGGGTCAGCGTGAGACTGCCTGCGCTGCGGAAACGTGGCTGCGCGCCGGAACCGTGCGCAGCACTCGGTCCGACAGCTCGCCCAGGCAGCTGAGGTTCGGGAAGCCGGGGCCCTGCGCCATGGCGGCCATGTTCGGCAGGTACAGCTTGCTCGCCAGCCCGTTGACGGCCAGGTCGTAGCCGATCGACGATTCGATGCGGTTCTGCGTGAGCGGGCCGCCCACAGCCAGTTCCAGCTGATCGGCGGTCTGCTGATCGAACATCTCCAGGAACCACAGCGGCTGACCACCGGTCGCGTCGACGACGAGGTCGAAGTTGTGCACCTGGTCGGCACGCAGTTCGTTGGTCAGCGTGAGCGCGAGCGAATCACCGGCCGGCACGACCTTGGTGACCCGGCCCTGCAGGTGGTGGACCCGGCTGTCGCCGAGCAGACTTTCCTGCACGCGCACCGAGAACACACCGCGATCGGTGCGCCGGATCACGTCACGACGCTCCTGGATGCTCAGCGCGTTCCACTTCACCGGATCGCTGAACAGCGAGTTCTCGAAATAGCTTTCGCCGCGGGTGTAGATGGTGGCCATGGGCGAGATCACCGAGATGGTGAGCATCTCGTGGCGCACGAGTTCGTCGAGCGCGGAGCCCGCGGTCTCGCCGCCGCCGATCACCGCGGCCCGTGAGGCGGCGGGCAGACTGCGCTTGCCCGCCAGGTCCCAGAACTTCGCGATGCTCAGCACGCGCGGGTGTTCGGCCAGGGCGCGGCTGCTGCGGCCGGGGCCGGTGATCATCAGGCCATCGGCGCTCAGTTCGGTGGCGGCGCCGTCGGCGTCGACGACGCGGACCTGCCAGCGGTCGTCGTGGCGGATCTGCTCGACACGGCCGATCACCAGCTCGAGGTCGATCGACTTGGCCACCCACTGCAGGTATTTCGCCCACACGTGGTGCTGCGGGCTCGGCCTGCCGCGGTCGATCCACTCGGCGTAGGTGCCGTGCTCGATGAGGAACGAGGTCCAGCTGTAGGCCGACATGGCCCGGTCGATCTCGCGATTGCGACCGCGCGCCCAGGTGGAGTGGTACGGGAAGCCGATGTCCTTCTCGGGGCTCGTGCCGAGCCGGTGCTGCCCGTCGGTCCAGCCACCGGTGGGCAACCAGTTGCCACCCACCGCATGCGCCTCGACGACGACCACACGTGGCGCGGGCAGGCCGAGCGAGCGCAGGACATGCGATTTGGCCGCTACCGCAAGGGCTTTCGGCCCCGCACCGACCACCAGCAGGGTTTGCACCGGTTCGTTCTCCACTCTCTCAAGCACGGCCCATAGTTGCATAGGCTTACCTTATTTATCCACCGGGGGCAGACAAGTAAGTGTCGTTAGGCTAACCTAACGTTCATGGGTAAGGGATTCAACGGCCTGATGGTCAAGGCTTGGGGTGGCTCGGACTACCGCCTCACGGTGACTGCCAACGAGCAGATCACGGACAAATTCGTGCGGATCAGTTTCACCGCGGGCGGGCTGCTGGCCGACAACCCGGTGCACCCCACGCAGTGGATCCGCCTGTGGATTCCCGACGAGCACAGTGACAAACTGCACCACCGCGGCTACACCCTGGTGAACCAGAACCCGGCCGAGGACACCGTCTGCATCGACTTCGCGCTGCACGACGGACCCGCCGCCAACTGGGCGCGCCGCGCCAAGCCCGGCGACCCGCTCGACGCCAGCGTCCTCGGCTCCGACTTCCAGCTGCCCGAGCAGACCCCCAGCGAGTACGTCGTCTTCGGCGACACCGCCTCGCTCCCGGCTATCAACTCGCTACTGGACGCCATCGGTGACACCCCCGCGCGAGTGTGGCTGGAATGGCAGTACGAATCCGACACGACGATCCCCGTGCACAACAAGCCGCACCACACGGTCACCTGGGTGCAGCGCATCGACGACGGCCGCCTGCTGCGTGAAGCCGCGAACGAAATGACCTGCCCCGCAGACGCTTTCGCCTGGGTCGCCTGCGACGGCCACACCACGCGCTCGATCGTGAAGACCCTCAAGACCCACCACGCTCTGCCCAAGACGGCCATCAAGTACCAGGCCTACTGGAAGTGAGAACGCGGCGCCCGAACGGGCGCCGGTCCTAGACTGGGGATCTCCTACTCCGAGGAGGTCTCCATGTCCGTTCTCGACGTCAGTACCCCGCTCGGCGCGACGGTCGCCGCACGACTGGCCGACGAGCACGTCGTCTGGCTCACCACCATCGGCGCCGACGGCACCCCGCAGCCGAACCCCGTGTGGTTCCTGTGGCGCGAGGACACCTTCCTGATCTACACGATGCCGAAGGCGAAGCGGCTGCAGCACCTGGCGCGCAATCCGCGGGCCTCGCTGAATTTCAACAGCAGCTCGAGCGGTGGCGAGGTGGCCGTGTTCACCGGCTCGGCCCGAGTCGGTGAACCGGTGAGCGACGACGCGCTCGCCGCGTTCGCGAGCAAATACACCAGGGGCTTCGTCGACATCGAGATGACGCGTGACGAGTTCTTCGACACCTACTCCGTCCCGATCCACATCACCCCGGATCACCTGCGCGGCTTCTGATCCCGACAGCGACGGGCGCGACGGAACACCCGTCGCGCCCGTCGTCGTTCTCAGGCGGGTACCGGCTCCAGCCGCCAGCCCGACGCCCGCTCCCGCTCGTTCCAGAACGCGGCGTACCGGCCGTCGAGCGCGAGCAGCTCTGCGTGCGTGCCCTGTTCGACGATTCGACCACCGTCGAGGAACAGGATCTGGTCGGCGTGGGCGATGGTCGCCAAGCGGTGCGCGACCACGAGAACGGTCTTGTCCTTCGCCAGTTCTTGGATGCCGCGCACCACGACGGCCTCGCTGTGCGGGTCGAGCGCGCTCGTCGCCTCGTCGAGCAGCACGATCGGGGCGTCCTTGAGCAAGGCGCGGGCGATCGACACCCGCTGGCGCTCACCGCCCGAGAGCGACGCACCGCCCTCGCCGACCATGGTGTCGAAGCCGTCGGGCAGCCGGTCGACGATCTCGTCGACCCGCGCGGCACGGGCGGCGCGCAGCACCTCGTCCTCGCTCGCGTCGGGTTTGCCGATGCGGATGTTGTCGGCCACCGAGCGGTTGAACAGGTAGACGTTCTGGAAGACCAGGGCGAGCTGATCGAGCAGCGTGTTCGACGGTTGCTCGCGCACATCGTGTTCGCTCACCGAGACCGCGCCGGAATCCACATCGTAGAAGCGGGCGGCCAGGCGCAGCAGGGTGGTCTTGCCCGCGCCGCTCGGCCCGACGATGGCGGTGGTCGTGCCCGCCGGGACGGTGAAGGTCAGGTCGCTGAGCACGGGTTCGCCGGGGCGGTAGCCGAAGCTCACCTTGTCGAAGACGACGGCGGGCGCACCGGGCGTGACCGGCTCGGTCGGCATCGGCAGGGTCGGCTCGGCCAGCAGTTCGGTGATGCGGTCGGCGGCCGAGGCGGCCGACCGCAGCGCGGCGCCGAGCTGGGCGGCCTGGTTCACCGGCTCGATGAACCGCGAACTCACCGCGATCAGGGCGATGGCGGCGACGGCCGAGATGGTGCCGTCGGTTACCTGGACCACCGCGAGGTAGGCGAGCACGAGGAACACCGCCTGCACGAACAGGGCGAACACGATCAGGCCGGGCACCGTGGCCACCATCATCTTGCGCACCGCGCCACGCTGGCGGACCAGCGCCGCCTCGAGCGCCTTGTTGCCGGTGCCGACCGCGCCGAACGCGCGGAGCACCGGTTGGGCCTGCGCGAATTCGACCACCCGCGAATCGGCTTCGGCCGCCGCCTCGTGCAGCCGTGCGTCGGCACCGGTGTAGGCGCGGTTGGCGACCGCGTTGACCAGGTACAGCACCGGCGCGGCCAGCAGCATCGCGACACCGATGCGCCAGTCGATGAACAGCATGCCGAGCGCGACGACCACCGGAACGATCACACCGGTGAGCACCTTGGTGAGCAGATAGGCGATCAGGCCTTGCATCTCGCGCACCTGCTCGACCATCACCCGCGAGAGCGGGCCTGCCTCACGGCCTTCGAACCAGCCGAGCGGCAGTTCGTTGAGCTTGTCGCCGAGGCGGGTCTGCAGCCCACGCTGCATACCGAGGCCGATGCGCAGACCGATGACGGCCTGCAGGTAGCCGAACACCACCACGCCTGCTACGGCCGCGGTCATGCCGAGTGCCCAGGCCCACGCGCCGCTCAGGTCGTCGCCGAACAGCGCCTCGAGTAACGGGACGAGCAACAGGTACGCGATGGCCTGGCACACGGCCTGCAGCACGATGGCGGCCAGCAGACGCGGGACGAGCGGGGCGAACTCGCCGGGGACGAGGCGGAAAACCTTGCGGATCATCGTGTTTCCTCCACCAGGGCGAGCGTGCCGAGCGCGGCCTCGTTGATGTCCCACAGGCGCTGATACAGCCCGCCCGTGGAGCGCAGTTCGTCGTGGGTGCCCTGTTCGACGAGAGTTCCGTTGTCCAGCACCAGGATTCGGTCGACGCCGGTGACGGTGTGCAGGCGGTGCGCGATGACGAGCACGGTGCGGCCCGCGACCAGCGCGGCGAGCGCGTCCTGCACGGCGGCCTCCGACTCGGGGTCGGCGAAGGCCGTCGCCTCGTCCAGGACGAGGACCGGGGTGTCGGCCAGCAGGGCGCGGGCGATCGAAAGACGCTGTGCCTCACCGCCGGACAGCGTGGCGTCCACACCGATCTCGGAGTCGTATCCGCGTGGCAGCGCGACGATCCGGTCGTGGATCTGGGCGGCGCGGGCGGCTCGTTCGATGGCCGTGTCGTCGGCGCCGGGTCGGGCGAGCAGCAGATTCTCGCGGATCGAACCGCGGATCAAGCGCACGTCCTGGAACACGAAACCGACCGTGCGATACAGCGCTTCGCTGCTGAACTCGCGGATATCGCGACCGTCGATGGTGATTCGGCCCGCACCGACGTCGTAGAAACGCGGCAGCAGTTTGGCGAGGGTGGATTTGCCGGAACCGCTCGGGCCGACCAGCGCGGTGATGGTGCCCGGCGCCAGTTCCAGATCGATGCCGCGCAACACGTTGTGGCCTGTGCGGTAACCGAATTCGACATTTTCGAAGCGGACCACACCGCGCTCGACCGGCACGTCACCGATCGACTCGGCGATCTCGAGTTCCGGCGTCTGGCGCAGCTCGTGCAACCGCAGCGCCGCTGCCCCACCGGCCCGCAATGCCTGCGACCCGTAACCGAGGCCGAGCAGCGAGCTACCGATACCGAGCCCGACCAGCAGGAACGGCAGCAGGTCGAGCGGTTCCACCCAACCCGCGCCGACGAACGCCAGCCCGGCGAGCACGACGACGAGCATCACGAACACCGGCGTGACGACGATGTCGGAGGCCGATTGCACCCGGATGATCGGCATCTTCAACCGGTGCGCGGCATTCACCTGACCGTCGACGGCGGCCTGGAACTCACTGTGCGCCTTGCCCGCCTGACCGAACGCGCGAACCACCTGGATGCCGTCGACGAACTCGATGGTGGCCTCGGCGGTGCGCCGCTCCCACCGGGTGTAGACGGCGAGGCGGTCGCGACCGTCGCGGTCCATGATCCGGCCGAACAGCACGAAGTAGGCGATCAGCGGGATCAGCAGCACCAGGGTGAGCCGCCAGTCGACGGTGAACAGATACCCGAGGGTGACCAGCGGAACCACCAGCGCGCCGACGAACTCGAGCCGCGCGTGCGCGACCAGATAGTGCAGTGCCTCCACATCGTCGCGCAGATAGGTCTTCACCTCGCCGGAGCTGCGCTCGCCGAACCAACCGAGCGGCACCCGGGTGAGCTTGGCCGCGAGCAGACGGCGCAGGGTGAGCTGGTAGCCGGCGTCGGCCGCGTGCGACCAGGTGAGGGCGACGGCCTGCAGCAGCGCTCGCAGGACGAGCACCGCGACGGCCGCGCCGAACAGCCACCACACCCGGTCGGTGTCGACCGGGGTCGTGAGCAGTTCCCGGCACGCCTGCACGATCAGCAGGAACGGGACCACGCTGCACACCGAAGCCACCCCGACGATCAGGCTCGCCGCTGTGAGCATGCCCGCCACCGGGGCCAGGATGTCCTTGCGCGCCTGCGCTTCTCGTTGCTTCTGCGCTTTCGCGGCCGCCTTGGACGGCCGGTTGCCCGACTCCACCCCCGGCGGCGGCGCTACCTGCACCGTCATACGTTCTGCCCTCTCGACCTGTCCACAGCAAGCTCTGCCGATGTAGGTTAGCCTAAGTTGAGTGGTTGTGGCCGGGTGGGGAAGGTTGCGTGAACTGCCAGTCAACCCCGGCGATATCGCACCGAATCGGGCGTAATTTGCTCCTACCTTGTTATCCATCGACACGGTGGGAGTGCGAAAATGTTTGTCACGTCAATTATTTCGGCAATTGCGGACTGCCGGACCGACCCCGGGAATATGACACCCGAACAAGCGCATCGGGCCATGCAGATACACCTCGAATGCAGCGTCGACCTGTGCCGGGTGCGGCGGCGTGCGCGCCAGATTCTCGTCGAGGCGAAATTGATGGTTCTGGATCAACGCGCCGGCTGAGGATTGATACCCGAATTTCGGGGCATGCCCCAGTCGTGTTCACTCACCTGCCCCCATCGGCCGCCTGGATACAGCACCAGGCGCGAACCGGTTTCGAAGTGACGTATTTCCGCGACGGTGATCGTGGCGTGCTCGTCGAAGGGTGCGCCACCGGAACCGAGGACGGCGCCGTCTGGGTGATCGACTACCGGCTGCGGCTCGACGGCAGCTGGCACACCCGTTCGGCGCAGATCACCGGACGCTATCCCGACGGCAGGCGCACGCTCACCGTGCACTCCGACGGGCTCGGACGCTGGCAGGTCGACGGTGCCACCGCACCCGAACTGGACGGGTGCCTCGACGTCGACCTCGAGGCATCGGTATTCACCAACTCGCTCCCGGTGCGCAGGCTGGCACTCGACATCGGCGACTCGGCCGACGCGCCCGCGGTCTACATCCGCGCCGCCGACCTGAAGACGGTGCGACTGCCGCAGCACTACCGCCGGGCCACCGACGGCGACGACGGGCCACGCTTCGACTACACCTCGTCGGATTTCGACTACCGCGCCACCCTGTCCTACGACGATGCGGGGTTGATCCTCGACTACCCGGATCTGGCCCGGCGCACGGTCTGAACGGGGGCCTGTGGCGGGGCCGGGTGGTCCGGCGGCGAGACTGTCGGTATGCGACGCAGGCAGCAGCCGCCGCTGCCCAAGCGGCACGGCCTCGACCCGGCCCGGCTCCGTCTCCCGGAGGACGGACACTGGGCGACCGTGCGCGACCACCTCGTCGAGCGGTTGCCGCGGGTGGATCCGGCGCGCATCGACGAGATGCTGCGCGCGGGCGAGATCGTCGACCTGGACGGGCCGCTCGCGCCCGACGCGCCGTACGTCGCGGGCGGTGCGGTCTGGTTCCATCGCGACCTGCCCGTGGAGCAGGAAGTACCGTTCGAGATCGGCATCGTGCACCGCGACGACGACATCCTCGTCATCGACAAACCGCACTTCCTCGCGACCATTCCGCGCGGCCAGCACATCCTGCAGACCGCGCTGGTCCGGTTGCGGCGCGAACTCGACCTGCCCGACCTGATCCCGGCGCACCGCCTCGACCGGGTGACCGCCGGACTGATCCTGTTCGTGGTGAATCCGGCCGTGCGCGGGGCGTATCAGACGATGTTCGGGCACCGGACCGTGCGCAAGGAATACGAGGCGATCGCGCCCTACGACCCCACATTGGAGCTGCCGAGGGTCGTGCGCAGCCGGATCATCAAGGAAAAGCATGTGCTCGCCGCGCAGGAAGTGCCCGGAGTGCCCAATGCCGAGACCCACGTGGAGCTCGTCGAGCATCGCGACGGGCTCGGCCGGTACCGATTGCGGCCGCACACCGGGCGCACCCACCAACTGCGGCTGCATATGAACAGCCTCGGCGTACCGATCCTCGGCGACGATTTCTATCCGGTCGTCACCGACAAATCCGTCGACGACTACACGCGGCCCCTGCAATTACTGGCGGCCACCCTCGAATTCACCGACCCGATCAGTCGCGTGCCCCGGCGATTCGAATCGCGGCGAACTCTGCAGGCGTGGCACGATTTGCCGGGTTGGTCCGGATCGGCTGTCGAGTAGCTCACGGACCGTTTCCCTTCTGTAATAAATCCGTACACTCGACCGGGTGCCCGTCTCCGCCGATCCCCGACCCGGACTGCACGCGTATATCGATATCGCCGTCGTGGTGGTCGTGCTCGCCGGAACCAATCTGATCGCACACTTCACCACCGCTTGGGCCAATATCGTCACCGTGCCCGTCGCGGCATTCCTGCTGCTCGCACTGATGCGCAAACGCGGGCTCGGCTGGGCCGAACTCGGACTGTCACCCAGGCACTGGCGCCGGGGCACCGTCTACGCGCTCGGCGCGGTGGGGATCGTGCTCACGGCTGTCGCGATCGGGGCATTGCTGCCGATCACCAGGCCCTTCTTCCTTGCCGACCGGTACGCCACCATCTCCGGCGCACTGATCGCGTCGATGATCGTCATCCCCTTGCAGACCGTGATCCCCGAGGAACTAGCCTTCCGCGGCGTCCTGCACGGCACCCTCGACCGGGTGCTCGGTGTGCGCGGCCTGTTCGCGGCCGGCTCGCTGCTCTTCGGCCTCTGGCACATCGCCTCCTCCCTCGGCCTCACCGCGAGCAATACCGGTTTGTCCGGCATCGTCGGCGGCGGCCTCGCGGGCCAGGTCATCGGCATCACCCTCGCCGTCGCCGCCACCGCCGCCGCGGGCGTCGTCTTCACCTGGCTCCGCCGCCGCAGCGGCAGCCTTCTCGCCCCCATCGCCCTGCACTGGTCCCTCAACGGAGCAGGCGCCCTCGCCGCAGCCCTCGTCTGGCACACCGCACTGGCCTAGCATCGGTCCGGTGAAACGTGTGCTTGTCGGATTGGTAGTCGCGGTGACCGGTGGGGCGGCCGGGATCGGGCGGGAGATCGCCCGGGAACTCGGGGCCGCGGGCGCCTTGGTGTGTATCGGAGACCTGTCCGGTGACGCGGCCCGGGCGGCGGCGGCCGAGCTGCCGGGGACGGTGCACGGGTGCGAACTCGATGTGACCTCCGAGCGGTCGTTTCACGACTTCCTCGCCGTTACCGAGGCGCTGCTCGGGCCGGTCGATGTGCTGGTCAACAATGCCGGGGTGATGTGGGTCGGCGCGTTCGACGACGAACCCGACAGTGCTACCGCGCGGATGCTCGCGGTGAATCTGCACGGGGTGATCCGGGGTGTGCGGCTGGCTGCGCCCGCCATGCGCGCACGGGGGCGTGGACATATCGTCACCATCGCCTCGGTGGCATCGAAGGTCTCACCCGCCGGGGAGGCGACCTACGCGGCGACCAAGCACGGTGTGCTCGGGTACCTGACGGGCGTGCGGGAGGAACTGCGCGGCAGCGGCGTGCGGTTGAGCGCGATCATGCCGGGGGTCGTCGATACCGAACTCGCGAAGGGCACGTCCAGCGGGGCGGCGCCACTGTTGCAGCCCGCCGATGTGGCGCGGGCCGTTGTCGAGGTGATCCAGCGGCCACGCTTCGAGGTGACGGTGCCGGGATCGCTCGGGCCGATGCTGCGCTGGGCCGGAGTGCTTCCACAGTGGGCCCGCGATCTGATCCTGCGCAGGACCGTCCCGAATCAGCTTGCGGCCGTTGACGGTTCGTCCGCACGAGCCACTTACGAAAAGCGTTTACTCGACGGCGATTCCGGGGCATGAGGGCTTTCTCCGCTCCATTTTCACACCATGATCGTTGACCCGGGAACGGTCGGCGTTTACGCTCTCTGCAATCACACATATGTTCGATAGTCCATATGTTCGAGTGACGCGGAAGGCGCGAGATGTCCGACGATCGGTCGATCGACCCTGCCGATACCGAGATCACGGCCCTCGCCAAGCAGGTCGCTACCGCCAGGGGCAAGCTGCCGCTGCAGCACGACACGGCACTCTACGACGCCCTCTCGGAAGCCGAGATCCGCGCCGAACGCGAACTCGCCGAATGGATCCGGGCCCAGCGCCGCAAACAGCGGCGTCGCGCTGTCGCCGACGAACTCGCCGCCGACAAACGTGACCGTCGCACTGGCGCTTTGATCCGGCATACCGACGAAGCCGACGCCCGCTGGCACCGCAAAGCACTGGCCGCACGACGCCGGGTATCGAGTGCCGACGCGCGGCTCGCGCAGCTCTACCGTCGCGCCGAATGGTCCTCGCGCGCACTGATCGGCGTGGTGCTGCTCGGCATGGTGTGGGCCGGGGTGAATGTGCAGCACAACCTGGTGCCGAGCGGGGACATGAGCGATCCGCTGTACTGGCTCAGCTTCGGCATCGAGGCGATGATCTCCATCCCGATCATCGTCATCATGATCGCCGCGACCACCGCCGCACGCTGGGGGCGTGAACTCGAACGCGGCAAGGTCATCGTGTTCGAACTCGCCCTCCTCGGCACCACCGTCGCCCTCAACGCCGGGCCCCACCTGGCCTCCGGTGCATGGGGGCGGGCGGCAGAGTTCTCCATCGCGCCCGTGATGGTCGGTGTCGTGATCTGGTTGCACGCCTGGGTTTCGGCGCGGTACGCGATGTTGATCGAGAGCGCTTCGGTGGAACTGCCGGGGAGCTACTCCCCCTCCGAACGAGTGGATTCCACTGTCGCCCAGCCGGACTCACTGTCGACGATCGGCAATGGCGCGCGCTTGTCCGCCGTCGACACCGATACTCAGGCCGGCGGCAGCGCAGGGCTCAACCACCACGCCTCGCAGGCCGACCGCGCCACACACAGCACAGAGGCCGGGCAGGTCGATCACGCCATGCCCAGCAGCGACGCCGGTCTCGACGACGAAGCCACTCTCGATGGCGACGTCGTACTCGGCGGCAGAACCGGGCACGACGCCGCAGGCGATATCGAAGCGCCGCGCAGCGACGAGGACGATCTGGTCGCCGGATCTGACGACGCCGCGCCCGGCGAGCGCCCGAACCCCAAGCGCCCGCATATCACCCGCCGCCCTGCTGCCGAAAAGTCGACCGCTCCCGGCACTCTCGAACTCATCCACCGGGCCGCCGCCGACCACCGGCGCAACGGCCACGCCGACACCAACGGTGTCACCCCCTCGTTGCGGCGAATACCTGTCACCGCCGCCGCCCAACCCACTCCCGGCGAAGCGACCGGCACCGACCCCGTTCCCGAGGCGACGGCGCACGCCGGCACCGTCGCCCGTGACCGCAACGGCGACACGGCTGCCCCCACTCCGGTGGTAGCGCAACACAATTCACCGGCCCTCGCCGACGAGCCCGAACAGCTCACCCTCGCCACGGAACCCGCCGAGCAACTGCTGCTGGAGACCGAACCCGCCCGGGCCACCAAGCCCGTCGCATCGCCCACCGCAGTCACCAAGCCCGTCGCATCGCCCACCGCAGTCACCGAGCCCGTCGCACCGGTCACTGAGGTCACCGAGCCGATCGCGTCGGCCACCGCAGTCACCACGCCCACGGCACCGGCCACCCCGGTCACCGAGACCGTCGCGCCGGCCGCCCCGTCTACCCGCAAATCCGGGTCGATCGCAGGGGTCGAACCGTCGGCCCAAACATCTGAGCCGGTCGCACCGACCGAGACGTCCGCCGAAGACCCCGAGCCCACGGCACCGGTCACACTGCCAACTGACACCTCAGATGCCGACGAACCGCTCACCGCGCAGGAATCCGCCCCAGAGGAAGACCTCCTCGAAGACCACCCCGTCGACGAATTCGACTACGACGACACCGAGGTCCGCGCCCTGGCCCGCCGCATCGCCACCCACAGCCCCCTGCGCCTGACCCTCGAACAAATCGAGGAAATCCTCGAACTCACCGACCAGTCCTGGTCAGCCCGCAGCATCGGCGCCGAAGTAGGCGTCCCCGGCAAAACCGTCACCAACGTCGTCGAATTCGCCCGAAAAATCCGCCACCCCTACGCCTTCACCGGCTGAGGCCTGCGATCCCTTTCGGACCAAGAGTCCAAGCTCCTCGCGGGCAACAACGACGCTCTCGGTGCAACCGAGGTAGCTCACGCAAGCCGCCGCATCAGCACGGCGTGCTCGTCCATGATCGAGTAGACCACCGCACCGAACGCCTCGTGCCCAGCGACGTACCTGCGAATTGCCTCTTGCGCCAAATCCTGCTCGCTCAGTCCGAGACGCTCGGCCAGCTCGGTCATGCGCCGGCCATCATCGCCGTCGAGATGCAGTGTTATGGCCATTCCGCATGATATCCGGCAATATCACCTAGCCCGCGACGCGACGAAGGCCCGCTTCCCCAGAGGGAAACGGGCCTTCGTGGCAACGATCTCGATGGATCGAGGAGGGACCTTACTTGGCCTTCTCCAGGACCTCGACCAGACGCCAGCGCTTGGTGGCCGACAGCGGACGGGTCTCCATCAGCTGAACGCGGTCGCCGACGCCGGCGATCTCGTTCTCGTCATGCGCCTTCACCTTGGAGGTGGTGCGAATGATCTTGCCGTAGAGCGGGTGCCGGTGACGGTCTTCCAGCTCGACGACGATCGTCTTGTTCATCTTGTCCGAGACGACGTAGCCGCTACGAACCTTGCGGCTGCCGCGCTCTTCCTTCTTCTCGCTCATGCCGCATCTCCCTTGCCCGCGGGCGCCGTGGCCAGGCCGAGCTCGCGCTCACGCATGACCGTGTAAATGCGCGCGATCTCGTGGCGGACGACGCGCAGACGACGGTTGTTGTCGAGCTGACCCGTCGCCATCTGGAAGCGCAGGTTGAACAGCTCTTCCTTCGACTCGCGCAGTTTGGCCACGAGCTCTTCTTCGTTGAGCTCGCGGAGCTCTGCGGCCGGTGTTCCGGTAGCCATCAGAACTGCTCCTCCCTGGTCACGATCCTGCACTTCATGGGGAGCTTGTGCATCGCGCGGCGCAGGGCCTCGCGAGCGGTCTCCTCGTTGGGGTAAGACATCTCGAACATGACCCGACCGGGCTTCACGTTCGCGACCCACCACTCCGGCGAACCCTTACCGGAACCCATGCGGGTCTCGGCAGGCTTCTTGGTGAGCGGGCGGTCGGGGTAGATGTTGATCCAGATCTTGCCGCCACGCTTGATGTGGCGGGTCATCGCGATACGCGCCGACTCGATCTGACGGTTGGTGACGTAGGCAGGCTCGAGAGCCTGGATGCCGTAGTCACCGAACGCCACCGCGGTGCCGCCCTTGGACATGCCGGAGCGGCTGGGGTGGTGCTGCTTGCGGTGCTTGACCCTACGGGGCATCAGCATGCGTCAGCCCTCCTTGTTCTCTGCCGGAGCCTCCGCCACTGCGGTGGCGGCGCGACCGACCTCGGTGCTGGTCGCGGTGGTGCCAGTGGCGCCGGACCGACGGGGGCGGCTCGGACGCTCGCGACGCTGGCGATCCGGAGCAGCAGCAGCGGCAGCGGTCACCTCACGACGACCACCGACGATGTCGCCCTTGTAGATCCAGACCTTCACGCCGATGCGACCGAAGGTGGTCTTGGCCTCGTAGAGGCCGTAGTCGATGTCCGCGCGCAGCGTGTGCAGCGGGACGCGACCTTCACGGTAGAACTCCGAGCGCGACATTTCGGCGCCACCGAGGCGGCCCGAGCACTGCACACGGATGCCCTTGACGTTCGGCGAACGCATGGCCGACTGGATGGCCTTACGCATCGCGCGACGGAACGCCACACGGTTGGACAGCTGCTCGGCAACACCCTGAGCAACCAGCTGCGCATCCGATTCGGGGTTCTTGACCTCGAGGATGTTCAGCTGAACCTGCTTCTTGGTGAGCTTCTCCAGCTCGGCGCGGATGCGGTCGGCCTCCGCGCCACGGCGACCGATCACGATGCCGGGACGCGCGGTGTGGATATCCACACGGACGCGATCACGGGTGCGCTCGATCTCGACCTTCGAGATGCCGGCCCGCTCCATGCCAGTGGCGAGGAGCTTGCGGATCTGAACGTCTTCCTTCACGTATTCCGCGTACTGCTTGTCCGCGTACCAACGCGACTTCCAGTCGGTGGTGATACCGAGGCGGAAGCCATGGGGGTTGATTTTCTGTCCCATTTACTTTGCCCCTCCCTTCCGGCGGCTACGAGTGGCAGCGCCGGCAGTGGGCACGCTCTCGACCTCGATGGTGATGTGGCTGGTGCGCTTGCGAATCCGGAACGCGCGGCCCTGGGCCCGCGGCTGGAAACGCTTCATGGTGGCACCCTCGTCGACAAAAGCAGTCGAGATGACCAGGGTGGCCGGGTTGAGGCCGAGGTTGTTCTCGGCGTTCGCCGCGGCCGAAGCCACGACCTTGGCCACCGGCTCGCTGGCGGCCTGCGGGGCGAACCGCAGGATGGCCAGCGCGTCCTCGACACGCTTGCCGCGGACCATGTCCACGACGCGACGCGCCTTCATCGGGGTGACCCGCACATGCTTAGCGGTAGCGCGGGCAGTCGGGTTCTGAACCGTTTCGGTGTTGGTTTCAGTCATCGCCGCTTGCTCTTCCGGTCGTCCTTGACGTGGCTCTTGAACGTCCTGGTCGGCGCGAACTCACCGAGCTTGTGGCCGACCATGTTGTCCGAGACGAACACCGGGACGTGCTTGCGACCGTCGTGGACGGCGAAAGTGTGACCGATGAAATCGGGGATGATGGTCGAGCGACGCGACCAGGTCTTGATGACCTGCTTGGTGCCTTTTTCGTTCTGGACGTCCACCTTCTTCAGGAGGTGGTCGTCGACGAACGGGCCCTTCTTGAGGCTGCGTGGCATTTCTTACCTCCTCCTTTAGCGCTTCTTGCCGGTCTTGCGACGGCGGACGATGAGCTTGTCGCTCGGGCGGTTGGGCTTGCGGGTACGGCCCTCAGGCTGGCCCCACGGGGAGACCGGGTGGCGACCACCGGAGGTCTTACCCTCACCACCACCGTGCGGGTGGTCGACCGGGTTCATGACGACACCACGGACGGTAGGACGACGGCCCTTCCAGCGCATACGGCCGGCCTTGCCCCAGTTGATGTTCGACTGCTCGGCGTTGCCGACCTCGCCGACGGTGGCGCGGCAGCGCACGTCGACACGGCGGATTTCACCGGAGGGCATACGAAGGGTCGCGTACGGCCCTTCCTTGCCCAGCAGCTGAATGCTCATGCCTGCGGCACGGGCCATCTTGGCGCCACCGCCCGGACGCAGCTCCACGTTGTGGATCGTGGTACCGGTCGGGATGTTGCGCAGCGGCAGGTTGTTACCCGGCTTGATGTCGGCCGTGGGGCCGGACTCGATCGGGCTGCCCTGCTTGATGCCCTTCGGCGCGATGATGTAGCGCTTCTCGCCGTCGGCGAAGTGCAGCAGTGCGATGTTGGCGGTGCGGTTGGGGTCGTACTCGATGTGAGCGACCTTGGCCGGGATGCCGTCCTTGTCCAGTCGACGGAAGTCGATGACACGGTAGGCACGCTTGTGACCGCCACCGCGGTGACGCGTGGTGATGCGACCGTGCGCGTTACGACCACCGGACTTGGTGAGCGGGCGCAGCAGCGACTTCTCCGGCGTCGACCGGGTGATCTCGGCGAAGTCCGAGACACTCGAGCCACGACGGCCCGGTGTAGTCGGCTTGTATTTACGGATTGCCATGAGTTCTTCTCTGCTTTCTGGATCGCCAGCCGCTTACGCGACCGGTCCTCCGAAGATCTCGATGGGCTTGCTGTCGGCCGAGATGGTCACGAGCGCGCGCTTGGTGTCCTTGCGCTTGCCGTAACCGAAGCGGGTCCGCTTGCGCTTGCCCTGACGGTTGGCGGTGTTGACGCTGGTGACCTTGACGCCGAAAACCTTCTCGACGGCGATCTTGATCTGCGTCTTGTTCGAATCCGGGTGCACCAGGAAGGTGTAGGTACCTTCCTCGATCAGTCCGTAGGACTTCTCCGAGATGACCGGTGCGAGCAGGATGTCGCGGGGGTCGGCGATGGTGCTCACTTGCTCTCCTCCTGGGCCGCCTCGGCGGGACCGTGAACGAACGCGTTCAGGGCCTCGACGCTGAACACCAGTTCGTCGCTGTTGAGGACGTCGTAGGTGTTGAGCTGATCCGGGGCGATCGGCAGCACGTTCTGCAGGTTCGCCACGCTCTTCCACGCGGCGACGTCCTCGCGACCGACCACGACGAGGAACTTCTTGCGGTCCGACAGCTCGGACAGGAAGCTCTTCGCGGCCTTGGTCGACGGGGTCTGACCCGAGACCAGTTCGGTGATCACGTGGATGCGCTCGTTGCGGGCCCGGTCGGACAGGGCACCGCGCAGGGCGGCGGCCTTCATCTTCTTGGGGGTCCGCTGGCTGTAGTCACGCGGCTGCGGGCCGTGGACGGTGCCACCGCCGGCGAACTGCGGCGCACGGGTCGAACCCTGGCGGGCGCGGCCGGTGCCCTTCTGGCGGTACGGCTTCTTGCCACCACCGGAGACCTGGCCACGAGTCTTCGTGGCGTGGGTGCCCTGGCGAGCGGCGGCCAGCTGCGCGATGACGACCTGGTGCATCAGCGCGACGTTGGCGGTCACGTCGAAGATCTCCGCGGGGAGGTCGACGGTGCCTTCGGTCTTGCCGCCTGCAGCCTTGACGGTCAGCGTGAGATTAGCGGCCTTCTTCTCCGTGTTAACTGCGGAGCTGGTCATGCGTGCGCACCACCCTTCACGGCGCTCTTGACGATCACGACGTTGCCCTTGCGGCCGGGGATGGCACCCTTGACCAGGAGCAGGCCGTTCTCGGCGTCGACCTTGTGAACCGACAGGTTCTGCGTGGTCACGCGGTCGTTACCCATACGGCCCGACATGCGCATGCCCTTGAACACGCGGCCGGGAGTGGCACAGCCACCGATGGAACCCGGGCGACGGTGCACAGCCTGCGCACCGTGCGAGGCGCCCTGGCCCTTGAAGCCGTGACGCTTCATGGTGCCTGCGAAGCCCTTGCCCTTGCTGATTCCGGTCACGTCGACGTAGGTGCCCTCTTCGAAGACGTCGGCGGAAAGCTCCTGGCCGACCTCGAAGGTGGAGGCATCCGCGACGCGGATCTCGGTGACGTGGCGGCGCGGGGTGACACCGGCCTTGGCGAACTGACCGGAAACCGGCTTGTTCACCTTGCGCGGGTCGATGGCGCCGAAAGCGATCTGGACGGCCGAGTAGCCGTCGCGCTCCACGGTGCGGATCTGGGTGACCACGTTCGGGCCCGCCTTGATGACGGTGACCGGGACGACGCGGTTCTTCTCGTCGAAGACCTGGGTCATGCCGAGCTTGGTGCCCAGGATGCCGGCTGCGGGCCGGTTCTTGTTGTCAGTCATATCTCGAGTCCCCGTCACTGAATGTTGACGTCGACGCTGGCCGGCAGGTCGATGCGCATGAGCGCGTCGACCGTCTTCGGCGTCGGGTCGAGGATGTCGATGAGGCGCTTGTGTGTACGCATCTCGAAGTGTTCGCGCGAGTCCTTGTACTTGTGCGGCGAACGGATGACGCAGTACACGTTCTTCTCGGTGGGCAACGGCACAGGCCCGACCACACGGGCGCCGGTGCGGGTCACCGTCTCCACGATCTTGCGCGCAGACGCGTCGATCGCCTCGTGGTCATAGGCCTTGAGCCTGATGCGGATCTTTTGTCCCGCCACGCTAAGTGTCCTTTTCTCCGCTTTCCTTCGTGGTCACAGGAGCAAGCTCCCGCACCACCCTCATTTGCACAGCCCGAACACACGTGAGGTTTCGAGATCGCCACCGGGCACCGCCCAGTCCTCGCCGCTGTTCATCTGTCATGGTTCTCCGGTCCACGCGGTCGGGCGTGTCGCCCTTTTTGCTACAACGTGGTCCCGAACGTATCCACACCGGCGAACCGGTGGGATACACAACTGCTGCCTGCCCTGCTCGACCCGTCGGCCCCGAAGGGCGACGATCCTGCGCAAGGCAACCCGAACAGTATGCACCATGCCGACAAAGCTCTTCAAATCGGGGGGCATGAGGCATCGGTCACTGATCGGACTGTGCTCGACCATGGTAGCTGGCGGGTCACCAGCGCTGGTCAGTGGGCTTCCCGCTTATCTTACTTTTGAGTAAGATACGGGGATGGCACAGGAAACCGCAACGTACCGCGGCTGGAAGAAGCTGCCCGACAACCGCATCGGGCATGCGCTGTTCTCACTCGGGATGGTGGCCCGGGTCCCCTACTTCGGCACGGTGCTGCCGCAAGTGGTGCGGCTCGAGCCCGGACTGTGCGAGGTGACCTCGCCGAAATGGTTCGGCATCCACAATCATCTCGGCACCTTCCACGCCATCGCCGCGTGCAATCTGGCCGAGGTGGCGATGGGCATGCTCAGCGAGGCGACGGTGCCGACCACCCATCGCTGGATCCCCAAGGGCATGAATGTGCAGTACCTGGCGAAAGCCGAGTCGGGGCTGCGCGCGGTGGCGAAGCTGGCCGAGATCCCCGATTTCGCGGCGATCACCGAGGGGCGTGAGCTGACGGTGCCGGTGTCGATCTTCGACAAGGACGGCGTCGAGGTGGTGCACGCCGAGATCACCACCTGGGTCACGCCGCGGTAACCCGTTGGGCCGGTACGGTTGTGAGCACGGCTACAGACGGGGAGGTTCGATGCTGGAAGTCGCGCATGTGGTCCGCCGGTTCGGCGACAAGGTCGCGGTCGACGACGTGTCGTTCACGGTGGCGCCGGGGGTGCTCACCGGGTTCGTCGGCGGGAACGGGGCGGGTAAGACCACGACCATGCGGATGATCATGGGCGTGCTCGCCGTGCAGTCCGGCGAGGTGCGCTGGGACAACCGGCCGGTCACGGCGCTGGATCGCCGTTCCTTCGGGTACATGCCGGAGGAACGCGGGCTCCACCCCAAGCAACCGGTGCTCGATCAGCTCGTCTACCTCGCGCGATTACGTGATGTGACGGCCGAGGCAGCCAAGACCCGCGCGCTCGGCCTGCTCGAACGGTTCGGGTTGGCCGACCGTGGCAAGGACAAGCTCGAATCGCTCTCGCTCGGCAACCAGCAGCGAGTGCAGATCGCGGCGGCGGTGATCGCGCAGCCCACGGCATTGATTCTCGACGAACCGTTCTCCGGGCTCGACCCGCTGGCCGTCGACTCGATGGTCGAGTTGCTGCGGGAGTTCGCCGCGAAGGGTGTGCCGGTGCTGTTCTCCTCGCATCAGCTCGATCTGGTCGAGCGTTTGTGTGATCGGCTCGTCATTCTGTCCTCGGGGCGGGTGGTCGGGCAGGGGTCGGTCGATGAGCTTCGTTCGGCTGGCGGGTTGCGATATCGGCTCGTCGTCGACGGTGACGCGGAATGGTTACGGTCCCATCCCGGTATTCGGTCGGTGGAAATAGACGGTGGGCGTGCGGTTTTCGAGGCGTCGGAGACCGATGCCATTTTGAAAGAGGCGTTGTCGCGTGGATCGGTGCGTGAGTTCACCGAGGTCAGGCCGACCGTTGCCGAGATCTATCGGGAGGTGACGGCGTGAGAGGTCAGTGCCTGGCGGCGGTAGCTCGCATGACCACGGACGGCGCCCGATCATGCCAGGGAGGCGCAGCATGACGGGGGTGTGGCGGATCGTCGCGGCTCGCGAGATCGTGGTGAAGCTGCGGGATCGCAATTTCGTGGTCTCTACGGTGGTGACCATCGTGGCGATCATCGCGTCGGTGGCGGTGAGCGGGTTCCTCAACAGCAGGCCCGACAAGGTCGATGTCGCGATCACCGGAACGGCTGCCGTAGTGGTGCTCGACCGGGCTAACGAGCTGGGGGCCGAGAAGGACGTCAGCTTCACCGGGCAGGCGGTAGCCGACCGTGCCGCTGTCGAACAGCAGGTGCGCGACGGTGCGGTCGATGTCGGCCTGGTCGCCGCCGAGCCCGACGGCTGGCAGCTGATCGGCAAGACCGCCGAGAACGACGCCGCCGCCACCTACATCACCGCCGCCGCCCAGCAGTTGGCCTTGCAGCGCAATGCCGCCGCTGCCGGTGTCACCATGGACGAACTCGCTCAGGGCGCCGGTGTGGATTACACGCTGCTGGAGAAGAACGCCATCGATCCGGGGCTGGCCAAGATCGTCGCGTTCGTCTTCGCGTTCCTTTTCTATCTGGCGTCGCTGCTGTTCGGGATGTCGATCGCGCAGAGTGTGATCGAGGAGAAGCAGAACCGCATCGTCGAGATCCTGGCGAGCGCGATCCCGTTGCGGCAGTTGCTGATCGGCAAGGTGGTCGGCAACGCGGTGCTGGCGTTCGGGCAGCTCGTGCTGTTCGTGGTCGCCGGGCTCGGCGGGTTGGTCTTCCTCGGCAAGGCCGACCAGCTCGGCCGGATCGCCGGGGCCGCAGGCTGGTTCATCGTGTTCTTCGTGGTCGGTTTCCTCGCCCTGGCCAGCCTGTGGGCGGTGGCCGGCTCCCTGTCGACGCGCAGCGAGGACCTGCAGTCCACCTCCACTCCCCTGTCGATGCTCATCATGATCGTGCTGTTCGCGGGCATCTTCCTCTCCGGAACCGCCCGCGTGATCGCCTCCTACGTCCCCATCACCTCGATCATCGCCATGCCGAGCCGCCTGGCCGAAGGCACCGCCGCCTGGTGGGAACCCCTCATCGCCCTCACCCTGATGGCCGCAGCCACCTACGCCATCGTCATCGTGGCCGAAAAGATCTACCGCCGCTCCCTCATGCAAACCCAGGGCCGCCTCACCCTCCGCCAGGCCCTCGCCCTCGAGGACTGACACCGGGACACCGGTCACGTCTCCTTGCGCCCGGGTGTGGGGTGTGGATTGAATGCGGGGGTGAGTGTGCGGGAGTTCGATATTTGCGTGGTCGGGTTGGGGCCGGCTGGGCGGGGGTTGGCGCATCGGGCTGCCGGGGCCGGGTTGCGGGTTGCGGCGGTGGATCCGCGGCCGGAGCGGCTGTTTCCGCCGACGTTCTCGTGCTGGGTGGACGAGCTGCCGGGCTGGTTGCCCGAGAGTGCCGTCGCGCAGCGGATCGCGGCGCCGACGGTGTGGACCAAGACCGAGCACCGGATCGAGCGGGCCTACTGTGTGCTGTCGAAGGCGGGGTTGCACGCGGCGCTCGCGCTCGACGACGCGACGGTGTTCGCGCAGCGGGCCGGGCGGGTGGACCAGCACGAGGTGGAGCTGGCCGACGGGACGGTGATCTCGGCGGGCACGGTGTTCGACACCCGTGGGCTGCCGACGCTCGGCAAGCGGCGGGCGGCGTCGGCGCACGGGATCTTCGTCGATGCCGAGACCGCGGCGCCGATGGTGGGTGACGGCGAGGGTCTGCTGCTGGACTGGCGACCGGAGAACGGTGCGGGTCCGGACGAGCCGCCGTCGTTCCTGTACGCGGTGCCGCTCGGCGACGGAACCGTCATCTTCGAAGAGACCAGCCTCGGCCTGCGCGGCGGTATGCCCCAGCACGAACTGCGCAAGCGGACGTTGAATCGTCTTGCCGCCCACGGTATTCGGCTCACCGGCGACGAACCGCACGAGGCCGCCCACTACCCGCTCGACCAGCCGCCACCGAAGAAGGGCGCCGCGGCGGCGATCCCGTTCGGTTCCCGCGGCGGCATGATGCACCCGTGCACCGGCTACAGCGTGGCCGATTCGCTCGCCCTCATCGACACCGCCGTCTCGGCCGTGCAGCAGGGCACCGACCCCGTCGAGGCGCTGTGGCCGTGGCAGGCGCGAGCGGTGTACTGGATGCGGATGCGTGGCCTGTGGGGCCTCGGCAGGCTCACCACCGACCAGTCGATCGCCATGTTCGAGGCGTTCTTCACCGAATCCGAACGCGGCCGACGCGCACTGCTGTCGGCCCACGACGACTACACCGCCCTGGGCGCGGTGCTGTTCAACACCGTCGCCCACACCTGGCCGTTCCGCTGGCGCTACGACCTGGTCGGTTGGACCAACCGCAACCGCTGGGTCGACTACCCGTTCGCGGCACCGGCATGAGAAAGGCCGCGCCGGGCAACGGCGCGGCCTTCCACAGAACTACGCGGTCTCGGCGGCCTTCTTGTAGCCGCGAATGGCCGGGTAGGCGAACACCGCGATCATCCCCACCGTCCACAGCACCGTCTTGAGCAGCGGGTCCGCGACAGGACCGCCGTAGGACAGCCCCTTCATCGCGTCGATCGCACAGCTCATCGGCTGGTTCGCGACCACGGTCTGCAACCACGTTGGGTAGGCGATGATCGGGACGAAACCGGTGTTGAAGAACATCAGCAGCGTGTTGAGGATGCCGATCAGGCTGATGAGCATCACGCCCTCGGTGATGGTCGCCAGCGCCGTCACCATCACCGCGAACCCGAGCCCGAAGAGGATCGGCACGCAGACCAGCGCGATATTGGTGAGCGGGTCCTCCATGAAGAGGAAGCCCAGCGGTACGGCGACGAGCAGCACGATCACCGTGGTGATGAGAATGCGCAACGCCTCCGCGATCAGGCGCCCGGTGAGCAGCGACGCCTTGTTCAGCGGCATCGTGTAGAAGCGGCTGAGCAGGCCCGAGGCCTTCTCGCGTTTGAAGCCGAGCGCACTCACCACCGCACCGGTCATCGCCGCGACGAGCGTGAGCAGCGCGGCCTGGCCGTAGATGCTCGGTGTGCCGGTGGCGGCGGTGATGGAGTCACCGAGGACGATGCGGAACATCAGCAGCGTCACGGCCGGGTACGCGATGGTCTGGATGGTGGTCGACGGGTCACGCAACCACACCATCAGCAGTCGTTTGGTCTGGATGAGGCTGTGGCTGAACCACACCGACACCGAACTCTCCGGCTTGGCGTGCACCACCGGCAGCTGGGCCGCCGTTTCCGTTGTCGTCATGATCGCCTCACACTCGCCCACACTGCCAGTGGGAGGAATACAACTGCCGCGATGCCGAGCCACACCAGCGATACCCAGGTGCCCGCCCACGACAGCTGACCGGCGGCCATGTCGCTGAGCGTCTGCGCCCACTGCGAGATCGGCTGATTGCGGGCGAACCCGCGCGCCCAGGTGGGGAAACTGTTCTCGGGCACGAACCCGGTCGACATCATGCCGAAGATCAGGATCGGCAGGGTGAGCGCCTGGCTGAGCGCCTCGGGGTTCTTGGTGAGACTGCCCAGCGCGTCGGCACCGAGGGTGAGCACCACACCGACCGCCAGCGCGAATCCGCAGAACGCCAGGGCCTGCAGCCAGCCACCGGTGAACCGGAAGCCGATCATGTACCCATAGCCGACGGTCGCGACCAGCGAGACCACCGACCGGACGAGCCCGGCGCAGATGCGTGACATCAGCGGAACCAGCGACCCGATCGGCATGGTCTGCAACCGGGTACTCAACCCGGTGAGCGCCTCGAACGCCGCGAGCTGGGCGTTCGACATCATGGTCATCGCCATGGTCTGCAGCACGATGATGGGCATCACGTACTGGGCGTAATCGATGCCCTGCACCTTCATCACGTAGCGCAGCGGCAGGTAGAACGCGACGGTCACCACCAGCGGGGTGAGCACGGCGACGATCAGTTCGCCCTTGGTCGCCATGGTCCGCACGATGCGACCGGTCAGCGCGCGCCACTGCGCGAAACTGCTCTGGTGCACCTGGGGTAGGTCGGCGAACAACCCCGTCGCCGCGGGGGTCGACACGCTCACTAGTGGCCGCCCGAATGACCGGTGATCGACAGGAACACGTCGTCGAGGGAGGGGCGGCGCAGGGCGATGTCGGCCAGGTCGATGCCCGCGTTGTCGAGCCTG
Source organism: Nocardia sp. NPDC023733 (assembly GCF_040639775.1). Lineage (NCBI taxonomy): Bacteria > Bacillati > Actinomycetota > Actinomycetes > Mycobacteriales > Nocardiaceae > Nocardia > Nocardia sp. NPDC023733. Next base: position 157,520 of record NZ_JBFAAN010000007.1, on the reverse strand, counting down.
CGCAGCGCCTCGGCGAGGGTGGCCGCGCCGTCGGGCGCGGGGATGGACAGCTTGTCGGCACCCGCGATCTCGGCGGCGACGGCGGCCGGGACCAGATCACCGAGGGCCTGCACGGCGGCCGCGATGCGGCTGAGGTCGAGCGGGATGATCTCGCAATAGCTGCCGCCGGTCTTGGCCTTGAGCTGGTCGGCGGTGCCTTCGGCGATGACGGTGCCCTTGTCGATGACGATGATGTTGTCGCTGAGCACGTCGGCTTCTTCGAGGTACTGCGTGGTGAGCAGCACGGTGATGCCCTGGTTCTTCAGTGCCGTCACCAGATCCCACACGCCCTGACGGCTGCGTGGGTCGAGCCCGGTGGTCGGTTCGTCGAGGAACACCACCTCGGGGCGGACCACCAGCCCGCAGGCGATGTCGACCCGGCGACGCATACCGCCCGAGTAGTTGCGCACGGCCCGTTTACCGGCGCTGACCAGGTCGAATTCCTCGAGCAGCACCTCGGCGCGCTTGCGGGCGGCCGACTTGGTCAAACCCATCAGGCGACCGAACAGTTCGAGGTTCTCGCGTCCGGTGAGGTTCTCGTCGAGCGCGGCGTACTGGCCGGTCATCATGATCGAGCGGCGCACGCCCGCGGCGTCGGTGAGCACGTCGTGCCCGGCGACGACGGCGGTGCCGGAGTCGGGGCGCAGCAGCGTGGACAGGATTTTGACCGTTGTGGTCTTGCCCGCGCCGTTGGGTCCGAGGATGCCGAGCACGCTGGCCTTCTCGGCCTGGAAACTGATGCCTTGCAGCGCGTGCACGTCGCCGAAGGATTTGCGCACGTCGGAAACGAGCACGGCGGGCTCACCGCCGTGCGACGCGACGCCACCCACGGGCGAATCCACTGAGATAGAACTCGGCATCAACTCTCCACCATCGGCCGCGGCGGCGCCGATCGAACGGGCGCGCCACGGAATTTTTCTTCCCGGTAAGTGATCCATACCGTTCGGCGCGATGTTACCGGTCCGGCGATTTTCCGGGTCGGGACTGAGCGGGCCCGGGAAGATTCGGTCCGATTCCTTGTCGCCGCGACGACACGCCCATACCCTGGCATCCGGGTAGAGGGAGGTGACCATGGCCGAATCGGCCGCCGCATTGCCGGGCCGTACCGATCTGCTGATGTCGTTCGATCCGCGCACCGGCGAACAGCTCGCGCAATATCCGGTGCAGGGCGGTGCCGAGGTCACGCGCGCGGTCCGCACCGCGAGGGCGACACAGAACTGGTGGGGGGAACTGGATTTCGGTGAACGCCGCAGCCTGCTGCTGGATTGGCGAAGCCATATCGCCCGGCGCAGTGGCGAATTGGTCGAGATCCTGCGCAACGAGACGGGTAAGCCGGAGGCCGATGCCGCGCTCGAGGTGATGCTCGCGGTGGAGAACCTGGATTGGGCCGCGCGCAATGCCGAACGCGCACTCGGTCGCAAACGATTGCGTTCGGGCTGGTTCACCCGCAATCAATACGCGTCGGTGGGTTATCTGCCGCTCGGTGTGATCGGCGTGCTCGGTGCCTGGAACAACCCGGTGTTCACGCCGATGGGTTCCATCGCCTATGCCATGGCCGCCGGGAACACGGTGGTGTTCAAACCGCACGAGATCACCACCGGCGTCGGCCTCTGGCTGGCCGCGAGCTGGTCGCGCGTGGTACCCGATTATCCGGTGCTGCAGGCCGTGACGGGCGACGCGCGCACCGCGACAGCGCTGTGCGGCGCGGAGGTGGACAAGATCGCCTACGCCGGTCCCGAGGCCGGTGGCCGCGAGGTGATCGCGCAGTGTGCGCGCTCGCTCACGCCGGTGGTCGTCGAGCACAGCGGCAAGGGCAGCATGATCGTGCACGTCGACGCCGCTCTCGACGAAGCCGCCGAGGCCGCGGTGTTCGGGGCGATGGCCAATTCCGGCCAGAACGCCTCGGGTATCCAGCGCTGCTATGTGGCCGACTCGGTCTTCGACGATTTCCTCGCCCGCGCCGCCGACCGGGCCGCCAAGCTGCGGCCCGGCGCCGACAACCGTGCTGCCTACGGCCCGATGATCAATGCCGACCAGGTCGACGTGGTGCGCTCCCAGGTGCGCGATGCCATCGCCCGCGGCGGGCACGCCGTGCTCGGCGGACTCGACTCCTTCCGTGACCCGTATGTGGAGCCGATCGTGCTCGCCGAGGTGCCGGAGGAGAGCATCGCGATCACCGGCGAGGGCATCGGCCCGGTGCTGGTGGTGAACCGGGTGTCGGACCTGGCCGATGCGGTGACCCGGGTGAACGCGGCGGGCAACGGCATCGCCGTCACCGTGTTCACCCGCGATATCGTCAGCGCCGAGTTCATCGCCGCACAGCTGAAAGTCGGTGTGGTGACGGTGAATTCGTCGACCGCTTTCACCGGTATCCCGGCTCTTCCGTTCGGCGGGGTCGGCGAGTACGGGCAGGGGCACAGCCACGGCGCGCAGGGTCTGCAGGAATTCAGCCGGACGATGTCGATCGCACGCAGACGTTTCCGCGCGCCGGTGCGCCTGTCGACGTTCGATCGTAGGCCGGGACATCTGCGCCTGGCCAAGGCGGCGTTCCGGTTACGCCACGGGCGCTGACTGCCCGCCGAGCAGCACCGCGCTGGTGAGCGCGCCGAGCCGGGCGAGCTGTTCGGGCCGGGAGTCGAAGCGCAGCAGCCTGCCCACGTCGATGATCTGACCGATCGCGGCATGCACCCGGAACCGCGCCTCGATCGGGTCGCCGTCGAGCAGGTTGGCCCATTCGAGGATGTTCTGGCGCTGGATCGCACGCAGCCGATGCTGTTCGGCCTGGGGCAGATTGCTGAACTCGGCGTAGTACACCGGCATGATCTCCGGCGTCGCGAAGGTGAGGCGGGCGTGCTCGTCGGCGATGCGACGGGCGGCGTCGGCGCGGTCGTTCGACTGCGCGAGCGCCTCGCTGATCCCCACGGCGAGGCGGTCGCCCGCACGGTGGAAGGCCGCGGCGAGCAGGTCGGCTTTGCTGTCGAAGTGGCGGTACACGCTGGAGGCGTTGATGCCGACGGCGGCGCCGATCTCCTCGATACCCGACTCGTGGTAGCCGTTGCGGCCGAAGATGCGGATCGCCTCGGTGAGCAGCTGTTCACGTTTCGATGTCACCGGTAGCCCACGATTCTGCTTGCCCGGCTCGGCCGGCGCCGGTGCGGGCGGCAGGTCGGCGCGCACGATGGACCAGGCCATGTCGAGCTGTAGGGCGAGCATGCGCGAATGCGAGAGTGTGGTGCGGTGCGCGGCGATGCTCGCCAGGGCGCTGAGTGCGCCGACGGCGAGCAGCGTGATGTCCTCGGGGCTCGCGTCCGGCCGCAATTCCGCGATGGGCGTGGCGACCATGGCCTCGAGTTCGCGGTAGAACGCGCGGATGCGGACGCGGTCCTCGCGCTCGAGGTAGCGACGTTCCCAGCGGTACAGACCGGCTTCGCGCCGGATGTCGATATTGTGCTCGGCCACGGCGGTGAGCAGCGCGTCGAGCCGGTCGTGCGGGCTCAGCGCCGGGTCATCGGCTGCTTTCGCCACATCGCGCAGCCCACGTGCGCCCTCTTCGGCGGCGGCGACGAGCAGTGCGTATTTGTTGGCGAAGTGCCGGTAGAGCGCGGGCCCGGAGATGCCGACCTCGGCCGCGATCTCGTCGACGCCCACCGGGTAGTAGCCGCGCGCGCTGAACGCCCTGGCGGCGGCGCGCATGATCTGCATCTTGCGGTCCTTGGGCCTGCGGCGGACCACCTTGGCCTGGGTGGTCGCCTGCTCGGGGCCGCTGTGGGACTCCCTGCGATCGGCGACCATGTACGTTGCTCACTTCCCGTTGCGCGAACCGTCGTCGACGGTTCGGCGCCGTCCGCAACGGCGCTGGACCAGTCAACCTAAGTTAACCACAATTCGCAAACGGCGTGACGAAGTCGGGCAAACGCGAACCGTCCCGCTCGCGACGGTGCGAGCGGGACGGTTCGAGTGAATCGTGGGGAACTTAGAGGCCGAGCCCCCGGGCCAGCGTCGGCCACGACAGCTTCAGTTCGTCCTGCCAGTAGCCCCACGAGTGGGTGCCGTTGGGACGGAAGTTGAAGGTGGCCGGGATGTTCAGCTCTTTCAGCCGGTTGGCCAGGTTGTTGGTGCAGTAGTTGGTGCCCGCCTCGATGATGCCGCCGATGACGATCTGGTTGGCCAGACCGTAGGCACCGGGCAGTGCGTAGGGGCCGTTGAGGGTGTCGTACGGTCCGGGCAGGCCGTTGCCGGTGGAGACGTAGAGTTCCACGCCGCGCAAGCCTTCGGCGTTCACGTACGGGTCGTTCTTGACCCATTCCTCGGAACCCTGCGGGCCCCACATGTTCATGGTGTCGCCGCCGCCCCACGTCTCGACCGTGAGCTTCACGAATTCCGAACCGACCGGGTCGGAGGTCTGCGCGCAGCCACTGTAGGCCGCGGCCGCCTTGTACAGGCCGGGCTTGGCGATCGGCAGCGCGAGAACGGTGGTGCCGGAGGTCGACAGACCCGCGATGGCGTTCACACCGTTGGTGCCGAGCGCACCGTCGACGAGCGGGGGCAGTTCCTCGGTGAAGAAGGTCTTCCACTTGTTGCGGCCGACGACCGGGTCGTCCTTGATCCAGTCGGTGTAGTAGCTCCAGGAGCCACCGATCGGCTGGATCACGTTGACGTTCTTGTCCGACAGGAATTCCAGCGCGTCGGTCTTGGCGACCCAGGACGCCGAATCCTCGCCGCCGCCCGCACCGTTGAGCAGGTACAGGGTGGGGCGCGGGACCGAGGCGTCGGCGGGACGCTGCACGTCGACGATGATGTTCTGGTCCATGGCCGCCGAGTACACGTGCAACCGCAGGCTGCGCGAATCCTTCACCTCGGCCTTGACGATCTTGGAACCGTCCTCGGAGACCGGGTTGGCGAGCAGGCTCTTGGAATCGATGATCGGGTCGGCCGAAGCCGGTGCGATGCCGAGGCCGGACAACAGTCCGGCGGCCACTGCCGTTGCCGCGATCATCGCCGCGGCTCGGAGGCCACGACGCCGGGTGTGCCGACGGATCACTTTCGCACCTTCGCTTCGTCTCGAATTCCGACTCGGTCCGCACCCGGTTTCCCGGGGCGTAGTTGCACCACGGCAGAACCTTACGGGTTATGCACTCGATACAACAGTAGTAATCGTTACAACAGCGCGGTCACATCATGCCGCATCAGCCACAGCCGCCTCATCGCGGCCCGGTTGCCCGGTCACCCGCGTCGAGCAGCTCCGCGAGCCGCGGCCCGATCTCGGCGAGTGCCTGCGGTGAGGTCATCTGATCGTGCACCACGGCGATGGGCCGATCACGGATTTCGCCGTCGACATACCGGGCCCAGTTCGCGGCCGCCTTCTCGTGTCCGAGGGCGCTGAAATACTCCAGCCTGCCCCGGAATACGGCGGGCCGGTGCTCGGCGATCAGTTCCGCCGAACGCACCGCGCTGCGATAGATGCGGCGCACCCGTTCGGGGGTGAGCACGGCCATGTTGGCCGGGATGATCGCGTGCAGGGCGGCCAGCGCCTCGTCGCTGAGTTCGCGCACCCCGTTGGTCGCCACGGCGGCGCTCAGGTCGACCCCGAGTTCGGCCAGCGCGTCGCGCACGGCGGTGTGGAAATCGGGGACGTCGATGTCGGGGTGCGAGTCGAGCATGGCGAGCATGCTCACCTGCTCGCCGTCCGCCTGCAGTTCGGTGGCGACGGCGTGGGCGAGCACACCGCCGAGCGACCAGCCCATCAGCCGGTAGGGGCCCTGTGGCTGGACGGCTTTGATCTCGATGACGTAGCGGCGGGCCATCGCGGCGAGGGTGCCCGGCAGGTACCCGGACTCGCTGAGCGCGGGTGACTGCAGACCGAAGATCGGTCGGCGCGCCGGAATGTATTGAGCCAGCCCGGCATAGCACCAGGCCAGCCCGTACATCGGGTGCACGCAGAACAGCGGGCCACCCGCTTCGGTGCCGTGCGGCACGCGGTTGCGGATGGGCAGCAGCACGCCGAGGGCGTCGTCGGATTCGAGGTCGTAGTCACCGGCGCCCGCCTGGGTGGCGTCGATGCGTTCGGCGAGCGCGGCCACGGTGGCGTCGCTGAAGAACCACTGCACGCGCACGTCGGCGCCGACGCGGGTGCGTAGCCTGCTGATGGCCTTGGTCGCGACGAGCGAGTTGCCGCCGAGCTCGAAGAAGTCGTCGTCGAGGCCGACCTTGCCCGCGCCGAGCACCTCGGCGAAGACCTCGGCGACCGCGCGCTGGACCGGGGTGGTCGGTGGCCGGTAGGGCCGGGTGGTCGCCGCCGGGACGGGTAGGGCTTTGCGGTCGAGCTTGCCGCTGGCGTTGAGCGGCAGCGCGGCGAGCACGACCAGCGTGGCGGGGACCATGTACGCCGGGAGCGCGGTGCGGGCATAGGACAGCACTTCGGCTTCGTCCAATCCACCTGTACCTGCACCGCTTTCGATGGAGTAGCCCGCCGCCGGGGTGGCGGTTCCCGGCTGCTCGACAGGCGTTTCGGCGGGGACGACATAGCCGACGAGGCGGTCACCGGTCGGACCGTGCACCAGGGTGACGGCGGCGTGCCGCACCGCCGGATGCCCGCGCAGGACCGCTTCGACTTCACCGAGCTCGATCCGCTGGCCCCGGAGTTTCACCTGGAAGTCGCTGCGCCCCAGGTACTCCAGTGCGCCGTCGGCGTCGAGCCGGACCACGTCGCCGGTGCGGTAGAGCCTGCCGCCACCCGGGTGGGCGACGAACCGTTCGGCGGTGAGCGCCGGCGCGGCGAGGTACCCGCGCGCCAGCTGCACGCCTTCGAGGTACAGCTCGCCCGCGATGCCGGGCGGGACCGGCCGCAGGTGCCGGTCGAGTACGTGGACGCGCGTGTTGGCGACCGGCTTGCCGATCGGGATGTGCTCCCCCGTAGCTACTTCGGTCGCCGTGACGACGGTGGCCTCGGCCGGGCCGTACCAGTTGACGAGGTCGGCTCCGGGGAGCACCTCCGCGAACCGGCGTGCGGTCGGTGCCTGCAGTGCCTCGCCGGCGGCGAATACCCGTCGCAGCGACGGCAGTTCGCCCGCGCGGCGGTCGGTCAGGAAGGCGTCGAGCATGGATGGCACGAAGTGCACGGTGGTGACGGAATTTTCGGTGATGACCTCGGCGAGGTAGTCGGGGTCGCGATGACCGTCGGGCCGGGCGATGACCACCGCCGCACCGGTCTGCAACGGCCACAGCAGTTCCCAGGTGGAGATGTCGAAGGTGACCGGTGTCTTGTGCAGCACCACATCGCCGGGGCTGTGCAGGTAGTCGCGTTGCGCCCAGCGGAACTGGGCGACGAGCTGACGGTGGGTGAGCATGACGCCCTTGGGTTTTCCGGTGGAGCCGGAAGTGTGGATCACATAGGCGAGGTTGTCCGGCGCCGGTTCGGCCAGCGGTGCGGACGCGGGGGCGAGGGTGTCGATCTCGACGATCCTTGCGCTGCTGTGGAATCCGGTGCCCGTGGTCGTGAGCACACACAGCGGTGCCGCGGCGGCGAGCACGCGTTCGGTGCGTTCGGCCGGATGGTCCGGGTCGACCGGTACGTAGGCCGCCCCCGTGCGCAACACCGCGTAGATGCTGGTGACGAGGTCGATACCGCGCCGTATGGCGACCGCGATCAGCACCTCCGGACCGGCTCCGAGCGCGCTCAGCGCGGCGGCCAGTTTCCGTGATCTGGCGTCGAATTGCTCGTAGGTGTAGCTGTGCTCACCGTCGATCACCGCGACCGCGTCGGGTGTGCGGGCCACCTGGGCGTCGAACAGCGTCAGCAGCGTCGAGTCGTCGAGCAGTTCCGGTGCGTCGGTGGCGTTGAGCGTGGTGAGGGTGCCGCGTTCGTCGGCCAGCAGCACGTCTAGTGCGCCGAGGCGGGACTGCGGGTCGGCCGTGAAGCGGGCCAGCAGCAGTGAGAACCGCTGGGACAGCAGGTGTGCGGTGTAGGCGTCGAACACGTCGCGCAGGTACTTCACCGACACGCGCAGTTGGTCACCCGCCACCACCTGCACGGTGAGCGGGTAGTGGGTGCCGTTGGTCGCGTCGAGACCGGTGATCGCGGCCGACCCACTGGCGGCCCGGTCGATCGCCGCCCGGTCGACGGGGAACGACTCGAACACCACGAGCGAATCGAACAGCGCGTCGACACCGACGATCTCCTGGATCTCACCGAGACCGAGGTAGTGGTGGTCGAACAGGGCGGCCTGCTCGTCCTGCAGGGTGCGCAGCAGTTCGGCGACGGTGTGCTCGGGCCGCACCCGCACCCGCACCGGAATGGCGTTGAGGAACAGCCCGACCATGCGTTCCACGCCGGGCAGCGCGGCGGGCCTGCCCGAGACGGTGGCACCGAACACCACGTCGTCGCGATCGACGAGGCGGGCGATGAGCAGACCCCAGGCCGCCTGCACCACGGTGTTCACCGTGACGCCGAGGTCGGCGGCGAGCCGGGTCAGCGCCGCGGTGTCGGCAGGTGTGAGGGCGAAGCCGGTTTCCCCGGTGCCCGAGGCGATTTCGCGGCCCTTCTCGACCGGGGCCAGCGGGGTCGGTTCGGCCAGGCCGGTGAGCGCGCCACGCCAGGCCTGCCGGGCGGCGTCGAGATCCTGTTCGGTGAGCCAGGCCAGGTAGTCGCGGTACGGCGCCGGTTTCGGCAGGCGACGGGTGCGTCCGACGGTGTAGGCGGCGAGCAGTTCCTGCAGCAGCAGCGGCATCGACCAGCCGTCGATGAGGATGTGGTGGCTGGTCACCAGCAGGTGTGCGCGCTGGGGTGTGCGGACCAGGGTGAAACGCAGCTGTGGCGCCACGGCCATGTCGAAATGTGTTGCCAGGTCGGCACTTCGGATGCGTTCGTAGGTGGCTTCGTCGGCATCGATCACCTGCCACGGCACGTCCACGTCGTCGAGGACCACCTGCAGCGGTGTGCCCGACGGGTCGGTGGCGAAGGCGACGCGCAGGTTGTCGTGCCGGTCGAGCACGGTCTGGGCAGCGGTGTGCAGGCGTTCGGTGTCGACGGCCGGGTCGAGGTCGAGCACGAACTGGGTGATGTAGGGGTCGACCGAGTTCTCGGCGAGCAGGGCATGGAACAGCATCCCGGACTGCAGCGGTGTCACCGGCCAGATGTCGCTGAGCCGGGGGTAGCGGCGCACCAGGCGGTCGAGTTCGGTCTGGCCGAGGCGGACCAGGGCGAAGTCCGACGGGGTGAATCCGCCCGCGTCGGGTCGCAGGCCGTGTTCGGCGAGTCCGCCCAGGGCGCGGATCCAGTGCTCGGCGAAGTGCTTCACCGCTTCGGCATCGAGAACTGTTGCGGCGTAGTCGAAGCGGGCGACCATGCCGTCGGCGGTGGCGTCGACGGTGAGTACGAGGACCAGGTCGTCGACGGCCACGTCCGTGTGGACGCGGGCGGGTCGTAGGTCGCGCACCCGGAGCGCGAAGCGGCCGCGGTCGACGGTGCGCACGGTGTCGGCCGCGTCGGCGTCGAGGTAGCGCAGCAGTCCGAAGCCGGCGCCGTGGGCGGGCACGGTGCGGCACAGTTCCTTGATCTGGGACAGGGCCGTGCCCGCGGCGGGGCCACCGACAAGCGCGTCGGCCGGGTCCACGCCGTCGAGGCGGAGGGCGAGCGGGAAGTCGGTGGTGAATCCGCCGACCACGTTCTCCGCGTCGTGCCGTCCGAGGACGCGCTGGTCGGCGCGCAGCCGGACGACGCTGCCGATCGCGCGGACGGCCGCCGAATCGGCTGCGGTGTGCAGTGCGAGGGCGACGGCGGTGAGCAGCACCTCGTCGACCGTGGCGCGGTAGGCCTCGGCGACGGTGCCGACGGCGGCGGTGCCCTCGCCGGTGATGCTCAGCGATACCCGGCGGCGCTGGCGCAGGTCGCCCGAATCGGCCACCCTGGCGCGCACGGCGCGGTGCCAGTACTCGCGTTCGGCGCGGGCGGCGGGCGAGGACGGGTAGTCGGCGAGGCGGCGGATCAGGTCGTCGAGACCCGCGTCGGGCGCCGAGGGTGCGGCGTGACGGCCCCGGCTCCAGGCGGTGGTGAGCTGATCGACCACGGCTCGCCAGGAAACCTCGTCCAGCACGAGCGCGTTGGCGACCACGACGAGGGTGGACGGGCCGTCGCCGGTGAGGATGAAGTGGATGTTGCGACCCTCGTCGGGGTCGAGCGCGGCGGCCGCGGCGGCGACGATGTCGTCCACGGGCAGCGAGGCCTCGCCGTCCTCACCGGCCAGTCTGCGGAAGGCGCCGCCGGTGCGTTCCGCAGGCGGCGGGATGCGCAGTACCGGGTCGGGTTCGGTGCGGTCGAGGACCGCCCACAGCATGGGGTGCTGGTTCATCACCGCGGCCGCGACGGCGGCGACGGCCTCGTGGGGGCAGTCGGCAGGCACGTCGAGCAGCAGTGCGCGTGGTTCGACGGCCTGCTCCCCCGCTTCCAGGAGCTGGGCGGCGGTGGCGGTGAGCGGCAAGGCGCCGGTGCGGGTGGTCGCCTCGGCGGTGAGTTGCGCGCGCTCGGCGAGAGCGGCCACGGTGCGCGCGGCGAACAGGTCGCGCGGACGGAGGGTGACGCCCGCGTCGGCGGCCCGCGACACCACCTGGATGGCAGTGATGCTGTCGCCACCGAGGGCGAAGAAGTCGTCGTCCACACCGACCCGGTCGTGGCCGAGCACCTCACCGATCACGCGGGCGACAGCGCGTTCGGCCGAGCTACGCGGCGACCGGAACTCGCGGCGGCCGAGCACCGGATCGGGCAGGGCGCGGCGATCGAGTTTGCCGCTCGGGGTGAGCGGCAGGTCGTCGAGCACGACGACGGCGGCGGGCACCATGTAGTCCGGTAGCACCTTGGCGGCGGCGGCCGTGAGCGCGCTCGGTTCCAGGTCGGTGCCCTGCACGTATGACACCAGCATGGTGGATCCGGTGCCGTTGTCGCGACCGACGGTGGTGACCCAGCCGACGCCGGGGACGCCGGCCAGCACGGCATCGATCTCGCCAAGTTCGATGCGCAGGCCGCGGATCTTCACCTGGAAGTCGTTGCGGCCCACGAATTCCAGCACCTCGCCGCGACGGCGGACGAGGTCGCCGGTGCGGTAGAGGCGGGACCCGGCCGGCCCGTACGGGTCGGCGACGAAGCGGGTGGCGGTGAGGCCCGCCCGCTCGTGGTAACCGCGGGCCAGCTGGATACCGCCCACGTAGAGCTCACCGGTGGTGCCTTCGGGCACCGGGTGCAGGCGCGGATCGAGGATCAGTGCGCGGATGCCACGGATCGGTCCGCCCATGTGCACGTCGGTGCCGTGCAGCGGTGCGCTGATCGTGGCGGCGATGGTCGCCTCGGTGGGGCCGTAGGCGTTGTGCAGGCGGCGCTGCGGCAGCGCGTCCCATCCGGCGGCGAGGTCGGCGGGCAGGTGCTCGCCGCCGACGATCAGGACGCGCAGGTCGGGCAGGCCCTCGGGCTCCAGGGTGGCGAGCACGGTCGGGGTGAGGAAGGCATGGGTCACCCCTTCCGTGCGGATCAGTTCGGCCAGGTCGGTGCCGCCGACACTGTCGGCCGGGGCGACGACGAGCGTGCCCGCACCACCGAGGGCGAGCAGCAGTTCCAGCATGGACGCGTCGAACGATGGCGAGGCGAATGCCAGTGCGCGCGTGGACTTGTCGAGCCGGTAGCGCTCGACCTGTTCGGCGCAGAAGTTGGCGACACCGGCATGGGTGACCACGACGCCCTTGGGCAGACCGGTCGACCCGGAGGTGTAGATCATGTACGCCGCGCCGTCCGGGCGCGCGGTGCCGAGGAGCTCGATCTCGCGCAGCCCGACACCGGGATTAGCGGCGACCTCGGCGGTGAACGCGCGGTCGTCGAGCGCCACCCAGCCACCGGCGGCGGGCAACGCGGGCAGGTCGGCCAGTTCGGCGGCCAGGGTGACGCCGAGGGTCGCACCCGAATCGGCGACCATGTGCGCGATCCGGTCGAGGGGGTAGCCGGGGTCGATGGGCACGATCACCCCGCCGGTGCGGGCGATGGCCCACAGCGCGAGGACGGATTCCACCGATCGCCGGATGGCGACGGCCACCGGCACTTCCGGGCCCGCGCCACGCGCGATGAGCGCACGGGCCAACTGGTTGGCGGCCGCGTCGAGGTCGGTGTAGGTGAAGCCGCGTCCTTCGCCGCGCAGCGCGATTCCCGACGGGTTGGCGCGGACGGCGTCGCCCATGAGCTGGGCGAGGGTGCGCGGCGACGCGGCGGGTGGGCCCGCGAAGGTTGTCTGCGCGGCGAGTTCCTGGTCGTCGAGCAAGTCGATATCGCCGACGGGCACGGTGGGGTCGGCGACGACTGCGGCGAGCAGGCGTGCGAAACGGGCGCCGAGGGTACGGACCGTCGATTCGTCGAACAGGTCGGTGGCGTAGGTGAATTCGGCGTACATGCCGCCGTTGCGCTGCTGTTCGCGCACGGTGAGCAGCAGGTCGAACTTGGCGTCGGCGGTGCGGGCGTCGAGGGCGTGCACGGCGAGACCGGGCAGTTCCACGGTCACCGGGGCGAGGTTCTCGAACGACAGCGCCACCTGGAACAGGGGGTGCCTGCTGGTCGAGCGGGCCGGTCGGACCGCGTCGACGACCCGCTCGAACGGGACGTCGGCGTGGGCGAAGGCACGCAGGTCGGTGTCGCGGGTGGCGGCGAGCAGCGCGGTGAACGGTTCGTCGCCCGCGACGCGGCTGCGCAGCACGAGGGTGTTGACGAACATGCCGACGAGATCGTCGAGTTCGCGCGCGCCGCGACCGGCGATCGGGGTGCCGATGGCGACATCGTCGGTGCCGGACAGGCGGGCCAGGAGGGTGGCGAGCGCGGCCTGCACGACCATGAAAACGGTGACGCCTTCGCGGCGGGCCAGTGCGGCGAGTCCGGCGTGCAGGTCGGCGTCGATGTCGAAACCTGTTGTGGCACCGGCGAAGGACTGCACCGCCGGGCGCGGCCGGTCGGTCGGCAGGTCGATCTCGTCGGGGAGGTCGGCGAGTTCGGTGGTCCAGTAGGCGAGCTGGTTCGCGGCGATCGATGCCGGGTCCGCCTCGTCGCCGAGCGTATCGCGTTGCCATACCGCGTAATCGGCGTACTGGAGGGGCAGGGGCGTCCACGCGGGCGCGGCACCCGAGGTGCGCGCGGTGTAGGCGAGCACCAGATCCCTGGTGAGCGGGCCCATCGAGAAGCCGTCGGCGGCGATGTGATGCGCGACGAACACCAACACGTGTTCGTCGGCACTCAGCCGGAGCAGACGCAACCGGACCGGTGGCGCGGCGGTGACATCGAACCCGGTCGAGGCGGTGCACCGCACTTCGGCGAGCACGTCGTCGGCGGTGACCGGTACAGGTGTGAGGTCGAGTTCGACCGCGCCCGGTGTCAGCACCTCCTGCGCAGGCCCCCATTCGGTGCCGCGCCCGGCCGTGGCGACCGCCGACGCACCGGTCGCCGGTTGCCCAGCCGTCCCCGTGCCGGGATGCCCTGTGCTGGCGCCCGCCGACGCACCGGTCGCCGATTGCCCAGCCGTCCCCGTGCCACGGTGCGCTGTGCTGGCATCCACCGACGCACCGGTCGCCGGTTGCCCGACGGCGGTTCCCCTGGTGAGCGCCGCAGGCTGCCGGGTCCGATCGTGCGGGGTCGCCGGGTAGCGGGTGCGCAGGACTTCGTGGCGGGTGAACAGGTCGCGGACGGCGGCCTCGAGGGCGGGCAGGTCGAGGGTGCCGGTGAGGCGGATGGCGGCGGGGATGTTGTAGACGGTCGCGTCGGGGTCGAGCTGGTTGAGCAGCCACATGCGCTGCTGGGCCAGCGACAGCGGCACCTGGGCCGGGCGCGGTCCCGCGACCGGGCGCGCGGCAGACAACTCGTCGGCCCGGTGCACCCTCAACGCGAGGTCGGTGACCGTCGAGGCCTCGAACAGCAGTCGCACGCCAACCGCGCGGTTCAACGCCTCGGCGATGCGGGCGGCCGCACGGGTCGCGAGCAGCGAGTTCCCGCCGAGGGCGAAGAAGTCGTCATCGGCACCGACTTCGTCCACCGCGAGGATGTCGGCGTAGACCCCGGCGATCAACTGTTCCGTCGGCGTCGTGGGCGCCCGGAAAGCGGCGGATTCGAAGACCGGTGCGGGCAGCGCATTGCGGTCCAGTTTGCCGTTGACGGTGCGGGGCAGCGCATCGAGCACCACGAATGCCTCGGGTACCAGGTACGCGGGCAACTTCTCCCGCAGCGCGGACTTGACCTGCGCCACATCGAGTTCCGGGCGAACGGCCGGGGCAGATGCCGCGACCGAGTTCTCGGCAGCACCGAAATGCGCGGCGCGGTCGGCGGCCGATTCAGAGCGGGTGCCGCCGACAGCCGGGTACGTGCTCGCCCCTGGAGCGGTGCCGCCGGACGCCCCGGTGATGTCTCCACCTTCGGCCGCGCGGGAGTCCGTCGGCACCACGTACGCGACGAGGCGGTCGCCGTAGTGGGCGTCGGTGCGTGCCAGGACGGCGACTTGCGCGACCTGCGGGAGGCCCAGGAGCGCGGCTTCGACCTCGCCGGGTTCCACCCGGAAGCCACGGACCTTGATCTGGAAGTCGGTGCGGCCCAGGTAGATCAGTTCGCCACGCGACGCGCTGTCCACCGGTGTGCGGGCGACCAGGTCGCCGGTTCGGTACATCCGGGCACCCGGCTGGAAGGGGTCGGCCAGGAAGCGTTCAGCGGTGAGGGCCGGTTTGCGCAGGTAACCCCTGGCCAGCTGAACACCACCGAGGTACAGCTCGCCACGCACGCCGGGTGGGACGGGACGCAGACGCTCGTCGAGAACGTAGACGCGGCTGTTCCACTCGGGCGCGCCGATGGGGACGGTCTCGGTATCGGCGGAAGTCACCCGATGGTCGGTGATCGAGACGGCCGCCTCGGTGGGGCCGTAGAGGTTGTCGATCCTGGTGCCCGGCAGGGCATTCAGCAATCGCTGCGCCAGCGCCGCGGGCAGCGTTTCGCCGATGGCCAGGATGCGGCGCAGCGGGGGCGTTGCCGCCTCCCAGTAGCCGACCAAGGTGTCGAGCAGCGACGGGACCGCCGTGAGGGTGGTGACGTCCGCGTCGGCGATGAGCGCGTCCAGGTAGGCCGGATCGCGGTGCCCGTCGGGTGCGGCGATCACCAGGCGTCCACCACAGACGGCCGCCGACCAGAACTCCCACACCGACAGGTCGAAGGTGGCGGGCGTCTTCAGCAGGAACGCATCGGCGTCGGTCGTCTCGAATTCGGCTCGAAGCCACTGCAATTGGTTGACCACCGCCGCATGCGGGACCGCGACACCCTTGGGTCGCCCGGTCGACCCGGAGGTGAAGATGACGTAGGCCGTGTTCTCCGGACGCAGCGGCGCGCGACGATCCGCATCGGTCACCGGGGCCGGATCGGCGGACTGCACCGCCGGATGGTCCATCCGGACCACGGGCGCCGCGTCGGTACGGAAGCCGTTGGTGAGCACGCAGATCGGGGCTGCGGTGTGCAGGATGTAGTCGGTGCGGTCGGCGGGTTGATCCGGGTCGATCGGCACGTAGGCGCCGCCGGAACGAGCCACCGCGTACATGGCGACCACCAGGTCCACCGAGCGGGGCA
Organism: Nocardia sp. NPDC023733; assembly: GCF_040639775.1. Classification (NCBI taxonomy): domain Bacteria; kingdom Bacillati; phylum Actinomycetota; class Actinomycetes; order Mycobacteriales; family Nocardiaceae; genus Nocardia; species Nocardia sp. NPDC023733. The sequence goes on along the minus strand of NZ_JBFAAN010000007.1, from coordinate 141,868 downwards.
GGGCGAGCGCGACCAGCGACTCCGGGCCGACACCGAGCGAGATGAGATGGCGGGCAAGACGATTCGCGCGCGCCTCGAACTCGGCATAGGTCAGTTCGAGACGGCCCTCGGGCAGGTCCGCGACGAGGGCGATCGCTTCGGGCCGCGCGGCGGCGGGCAGATCGGCGAGGGTGCCCGTCGGCATCGCGAGATCGGCGGCACCGCTGACGATTTCGCTCGCCCGCTCGACGGCCGTGCGCAGATCGACATCGCCGACCACCCGGGCCGGTTCACGCACGATCGCGTCGAGCAGCAGGTTCAGCCGCTCGGCGAACCCGGCCACGGTGGCGGTGTCGAACAGGTCGGTGGCGTAGGTGAAGAATCCTTCGATACCGGTGGGGGTGCCGTCCGCGGCGTACCCGTCACCGACGATCAGGTGCAGGTCGAATTGCGAGACCGCGAGATCCGCGGGCACCGCGGCGATCCGCAGACCCGGCAGCTCGAGGGTGGCGTGGTCCACGTTCTGGAAGGACAGGCCGACCTGGAACAGCGGGTGACGTGCCGTGGAACGCGGCGGATCGAGGACCTCCACGAGCCGTTCGAAGGGCACATCGGCGGCGGCGAAGGCGGCCAGATCGCGGGAGCGCTGGTCGGCGAGCAGCTCGGTGAAGGCCGCGCTCCCGTCGTAGCGGGTGCGCAGGACGACGGTGTTGACGAACATGCCGATCAGGTCGTCGAGTTCGCGTTCCCCGCGTCCGGCGACGGGTGTCCCGACCGCCACGTCGGCGGTACCGGCCAGCCGCGCGAGCAGCACGGCGAAGGCCGTGTGCAGCACCATGAAGACCGTCGAACCGGTCTGCTGCGCGATCCGCGCGAGCCCGGCGTGGGTGTCGGCGTCGATCCGCACCGGCACCCGGTCACCGGCGAGCGAGGCGACGGCGGGGCGCGGGCGATCAGCGGGCAGTTCCAGCAGGTCCGGCAGCCCGGACAGTTCCGCCTGCCAGAAGGCAACCTGTTGTGCGGCAAGCGATTCGGGGTCGCTTTCGGCGCCCAGCCGGTCTACCTGCCACAGCGCGTAGTCGGCGTACTGCACCGGCAGACTCGCCCAGTCGGGCGCGTGACCGGCCGCCCGTGCGAGATAGGCGGTGGTCATGTCGCGCACCAACGGCGCCCTCGACGAGGCGTCGGCCGCGATGTGATGCACCACCACCGCGAGCACGTATTCCGTCGGCGCGTCCGGATCGGCACCGGTCACCTCGAACAACCGCACCCGCAAGGGCACCTCGGCCGTCACATCGAAGGCGGTCGAAGCCAGTGCGGTGATCTGTTCGACCAGCTCCGCGCCGGACCCGGACTCGGCGACGCCCACACCGGCGGGCTGATCGTCCCCGAAGCCGGAAACGCCGGAGGTCGGGTGATCCGCACCGGCGGCAATGTTCACGACCGGGAGCTTGGTGGTGGCGAAGGGGTCGGCGGGTTCGCCGATGCGGTGGACCGTGATGCCGAGGTCGACGTCGTCGGCGGGCAGGATCCGCTGGATCGGGCCGTCGCCGGTGTCGGGGTAGACGGTGCGCAGGACCTCGTGGCGGGCGAGGACGTCGTGCAGGGCCGTGGTGAGGGCCGCGACGTCCAGGTTGCCGGTGAGGCGCAGGGCGAAGGGGAGGTTGTAGGCGGCGGTGCCGTCGCCGGTGGCGCCCTGGTCGAAGCGGTTGAGGAACCACATGCGGCGCTGGGCCGGTGACAGTGGGAGTTCGGCCGGGCGGTCCAGGTTGCCGAGGGTGGAGACGGTGTCCGCCGTCGCATCGACGGCGGCCGGGTCGAGGGTGGCGGCGAGCGCCGCGACCGTCGGGTGCTCGAACAGGGTGCGCACGGGGATGCGGCTACCGGTGGCGGCGCCGAGACGGGCGACCAGCCGGGTCGCGACAAGGGAGTTCCCGCCGAGGGCGAAGAAGTCGTCTTCGGCGCCGATGTCCTTGCGCCCCAGCACTTCTCCGTAGAGCGCGGCGACCAGCCGCTCAGCCGCGGTCGCGGGGGCGCGGAAGGCGCGCGTGGTGAAATGTGGTGTGGGCAGCGCTTTGCGGTCGAGTTTGCCGCTCGGGTTGAGTGGCAATTCGTCGAGCACGGTGATGGCGGCCGGAACCATGTACGCCGGAAGCGTTTTGGAGACCAGGGCCAGCAGACGATCCGGATCGGCGGCGTGGCCGGGCGCCGGAACCACATAGGCCACCAGCTGATCGCCCAGTTCGGTCCCGGCAACCACCGACACTGCCTGGCTCACGGATTCACTTGCCAACAGCGCGGTTTCGATCTCACCGAGCTCGATGCGCTGGCCACGGAACTTCACCTGGAAGTCGATGCGTCCCAGGTAGTCGAGCCGCTGGGGCTCCCCGGCGGTCGGCCTGCGCCACACCACCAGGTCACCGGTGCGGTACATGCGGGCGGCACCGGTCACCGAGCCACCGAAATCGGCGGCGAACGGGTCGGCGACGAACCGGTCGGCGGTGAGACCGGGCCGCGCGACATACCCGCGCGCGAGCTGATCGCCCGCGAGATAGAGCTCACCGGCGACGCCCGGCGGCACCGGCCGCAGCCGCTCGTCGAGCACGTACACCCGGGTGTTCCACTGCGGCAGGCCGATCGGCACCGACCGCTCCCCCGCCCTGGCGGGCCAGTAGGTCACCGAGACAGCGGCCTCGGTCGGCCCGTACAGATTGTGCAGCCGCGCCGAACACACCTCGGCCATGGCATCGACGGTTTCCGGCGGCAACGCCTCACCGATCACGAACACGTCGCGCAATGTCGACAAGCTGGCAGGCTCGGCTCCGACCGGCCCGGGCAGCGGGTTGGCCGAGGTCCGCGAGGCCCGCAGCGACCACGCGGGCGGCTCGTCCTCCTGAGCGGGCGCGGTAGCCAGCGCGGAACGCAAGAGCCGCTCACGGGTGACACGATCCCCGACGGATCCCGACGGGGCCGCCGGGGACGGACCACCCAGACCGTGCGCCTGTCGCGAACCCGAACCGGACCGCGTCGAGCCACCGAGCCCGGACGAAGCCTGACCGGCATCGCCACCGCTCGTCGCCGAACCACCTCGGAGCCCCGCGGAATTCCCGGGCACACGCTGCGGCAGCCCACCCGCCACGCCCCGCGGCGATGCCGAGTCGGCGGGTCCGCCCGAGGCCTGCGTGGCGTCGGCGACCACACCGGCAGCGTTGTCGCCAGGTGCCGACCCGCTCGTCGCGGACTCGACTTCCGGCCGGTCGGCGCGAGCCTGTGCCGCGAAGACCGTGAGCATCGACGGCACGAAGTCGGTGACGGTGACGCGGTGGGTGTCGATGAGATCGATGAGGTACGCCGGATCGCGGTGGCCGTCGGGGGTGGCCAGCAGCAGAGTGGCTCCCACGCGCAAGGGGAGGAAGTAACCCCAGAGGGACACGTCGAAGGTGGTCGCGGTCTTCTGGAGGTAGACGTCGCCCAGGACCAGGGGGTATTTCGCCAGCATCCACACCAGCTGGTTGTGGATGGCGGCGTGCGAGATCAGCACGCCCTTGGGTTTGCCGGTGGAACCGGAGGTGAAGATGACGTAGGCGGGGTGCTCGGGGTGCAGCGGGGCGAGGAGTTCCTCGGGGCGCACCGGCTCGACGGACACACCGGTGGTGTCGAGTTCGTCGACCAGCACCACGCCGATCCCCGTGGGGAGGGCTGTGGCGTCGGCGCGGGTGCTCACCACGCAGGCGGGGCGGGCGGTGTCGAGGATGTAGGCGATGCGGTCGGCCGGGTGATCCGGGTCGAGCGGCACGTAGGCGCCACCGGCGGTGAGCACCGCGTACATGCCGATCACCAGTTTCGGCGAGCGCCGAACAGCCAGTCCGACAACGCTTTCCGGGCCGACACCCGCACCGATCAGCACGCGGGCCAGCGCGTTGACCCGCTCGTCGAACTGCCGATAGGTGAGCGCGACGCCCTCGTACACCAGCGCCGTTGCCGACGGATGTGCCTGCACCGCACGGCGATAGGCGTCGAGCACGAGCTCCGGCGCCACCGGGTGGGTGGTGTCGTTCCAGGCGACGATGCTCTGGTGACGTTCCTCGTCGGTGAGCAGGTCGACCTCGGCCACACTCAGCGACGGCTCGGCGGTCACCGCCGAGAGCAGGCGGGTGAAGCGGCCGGCCAGGTTCTCGATGGACGCCGCGTCGAACAGATCGGTGGCGTAGGTGAACAGCGCCGCCATCGGTTCGGCCGGATCGGTACCGGGCACGACGGTCAGTTGCAGGTCGAAACGTGCGACCGCGCCACCGAATTCGACGGGTGCCACTTCCATGCCGGGCAGCCGCAGCGTCGGCAGGTCGAGGTTCTGGAAGAACAGCGCCACCTGGAACAGCGGATGATGCGCCTGCGAGCGCACCGGGTCGAGCAGCTCGACGAGCCGTTCGAAGGGCAGGTCGGCATGGGCGAACGCGGCCAGGTCGGCGCGTTTGGTCGCCCGCAGCAGCTCGAGGAAGCTCGCCCGCTGGTCCACCTGGGTGCGCAGGACCAGGGTGTTGACGAACATGCCGATCAGGTCGTCGAGTTCGCGGGCACCGCGCCCGGCCACCGGGGTGCCGATGGCGATGTCGTCGGTGTGGGCCACCCGGCTCAGCAGCACCGCGAGCGCGGCGTGCACGACCATGAACTCCGAGGTGCCGGTACGTTGGGCCAGGTCGGCGAGGGCGGTGTGCACGGCGGCGGGGATCTGGAAGCCGAATTCGGCACCGCGACCGCTGAATACGGGGGGCCGCGGACGGTCGGTCGGCAGGTCGAGGCGGTCGGGCAGGGCGGCGAGGGTGTTGCGCCAGAAGGCGATCTGGGCGGCGGCCAGGGAGTCGGGATCGTCCTCGGCGCCGAGCAGTTCGCGATGCCACAGCGTGTAGTCGGCGTATTGCACCGGCAGGGGCGCCCAGCTGGGCCGGGACCGGTTGCGCCGAGCCAGGTAGGCACCGAGCAGGTCGCGCAGCAGTGGGGTGATGGAGGCACCGTCGGCGGTGATGTGGTGCAGGGCGATCGCGACCACATGATCGCGCGGGCCGAGCTCGGCCAGCGCCACCCGCAGCGGCACCCCGGCCGCCACATCGAAACCCTTGGCGGCGAATTCGGCCAGCCAGAGCGGCAATTCGTCCTCGGACAAACTGTCTACGAGCACCTCGGGCACCGCTTCGGAGGCGGGCAGGATCACCTGGTGCCCGACACCTTCGGCCACACCGTCGCCGTCGGCGGTTTCATTGGCGGTGAGCACCGGGTACCAGGTGCGCAGGGATTCGTGCCTGCCGACCAGATCCGACAACGCCGCGTACAGCGCGTGCGCGTCGAACGGCCCGGTCAGGCGCAGGGCGAACGGGATCGTCTCGGCCGTGGAGTTCGGGTCGAACTGGTTGAGGAACCACATCCGCCGCTGCGCGGGCGAGAGCGGAATCAGCTCGGGCCGGCCACGCCGGGTCAACGGTGCGTGTCCTCCGGCACCCTTCAGCGGCTCGAGCAGCGCGGCAAGCCCTGCGACAGTGGGACTTTCGAAGACATGCCCGGCCGGAACACGGGTGGACAGTTCGGCGCCGAGCCGAGCCGCGACCCGGGTGGCGAGCAGGGAGTTGCCGCCGAGGGCGAAGAAGTCGTCGTCGGCGCCGATCGGGTCGGCCGGGTGCAGCAGGTCGGTGAAGACCGCGGCGACCAGCTCCTCCATCGCACCGGACGGCCTGCGGAACTCGGCGGCGCGCAGGGTGGGGGCGGGCAGCGCGGCGCGGTCGAGCTTGCCGACGGGCGTGAGCGGGATGGTGTCGAGCACCGTCAGCGCGGTCGGCACCATGTGGGCGGGCAGACCGGCCTTGGCGTGGGCGAGCACCTCGTCGAGATCGATCGAGGCACCCGGCGCGGCATGCACGTAGGCGGCGAGAATCGTTGTGCCGTTGTCGAGTTCGTGGCCGACGGTCACCGCGAAGTCGACGGACTCGTGTGCGGTGAGCACGGTGTCGATCTCGCCGAGCTCGATGCGGAATCCGCGCACCTTCACCTGGAAGTCGTTGCGTCCCACGAATTCGATGGCGCCGTCGGGTCGTCTGCGCACCAGATCGCCGGTGCGATACATGCGCCCACCCGCCGGGTCGAAAGGATCGGTGACGAATCGGGACGCGGTGAGTGCGGGCCTGCGGTGGTAGCCGCGTGCCAGCCCGTTACCCGCGATGTACAGCTCGCCGATCATGCCGTCGGGCACGCGGACGAGGCGTTCGTCGAGCACGTACTCGGTGACCCCACGCAGCGGGGCACCGATGTTCACCGTGTCGCCGATCTCCAGCGGCGCACTGATATTGGTGACGATGGTGGTCTCGGTCGGCCCGTAGCAATCGTGGAAACGCCGGGTGCCGGTAGCCCAGCGGCGGATCAGATCCGGCGGACACGCCTCACCACCGGTGGTGACCACGGCCAGTTCGTCGAGGCCGGTGGGATCGAGCGAGGCAAGGGCGGCGGTGGTGATGAACATGTGCGTCACCGACTCGCGGCGCAGCACCTCGGCCAGCTCGGCACCGCCGAGGATGCCCGCGGGCGCGATCACCATGGTCGCCCCCGCACCCACGGCCATCAGCAGTTCCAGCACGGCGGCGTCGAACGACGGCGACGCGAAATGCAGAGTGCGCGAGGTGGGTTCGATGCCGTAGTGGGCGCGTTGCTCGGCGCAGTAGCCCGCGAGACCGGCGTGGGTGACCACGACGCCCTTGGGCAGACCGGTCGATCCGGAGGTGTACACCACGTAGGCGGGATGCTGCAGCCGCAGCGGGCGCACCCGGTCGGCGAAGGTCACCGGGTCGCCGGGGTGTTCCTCGGCGGCGCGGCGCACCGAGGGATCGTCCAGACACAACCAGTCGACGGTGGCGGGCAGGCGATCGACGGCCGCCGACATCGACAGCCCGACCACCGCGCCCGCGTCGGCGAGCATGTGCGACACCCGCGCCTGCGGGTAGTTCGGGTCGACGGGCAGGAAGGCCGCACCGGCCTTGGTCACCGCCCACATGGCGAGTACCGACTCCGGTGAGCGGCCGATACCGACGGCGACCACGTCCTCGGGACCGACCCCACGCTCGATCAGCAACCGGGCCAACCGGTTGGCGCGCTCGTCGAGTTCGCCGTAGGTCAGGCGAACCGGCGCCGACACACCGTCGGACCAGCTCAGCGCCAACCCACCCGGGTTGGACTCCACCGCGACGGACAGCAGTTGCGGCAGCGTCTTGCCCCGCTGTCTGGCTCGGGTCCCGGACGCCCGCGACGCCCTGGTCACGACAGCCCCATCCGATCGCCGGAGTCGACTCGCCGCTGCCCGGTCATGCACGCACCTCGTACCTATCCATCCATCCCAGCCACCGCACGCCGCTGCTGCGACCGGCCGGCGTTGCCGATCATCTCACTCAACGCGACGATCGTCGCACCGGCACCTTCCCCTGGTTCGGCAACAGCGACCGCCGATTCGGTGAACACATGGCTCACCTCGTCGGCGCCGTCGTCACCGGACCCCAGAACGACTGCCGCACCGGCGATTCCGGCGGCGACAAGTTCCAGTACCCCGGCTACCGAATCCGGCCTGCCCGCCGTGCGGGTCCGTGATTCGAAATTCAGACCCGTACGCTGCCCGATCCGCTCGGCCGCACCGGCCAGCTCGTCGTAGTTCAGCACCCGGCCACCACCGACGAAGGCCACGTCGTCACCGCGCAGGGCGCGGGTGCGGTGGGCGTAGCCGATGGGACGCGGCGACTCGGCGGCCAGTTCGGCGCGCAGGGCCGGGTCGGCCAGGTCGTACCAGTCGAGACCGTCGGGCGGGTCGAGGATGTCGAGGCTCAGTCCGAGCTTCACCTCCAGCCCGTCGGGTAGCGGCGCGTCGATGGTGAGCAGCGGCACCACGGCCGCACCCGCCTTGAGCACCGCCCACACGGCGATGGCGGCCTCGGCGCCCCGGTCGAGCCGGATCGCGACACCGTTGCCCGGCCCCGCACCGCGCGCGATCAGCGAGCGCGCCAGCTGTGAGGAGCGGGCGTCGAACTGGTGGTAGCTGAGTTCGGTATCGCCCAGGTCGAGGGCGGGCGCGTCGGGATCCTCTTCCACCGCTGCGGCGAGTTCCTGGGCCAGCGCGGCACCGTTGGCCGACGGGGCGGGCGCGTAGGCCGCGGCGGTGAGCTCGCGTTCCTTCTCCCTGGCATCGCGCAGGTCGATATCGCCCACCCGCACCGCGGGATCGGCGGCGACGGCCGCGACGATCTCGGCGAAGCCACGCGCCAGCGCGGCGACGGTGTGTTCCTCGAAAAGGTCTGTCGCGTAGGTGAACACGACACCGACCTCGGCGGGTTCGCCGGTGGCGGTGTGCATGGGTTCCACGTTCACCTGCAGGTCGAACTTGGCCGAGCGCGCGGCGGAGTCCACCGCCTCGATGGTGAGTCCGGGCAGCCGCAGGATCGGTGTCTCGTTGTTGTGGAACGACAGCACCACCTGGAACAGCGGGTTGTGCGAGACGGCGCCGGTGGGCGCCACCTCCTCCACGATCCGCTCGAACGGCAGGTCGGCGTGGGCGAACGCGGTGAGGTCGACTTCGCGCACGGTGTCGACGAATTCGGCGAATCCGCGCTGCGGCGTGACCTCGGTACGCAGGGTCAGGGTGTTGACGAACATGCCGACCAGGTCGTCGAGTTCCGGTTCACCCCGCCCGGCGATGGGTGTGCCGATGGCGATGTCGGTGTCGCCGCTCACCCGGGCGAGCAGCACCGCCAGCGCCGCGTGCACGACCATGAACAGCGACGCGTTGTGCTCGCGGGCGATCTCGGCCAGCCCGGCGTGCACGTCGGCGGACAGCGTGCTTCGCACATCGGCACCGCGCAGCGAGGCCTGCGGTGGACGCGGGTGGTCGTGCGGCAATTCGATGGTGCCGGCGCGACCGGCCAGGGTGGTCCGCCAGAACGCGAGCTGGCGTGCGGCGGTTGATGTCTCGTCGTTCTCGTCGCCGAGCACCGCGCGCTGCCACAGCGCGTAGTCGGCGTACTGCACCGGCAGCGGTGCCCAGCTCGGCGAGCGCCCCTCCACGCGGGCGCGGTAGGCGATCACCAGATCGCGGGCCAGCGGGGCGAGGGAGGCACCGTCGGCGATGATGTGCTGCACCACCACCGCGAGGACATGCTCCTCCTCGGCCAGCGGGTCGGTGTCGGGCACGGTGAACAGGCACGCGCGCAACGGAACTCGCTCGGTGACGTCGAAACCACCGGCCAGCAGCCGCATCAACCGTTCGGCCGGGTCGTCGCAGGTCTCGATCGGCAGCCCGCCCGGCAGCACCGCGCTCACCGGCAGGACCTCCTGGTAGGGCAGCTCGCCCGGCGCGTCGGCCGGGAAGCGGGTGCGCAGCGCCTCGTGCCGCTCGAGCACATCGGCCACGGCGTAGCGCAGTGCCGAGGTGTCGAGCGCGCCGCGCAGGCGGAGCACGAGCGGGATGTTGTAGGCCGGGGAATCCGGGTCGATGCGGTTGAGCAGCCACATGCGCTGCTGGGCGGGCGAGAGCGGAATGACGCCCCGATCCTGGGCGGGAACCAGCGGCGGGCGCGGGTTGGTGACCGCGCCGGGCCGCACCCGCGCGGACAGGGCGGCCACGGTCGGCGCCTCGAAGAGGTCGCGTACCACCAGGTCGGCGGCCAGGGCGGCGTCGATGCGGGCGATGGCCCGGGTCGCCAGCAGCGAGTTGCCGCCGCGATCGAAGAAGTTGTCGTCCAGGCCGACTTCGGGGACGCCGAGCAGGGTGGCGAACACTTCGGCCACGCTCTGTTCGATCGGGGTGGTCGGCGCGCGGAACGTCGCCGCCGAGGTGAACTCGGGGGCGGGCAGCGCGGCCCGGTCGAGCTTGCCGTTCGCGGTCAGCGGCAACCCGGCCACCACCATCACGGCGTCGGGAACCATGTACCCGGTGAGGAATTCGGCGACGGTCGCGCGGACGGTCAGCGGGTCGAGGTCTGCCCCCGCCACCGGGACCACGTACGCGATCAGCCGGTCGCCCGCGTGTTCGTCGGCACGCACGACCACCGCGGCCTGCCCGACACCGGCGACGCCGAGCAGCGCCGACTCGATCTCGCCCGGCTCGATCCGAAAGCCGCGCAACTGCACCTGCTGGTCGCCGCGACCGCCGTATTCGAGGGTCGGGGCGCCTCGGAAGCTCACCCAGCGGCCGAGGTCGCCGGAACGGTAGCGCCGCGATCCGGGCGGCCCGTACGGGTCGGCGACGAAACGGGTCGCGGTCAGTCCCGGCTTGCCGAGGTAGCCGCGCGTCAGCTGGTTGCCCGCGATGTAGAGCTCGCCGGCCACGCCGAAGGGCACCGGGCGCAACCGGTCGTCGAGCACCGCGACCGAAAGACCGGGCAGGGCGCGACCGATCACGCTGCCCGCGGTCGCCGACGGCTGCGGCGCCAGGGCCAGGTGCGACACGTGCACCGTGGTCTCGGTGATGCCGTACATGTTCACCAGTTCGGGTGCGGCCGGGCTGTTTCCGTACCGGTCGTACCAGCGGACGAGTTTACGCGGGTCGAGCGCCTCGCCGCCGAAGATCACGTAGCGCAGCGCGAGCGGGGCGGCACCCGCCGCCTGGGCGGCGCGGTCGGCCTCGTCGAGCTGGGCGAACGCGGTCGGTGTCTGGCTCAGCACCGTCACCTGTTCGCGGGCGAGCAGGGCACGGAACTCGATCGGCGAGCGCGAGGTGACGTGGTCGACGACCACCACCGACGCGCCACCGGCCAGCGCGCACCACAGCTCCCACACCGAGAAGTCGAAGGCGAAGGAGTGGAACACCGTCCACACGTCGTCGACGTCGAAGCTGAACAGCACCTGGGTATTGGCGAACAGCTCGAGCACATTGCGGTGGCTCACCGCCACACCCTTGGGCAGACCGGTGGAACCGGAGGTGTAGATGACGTAGGCCAGATGGTCCGGACGCAGCGGGGCGTGACGTTCGGACGAGTGCAGCGGGGCGTCGGAATGCAGGGCGCGCTCGTCGAGCAGTACCACCGGCAAGGCCGAGGCCCAGCCGTGTCCGGCCGCGCGCAGGATTTCGTATTCCGACGACGAGGCAAGCAGCACAGCGGGTTTCGCGTCGTCGACCACGTACGCGAGGCGTTGCGCCGGGTACCCGGAGTCGATCGGCAGATAGCCCGCGCCCGACAGCAAGACCGCGAGCAGCGCGACCGGCAGCTCCTCGGTTCGTGGCACAGCAACGGCCACAAGGGTTTCCGGGCCCGCGCCGCGGGCGATGAGCGCGCGGGCCAGCGCCGAGGCCTGACCGAACAGATCGGCGAAGCTCAGCGACCGCTCCCCCGCCCGCACCGCGACGGCGTCGGGCTGCTGCCGCGCCTGGGCGGCGAGGAGGTCGACCAGGGTCACCTCGGGAACCGGCACGCCGGGTGAATTGCCTTCCCGGAGCACGAGTTCACGCTCACCGGGAGCGAGGACGTCGATATCCCCGACGGGCAGGGTCGGATCGGCGACCACGGTGCCGAGTACGCGCGCCCAGCGGTCGGCGAAATCACTGACGGTGCCGCGATCGAACAGGTCGGTGGCGTACCCGAACGACACGGCCATGCCCTGCGGTGCGCCGTCGTCACCGATGTGTTCGGCGACCTCCACCTGCAGATCGAACTTGGCGATCGGCACCGTGAAATCACCGTCGCTGACAGTGAGCCCGGGCAATTCGAGGTCGGTGCGGGCCAGGTTCTGGAAGGTGAGCATCACCTGGAACAGCGGATGCCGCGACGTCGAACGGACCGGCTCGAGCAGTTCGACGAGACGCTCGAACGGCACGTCGGCGTGGCCGAAAGCCGCCAGGTCGCGGGCGCGGACGTCGATGAGCAGTTGCCGGAACGACACCGCCGGGTCGATCTCGGTGCGCAACACGAGGGTGTTGACGAACATGCCGATGAGCTCGTCGAGCGCCTGCTCGCCGCGCCCCGCGACCGGAGTGCCGATGGCGATGTCACGAGTGCCCGACAGGCGCGCGAGCAGCAACGCCAGCGCGGTGTGCACCACCATGAACACGGTGGCGTTGTGTTCGCGCGCGAGGTTCTGCAGGCCCGCGTGCACCGAGGCCGGGACGTGGATGTGGTGCAGGTCGCCCTCGTGGCTCGCGACGGCGGGGCGCGGCCGGTCGGCGGGGAGTTCCAGCTGTTCGGGCAGGCCCGCGAGGGTGTCGCGCCAGAACGCCATCTGGGTGGCGAGCAGCGAATGCGTGTCGTCTTCGCGGCCGAGCAGTTCGCGCTGCCACAGCGTGTAGTCGGCGTACTGCACCGGCAGCGGCGGCCACTGCGGTGCGCCGCCGCCGCGTCGCTCGGCGTAGGCGGTGAGCAGGTCCCTGGTGAGCGGGGCGAAGGAGAACCCGTCGGCGGCGATGTGGTGAATCACGCACGCCACGACGTGTTCGGACTCGTCGAGTTCGAAGATGCGGATCCGCACGGGCGGTGCGGCGGTGACGTCGAAGCCGGTGAGCACGGTGTCGGCGACAGCGTCGGCCAGCTCGGTCTCGTCGATCGCGACGACCTCGAAATTCGGGGTGGCCAGCGGATCGCCGGGCGCGAGGATGAGCTGGTGGCCGTGGCCTTCCAGCACCGGCCCGTCGACACCCTCGATGGCCGGGTACACCGTGCGCAGCACCTCGTGCCGGGTGGCGAGGTCACCGATCGCGGCTTGCAGGGCAGGCAGATCCAGGCGCCCGTTCAGGCGGATGACGAGCGGGATGTTGTCGACGGCCGAGGACGGGTCGAACCGGTTGAGGAACCACATCCGCTGCTGGGCGTAGGACAGCGGGATCTGTGCGGGTCGCGACCGGGCGACGAGCGCCAGCGCGCCCGCCGAGGTCCGCTGCTGTTCGGCGCGCTGGGCCAGCGCGGCGACGGTCGGCGCCTCGAAGACGGCCTGCACCGGCACCCGCACGTCGAGTGCGGCACCGATGCGGGCGACGGCCTGGGCGGCCAGCAGCGAGTCGCCGCCGAGCTCGAAGAAGTCGTCGTCGGCGCCGACCCTGCCCGCGCCGTCGCGCAACAGCAGCGCGGCGAACACATCGGCGACGGCCTGCTCGGCGGGGGTGGCGGGCGCGCGGAAACCGCGAGCGGTGAACACCGGGGTCGGCAGCGCGGCGCGGTCGAGTTTGCCGACCGCGTTCAGCGGCAGCTTGTCCAGGACCATGATGACGGCCGGGATCATGTACGCGGGCAGTGATTCGGCGAGGAATTCGGCCAGCTCGCCGGTGTCGACCGTGCGTCCGAGCCGCGGCAGCACATACGACACGAGACCGGTGGCCCCCGACGGCATGGACTTGCCGAGGGTGACGGCGTAGTCGAGGTCGGGATGGGCGGTGAGGGCGTTGTCGATCTCGCCGAGCTCGATGCGGAACCCACGCACCTTCACCTGGAAGTCGGTGCGGCCGAGGTACTCCAGGGTGGCACCGGATTCCACGCGACGCACCAGGTCGCCGGTGCGGTAGAGCCTGCCCGGCCCGAACGGCGAGGCGATGAACCGCTGCGCGGTGAGCCCTGGCTTGCCCAGATACCCCTGCGCCAGCGCCGGACCCGAGAGGTAGAGCTCGCCGACCACGCCCGCGGGCACCGGCCGCAGCCGCGCGTCGAGCACGAACAGGCCCATGCCGGGCACGGCGGTGCCGAGGGTGATCGGCTCGTGCGGGTGCAGGGCGGCGGTGCTGGTGGCGAGAATGGTCGCCTCGGTCGGCCCGTAACCGTTGTGGAAGTTCCGGCCCTCGACCGCCCAGCGGCCGACCAGTTCCGGTCCGAACCGGTCGCCCGCCACGACGACGGTGCGCAGGTCGGGCAGCCCGGCCGGGTCGACCGACTCCAGGGCGCCGGGCGTGATGAGCAGATGGGTCACGCGCTCGCGGCGCAGCAGATCCGACAGTTCGAAACCGCCGAACACGCGCGGCGGCGAGATCACCAGCGTGGCACCGGTGGCGAAGGTGAGCAGCAGCTCGAGCACCGAGACGTCGAAGTTCGGCGAGCACACGTGCAGTACTCGCGAATCCGGGCCGACCCCGAAGTTCTCGCGTTCGGCCGCGACCAGCGAGGCCAGACCCGCGTGGGTCACCACCACGCCCTTGGGTTTGCCGGTGGAGCCGGAGGTGTAGATGACGTAGGCCGGGTGGGCCGGGTCGATCTGGCGCACCCGGTCGGCGTAGCTCACCGCGTGCGCGGGGTGGGCCGCGATGCGCTCGGCTACGACAGGGTCGTCCAGTTCGATCCAGTACAGGCTGGTCCCGAGGCTCGCCCGGTGGGCGGCGGTGGTGAGGCCCAAGGTGGCGCCGGAATCGACGGCGATGTGCGCGATCCGGTCGCTGGGGTAGGCCGGGTCGACGGGCACGTAGGCGGCGCCGGTCTTGGCGATCGCCCACACCGCGAGCACCGATTCGATGGAGCGGGAGATGCCGACGGCGACCACGTCGCCCGCGCCGACACCACGGCCGATCAGTTCACGGGCCAGCCGCGAGGAGCGTTCGTCGAGCTCACGGTAGGTGAGCACCTGCTCGGCACCGGGCATGCCGGTCGGGTTGTAGCGCAGCGCGACGGAATCGGCTGCGGACTCGACAGCAGCCGTGAGCAATTGGCCGAACAGCGCTCGGCCGCCGGTTCGACGACGTTCACGGCCAGCGCGGCGGGGGCTTTCCACAGACCAATACACCTCTCGCGTCCGACGAGGCCGAACGGGACACAGCATAGATCTCTACATTGCACCGCCGACCGTCGCCGAGGTGTGCGCCATGACACACCGACTCTCTGGCAACAGAATCGTAATCTGCCGCTGGCCCGTTACGTGGTGCTATGCCCAGACCCGCTGATGACCTGGCCCAGAACCGGTCCGATGACGGTCGGTGCCGGGTCGGCGAGCATGAGCTGATGAGTGGTGGCGACAGGGTGATCGACGATGACACCGCTGATGTGGCGCCGCCACCGCGAAGCGCCGCCGCGGTCGATGCCGCCGGTGTTCATGGCGGTGAAGTAAGTGAGCGAGCCGTCGAACCGGTCCGGCACGAGTTCGGTCACCAGCGCGACCGAACGCAGCGCGCCCCGGTACATCGCCACGAAATCGTCCCGTGAGATCGGCAGGTCGGCCGCGAGGGTGGTGTGCAGCGCGGCCACGGCGTCGTCACCGAGGTCGGCCAGGTCGTCGGCCGAGGGGAGCTTGTCGTCGGGGATGCCCAGGTCGAGCAGGGCGTGACGCAGTTCGGCGCGGAAGTCGGTGAGGTCGGCGCCGGGCACACTGTCGAGCATGGTCAGCGAGGCCACCGTCTGGTCCGCTGCCTGCAGTCGGGTGGCGACGGCGTGGGCGAGCACACCGCCGAGCGACCAGCCGAGCAGCCGGTACGGGCCGTGCGGTTGGACGGCGCGGATTTCGGCCACATAGCGGTCGATCAGTTCGTCGGCCGTGCCGGGCCGGAAGCCGGGTTCGCTCAGGGCGGGTGACTGGATGCCGATCACCGGCCGGTCGGCGGGCAGGTACGGGACCAGCGACGAATACGCCCAGGCCAACCCGGATACCGGATGCAGACAGAACAGCGGTTCCGCGCTCGCCGGACCGCCTGCCCGCGTGCCGCCGCGGGCGGCGTCGTTCAGTGGCAGGACGACCGACAGCGCGGCCGCCAGATCCTGCTGTCCCGAACCGCCGAGACGTTCGGCGAGGCCACCCACGGTGGGGTCGGCGAAGAACGCGGCGACGGTGAGCGCGGTTCCGGTGCGTTCGTGCAGGCGGTGGACCACGCGGGTGGCGAGCAGGGAGTTGCCGCCGAGGGCGAAGAAGTCGTCGTCGAGGCCCGGGTCGCCGACACCGAGCACCTCGGCGAAGACCTCGGCGACCGCGATCTCGTCGCCGCTTTCCGGCGCCCGGTACCGGCGCGGTTCGACGACCGGTGCGGGCAGGGCGGCTCGGTCGAGCTTGCCGTTCGCGTTGAGCGGCAGCCGATCGAGGACGACGAACGCCGACGGCACCATGTACGACGGCAGCACCTGCGCCACCGCGTTTCTGGCGACGGTCGCGGTGAGTTCGGCGCCGGGGGCGGGCACCACATACGCCACGAGCCGGTCACCGAGTTGCGGGTCGGTGGTGGCGAGCACCGCCGCCTGGGCCACCTGCGGCGCCGCGAGCAGGGCCGACTCGATGTCGCCGAGTTCGATGCGGAAACCGCGGATCTTCACCTGGAAGTCCGTGCGCCCCCGGTAGTCGAGTTCGCCGATCGCGTTCCAGGCCACCAGGTCGCCGGTGCGGTACATGCGGGCACCCGGTTCGAAGGGGTTGGCGACGAAGCGGTCGGTGGTGAGATCGGGGCGGGCGAAGTAGCCTCGGGCGAGCTGGTCGCCTGCCAGATACAGCTCCCCCGCCACGCCCGGAGGCACCGGCCGCAGGCGGGCGTCGAGCACGTAGACGCGGCTGTTCCATTCGGGCGCGCCGATCGGCAACGTGGTGCGGTCGGCGGCGGTGACGCGGTGGTCGGTGATCGAGACCGCCGCCTCGGTCGGCCCGTACAGGTTGTGCAGCGCGGCGTCGGTGGCGGCGAGGAACCGCTGAGCCGTGTCGGCCGGGAGGGCTTCACCGATGGCGAGCACGCGGCGCAGCGAAACCGGAAGTGCGCCTGCGCATTCGGTGAGCAGGGCGTCGAGCATGGACGGGACCACGTGCAGCGTGCTCACCTGCTGATCGGTGAGCACCCGCAGCAGGTACGCCGGGTCACGGTGCCCGTCCGGTGCGGCGATCACCAGTTTCCCGCCGCTCACGGCGGTGGTCCAGAACTCCCAGACCGAGAGGTCGAAGGTGGCGGCGGTCTTCAGCAGCACGGAGTCGTCGCTGGTGAGACCGAAATGCTCGGTCTTCCACAGCAATTGGTTGACGATGGCGCCATGGGGCACCGCGACACCCTTCGGCTTGCCGGTGGACCCGGAGGTGAAGATGACGTAAGCCGTGTTCTCCGGCCGCAGGTGACCCCGCCGCTCACGCGCCCCGATCGGGCTCGCCGGATACCCGGCGAGGTCGAGCGTGTCGATCGCGACGGCATCGCCGAAACCGTCACGCACGGTGGTCAATACGCACACCGGCGCGGCGGTGTCGAGGACGTGGCGCACCCGGTCGGCGGGCTGATCGGGATCGAGCGGGACATAGGCCGCACCCGCCTGAGCCACCGCGTACATGGCCACCACGAGATCCACGGACCGCCGGATGGCGAGCCCCACCCGGTCCTCCACACCGACGCCTTGCGAAATCAGGTGCCGTGCAAGCTGGTTCACCCTTGTCGCGAATTCGCGGTAGGTCAGCTCGGCACCGTCGGGAGCGGCCAACGCCACCCGACCGGGATGCCGTGCGACCGTCTCGTCGAACAACGCGGGCAGCGTGGTCGACGGGCCTTCGTGCCGAGTGTCGTTCCAGTCGTGCAGGATCCGAGCGCGTTCGTCCTCGGACAGCAGATCGATTTCGTCGACGGGCCGCTCGGGTGCGGCCGCGATCCCGGCGAGTACCCGCGCGAACCGGTCGGCGTACACCCGTGCGGTCTCGGGCTCGAAAAGATCGGTGGCATAGGTGAGTACACCGTTGATGCCCTGGGCGACGCCTTCGCTGTCGTAGGCGTCGGCGACGATGGCGTGCAGGTCGAACTGCGAGACCGCCAGGTCCACGTCGACGCCTTCGACGTCGGTCTCCCCCAGCTCGAGCCCGGTGCGGGTGAGGTTCTGGAAGGACAGGCCCACCTGGAACAGCGGGTGCCGCGCGGTGGAGCGAGCCGGGTTGATCGCCTCGACGAGGCGTTCGAACGGCAGGTCGGCGTGGGCGAACACCTGCAGGTCCGTTTCCCGTTGCCGCGCCAGCAGATCGGTGAACGGTTCGCCTGCGTTCAGGGTGGTGCGGAACACGAGGGTGTTGACGAACATGCCGATGAGGTCGTCGAGCGCGGCCTCCCCACGACCGGCTATGGGGGTTCCGATGGCCAGGTCGTCGGTACCGGCCAGTCTGCCGAGCGTCACGGCGAGCGCGGCGTGCACAACCATGAACAGGGTGGCGCCCTGGGTACGGGCCAGGGTGAGCAGCGCGCGGTGGGTCTCGGCGTCGATCTCGATCGGCACGCGGCCACCTGCCAGCGACTGGACGGCCGGGCGCGGGTGGTCGGCGGGCAGGTCGAGCTGGTCGGGCAGACCGGCCAGGGCGGTGCGCCAGTACTCGAGCTGGGCCGAGGCCAGCGAATCCGGGTCGTCCTCGCTGCCGAGCAGCTCGCGCTGCCACAGCGCGTAGTCGGCGTACTGGACGGGCAGGGGCGCCCAGTCCGGCGCGGTACCGGCCGAACGAGCGCCGTAGGCAAGCATCAGATCCCGGCTGAGCGGGGCGAGCGAGCTGCCGTCACCGGCGATGTGATGCACGACGACCGCGAGCACCGATTCCTCCGGGCCGAGCTGGAACAGCGCGACCCGCAGCGGCACCTGACTGCGCACATCGAAACCGTGCGAGCCGAGTTCCCGCATGGCTGTTGGCAATTCGTCGGCCGTCAGGGTGCGCACCTCGAGCCGGGGTGTCGCCTCCGACGGATCGAGGATCCGCTGCACCGGCCCCTCGTCGGTCTCGGGGTAGACGGTGCGCAGAGTTTCGTGCCTGGCCACCAGGTCGGCGACGGCCGCGTCGAGCGCGGCCACGTCGATGGCGCCGGTGAGCCGCACCGCCATCGGGATGTTGTAGGCCACCGACTGCGGATCGAACTGGTTGAGGAACCACATCCGCTGCTGGGCCAGCGACAGCGGGATCCCGTCGGGTCGCTCGCGGGCCACCAGCGCCGGACGCGCACCGGCACCGGCGGATTCGGCGAGCCGACGCGCCAGGGCCTCCACCGTCGGCGCCTCGAACAGCAGCCGCACCGGGAATTCGGTGTCGAGGGCGGCGCCGAGCCGGGCCGCGACCTGGGTGGCCAGCAGCGAGTTGCCGCCGAGGGCGAAGAAGTCGTCGTCGAGGCCGAGCTGGGTGTCGGCGTCGAGCACCTGGGCGAAGGTGCCTGCCACGATCTGCTCGACTGGGGTAACGGGCGGGCGGAATTCGGCGTGCTCGAGCACCGGCGCGGGCAGCGCCCGGCGGTCCAGCTTGCCCACGGGGGTGAGCGGGATGGTGTCGAGTTCCATCAGCACGGTCGGCACCATGTGCGCGGGCAGGCTGCGTTCGGCGAACGCGGTGAGCTCGGCGGTGTCGACGACGGCGCCCGGCGCGGCATGCACATAGGACACGAGAATCGTCGCACCGCTGTCGAGTTCATGTCCGACAGTCGCGGCGAAGTCGAGACTCTCGTGGGCGGAGAGCACAGCGTCGATCTCGCCGAGCTCGATCCGGAAACCACGGATCTTCACCTGGAAGTCGTTGCGCCCCACGTACTCCAGGGCACCGTCGGTGGTCCAGCGGACCAGGTCACCGGTGCGGTAGAGCCGGGAACCGGCGGGCTCGAACGGATTCGGCACGAAACGTGACGCGGTGAGGCCCGGCCGCGCGTGGTAACCGCGGGTGAGCTGGGCGCCGGTGATGTACAGCTCGCCGGTGACGCCGGGCGGCACCGGGCCGAGCCGGTCGTCGAGCACGTATTCGGCCACACCGGCCAGCGGTCCGCCGATGGTGAGCGGGTCACCGGGTTTCAGCGGCACACTGATGTTGGTGACGATGGTGGTCTCGGTCGGCCCGTACACATTGTGGAACTGCCGAAGACTGCCGTCGGCCAGCGGAATCGCCCAGCGCCGCAGCAGATCCGGCGGACACGCCTCGCCACCCACCGCGACCACCCGGAAGTCGTCGAGACCGGCGGGGTCGATCGAGGCGAGCGCGGCCGGGGTGATGAAGGCGTGACTCACCCGCTCGCGGCGCAGCAGCGCGGCCAGTTCGTCACCGCCGAACACACTCGGATCGACGATCACCATCGTCGCGCCCGCACCGACCGCGAGCAGCAGTTCGAGAATGGACGCGTCGAACGACGGGGACGCGAAATGCAGTGTCCGCGAGTGCGCTTCGACCCCGTAGTGCTTGCGCTGTTCGGCGCTGAACCCGGCGAGCCCGGCCTGCGAAACCGCCACACCCTTGGGCAGACCCGTCGAGCCCGAGGTGTAGATGACGTAGGCGAGGTCCTCGGCGCGGATCTGGCGCACCCGGTCGGCGTTGGTGACCGGCACACCGGAGAACTCGTCGAGCCGCGCCACCGTTGCCGCGTCGTCGATGGCCAGCCACTGCACCTGCGCGGGCAGCCGCTCGGCCGCGCTCGCGACGGTCAGCCCGAACACCGCCCCGGAGTCGGTGACCATGTGCGACACCCGATCCGGCGGGTAGTTCGGGTCGACGGGCACGAAACCGGCACCGGTCTTGGCCACCGCCCACACCGCGAGCACCGACTCGATCGAGCGCGGAATCCCCAGGGCCACCAGGTCGCCCGCGCCGATCCCGCGCGCGATGAGCAGGCGCGCGATGCGGCTGGACCGCTCGTCGAGCTCGGCGTAGGTGAGGCTACCGAGGGTGCGGGTGGCATCGGCCAGCACCACGGCGACACCGTCGGGAGCGGTCTCCACGGCGGTGGCCAGCAGCTGCGGCAGCGCGGTCACCCGGGTGCGGCGTGTGCGCACCGGGCGGGTGCGTACCGGTCGTGTCATCGCGAATCCACCTCATCCGTCACCGAAACTGCCTCGGTCATGGTTTCAGACCGCGGCGGCGCTCAGCTCGGCGAGTACCAGGACCACCTCGGCCCGGCCCGCGTCGCCGGGTGCCGCGTCGTCGGCGATCACCGCGCGCAGATCCTCGAGCTCGCCCGTGTCGACCGAGTCGAGACCGGCCCGGTCACCGAACAGGTGGCTCACCCATTCCTCGGCGAGCGCCGCCGACGGATCGCCGGTGACCAGCACCATCGACGCACCGGCCACACCGGCCGCGACCGGTTCGACGACGGCCGCGAAGGTGTCGGTCGCGGTGGCGAAGGTCCGCGATTCGAAGGTGAGCTCGGCCTCGGTGCGCACCCGCGCGCCCGCGGTGGCGAGGTCGTCGTAGCTGCGCACACCCTCGGCACCGACGAAGGCCGGGTCGCTGCCACGCAGGGCGCGGGTGCGGTCGGCGTAGGTCACCGGGCGGGCCGACTGCGTGGACAGTTCGGTGCGCACGGCGGGATCGTCGAGCACCACCCAGTCCAGCTCGGACGAGGGTGCGGTGCCGGTGGTGATGCCGATCTTGGCCGTCGGCTCGGCCGCCGTCTCCCGCGAGAACGGCACGATCGCCGCGCCCGCCTTGAGCACCGCCCACACCGCGACGGCCCAGTCGGCGCCACGCGGAAGGGCGAGGGCCACACCGGAACCCGGTCCGAAGCCACGCGCGATCAACAGGCGTGCCAGGCGCGAGGAGCGGGCGTCGAGCTGTTCGAAAGCGACCTGCTCGTCGCCCCAGACCAGCGCGGGACCGTCCGGGTCGTCCTCGGCGGCGGCGGTGAACGCCTGGGTGAGCGTGGTTCCGCCGGTCGCCGTGGTCGGCGCGGGCGCCTGGGCGGCGCCTGCGAGCAACCGGGCGCGTTCGCTCTCGTCGAGGATGTCGATGTCGCCGACGCGGACCTGCGGGTCGGCGGCCACCGCCGTGAGGATACGAGCGAAGCGCGTACCGATGGAGCGAACGGTCGCCTCGTCGAACAGGTCGATGGCGTAGTTGAACAGCGCGACCAGCTCACCGGGCGCGCCCTCGTCGGTGTAGCGCGGCTCCACGTCGACCTGCAGGTCGAACTTGGCCGACACTCCGGTGTCGAGCGCGGCGACGGTGAGGCCGGGCAGTTCGAGTGCGGCGGTCTCGTTGTTGCTGAAGGTCAGCGCCACCTGGAACAGCGGGTTGTGCGTGCTGCTCTTGCCCGGCGCCACCACCTCGACGACCCGCTCGAACGGCAGATCGGCATTGGCGAAGGCGCCGAGGTCGGTTTCGCGGGCCAGGTCGACGGCCTCGTCGAACGAACCGGCCGGGTCGAGGGCGGTGCGCAGCGTGAGCGTGTTGACGAACATGCCGACCAACTCGTCGAGCGCCCGCTCACCACGACCGGCGACCGCGGTACCGATCGCGATGTCGGTGCTGCCCGACAGCCGGGCGAGCAGTACGGCCAGCGCCGCGTGCACAACCATGAACAGCGACGACTTGTGTTCGCGCGCAAGGTGATTCAGCTGCTCGTGCACCTCGGCGGGCAGCCGCAGCTCGGTGGTCGCGCCGCGCAGGCTCGGCACCGAGGGACGCGGACGGTCCTGGGGCAGCTCGAGCAGCGGCGGCATCCCGGCCAGCTGGGTGCGCCAGTAGTCCAGCTGGGCGGCGGCCACCGAACCCGGCTCGTCGTCGGCGCCGACCACTTCGCGCTGCCAGAGCGCGAAGTCCGCGTACTGCACCGGCAGCGGCGTCCACGCCGGGCTCTGCCCACCCGTGCGGGCGACGTAGGCGGTGATCAGGTCGCGCGCCAGCGGGGCGAGCGAGGCGCCGTCGGCGGAGATGTGGTGCACCACGAACACCAGCAGCGAATCCGACGATCCGTCGGTGAGCAGCCGCGTCCGCACGGGCACCTCGCGGGTGACGTCGAAGCCGGCGCTCACGAGTTCGGCGACGCGGCCGAGCACGTCGTCGGTGGTCTCCACCACGAGGCCGTCGGGCAGCACATCGATGACCGCCAGGATCTCCTGGTACGCACCGGTCTGCTCGGTGGCGGGGAAACGGGTGCGCAGCGACTCGTGCCTGCCGAGCACATCGGCGATGGCGGCGTCGAGCGCGGCCACATCGAGGTCCCCGGTGAGGCGAAGCGCGAAGGGCAGGTTGTAGGCGCCCGAGCCAGGGTCGACCTGGTTGAGCACCCACATGCGCTGCTGTGCCAGCGACAGCGGAATCCGCTGTGGGCGGGCGGCCGGGACGAGGGCGGGCCGTGCGCCGGCACCGCTCGCGCTGATCCGGGCGGCCAGCGCGGTCACCGTCGGCGCCTCGAACAGGTCGCGGATGCTGATGTCGGCGTCGAGCGCCTCGTTGATCCTGGCGATCGCGCGGGTGGCCAGCAGCGAGTTGCCGCCGAGGGCGAAGTAGTCGTCGTCGGCGCCGACCCGGGCCATGCCGAGCAGTTCGGCGTAGACGCCCGCCACGATCTCCTCGGTGGGTGTGGCCGGTGCCCGGAACTCACCCGCGGTGAAGG
The DNA here is from genome assembly GCF_040639775.1 of Nocardia sp. NPDC023733. Classification (NCBI taxonomy): domain Bacteria; kingdom Bacillati; phylum Actinomycetota; class Actinomycetes; order Mycobacteriales; family Nocardiaceae; genus Nocardia; species Nocardia sp. NPDC023733. Next base: position 118,686 of record NZ_JBFAAN010000007.1, on the reverse strand, counting down.
TGGGGGCGGGCAGGGCCTTGCGATCGAGTTTGCCGCTGGGGTTGAGTGGCAGTTCGTCGAGCGCGACCAGCGCGGCCGGAACCATGTAGGACGGCAGGATCTCACCGATGGCGGCCAGCAGTGGCGCCGGTTCGATCGTGGCGCCCGGCTTCGGCACCGCGTACGCCACGAGCTGTTCTCCCGCAGGCGAATCCGCGACGATCGCCACGGCCTGGCTTACGGCGGGCTGGCCGAGCAGCGCGGTCTCGATCTCGCCGAGTTCGATGCGCTGACCACGGAACTTCACCTGGAAGTCGGTGCGGCCCAAGTATTCCAGCGTGCCACGGCCGTCGGCCTGCGTGCGCCACACCACCAGGTCGCCGGTGCGGTACATGCGCGCGTTCGCGCCGAAGGGATTGGCGACGAAGCGGTCGGCGGTGAGGTCCGGCCTGGCGACATACCCGCGTGCGAGTTGATCACCGGCGAGGTAGAGCTCGCCGACGACGCCCGCGGGAACCGGGCGCAGCCGCGAATCCAGTACGTACACCTGGGTATTCCACTCCGGCACACCGATCGGCACCGAGCCGCGGCCAGGGTCGTCGGCGGGCCAGTAGGTCACCGAGACGGCGGCCTCGGTGGGCCCGTACAGGTTGTGCACGCGGGCATCCGAGACCGCGCGCATGGCGGCGACGGTCTCCGGCGGCAGCGCCTCACCGATCGCGAACACGTCGCGCAGGGTGGGAATGCTGCCCGGGGCGGTGTGCGCGGCGAAGACGGTGAGCATCGAGGGCACGAAGTCGGTCATCGTGACACGTTGTGCCGCAATGGTTTCGGCGATGTAGGCCGGGTCGCGGTGGCCGTCGTGGGTGGCGACGACCAGCTTCGCGCCGGTGCGCAGCGGCATGAAGTAGCCCCACAGCGACACGTCGAAGGTGGTGGCGGTCTTCTGCAGGTACACATCGCCGGGGCCGAGCGGGTATTCGGCGAGCATCCAGGCGATCTGGTTCTCGATCGCCGCGTGCGACACCGCGACGCCCTTGGGTCTGCCGGTGGAGCCGGAGGTGAAGATGACGTAGGCGGGGTGCTGCGGCAGCACCGGACGCGCCAGCTCGGCCGCGGTCAACGGTTCGGCCGAGAAGCCCTGCAGCGCAACGGTATCGATCGAGATCACCGGCGTTCCCGCGGGCACCTCGACCGCGTCGGCGGTGGTGGTGAGCACGCACACCGGCTGCGCGGTGTCGAGAATGTGGGCGATGCGCTCGGCGGGGTGATCCGGGTCGAGCGGCACGTACGCGCCACCGGCCGTGACGATGGCGTACATGCCGACAACCAGATCGAGCGAACGCCGAACGGCCAGCGCCACATACGATTCCGGTCCGACACCGTCGGCGACGAGTTTGCGCGCCAACCGGTTGACCCGCTCGTCGAACTCCCGGTACGTCAGTTCGCTGCCCTCGTAGGCGAGCGCGACCGCGTCGGGGTACTCGGCCACCGCACGGCGGTAACCGTCGAGCAGTAGCGCGGGCGCCAACTCGTGACGAGTGTCGTTCCAGCCCAGCAGGATTCGATCCAGCTCGGCCTGCTCCATCAGCTCGTGCCCGCCGAGCGGGGCCGCCGGGTCGGCGACGATGGCGGTGAGCAGCCGGACGAACCGGGCGGCGATACCTTCCACGGTCGCCGCGTCGAACAGGTCGGTCGCATAGGTCAGGCCGACCACGATGCCGTGCGGCACGCCGTGACGGTCGGTGTCCTCGACCATCTCGAACTGCAGGTCGAACTTGGCGAACGGGATGCTCAGGTCCACCCCGCTGACGGTCATCCCCGGCAGCTCGAGCGCGGTGCGCGCCATGTTCTGGAAGGCGAGCATCACCTGGAACAGCGGATGCCGAGCGGTGGAACGGGCCGGGTCCAGCAGCTCGACCAGCCGCTCGAACGGCACGTCGGCGTGGCCGAACGCGGCCACATCGGTGGCGCGCGCCTGGGCGAGCAGTTCCTCGAAGCCCATCGCCGGATCCACCTCGGTGCGCAGCACGAGGGTGTTGACGAACATGCCGATGAGGTCGTCGAGGGCGGCGTCACCACGGCCGGCGACCGGCGTGCCGATCGCGATATCGGTGCTGCCCGACAGCCGCGCGAGCAGCGCCGACAGCGCCGCGTGCACCACCATGAACAGCGTCGAGTTGTGGGTGTGCGCGAGTTTGTCCAGCCCGGCGTGCACGTCGGCGGGGATGCGGAAGTCGAAGGTGGCGCCACGGTAGGTGGCCACCGAGGGGCGCGGCCGGTCGGCCGGGAGGGCGAGCTGGTCGGGCAGGCCGGCGAGCTGGGTGCGCCAGTAGCCGATCTGCTGAGCCAGTACCGATTCCGGGTCGTCCTCGGTGCCGAGCACGGCGCGCTGCCACAGCGTGAAGTCAGCGTATTGCACACGCAGCGGTGGCAATTGGGGTTCGGACCCCGCGCTGCGCTGCACATAGGCGGTCATCAGGTCGCGGGTGAGCGGGCCCATCGACACACCGTCACCGGCGATGTGGTGGACCACGCAGATCAGCACATGCTCCTGCGCGGTGAGCCGCAGCAGCCGCAGCCGGATCGGCGGCGCGAGCGACACATCGAAGCCGACACCCACAGTCTCGGCGACGAGCCCGGGCACCTGCTCCTCGGTGACCTGCTCGCAGGCCATCTCCGGCACCGCGCGCGGATCGGACACCGGCAGGATCAGCTGCTGACCGGCGCCGTCGACCTGCGGATACATGGTGCGCAGCACCTCGTGCCTGGTCACCAGGTCGCGTACCGCCGCGCGCAAGGCGTCGACGTCGAGCGCGCCCGACAGCCGCACCGCGATGGGCATGTTGTTCACGGCACTGGCCGGATCGAACCGGTTCAGGAACCACATCCGCTGCTGCGCGAACGACAGCGGAATGATCTCGGGCCGCTCCTGGGGCACGAGCTCCTGACCGGAACCGGTGCCGATGTGGCGTTCCACCCGTTCGGCAAGCGCCGACACGGTGCTCGCCTCGAACAGCACCTGCACCGGCACCCTGGTGTCGAGCGCGGCGCCGATGCGGGTGGCCGCCTGGGCCGCGAGCAGCGAGTTGCCGCCGAGTTCGAAGAAGTCGTCGTCGGCGCCGACCCGGATCTCCTCGTCGCCACCGGTGGTGAGCAGGGCGGCGAAGACGTCGGCGACGATCTCCTCGACCGGAGTGGACGGTGCGCGGAACTCGCGCGCGGCGAACACCGGTTCCGGCAGCGCGTTGCGGTCGAGCTTGCCCACCGGGGTGAGCGGGATCCGGTCGAGCACCATGATGGCGGCCGGAATCATGTAGCCGGGCAACGACTCCGAGAGGAAGGCGTCGACGGCGGGGATGTCGAGGGTGGCGCCCGTGCGCGGCAGCACATACGACACCAGCGCGGTGACGCCGGAGGGCAGGGTCTTGCCGAGGGTGGCCGCGAAGTCGATATCGGGGTGGGCGGTGAGGGCGTTGTCGATCTCGCCGAGTTCGATGCGGAAGCCGCGGATCTTCACCTGGAAGTCCGAGCGGCCCATGTATTCGATGACACCGTCACCGGATTCGCTGCGGCGCACCAGGTCGCCGGTGCGGTACAGCCGGGCGTTGGCGTCGCCCGCCTGTGCGCCGAACGGGCTCGCGACGAAACGCTCCGCAGTCAGTGCGGGCCGGTTCAGATAACCCTGCGCCAGCGCGGGACCGGACAGGTACAGCTCACCGATCACCCCGGCGGGCACCGGTCGCAGCCGCGAATCGAGCACGAACGCACCGATTCCGGCGATGGCCGAACCGATCGTCACCGGGGCGGTGGGATCCATCGGCGCGGTGCTGGTGGCGAGGATGGTCGCCTCGGTCGGACCGTAACCGTTGTAGAAGCGGCGATCGCCGACGGCCCAGCGGCCCACCAGTTCCGGGCCGAACTTGTCACCCGCGACCACGACGACCTTCAGATCGTCGAGATCGGCCGCCTCCACCGATTCCAGCGCACCGGGCGTGATGAGCATGTGCGACACCCGCTCGCGGCGCAGCAGGTCGGCCAGTTCGAAACCGCCGAACACCTGCGGCGGCGCGATCACCAGGGTGGCGCCCGCCGAGAACGCCAGCAGCAGCTCGAGCACCGACACGTCGAAGTTCGGCGAGCACACGTGCAGCACGCGCGAGTCGGCGGTGACGCCGTAGTGCTCGCGTTCGGCGGCGACCAGCGGGGCGAGGCCGGTGTGGGTGACCACGACGCCCTTGGGCTTGCCGGTGGAGCCGGAGGTGTAGATCAGGTACGCCGGATGACGCTCGTCGAGCGTGCGGACGCGGTCGGCGTAGGACACCGGGTGCGCGGGCTGGGCGGCGATCCGCTCGGCGGTCGCGGTGTCGTCGAGCTCGAGCCACGGCAGCGTGGTGCCGAGGACCGCGCGGTGCGCGGTGGTGGTGAGGCCGAGGACCGCGCCGGAGTCGGACAGGATGTGAGCGATGCGGTCGGCCGGGTAGTTCGGGTCGACCGGCACATAGGCCGCACCGGTCTTGGCGATGGCCCACACCGCGAGCACCGATTCGATGCTGCGGGCGATGCCGATGGCGACCACGTCGCCGGGGCCGATGCCGCGCCCGATCAGTTCCCGCGCCAGCTGGGCCGACCGCTGGTCGAACTCCGAATAGGTGAGCTCGCGCTGATCGGCGGGCTCGCCCGTGGGATTGAACCGGACTGCCACCCGATCGGCCGACGACTCGACAGCGGCGGTCAGCAACTGCCCGAAAGTCGGACTGCTCGACCGGCGACGGCGGTTACCGCGGGCAGAACGACGGGCAGTTTCCATGCGGGATCATTCACCTCTCATCGAGCCTGACGCGCGGCCACAACCGCACCGTGCAGATCGAGCCATCATATCGACCGTCCACACACATACCGGGATCGCGCCGGTAGCCCCCAGAATCTCGGGCCCAGAGGAGTATCGGCGCCGGCTTTGTCGCTGTTGCCGCTTCAACGGCAAAGTGACGGGGCTCATACGAACCACCGTCACTAGATCGTGCCTGTTTGCGGGCGATATCCGCTCAGTGAGCCGACGGGCCCCATTCCATCGGAACGCCCTTGGAAGCCAGGTACGGCAGCGGGTCGATCTTGGCGCCGCCCTGATCCCAGATCTCGAGGTGCAGGTGCGGGCCGGTGGACTGGCCGCGGTTGCCGACGGTCGCGATGACCTGGCCCGCGTTCACCCGCTGGCCCTCGCTGACGAGCATGTCGTTGACGTGGCCGTAGACAGCGGTGGTGCCGTCGTCCTGCAGCACCCGCACCCACAGGCCGAAGCCCGAGGCCGGGCCCGCCTCGACGACGGTGCCGCTCATGACCGAGTGGATCGGGGCGCCGATGGAGTCGGCGAAATCGATGCCGCTGTGCATGGCACCCCAGCGGGCGCCGAAGCCGGAGCTGATGGGACCGGCGACCGGGCGGGCGGCCTGCGGCGGCGCGACCTGATGCTGGATGCCCTGGAGAATGTCTTCGACCTGCGCCAGCGGACCGGAGATCTCCGGGGGCAGGTTGCCGATGCCGAACGGGGCGGCCACCGGAGCGGCGATGGGGGCTGCGACGGCCTGCACCGGCGCGGGCGCCTCGACGTGGGAGGCGACTTCCTGCGCGGCGACCAGGTTCACGTCCTCGCGGGCCGACTCGGGAACGACGGATTCCTCGACGTCGTCCTGGGTGGTCGGCAGCAGCGGAGCGGCGTAGGCGATGGCGGGGACGACCTGCGCGGCGGTCCCGACCAGGGCGCCCGCGGCGACCGCGGCACCGGCGGCGGCCCGCACCCGCTCGGTGCGCGAGGGCGCGGCGCGGTGCCGGCTGGGGCGTCCGGCGCCGCCGTCGGCCAACAGGGCCTTGACGGAGATCGAATCGGGGCCCATACGGTGCTGCGACAAGGTTTCGTCCTAGCGTCCGGCGACAATGACGGTACGAAGCCGATCTCGCGATCGACCTGGGATCTCTCCCGATGCCGGACTATGTGTAACGGTTCGGCATCCGTCGTGACGTGAACTGTACCGCGCCGTGATCATTCCGCAACCTTCGGTGGCAAATTCCCAGGTGGATCGCGTGTTGACTAGTAACGAGCCCAAGATCGAGACGGGTAACCGAGAGCGTCGCGGGGGCTGGACACCGGTTGGCCGGGCCACACTCTTGGCATGGTGATCGAGAGCTTGCGCGTCCCCGTCGTCGCTGCGCCCATGGCGGGCGGCCCGTCCACTCCCGAGTTGGTGGCCGCGGTGTCGGCCGCGGGCGGGTTCGGACAGCTGGCCGCCGGATACCTCGGCACCGAGGCGGTGGCCGCGCAGATCGCCGCGACCAGGGCGCTCACCCCCGGACCGTTCGGCGTGAACCTCTTCGCGCCGGGCCCCGTCGCCGATCCGGCCTCCTACGCGGGTTACCTGGCCGAACTCGGGATCGAGTTCCCGCTCGGCACGCCAAAGCACGACACCGACAGCTGGGCCGACAAGCTCGACCTCCTGATCGAGGAGCCGGTCGCGGTGGTGTCGACCACCTTCGGTTGCCCCACCGCGGTGGAGGTGGACCGGTTGCACGCCGTCGGCTCCGAGGTCTGGGTGACGGTGACCTCGCCCGCCGAGGCCGCCATCGCGCTCGACGCGGGCGCCGACGCACTGATCGCCCAGGGCGCCGAAGCGGGCGGGCACCGCGCGTGCTTCCTCGACGACCCGGCCGACGACCCGATCGATCCCCTCGGCCTGCTCGCCCTGCTGCAACTGCTCACCGCCGCCACCGATCGCCCGATCGTCGCCGCGGGTGGCATCGCGACCGGCGCGGCGGTCGCGGCGGTCCTCGCCACGGGCGCACGGGCGGCGCAGGTCGGCACGGCCCTGCTGCGCTGCCCGGAAGCCGGAACCAACGCGGTGCACCGTGGCGCGATCGGCTCCCCCGAACCGACCATGCTCACCCGCGCCTTCACCGGTCGGCGTGCGCGCGGCATCCGCAACCGGTTCCTCATCGACCACACTGCGGGCGCGCCCGCGGCGTATCCCGAAATCCATTACGCCACTTCCCCTTTGCGCGCCGACGGCCGGGTTTCGGGCAACCCGGATCAGGTGAATCTGTGGGCCGGGCAAGCACATTCGCTCAGCACCGAGCAACCAGCGGGCGAACTGGTCACCACCCTGTGGTCGGACGCGAAATCCTCGCTGCGCCGTGCCCTTTCGGACTGAACCCCGCTTATCGACAACGGATTTCGTTTACACTCGGCCGGGCATCGCATTCCACCGAACACTTCGAGCAGGAGGAGAGCGCCATGTCCCTCGATGTCCCGGCAGCCTTACTAGAACGCGCCGAACAGGGCGATATCGACGACGCGGAATTCGTCGACTGTGTCCGCCGGTCGCTGCCCTACGCCTGGGAAGTGGTGAGCCGGGTCGCCGGTGATCTGCGTGCGGGCACCGACGAATACGCCGACAACCGCATCCCGCCGCCGGACGAGGCGGCTCGCGGCCAGCTGTTGCGTGCCCTCGCCTCCGACGCCATCCGCAGTGGCCTGGAACGCCACTTCGGGGTCAAGTTGGCCTTCCAGAACTGCCACCGGGTCGCGGCCTTCCCGCTTTCGGCGGTCGGCGGGGAAACCTACACCCGCTACATCAGCCCGCGCGCGCAGCTCTTGAACCAGAGTCCCGAGCTCCGCAACTGCTGAATCTTCGGCGGGCGGCGAAAGGGCGGGCGTGGAAGTGATTCCACGCCCGCCCTTTTCGTCGTTCTAGACCGTGACGACCTCGAGCTCGCCTTCGGCGTACTGGGCGCGCAGGCGCTTCTTGTCGAACTTGCCGACGCTGGTCTTGGGCACCTCCGCGATGAAGGTCCAGCGCTCCGGCAGCTGCCACTTGGCGAACTTGTCGGCCAGGAAGTCACGCAGCTCGGTGGCCTCGGCGGCGGCACCCTCGGCCAGCACGATGGCGACCAGCGGGCGCTCGTCCCACTTCTCGTCCGGCACGCCGATCACAGCCGCCTCGGCGACTGCCGGGTGGCCCATCACCGCGTTCTCCAGGTCGACCGAGGAGATCCACTCGCCGCCGGACTTGATGACGTCCTTGGAGCGGTCGACCAGGGTCAGGTAGCCGTTGGGGCTGATCTTGCCGACATCACCGGTGCGCAGCCAGCCGTCGTCGAACTTGTCCGGGTCGATCTCGGCGCCGGTGGGCGAGTAGTAGGAGCCGGTGATCCAGGCGCCGCGCACCTCGAGCTCACCGAGGGACTCGCCGTCGTTGGGAACGACCTTGCCGTCGTCACCGACGAGACGGGCCTCCACATTGGCCGGGAAACGGCCCTGGGTGTAGCGGTACTCCCAGGCGTCGTCGCCCTCCACACCGGCGGGCGGGTGCGCGACACTGCCCAGCGGCGAGGTCTCGGTCATGCCCCAGGCGTGCAGGATGCGCACGCCGTGCTTCTCCTCGAAGGCGCGCATCATCGACGGCGGCACCGCCGAACCACCCACGACAGCCGTGCGCAGATGCGAGATGTCCTGCGGCGCGGCCGCCAGCGCGGCGAGCACACCACCCCAGATGGTCGGCACCGCGGCGGCGAAGCTCGGCTTCTCGGCGGCCATCATCTCCAGCAGCGGCGCGGGCTGCAGGAAACGGTCCGGCATCAGGATGTTGGCGCCCGACATCAGCGCCGCGTACGGCAGGCCCCACGCGTTGGCGTGGAACAGCGGAACGATCGCGAGCACGTAGTCGCCGCCGTGGAAACCCATGCCGTTGGGCGAGTTCACCTGCATGGCGTGCAGCCAGTTGGAGCGGTGCGAGTAGACGACACCCTTCGGGTCGCCGGTGGTGCCCGAGGTGTAACACATCGCGGCGGCCGAACGCTCGTCGACCACGGGGAAGTCGAACTCGGCGGACTGGCTGTCGAGCAGCTCACGGTAGGAATGCACCTGCACGCCCTCGGGCGCGGTGAGCGCGGCCGGGTCACCGTTGGCGACGATCACGTGCTTGACCGTCTTCAGGTTCGGCAGGTACTGGGCGAACAGCGGAACCAGCGTGCCGTCGACGATCACCACCTGGTCCTCGGCGTGATTGGCGACGAACACCAACTGCTCCGGGAACAGCCGGATGTTGAGCGCGTGCAGGACGGCGCCCATCGCGGGGACCGCGATGTAGGCGGTCATGTGCTCGTTGTTGTTCCACATGAAGGTGGCGACCCGGTCGCCCTCGTCGATGCCGAGCCCGCGCAGCGCGTTGGCCAGCCGAGCGGAATCCGCGCCGAGCTCGCGGTAGGTCATGGTGCGAACACCGTCGCCGGTCCAGGTGGACACGGTGGAATCGCCTTGGAAAGTGGCGGCATAGTTGAGCAGTTTTGCCAGCGAGAGCTGGTCGTCCTGCATTGTGCTCAGCATCGGTGCTCCTTCGAATCCCTCGCCGCGGAATGATCCACGTCACACGGGATGTTACCGAAAGGTTTGGCCCGGGCAACGGGTTCCTCAACCAAGATTCCGGTCTCGACCTTGTCGGCGCGGACGGGTAGCCCGGCCGTACTGTGACCGGCATGGCTGTTGACCGCATGTTGCCCACCGAAGAAGCGCGCGACCTGATCGAGCTGACCCGTGAGATCGCCGACAAAGTGCTCGAGCCGCGCGTTGCCGAAAGCGAGAAGACCGGGGTCTTTCCCGAGGGCGTTTTCCCCGCCCTCGGCGCGGCCGGACTGCTCAGCCTGCCCTACCCCGAGGAGTTCGGTGGCGGCGCGCAGCCGTACGAGGTGTACCTGCAGGTGCTGGAGGAACTGGCGAGCCGGTGGGCGGCGGTCGCGGTGGCGGTGAGTGTGCACGGGTTGTCGTGCCACCCGCTGTTCACCTACGGCACCGACGAGCAGAAGCAGCAGTGGCTGGCCGGGATGCTGTCGGGCGAAACCATCGGCGCCTACAGCCTTTCCGAGTCGCACGCCGGTTCCGACGCGGCCGCGCTGCGCTGCCGCGCGACCCCCGTCGACGGTGGTTACCGGATCACCGGAACCAAGGCCTGGATCACCAACGGTGGCCGTGCCGACTTCTACACCCTGTTCGCACGCACAGGTGAAGGCTCGCGCGGCATTTCGTGCTTCCTCGTGCCCGCAGGCACCGAGGGTCTGAGCTTCGGCAAGCCCGAGGAGAAGATGGGTCTGCGCGGCATCCCGACAACCACCGCCGCCTACGACGACGTCTTCCTGCCCGCCGAACGCCGCATCGGCGAAGAGGGACAAGGACTTTCGATCGCCTTCAGCGCCCTCGACGCGGGCCGCCTCGGCATCGCTGCCGTCGCCACGGGTGTGGCCCAGCGCGCGCTCGACGAGGCCGTCGCCTACGCCAAGGAGCGAGAAGCGTTCGGCCGCAAGATCATCGATCACCAGGGCCTCGGCTTCGTGCTCGCCGACATGGCCGCCGCCGTCGACACCGCCCGCGCCACCTACCTCGATGCCGCCCGCCGCCGCGACGCCGGTCTGCCCTATTCGCGTCAGGCCAGCGTCGCCAAACTCGCCGCCACCGATGCCGCGATGAAGGTGACCACCGACGCCGTCCAGGTGTTCGGCGGCTACGGCTACACCCAGGACTTCCCCGTGGAGCGCTACATGCGCGAGGCGAAGGTGATGCAGATCTTCGAGGGAACCAATCAGATCCAGCGCCTGGTGATCGCCCGCCATCTCGCCGGGTGAGCAATTCGGCAACGCGCTGATCATCCGTGGTCAGCGCGTTCGCCGCAACCGGTCAGTAAACTGGACGGCATCTCGACACCTCGACGAAATGAGGCGTGCGATGCTGTGGTGGCTGGTCTTGATTTTGGTGTTATCGGTGGGCGCACTGCTGTACCTGCGCGCCGAACAGAACAAGCGCACCGCCCGCGAATTCGACGAGGCACGAGCCGAGGCCAGGGTGGGCATCGAACGCCTCGGCGGCCAGGTCTACGCCCTCACCCCGCGCAACGAAGCCGCCCGCCAAGCCCTCGCCGACGCCTCCGAACGCCACACCGCCGCCACCGCCCAGCTCGACCGCGCGCGTTCACCCCACCAGGCCGACCTCGCTCGCCGCACCGCCCTCGAAGGCCTCTATTACATCCGCGCCGCCCGGCAGGTGATGAACATGGACCCCGGCGATCCCATCCCCGCCCTCGACGGCCAGGACATCGCGGGCCGCGTCGAACAGTCCCGAACCATCGACTACAACGGCCGCCGCATCACCGCCTCACCCCACCCCTCCCCCACCACCGGCCACTACTATCCCGGCGGCCGAGTCGCAGGCCGCCCCGTCCCCGCGGGCTGGTACTCCGAACCCTGGTGGAAGCCCGCCCTCCTGGCCGGCGCCTGGGGAGCAGGCTCGGTCCTGTTGTTCTCCGCCTTGTTCGCCGGCATGCACGGCATCGGCTACGACGCCGAAGCCTTCGAAAACGGCACCGGCCAAGCCGCCACCCCCACCCCCACAGACCTCACCGACCCCGGCTACGACACCGGTACCTACCCCGCCTTCTGACCGAGCCCGACACCCCCACCCACCCCCTCGCGTTATACTCACCTCGGCCCGCCGAGCGAGCCCCCCGCCTTCGTAGCTCAGGGGATAGAGCACCGCTCTCCTAAAGCGGGTGTCGCAGGTTCGAATCCTGCCGAGGGCACCAGAAATTCTCAGTCGGGCATCGCCGCGTAGGTCACTACGAGGGGCGCGTGGTCGGAGAGGCGCTCGGCGGGTGACGGTTCCTTGTCGACGACGACAGACCTCGCGTGGCGGGCGAGGCCGGGAGTCGCGAGTTGGTGGTCCACTCGCCAACCCACATCCTTGGCGAACGATTGCCCCGCCCAACTCCACCAGGTGAGTGGACCCGGGCGATCGCCGTGCACCTGTCGCACCACGTCGACGAGCCGGCGCGTGCCCAGAACCGCACTGAACCATTCGCGGTCGGTAGGCAAGAAGCCGTCCATCGTGCGGGCGGCACGCCAGTTGGTCACATCGTGTCGGGTATGCGCGATGTTCAGGTCCCCGGTGAGGACGAACTCGCGTCCCGCACTCAGCGCAGCGAGCCGGTTCCGGTGCACTTCGCGGGCGAACGCAGCGAGGAACCTCTGCTTGCGTTCGTACTTGACCCCACCGTCGGGCTGTTCGCGCATCGATCCCGGGCGCTGGAGATGCGCGGGCAGACCACCCTTGGGGAGATACAGAGAGGCCACCGTCACCGGGCGGTCGGCCAGGTCGACCTCGATATAACGTCCCTGTGCGGTGAACTCACCGAGTCCGCGGGCCCTGGGTGGGTGGGTCACCCACGTCCGCACGGCAGCGGCGGGAACCTTGGTCAATACGGCCACACCGTTGCGACCGGCCACGGAACCGACGTCCACTGCCGCCGAATAGCCCGGGAAGGTTCCCACATCGGCTGCGGAACAACGCAACTCCTGCAGCGCGACCACATCCGCCGCCCGGCCCCGCAACCACTGGTCGAATCCACGACGACGTGACGCACGAATTCCGTTGACGTTGAATGTGGCGACAGTGAAAGAGTCAGCGACCGACGAACCCATGGCAACACTGTGCCGGAGACCCCTGTCACCCGCCCGGGCGAGCCCTGGATCACGACGCTGACCCCCGATCAACTGCTCGAGCGGAACACCGACGAGTAGCCACACAGCCGCGTATGAACCCGATCGCCCGATACGGCAGATCGACGGCGCAGTTCCCGGCAGATCGACGACACACCATCCGGCAGATCGACGGAATCACCTTCGGCAGATCGACGCCTTCCTCGACGCACCCGGCACCATGCTGATCGACGAAGTGCAGCGCGTTCCGGATCTCTGGTTGTCGATCAAGCACGCTGTCGACCGCGACCCACGGCCGGGGCATTTTCTGCTGACCGGCTCAGCAAGACTCCTCGGACTGAGTTCGCTGGGCGATTCACTGCCCGGCCGGTCGGAAACCATCGAGCTCTTTCCCTTGTCGCAAGGTGAAATCAACGGCACCCGAGATGGTTTCATCGATGCGGTGTTCGCTGCCGGTGCCGACTTCCGCACCGGATCATCGGAGCTGAGACGCAAGGACTACCTGGCCGCGGCGGCCAGAGGCGGATATCCCGAAGCCATCCGTCGTACCGCGCCGCGTCGACGCGCCCAGTTCTACAGCTCCTACCTCGACGACATCATGAGTCGCGACGTGCACCAGGTGGCCGACATCCGCCGCGGATCCGACATGCGTCGCCTCGTCGCAGCCCTGGCCGCACAGACCAGCGGCCTACTCAATTACAGCCGCCTGTCCGCTGATCTGGGGATACCAGTCACGACCCTGCGGGACTACGTCGACATCCTGGAGCTCATCTACCTCGTCCGCTTGGTCCCGGCCTGGTCGGCCAATGCCACCGCACGTGCCATTTCGACACCGAAACTGACCTTCACCGACTCCGGCCTCGCCGCCTATCTACTGACCGGCGTCACCAATGACGCGACCACCGGCGCCATCATGGAGACTTTCGTACTGGGCGAACTGACCCGTCAACTCACTTGGAGCACGACCATGGCCAGGCTGCACCACTACCGCGACCGGGACGGCTACGAGGTCGACGCCGTCCTCGAGGACAACGCGGGCAGGATCGTCGCGATAGAGGTCAAAGCGGCGGAGACCATTCGCCCCGACGATTTCCGAGGCCTGCGAGCCCTGCAACGTCGCCTCGGCGATCGCTTCCATGCCGGCTTGGTCCTCTATTGCGGTGACCAGCAACTCCCTTTCGGCGACGCTCTGACCGGTGTTCCGATCAGCGCCCTGTGGACGACCCCGCCGCCCGAGCTGCAAGCCTGAAATAAGTTCAGCTGATGCGCGCCGGTCATGCCATGTCACGGTCTTCCCCGTGACAAATGCCGGCCGCTCCGGCAGGGAAGTCCGCGCTCAATCCGGGACGATGACGGGGCGGGAACGGCCCTGATGTGCCCAGGCTTCGCCGACGCGGCTGAGGGGGTATGTGGTGTACGGCGGGTCGAACGTGCCGTCGGCGAAGCGGGCGAGGATGGCGGGGACCTCGGCGATCATCTGTTCCTTCGAGACCGAGCCGAGGCCACTGCCGCTGATCCGGATCCGGCGGCTGCGCAGTAGCGCTGCGGGGAGTGAGGCATCGGTTCCGGCGAGTGTGCCGATCTGCACGTAATCGAGCGGCACACTGTTGGCGGACGGGCCGGAGCTTCCCACTGCCGCGAAGGCAGCTTCGGCGACGGTGCCCCACACGTAGTCGAGAACGAGGGTGGGTTGGGTGTCGGCGACGGCCGCACCGAGGGTGGTCGACCAGGTGTCGGGTGCGTCCGGTGCGAGTGCGACGGTCACTACACCCGGGGCACGCAGTCGTTCCAGCGCTGCGCGGTCACGCCCGGCCGCGACGACCTGTTTCGCGCCGAGGGCCAGCGCGGCCCGCACCGCCAGACCGCCCGAGGCGCCGGTCGCGCCGAGCACGAGTACTGTCCCGAGTTCGCCCGCCTCCTCGCGCCGGGCAATCAGGGGCATCCAGCCGGAGAGGGCTGGATTCATTCCGGCGGCGACGGCGAGCGGATCGGCCCCGGCGGGAAGCTCCGCCGCGAACGGGGTGACCATCCATTCCGCCATGGTCCCCCACGGCGCCCGGGCGAAACCTGTGTAGACCAGCCGCCCGTCCTCGGTACGGGCCACGGCATCGACGCCCGGAACGAGGGGGTGTGCCGGGCCGCCGGAGTAGTGGCGCCCGGCGGCCTGCCCACGGACGACGTGGTGCAAACCAGCGCCCACCAGCCTCAACGGTGCTTGGCCCGGCCGCGCTTGGGGATCCGGGAAGTCCGCGAGGACAGGTGTCGAGTCGGGGGTTTCGACGACAGCAGCACGCATGAGATGGCTCCTTAACTAAGTTAATTTACGCTGCCACCGACGATGCCTTAACTTTGTTAAGGTGTCAACCGTGGCAAAAGGAATCACCCGCGAGCAGATCGTGACGACCGCACTCGAATTGCTCGACGAGCAGGGCATGGACGCCCTCACCGTCCGCGTGCTCGCCACCCGGCTCGACGTGAAGGCCCCCGCCCTGTACTGGCACGTCCGCAACAAACAGGAACTCCTCGACGAGATGGCCACCTTCGTCATGCGACGCGTCACCGATGCCCTCGCGGCGATCCCGCGCGGCGCCGACTGGCGTGACGACGTATCCGCCTACGCCCGCGTCCTGAGGTCGGAATACCTGCGGCACCGCGACGGGGCGCGCATCTTCAGCGGCACGCGTTTCGCCGACCCCGACGTGGTGAAGGCGAAAGAATCGTGGCTCGAGCGCCTGACCGCGGCCGGGTTCTCACTGCCCGAGGCCGACGACACCCTCGACCTACTCACGGCCTTCGTGGTCGGCTTCGTCATCGAAGAGCAGGAGCGCAGCCCCTCCACGAGCGCTCGATACTCGCTTGCCGAACGTGATGCGTGGCTCGGCGAAGGGGCCGAACTGGTCAAGGCCGCCGGACATCTCCGCGACGACGGCGACCCGAGGTTCGAACGCCAACTCGGCGTTGTCCTCGACGGGCTCGCGACCCGGCTGCGCTGACGGCCGGGCGTTCACCCCTCGTCCACATCGTGCTGGTCGGCTACCCGCTGGGGATCTGCCAACCGGTGCAGGCCCAGGACGCGAGACACCCGCCACCAACGACGCGATCGCACCACTGCACCCGAACGCGGCGAGCCACGCCGACACCGCACAGCAGGTGCTCGGAGCACTGCGGCCCTAGCTGGTCGAGCGCAGGGCCTTCCCGAGTTTCACCCGGTGCTCGTCGTCCGTCGAACGCCGGACAGGCCAGAGGGTTTCGGCGATTTCCGTCCCCGCCTGGGTGCGATAGGCGTCGACCAGGATGGCCGGGTCGCCGCCTGTTTCGGTGAGGGTGGCCGCCGCTTCGCTGCCGTCGGCGAAGACGAGGTCGAAGCGGTCGCCGGGGAGGTCGAGTTCCAGGCCGGGGAACAGGTGGGTGTAGGCGACGACTACGGATGCTGCTTCGGTCACGGCGTTCCTTCCGATCGGAGGCGATCTCACCCTACGTCGGGAAGTGCTCCGGCGACCCGCACCGAGTCTCCGGTGTCGGGAGTGCCGGTCACCGATCAGGAACGTCGGATGATCGGTGGGAGTGCGTAGGAACCGTCGAGGACACTGGGGTCGGGTTCGTACACGCGCAACAGCGGGCGGAAGGGGCCGACGGGGGTGGGGAGCCAGTTGGCACGTTCCGTCGGGTCGGTCGGCTGGTCGTGCTGGAGGGTGATGGTGAGGGAGCCGTCGGCGCCGGTGACCAATCCGGTGGTGCGGTCACCGATGGAGTAGCGGTCGATGGGGTTGTCGACGAGGTAGAAGTTCTCGGCGTCGTACATCGTGATCGACCAGAAAGCACCGCATGGCGGTGGAGTGGCGAAGGTCAGCTGGTACCGCTGTGATCCGTCCAGTGCGGCGCTGACGCTGTCGACGTAGACCATCGCGTAGGCGGCCTCGTAGCCGTGATTGCCCCACAGTCCCCCGCGCGCCGCCGCGGTGCGTTGCGTGTAGCGGGCAGCAGTATCGGGCACCTTCCATTCCGGATCGTCGAGGGCGCCGACTTCGAAGAAGTCCAGGTTGTAGTCGAAGATGTGGTAGGCCAGGTTCCAGCCGTTCTGCACGGGGCCGCTGACGTGCTCGAGCTCCGATTCGAGGTTCTTCCTGCCCGCCGCCAGACCCTCGACCAGCGCCGCGGCGAGGTCGGGATCGGCAGCGCGGTAAGGGGATTCATCCGACAACAACCCGAGTGGGGCGAACCGCTGCTGGTATCGCTTGTCGCGTTCGGCGGGTGGGAAAGCAGCCATCGCGACGCGTAGCTGTTCGAAGAACAGCAGGTCGTCGGGCACGCCGGTGGCCGGCGTCGGCAGTCCCTTTCCGGTACCGGTCGGGGTGAGCCGCAGCCCGGATTGCAGCGCCTTCACCTGAGGCAGGTCGGATTCGCCGTCGACCGCCCAGCGGCCGACGATCGAGACGACCGCGGTCGGGCAGTGGATCACGATGACGTCCCCGGGTGCGTCACCGTTCCATCCGGGCGGCACGAGCAGGAACGATCCGGCCCCGGTTCCGGTCGCACGGTGACCGACATAGGCGAAGTTGTTCGTCCAGGCGTCCACGAATTGCATGACGTAGTAGCGGCCGTCGGCTTCGGGCACGTCGAAGCGCACCGGGCCGCCACTGGTGTCGACCATCGCGTTCGAATAGACGGTGTCGTTGTTGACGGACACGAATTTCGTATCGGGCCCGGCCAGAGACGCTGCGTTGGCGAACTGGTTGAACGGGGCGGCAGAGGTCGCCCCCAAACCGTTCCGCACCGCGTCGGCGACCTTGTCCAGATCGGCCAGGATCGGATACCCGTAGACGAAGGCCTCCGCGGCCAGTGCTGCCAGATCGGGTTTCGACGCCGGTGCGGTAGTCATCGGGCAATCGTCACGCCTGGCCGGACGCGAGGCATCATCCGTTCCGGGTGAGATCGCCGAACCGGTCAGCCGATGCCGCCGACGGCGGGCAGCGCTTCGGCGACCCGCACCGCCTCGGCCAGCTCGTCGGCGGTGCGCCGGAGCTGGTCGGTGGTGTGTTCGGAGGTCAGGAAGAAGCGCAGCCGCTCGCTGCCGACCGGGACGGCGGGGGCGGTGATCGCACCGGTGTAGATGCCCTGTTGAAGCAGCCGGGCCGAGACGAAACCGGCGCGGAATTCCTGCGGCACCATGACCGGGAAGATCGGAGTTCCCTCGGAAACACCCAGGTCGAGGTCACGTTCGACGAGCAAGCTCCGGAAGAACTCGGTATTGGACCACAGCCGGGTCAGGCGTTGCGGTTCCATGTCGAGGATGTCGAGTGCGGCCAGGGCGGCACCGATGGTGGACGGCGCGGGCCCACCACTCAGCATCGCGACGCCGGGTGCGGCGACCTTCATGGCGCCGATCAGGTCGGCGTCACCGGCGACGAAGCCACCGCAGCTGCCGAGCGCCTTGGACAGGGTGCCCATCCAGATGTCGACCGCATCGCCGGGCAGGCCGAAATGTTCGCGAACGCCCCGGCCGTTCGCGCCGAACACACCGAGCGAGTGGGCTTCGTCGACCATCACCGCACAGTCGAATTCCCTCGCCACAGCGGCGATTTCGGGAAGCTTACCGATGGTTCCGTCCATGCTGTAGTGACCTTCGAGCACCACGAGCGCACGGTCGAAATTGGCGCGCGCCATCCGCAGCACCGACCGCAGCGACTCGGGATCGTTGTGCCGGAAGGTGAGCTGACGCGCACCCGACCACTGCACGCCCGACACCACGCTGCGGTGGATCAGCGAATCACAGATGGCGACGTCGCCGTCGCGCAACAGGAAGCCGATCACCCCGGCATTGGTGAGATATCCACTGGTGGTCACCAGGGCGTCGGCGACGTCGTACATCCCGGCCAGGCGCTGCTCGAGTTCGGCGTAGAGCGGGATCTCCCCGGCGACGATGCGCGAGGCCGAGGCGGAGGCGCCGTAGGTGTCGAGCGCGTCCTTGGCCGCCTGCACCACCTTCGGGTGATTGCTCAACCCGAGGTAGTTGTAGGCGCCGAAGTTCACCAGTTCGCGTCCCTGCCAACGGATCACGGTGTCGTTGGCGCTCTCACGCAGCAGGAAGACCGGGTTCGGCATGTCGAATCGGTCGTACAGTTCGGCGATCGTGGCGCGTTTCTTCGCCATCGCCGCCACTTCGGGGTGGTCGGCGAACTGGCGGCCCGGACCACGCCGGGGGCGCCGCGGGACGGGCGGGGGTGTGGACGGTGCCCGCGACACCCCCTCGCCGACCGTATCGTTGAGCAGCTTCCTGGCCAGTTCCCGCGCCGACTCGCTCATGCCCGCACCCCGACGATCGCCTCCGCCACCCGCGCTCCCGCCTGTTCGAGGCTGAACGAACGGCCCATCTGCAAGGTCAGCAGCTCGACACCGAGCGACTTCGATACCAGCGCACCGAATTCCACCGCCATCAGCGAGTCCAGGCCGAGTTCGGGGACCGGAACGCTCAGGTCGATCGAGTCCGCCGCGACACCCATCACCTGCGCCAGCTGTTCGGCCAGCATGTACGCCACCACCTCCCCGCGTTTGTCCTCGTCGAGCTCGGCGAGCTGGATACGCAATTGGCTCGCCGCCGAATCATCCTGCGCCGCAGCGGCGATCATCGTCTCGAGCCGTCCGGTCTTGGCGAAGAACGGCGCGGTGGCATCGACCTTGGCCCAATCGATCGGAATGATCGCCGCCTGCGTAATACCCAGGCGCAGCGCCTGTTCCAGATACTGCGCGCCCTCGTCCATGTCGAGCGGATCGAACCCGGTGGTGCGCAGATAGCGGGTGATGTGCTCGTCGGCGGCGGCCATTCCGCCGCCGGACATGTGACCCCAGCCGACCGCGAGCGCTGTGCCACCGGTGCGCACGACCGATTCGGCCATCGCCTGCAGCGCGGAATTGGCGGCGGTGTAGGCGAATTGACCGACCGCACCGAACATCGTCGAGCCGGAGGAGTACAGCACGAAGTGGTCGAGCCGCACGCCTGCCGCCTCGAGACCCGCGGCGAGGGCGCGCACACCGTCCACCTTCGGCCGATACACCGCCGACAGGCTGTCGATGTCCATCACCGTGGCCCGTTTGTCGTCGATCACGCCCGCCGTGTGGAACACACCGCGCAGCGGATGGTCGGCCGTGTGCGCTCGGTCGATCACCGCGGCGACGGCCTCGGCATCGGTGATGTCGACCAGTTCGCTCACCACCGTGATGCCCTGCTGAGCCCACGCCGCGAGCTGCGCGACCGCCGCCCCCGTGGTGGGGCCGCTACGGCCGAGCAGCGTCAGGTGCCGGGCGCCGTTGCCGACCAACCACCGACCGGTAGCCAGACCGAAGGCACCGAAACCACCGGTGATCAGGTAGTTCGCATCGGCCTCGATACGCACCTGCGGCAGGGCTGGCCGGACCAGGGGCTCGGCTTCGGTGAGGTCGAGCGCCACGCGCCCGGTCCCGGTGGACCGCGCCACCGCCTCGAAGGCCTCCCCGACCTCGGCGGTGCCGTAGCTGGTGAACGGCAGCGCCCGGTAAGTGCCGTCGTCGAGCCGGGCGTTGATTCCACGCACCAGGTCGAGCACGCGGTCGCGCCGGACGCGGGCCATCCGGTCCAGGTCGAAGGAGTAGTAGGCGATGTTCTTGTCGAAGGCGGCCAGTTCCAGCACGCCACCGGCGTAGATGTCGGCCTTGCCGATTTCGACGATGCGGCCGAATTCGGCGACCATCGTGAAGTTCTGGCGCTGCAGCTCGCCCGGCGCGGTACTGAGGATCACGTCCACACCGCGGCCGCCGGTGAGCGCGAGCACCTCGTCCACGAGCGTGAGCGAGCGCGAACCGAGGACGTGATCGGCCCCTTCGGCCGCCACGAGCGCACGGCGCTGCTCGGTGCTCGCGGTGCCGATCACCACGGCACCGTGCTGCTTGGCGATCTGCACCGCGGCGGTGCCGACACCACCGGCGGCGCCGTGGATCAGCACGGTTTCCCCCGGCTGGATCCTGGCCAGTTCGAGCAGGGAGTGTTCGGCGGTGGCGAAGGCGGTTCCGCTCGTGCAGCGACCGGGCTCGGTGCCGGGGCGCACACGGGCGAGCAGGGCGGCTTCGGTGGTGTGGAACCGGGCGATCATGCCCTTCGAGGTCACGGTCACCTCGTCACCGACGGCAACCTCGGTGACTCCGGCACCGACCCGCACGACGGTCGCGGCTCCTTCCATGCCGGGCACCGTGCCGAAATACGTGGGCGCCAGCTCCCGCTCACCCAGCACGCCGATCACCTTCAGCGCGTCCTTGTAGTTCAGGCCGACCGCACGCATGCGCAGCTCGACCTCACCGGGTCCCGGTGCGCGACGTTCGCACCGCCGCCAGCCGAGCCGGGCGAAGCTGCGCGAGCGGGGCAGCTCGAGTTCGAAGTTCGCCTCCGGATCGGTGAGCGGCTCCGCCGTGTCGAGCGCTTCGAGGCGCTGCGGCATGGTCCGGTCGACGACGGTGACCCAGCGCAGTCCGTCACGCAGGATCACCTCGTCGCTGCGGTCGTAGGTGAAGGCACCCGGTACGGCCAGTTCGGCGGCCAGTTCGGTTTCGGTCACCCGGGCGTCGATATCGACCAGCCGCCACCGCAGCCGGGACTGTTCGTTGAGCAGCACACGACGGGCACCCGCGATCGCGGCCAGGGTGAGCGAGGGTGGCGTCGGGTCGGCCGGGTGCGCGTAGGCGTTGGCGGTGACGACGGTCGCGTGCAGCGACCCGTCGCCGGTCATCGGCAGGTCGACGGCGAGTTCCTTCGCGCGGACGTCGAGGAAGCTTTCGAGGGTGGCCGCGACACGGCGAAGAGTCCACAGGGTGGGTATATCGCCGTCGGCCGAGGCGCCGGGCACTACGCAAACATGCACGCGCTCAACCCCTTCGAGAGCGAAGAGGTCGCGGAGGCGGGCGGTGAGGTTCGCTTCCAGCTCGGTGTCGTCGAGCAGGACGGCGGCCGAACCGGCGGCCCCGGTGCGCACGGCCTGGTGCACCCGTTCGACGCGCTCTTCGGCGCCTTCGCCGTAGCCGAGGACCAGCGTGAACAATCCGTCGTCGCCGGGCAGCGCGGTCGTGTCGACCGGTTCGCGTAGCTCCCAGCGTTCTTCGTAGAAGAAGTCGCTCATCCGCTGCAGTGGTCCCGCACCCGGCGTGAGCGAGGCGAAGCGCACGCCGCGCAGCTGCAGGCAGACGGCGTTGTCGGCGCCGAGCAGGTCGATGTCGGCGGCGTCACCGGACATCCGGGTCACCACTGTGATCTCGGCGGGCAGGGCGGCCAGCCGGCGCACCGAGCGGACACCGACGGGGACCATCGCCCCTTCGGCGGCACGCCCGGCGAGCAGAGCCGCCACCGTTTGCAAGGCGGCATCGACCACGGCGGGGTGTGCGAGATGCCGAGCGTCCCGGTCGATTTCACCGTCAACCCGGGCGACGACCGAATCCGTGTCGAGCCGGATCGCGGTCACCCGCTGGAACGCCGGACCGTACTGGAGCCCGGCCGCTGTGAGACCGGTATAGAAGTCGGCGGGTTCGACCGGTGTCGTCGCGGAAAGGTCGGGCACGTCGGCGGTGACCGGGGCGTAGGAGCCCTCGACGAGCCGTCCGGTCGCGTGCACGGTCCACACCGAGCCGGCGGCGCCGCGCGAACGGATGGTGAAGCGTCGTGTCGAAACCTCCAGGTGGAGTTCGACGATCGGTGCGTCACCACCGTCGACGACGAGCGGCGCGACGAACCGCACGTCCTCGAGTCCCACCTGTTCGGACTCGGCTCGCACGGCCGCGGCGCTCAGCGCGGCGTCGAGGTAGCCCGAGCCCGGCATGATCGCGGTGCCGCCGACGACATGGTCGGTGAGCCACGGCAGTGCGGCGGTCGACAAATTGAGCCGCCAGGTGCTCGCGTCGTCGGGGCGCCGGTCGCCGAGCAGGGGGTGCGCGTCCGGGGTGCCGTGCCGTTGCGTCCGCAGCTCGGGTAGTTCCGAGCGCAGTACGGTGCGCTGCCACGGGTAGCGCGGCAGGTCGATATGCGGTGTCGGGCAGACCGTTTCGGTGAACAGCGCGTCGATGTCGAGAGCGCCTGCGGCGTAGAGGTCGACCAGCACCTGACGCATGCTGTGCGCGTCGTCCTGTTTGCGATGCAGGGTGGCGATGGTCGTGCCCGTCTCGCCCGCACCGATGAGGATCTCGCGAATATTGGCGCCGAGCACCGGGTGGGGACCGACTTCGAGGAACACCCGGTGTCCCGCCTTCACGAGCGCCGTTGCCGCCGCCGCGAAGCGCACCGGCTTGCGCACATTGGCGCACCAGTAGTCGGCGTCCCAGTCGGCGCCGGTGACCAGTTCGCCGGTGACGGTGGAGTACAGCGGCAGGCGTGGTTCGGCGACGGTGATGTCGGCGAGTGCGGCACGCAATTCGTCGAGAATCGGGTCCATCAGGGCACTGTGATACGGCACCTCGACCTGCAAACGCCGCGCGAACACACCCCGCTCCGTGAGTGTTTCGGCAATGGCGTCGAGCCGGTCGACCGTACCCGCGAGGGTGACCGCCGACGGGCTGTTGATCGCCGCGATATCGACGGCGTCCTCACCTGCCACGAGCGCACCGGCCTCGGCCGGCCCGAGCCCCACCGCGAGCATGCCGCCGGTGCCCGCCGTGCTCGCCTGCAGCCGCGAACGGTGGTAGCTGACGAGAACAGCGTCGCCCAGCGACAACATGCCGGTCAGATACGCGGCGGCCACCTCGCCGACACTGTGCCCGACGACAGCCGCGGGCTCGATCCCCCGCTCCCGCAACGTCGCGAACAGCGCGACCTGCACGAGGAAGTTGGCCGGTTGCGCGATGGCGGTCGAGGTCACCCTCGATTCTTCCTCCGGCCGCAGCAGTTCTTCGATGATCGACCAGCCCGCCACCGCCTGGAACTCCGCGTCCACCCGCTTGGCCTCGACAGCGAAAGTGCCTTCCGCCGTGAGCAGCTCACGCGCCATGCCCCACCACTGCGGGCCCATACCGGTGCAGACGAACACCGGTTCACCGGCGCGTTTGGCAACGGTCTTGGTGACCCGGCCCGATCCGGTCGCCAGGTCGATCAGCCCCTGCACCAGCTCGGTGTCGTCGCCGAAAGCGACGCCCGTGCGCACCGGATGATGCTGACGCCGCCGCCACGCCGCCTCAGCCAGCCGCTGCGGATCGGCACCGTCGGCGATGCGTTCGGCGAACCCGCGCGCCAGCTCACGTACCGCACCTTCCGAACGCCCGGACAGCGGCAGCACACCGAAATGCACTGGTGGCCGGACGGTTTCGGCGCTCGACCGGTACTCCTGCAGAATCGCGTGCGCGTTCGTCCCGCCGTAACCGAACCCGTTGACCGCCACGGCCATGCGCTCGACGTCGGAGCCGACCGGCTCGGCCTCGGTGAGTACCCGAATCCCCCACTCGTCGAAGGGAATATCGGGGTTCGGCGTGTCCAGCCAGCCCTGCGGCGGGATCGTGCGATGCCGAATCGCCAACGCCGACTTGATGACGCTCGCGACACCGGAGGCGGCCTCGGTGTGCCCGAGCGTGGCCTTCAACGACCCGACGCCGAGCTGCCCCGGCCGTCCGGCAGGTGCGCCATAGGCGCGACCGATGGCCCGCAGTTCGATCGGATCGCCCACCGGGGTGCCGGTACCGTGTGCCTCGACGTAGGTGACATCCCGAACATCGAGGCCTGAGCGCCGGATCACGTCGCGCGCAAGGCTTTCCTGCGATTCCGCATTGGGGACGGTGATGGCGGTGGTCCGCCCGTCCTGGTTGGCGCCGGTGGCCTTGACCACCGCGTAGATCCGGTCACCGTCGCGTTCGGCGTCGGCCAGCTTCTTCAGGACGACCACACCGGCGCCCTCGCCCCGGCCGTAGCCGTCGGCCGCGGCGTCGAACGGCTTGCTCCGCCCGTCGGCGGCGAGGAAGCCGCCCTTGCACATCGTGACGAACGTTTCCGGCTGCACCATCACGTTCACGCCACCGGCGATCGCGACGTCGCAGTCACCGTCGGCGATAGCCCGGCAGGCCAGATGCAGGGCGACCAGCGACGACGAACAGGCCGTATCCACCGTGACGGCGGGGCCTTTCAGGTCGAGCGCGTACGCCAGTCGGTTCGACAGCATGGTGTACGACACACCGACGGCGGTGTGCAGGTCGACATGCGGCAGCGCGGCACCCGCCGAAACCACCATCTGATCGAGGGTGAAGGCACCCACATACACCCCGAGCGAGGACCCTGCGGCCCGTCCGGCCACGCCCGCGTCGTCGAGCGCCTCCCAGGCCACCTCGAGGATCAACCGCTGCTGCGGGTCCATGCTGGTGGCCTCGCGCGGCGAGATGCCGAAGAATTCCGGGTCGAAGGCCCACGGGTCGCCGGTCATGAAGGCGCCGCGTTTGGTGTACATGCGGCCGGGCGCGCGCCGGTCCTCGTCGTAGTAGCGGCGCCAGTCCCAGCGCTCCTCGGGAATCTCGCGAACGCCGTCGCGCTTGTGGATCACGAAGTCCCAGAACGATTCCGGCGACTCGATGCCGCCCGCATAACGGCAGCCGATGCCGACGATGGCGATGTCAGTCATGTGCA
Organism: Nocardia sp. NPDC023733; assembly: GCF_040639775.1. NCBI lineage: Bacteria > Bacillati > Actinomycetota > Actinomycetes > Mycobacteriales > Nocardiaceae > Nocardia > Nocardia sp. NPDC023733. The sequence continues at coordinate 93,569 of NZ_JBFAAN010000007.1, read as the reverse complement.
TTCCTCGGGTCAGAGCGGCCGCGGGCGGCGAATCATGATGTTGAGTTCCGGGCCGGTCGCACCGAGCCGGACGGATCCGGTGCGCTCGTTGCCCAGCGCCTCGTAGTAGCCGACATTGGCGTCTTTGCAGATGCCGCAGATCGACGCACCTTGCCGGTCGGCCTTGTCGGTGAACGAGGCGTACAGCGCCCGGCCCACACCGCTGCGCTGCAGGCTCGGATCGGCGCCGAGGTAGACGTGGAAGAAGTGCGGTTCGGCCGGAGCGGCCCGATCCATGGCGGCATCGACCTCGATACCGCGCCGCACCGCAGACCCCATCGCGACGAGAAGCTCTGGGCCCGCGATTATTTCGCGCAGCCCACCCGGCCGATAGCCCTGCGGGTACCACAGCAGCACCCCGACAACCCGCCCGTCGAGCACCGCCACCTCAGCCCCACCCGCGGGCAGGAAACGGTGCCGGATCATGGCGCGCAACATGCGCGGGGCCCGCCGATACCGGACGGTCTCGTCTGGAAAGACGTACTCATCGATCGGATCGTCCTGGGCGAAGGCGGCGGCGAGCACGTCCACCATGGAGTCGATATCGGCCCGCGTCGCCGCACGGACGAGCGGACTCTGCGCTGAACTCAAAGCTGTTGCACCTCAGTAGATCTGCTGTGCCGGATCACGGAAATCGCTCGGGCAGATTGTCTTTCGTTAGGCTATCTCAGCAGATCGACCAGGCATAAAATTCAGAACGACTTGTCGGTTTTCGTCAGGTCGTCAGGCGTCAAGGGGCACTGACAGAGTGGCTCCGAAAGCGTCCGTGTCGCCGTCCGCGCGAACCCCTCGCTCGCGCGGACGGTCTCGGATCATCGGCCGGCGCGGGCTTCGGCCGGGCGGGGTGCGGCCGGGCGGCGGATGGCGATCAGCAGCTGGATCGATGCGGCCGTGGCGAGGATCCACGGGGCCGGTTCGAAGATGGCGGCGCACAGCAGAGTCCAAGCAATGAGGCCGACGGCCAGCAGGACGGGTGGCGTGATGCCGCGGCGGTCCATCCAGGTGATGAGGAAGCCGAGCAGCATCAGGGGGATTCCGAAACTACCGGGGCCCATCCAGAAGGCGCCGATCTCGGGTGGCAGCGCGGCGATATCGGCGTCGGGCGCCCAGAGCTCGAAGGAGAACCACTGCCCGAAATAGCGGTGGCCGAGCATTGTGGCGGCGAGTGCGTGCGCCGCACCGAGGGTGGCCAGCACCCTCCCGGCCCAAGTGATCATGGGCGTACTCCGTTCATGGGCAAGATACGAGACCCTTGCTATCGAAACTGACGGTTCCGTATGCTGCCATCGTGGCGAAGACAAAACAAGCCGGGGGACGCCCCCGCGAGCAGCGAGTGGATACCTCGATCGCCTCGGCGGTGCGGGAGGTGATCGGCGAGTCCGGGTACGGCGGGTTGACCGTCGACGCGGTGGCGGCCCGGGCCGGAGTGAGCAAGGCGGCCATCTACCGGCGCTTCTCCTCCAAGCAGGAGATGACCTTCGCCGTCCTGCTGCACGACCTGGGCGAGGAGTCCCCCGCCGACACCGGGTCCCTGCGGGGCGACCTGGTCGCGCTGTCCGAGCAGATCGCCGCACAGGTGGTCGGGTCGGGCGCCGATACGCTGTCGGGCCTGCTGGCCGACGTACGCGCCGACCCCGACCTGCGCACCCGTTTCGCCTCGACCTTCCTCGCGGTGGAGCGCGCGATCATCACCACCGTGGTCGACCGTGCGATCGAACGCGGCGAGGTGACGCACCGGCCGGACCCCGCCGTCCTGCAGGCCCTCATTCTCGGCCCGCTCTACGCGTGGCTGATCGTGCTCGACGAGGACTCCGCGCGGGTCCCGCCCCTCATCGAGCTGATCGCCACGATGATCGCCGACGCCCTCACTAAAGATCTACTGCCCTAGGCCAGCTGGACCACCAGCGCACACCCGGCGATCAGGGCAGCCAGCCCGGCTAGTCGACTGGTGCTCACCGGTATCGGCGAGGGCTTGTGCGACGAACTGCGCCACGGCAGCCGGCTCATCGAATCGGCCATCGCGCGCGCCCGCGCCGACGCGCACGGCATCGGCGACGTGCTCCGGATCGGCATCATGGGCGCGCTCGCCCATGCGATCGCGCCCGTCCTTCGCGCGTTCACCGACGCGTATCCGCAGGTGGATCTGATGGTCAGGGAGGCGCATTTCGCCGACCCGTTCGGCCCGTCGCCCGCGAATTCGGCTGAGTCCCTCAGCGCTGGCGCCAGCTCAGGGGGCCGGGGAGGTCGACGGCGTTCTTCTTGGTGCGCGAGTTCCAGGACCAGGGACCGATTTTGATGCCCCAGGACGACAGACCCGACTGGGTGAAATTGAACTTCAGGGGGCCGAAGGATTTGCGCTGGCGGAATCGGATGGGCATTGCTGGCCTTTCGGTTCGGCGCGTCGATCCGAATGGAGCTCGGCGGCAGCCGATTCCAGTGCATCGACGCTACCCGCCATGATAGTTCGAATATGGCGGGTGATGTGGTCGAGCGGCCAGTCCCACCAGCCGATATCCAGCAGACGTTCGACTTCGCCTGCGGGATAACGGGTTCGGATCAGCCGGGCGGGGTTGCCACCGACGATCCCGTAGTCGGGCACGTCGGCGGTGACCACGGCGCCGGTGCCGATGATCGCACCGTTGCCGACGCGGACGCCGGGCATCAAGGTCGCGCCGTTGCCGATCCACACATCGTTGCCGATCACCGTGTCGCCGCGGCTCGGCAGGTCCATGACCAGGTCGATATGGTCGGCCCACGAACCGCCGAGGACCGGGAACGGGTAGGTCGACGGGCCGTCCATACGGTGGTTGGCGCCGTTCATGATGAACCGGGCGCCCGTGGCGATGGCGCAGAACTTGCCGATGACCAGCTTCTCGGGGCCGTAGCTGTAGAGGACGTTGCGGGTTTCGAAGGTGGTGGGGTCGTCGGGATCGTCGTAGTAGGTGAAGTCGCCGACCTCGATCCAGGGCGAGGTCACGTGCGGTTTCAGCAGCATCACCCTGGTGCGGTCGGGAATGGGATGGGGTGTGGTCGGGTCGGGTGCGGGCACGGGGGCTCCTTCGGGATTCAGACGGTGGCGGTGGCGCCGAGGGCGAGGTGGGCGCCGCGCCAGCGTGAGCGCAGGCGGCGGTCGTGGCTGACGACCAGCAGTGCCCCGCGATAGGTGCTCAGGGCGGTTTCCAGGTCTTCGATCAGGGCAGGCGAGAGGTGGTTGGTCGGTTCGTCGAGGAGCAGGGCGTCGACGGGCTCGGTGACGAGGCGGGCGAGGGCCAGGCGTTGGCGTTGGCCGGTGGACAGGTCGGCCACGCGGGTGTCCAGTTGCGCGCGATCGAACAGTCCGAGGGCGAGTAGTTGCTCGGTGTGCTCATCGGGGTCACCCGCGCGACCGTGCGCGAAGGCGGCGGCCAGGGTTTGCGACGGGTCGGGGAACGAAGGTTCCTGGGCCAGGTGGCCGATGCGGCCGCGCCGAGCGACGGTGCCACCGTCCGGTGTGATCTCGCCGGTGAGAACCCCGATCAGCGTGGACTTTCCGGTGCCGTTGGGCCCGGTGACCAGCACCCGCTCCCCCGCCGCGATCGACAGACTCGTACGTGGCAGCCGACCCTCGACCGCCACGTCGACCGCTTCGAGCACCGGCCCCTGCACCCGCCGTGCCCGCAGCACCGGGGTGAACCGCAGCGGCTGCGGCGGCGCGGGAACCGGGTCGGCCAGCAGCCGCCGCAAACGTTCCTCCGCATTTCGGACACGACTGGCCAATGACTGCTGAACCCGCCCACCGGCTCGGTCGTAGGCCATCTTGTTGTTGTCCTTCATCGCCCGACCCGGTGCCACGGCGCGTGCGGTGGTCGCGGCGGTCTCGCGCAGGCGGGCGATATCGGCCTGCCACTGTTCGTGTGCCTGCTCCCAGCGTTGCCTGGCCGCCGCCTTCTCGGTGAGGTAGCCCGCGTAACCGTTGCCGTAGCGGACCACTTGTCTGCGGTCGGCATCGACCTCGAGCAGGTCGGTGGCGACGCGTTCGAGGAACCGCCGGTCGTGCGACACCGTGACGATGGTGCCGCGCCGGGTGCGCAGGTGGTCTTCGAGCCAGGTCATGGCGTCGTCGTCGAGGTGGTTGGTCGGCTCGTCGAGCAGCAGCACCTCGGTGCCCGCCGCCAGCACCGACGCCAACCGCAATCGGACCTGTTCGCCACCGGACAGGTCACCGACGCGTCGATCGCGGGTGACGAGCCCGAGTCCGAGACCGTGCAGGGCCCGTTCCACTGCGGCTTCGGCATCGTAACCGCCACGCAGCTCGAAAAGGGTTGTCAGCTCGGCATATTCGGCGAGCCCGGCACCATCGGCCATCGCGGCTTCCAGCGTCCGCAGGCGGTCCTCGATGGCGCGCAGGTCGGCCAGGGCGCGGTCGATGATCTGCTGCACGGTGAGGTGCGGTGGAAGTTCCTCGTCCTGGGCGAGGTAGCCGACGCCACCGTCGGCCTGGACCACCACCTCACCGGAATCGGGCAGGTCACGGCCGGCGAGCAGGCGGAGCAGGGTGGACTTGCCCGAACCGTTCTCGCCGATGATCCCGGTGCGCTCGCCGGTGGCGAACGCACACGTCACCTCATCGAGAACCCGGCGACCCAGGAACGATTTGCTGACCGCGCGTGCGGTGAGTTGAGTTGGCATACAAGCACTCCGAAGCATTCGAGGACGCGGACCGAGCGGACCGCAGGACGTGATGAACGCTTCGAAGGAGCATCGGCAACCTCACTAGTGCGACAACAATTGCATTAGTATGGTGCCACAGGATTTCCCACCGAGCAAGAAGAAGATTCATGAGCGAACCCACACCGCGCCCAGGTGGCCGCACCGCCCGCAACCGGGAGCAGGTCCTGGCCGCTGTCAGTGCCGAGCTGGCCGAGCACGGGTACGACGCGCTGACCATCGACTCGGTCGCCGAGCGCGCCGGTGTGCATCGGACAACGGTGTACCGGCGGTGGCGCAATGTGGGCGGGCTGCTCGCCGATGTCATCGCGGCGGCGGGTGATCTGGACTGGCAGCCGCGCGATACCGGTTCACTCGCCGGGGATCTGACGGCGCTGAACGAGGAGATCCAGGAGTCGTTGCTCGCGGAACCATCGATCGCGTCGGCGTTGATCGCGGTGTCGTTCCGGTCGAGCGAGGCGGCCGAGGGGCTCGCACGGATGTGGGAGGACCGCTACACGCAGTGCGAGATCGTCGTGGAGCGTGCCGTGGAGCGCGGTGAGATCCCCGCCGATACCGACGCCCGCGCCCTGCTCATCGCGGCGACGGCCCCGGTGTACCACTGCCTGATGCTGCTGCGCACCCCACCCGATCCGGGGCTGCCGGAGCGGGCGGCGACCAGCACCGCACTCGCCGCCCGCGCCGGCGCGTTCCGCGGGTGACAACCGCCGCACACCGCTCGACGGTCAATGTCGCGAACGGCGTTCTGTGCGTGACTTATTGCGCGCGTGGGCTTCTCGCAACAGTTCCCGCAGCACCTCGGCGGCATCCGGGCCGGGGTTGGTGATCGAAAGCCAGTGCGCCCGGCCGTACTGCGGGTGCGGGGCGAAGGTGTTGTCGGCGAGCGGGTTGTCGGCGTATTCGGCGAAGGTGTCCTCGGCGACCGCGATATTGACGCGGAAGGCACCGGGTCTGTCCAGGTCGGAAGCGGTGTCGTCGGGATAGTTCTTGGTGACGATCGTGGCGAAGGGCTGGCCACGGGGCACCACGCCGTCCGGGGCGTAGTAGTAGAAGATGTCGCCCCAGCTGATCTCGGGGAAGTCGCTGCCCTCGGTGGGCCGCAGGGCGAGCACACCGTCGAGTCCGCTCACGAAGTCGTCGATCTCGGTAATCTGCATGCTTCAAGCGTCACATTGAAGTGCTTGTGTGGACTTGCACGCGATATCGCCAGGAGAACCGTTGACAAAGCTCCATTCGGGCCGGATGCGCACGGTCGATGTGGCGCGGGCGGCCGGTTACTCGGTGCAGCAGGTGCGCGACCTCGAAAACGACGGTGTGCTGCCCGCCGCGCAACGGTCGCCGGGTGGCCACCGGAACTATCGAGATGTGCATGTCGCCGCCGCGCGGGCGTATCGCGCGCTGGCGGAAGGGACCGGCCCGGTGGCGGCGAAGGCGATCATGCGCGATGCCGTCGCCGGGGAAACCGAGCGGGCACTGGCCGGGCTCGACGCGGTTCACGCCGCCCTGCACACCGAACGCGGTGAGCTGGCGCTCGCGGTGCGGGCGGCGGCCGGTATCGGAGCCGAGCCCATCGCGGACGTGCGCGACTCCGACGCACTCGGGATCGCCGAACTCGCCGACGCGCTCGGCGTCCGCACTTCCACGTTGCGGCATTGGGACGCAATGGGATTGGTCGTCCCCTCGCGAGCGAGGAGGGCGCGCCGGTACACGCCCGAACAGGTGCGCGACGCCAGAATCGTGCACCAGTTGCGGCGCGCGGGTTACGGCATAACCACCCTGCGCACGGTGCTCACCCAGTTCCGGCGCAGCGGGCCGGGCGAACTACGCGACGCACTCGCCACCCGAGAGGCGGCACTCGCCCGTCGATCCCGGGCGCTGCTCGAGGCAGCGGCGGCCTTGGCGGAGGTCCTGCGCGATCACGCCCCGCGGGCTCGCGCGCTCTGCTGAGTGCCTGCCGCGATCAGTTCGAACAGGGCGGTGACGCTCTGGTCGCCGCGTCCCTCGGCGACCGCGCAGCGCAGCAGGTGGTGGATGGGTTCGTGCCAGCTCATGTCGATGCCGGTTTCGGCCGCCAGTTGGGTGTCGTCGGTGACCGCCGTGTGGAACAGGTCGATGGTCGCGCCGAGGCGCGTGTAGTCCTGGGTGTCGATCTCGGTGGCCAGGATCGGCAGCAGGGACTCGATCATCCGCAACCATTTCGCCGAGTACGGCACCATCGTCTCAGCGCGGATACCTCGGGCGGCCAGGATGGCGGCGCCCTCGAAGAAGCCGAGCAACGCGGGCAGAAGGGTTGCACCGACGGCGGATTCGTAGAGGGCGGCCAGGTCGGGATCGGGGCCGAGGAATTCGATGTCACCGCCGAGCACGCGCAAGGTCTCGACATGGGCATCGAAGACGGCGCGGTCGCCACCGAAATACAGCAGGGTGTCGAAGTTTCCGACGGCCGACGGCACGTTCTTGATCGCACCACCGAGGTAACGCGCGCCCACGCAATGTGCGAAGCGCGCGAATTGCCTTGCCTGTGCCGGTGTTCCGCTGTTCAGCGTGATGAGATCGCGGCCGGCGAGTTCAGCGGTGCCGTCCAGGCTGTCGCGGGTGGCGGCGAAGGTCGTCATGGTCGTCACGATCACCCGGCTCGCAGCGACGGCATCGGCGACGGCGGGATGTGCGATCGCACCCGCCGCCACCAGGGCCGTGGTGCGCTCGGGGCTGCGGTTCCAGACATGGGTGCGGTAGCCGGCGGCGAGAAAGGCCTGGGCGATCGCGGTGCCCATCGCGCCGGTGCCGAGCACGGTCACGTTGTTCATGGGTCCGAGTGTGGGCGCGATCCCGGCGGCGCAGAAGTACGCACTTTTCCCGTCCCTAGCTCACCCGCAGGTAATCGTCCAGGTCAGGACACCGGCGGGTGAACAATTGTGCGGGGCGTCATTGTTGTGAACCCTGCCAAGGCGGCAGGCGAGGATCCCCGGGTGTACAGCCGGTGGCCGTAAAGTTTCAGGTATGTCGGAGCCCGAGATGACCGAATTGGTACAGCGCATCGTCGAGGAGGCGCTACTGGGCGGTCCACGACGGTTCAACCGGACCCAGGTGGCCGAGCTCTCCGGCGTACCGGAGAGCGAATCCCGGCGGCTGTGGACAGCGCTCGGTTTCCCCGCAAATTCCGAGGAAGCAGTCGACTACGCCCAGATCGACATCGACTCGGTCAGCACCTTCCGCGGCATGAAAGTGGTTGCGGCGTCGAATCTCCGGCAGCAGGCGGCGGCGGCGCGCACCATCGGTCAGGGCCTGGCGCGGCTGGCCGAATGGCAGGCCGACCTGGTGCTCGCCGAGGTCAAGGTCCGCGCGGAGGCGGCCGATCCCGCACTGCCCATGACCGAGCGGATCAAGGCGGCCGCCGAGGACACCCTCGCCGAGGTCGAGCAGTTGCAGGCGTATGTGTGGCGCAGGCATCTGGTGGCCGCCATCGCCCGTTCCATCGACGACGCCGGGGACGGATCCACCCGCACCCTGGCCGTCGGATTCGCCGACATGGTCGGGTTCACCCGGCTCACCCGGCACCTGCATCCCGACGAATTGTCCACGCTGCTGGAGGCTTTCGAGTCGACCACCACCGCCGCGATCACCGACAACGGCGGCTGGGTGATCAAGAACGTGGGCGACGAGGTGATGTTCGCCGCCGAGAACGCGGTCGACGCGGCCCGGATCGCCCTGGCCGTCCAGGAGTCGACCATGCTCGTCGGCGGCACCCCTGAACTGCGCGTCGCCTTCGCCTACGGTGAGGTGCTGCAACGCTTCGGCGACCTGTACGGCTCGGTGGTCAATATCGCCGCCCGCCTCACCGGCGTCGCCCGCCCCGCCAACATCCTCATCGACGACGCGGCTGCCGAAGCCCTCGCCGACCACCCCGAATTCGCCATCCGCCACCTGCGCAGCGTCCGCGTCCGCGGCTTCAACCGCCTGCGCCCCCACCGCCTCCGCCGCGCGTGAGTTCGGCTCGGAGCACCGTGTCGAAGGGGTACGGGACACCGTTCTCTAGGGTGTTGTGGTGGAGATGGATTGGCTGAGTGTGCGCGAGGCGTACACGGTGTTCGCCGATGACGCGGTGGTGGCACTGAACAAGCCGTCGGGCATTTCGGTGACCGGGGAGCGGCACGACACCGATCTGGTCGAGATCGCGCAGGCGGCGGGGACGCAGGTGTACCCGGTGCACCGGATCGACAAGGTGACCTCCGGGCTGGTTCTGCTGGCGACCGATCTGGCGGCGCACGGACAGCTCACCCGCCAGTTCAACAAGCAGTCCGCGCGCAAGGCCTATCTGGCGGTCGTGTCCGGGGACGACCTGCCCGACCAGGGCGAACTCGACCTGCCGTTGAGCGTGGGACGCAAGAACCGGGTGCGGATCGCGGCGCCGCGCGAGGCGATCCGCCGCGAGGGCGAGCGCTGGTTCGTCGACGACGCCGACCTGCTGCCCGCTAAGAACTACCCCTCGCTCACCAGGTTCACCACCATCGCGCGCAAAGACGATCGCGCCCTGCTCGCCCTGCAACCGGTGACCGGGCGACGACATCAGATCCGCGTACAGCTCGCCTGGACCGGCCACCCGATCCTCGGCGACCCCCTGTTCGACCGCACCGCCGCCCTCCCCCGCACCCACCTGCACTCCTGGCGGCTGCGCCTGGACGCCGACTGGCTCACCCCACCGGTCCTCGACCTGCGCGCCACCCCGGGCCCCGACTTCTGGGCACCGTTCACCGCCGACCCCGACGAGGCAGCTCACCTACTCGCCGAAGCCGACCGCCGCTCGGCCTGCTGACCTACCCGACGATTTCCCAACTGCTGCTGCCGTCGTTGCGCGCGGTGACGACGATGGTCGCCGAATCACCCTCGGCCTCGACCGCCGTGCAGGTGAAGGTGCTGCCGACCTCGGCGATCTTCAGCCCCTGACCACAGTCGACGGTCACCGCGAAACCGAGCTGGTTCGACGCGTCGGTGCTGATGCCCGCGGCCGTGGTCGCGAGGTCGAACGCGATGTCGCGGGTGGTGAACTTCACCGCGCCTTCGTCGTCCTCGACCCGCACATCCACGCGCACGTCCTTGTCCTCGACCTTGGCCACACAGATGAAGGTGTCGCCTGTGGCCGGCTCGTCGGCCAGGCGCGGGCACTTCACGGATTCGACCTTCCGTGAGATCGGCGCATACGCCTTGTCGAGCTCGGTGGCGATCTCCTTCTCCAGCGCCTCGTAATCGGGACCGCCGATCGAGATGAAACCACTACATCCGGCCAGCGCGAGCGGGGAAACCAAGGCGCTCAACACGACCCGGAACACGGGGCGACGCGCTGTACGAGAGATCGACACGCCGGTGACGCTACACAGCGGCGAACCGGTCGGCCGGACGAGTAAACATCCGATCCCACTCAGCGGAATACACTTACTACAACAGGCTGATTCGCGCAGGAGAACGTGCGCTTCCGCACGGTGAAAACGCACACAGACCAGGCGATGGGTTTCGGTCCGTGGTGCGGCTCATGCAGACGAATAAGCGCAGGTCATCTAGCCTTGAAGGGTGCCGATGAGTCATCCCGGCGCACTCTGACGCAACGGAGCGATCCCAGAGAAGAAAGCGACTGCCGATGATCCTGGCGGCTCAGCTCAGCGACACCCATTTCGACCTCAGCGCACGCAATACCGAACGGGTCGAGGCGGTGATGGGTTATCTGGCGGACCTGCCGCGCAGGCCCGACGTCATCCTCGTCACCGGCGACATCACCGATTCCGGCAGACCCGAGCAGTACGCCGAGGCCCGCCTGGCCCTGACCGCCGACATCCCGGTCTACCTGCTCCCCGGCAACCACGACGACCGCGCGAACTTCCGCACCGGTCTGCTCGGCGAGCCCGCCTCCACGGCACCCATCAACAGCGCCAACCGCGTCGGCCCGCTGACGATCCTCATGCTCGATTCCAGCATCCCCGGCGAGCCGAGCGGTGAGCTGTCCGAGGACACGTACACGTGGCTGCGGGCCGCCCTGGCCGAGGCGCCTGCCGACGGCCCGATCCTCATCGCCCTGCACCACCCGCCGAACCACCTGTTCAGCCCGATCGTCGATGTGATCGCGCTGGCCGATCCCGGTCGTCTGGCCGCGATCGTCGCGGGCGACCAGCGCATCATCGGTGTGCTCACCGGCCACGCCCACTCCCCCATCGCCACCACCTTCGCGGGCAAGCCGATGATCACCTGCCCGAGCACCGCCTCGGTCCTCGGCGGCGAATGGGAGATCACCCCGCCGCATCGCGTGATGGACTACGCACCCGACCCGGCCATCGCGTTGCACGTCATCGACGAAAACCATGCTCTGACAACGCATTTCCGCACGGTGGCGATGGGCGGCTGGCTGGCCGAACCCCGGATCTGAGCCTGCGCGCCGTGCCCACCACCAGGTGGGGCCACGGAATCCTCACATAATCCACACGGCGCGCATATCCGGGTGGGGCAACCCCCTGGCAGACTGGACACGTGAATCACAAGCCCGCGGATCTTCCTCGCGGACCACTGCGTCCCATCGAGCTGGCCACCGGGGCGGTGATGGCGGGGCTCACCGTCGGCCTCATCACCGTGGGGTCGTTGGTGCCGATGGCGGCCGCGTTGCAGCTGGTCGCGGCCGTTCCGCTCGGGCTGCTTGCCCACCGCTACCGGCTGCGGGCGCTGGTCACCGCGACCGTCGCCGCCGGGCTGGTGACGTTCGTGGCGGCGGGGATCATGCCCGCGCTCGGGGTGCTCGGTGCCGCGACCATCGCCGGGATCGTCGGCATCGTCAAACGGCGAGGTGGCGGATTCGCCGCGGTGCTGGCGCTCGGGCTGGTCGCCGGCCTCGGCTGGGGGTTGTTCTCGGTGGCGAGCCTGCTGCTGTTCGCCCGCACCAGGCAGTTGTTCTTCGATGCCATCCGCAGCACCGCCGAGGGCATCAACAACCTCGCCGAACGACAGGCGCAGCTCGAACCGCTCGGCCGGATGGCGACCGAGGCCACCGATGCCGTGCTGCGCTGGTGGTGGCTCTACATCGGCGGCTCGGTCGCGCTCGGCGTGTTCGTGAGCACCGTCGTCTCCTGGTTCGTCCTCGGCTCGGTGCTCGACCGGCTGCGGTGGCTGCCGGGCAGCGACCGCCTCGACGCACCCGAGGACGACCGGCAGATCGCGCCGTTGCCCGTCTCCCTGCACGGCGTCGGTTTCCGGTATCCGGGAGCCACCACCGACGCGCTCGCAGATATCGACCTCACCATCCGGCCCGGCGAGTTCGTCGCCGTGGTCGGGCACAACGGGTCGGGCAAATCCACGCTCACCCGGGTGCTCGCGGGCAGACCACCGACCTCCGGCGCCGTCGACCGGCCGGGCTCGGCGGGCCTCGGCAAACTCGGCGGCACCGCGCTGGTGCTGCAACGTCCCGAGAGCCAGACCCTCGGCGTCTCCGTCGCCGACGACGTGGTGTGGGGCCTGCCGCCCGAACTCGCCGCCCAGGTCGACGTGGACGCGCTGCTCGCCGAGGTCGGCCTCGACGGCATGGGCCGCCGCGAAACCGCCACCCTCTCCGGTGGCCAGCAGCAGCGCCTCGCCGTCGCCGCGGCCCTGGCCCGGCGCCCGGCCCTGCTCATCGCCGACGAAGCCACCTCGATGATCGATCCGGACGGCCGCCGCGACCTGGTGGCCCTGCTGGCCCGGCTGCCCGAGCGGCACGGCACCGCCGTGGTGCTGGTGACCCACCACGAAGCCGACGCGAGCGCTGCGGGCCGGGTGATCCACCTGGCGCAGGGGCGCATGGTCGACCGGCTGGCGACCTGGCCGCAACCGGCCCGCGACCGGCGCCGGGCACCGATGGGTGAACCCATCCTCGAACTCACCGGCGTGCGCCACACCTACAACCGGGGCACACCGTGGGAGGCGCCGGCCCTGCACGGTGTCGACCTGTCGGTGCGCCGCGGCGAGGCACTGCTCGTGGTCGGCGGCAACGGGTCGGGCAAGTCGACGCTGGCCTGGATCATCGCCGGCCTGATCGCCCCGAGCGAGGGCAGCTGCGAACTGCGCGGCACCCCGGTCGACAAGCAGATCGGACGCGTCACCCTGGCGTTCCAGCATTCCCGCCTGCAACTGCAGAAGCAGACGGTCGGCGAGGAGATCGCCGACTGGGGCGGCAAGGCCACCGGTTCCGGCGCGGTGGGCCGCGCGCTCGACGCGGTCGGCCTCGACCGGGCCTTCGCGGCCCGCTCGGTCGACGAACTCAGCGGCGGTCAGGCCAAACGGGTGGTGCTCGCGGCGATGGTCGCCAGCCATCCCCAGGTCGTCGTCCTGGACGAACCGCTGGCCGGACTCGATCCACAAGGCCGCGCCGAAGTGGTGGAACTGCTTGCCCGCCTGCGCGATTCGGGGCTCACCTTGATCGTCATCTCACACGATGTGGCCGATGTGTCGGTGGTCTGCGATCGCACCGTCCACCTGGATTCCGGGGTGATCGTCGAAACCGCGCGACAGACCGTCGGCGCCGTCGCCGCGCACACCGAACCGCTGTGGCGACTGGACAATTCACGCAACGAACCGGGGAACGGAGTGGCCCGATGAGCACCGTTTTGTTGCGCGAGGTACCCGTGGACAGCGTGGTGCACCGCCTGTGGGCGGGCACCAAGATGATCGCGGCGTTCACCATCAGCCTGCTGCTCATGTTCTGGCCCGCGTGGCCGGTGCTCGGCGTGATCATCGCGTTCCTGATCGCGATCGCCGTGCTGGCCAGGATTCCGCTCGGCGCGCTGCCGCGCCTGCCGCTGTGGTTCTGGGGACTGATCGTTTTCGGCGCGCTGGTCAACATCCCCAACGGAACGCGCGGCGTGCTGGTCTACGCACAGGTAGTCGTGTTCGGCCTGGTGCTGGTCGCGGCCTCGCTGCTGATCGCGTTCACCACCCCGATGGGCGAGGTGGCCCCGGCGCTGGCCAAGCTCGGTGCGCCGCTGCGCAAGCTGCGGCTGCCGGTCGACGAGTGGGCGGTGGTCGTCGCGCTCACCCTGCGCGGGCTGCCGCTGCTGCTCGACGAGATCCGGGTGCTGCGCGCGGCCCGCAAGCTGCGCCCGAAGGAGAGCCTGCTGCACCGCGCCTCCGACGCGAACCCGCTCATCGACATTCTCACCGCGTGCATGGCGGTGTCGTCACGGCGGGCGGGCGAGCTGGCCGAGGCCATCACCGCCCGCGGCGGCACGGGCATGCTCACGGCCCATCCCAGCGCCCCGACCAGGCGCGATGCCGTTGCCCTTGTGATCGTCTTCGCGGTCTGCGCGGGTGCGCTCGGGCTCAACGCCGCACTGTGAAAGAGCATGGCTCGCCATAGCGTATATCTATGAGGAATTTCATGTTTAAAATCTGAATTCCCCTGTGAGACACCAGCGAGACGACTAGCGTTCAACCGACAACCGAGCTGGACCGCTTTCACGTGCCGACGCTCGCTTCTCGGGGGAAGCAACGAACGCGGCGCCTTCGTTTGGGCACGTCTCCTGATGAAAACCAGATGGGAATGTTCACATGATCATCCGTAAGATCGCCGCGGTCGCCATTCCGGTGCTCGCGGCAGCACTCGTCGGCACCGGCGTGGCGAACGCCGAACCGGTGCCGCCGAGCGTCGAGTACCGCACCGAACTCATCGGCAACACTGTTGTCACCACCCTCACGCACGGCACCTTCGCCCTCACCGACGGCGCCGTCCAGGTCCGCGACGAAGCGGGCGCCACCCTGCTGTCGCTGCCGCTTTCGGTGCGCGACGGGGCCCTCGAGTACCCGCTGCCGCACGCGGTCAGCGACGAGGGCCGCAAGCTCGAACTGACCGCTGTGAAGGACGTGGCCACCGCGCGCCCCAACCTCACCCCGGTCGCCTCGCCCTCGGAAAACTATGCGGCACAGGCTAATTTCGCCTCCACCTTCGGCCTGGCCACCGCCATCGGCAGCTTCGTCGGCATGGCCATCGGCGCGGTGATCGGACTCGTCGTCGGCGCGGCCGCAGGCGGCGTCGGCGCACTGCCCGGCCTCATCACCGGTGCGTCCGTCGGTGCGATCATCGGCACCATCGTCGCCGGTGGGCCGACCCTGATCGTCGCGGGCATCGACCTGATCAACACCTTGACCGCTCCCCCGGGCACCACCCGCTGGGCGCAGACGGGGTAGTCCCCGAAGACAACGCGCTGGTAGCAAACTCTCAGCGCGTTGGTCCGGCGGGCCGGTGGCGGCCGGCCCGCCGTCGGCCTCAGGCCTTGTCGCGCAGCGCGTTCTTCGCCGCTTCCTGAGCCGAATCCACCTGACCGGCGAACTTGCCGCCGGTCTTGTTGTCCACCACGTCACCGGCCTTCTCGATGACGTTGTCGACCTTGTCGGCGTGCTGGGAGGCAAGGCCCATCGCCTTGTCCGCCAGGTTCTTGAAATCCACCGCGTACTCCTCGCTGATTCGAACCGGGTACAACGCGATCACCCTAGCAACAGCCCAGCTTTCGCGCGCGAGCATCATCGTGGCGAACTTGTCACACCGTCCCAGATCGGATGCCACAGGCGTCCGGTATCGGTCCACGCCTGGAACCGCACGATTCCGGTGACGCTCGGCGTGACCCACTCGGCGTCCTTGATCTCCTCCGCTGTCATCTCGTTGGTGAACGGTGAGGTCTTGCGGCGCAGGCGTTGGAGCTGCTCGGCGATGCGGCGCTGCTGTTCGGAGTCGAACCCGGTGCCGACGCGGCCGACGTAGACGAAGTCGTCGTCGTGCGGAATGCCGACGAGCAGGGACTTGAACGGGCGGGCCGCGCTCGACCGCCACCCACCGATCACCACCTCCCTGGATCGCCAGTTCCGCTGTTTGATCCAGGTCTGGCTGCGTTTGCCCGGTTGATACACCGAGTCGACGCGCTTGGCGACCACGCCCTCCTGCCCCTGTTCACGGCTCTGCTCCATCGCCTCGGCCCCGGAACCGCCGAGTCGTTCGGACACCCGCATCGAGGGCGCCAGTTGTCCCAATGCTTCGAGTACCACTCGGCGGTCGCCGTATTTCTTGCGTAGCAGCGAGGTGCCGTCGAGATAGAGGACATCGAAGGCGACAAAGATCGCGCGCGCCGAATCCGCCTGTAGCGCAGAGATATCCGAGATCCCGTTGTCGTCGAATACGACCGCCTCCCCGTCGAGCACCACGCGGTGCCCGGCCAGTTCGGCGGCCAGCGCGGCCAGGCGCGGATACCGGGCCGTGACGGTGTTGCCCCGGCGGCTGCGCACGGTGACAGTTCCGTCGTCGATCTCGACGATCACCCGGAACCCGTCCCACTTGGTCTCGAACTCCCACTCCGGAGGCTGCAACGACGCCACGTCACCGGCGGTCGCGAGCATCGGCGACAAACCGTGCGGGAACGAGCGGGAACCGCTGTCGGGCAGCGCTTCTCGTGTTCCCTGGTCGCGCATGTAGTGCATCAGCCACTGGTCGCCCTTGGTCTGGATGAAGGCGTAGCGACCGCGCACCTTCTTGCCGTCGAACTCGACGATCACCTCGTCGTCGCGCCACTTCTCGGTGCGGTAGGTGCCCGAATCCCAGATCGTCATCTCCCCGGCGCCGTACTCGCCCTTGGGGATGGTGCCGTGGAAGTCGAGGTATTCGAGCGGATGGTCCTCGGTGCGCACGGCCAGGCGATTGTGTTTCGGCTCGGTCGGTGGACCCTTCGGGACGGCCCAGGAGGCGAGGACGCCGTCGCGTTCGAGGCGCACATCCCAGTGCAGGCGGCGGGCGTGGTGTTCCTGGATCACGAACCGGTCGTCGGAACCACGCTCGGGGGCGGTGGCTGGGACCGGTTCCGGCGTGCGCCCCGGGTCGCGCATGCTGCGGTACTTGGTGAGCGAGTCGGGACGGGCGGGCAGTGGTGGGTCGAGGTCGGCCAGCAGGTCGCCGTCGGCTTTCCAGCGGGCGAGCACTTCGTCGAAACGCAACTGTCGCAACGACTTCGCGTCCTCGATCTCGGCCCAGTCGCGCGGGGCGGCGGCATTGGGCTCGGTGCGCCCGCGCAGTGAATAGGGCGCGATGGTGGTCTTGGCGGCGTTGTTCTGGCTCCAGTCGAGGAACACCTTGCCACCCCGCGCCGACTTCGCCATCGTCGCGGTGACGAGGTCGGGGTGTAGCTTCTCCAGATTCGTCGCCACCTGCTTGGCGACAGTCGACGCGCCACGCGAACTCACCGGCCGGTCCAGCGGCACGTAGAGGTGAATTCCTTTGCTGCCGCTGGTCACCGGGAAGGCGCGCATGCTGATCTCGCCGACCATGTCCCGCACGGCCAGCGCCACCGTGGCGCATTCGACCAGACCCGCACCGGGCCCGGGATCGAGGTCGAACACGATGCGGGTGGCCGGGCCGCGCTCGCCCGCCTCGAAACGCCATTGCGGCACATGGATTTCCAGCGCCGCCTGCTGCCCGAGCCAGGCCATCGCCGCCTCGGAATCGATGAGCGGGTACACCACCCGGCGGCTGGAATGCTCGAGCGCGGCGCGGTGCAACCACGCGGGCGCGTGCTCGGGCAGGTTCTTCTCGAAGAAATCGGGGTGATCCACCCCGTTGGGCCACCGCTTCCTGGTTACCGCACGACCGGCGATATGCGGCGCGATGGCCTCGGTGATCGCCGAATAGTAGGCGATCACTTCACCTTTGGTCGTTCCGGTGGCGGGGTACAACACCTTGTCGAGGTTGCTGAGCTCGACCTCGACATCCGGTTCACCCGGCGCACCACGGAACTCGCGGCGGACCATCGACGTGGCCCGGCGGCGGGGGCCGCGTCGTCGCGGCCCCCGCGCACCGGATCAGGCCTTCGGCCCCGGATCGGTCGGGGTGGTGCCGCCGGTGGCAGGTCCCGAGCCCGGCTGCTGCGGGGGCACGGCCTTCTTGGCGGCTTCCTTGCCCTTCTCGATCTTGTCGCTGTACTTGCCCTTGGTCTTGTCGTCGATGAAGGTGCCTGCCTTGTCGACGGCATCGTTGATCTTGTCCGCGTTCTGCGCGGCGGCCTCCTTGCCCTTACCGAGCAAGCCCTTCAAGGTGTCCACGAGACTCATCTGCCGATGTTCCTTTCCCAGTTTCGCGCGATCGCCCATCGCTGCACTAAGCCGAAAGGTTCACTCCACATCTTCCCACCACGAAACCCGTGGTGGGAGGTCATTCGGAACCACCCGCTCACCCGGCTTGGGCACCGCGATCGCGGTTCCGGCCGCAGCCGCCGCCGATACCAGCCTGCGCACCGGTTCGGCCCAGCCGTGGAAGGCCAGGTTGAAGGTGGCCCAGTGAATCGGGACGAGCAGCCCGTAGCCGGGGTCGCCGAGGCACAGGGCCGCGTGCGCGCGCACCGCTTCCTCGGGTGTCATGTGCACATCGGTCCAGCGCTCGTCGTAGGCGCCGATCGGGAGCAGCGTGAGATCGAACGGTCCGAGCACCGCACCGGCCTGCGCGAACGCTTTGGTGTACCCGGTGTCGCCGCCGAAATACACCCGCTTGGTCGGCCCGGCCAGTGCCCACGACGCCCACAGGGTGGTGTTGCGAGTGAGGCCGCGACCGGAGAAGTGGCGGGCCTCGGCGCAGGTGATGGTCAGACCACGGTCGCCCGACTTGTGGCCGAGGGAAACCGAACCACCCCAATCCAATTCGATGATGCGGTCGTCCGGAACGCCCCACAGCCGCAGGTGCGCGCCGATGCCCATCGGGACCACGAACGGCGCGCGCTGGGCGCGGACCAACTCGTCGACGGTGGCCTTGTCGAGGTGGTCGTAGTGGTCGTGGGAGATGACGACGGCGTCGACCCGCGGCAGCGTGGACAGCGCGCCCGGTACCGGATGCAACCGGGCCGGACCGATCACCGGCGACGGCGAGACCCGCTCGCTCCACACCGGGTCGGTCAGCACGCGGTACCCGTCGAGGTCGATCAGCGCGCTCGCGTGCCCGTACCAGGTGACAGCCAGTTCGTCGGCCTGCTCGGGTACGGCGGGCGTCACCAGCGGGACCGGCCGCCGCGGCCGCCCCACCCGCCCCTGGGTGAGCCCCGACCACACCAGCGACGCCGCCGAACCGGCCGCGATCATCGCGCTGGCCTCGGTGTTGTGGAAACGGCCGTCCCGATACGACGACTTGCCCAGCGCCGTCGGGGCGATCTCCGACGGCCCGGCGCCTAGCGCCCTCGGCAGGCCCCACACGGCACGCGCCACCCAGGCCAGCCCGAGCGCACTCGCCACCGAACCCGCGACCCGTGCCGGATTCATCAGCGCCCCTGGAATTTCGCGGGGCGCTTCTCCTGCCGGGCCAGCCGGCCTTCCTGCGCGTCGTCGCTGGTCCAAGCCGCCGACAGCGCCGTCTCCAGCTGCTCGCTGGCCGGAACGCGGGTGCCGTCGTCGTTGAGCATGAGCTTCATGGCCCGCAGTGACAGCGGCGCGAGTTGGGCGATCGACTTGGCCCAGGCCTTGGCATCGGCGACGGTGCCGATCTTGTTGGCGAAGCCGAACGCGTAAGCGTCTGTGGCACTGACGGTTTCGGCGCCGAGCAGGATGGTGCGGGCCGGGCCGCCGCCGATCAGGGCGGCCAGCCGGGCGACGGTCCAGCGGTCCACCGAGATGCCGAGCTTGGCGGCGGGCACCGCGATGTAGGCGTCGGGCTCGATCACCCGCAGGTCCGAGGCGAGCGCCAGCTGCACACCGGCGCCGATCGCGCCACCGTTGATCGCCGAGATGACCGGCACCGGAAGGCTTTCGATGGTGTGCAGCATGTCGAGCAGACCGGTCAGGAAGGTCTCGGAATACACGCCGGACAGGTCGGCGCCCGCGCTGAAGATCGGGCCACGGCCGGTGAGCACGATGACGCGCGCCCCCTGGTCGACGGCCGCGAGCATGGCGGTGCGCAGCTGGGCGACCAGCTCCTCGTTGAGCGCGTTGCGCCGCTGTTCGCGCTGCAGTTCGATGGTGATCACGTCGCCATCGCGGGTCACGCCGAGCATGAATTCCTCCACAGAAGTACCGGATCACGTGGTTGTCTTCACTCTGCCACAGTCAGCGGTCGGCGCCCGGTAAGGCATACCATCGGCGGCTGTGGGAACCGACTTCGACATCGTGGTGATCGGCGCGGGCCAGGCCGGGCTGTCGGCGGGCTATCACCTGCGCCGGCTGGGGTTGGTGCCCGAAAGCGACTTCGTCATCGTCGACCACGCGCCGGGACCGGGCGGTGCCTGGCAGTTCCGCTGGCCCTCGCTCACCCTGACCACGGTGAACCGCGTGCACGACCTGCCCGGCATGTCGTTCGCCGAGACCCTGCCGCCCGGGTCTTCGTCGGCTCCGGCCGCGACCGCCGTCCCGCACTACTACGAGCTCTACGAGAAGCGGTTCGACCTGCGGGTTCGCCGTCAGGTTTCGGTGCGGGTGGTCTGCGACCGGACCGCCGACGGACAGAGCTGCGCCGGACGCGGTGAAGTGCTGCAGGTCGAGACCGACAGTGCCGGAACACTGCGCACGCGCGGGCTGATCAACGGCACCGGCACGTGGGAACACCCGTTCATCCCGCGCTATCCGGGCGCCGACGGCTTCGCCGGACGTCAGCTGCACACGCGCGACTACCGCAGCGCCGATGAATTCGCGGGCAAACACGTGATCGTCGTCGGCGGCGGTATCTCGGCGGTGCAGTTGCTCGACGAGATCTCCCAGGTCACTTCGACGACCTGGGTGACCAGGACCGAGCCGCGCTGGCGCGAGACACCGTTCACCGAAGCGGACGGACGCGCGGCGGTGGCCGCGGTGGAGGACCGGGTGCGCCGCGGTCTGCCGCCGGGCTCGGTGGTGTCACTGACCGGCCTGCCGCTCGACGACCGGCTGCGCGCCGCCCGCGACCGAGGCGTACTCGACCGGCTGCCCATGTTCGAACGGATCGAGCCGACCGGCGTGCGCTGGTCCGACGGCACTTTCCAGCCCGCCGACGTGATTCTGTGGGCGACCGGTTTCCGCAGTTCCCTCGACCATCTGGCCCCGCTGCGGCTGCGCGGACCCGGCGGCGGCATCACGATGACCGGACGGCTGGCCACCCAGGTCGCGGTCGACCCCCGCGTGCACTTGATCGGATACGGGCCGTCGGCCAGCACGATCGGCGCCAACCGGGCAGGCCGGGCCGCCGCCCGGGAGTTGAGCGACTACCTGGGGATCAGTCCAGACCGGCGCTGAAGGTGGCCGGATCGGGGCCGACCCGGGTGCCCCGATCGAGACGGTTGATCGCGGCCATCGCGTCGGCGTCGAGTTCGAAGGTGAACACGTCGAAGTTCTCGGCGATGCGCGAGGGCGTCACCGACTTCGGGATGACGATATTGCCCAGCTGCAGGTGCCACCGGATGATGACCTGCGCGGGCGTGCGATCGAGCTCCTTGGCCAGGCTCACGATGGTTGGATCGTCCAGCAGGGTGCCCTGCCCGAGCGGGCTCCACGCCTCGGTGGCGATGGCGTTGTTCGCCTGGAAGGCGCGGAGGTCGGGCTGGGCGAGGGTGGGGTGCAGCTCGATCTGGTTCACGGTGGGGATCTCGCCGGTCTCGGCGATCACCTGCTCCAGATCGGGGATCCGGAAGTTCGAGACGCCGATGGATTTCACCCGGCCCTGCGACTTCAACGCCTGGAAAGCCCGGAACGTATCGACGAAACGACCGGCCTTCGGCACCGGCCAATGGATCAGGTACAGGTCGAGATAGTCCAGGCCGAGACGCTGCATGCTGGTGTCGAACGCACGAAGCGTGCTGTCGTAGCCCTGCTCGGAGTTCCACAGCTTGGTTGTCACATAGATCTCGTCGCGGGGAATCCCCGAGGCACGGATCGCGCGACCTACGCCTTCCTCGTTTCCGTAGATCGCGGCCGTGTCGATACTGCGGTAACCGACCTTCAACGCCTCGGCGACCACAGTGGTGACGTCTTCCTCCGGCACCTGGAACACACCGAAGCCGAGCTGCGGTATGACGTTCCCGTCGTTGAGCACGATGGTGGGAACAGGACTGCTTTCGCTGCGGAAGGTCACCCTACCGAAGGGTAGAAGTGGTTGCCGGTGGCGTCAACGACGCGACCTCGCGTGTTTCCCCAGGTGTGCGAACCGGGGCAGAGGTCGGTTTCCTCACCGGCCGATGCGGCGATAGCGGGCCAGCCGCAGCGCGCGCAGTTCCTCGGGTGGGTGGCTGCGCAGGGCCGCGAGTTCCTCGGCGATCGCCAGGACGACGCGGCGGGCGAATGCGACCGGCTCGTCGGCGGCATCGGGATACTCCTCCACGATCCGGTCCACCACGCCGTCTTCGAGGAGATCCGCGGAGCGAATGCGTTGGGCCGCAGCCAGTTCCGGAGCATGCTCGGTATCGCGGAAGACGATGGCACTGGCCCCTTCCGGCGGCAGCGGCGCCAGCCAGCCGTGCCGGGCGGCGAGCACCCGATCTGCGGGGAGCAGGGCAAGGGCGCCACCGCCGGTGCCCTGACCGAGCAGCACGGACACCGTCGGGGCGTCGAGGGTGACGAGATCGGCCAGGCAGCGGGCTATTTCGCCCGCCAGACCACGTTCCTCCGCCTCCTTGGACAGCGCGGCGCCCACGGTGTCGATCACCAGGACCAACGGCAGCCGCAACTCCCCCGCCAGCGCCATGGCCCGGCGGGCCTCGCGCAGCGCGGCGGGGCTCATCGTCTGCTCCTCGAGGCGCCCGGACCGGTCGTGCCCGAACACCACGCACGGCTGCCCGCCGAACCGGGCGAGGGCGAGCAGGACGGTGCGGTCGGTTTCGCCCTGGCCGGTGCCCGACAGCGGAACCCGTTGGCTGGTATGGCGAAGCAGGTCACGAATGCCCGGGCGGCCGGGGCGTCGGGTACTGAGCACCGAATCCCATGCTGTAGCGGAGGGATTCGTCGAAGTGCCCGGATTACGCACGGGCGCAGCCCAACCCGGCTCGGCGGACAACGGCAGCGGCAGGCCCGCGCACACACTCAACGCGCGATGGGCGATCCGGCGGAAGACCTCGATCGGCACCACCCCGTCGATCACACCGTTGCGGTAGAGGTTCTCGGCGGTCTGCACATCGGGTGGAAAAGGCTTGCCGTACAGAGCTTCGTACACGCGCGGGCCGAGGAAGCCGATGAGGGCGCCCGGCTGGGCGAAGGTGATGTGCCCCAGCGATCCCCACGATGCGAACACCCCGCCCATCGTCGGACTGCGCAGGTACACCAGGTACGGAAGCCCCGCCGCCTTGTGCACGGCGACGGCACCGGCGATCTTCACCATCTGCACGAAAGCGACTGTGCCCTCCT
This sequence comes from Nocardia sp. NPDC023733, assembly GCF_040639775.1. Lineage (NCBI taxonomy): Bacteria > Bacillati > Actinomycetota > Actinomycetes > Mycobacteriales > Nocardiaceae > Nocardia > Nocardia sp. NPDC023733. Next base: position 70,499 of record NZ_JBFAAN010000007.1, on the reverse strand, counting down.
GCATCCGGGTGCCACCCGAGGTCGGCGAGGCGATCAGCGGCAGCCCTAGTTCGGTCGCCCGCTCCACCGCCGTCACGATCCGCTCGGCCGCGGCCACGCCGATCGACCCGGCGAGAAACCCGAATTCACAGGCGATCACGGCCACCCGCCGCCCGCGCAGCAGACCCTCGCCGGTGAGCACCGATTCGTCGGTGCCCGCCCGGCGACTCGCGTCGACGAGCTCCTGACGGTAGCGCGGTGAGGCGGCGCGCTCGATCGGTGGGCGATCCCAGCTCACGAACGAATCCACGTCGAGCAGCCGCGCGATCACCTCATTCGCCGAAATCTGCACGAGCAGAGCGTAGCCGGGCGATCACGATATCGCGGATAGTCTTGACAGTCTGTTGGGTTTTTACAACACTATGTTGCGTGAGCCCAGTGAGACGAGGGGAAACCCTCCCGATCTACAACCGCATCGCGGTGCTGCGCGCCGAACAGCGGATGAGCCGGGCGGCGCTCGCCGACGCGGTGAATGTCAATGTCCAGACGATCGGCGCGCTCGAGCGCGGCGACCACTACCCCAGCCTCGACCTGGCACTGCGCATCTGCGATGTGTTCGCCCTGCCGGTGGAGGCGGTCTTCTCCCGCACGGAATTCGGCCCGCTCTCGGCCGAGGTGTATCCACGAACGAAAGGCACGTCATGACCAGCGCGACCGGATTGATCGACCGCTATCAGGACTATCGGGTGCGGCGCTGGCTCGTGCAGGAACAGCGCACGGCGGGCATGCTGAAAAGCTGGCGGCCGCGACAACGTCGGCGGCTACTGGTGATCGGTACCGCGACCGCGCTGATCGGCGTGGCGATCGCGGGCGTGCTGTGCGCGTTCGACCTACAGGTCGTGCCCGTAGTGATCGCGACGATCTCGCTGCTGCTGTTCCTGCCCACCTGGACCATGCTCCGGATCGCCAGCGGCGGACAGGACTACGCCCCGGAACAGATGCTCGACGAATTCGAGATCGCCGAGCGCAACAAAGCCCGCTCGGTCGGCCTCGCGCTCACCCAGTCGTTGACCCTGCCCGGTCTGTTCTTCCTGATCGGGACAAGCGCGATCGACCCCGAAGCCGATGCGTATCGCACCGCCTACGCGGGCGGACTCATGCTGCTGGCAGCGATCATGGCGGGCGGTTGCGCGCCCGCGATGATCATCGGCTGGACCCGTCCCGATCCCGAACCGGAACCCTGACGGGTGACATCGGGGCTGCGGCCTTCATCGACGCAGCCCCACCCGCCGATCAGTAGCCCTGCATCACCTTGCGCAGCGCGTACTCGGTGAGCGAGACCAGTGCCTGCTTGGCCGGCTCGCGGCGGCGGGCGTCGATCGACATGATCGGGACATCCGCGGGGACCGCGAGGGCCTGGCGGATGTCCTCGAGCGGGTACTTCGGTGCGTCGTCGAACTCGTTGAGCGCCACCAGGAACGGCAGGCCACGAGCCTCGAAGTAGTCGACGGCCGCGAAGCTGTCCTCCAGCCTGCGGGTGTCGACCAGCACCACGGCGCCGATGGCGCCGCGGATGAGGTCGTCCCACATGAACCAGAACCGGTACTGGCCGGGCGTACCGAACAGGTACAGGACCAGGTCGTCGGCGAGGCTGATCCGGCCGAAGTCCATGGCCACCGTGGTGGTCGACTTCTGCGGAATGCCGGTGAGGTTGTCGATTCCGGCACTGGCATTGGTCACCAACGCCTCGGTGCGCAGCGGAACGATCTCCGACACCGCACCGACCAACGTGGTCTTACCGACACCGAAGCCACCGGCAACAACGATCTTCGCCGAAGTCGGCTTGCTCGTGCGGGTGTCGACCTGCGCCGTCGAATCAAATACGCCGGAGTCCACTGAGAACCCTTTCGATCAGCTCGCGACGTTCATCGTCGCTGGAATCGTCTTTCAAAGTCGCCGAGACCCGAACATGACCGGCCTCGATGAGGTCGGCCACCAGTACCCGCGCAACCCCGATGGGGATGCGCAGCTGGGCGGCTATCTCGGCGACGGACGGCGATTGTCTGCACAACTCCACGATGGACGTTTCGAGGTTGTTCAGTTCGAACTGCCGCTCCATGGCGACCGGATGCGAGGCAACGAGAGCCTCCAACGCCAACTCGACTGCCGGCCTGGTACGGCCGGAAGTCAACGAGTAAGGGCGAACGAGGCTTGGCTCGGCGCTTCCCATGCGGTGATCGTCTATGTCCATCCCACCATCAGGAACCCATCGTGACGCGTGGCGTGGCCTGGACGGTCTGGCCCACACGCTCGACCAACAGAGCCATCTCGTAGCCGACCTGACCGATGTCACACGAGGTGTTGGTCAGGACCGCGAGATAGGAGCCGTCGCCCACTGCCATCAGCAGCAGGTAACCGTGCTCCATCTCGACGACGGACTGCAGTACCGTACCGCCTTCGAACAGATTCGACACACCGACGGACAGGCTGGCCAGACCGGCGGTGACAGCAGACAGCTGCTCCGCGCGGTCGACCGGTAGCTGGGCACTGGCGGCCATCAGCAGGCCGTCGGCCGAGACAAGGACAGCATGGGCTACGCCAGGAACCTCGTTGGCGAAGTTCGAAACCAGCCAATCCAGCTGACGGTTCGTACCACCTAGATCGGGGTTCATCGGTCTCCTTTATCTCCGGTTAGGTTCATTGCCTTCATTGCGCGGCCATCCCGGACGCCCTGCTGGTGACGACTCAAGCTGGACCTGATGGTTTCAGGGTCGCGCTTCGGTGTGCGGTCGGCGTTACCGGTCACGCCACCGGGCACGAGCCTTCCGCCCGGATTGCGTTGTGGCAAGCCGGCGGCCGTTCGGGCCTCGGCTTGCGCCTCGGCGGCCCGTCGCGCGGCCTGCCAACCTTCGTCACCGGGTGATTCGAAGGCGGCGGCCAGCTGGGACCGGTCGGAATTCTCGTCCGTGAGCCACGCCGACATCATCTCCGCGAAGATCGGCGTTCCGCCCATCACGGAATCGCCCTCCGGTGCCGGCTGCAACCTGGTCTGGAAGAACGACGCTGCCTTGGCCGGATTCGACCGATAGCTGTGCCGTCCCGGATCACGCCCTGCCGACGCAGCGTTCCCCGGCTCCGCAGGATCCCGATCCCGTTGCGGCAGAGCCACTCCCGGCCCGGCGTTCGCCTGCGGTACCACAGTAGCGCCGGGAGCACGCTGGGGCAGCCCATTCGGTCCGAGTGGGCGCTCCGGCGCGGCTTCACCGCGCTGCGGGAGACCGGGCGCGCGCTGCGGGAGGCCACCGTCGGCCGTATCCCGGTGGGCGGCGGGCGTTTCCGACGGGGTGCGCTGCGGTAGGCCACCGGCGGGGTTGCGTTGCGGCAGTCCGTTGGCCGGATCGCGTTGCGGCAGACCGCCGGAGGGGTTGTCCAGGCGCGGCAGGCCGCCGGACTGCTCGCGGTGCGGCAGACGCGGGGTCGGCTCGCGCTGGGGCAGGCCACCACGCTGCGGCAGACCGGTCGACGGATCGCGCTGCAGTGGTTCGGAATCACGCTGCGGCGCAGGGCCACCACGCTGCGGCAGGCCCGTCGCCGGGTCGCGCTGCAGCGGCTCGGAATCACGCTGCGGCACGGGGCCGCCACGCTGCGGAAGACCGGTCGGCGGGTTGTTCTGCGCACGCTGTGGCAGGCCGGTGGACGGATCACGTTGCGGCAGACCACCGGTCTGCTCACGCTGCGGCAGACCGTTGGACGGGTCGCGCTGCGGGAGGCCACCCGAGGGCGCGCGCTGCGGCAGGCCACCGGACGGCGGGCCGCTCGCCGGGTCACGCTGCGGGAGACCACCGGTCTGGTCGCGCTGAGGCGCGCGGTTCGACGGGTCGCGCTGCGGCAGCCCGGTCGACGGGTCACGCGGCGGCGCGCCGTTGGCGCCGGGCGAACGCTGCGGCAGGCCGCCCTCACGGGTGGGTGCCGCGTCACGCGGCGGCTGACCCTGCTCGCGGGCGGGAGCACCGTTGGCTCCCGGCTGACGCTGCGGCAGGCCACCGGCCGTCGGCGCGGGCTTGGCCTCGCCCGGCTTGCCCTGCGGGGGCTGGGGTGGCTGCGGACGCTGCGGCGCGCCGGGACCACCCGCTGCCAGATTGCGCTTGGGCAGGTTGGCCGCGGCCAGCTTGCCGCGCTGCGGCACATTGCCCTGACCGGGGGCGGCCGGGCGCAACGACGTGGACTGCTCGTTGCCGTCCTGCGTCTGCGCCATGGCATTGCCCGGCTGACGCTGCGGCAATCCACCGGGACCGGTCGGCGGCGGGCTCACGCCCGGGTCGACGGTGACCATCATGTTGCCACCCGGGGTACGGGTGATCGCCCGGGTCTGCATGGTGCTCGGCTGCTGTGGCTGCTGGGGCTGCGGCTTCTGCTGCTGCGGCGGTTGCTGCTGCTTCTGCAGCTGGTTCGGCGGCACGACCGCGCCACCGGCACCCGAGACGATCAGGCCGACCGGCACGTGCACGGTGACGGTGACGCCCGGATCGCGCGCGGTGTCGAACGTCGGGCGCAGGCGGACGGTGAGACCGTGCCGCTCGGCCAGGCGGCCGACCACGAACAGGCCCATGTGACGCGCGGTGTCGGGGCCGGGCTCGGCGGCCTGCTCGAGCCTGCGGTTGATGTCGGTCATCTCCGCGGGCGGCATACCGATGCCCCGGTCGGCGACCTCGATCAGCAGACCCTGGTCGTGCGCCTGCGCGAAGGTGAACTTGACGTCGGTCTCCGGCGGAGAGGCGCGCAGCGCGTTGTCGAGCAACTCGGCGAACAGGTGCGCCAGGTCGGAGGCGGCCGGTTCGACGAGCGAACCGCGCGGGGTGGCACCGAGCTTGACGCGTTCGTAGTCCTCGACCTCGGAGATCGCGGCGCGCAGCACGTCGGCGATCTCGACCGGGGCCGACTTGGAACGCCGCTGCTTGGTACCGGCGAGGATCAGCAGGTTGTCGCCGTTACGGCGCATGCGCGCGGCGAGGTGGTCGAGGCGGAAGAGGTTCTCGAGCAGGCGCGGGTCCTTCTCGTCGTACTCCATTGCCTCGATGAGGGTGAGCTGATGGTCGACGAGCGACTTGGACCGCCGCGCCAGCGTCTCGAACATGTCGTTGACCTGCGAACGCATCTGCGCCTGGTCGCTGGCCAGGCGCAGCGCCTGACCGTGGATGTCGTCGACGGCGCGGGCCAGCTGACCGATCTCCTCGTCGGAGCGCACCGGCATCGGCTCGAGCGGTACGTCCTCGGGGGCGGCGCCGTTGCGGAGCTGGGCGACCTCGTGCGGCAGGTCGGACTCGGCGACGCGCAGCGCGGCCAGGCGCAGGCGGTGCAGCGGCACGATCATCGAGCGCGCGACGAACACGGCGAGCAGCAGCGCGGCGAGGATGGTCGCGATGACGACCGCGGTATAGGTCCAGGCGCCGGTGGCGGCCGAGGTGGTGAGCTCGTCCATCGAAGTCTCGATGGCCTTGGTCGATCCGTCGACGACGCTCTCGTAGGCCACGAGGCTGGTGACCAGCGAGGTACGCATCTCGCCGATGGGCAACTTGCCCGCCTGCACGTCGGGCCCGCTCACCAGGTTCTGGCGGATGTCGGCCTGGGTCTTCAGGTCGGCGAGCACCTGGTCGCCGTCGGGGAAGCGGTTGGCGAGCACGTCGAGCAAGTGACGTTCGGTACTCACGCCGGTGAGGTAGTTCTGCGGACCGGCGGGCGATCCACGCAGCATCTCCGAGATCGCGGCGAGCTGGTCGACGAGCACCGAGCGGGTGTTGAGCGAGTCGACGAGGCGCAGCTTCGCGGTGTCCATGACCGGGTTGCTCACCTGGGCGATCGTCGACTCGACGATCGCGACGCTGTCCTTGCGCATCTGCTCGACCGAGGCGAGCGCGGTTTCGGGCGAGGCCGTGAGCCCCTTGCCCTGTGCACGCACATTCTTGGCCTGGGCGACCATCCGCTCGAGCGCGGAATGCGCCTTCGGCAGGTCGACGAGACGACCGAGCGCGCCCTCACCCTCGGTGATGGCGGCGTCGAGGTCGACGAGGTCCTGATCGGTCACCAGGGTGACCCCGGGACCGGCGGGCACCGTCTGGCTACCGGTCACCCGCGCGGTCACAGCACTGAGCGAGGTGACCGACGGAATCGCGTCTACCTGCTCGTTGATGCTCGAAAGCCGGTTGGCCTCGGTGAACTCGGAGGTAATCCTCGACACGCCGAGCCCGACCGCGACCGCGAGAGGCACGGCCAAGACGGCCGTAACCTTCCAACGCAGGTCCCAGTTGCCGAGCGCCCAGCGCTTGCTGCCGGACCTAGCGGCGTCACGCATCTCCCACTCACTTTCCAAACTGGCCTCGTACCGTGCGCCATCACGAACCTCCACAGGCGCAATGGTGGCTCGCCAGACGGTGCTGGCCGAGAACTGCGGCTGGCCGAGAAATTGCGTCTACGACTGCCCGAATAAGTGACAACAGATTCTAACGGATCAATAACTTCTTGGCCGACTCCCGGTAGAGGTCCGCGCGATGACCAGCCCGTTACAGGCAAAACCAAAGGTCGCGGCACCCCCTCGGGTGTCGCGTGAAGTCTGCCACAATCATCAGGATCTATCGAGCGGGCACGAAGCGAGGCTAGGAGTCACAGGCTTGGACACCGAACACGAGTACCGGCCGGTCTATCAGACCAGCCTGGTCGATCCAGCCGACTTCTGGTCAGCCGCCGCTCGCGAGATCGAGTGGGATCTGGCCCCCGAGCACACTCTCGATGCCGCCGACAAACGTTCGGCCCGTTGGTATCCCGACGGCAAGCTCAATACCTGTGTGAACGCCCTCGATCGTCATGTGCGCGGCGGAACTCTCGCCGAAGGTGGACGTTCGGATCAGGCCGCGTTGATCTATGTGTCGGGCATGACCGACACCACAACGACTTATACCTATGCGGAATTGCTCAGCGAGGTGGAACGCTTCGCCGGGGCGATGCGTGATCTCGGCGTGGTCGCCGGTAACCGGGTGGTGATCTATCTGCCGATGATCCCCGAGGCCGTGATCGCCATGCTGGCGTGCGCCCGCATCGGCGCGGTCCACTCGGTGGTCTTCGGCGGGTTCGCCGCGCCCGAGCTGGCGGCCCGCATCGACGACGCGGAGCCGGTGCTCGTCGTCACCGCGTCGGGCGGGCTCGAGCCGGGCCGCCGCATCGAGTACCCGCCGATCGTGCTGCAGGCCCTCGACCTGGCCGAGAGCACCTCGGTACGCACGGTGCTCGTCAAACAGCGTTCGCAGTTCCCGACCATCGAGTTCGCCCAGGACCAGCCCGCCACCGACGTGCTGCCCGCCTCGGATCAGACCGTCGCCGCGCGCTGGCTGGACTGGGACGCCACCGTCGCCGACGCCGAACCGGCCGAGCCGGTGACCGTGGGCGCCTGCGACCCGCTCTACATCCTCTACACCTCGGGAACCACTGGAAAGCCCAAGGGCGTGGTGCGCGACAACGGCGGCCACGCGGTCGCCCTCGCCTGGTCGATGCGCAATATCTACGACGTGGGCCCGGGTCAGGTGTTCTTCGCATCCTCCGATGTGGGCTGGGTGGTCGGCCACTCCTACATCGTCTACGCGCCGTTGTTCGTAGGCGCCACCACGGTGCTCTACGAGGGCAAACCGGTCGGCACCCCCGACGCGGGCGCGTTCTGGCGCATCGTCGACGAACACGACGTGCGAGTACTGTTCACCGCCCCCACGGCGCTGCGTGCGATCCGCCGCGCCGACCCGGAGGCCTCCGCCGCCCGTCGCCACGACCTGTCCCGGCTGCGTGCCCTGTTCTGCGCGGGCGAGCGGCTCGACCCGGCCACCTTCGAGTGGGCGAGCGACACCCTGCTGGCCGGTCATCCCGACACCCCGGTGGTCGACCACTGGTGGCAGACCGAGACCGGCTGGCCCATCTGCGCCGACCCGCTCGGCCTGCAGGAACTGCCCGTGAAGCCCGGTTCGGCCGGGGTGCCGGTGCCCGGGTACCGCCTGCGGGTGCTCGATGCCAGCGGCAACCCGGTACCCAACGGCACCGAGGGCAATATCGTCATCGGCCTGCCGTTGCCCCCCGGCTGCCTGAGCGGTCTGTGGCGCGACCGGGAGCGGTTCGTGCGCTCCTATCTCTCGGCATTCCCCGGCCATTACCTCACCGGCGACTCCGGCTACTTCGACGAAGACGGCTACCTCTACGTCCTCGGCCGCTCCGACGACGTCATCAATATCGCCGGACACCGGCTCTCGGCGGGCAGTATCGAGGCCGCCATCTCCGGGCACGAGGCCGTCGCCGAGTGCGCCGTGATCGGCGTGCCGGATGAACTCAAGGGCAGCCTGCCGCTGGCGTATGTGGTGCTCAAGCAGGGCGTCGAGATCGAGCCCGACCAGCTGCGCGACGAGCTCGTGGAACGGGTGCGCGAGCAGATCGGCGCCATCGCCACCCTGCACGACGCGATCGTCGTCACCGGCCTGCCCAAGACCCGCTCGGGCAAGATCCTGCGCAAGACCATCCGCCAGCTCACCGCCGGTGAGCACGTGGAACCCCCGGCCACCATCGAGGACCCGGCCGTCCTCACCGCCCTGGCCGACCGCATCCTCGCCAACCCCCCGCTCGGCAGGCCGACCACCCCCGACCACGACGGCGACCAGGTAGCGCGGTGACATTGGCGGCTGGCGCCGCGGTTCTCGGCGCTTGACTCCGCCTCTTCCCTCCCTCCGGGCACTCCTTCGTCGCACCCTCCGCTCAGTCCAGAGGCGGAGGCGCGCCGAGAACAGGACATCGGCGGCAGTTTTCGACGCTCGAGTCCCCCTAGGATTGCGGCGTGACTGAACGTGCTGCCGCTGCCGCTACCGTGCTGGTCGTCGACGACGACGAAGACGTGCTCGCCTCGGTGGAGCGCGGTCTACGGCTCTCCGGGTTCCAGGTGCTCGTCGCCCGCGACGGTGGCGCCGCGTTGCGGGCGGTGTCCGAGCACGCGCCCGACGCGGTTGTGCTCGATATGAACATGCCGGTCCTCGACGGTGCCGGGGTGGTGACGGCGCTGCGGGCCATGGGCAACGACGTGCCGATCTGCGTGCTCAGCGCCCGTGCCTCGGTGGACGACCGGATCGCCGGGCTGGAGTCGGGTGCCGACGACTACCTGGTGAAACCGTTCGAGCTGGCCGAACTGGTCGCCCGCATCCGCGCCCTGCTGCGCAGGCGGACCGACACTCCCGACCAGGTGGCCCCCGGCGCGATCACCGTCGGCCCGCTGCAGGTGGATGTCGCGGGTTATCGCGCACTGCTGCACGGGCGTGAAATCGAGCTCACCAAAAGGGAATTCGAATTGCTGTCCACCCTGGCGCGCAATGCGGGTGTGGTGCTCACGCGCGAGCGGCTGCTGGAATTGGTGTGGGGTTACGATTTCATAGCCGATACGAATGTGGTCGATGTGTTCGTCGGATACCTTCGCCGCAAACTCGAAATAGATGACACGCCAAGGATTTTGCACACCATTCGCGGCGTCGGATTCGTGTTGCGGGAACCTAAATGACCGTGCGGTCGCCGAAAGTCCGTCGCAGGCAATCGTTTTCGTTGCGAACACGGGTCGCGGCGGCCGCGGCGGCGGGTGCGGTGATCATCGTGAGCATTGCCGCGTTCGTGGGTTTTCAAGCGATCGAACGCAACAATGTGACCCAGACAGATCAGCAACTCGAAATCGCCTCGCGCATCGTGCTGATCGAGCCGGTGCTCGCCACCGGTTTCGTGAATCTGACCGGGCTGCAGAACACGATGGCGCTCACCGTGCGCGACAACGGCCAGGTGACCGCGTCCAGCTCCACCCAGCTGCCGGATCTCGCGCCCGGCTCGCAGACCGTCGAGGTGAACGACCAGCCCTACCGGGTCCTCACCACCACCGAGAACCAGCCCGCGGGTCGCACTGTGTCGCTGGCCATTCCGACCACCGAGGCGGCGAAGGCGACGGCCGACCAGCAGCGCTGGGTACTCGCGGGCGCCGCGATCGCGGTCGCCGCGGCGGCCGCCCTCGGCTGGCTCCTCGCTGGTCGGGCTGTCGACCCGATCGTGCGACTCACCCGGCAGGTCTCGGCGCGCAGCGCCTTCCCCGATCCCGACCACCCTGCCCAACCGGTCGACGGTTCCGGCGTGGACGAGGCGGAGAAACTCGCCGAGGCGGTGAACACCATGCTCGCCCGCGTCGATCAGGCCCAGGCCGAGACCGCCGCCGCGCTGGAGACCGCCCGCGATTTCGCCGCGGTGTCCGCCCACGAACTGCGTACGCCGCTCACCGCGATGCGCACCGACCTCGAGGTACTACGCACGCTCGATCTCACCGACGCCCAGCGCCGCGAGATCCTCGACGATCTGGCCCGCACCGAAACCCGCGTCGAGACGACACTTTCCGCACTGGAACGGCTGGCCCGTGGCGATCTCACCGCCGAAGCCGACCATGTGGCCACCGATGTGGCCGATCTGTGCGACCAGGCCGCGCACGACGCCATGCGGCACAACCCCGGCCTTTCGGTGCGCATCGATACCGACGCCGAACTGATCACCCGCGGTCTGCCTGCGGGCCTGCGCCTGGCCGTCGACAACGCGCTGACCAACTCGGTGAAACACGGCGGCGCGACCGAGGCCGTCGTCTCGGCGCACCGCGTCGGCGCCGACCGCGTGGTCATCGCGGTCGACGACAACGGCATCGGCGTTCCCGCCGGGGAACGCGACCGGGTGTTCGAGCGGTTCGCCCGTGGTTCCAACGCGACGAAGATCGGCTCCGGCCTCGGCCTCGCTCTGGTCGCCCAGCAGGCCCAGCTGCACGGCGGCCGGGCCTACTTCGAGAACAGCACCCTCGGCGGCGCACGGCTGGTGCTCGACCTGCCGATCCGCCCCGCTGTCTGAGATCGCGACACCCCCGCGACCGCGGGGAACCGGGACAGAGACGACGATCACTCATAATTCGCCGTGACGATGTCCTGCGCGTCGGTGTCCATCACAGGAGCAGCGGAGGAGGTGGGCGTGTGACGACGTCACCCGCGGCCGAGACAGAGCTGGACGACGCGACCCTGGCAGGTCGGGCGCGTGACGGCGATGTCCGCGCATACGAGCAGCTGGTGCTGCGCTATCAAGGACCGATGTTCCGGCTGGCTGCCAAGATGCTGGCCGACCGCGCCGAGGCCGAGGACGTCACCCAGGAGGTGTTCCTCAAGGCCTGGCGAACGATCGCGCGCCTGCAGGACGACGCCGCGTTCGCGGGCTGGCTCTACCGGATGACGACCAACCGGTGTCTCAATGTCATCCGCGCGCGCCGCCCGTCCACCGAGGTCGACCCGGACACCACGGCGTCGACCCGCACCGACACCCGACCCGAGCACGCCACCGAGGTGAGCAGCCAGATGGCCGCGCTGACCGACGCGCTGCAACTGCTCACGCCCGAACAGCGGGCCTGCTGGCTGCTGCGCGAAGTGCACGGCCGTTCCTATGACGAGATCGCCGAAATCGTCGGCACCAACAGCACTGCGGTGCGCGGACGGATCGCGCGTGCCCGAGCCCAACTGGCAGAGGTGATGAAGCCATGGCGGTGACCCACAACGACAACGACTACCTGCTCCCGTGCGGACGCGGTCTCGAACAGGTGTGGGAACGACTCGACGACAACGACATCGACAGCCACGAAGCGACGTGCCCGCAGTGCGCCGCGGCCAGGGAGAGCCTGCTGACCTTGCGCACGGCCACCCGCGAACTGATCGAGGAACCCGACCCACCCCCACCCGACCTGTTCGGGCGCATCATGTCGGCCGTGCGCGCCGATGTGCGCCGTGGACGCACCCTCACGCTCGATACCCCTCATCCCGGCGCCATCCAGGTCAGCGAGCAGGCGGTGGCTGTTGTGCTGCGGTTCGCGGCCGACACCGTCGACGGCGTGCGTGCCCGCGGTTGCCGGGTGCAGAGCAGCGAACCCGGCGCGGACGGCGAGCAGGTGATCGCCGTCGACATGACCATCGCCGTGCGCCACGGCGTGCCGCGCATCGAGGACGTCGTCTCGCTGGTGCGCGAGCGGGTGCGCGCCGCGGCCACCGCGCGGGTCGGCGTGCACCTGGGCAGGCTCGACCTCACCGTTGTCGACATCTACGAGGAGGACCGGTGACCGGCATGCTGCCCGAAACCGAAGTGATCGTCGGCGACGCCGTGATCGCCGCGGTCGCCGCGCGGGCGGCGGCCTCGGTGTCCGGGGTCGCCCGGCTCGAGCCCGGGGTGCTCGGCCTGGTCGGTCAGCTCGCTCGCACCGGCCGTCAGCTCTGGATCGGGCAGGAACCCGCCGCCTCGGCCGGTGTCCGGGTGCGGCGTACCGGTGGGCTGCTCAGCCTCCAGGTCGATCTGGCGCTGACGGCGTCGGCGCATGTCGGCGAGGTCGGCCGGGCGGTGCAGCAGGCGGTCGCGCGAGCCGTCACCGAAGACACCGGCGCCGAGGTCGACGGGGTGACGGTGTGGGTACTCGATATCGAACCGGGGCGATCGTGAGCGGTGAGACCGAATTGATCGACCGGATCGTCGCGGCCATCGATGCCGTCGACGGAGTACATCCCGCTGTCCCGATGGGATTGGAGAACAGTCGCTGGTTGCCGTGGAACGCGGGCAGCTCGGCGGTGGATCTCGATGAGACGACGGTGCAGTTGCGCGTGGTTGCCGCGAGTTTGCCACTGCGTCCGCTGATCGACAAGCTCGAGGCCGCGGTTCGCCCGCTGCTCGACGAAACCCCGTGGGCAGGCGCGGGGTTGCGGATCCATGTGGTCGACCTGCACGCCGAAACCGTTGCCGGCGGGAGCGATCCAGATCACGTTCCCCGCCCGTGACGAAAGCCCGGCCACGGTGTCCTACCAGTGTTAGTTCGAGAAATGTTGGAGCACAACACCATCGGAGGAAGCTATGACCAGCACGAGCACCGAGAACAGCAAGGCCGTCGAGAAGACCGGCGCATCGGGCAAGGGTACGGGCGCGCTGGCGACCGACCAGGGCACGACGACCATCGCCGATACCGTTGTCCAGAAGATCGCCGGACTCGCGGCGCGTGAGGTCCGCGGCGTGTACGCCCTCGGTGGTGGCACCGCCCGCGCGATCGGCGCACTGCGCGACCGCATTCCGGGCGCTTCCTCGAGCATCGGTCAGGGCGTTTCGGTCGAGGTCGGCGAGAAGCAGGCCGCGGTCGACCTGGAACTCGTCGTCGAATACGGCGTCGCCATCGCCGAATTGGCGCGCGCGGTGCGCCGCAATGTGATCACGGCCATCGAGCAGATGACCGGACTCGAGGTCGTCGAGGTCAACATCAACGTCAACGACGTCTACATCGAAGACGAGTCCGACGACCAGCAGCAGCCGACCCGCGACCGGGTGCAGTGACATGAACGCCACCACGATCTGCCTCGTCATGGGCCTGTCCCTCGGGTTCGCCGCCGCTTTCGGTGGGCTCGGCGCGTTCGCCGTGGTGCTGATCTTCGGTGGCCTCGGCCTGCTGATCGGGCGCTGGCTCGACGGTGAGGTCGATCTGTCCGGGCTGCTGCGGTCGGCGCAGGATCGGAGCAGAAGGTGACCAGCGCCGCCACCGAGCCGGCCGACGTCACCGCCGGTCCCTCGGCCACCGAGCTGCCAGGGGCGACGACGATCGACGAGCGCGTCGTCCGGCGCATCGCCGCTCGGGCCGCGACCGAGGTGGCCGGGGTCGAACCGGATGTGCGGGTGCGCGCCGAGGTCGTCGGGACCGGCGCCACCCTGCACGTCCGGCTCCCGGTCCGCTATCCGTCGCCGGTCGCGCGCGTCACCGACGCGTGCCGCGCGCACCTCATCGCCAGGACCGAGGCGCTGACCGGTCTGACCGTGCCACGAGTCGACATCGAGGTGTCGGCCATGGTGCCCGAACCGCCGGAAAGGAGAGTTCGATGACGCGTCGCCCCCGCCGGGTCGTCCCGGCCGTCGTCGTCGCGCTGGCGTTGCTCGGCGTCGCCGTGCTCGTCGCGGTGTCGCTGATCCAGCGGCTCACCGGGTCACGGGAATGGGTTTCCTACGACAGCCTCGCCACTCGGCTGCACGACACGTCGTGGGACAGCGTGTGGGTGCTCGGTGCGGGTGCGGTCCTCGCCGCGGTGGGGTCGGCGCTGCTCGCGGCCGCGGTGCTGCCGGGCAAGCCGGTGGTACTCGCGCTGGAACCCGGCGACGATCTGGAGGCCGGGATCGCGCGGCGCAGCCTGCGGCACGCGCTCACTGATGCCGCCGGAGCCGTCGACGGTGTCGACAAGGCGCGGGTCCGGTTGCGTCGCAAGAAGATCCACATATCGGGGCACACCAACCACACCGCCGAGCGGACGGCCGAGAATCTCGGCACGGCGGTAGCCGCCCGGTTGGACCGCATCAGACCAGCCGTTGTCCCCCGCCTGCGCACAAGTCTGCGCACGATCGGACCAGGAGGTACGCGATGACCGTCGTCAACCGGCCCGCCCGGCTCAATCGCGGACTGCTCGGACTGCTCGGTCTCACGCTCGCCACGGCGGGTGGGCTGCTGATCGCGGCACACCTCGGTGCCTTCGCCCGGATTTCGCGCGATTCGCCGCTGGTACCCGGGACGGCGGAACCACCGCGCTGGGTCTTCTTCCTCGCTGTGGCGGGAGCCGTCGTCCTCGCGCTCGCCGCGTTGCGGTGGCTGGCCGCCCAATTCACGCGGCTGCCCAAGCAGACCGTGTGGCAGCTCGGGGACTCCACCGACCAGGGGTACACCCGTCTCGGTTCCGGTGCCGCGGCCGAACCGGTTGCCGCCGACATCGAGACCTACGACGGGGTTCGCTCGGCTACCGCCCGGCTCTCGGGTACAAAGCTGGCACCCGATCTGCATCTGCTTGTCGATACCGCCCCCGACGCCGATCTGACCGCATTGCGCAAACGGATACTCGGTCACGCCGTTCCCCGGTTGCGAACAGCCTTGGAGCTCAGCGCGATTCCGGTGAGCGTCGAGTTCCGGATCGCCGATCGCGGAAGAACCAAGCGCGCCGTGTAGCCGAAAGCCCCGCGACCCGCCAGGACGGCGAGTGCGGGGCTTTCGTGTGTCGAGCCGAGAGCTATCGTCCGCGGGTGCGGATCATCAGGGCAGGACCTGGGGGACGGCTTCCGGGATGACCAGGCCGATGACGGCGCCGATGACCGCGCCGGTGATGGCGGTGGAGATCACGCCGGGGATGGCGCAGAAGACGTAGCCGATGATGAACGCGGCCAGGGCCGGGACGCACAGGATGGCGGCGGCGATCGCACCGATCGTCGCGCCCGCGGCGGCACCGTTCTGGACCGGGTCGTGGTTGGCGGCGGCCGGGTCGGTGGCGATGTTCTTCAGCTCGGTGCTGGTGTCGGCCGACAGCGCGGGGGCCATCGACACGCTCTTGCCGTCGGCCGAGATCACGGAGGCGACCGCGATGGCGTTGCCGTCGACGGTGTTCAGCTTCAGCGGCACCTCACCGACGGTGACGCCCTCGGCGGACACCACGGTCAGCGCGTCGGGGGTGAGCACGAAGCGGCCGTTCTCGACGGTCGCGGAGATGGTGCGCAGGTCGGGCGAGACAGAGCTGCGGAAGTCGACACCGCCCTCGGAGACGACGCTGGACAGGCCGGTGGCGATCTGCGCCTGACGCTCTGTCACGTCGGCGGCAGCGGTGCCCGCGGTGACCAGCGAGGTGGCGACGGCCAGCGGCAGCGCGGCGACGAACGCGCGGCGACCCGCACGGGTGATGGTGTGACGGAACATGAAAATGTCTCCCTCCCGATGCCTCCGGTGACCCCCGAACCCCCGGACGAATCGAAAAAATTCTCGATGTCGATTGACTCGAGATTTGTACCGAACAGAACAGCTGCGAAACCGGAACTGTGACACAGCACATAGCATTCGGGGGTTAACAGTCCCGATGAGTGGGAACAGGTGTTCCTCAACGAACTCTCAGACAACCCCCACGACCCGCACCGAACTGTCCCGATACCGTCGCGGCTGTGATCCACACACGCGCCCGCCTGCTCTGCCTGTTCACCGCCGTCCTGCTCACCGGTGCCACCGTCGCCGCTTGCGCCACAACGGATTCCGCGCCGACCGGGATCGCGCTTGTCAACGCCGACACCGGACCGACCGGGGAACGGGTCGCCAAGGCGGTGAAGGACGCGGGCGGCTACGAGTGGACGCTCGCGAAGCCCGGTGAGGTCGACCCCGGCGACTACGCCGCGGTGATCACGCTGCCCGCCGATCTCACCTCGGCCATGGCCACCCTCGCCACGCCGACACCGCAGCGCGCCAAGGTCACCGTCACCACACACGAGGGCGCCGACCATGGCACGGTGAACGGCGCGGTCGACGTGGTGACTCACCGGATCGGCGCGTCCGGCGTGGATGCGGCACTTGCGGCGGTGTCGCAGGCACGCAATCAGATGACCTCGGTGCAGTTCACCGCCCAGCTCCTGAGCGCGGGCGTGAACGCGGCCGCCGATGGGGCCGACCAATTCAGCGGCGGCGCGGAGCAGTTGCTCGGCTTCCTCGACTTCGCCAAACAGGGTGCGGGACAGCTCACTTCGGCGATCGAGCTGCTGAACCAGACCGTCGACGGCGCGGCACTGCAGGCCACCCAGCTCGCCGATGCCCTCAGCTCAACCGGCGTGACCGTCGCGGGCGTGCAGAACAGCGCGGCCGCCCTCGGCTCCGGTCTCGACCAGATCCTGCCGCCGTTGAAGGCACTCCCCTTCGCCGCCGACCCCCAGTTGGCCGGCATCATCACCAAACTCGAAGCGCTCCAGGCGGTCTCGAATCAGGCGGGCACCCAGCTGGCCGGCCTGAGCGAATTGACCGGCGCCGCAGTAGATCCCGACACCGACCTCGGCACCCTCCTGCGCACCGTCGTAGCCCGCCTCAACAGCGCCCGCGACCAGCTCACCCAGGGCGCCGCCCTCGCCAAAGACCTCCCCACCCTCGCCGAACAGGGCGGCGCCCAACTGGTCTCGGCCATCGAACAACTCACCGGCGGCGTAGGCGCCCTCCAGAACATCGTCGGCAACCTCAACACCCAAACCAACAAGGCCCTCGAAGCCCTCCCCCCACGCGGCCAGTCCCAACAATCCGCCCTCGCCCTCGCCCTCACCGACCCGGTCGAGGTCGTCCACGAGTAGCCCCGGTATCTGCGCTGGAAATGCCTGCGGCCCGGTCGAAGTAGACCGGGCCGCAGGGGTTTCGGGGTCAGGGCAGGATCTGGGGGATGACGTCCGGGGCGGCTACGCCGACGATGGCGCCGATCAGGGCGCCTACCAGGGCGTTGGGGAGGCCGACGAGGCCGACGCAGGGCAGGTAGAGGATCATCGTGGTGATCATCGGGATGCAGACGACGGCAGCGGCGATGAGGCCGATGCCCGCACCGATGGCTGCGGCGTTCTGGACCGGGTCGGGGAACTGGGCGGCGGGGTTGGTGGCGATGGTGCGCAGTTCGGCCGTCGCGGCGGGGGTGGGCTGCGGGGTCACCGTGAGGCTGTGGCCGTCGGCGGCGATCTCGGTGGCGAGGGAGATGAGGTTTCCGCCCGCCGTGGTGAACGAGGTGGGGATCTGCCCGGTCTGCTCGCCCGCGGCCGATTCGACGACGACACCCTGCGGGCCGAGCACGAAACGACCGTCGGAGAGCGAGGCCGACACGGTGCGCAGGTCCGGGGCGACAGTCGTGCTGAACCCTTCGCCGGTGCTGGCCAGCCCCTGCGCGAAGCGCACCTGATCGGATTCGGCCGAAGCCGTCCCGGCACCGACCACGCTCACCGCGACGGCGACGGGCAGCACGGCGGCCAGCGCGTGACGGACAACCTTGTGGTGGAACATGATCGAGAATCTCCCTCCCGAATCACCCGGGCAGCCGGGCCCCGGGCGAATCGAACAAGTCACTGTCATGGACAACGCATTGGAAACGAGACACACGGGGAGCTATGGCTCCGGTCACACTCGCCGCACATTACCCCGATGCCCGACCGGACCGTGCCACGGGTCGTCGCAGCCCGTAAGCTGACGCGCGGGAAGGGGGGCACGATGATCGAAACCGGCTCTGGTACACACAATGTCGCGCCACAACCGGCGACCCGGTCGCACCGCGCCGGCTGGATCGTCCTCGGAGTGTTGCTCGGCCTGGCACTGGTCATCGGCGGCACGGCGGGTGCGGTCGCCCTGCAACGCGACCCCGTGACGCCCACCGCCCTGCCCGGCGAACCCGTGGTCGCCCCGCAGGAAGCCGCGCGCCTGGCGGCCTGCGACTTCGCGCGCGCGATGGCCACCTACCATTACAGCGATCTCGGGCCCTATTTCGACAGTATGAAGGCCGGAACCACCGGCACAATGCATGACGACTTCGCCACGAGCACGGACTCGTTGCGCCAGATGATGGAACCGCTCGGATCGACCTCGGCGGTCGTCGGCGAACCGGAGTGCCTGGTGAGGTCCGGCGCCGGAGACGAGTACGTCATCGTCGTCTTCCTCACCACCCACCGCACGTCCTTCACCGACCCGGTGGGTATGCCGCAGAAGACCACCTTCGCCCTGACCATGCGCAAAGTCGGCGTCCGGTGGTTGTGCGCCCAAGCCGATCCCATGTGAAACGTCGACGGCCCGTGTCTCCCTGAGGGAAACACGGGCCGCCGCTAGCTCAGCTCAGTTGGCGTCGAGCAGGTCGATCACGAAGACCAGGGTCTTGCCCGACAGGTGGTGACCCGCACCGACCGGACCGTAGGCCAGCTCCGGCGGGATGGTCAGCTGGCGACGGCCGCCGACCTTCATCCCCGGGATACCGTCCTGCCAGCCCTGGATCAGGCCGCGCAGCGGGAAGGTGATGGATTCACCACGGTCCCAGGAGGAATCGAACTGCTCGCCGGTCTCGAACTCGACGCCGACGTAGTGGACCTCCACGGTGCCGCCGGGCACAGCTTCGGCGCCTTCGCCTTCGATGATGTCCTTGATGACGAGCTGAGAGGGCGGCGGGCCCTCCTGGAATTCGATTTCCGGCTTGGTCATTGCGGGCTATCCCCTTCGATAGTGTGCGTTGTCCAGATGACTAGCGGTTGTCGATAGCGCGGTAGTCACGCTCACCGTAGCCGGTGTAGATCTGGCGCGGGCGGCCGATCTTGAGCGGCTCGGAGTGCATTTCACGCCAGTGCGCGATCCAGCCGGGCAGCCGGCCCATCGCGAACAGCACGGTGAACATGCGGGTCGGGAAGCCCATCGCGCGGTAGATGACGCCGGTGTAGAAGTCGACGTTCGGGTACAGGCGACGCGAGACGAAGTAGTCGTCGGTGAGGGCGGCCTCTTCGAGCTGCTTGGCGATGTCGAGCAGCTGGTCGTCGCCGCCGATCTTCGACAGGATCTTGTCGGCGGCCTGCTTGACCAGCGTCGCGCGCGGGTCGTAGTTGCGGTAGACGCGGTGCCCGAAGCCCATGAGCTTCACGCCGTCTTCCTTGTTCTTGACCTTGCGGATGAATTCCTTGACGTCGCCGCCGTTGGCCTTGATCTCGTCGAGCATCTCGAGCACGGCCTGGTTGGCGCCGCCGTGCAGCGGGCCCCAGAGTGCGTTGATGCCACCGGACACCGAGGTGAACAGGTTGGCGTCGGAGGAACCGACGAGGCGCACGGTCGAGGTGGAGCAGTTCTGCTCGTGGTCGGCGTGCAGGATCAGCAGCATGTCGAGCGCGGCGGCGACCTCGGGGTCGACCTCGTAGGGCTCGGCCGGGAAGCCGAAGGTCATCCGCAGGAAGTTCTCGACCAGCGACAGCGAGTTGTCGGGGTAGAGGAACGGCTGACCGACCGACTTCTTGTACGAGTAGGCCGCGATGGTCGGCAGCTTCGCCAGCAGGCGGATGGTCGACAGCTCGACCTGCTCGGGATCGCGCGGGTCGAGGGAGTCCTGGTAGTACGCCGACAGCGCGTTCACCGCGGACGACAGCACCGGCATGGGGTGCGCGTTACGCGGGAAGCCGTCGAAGAACCGCTTCAGGTCCTCGTGCAGCAGGGTGTGGCGGCGGATGCGGTCGGTGAAATCGTCGAGCTGGGCCTGGGTCGGCAGCTCGCCGTAGATGAGCAGGTAGCTGACCTCGATGAAGGTCGAGCGGCCCGCGAGCTGGTCGATCGGGTAGCCGCGGTAGCGCAGGATGCCCGCTTCGCCGTCGATGTAGGTGATGGCCGACTTGGTCGACGCGGTGTTCATGAAACCGGGGTCGTAGGTGACGTAACCGGTGCTGGCCAGCAGCTTGCCCAAGTCGAGCCCGTCGTTACCCTCCGCGGCCTTGGTGACCGAGATCGGGAACTCGCCACCGGGGTACTGCAGTACCGCCTTGGCGTCATCGGCGACGTTGGTGATGTTCTCAGCGGGCACGGAAGGATCCCTCTCAGGCTAGTTGAGATTCTCGCCGAGCCCTGAAACCCGGCGCCGAACCGTGCGCCGTTTGCGGTCGGCAGACGGCGCGCTTGGTGTAACGCTAACTCTTGTCGGCCGTGGATGAGCAATCAGGGTTGGCCTGGGCTGTGCTCACACCGGGGCGAATCCGTGGTGAGGTGCTCCACCTGCGCGGATCCGGGTTCACACGGCACGCGGCGGGGCCGGAACCGGTGGTCACGGCCCGAACTTGCCCACCACCCGCCTCGACCATGTATTTCCTTGTCTCCCAACTTATTCGGCGACAACCTCGGCGTGCGCGCGAGCCACGCGGTAGCGAACGAAAGCGGGGAAGGCCAACGCGGCGAGAAGCACCCCGATCACCACGAGTACGCCACCACCCGCGGCGGCAACAGCAGTACCCAGGCTCGCGGCGGCAAAACCGTGGGCAACATCACCGACCCGCGGTCCACCGGCGACAACCACGATGAACACCCCCTGCAACCGACCGCGCATCTCGTCGGTCGACACGTTGAGCAACATCGCCGTCCGGAACGCCGCCGACACCATGTCGACCGCACCGCCGAGCGCCAGGAACGCCAGCGCGATCCACAACCACACCCCCAGCCCGAACAGGTGCCCGGCAAGCCCGACCGCGAGGCCGAAACCGACCATCGCCACGCCCCAGATCGCGATGCACACGATCACCGCCAGCCCTTGCCTGCGCACCCGGGGCACCCACCCGGAGAACACCCCGCCCAGCACCGCGCCCGCCGAGATCGCCGCGAACAACAGACCGAGCGCCACCCCGCCCTCGGCCGGATCGTGGAACGTCTCGTGCGCGATCTGCGGGAACAGTGCGCGCGGCATGCCGAACACCATGGCGATGATGTCGACGACGAAGGACGCGAGCAGGATCCGCTGGCCGGTGAGGTAGCGGAAGCCGTCGATCACGGCTCGCAGGCCGGCCCGGCGCTGCTCACCGCTCGGCGGGAAGGCGGGCAGGCGGCACACCGCCCACAGGGTGGCGAGCAGCGCGATCGCGTCGAGCAGGTACAGCGTCGACAGACCGAGCACGGGGATCAGCACACCGGCGAGGACCGGTCCGGCGATCATGCCCACGTTCTGCACGGTCATGCTCAGCGAACTGGCGGCGGCGATCTGCTCGGGCGGCAGCAGCCGGGCGATCAGCGCGCCGCGGGTCGGCTGGTTGACCGCGAAGAACGCCTGCTGGGTGGCGAACAAGCCGAGCACGAGCCACACATTGTTCAGGCCGAGCGCGGCCTGCACCCAGAACGCGACCGCCGTCGCCCCGGTGCCTGCGGTGGTGATGACGAGCAGGGTGCGCCGGTCCATCACGTCGGCCAGCGCGCCGCCCCACAGCCCGAACACCACCAGCGGAATCAGGCCGAACAGGCCGGCCAGACCCACGTAGCCGGAGCTGCCGGTGATCTGAAAGATCTGCTGCGGCACCGCGACTACCGACAGTTGCGCGCCGATGACGGTGACGATGTTGGTCGTCCACAGCCTGCGATAGTCGCGATTACGCAGGGGCCGGGTGTCGGCGAGCAGTTTCACGCGCCGGAGATTAACCAGTCACGATGAAACGTCCCATGTTTGCGCTCGGTGAGATATCCCACCGTCAGGGTTGCAGGCGCAGAACCGTCGTCCGTTCGCCGTCGATGCGGACGACGATCCGGTTGTGCAGCCGTCCGTGCCTGCCCTGCCAGAACTCCACCTCGTCGGGGCGCAGCAGATAACCACCCCAGTGCGGCGGGACGGGGATGTCGTCGACGTCGGCGAACCGTGCGGTGGTCTCGGCCAGGGCGCGATCGAGGTCGGCGCGGGTGGCCGCGGGTCGCGACTGCTGCGAGGCCCAGGCACCGAGCCGGGATTCGCGCGGCCGGGTCTGCCAGTACGCCTCGGTGACCTCGGGTGCGACACGTTCGGTCACGCCGCGCACGTGCACCTGCCTGGCCAGCGACGGCCAGACGAAGGTGGCCGCCGCGTACGGGTCGGCGGCGAGCTGATTGCCCTTGGCCGAGTCGTAGTTCGTATAGAAGACGACGCCCTCGGGCGAGAGGCCCTTGCACAGCACCGTGCGCGCCACCGGTCGCGGCGCCGGACCGGCGAGCGAGACGGTGGCCAGCACCATCGCGTTCGGTTCGGCCACCCCGAGGGTGCCCGCCTGTTCGATCCAGCGGCGCAGCAGCGGCTCCCAGCCACCGGCCACCCACGACTCGTCGAGATCGGGTTCGGTGGTGCGCACGGCCTGCGGATCGCCGTAGTCGACGCGCATCGTGCTCAGGTCGACAGCGCCGGAAATCGCGGCGTCGGACAGGGTTACGGAAGGCTGCGCGGCGGGCTCGGTCGCGGCCGCCGAGGACGGGTCGAGTTCACGCATAGGGGCGACGTTACTCCGCAGTACCAGCGGGTCTATCGTTGCGAAAGATCGGCCTGCCCCTGCAAGGAGAGTCACCATGACCGCGAGCTCGGTACCACAGGATTTCGTCAGCGGATTGGAAGGCGTGGTGGCCTTCACCACCGACATCGCCGAGCCCGACAAGGACGGTGGCGCCCTACGGTATCGCGGCGTCGACATCCAGGATTTGGTCGCCAACCAGGTGACTTTCGGTGATGTGTGGGCGCTGCTCGTCGACGGTCAGTTCGGTCGCGGCCTCCCGCCCGCCGAACCGTTCCCGCTGCCCGTGCACACCGGCGACGTGCGCGTCGACGTGCAGGCAGGCCTGGCCATGCTCGCCCCGATCTGGGGTTACGAGCCGCTGCTCGACATCGACGACGAGACCGCCCGCGAGAACCTCGCGCGTGCCTCGGTGATGGCGCTGTCGTATGTGGCGCAGTCCGCGCGCGGCATCTACCAGCCCGCCGTTCCGCAGCGCAAGATCGACGAGTGCTCCACCGTCACCGAGCGGTTCATGACCCGCTGGAAGGGTGACCCGGACCCGCGCCACACCGAGGCCATCGACGCCTACTGGGTGTCGGCCGCCGAGCACGGCATGAACGCCTCCACCTTCACCGCCCGCGTGATCGCCTCCACCGGTGCCGACGTGGCGGCGTCGCTGTCGGGTGCGATCGGCGCCATGTCGGGTCCGCTGCACGGCGGTGCGCCCGCCCGCGTGCTCCCGATGATCGAGGAAGTCGAAAAGACCGGTGACGCACGGGCTCTGGTGAAGGGCATCCTCGACCGCAAAGAGAAGCTGATGGGCTTCGGCCACCGCGTCTACCGCGCCGAGGACCCCCGCGCCCGCGTGCTGCGCGCCACCGCCAAGCGCCTGGCCGCCCCCCGCTACGAAGTAGCCGCCGCCCTCGAACAGGCAGCCCTCGCCGAACTGCGCGAACGCCGCCCCGACCGCGCCATCGAAACCAACGTCGAATTCTGGGCAGCGGTCATCCTCGACTTCGCCGAGGTCCCCGCCCACATGATGCCCGCCATGTTCACCTGCGGCCGCACCGCAGGCTGGTGCGCCCACATCCTCGAACAGAAGCAACTGGGCAAGCTCGTCCGCCCCGCCGCCATCTACACCGGCCCGGGCCCGCGCAAGCCGGAAGAAGTCGCCGGCTGGTCGGCCATCGCGGGCTGATCCCCTACTTCCCAAACCGGGCACCGACTCATCGGTGCCCGGTTTTTTGTTCGCTGGACCGGGAGTCCGGTCGGCCACTTCTACCCCGAAACCTGCAGGATTACCTGCAGTGCACAGTCTTCAGTCCAGGTCAGGAGAGTAGCGATGCTGTCGCGAGTCCTGCCAGGAAGCACGGGATGCCGAGGGCGAGGCACGCGAAGGCGGCCAGGAAACCCACGCCTGTACGGCGGGCATGTGGGCGCCACGGTGTAGGGAGCGATCCGATCGCCGTGAGAGTGATTCCCAGGATCAGGGGTGCGCAAATCAGCCATATCGCATCCCGTAAGTCGGCCACCAGATAAGGCAGGGAGAGGCACACCGTCCCCGCCACGACTGCCAGACAACTCTCTGGACCGAACCATTCTTCGCGTCGATACGTAAATTCGTTCTTCACAGGGATAGCGCCCAGAAGAGGGCGGAAAACAGCAGGATCACCGACAGGCCGAGCGCTGCGCCCAGCGAACGTGGACTTCTTTTCCACGCGAGTAGGCAGATCACCGACGCCGCTGTCAGCGTCAGCAAGCCGAACAGGCTGCTGGCCGGGACGTCTACCGCTGGATATGCGGCATCGGCAAGCTTTGCGGTAACTCCGAAAATGAACATCGCGGCACCCGCAGAGATAGGTACTCCTAGAGTCGCGGCCTCCCAGAATGCCGGCATCGCTGACAGCTCCCGGAGGCCGGTCTTCGCTGCGCGTCGCACTATCACGTCACCACAGTAGTTCTTCTTACCGAGGGCTCAATTGCCATGTGCGCGAATACAAACGCAGAGGTTGTCGGGTCAGCCCAAGGAGGTGAAGTCGAGGGCTACGGATTTTCCTCGGTCGACGGTGAAGAAGGCGGCTTCCAGGCGGGTGCCCAGTTCTATTTGGCCGACGGCGGTCAAGGGGACGGGTTGGATCAGGCGGACTCGCCAGGGGGTTGGTTCGTCCCAGGCTCGGAGTTCCAGGTCGAGGCGTAGGACCGGGTCTTCGCGGGCGGTGTAGTCGGTGGCTATGGGGGCTACGGCGAGGACTGTGGCTTCGGCGCGGCGGCCGTTGGCGAGGATCTTGGCGGTGGAGCCGGGGGTGGATTTGGTTTGTTCGGGGAGGTACAGGACGACGCGGTCGGGGTCGCCGGGGTCGACGCGGCAGCCGATGGTGTCGCCGGGGCGCATCCATTCCAGATCCTGGCTACGAATCCGTTGCCGGACCCGCACGTCGTAGGCGAGTTCGCCGGGAAGGTGCACCCGCACGCTGAACCTATTGCCGACTTCACCGCGGCGCGACCACACCGACAGCACCGTCGCGGTGGCGGGCAACCCTCTGAGCAGCAGTTCCCGTCGTGCCCCCTCCGACAGCAACCCCGGGCGCCGCCCGAAAACCCACGCCCACCGATCGAGCAGGTGCCGTCCGGAATCGACCGTCAGCAGACTCATAGCGGAAGAGTACTGCCAACTACGTTGGCGCCAGGGCAAATTCCCCGCACAAGGCACCGGCCGGGCGTCCGGCAGCAACGACAAGAGCCACCACCCTGGCTCGGGGTGTCACCGAGACCCACGGTCCGCGCACACAGCGGGCAAGGCACGGCGCGGATCGCACCCGGTCGATCGGCGGCGCAGCGCGGGCCGCAACCGCCGCAGGTGCTGGATCGCCGATCCGACGTGGGGCGGCTCACAGACCCGCACCCACCGCGACCACCGTCATCCGCCCACCACTAAACTCCCCCGCATGACCAGTGCGTTCCCGACAATTCCCGCCGACCTCAAGCCCGCCGACGGACGGTTCGGCTGTGGCCCGTCCAAGGTCCGCCCGGAGCAGCTGCAGTCGCTGGTGACTGTCGGCGCCTCGGTCTTCGGCACCTCGCATCGCCAGAAGCCGGTCAAGGACGTGGTGGCGCGGGTGCGCAACGGCCTGCGCGAGCTGTTCTCGCTGCCCGAGGGCTACGAGGTGGTGCTCGGTAACGGTGGCACCACCGCGTTCTGGGACGCGGCCGCCTTCGGCCTGATCCGTGAGCGTTCGCTGCACCTGACCAACGGCGAGTTCTCCTCGAAGTTCGCCTCCGTCGCCAAGGGCAACCCATTCATCGGTGACCCGATCGTCGTGTCGTCGGAGCCGGGCAGCGCGCCCGAGCCCGTGTCGGACCCGAGCGTCGACCTCATCGGCTGGGCCCACAACGAGACCTCGACCGGTGTGTCCATCCCGGTATCGCGCCCGGCCGGTTCGGAGAACGCGCTGATCGCCATCGACGCCACCTCCGGCGCGGGCGGTCTGCCGGTGAACATCGCCGACTCCGACGTGTACTACTTCGCACCGCAGAAGTGCTTCGCCGCCGACGGTGGCCTGTGGGTCGCGATCATGAGCCCGGCCGCACTGGCCCGCGTGGAGGAGATCAAGGCCTCGGGTCGCTGGACGCCGGAGTTCCTCTCGCTGCCCGTCGCCATCGACAACAGCACCAAGGACCAGACCTACAACACCCCGGCCATCGCCACCCTGCTGCTGTTCGCCGACCAGATCGAGTGGATGAACACCAACGGCGGCCTGGACTGGACCGTGAAGCGCACCCTCGACTCGTCCTCGCGCCTCTACACCTGGGCCGAGCAGAGCTCCTTCGCCACCCCGTACGTCACCGATCCGGCGCACCGCTCGCAGGTCGTCGGCACCATCGACTTCGACGATTCGGTCGACGCCGCCCAGGTCGCGAAGATCCTGCGGGCCAACGGCATCGTCGACACCGAGCCGTACCGCAAGCTGGGCCGCAACCAGCTGCGTGTGGGCATGTTCCCGGCGATCGACCCGGAAGATGTTTCCCAGCTGACCCGTTCCATCGACTGGGTAGTCGGTCAGCTGTAATTTTTGCGGCGCTGTGTTGTTGGCGGCGCCTGCGGTGCCGCGGGGTTTGCGCCCTGTAAGACCGGGAGTTGCGGGCACGATTTTTGTTCCTTCGTCGCAAAAATCGCACCCGCAACTCCCGGTCGGCGCAAACCCATTCAGTATTCGCCGGCGTTGACACAAGCCGTTCGCCACCGTTGACACGCTTCGCAAAGTTCGCATTCTTCGCGACATTCCATCCGGCACCGAGCCGTTGATCTATCACCAAAACGCCTGTACACGACCAGGATTCGCGCGGGGAGCCGATCAGATTAGCCGCCCGGGGTGCCCGCGTGCGCGATTTGGGCGTGCGTGTCTGCTGCCGCGGCCAAGTAATGTGCACTACTGTCTAGGAAAGTGGGCGGTGTCCTAACAGACGGAGCCGACGCGATAGGGAGGTAACGGTGCGTGAACTTCGAGTGATCGGGGTGACGCCCGACTCCACGCACATCGTGTGCAGCGACCTCGAGTCCGGCACCAAGTTCCGGCTGCCCGCCGACGACAAGCTCCGCGCGGCGGCGCGCGGCGACCTCGCACGATTCGGCCAGATCGAGATCGAAATGGAAGCGTCTATGCGTCCTAGAGATATCCAGGCCCGTATTCGCGCCGGCGCGTCCGTCGAGCAGGTCACGGCGGAGTCCGGCATGCCGGCGAGCAAAGTCGAGCGTTTCGCCTATCCGGTGTTGCTCGAGCGTGCTCGCGCCGCCGAGCTGGCGCAGAAAGCCCATCCGGTGCGCCCCGACGGCCCGGCGCTGGAAACGCTGCACGAGATCGTCACCGCGGCCTTCGCCGAGCGCGGGCACACCATCGAACACGCCGAATGGGATGCCTGGAAAGACGAAAAGGGCTTCTGGGTCGCGCAATTGCAGTGGCGGCACGGACACTCCGAGATCGCCGCGCACTGGCGCTACCAGCCCGACGCGCACGGCGGTTCGGTCTCCCCGCTCGACGACCCGGCCAACGACCTGATCGACCCAGATTTCGGCCGCGCCCTGCGTGGTCTGGCCACCATGCCCGCACCGTCGGCCCCCGTGGTCGAGGCGCCGGTTCCGGTGGAGCCGCGTCCGCGTGAGCCGATGACGCCGACGCCGCGCCCGCAGAGCCGTCCGCAGCCCGCGCTGGACGAGTACTACGAGCAGCGCCAGGTCGCGGCAGGCGGTGGGACGGCGGCGATTCCGGCCAAGCCGGCGCCGACGGCCATGCCCGCCACGCCGATGCCCGCCGCACCGATGCCGACCGCACCGATGCCGGCAGCCCCCAAGCCCGCCGCGCCGGTTCCGGCGGCGACGGCCCCTGCCGCACCGAGCGAGCCCGCCACACCGGCGCCGCCCGCCGCGCAGCAGGACAAGCCAGCCGCCGAGCCGGAAAAGCCGAAGCCCGCACGCAACAAGCGCGGTAAGGCACCGATGCCGTCCTGGGAAGACGTACTCCTGGGCGTTCGCAGCTCCGGCAACTGACTGTGTACCGGCGGCCCCGAGTTCTCCCGAGAACTCGGGGCCGTGCTGGTCGACAGCCGACAGCGGGGTCGAGTGCACGCCCGGCGCGGCGGCAGCCGCCGCACCACGGGTTCCGATAGCAGTCGGAGGTGACACGTGAAGTCGGCTTCCACCCTCTGGTATGTCGATACCGCTGATCCCGCCGCCGTCTTGCGCGAGCGGCCCACGTCCGATCCCGTTGCCGCGCAGGCACTGGCTGGTGCGCTGTATGCCGACAACGATGTGCGCCCGATCGTGGTCGGGACACTCGACGGCTGCGCCGGTCCGGATCGCGACGAGGTCTACATCGGCTGTTATCCCGGAGTGACGGTCGTGTGCACCGCCGAGGCCGCGCTGATCGAGCCGACCAGATTGCCCGATCTGCTCGTGCGCCCGCTCGCTTCCGAACACACCTATCTGATCTCGTTCGACACCACCGTGCACTGGGGTGCGTTCGCCCACTGGGAACGGGGGGAATTCCGTCGCTCGTTCAGCTCGACCCGGGTCGACATCCTGGAGAACGAGGGGCTGCCCATGGTGTGGGAGCGCGAGTTCTGGGCGGGAGACCATCCGGTGCCGTGGGATCGGGACGACCGACCGGGCCCGCAATCACTGCCCTTCGATCCACCCGATTTCGCCGACGCGGCCAATGCCCATTGGCTCGGCTTCCGCTATCTCGAGGCACCCCGGCTGGGCGACCTGCCCGTCTGCGGATTCACGCTGTATCCGAAAGGCCGAGCGCCTGAACCCGTGTCGACCGCGCCTCCCCGGCGCCGACTGTCCCGCTGGCTGCGCAGGCCCGGTCGGCTAGCCGACGACCAGATAGACCAGTAGCGCGATCCAGCCGAGCGCCACGCCGACCACCGCCCCCGCGAGCACCCAGCGCACGACGGGCGTGCACCGCCACCGCCACACCGTAGGCGCGACCCCGACGACCGCGATCACGTTCACCGCGATCGCGAGCAGCGGATGCACATCGGCCAGCGCGACACCGAAGGCGTACACCGCTACCGCGCCGAGCGCCGCGACCAGCGCGATCACCGTGCCGCCCAACGCCCAAGGCACCGAACCCGGCCCCGCCCGATAGGGCCCGTCCGGACTCATGACGTGCGGACTCGTTCGTAGAAGGCCATCGCGGCAGCCGTGGCGACATTGAGCGAATCGGTCCCGGGCGACATGGGGATACGTGCACGGATATCGGTGGCGTGCATAGCCTCCTCGGTCAGGCCGGGGCCCTCGGCGCCGAGCAGCAGGGCGACCCGCTCGCCCGTCATCGCGGTCGCCAGATTCACCGCCGCTGGATTCGGGGTGAGCGCGATGATCTGAAAACCGCGCTCCCGCAACACCTCCAGCCCATCCGGCCACTGCGGGATCTGGGCGAACGGAACCCGAAGCACGTGCCCCATCGAGACGCGGACCGAACGCCGGTAGAGCGGGTCGGAGCAGCGGTCACCGAACAGCACCGCGTCGGCGCCCAGCCCCGCCGCGTTGCGGAACATCGACCCCAGATTCTCGTGGTCGTTGACACCCTCCAGCACGGCCACCGTGCGCGCACCGTCGAGCACCTCGTCGACCGTCAGCTCGGCCGGGCGCGGCGCGACCGCGAGCACACCACGATTGAGGTGGAAGCCGACCACCTGGGCCATCACCTCGGCTGTCGCCTGGTAGTAGGGCACATCGAGCCCCGCGAGGTCGTCGGCGAGGGCCTCGTAGCGCTTGGCGACACCGAGCAGCGCACTCGGGGTGAAACGCGAGTCGAGCATGCGCTGCACCACCACGACCCCCTCCGCGATCACCAGTCCCTTGCGGCCGGGCAGGTCGGGCCTGCGGTCGGCGGAGGACAGGTCGCGAAAGTCGTCGACACGCGGGTCGGCGGGATCGTCGATGGGAATTACTTCGGCCACCGGATCATCCTGGCATGCTGGAAGCATGAAGCTGGTTCAGTTGATCTTGAACATTCTGTGGGTGGTGCTCTGCGGGTTCTGGATGGCAGTCGGCTACCTGTTCGCGGCGCTGATCTGCTTCGTCCTGATCGTCACGATCCCGTTCGGCATCGCGTCGTTGCGGCTGGCCGGTTACGTGCTGTGGCCCTTCGGACGCACGGTCGTCGACAAGCCGAGCGCCGGGGCGGGGTCGCTGCTGGGCAACATCATCTGGTTCGTCTTCGCCGGTTGGTGGCTGGCGCTCGGCCACGTGTTCACCAGTGTGGCGCTGGCGGTGACGATCATCGGGCTGCCGTTCGCCTGGGCCAATCTCAAACTGGTTCCGCTGTCGCTGTTCCCGCTCGGCCACGAGGTGGTACCGCAGCAGGACTGACTACTCCGAACCCGCGATGATCTGGTTCATGATCGCCACGGCCTGATCGAGCACCGCGAGCTGCTCCGGGCTCAGATTGGACAGCTGCTCGGTCATCCAGGCTTCGCGCGCGTGCGTCTCGTCGGCGACCAGCGCCCGGCCGGCGGGTGACAGCGACACGATGATCTGGCGTCCGTCGGTGGGATGCGGTCTGCGCTGGACCAACTCGAGGTCGGCGAGGGAGGCGATCACGCGGGTCATCGACGGCGGCTGCACGCGTTCCTTGCCCGCGAGATTGCCGGGCGTCATCGCGCCGTCGCGAGCGAGGGTGGCCAGGGCCGACAGCTGAGTGAGCGAGATCTGCGCCTCGGCACGGCGGCCGCGCAGGTGTCGCGTGAGCCGCACAACCGCCAGCGAGAGATCACCGGCGAGGGCACGGACGTCGGATGGCACTGTCACAGTGCAGAACTCTACGGTACGGCTGTGCCCCCTGATGGGTTTCAGGGCGCTACTGTTTGGGTATGGATGCCGGACCCGTCAGCCGCGAGATGCCGCACCTGCCGCGAAGCCTGGTCGATCCACGCCCGGTTGTGCTGCTCGGCTTCGCCGCCTGGGCGGTGGCCACCGTGCTGGCTTTCGTGGTCCCGGCCTGGGCCGATGCCCGGTCGGTGTGCCTGATGGGCCTGTTCGTCGGCGTGCTCGGCTCGGCGATCTGGCTGGCACAGCGGCGGTCGGCCCTGCGGGGCGACAAGGGCGCCCAGGTGGGCCTCACCGAGGACTAGACGACCTCGAACTCGTCGCTCGTCCCGGTGAACGGGCGAAGCACGCCGTCGGCGCCGAGCGCGTCGGCGAAGTGCACGAACCGGTGCGTTCCCGGTTCCGCGCCGACCGGGATGTCCCAGACGAAATGGGCGATCGAGACCGCGGCGTCCTGTTTCCGCCAGTAGAACCGCACATCCCACTCCCCCTCGTTGGCCACCCGGACCCAGCCGTTCCCGGTTCGGCGCTGCACCTCGAGGAAGGTTCCGCCGCGTCGCGGATTGTGTTTCGGATGAGCCGAGACGAATTCGGCTTCCACCCGGCCGCCGCGAGCTGTGCGCTCGGGCCGGCGCACGACATCACCGAAATTCCGGCCGGACGGTGTCGCGTCCGGGCCCGACGCGGCGGCGAAATTCGGCTGCAAGGCGGAGACGTCGCGCGGTGCGGGACCGCGACCCGGGACCGCGCCCGCCACGAAAGCCTCCGCCAGCCTGGTGAATTCCTGCACATACGCGCACAACGTGTAGCGGCCGAACAGCGTCGACGCGCCTTCGTACTGTTGCGCGTCGTATTCCTCCGGCGTGGTGACGTACTGGTGGTAGGCATTCGAATAGCCCTGCAACAGCACCTGTTCCACGCCGACGCCGAGCGCCTGCGCGACCGCTCGCCGCACGCGCAAGCCGGCGACGATGGTGAATTCGGCTCCGGCGGCGGCCACGTAGAGGTCACCGAGCCGGATCAGCTGAAGCGGAACCACATTCGGCACCCACGGCACCGGCGGCATCAACCCGAGCGGGGCGAAGATCGCCTTGGGCGCCTGAGCGTCGGCCAGCCAGGCCGGGTGGGGATGGTCGATTCCGCCCAGAAAGTCCACCAGCGGGTTACGTACACCCTCGGGAATGGGTCCGCCGGGCAAGCCCGGGCCGTCCTCCACGCTGCCCGCCGCCAGTGAGAGGCCCGCGGCGGCCGGCGCGGTGCGGTGTGGTGCGCCGTCGGGGGTGAAGCGGCCCTCGACCGTCACGGCCGCGAGATCGACGTAGCACAGCAGCGAATCGATCGCGCTCGTGATCGGTGCCGCCTGTTCGGCAGCGGCTCTCGAGGCGGTGTACTGGCGTTCGCCGATGATCCGGGTGTTGTCGAACTCGTCGTCGGTCGGGCCGATGCCCGGCGCGAGCGCGAGATTCGGGGACATGTCACCGGCATTGGTCTGCACGAACGCGGCCAGATACGACGGCTCGCCGTCGAGGTGGCGCACGCCGTGTTCCAGGTGCTCGGCGGCGTAGCTGGCGTAGCCCTTGTTGTCGGAGCTGATGAGCCGGTTCTTGTTGGTCATCGACGTGTTGTGGGTGGCGAACCAGGTGAGCGCGCCGACCTCCTTCGCGCCACGGCGGAAGACGAGGGTGGTGACCGCCGGGTCGATCGCATCCGGGAAGGCCGCGCGGTCTTCGGCCGGATTGCGGTCGAAGGCCACCCGCGAACGGTTCACGCTCGCGTCGCGCAATTCGGCGCGGCCGAGCGCCACTGTGCCCGGCGCGAGGTCGGCGTCGGCGGCGGCGATCGCCTCGACGATGCCGTCGACTTCGGTGTCGTAGACCTGCTGCTGGAATCCGAGCGTCGCGAGCGTATAGGCGTAATCGTGCGCGGAACCGCCACAACTGGAATGCGTGTGAGTCGAAGTGAGGACGACATTTCGTTCGGTATACCGATCACCGAATCGGCGCGCCAGCGCGAGCAGTACACCCCGGTGCACTGACTGGAACAACGCGCCGTTCTCCACCGCGACGAACGCGACCCGATTTCCGCCCGATTCGATCACGAACGCGCGCGCTCGCGGGCGCAGATGAATTCCCGCCGTGGTCTGTTCGAGTTGTGAGTAGCCCATCATGCCGCATTCCGCGGCGGGCCCCGTGAGATCGGCGATACCGAGCCCGAATTCGAATCCACCGCGCGCGGATTCGGCGTGCGCCTTCGACGCTCCGTGAGCTCCCATGGCCGCGACGAGGGGAATCCCCAGCGTCGAGGCAGCCAGCACGGCACGACGGTTCACAGGCATCCGAACAGCTCCTTCACGGGTGGTGTGACGCAGACAACCATACAACTGGTCGCCTGTCCAGGAATTCGCGGCGGTTCGGCGAATTGACTGTTCGCGACGTGAGCGCTTAACTCGCACAGGTGTCCTCCCGATTGAGCGTCGAAGAACGACGAGCCCACCTGATAGAGGCAGCGATCGGTCTCGCCGAGAAAAAGGGCGTGGCGGGCGTGACCACACGCGATGTCGCCCAAGCGGCGGGCGTCTCGCTCGGTGTGGTGCATTACTGTTTCGAAAACAAGGACGCGCTGATGACCGAGCTGGTCAAAGCGCTCTCGATGGAATTACGCGATTCCGTCGATGCGGATGAAACTGTCTGGGCCGATACCGGAACAGGAAAAGAAGCGCTTCAGAAATTGGTTCGCCAAGGGCTGGAACTGATGTGGCGCAACATCGAGGCCACCCCCGAACGTCAGCTGCTCACCTACGAGACCACCACCTACGCGCTGCGCGAGGGTGAGTCGACCCCGGCCAAACTCGCCATCGCCCGCGAGCAGTACAAGTTCAACGACAGCACCGTCGCCGACGTGATGGACCACTGCCGCGACGCCACCGGCTGCGACTGGAACATCCCGCTCCCCCAGCTGAGCCGCTTCATCCTCAGCGTCATCGACGGCATCGTGCTGCGCTGGCTCGTCGACGACGACAGCGACGCGGTGCAGGCCCAGCTCGACCTGCTCGCCGAGATGGTCACCGCGCACGCGACCTAACCGCGCGGCACCTGCACGTGCACGGTGCCGTCGACGTCCCACCACGGCACCCGCACCGTGCCCGAGAACTCGCCCCGCAGAAAGATCTCGAGAACTTCGTGCAGCACGAGGGTGCCGGTGGTGTGCGGCGGTGACCACAGCTGCCGCAGCACCACGCCGAGCGGTTCCGTGGCCCAGGTGCTCTGCCTGCCGGTACCGAGCACCTCGGCGCTCACCTGGTCGGACACCAGCGGTAGGTCGAGCAGTGCGGCGAGGGCCTCGGCATGTTCCGGGTCGCCTACCACCAGGCGCTCGGCCGGAATGACGAGGCCGAAGCAGGGCCGGTCGATGACCATGGCCGACTCGGCGTCGACCACCGTTCCCGCCAGTGTCCTGACCTGCTCGGGGAGGTCTAGTTCGCGTGGGTCGAGCGCGCCGGACGCGACGGCGGCGGCCAGGCGGGCATGAGTGCGCGAAACCGTCTCGGGGGTCGGGGCTTTCGATGGGTCGGCGAGCGCGTCGAGGAGTTCCTCGGCCAGCTCGGGGGTCATCACGTCGGGACGGACGAGGACCTGACGGAGGGCGTCGGGGTCGGCTGCCGTGAAAGGTGGGAGCAGACCGGCGAATTCGGTGTCGTCCGGGTGGCGGTAGCGGCCGAGAGGGATGCCATCGATGTGGGCGTGGCGGTGTAGCCACCAGGTGGTGTAACCGTCACGGTCGGCGAGGAGGGCGCGGGTGCGTGGTTCCGCGAGCATGGTGCGCAGGGCCTGCGGCCAGCGGGTGTCGTCGACCAGGTCGAGGTCGCGGACGGCGACGAGTTCGCGTGGGTCTTCGGGAAGGCCGTTCCACCAGGCGGATTCGTCGTCCAGGTCGTGGTCGGGGCCGAGTGGGTCGGGGTCGGTGACGACGGCGAAATCCCAGCCGACACCGATCGCGCGCAAGGCTTGTTCGCCGAACTCGGCGACCGTCGATTCGGCGACCGTACCGAAGGGTGAGTCGTCGACCAGCACCTCGGCCAGCGGTGCGCCGGGGAGGAGGAGTTCGTCGGCCGGACGCAGTTCGCCTGTGTCGTCGGGCAATTCGAGCAGGCCGAGCCAGTCGGGGAGTTCGTCGGCGCTCACGAACTGGGCCAGGTGCAATACCGCGGTGACGGTGTCCGGGTCGGCCGGATCGTGTTCGAGGAGGTCGCGCAGGCCGGGATCGGTGAGCAGGTCGGTGGCCGAGGCGCTGCGGGCACCGAGGCGGGCCAGCAGCGGGTGGGTGGCGTCCGGATGTACCAGGCGGGCCCAGTGGACCGGGACGGCGACGGTGAGCTGGTCGTCGAGGACGACGGTGCGCGGGCCGGTGACCAGGCGGCCGTCGGCCAGGGGCACGGCCAAGGCGCCGAATTCCTCGGCGGTCCTCGAATCGGTGACGAAGGGTTCCAGCGTGGAGTAGAAGGTGCGCCACCAGTGCGGGTCTCGTTCGAGGCCGGTGGTGAGGTCGGCCAGGGCGGCCGACGACAGGCGGTGGACGTCGAGGACTGTCAGCTTTTCCTGGGCGGAGCGGGTCGAGAGTTCCGGGATGACCAGGCGGCCGGTGAGGTCGGCGAGGATCGCGGCCAGTTCCGGCGTCAAGTCAGGGAATACGGAGGCGCGAGTGGGTATTTCGACGCTTGCCGAGCGGGCGGGTTCGGCTGGCTCGAAGGTGCCGAGGTGCTGCGCGGTGCCTACGGACGAGTTGTCGAGGGCGGATACTTCGGCGGTAATCATGTCCTTGCCGAAGGTGTCCTGGTCGACTCCGACAGATGAGTTGTGACGATCAGTGGACTCGAAACTCGTCCCGGTGAGGGCGTGGAATTCCTCTTGGTTCGAATCGAATTCGTGGTCTGAGCGGTCGCGGGTCGGGCAGACCGGAAGCCACGGGTTCGTGCGGAGTTCGGTGATGATCGCTTCGCGGAGGAGAGCGTCGGCCTCGCTGCGGGCGAACGCGGGGGTGGGGACGAGGACGAGGCGGTCCGCCGGCGGCAAGGCGCGGGCGAAATCGGCGTATCCCGAGGCGATTTCGTGCAGGCGAGCGCCGGGAAGCAGCCTGCGGCGGTCGGGTTGCATGGCGATGTCGGCTACGAGGATTGCCGGGAGGGACAGTTCCTCGTCCGAACGAGTTGGCGCGCGCAGGACATCCGGCGCGGCGGGGACCGGGCGACCGTTGGTCAGCGGGAGCAGCCAGCGCGCACGGGCGCTGCGGTACTGCCACCAGTTTTGGGTGCCGTCGGGTCCGGTGATGGTCAGCTTGGTGAGGGTGCCCACCGGCGGGCCCACATGGGCCTTCGTACCGAGTCCAGGAGCATGGGCAATTTCCGCGGCCCCTTCGGACGTCGGCGCGGCAATCGAGATCGCGTTGCCCGGCTCCGCGTCAGGGCGTGGGGCCGTATCGACGTGGGCAGCCTCGGCCGCGAAATCGGCGCCAGGTGTGGCGTTCGCGCTGCCGTGTGGCGGGGCGGGGTGGTCGAGGAGGGTTGTGACGCTGGTGAATTCGCTGTCCGCTATGCGGATTCGGTGGAGGGCGGGGAGTTCGAGTAGGAGGTCGGGGGCCTCGGCGCACATCGAGGTGAGGAGGGTGATGGGGTCGATGTCGTCGCGGAGATGGATGACGACTTCGGTGTCGGCGCCCGAGGGTGGGGTGGTCGGGATGGGCCAGGCCAGGCGGAGGGCCGGTGGGGTGAGGTCTTCGGGGTGGGTGATGCCGTTGTCGTGCAGGGCGTTCAAGGTGGCCATGAGGGAGAAGCGGATGGAACCCGTGATGGAGCGGATCTCCACTTCGTCGCCGACGGAACGCACCGCGGTGAAGCCGACGCCGAAACGGCCGACCTGCGCGCCGTCGTCCTTGCCCGAGGCACGCAGCGCCGTGAGCGCGTGTACACCTGAAACACTCAGCGGTGCACCGGTATTGGCGACATGCAACTGCCGGTCGACGATCCGCACCGTCAGCTCACCGGGCACACCGCCCTGCACCGCCGCGTCGGCCGCGTTCTGCGCCAGCTCGGTGAGCACCCGATCCCGATAGCCCGCGGCGACCAGATCGGCCTCACCCGCGCTGTCCTCGCGCAGCCGCGTCGGCGAATCCCGCCACGCGGCAAGAACTCCGGCCCGCAGCCCCGCGGTACCGAACGGGTCCGCCCCAGCGTTCAGCGCCCCACCGACGATCCGCGCTCCCCGGCGCCCACGACGTGCGTCACACCGGAATCACCCTCGGCGGAAGCAGCATCGGCGGCCGAATCCGCCGCACCCGCGTCGGCACCTCCCGACGAACCAGCCCCGGCGTCATCAGTCTCCACACCCGAACCTTCGGCCGCAGCGGAATCGGTTACGGGAGCATCCTCAGGCGGGGCGACATCCTGGTTGCGAGTATCAGCGACATCGGCCTCGGCCACCGGAGCCGTTGGCACAGCAGCATCGCCGGCCCGGTCAGCGGCACCGGCCTCGGTGACGACGTCAGCGGCAGTCGGCACTTCCGCGTCGGCGGTACCGGTCGCCTCAGCGGCGGTCGCGATCGAGGTCGACTCGGCCGACTCCGTGGTGGCTTCGGCTGCCGAAGGGGAAACCGCTGCGTCCGCGACGGATTCAGGGTTGCTCGATGCCTCGGCCGGGTCGGTGGTCGCCGATACCGACGCGAGGCCGACGAGCGGTGCGACAGCGGCGAGGTCGGTGTTGGCTTCGGCGGCGATGACCTCTTCCGGGGATTCCGGGAGCTCACCTTCGGCGCGGGCCTTGCGGGCGGCTGCTGCCGCGTCGACCGCTTCGGCTTCGGCGGTTTCCTGGGGGGCGATGTCGACGTAGTCGACGGCGTGGTCGTCGAAGGCTTCGTAGCGGGGGGAACCGTTGCCGGAGGGTGCGACGACATCGGAGTGGGCGCCGCAGCCGTATTCGACGTGCACCACATGGCCGTCGGCACCCATCGCGTTGGCGCACACGCCGAAGGTTTCGCGCAGGGCGCCGGCCAGGGGCAGGAAGAAGCCGCACAGGCCGCAGGTGGAGGGGGCGGCCTTGGCCATCTCGGTGTCGGGGCCGTATTCGCTGTACCAGCGCTGGGCGGCTTCGAGGCGACCCTCGAGGCTGAGCACCTGGGTGCGGCCGAGGCCGACCTCGCGGGCCACCTCGTCGATCACCGGGTCGCCGGTGGCGACGTAACCGGGGACCAGGCGCGGATCGTCGGCGGGCGGGGCGAGCAGGTCGCCGGGGCCGAGGTCGCCGGGGCGCACGCGCTGCTCCCACGGGACGAACTCGGGGGCGATCAGGGCGTCGGGGCCGGGCAGCAGGGCCGACTCGCTGACGGTCGCGTGGTCGGCACCGGGCGGCGCGGCCACCACGACGGCCCACTGCCAACCCCGGTAGCCGGGCAGGGTCGCCTCGAACCGGTGGGTGGCCGACGAGTCGTCCTCGGCGGTCACCCCCAGATGGGCTCCGACCCCGTCGGGTTCCAGCTCGACGAGCGCACGAAGTGCGACCTCGGCCGCCTGGGCCAGAACGGGACGCACGCCGGACTCCGAAACAGATACTGCGCTCACGGCATACATTTTGCCGTATGAAGTGCAATCGGAGTTCGTTGGCCGTCGCAGTGCTGGTCAGCGTGCTCGGCGTGAGCTCCTGCGGGGGCCAGGATCAGTCCGGTCCGCCGCGCTGGCGGGTGGAGGTGATCGGCTCGTCACCGCACGATCCGTCGGCGTTCACCCAGGGGCTCGAGGTGGTCGACGGATTGCGTTACGAAGGCACCGGCATGTGGGGCGTGTCGAACATCCGCGTCACCGACCAGGTCTCGGGTGTGGAGCGGGCCCGCGTCGACCTGCCCGGCCGGATGTTCGGCGAGGGACTCACCCGGGCGGGCGACATCGTCTGGCAACTGACCTGGCGCGACGGCGTCGCCTTCGCCCGCGACCCGCACACCCTCGCCGAAACCGGCCGCGCCACCTTCGAGGGCGAGGGCTGGGGACTGTGTGCCCAGCCGGGCCGCCTCGTGATGAGCGACGGCACCCCGAAACTCACCTTCCGCGACCCGCTGACCTTCGCCGAGACCGGGTCGGTGACCCTGCAGGGCCTCGACGACCCGAAACCGAACGAACTCGACTGCGCACCCGACGGCACCGTCTACGCCAACAACTTCCCCACCGACGACATCCTGCGCATCGACCCCGACACCGGCCGTATCACCGCGATCATCGACGCGAGCGGCCTGCTCACCGCCACCGAACGCAAGCGCACCGACGTCCTCAACGGCATCGCCCACCTACCGGGCACCGACCGGTTCCTGCTCACCGGCAAGTACTGGCCGCGACTGTTCGAGGTGCGATTCGTGCCCCGCTGAAGTGACGGGCGCGGTCGTCGGGGCCGTTCAGGTCGACCCGTCCGACCAAGTGTGTCCGACACTGCTCGCCCGCGAGTGAACGCCGAAAGCGCGAGTACGACAGAATTGGGCTGTGACTACTCCCCGCGATCCATCCGGTCCTGACCGTGGTCGCCGGGACGGCAGTGCCTCGGGTGCACCACCCGGTCGGCACCCCGGCTTCGGGCAGTACCCGCCCCCATCCCCGCCGCGCAAGGTCTTCCCACACATCGAGCCACCGACCGCGCCGGTTCGCTCGCGCGGCCGATTCGGGCGCGATCCCGACCCCGGCGCAACCACGCCGCTGGCGAGTCCGAAACGCAACGGCGCCGGTCCACCGCACACACCGGCAGGCGGCCGCTCGCACCCGGACCATCCCGACGTACCGGGAGGCGCCCGCCCGGACCACGAAGGACCGGTCGGCAGCCATCCGCACCCCGATCCACTCGACGGACCGGCAGGAACCCGCCCGCTCCCCCGGGCCGACGAACCCGCCGACGAACCGCCCAAGCAGCGGGTGCCGCGCAAACTGACGGTCACCCGCGTGGCCGCGATGCGCAGTCGCGAACTCACCGAACGCGGTATCG
Source organism: Nocardia sp. NPDC023733 (assembly GCF_040639775.1). Classification (NCBI taxonomy): domain Bacteria; kingdom Bacillati; phylum Actinomycetota; class Actinomycetes; order Mycobacteriales; family Nocardiaceae; genus Nocardia; species Nocardia sp. NPDC023733. The sequence continues at coordinate 30,344 of NZ_JBFAAN010000007.1, read as the reverse complement.
CCACCTTCCAGCGCGCGGCCAAGGCCGACGGCGCCGACCAATCGGGGCTGACCGCCCTCACCTACGCCACGATGGCCAACTTCGCGCTCGACGCCGCGATCGCCGTCGCCCTGGCCAACACCTTGTTCTTCGCGAGCGCGACCGCCGAGTCGAAAACCAAGGTGGCGCTGTATCTGCTCATCACCATCGCGCCGTTCGCGGTGATCGCACCGCTGATCGGGCCGCTGCTGGACCGGCTGCAACGCGGACGCAGGCTGGCGCTGGCCACGACCTTCGGGTTGCGGGCGCTGTTCGCGGTGCTGCTGATCTTCAATATCGACACCTGGGGGCTGTATCCGCTCGCCCTGTGCATGATGGTCGGCTCGAAATCGTTCGCGGTACTCAAGAGCGCGGTGACGCCGCGCGTGCTGCCACCGGACATCGACCTGGTCCGAACGAATTCGCGGCTGACGGTGTTCGGCCTGGTCGGCGGCACGATCGGGGCGGGTGCGCTGGCCGCGCTCGCCGCGCTCGCCGCCGGCTCCACCGGTGCACTGGTATTCGCCACGGGCATCGCGATCGCGGGCGCCTACCTGAGCCTGCGGATCCCGTCGTGGGTGGAGGTCACCGAGGGTGAGGTGCCGACCACGCTGACCTACCACGGCTCCGACGCGCGCACCGAAGTACTCGAACCGGGCAAGGAATCGGCCGTGCCCGCCAGGAAACGCAGGCAACCGCTCGGCCGCGCGGTGGTCACCGGACTGTGGGGCAACAGTTCCATCCGGGTGCTCACCGGGTTCCTGACCTTCTACATCGCCTTCGTCGCCAAGGGCTCCGGCGGCAGTCCGACCGAGCAGGCGGCCATGCTCGGCCTCGTCGGTGTGGCCGCCGGTTTCGGCAATTTCGGCGGCAACGCCACCGGCGCGCGATTACAGCTCGGCAGGCCCGCGCTGGTGGTGCTCGGCTGCACCGCGGCGTGTGTGGCGGTCGCCCTGTTCGCGGTGTTCACCGGCAATCTGTTCGGCGCCGCGGTGGCCGCGCTCGTCGCGTCGGCGGCCAGCGCGCTGGCCAAGGTATCGCTCGACGCGGCCATCCAGGACGACCTGCCACCCGAGTCGATCGCCTCGGGTTTCGGCCGGTCGGAGACCGTTCTGCAGTTGAGCTGGGTGATCGGCGGGGCGGCCGGTGTGCTGCTGCCGACCGAGTTCTGGAAGGGTTTCGCGGTGATCAGCGTGATCCTGGTTGCCGGGCTCGCGCAGACCTTCGTCAGCTATACCGGGCACACCCTGCTGCCGGGCTTCGGCGGCAACCGCCCCCAGCACGCCGAGCAGGAAGTGCCGACCCATCCCCGCGAAACAGGAGACCCACACTGGTGAGCAAGCCCAACGTCCGCACGATCTTCGCGCTGGTCGCGGTGGGCCTGCTGGCCCTGGCCGCGGTGACCGCAGGTGTGGTGGCCTACGCCGTGTCCAAGGCGCCGAAGCACTATCCCGAACTCACCGTGTTCGCGAACGGCGAGTCCGTCGTCGTCGAGCCGTACGGGTACTGCGAGCTGTCGAACGGGGAGTGCGTCAACGACGAGTCGACGTACTACATCCCGGCCACCTCCGGTAAGCCGGTGCAGGTGTCGCTGCCGACCAGCATCGCCGAGGCGCCGTGGATCGTCGTCACCGTCTACGAACGCCCGAACGGCGAGCAGTTCGAACGCATCCTGAGCTTCATCGACTACCCGTCGGGCACCCGTTTCCTGAGCCTGGACACCCAGCCGGAACCCGAACTGCGCCTCGCGGGCTTCGAGCTGCGGCTGCCGATCGTCTACACCGACCCGGCCACCGGCCAGGAGATGTACGACGTGCACGGCCTCTGGCGCGTGGGCACCCCGCAGCCCTGATCGCACGGTTCCCGCCGCTTCCGGACCACCACGACCCGACCTCGAGGAGGGTCCGCCGCGAAGCGGCGGTTCGCGGCCGTCCCGACGATCAGGCGCCGTTGCGTAGGCGACGAAGGAGCAAGCAACGGTGCCTGATCGTCGGGACTTGCGGGGCCGCGAACTCGAGCGCGCCAGCGCTCCAAAAGCTCAGTGGTCCAGTTCGCGGGCGACCGCGCGGACCACTTCGGAGATGCGCTGGGACATCTTGCGGTCCGGGTACTTGCCGCGGCGCAGGTCGGGCTGGACCTTGGTCTCGAGCAGGGTGATCATGTCCTCGACCAGGCCGTGCAGCTCGTCGGGCGACTTGCGCGGGCCCGCGTCCTTGCGGGCGGGCTGCGCGCCACGCTCACCGCGGGCGACGGTCGGGGGCGCCTCGAGCAGCTTGAGGCTCAGCGCCTGCGGACCGCGACGACCGGCGGCCATCCCGAACTCGACCCGCTGACCCGGCTTGAGTCCCTCGACTCCTTCGGGCAGCGCGGAGGAGCGGACGTAGACGTCCTCGCCCTCGTCTTGGGAAAGGAAGCCGAAGCCCTTCTCGACGTCGTACCACTTCACCCGGCCGGTCGGCACTGCGCTCACCCGTTCATCATTCGATACCCGAACCCTTGTGGCCCGGGTTACTACCTGCTGCTTGTCGCGAAAAGAACGCGCCCCACAACAAGGCAGGACGCGATGTGGTCAGAGTCTACCCCGGTGGCTATACCGCGAGCACATCAGTTTTACGGTGCACCGGTGACCAACTCACCTCAACCGCCCGCGCGTCGTTCCAGTGATCGGGTGCTGCAGGTGGCGCTCGCGCTGTTCGGGATCGGGATCCTGGCCGTCGTCGCCATCTTCGTGACACCGATCGTGTCCGACGCGGAACCGGGCCTGTGGCTGTATCTGCTCGCCATGCTCGCGCCGGTGGGCTTCCTGCTGGCGATCGGGTTCGCCCTCTGGTCGGGTCGACGGGCCCGGTGAACCGGTTACCCCCATGGATCGATACCCAGGCTCTTGTGTGATCCTCGTCACATAACGGCATGGTTACGAACTGTGCGTGCAACGGTCTCGAACATCTCGCATCGCGACTACCTGCGCGGACGGCTCCGGGACAACCCTGAGACCACCCCGAGACCCACCCGCACACGCGGGTTACCAAATAGTGACTTTCCCCGCTGACCGTCGTACCGTTTCTCTCAGCCGGGGCAGGCCCCCGGAACCACCGGCCCGCCGCACCGAACCTCACCCCGCGGGTACCGGACCCCGATTGGAATCAAGGGGTGAGGGCGGACCGGGAGACCTCTCAGTCCGGACCACATGCAGGTGCGAACGAGAGGAAGAAACCCGATATGAGTGGACGCCACCGCAAGCCGACTTCCACCGGGCGCACTGCTGCCAAGGTCGCCGTCACCGGCGCCATCTTCGGCACCGCAGCCGCTGCCCTCGCAGGAAACGCCAGCGCGGCCCCCGACTCCGACTGGGATCGCCTCGCACAGTGTGAAGCCGGCGGCAACTGGGGTATCAACACCGGCAACGGCTACCAGGGTGGGCTGCAGTTCTCGCCCTCCACCTGGGCCGCACACGGCGGCGGGGAGTACGCCGCCACCGCAAACCAGGCCACCCGCGAACAGCAGATCGCGGTCGCCGAAAAGGTTCTCGCTTCCCAGGGTTGGGGCGCTTGGCCCTCCTGCTCGGCCAAGCTCGGCCTGAGCAGCGGTCCGACCGAGCGCGCCGTGCCTTCGACCCCGAGCTGGGTCCCCGAGGTCAGCGTCCCGCAGGTGCAGGATCCGAGCCAGGAAGTGTTCCAGGCCGTCGATCGCGCCCTCACCGTCGCCCAGCAGCAGGGCGTCGCCGTGCCGCAGGCGGCCATCGACTTCGTCAACAACGCCAAGGGCACCCAGCTGGACCCGGCGGTCATCGATTTCTTCGAGGCGAACAAGGGCCTGCTGCCCTCCTGATCGGCCTTACAACAAGAGCCCGCATCCTCATCCAGGATGCGGGCTCTTGTCTTTCCCGTTCGAATTACACCCGATTGATGACAGTCTGCGGGTGTACATACGGCAGCGTGGCGGCCGGAACGGGAAACTCGGTGTCCTCACCGAAGGGCGAGAGATTACCGGCGCGGGTCGCCGACAGTTCGGTGACGGCGTGCTCGCCGTCGGCCACCTCGGGCCAGCCGTTGTCGACGTAGGGTTTCTTCGATTTGTTGACCACGGGGTCATTCTGGCATACCAGGCACGTACTCTGAATCCGATGATCGCGACCGACTCTCTCGCCGATTGGCTAGGTGCGCGCACCGACGCCCAGCTGGTGAAACTGCTGCAGTTGCGGCCCGATCTGGCGGTGCCGCTGCCCGCGTCGATGTCGGTGCTCGCGGTGCGTGCTCAACAGCGGGCCTCGGTGCTGCGTGCCGCCGACGACCTGGACACCCTCGAATTCGCGATCATCGAGGCGCTGGCGGCCAACGAGGACGCGCGAACGATCGGCACCGCGCATACCCCGCTCACCCGGACCGCCCTGCACGCGCAGCTGAAGGACCGGGTCACCAAGACGGCGTTCACCGCCGCGCTCACCCGGTTGCTCGACCGCGCGCTCGTGTGGGAGACCGGTGACGGCCTGCATCTGGCGGCGAGTGCCGTCGAGGCCCTGCCCTGGCCGCTCGGGGCGACGACGGCGCTGCCCGACGCGCTCACCGAGCCGGAAATACGCACGGCGCTGAACGCGGCAGCCCCTGCCGAGCGGGCGCTGCTGGACAAACTGGCGACGACCGGTCCGCGTGGGCGCACGAGGGACGCCGCGCCCGCCGCGCCCGCCGACCGCCCGGTGCAACGGCTGCTCGCGGCACGGTTGCTGCGCTGGATCGATGACGAGACCGTCGAACTGCCGGTCACCGTCGGGCAGGTGTTGCGTGGCGAACCCGTCACCGATCCGCATGCCCTCGCCCCGCCCAAGCCCGCACTCACCAAGCACGCGCCCGCCGAGGTGAACGCCGTCGGCGCGGGTGAGGTGGGAGAGCTGCTGCGCGACTGCGCCGACCTGCTCGACGCGCTCGGCAAACTTCCCGCACCCGCGCTGCGCGCCGGTGGACTCGGGGTGCGCGAGCTGCGCAGGCTGGCCAAGCAGACCGGCGTGGACGAGCAGCGCACCGGCCTGCTACTCGAACTGCTCGCCGCCGCGAAGCTCGTCGAGAAGGGTCTGCCCGAACCGCCGCCCGACCTGGATTCCACCGACGACTTCTGGGCACCGACACCCGCCGCCGATGCCTGGCTCGACGCGCCACCCGCGACGCGCTGGGTGACCCTGGCCCAGGCATGGCTCGAGCTGGACCGGATGCCGTGGATGATCGGGTTGCGCGACGCCGCCGACAAACCGATCGCGGCGCTGTCGGCCGAGTTGCGGATCCCGCACGCGGTGCGCGACCGGCACGCGATTCTCGGCCTGCTCGCCGAATACCCCAGCGGCACCCAGGTGTCGCCCGCCGATCTCGGGAAACTGCTCGCCTGGCGAATGCCGAGGCGGCGCAGGCACTTCCGGCTCGACGTGGTGACCGCGACCCTCGCCGAGGCGGCGACCGTCGGGCTACTCGGACGCGGTGCGCTCGATTCGGCCGCCCGTGCCCTGCTGCACGGCAGCCCGACCAGCGTGGCCGATGCCGAGGCCGAGATGACCGCCGCCCTACCGGAACCCGTCGATCATGTGCTCGTGCAGGCCGACCTCACCGTGATCGCACCCGGCCCGCTGGTGCCCGAATTGCGCAGCCGCATCGCGCTGGTCGCCGATGTGGAATCCGCGGGTGCGGCGACGGTGTATCGCGTGGGAGACGCCTCCGTGCGCCGCGCGCTCGACGCCGGACTCACCGCCGCGGAGTTGCACGCCTTGTTCGCCAACCACTCCCGCACCCCGGTCCCCCAGTCGCTGACCTATCTCATCGACGACGTGGCCCGTCGGCACGGGCAGCTGCGCGCGGGCATGGCGCAATCGTTCCTGCGCAGCGACGACCCGGCCCTGCTCGCCCAGGTGCTGTCGGCGCCCGTCGCCGAAACGCTGGCCTTGCGCGCTATCGCCCCCACGGTCGCGATCGCGCAGGCGCCCCTCGGTGAACTCCTCGAGCGGCTCCGGGCAGCGGGCTTCACGCCCGCGGGCGAGGATTCCGGCGGCGCCATCGTCGACCTGCGGCCGCGTGGCGCCCGCATCGCCGTGCGCCCCCTGGCACGCAAACCCTACCGACCCAACCCGCCGTCGGACGATCAGCTCGCCCAGCTGGTCACCGAACTGCGCGCGGGCGAGCGCGCGGCGGGTGCCCGCACGTCCCAGTCGGTCCGTGCCGACGGCACCCGCACGGGCACCCAGGCCACCCTGGCGCTACTCCAGCTGGCCGCCCGGGTCGGCCGCCCGGTGAACATCGGTTACGTCGACGCTCAGGGCGTGGCGAGTCAGCGGGTGGTCGAACCGGTCCGGGTCGGCAACGGGCAACTGGACGCCGTCGACCCGGTGACCGGAGCCACCCGCCACTTCACCCTCCACCGCATCGCGTCGGTGGCTCTCCTGGACTGACCGTCAGGGCTTGGCCATGCAGAACGTCGTCTTGGGGTCCGGGACCGTGCGATACAGCGTGGCGTCCATGCCACACAGCATCTCGTCGGTCTCACCGTCGATGCGCTTGACCACCTTGAACGTGGCCTCGGGTGCCGTGCAGTCCACCGCCTCGACCGGGCGGGTGCCCGCGTCGGCGTAGCAGGCGCCCTCGGCGAAGTTGGGCGACAGGCACAGGCCGGTCTTGGTGTCGCCGACCGTGCCGTTGAAGGTGGCGTTCTGGGCCGTACAGTTCAGCGGCGCGGCGCCGACCTGCGCGATCCGGTAGTTCGACTTCGCCGACGAGCAGTCACCGACGGTGGCCTTCATCGCGTCGACCGCGTTGTCGGTGACCTCGACGCACGAGCCGACGGCGGGCGCCGACGACGCCTCGCTGTCACCCGAGCACGCCGCTACCGCCCCGACCAGCGCGACTGCCGCCACTGGCGCGAACACGAGCCGGACAAGCAGCCGCTTTCCTGGGAAAAACACTCCAAAACCTCACTCACCGAACGGTTCAGCCGATATGACCGCCGGTGACGATACCCAAACGCCCACCTCCGCCGCTCCCCACGTGGATACGATCGGAGGATGACCATCGACGATGTCGCCGGCGAGCTGTACGGTCTCGACCCGGCCGACTTCGTCGCGACACGTACCGAACGTGCGGCGCAGGCCCGCGACGACGGCGATCGCGAGCTGGCCAAGGCCGTCGGTGCCCTGCGCAAGCCGACGGTCGCGGCGTGGACGGTGAATCTGCTGGCCAGGCACGCGCCGAAGGAGATCGCCGCGCTGCTGGATCTGGGTGACGCGCTGCGGTCGGCGCAACGTCAGCTCTCCGGCGACAAGTTGCGCGCGCTCGGTGCGCAACGTCAGCAGGTGGTGAACGCCATGACCAAAAGGGCGGGTGAGCTGGCCGCCGAGCACGACCGACCCGCGAGCGAGCAGGTGTTGCGGGAGGTCGGTCAGACGCTCACGGCCGCGCTGGCCGACCCGGACGTCGCCGACCAGGTGCGAGCCGGGGTGCTGCCAGCGACGGTCACCTATGACGGTTTCGGTCCGGCCGGGCTGGTCGCGATCACGGGCGGCAAGGGCAAGGCTCCGGCGAAGAAGGCTCGTCCCAAGAAGTCGGCCGAGGACGCCGAGGCGGCCCGGCGCGCCGAGGCGAAGCAGGAGCTCGACGACGCGGAGTCCGGGCTGGCGGAGGCCGAATCCGCCCGCGAGGAAGCGGAAGAGGCCGCGGAGCGGGCCAAGTCCGAACTCGACGAGGTCGAGCAGCGGATCGAGCAGTTGCGTGCCGACCTCGAGCACGCCGAGCAGCAACGGCACTTCCTGCGGACCGCCGAGCACCGCGCGCGTGGCGAATTGACCTCGGCCAAAGCGCAATTCGAGCGGATGAAGCGGTGGGTCGAGCGGGCACGTTCCCGCCTCGACGAAGACTGACCCTATCGGCGCAATGACCCCGGGAACAGGAATGCTTCGCGCGGCGGGGTCGTACCGTCCAGCCATTCGGCCAGGAACTCGCCGAGCGGCATCGAAGTCCGGCTCTGGACGAACGCGCGGAATTCCGGCATCGAGGCATGACCGTCGCGGTGTGTGTTCACGAAATCCTTGACGGCCGTGAAGAACACGTCGTCGCCGATCAGTTTGCGCAGGGCGTGCAGGAAAAGGGGGCCACGCCAATAGACCGAGGTGAACTCGCTACCGGCGCCGGGGTCGGCCAGCGGGTACGTCCAGAAGTCCTGCTCCCACCGGTATTTCGCGATGTCCTCGCGGTACTTCGCATCCACATCGACGCCGTCGACTCGCTCGATCCACAGGTAGTCGGCGGTGTAGCTGGCGAAGCACTCGTTGAGGCAGATATCGGACCACTGCCGTACCGACATGGTGTCGCCCCACCACTGATGCGCCAGCTCGTGCACCACGGTATTGAGATCGGCCCACGGCGCGTAGGTGGGGCGGGTCTGGGTTTCGAGCGAGAACGGGACTTCGGCGTCCACGTAGATGCCGCCGGCCACCTCGAACGGGTAAGGACCGTAGAGGTTTTCGAGGAAGTCGAGGATTTCGGGGAGGCGTTGTTCGTCGGCGCGATTGTCGTCGGATTCGGGGGCGAACGCGCTCAGCACCGGTGTGCCGTCGGCACGGTGCTGTTCGAGGAAAGTGAAGTGGTCGACGGCAATGGTGGTGAGGTAGCCGAGCACGGGGCTGCGGGTTTCCCAGCTGGTGTGCAGCTTGCCCTCGCGCGCCTCGTGGCGGGTGCGCACACCGGTCGACATGACCTCCCATTCGGCGGGCACCGTGGCGTGCAACGTGAAAGTCGCCTTGTCCAAGGGCGTGTCGTTGAGCGGGTACCAGCTGCTCGCGCTGTGCGGCTGGCCGATGGCGAAGGCGCCACCGCTCGGAGCGTACGTCCACCCTTCGCCCTCGGTGTCGGCCGCCTCGCCCGCGTAGTCGATGACGATCCGCATCGGCAGTCCCGGCAGCAGGGGCAGCAGCGGGGAGACGACGAGTTCGTGGTCGCCCTCGCGCGCGAACCCGGCAGGCTGCCCGTTGACGGTCACCATGAGCACATCGGGTCCGCGATAGTCCAGATTGAACTGCGCCAGCGGCTGATTCGCCCGCGCATCGATGCGCGCGGTGCCGCGCAGCTGATGGGTCGGCGGGTCGTAGTCGACGGTGATGTCGTAATGGCTCACGTCGTAGCCGCCGTTGCCGTCGAGCGGGTAGTACGGATCGCCGAGCCCCGGTGCCCCCACCAGGCCCGGATCCGCTGCTACCGGCGGCATTCCCAGTGCCAGGAGCGCCAGTACCACCACCGAACCTGCCGACCATCGCATGCCGCGGACCCCCGTTCTCGCCGACTCGGATCCGAGTATCGTCGCAGGCGAGCGGCGCTCAGGCCAGTTCCGGCGGCAGGTGTTGCGGGTCGAGCATCAGCCGCTTGGTCGCGGTGCGGCGCACCCGCGCGGCGAGGGCGAGATTGTCGGTGAGCAGGCGCCATTCGAGGTCGGAGATGGTGTCGCGGGCCCGCTCGATCACCGTGCGGTCGCGGGTGCCCCAGGCGATCGGCATGGCCGTCACCAGCTGCCAGCGTTCGCCGACCTGACGGGGTGCGCCGTCGGTGCGCACCGCGACCGACGGCACTCGCTCACCCAGCATCGGTTCATGGCCGGGCAGCGCGCGCACCTTGCGGGTGACCAGTGCCCAGCCCCGCGCGGACGCGGTGGCTTCGGCGGTGTCGACGAGGGCGAGCAGGATGATCCCGTTCGGTTCGGCCGCACAGACCACGGCGGGCACGAGAACACCGTCGCGGTAGAGCTTTTCGATATCGGAGCGGTGCGGTGTCCACAGTGCGACCCACAACGCGATGACCGCGGCGAGGGCGCATACGAAAGCCAGCAGATACCCCCAGGCCTGCCCGCTCCACAGGAACGCGGCGGTGGCCGCGACGGCCAGCCCGGCGGCGAGCAGGGCGAGCACCCGCATCCTGCGTAACCCGGTGAAGGTCTCGTTGACCGCATGAGCATGCTCACGGTCGACCTCGAATTCGAAGCGGCGCACGTTTCCTTCCTAGCACAAGTTGCGGAGGTGTTGCCTCCACTTATCTGCCGGGGTTTCGACCCGCACGCTACCGGCACCTGAGCGGGGAAACGGCGCTACACGCCGCTGTCCCCGATGGCCGGCCCGAGCAGGTCGTCGGCATCGGTGATGCGGTAGGCATACCCCTGTTCGGCGAGGAAACGCTGACGATGCGCGGCATATTCGGCGTCGAGGGTGTCACGGGCGACCACCGAATAGAAATGTGCCTGTCCCCCATCCTGTTTCGGCCGCAACAGTCTACCGAGACGCTGGGCCTCCTCCTGCCGTGAACCGAAGGTGCCCGAAACCTGCACCGCCACCGAGGCTTCCGGCAAGTCGATGGAGAAGTTCGCCACCTTGCTCACGACGAGCACGGGGATCTCACCGAAGCGGAAGGCATCGAAGAGGGCCTCGCGTTCGCGGTTCTTCGTCGCCCCGGTGATGACGGGAGCGTTCAGGTCGATACCGAGCTCCTCGAGCTGGTCGAGGTAGGCACCGATCACCAGGGTCGGTGCGCCCTCGTGCTTGGCCAGGATGGACTCGACGACCGGGATCTTGGTACGCGCGGTGGAGCACAGTTTGTAGCGTTCCTCCGGTTCGGCCGTGGCGTAGGCCATGCGCTCGGCATCGGTGAGCGTGACTCGCACCTCGATGCACTCGGCGGGGGCGATCCAGCCCTGTGCCTCGATGTCCTTCCACGGCGCGTCGTAGCGTTTCGGGCCGATCAGCGAGAACACGTCGCCCTCGCGGCCGTCCTCACGCACCAGCGTGGCGGTGAGCCCGAGCCTGCGGCGCGACTGCAGATCCGCCGTCATCCGGAAGACGGGTGCGGGCAGCAGATGCACCTCGTCGTAGATCACCAGACCCCAGTCGCGGCTGTCGAAGAGTTCGAGATGCTTGTACTCGCCCTTCGATTTGCGGGTGATGACCTGGTACGTCGCGATGGTGACCGGGCGGATCTCCTTGCGCTCACCGGAGTACTCGCCGATCTCGTCCTCGGTGAGGGTGGTGCGCGCCAGCAGCTCGCGCCGCCACTGCCTACCCGCGACGGTATTCGTGACCAGGATCAGCGTGGTCGCCTTGGCCTTGGCCATCGCGGCGGCGCCGACCATCGTCTTACCCGCGCCACACGGCAGCACGACCACACCCGAACCGCCCGCCCAGAACGAGTCGGCGGCCATCTCCTGGTAGTCGCGCAGATGCCATTTGCCCTCGGTGTAGTCGAGGCCGATGTCGTGCGCCTCGCCGTCGACGTACCCGGCCAGGTCCTCGGCGGGCCAGCCGATCTTCAGCAGCATCTGCTTGATGTGACCGCGCTCGGACGGGTGCACGATCACCGTGTCGTCGTCGATGCGGGCACCGAGCATGGGTGCGATCTTCTTGTGCCGCAGCACCTCCTCGAGCACCGCGCGGTCGAGGCTCACCAGGCACAGGCCGTGCGCGGGGTGCTTGACCAGCTGCAACCGGCCGTAACGGCCCATGGTGTCGACGATGTCGACCAGCAGCGGTTGCGGCACGGCGTAGCGCGAGAAGTTCACCAGCGCATCGACCACCTGCTCGGCGTCGTGACCGGCCGCACGGGCATTCCACAGTGCCAGCGGGGTGATGCGGTAGGTGTGCACGTGCTCGGGGGCACGCTCGAGCTCCGCGAACGGCGCGATGGCCTGACGCGCGGTGCCTGCCAGCTCGTGGTCGACCTCGAGCAGCAGGGTCTTGTCGCTCTGCACGATCAACGGACCGTCTGTCACTGTGCTCCGTATCTTTTTGCGGCCGGGGCCGCGGGTTCGGGGCCTGTAACCCTTCGATTCAGCGCTCGAGACTCGCGCTGCGCGCATGCGCTTCGAGCGCTGAATCGAAGGGGCGGCCCCGAACGGCTCGTAAGACTCGCCTGTGCGGGGTTGCGTTCGGCCGGGATGTGTCGGGATTTGGTGAGCCGTTCCGGGGAGGTTCGGCAGCTCGATCAATTGTACGGACCTGCGGTGACAGGGTTCGGTGTCGCGACGGCCGGCTGCTGAGCGCAGGGCCGCGAACCCACCACTCTGTGGCTCGTGACCGAGGCGGTGCAGATCTCGGATCGAGGCCGGTGACGGCGAGGTGACAGCGGTCCAGCGATCGTCGACTGGACCGCGACATGCCTCGCTGACCAGGTCAGACTCGACTCATGCTTCAGACGGCGGCGGTTTTCGGTGTGGGTGCGGCGGCGCTCGGGATGGTGCTCACGCCGGGGCCGAACATGATGTACCTGGTCTCGCGCACGGTAGCGCAGGGGCGAAGGGCGGGCATGATCTCGCTCACGGGTGTGGCGGCCGGGTTCGGGGTGTATCTGCTGGCCGCGACGGCGGGGATCACGGCTTTGTTCGCGGTGGTTCCCGGGCTGTACCTCGGGCTCAAGCTGGCGGGTGCCGCCTATCTGCTGTGGTTGGCGTGGCAGGCGGTCCGGCCGGGTGGAGTCTCGGTGTTCGCGCCGGCCACGCTGCCGGCCGATCCGGCTCGCCGCCTGTTCACGATGGGGTTGGTCACCAATCTGCTCAATCCCAAGATCGCGATCATGTACATGGCGCTGATCCCGCAGTTCATCGACCCGGCCCTCGGTTCGCTGTGGTTGCAGAGCCTGTCGCTCGGCGCGATCCAGATCACCGTGGCCCTCACGGTCAACGCGCTGATCGTCCTCGGTGCCGCGGGCCTGGCCGCCTTCCTCACCGCCCGCCCGCTGTGGTTGCGCATCCAGCGCTATCTGATGGGCACCGCCCTGGGCAGCATCGCGGTCCTCCTCGCTACCGACCGCACCCGCCCCGCTCCGGTGTAAGGCGCGCACCGACCGGCCCCGGCGCGCTGGAGGGCGTGCGCTGCGACACATGGGCGGGTGTGCGGTCGCCGGGGGTCGCCATGCCACCCTGCTTGCAGCGGAAAGGAGCGGGTGGTGAGTGGTGTGGTGATGGCGGGCGCGCTGGCGGCGCAGCTCGACGAGGCGGTCACCGTGGTGCATCGCAGCGGCGAGCTGCTCGGGGTGATCTCGTTCGCCGCGTCGGGTGCGCTGGTGGCGGTGCGCAAGCGGCTCGACCTGTTCGGGATGGTCGTGCTCGGCTGCGCTACGGCGCTCGGTGGGGGCATCGTGCGCGACCTGCTCATCGGACGCACCCCACCCGCCGCGTTCACCGACCTGACCTTCCTGACCGCGTCGATCGTGACCGCGCTGATCCTGTACTTCATCGCGCCCTCGCCACGGCTCACCAAGGGCCCGCTCGAAGTGGCCGACGCGATCGGGCTCGGACTGTTCTGTGTCACCGGCACCGTGATCGCCGACTCGGTCGGGCTCGGCGCGCCGACCGCCGCCCTGCTCGGCATGACGACGGCCATCGGCGGCGGCGTGCTGCGCGACGTGCTCAGCGGCGAGGTCCCCCTGGTTCTGCGGCCCGACCAGGACCTCTACGCGATTCCCGCCCTGTTCGGCGCGGCGACCACCGCCGTCCTGCTGCACCTGGACATCTACCAGACCTGGACAGGATTGCTCGCCGCCGCAGGCGCCGTCGGGTTCCGTTTGCTCGCAAGGCATTACGGCTGGCACGCACCGACCGCCCGGCACGCTCGCGACTGACCGGAAGCCGCACTGATCAGCGGATCGCGACTCCCGCACGCAACCGCCGAGCGCCCTCGTCGATGGTTTCGTCCCGTTTGCTGAAGGTGAAGCGCACCAGGTGTTTCCACTCGGCGGGATGGTCGACGAACGCGCTCACCGGTACGGCGGCCACGCCGAGTCGAGCAGGCATCTCCCGGCACAGCGTCAGCCCGTCGTCGATCCCGAGCGGTCGCACATCAGCACACACGAAGTAGCCGCCCGCGGTGGACGACACGGCGAAGCCGGTGTCGCGCAACGCGTCCGAGAGTCGGAGACGTTTGTCGGCGAGGCCGTCACGCATGCCGCGCACCCAGTCCAGCTCGGTGTCGATCGCGTGGGCGACGGCGGGCTGGAACGGACCACCGCCGACGAAGGTCATGAACTGTTTCGCCGTGAGTACGGCGTTCAGCAGCGGCGCGGGCGCGCACGCCCAGCCGATCTTCCAACCCGTGACATTGAAAGCCTTTGCCGCACTGGACACCACGATGGTCCGTTCGCGCATCCCCGGCAGCATCGAGATGCTGATGTGCTCCACACCGTCGTACACGAGGTGCTCGTACACCTCGTCGGCCAGCACGAGCAGGTCGTGTTCGCGTGCCATCTCGGCGATCGCGGTGAGTTCGTCGCGCGAGAGCACCGAGCCGGTGGGGTTGTGGGGTGAATTGATCACCAGCATGCGGGTTTTCGGGGTGATCGCGGAACGCAGGCTGTCGATGTCGAGGACGAAGCGGTCGCCGTCGGGAACCAGTCGCGCGGTCCGGCGCTGCGCACCCGCCAGGGCGACCGCGGCGGCGTAGGAGTCGTAGTAGGGCTCGATGAGCACCACTTCCGCGCCGGGTTCGACCAGGCCGAGCAGGGTCGCGCTGATCGCTTCCGTGGCGCCGACGGTGACCAGCACCTCGGTGTCGGGGTCGTAGTGGGTGCCGTAGCGGCGGGCGCGATCCGCGGCGACGGCCCGGCGCAGGGCGGGCACCCCTCGGCCCGGCGGGTACTGGTTGTGGCCGTCGGCGATGGCGGCGCGGGCCACTTCGAGCATGCTCGCGGGACCGTCGGTGTCGGGGAATCCCTGTCCGAGATTCACCGCGTCGTGGCGCACGGCGAGTTCGGTCATCTCGGCGAAAATGGTCGAGCCGAAGGGGCGCAAGCGGGCGACGGTGGGCGGCACAGACGACATCTCCGCAGCGTATCCCACCTTTCCCCGGCGTTGCCGCACGATAGCGAACACCTATGTTTCACAAACGTTTTTAGCCTTTGACCTGCGGTATTGTGCGATCACTCAATCTCAGCTAGCCTCGCCGTGTTCTACCTCACACACCACAGCGTGGTGGCATATCGAAAGGGGCTCGCATGGCCTCACCTCTGCTCGACTTCATCCTGCAACCGGCCGCGTCGGAGGTCGCCGGTTCGGCACTTCGCTTCATCTCCGAACAGCTGGAAGCCAGCCCGATCGTCGACTTCTTCACCGGGTCGGCCACGCCGGACAACAACATGGGCTCGTCCACCGGGGACCACAACCTCGGCTCGTCCACCGGTGATCACCAGTGGGGGTCCACCTACCCGTAGACACCGCAGCGCCGGATCGGATCGCGCGGGTCCGGTCCGGCTAGGTGCGCAGCCGAGCGCCCGACAGCTTCGCCACATTGGCGAAATCGTAAGCGGCACAGACCAGCCCGTCTTTCACCGAGAACGCGAGCACCCGAACCGCTCGGCCGAACGGTGAGTTCGGATCGGTGAGTACCAGACCCGATTGCCCGTTCACCGCGGCGAAACCGATCTCCAGCGCCGGCTCCTCGAGCTGCTTGCGCCACAGGCCGACCGCCAGCCGCGCCACCTTCTCCGCACCCTCCACGACATTGAGCGCCGTGCGTGCCGTGCCGCCCGCGTCGGCGATGAAATTCACGTCCGGATGCAGGGTGGCGGCCACCGCGGCGATATCGCCGGTGGCGAGTGCGGCCAGGAAACGCTGCACCGCCTCGTCGTGCGCGTCGTCGGTCACCGGGGGTGGGGTGCGGGCCACGGTCTTGCGGGCGCGCACCGCCAACTGCCGTGCCGCATCGGGTGATACGCCGAGGATGTCGGCGATCTCGTCGAACGGTACGGCGAGGCTGTCGTGCAGGACCAGCGCCACCCGCTGCTGCGGGGTGAGCGCGTCGAGCACCACCATCGCCGCCATCCGGTTGTCCTGATTGCGGACGACCACCTCCAGCGGGTCGTCGGTGCGGGCCGGCCCGGTGACGATCGGTTCCGGCAGCCACTGGCCCACGTAGGTTTCCCGGCGCACCGCCGCGCTGCGCAGATGGTCGAGGCAGATCCGGCTCACCACGGTGGTGAGCCAGGCACGCAGGTCCTCGATCTCGGATTGGTGGGCGCCCGCCATCCGCAGCCAGCTCTCCTGCACCGCGTCCTCGGCGTCGCCGACGCTTCCGGTGAGCCGGTAGGCCACCGAAATGAGATGTGCTCGATGCGATTCGAACAGGTCGGCGAGAAGCGGGGAAACCATCGCCGCTGATCCTACGGAGTGGGTTCACGCTGGTTGCACGGGTGTACCGGTTTTGCCGTCGCGCGCGGAAAATGCCGTGAGAACTCTGCACCCGTCCTGTCAGGATGAGGTGATGTACCAGCACACGCTCACCGACGGCACCGTGTGGCTCATCCGGCCGACCGCCGCCGACATCGACCGCATCGTCGAGTGTTGCCAAGACCCCGCCGTAGGGCGCTGGACCACCATCCCCGTGCCCTACGGCCGCACCGACGCCGAGGAGTTCCTCGACCGGAACGTGGCGGGAGGGTGGCTCCACAACGAGCCGATCTGGTCCATCCGCACCGCAGCCGACGGCCGCGTCGAGGGGATGGTCGGCCTGCACGCCCGGGGTCCGGGCGCCTGCGAGATCGGCTTCTGGCTCAGCCCCGAACACCGAGGTCGCGGCCTGATGTCACGCGCCATCACCCTGGTCTGCGATTTCGGCTTCGCCACCGAAGGGCTCGGTCTGCAGCGCATCACGTGGCGCGCGATGGTCGGCAATCACGCCTCGGCCGCCGCCGTCCGCCGCAACGGATTCCACTACGAGGGGAAGGCCCGGTTGGGCGGCGTGCAGCGCGGGGTTCGGGTCGACGAGTGGTACGCGGCACGGTTGGTCGACGATCCGCCCGGCCCGGTGGATGGATGGCCTGCGGAGACCTTTCCTCCGGAAGGATGATCGTGGCTGAGTGCTGGTGGTTCTCGGAGCGCGAGAGGGGCGCGACAGGTGGCTGACGACGCACGGTTCGAGTGGTTCGCCGATGTGATGGGAGTGCGGGCAGGTGAGCGGGTCCTCGAAGTGGGGCCTGGTCCGGGCGCGTCGTTGGCGCGGATGGCGGAGCGGCTCGGCGACGGGCGGATCGTCGGCGTGGAACGTTCGGCGACCGCGTTCGCGCGAGCCGGGCAGCGGTGTGCCGACGAGATCGCGGCAGGCCGAATCCGGTTGGTGCAGGGCGAGATCGGAAAGATCGCACCGGGCCGCCTGCTCGGCGAACTCGATCCCGGCGGACGGTTCGACCTGATCTACGCGGTCAACGTCAACCTCTTCTGGACCTCCCCCGCACCCCAGGCCTGGGCAACGATCCGAGCCTGCCTGTCCCCCACCGGCCGCCTCTGGCTCTGCTACGGCTACGGCACCCCCACCGACGCCCCCACCTCCCCGAAACCCAGCCCAACTCGCCTCACCGACCGCTGCGCCGCCGCCGGCTTCACCGGCGAACCCACCCCCTCAGGCGACCTCCTCGCCGTCCACCTCACCCCAACCCACTGAATCACCACGCTCTGGTGACGCTCACTTCGCACATCGATCGGGGACATGCGCCGGTCAGGAGGGGCGGAGGCGGCGGGCGGTGCCTCGGTGGGCGGGAACCTGGGTGGGATCTTCGGGCCATGCGTGTTTGGGGTAGCGGCCGCGGAGGTCGGCACGGACCTGGGGCCAGCCGGTTTGCCAGAAGGAGGGGAGGTCGGCGGTGACGGCTACGGGGCGCTGGGCTGGAGAGAGCAGGTGCAAGAGGAGAGGGGCGCGGCCGTCGGCGAGGGTGGGTGGGGTGGTCCAGCCGAAGATTTCCTGGACCTTCACCGCGAGGACCGGTTGGTCGGCGCTGTAGTCGACGCGGACGCGGCTGCCCGAGGGGACCTCGAGACGTTCGGGGGCGAGGTCGTCGAGGCGGGCGGCTTCGGGCCAGGGCAGGAGGCGGCGCAGGGCGGTGCCCGCATCGATGCGGGCGAGGTCGGCGCGGCGGCGGGCGGTGGCGAGTTCGGGGCCGAGCCAGGGGTCGAGGTCGGCGAGGAGGGCGTCGTCGTCGACATCGGGCCATGGTGTGCCGAGCGTACGGTGCAGGAAAGCGAGGCGGTCACGCAGGGTGCGCGCGTCGTCGGACCAGCGGAGCAAACCGAGCCCTTCCGCTCGCAACCCTTCCCGCAACGCCGCACTCACCAACGCCGAATCCGGTTCGCGCAGTGGCTTTTCCGACAACACGATCGCGCCCAACCGTTCGACTCGCCGCGCGATCACATCTCCACCGTCCCACCGCACTTCTTCCCCAGCGCTGACCAAATCCGGCGCCGCCATCCGCGCCAGATCCTCCGAGGCCATGGCTGCCAACCGAATTCGGCCCTCGGCCCGTCCCGGGTCTCGATCAGCCACGGCAACAGCCAACCACTCCGCCGCCGCGAGCCCGGACCCCGCAGGCAAGGAAACCGCCGTACCACCCGCCATCAGATACGTCCCCGACCCGCTCCCCCGCCGCCGCGCCAACCGGTCCGGCTGCGCCAACGCGATCATCAACGCCACCCCCTCTTCGAGCGAAACCCCGCCCGCCCCAGCACCGGACGCTCCCGCACTCCGCACCCCCTCGCCCGACGCCTGCGCGCCACGGCGGTCCTCTTTCGGCAGCGTGTCATCGCTGGGCACGGTGCCCGCACCGCGCCCCCTGCCCGACGACCTCGCTTCGTCCGACACAGGCACGGTGCCCTCACGCGGTCGTCCGCGATCGTGCGACCCGGCGTCCGGCCTCACCGCACCATGCGCATCCTCGCTCGGCAGGACCGCATCGACTCCCCGCGGAACACCCTGTGTCTCGGCGGCCGATGCTTCCGCGCCCACCCTTTCGCTCGGCAGCCCACCTGCGCCGGATCGGGTGACGAGGCGGGTGAGGCGGGTGACTTCTCGGGTCCAGCGTGGTGGGCGTTCGGTGCGGAGGGTGCGCAAGGCCGCGGTGGCGTCTGCGCCGGGGGCGAGGGTGTCGTCGTCCATCAGGGCGACCATTTCGGCGGCGAGTTTCGGGCCGAGGTGAGCGGCGCCGTCGAGGAGGGCGCGGGCCAGGCGGGGGTGCAGGCCGAGGGTGGCCATGGCACGGCCGCGGGCGGTGATGTGGTCGTTGCCGTCGAGGGCGCCGAGGGCGTGCAAGACGGTGCGGGCAGCGGTGAGCGCGCCTTCGGGTGGGGCGTCCCACCAGGCGAGGGCGGAACCGTCGGGGGTGCCCCAGCATGCCAATTCGAGTGCGAGGCGGGTCAATTCGGCGGTGCGGATCTCCGGGTCGGGGTAGGCGGGCAGGGTGTGGTGTTCGTATTCGGGCCAGCAGCGCCAGGCGCGACCGGGCGCCTCACGACCGGCACGTCCGGCACGCTGTTCGGCGACCGCGGCCGAAACACGCACTGTCGCAAGGCCGGAGAGGCCGCGCCGATGATCTACCCGCGACACCCGCGACAATCCGGAGTCGACAACGGCACGCACGCCGGGCACGGTGAGGCTGGATTCCGCTACGGCAGTGGACAACACGACTCGGCGACGCGCGCCCGGCCGTAGCGCACTGTCCTGCGCCGCCCCGGCCAGCCGACCGTGCAACGGCACGACATCCACATCGAGATCACGCAGCAACCCGGCCGTCCGGTTGATCTCACCGACACCCGGCAGGAAAACCAGGACATCGCCCTCGGTCTGATCCAGCGCGACACGCGTCGCCCGGGCGACATGGCCTTCCAGCCGTTCCCGGGGCAAGGCCGGCACATAACCGATGTCGACCGGGTACGTCCGTCCCCGCACCTCGAGCACCGGCGCCCGCTCGTCACCACCGAGCAGTTCGGCGAGCCGTTCGGCGGCGACGGTCGCCGAGGTGGCGAGCACGCGCAGATCGGGACGCAGACCCGACCGAGCGTCGAGCAGCAGGGCAAGCAGCAGATCGGCGTCGAGGTGCCGCTCATGGCACTCGTCGAGGATCACCGTGCCGACCCCCACGAGCTCCGGGTCCTGCTGCAACCGCCGGACCAACAGACCGGATGTCACCACCTCGATCCGCGTACGCGGCCCCACCTTGCGATCCCCACGGACCGCATACCCGACGGTCTCCCCGACCGGTTCCCCGAGCAACCCGGCCATGCGCGCGGCCGCCGCCCGCGCCGCCAACCGCCGCGGTTCGGCCACCACAACCCGCCCACCGCCCGCCGCCGAAGCCGACGACACCGCCCTCCCCGGCCCCACGTACTCGTCCGCAGCCGAAGCCGACGGCACCGCCTTCCCCCGCCCCACGTACTCGTCCGCAGCCAAGGCCAGCGGGACCAGCGTCGTCTTCCCGGTGCCCGGCGGCGCAACGAGCACCGCGACACCCCGATCGGCCAGGGTGCGCGTGATCTCCCCCAGCGCGGGCCGCACCGGAAGATCGGGAAGTTCGGGAAGTCTCATCGGCGAACAGTCTGCCTACCCACCCGCACCGAGCGCCACCGAGACTGCCTATTCCGAACACAGCCGGAACTGGCTAGCCTGCGGGAGATGAGCATCGAGTTCGCGTTGACCACGCTCGTCATCGTCGCCACGCCGGGCACCGGGGTGCTGTTCACGCTCGCGGCGGGCCTGGCGCGGGGCGTCCGGGCCAGCGTGATCGCGTCCTTCGGCTGCACGCTCGGCATCATCCCGCACATGATCGCCGCCATCACCGGGCTGGCAGCGGTCCTCAACGCCAGCGCGGTGGCGTTCCAGACCTTGAAGTACCTCGGGGTGGCGTATCTGCTGTACATGGCGTGGAACACCTTCCGCGACAAGGGCGCACTGTCCCTCCCGGAGGCGGAGTCCGGTGCCGCGCCGTCGGCGCGCAAGATGATCACCTCCGCGATCCTGCTCAATATTCTCAACCCGAAGCTGACGATCTTCTTCTTCGCGTTCCTGCCGCAGTTCGTGCCGACGGGTACCCCGAACGCGTTGGCGCGCATGCTCGAACTGAGTGGGGTGTTCATGCTGGCGACGTTCGTGGTGTTCGCGCTGTACGGCGCTGCCGCGGCGGCGGTGCGGTCCCATATCGTGTCGCGCCCGGCGGTGGTGACGTGGATGCGGCGCGTGTTCGGCGCGTCGTTCGTAGCCCTCGCGGGCAGACTCGCCTTGCAGAACCAGTAAAAGCACTGTGGCCCCGGGGTTTCCGGGGCCACGAGTGTGCAGCGAATTCAGCCGCGCCGGGTTTCGACAGCCTGCGCCAGGCGGTCGAGCTGCGTGGCGGTGGTCTCCCAGTCGATGCAGGCATCGGTGATGGACTGGCCGTAGGTGAGGTCGGCGGCCTTGCCCAGGGTGAGGTCCTGGCGGCCCGCGACGAGGAACGACTCGAGCATCACACCGACCACGCCCTGCTCACCGGCGGCGAGCCGGGTCGCGATGTCGGTAACGACGTCGACCTGACGGTTGTGGTCCTTGTTGCTGTTGCCGTGGCTGGCGTCGACCACCACGCGCTGGGGCAGCGCGGACTTCTCGAGGCGCAGCTTGGCCTCGGCGACGGAAGCGGCGTCGTAGTTGGTGCCGTTGCTGCCACCGCGCAGGATGACGTGGCAGTCCGGGTTGCCGGAGGTACGGATCAGCGCCGAACGGCCGTCGAGGTCGGTGCCGGGGAAGACGTGGCTGGCGGCGGCGGCACGCACACCGTCGACCGCGACCTGCACGTCACCGTCGGTGCCGTTCTTGATGCCCACCGGCATCGACAGCGCCGAGGACAGCTGACGGTGCACCTGGCTGGCGGCGGTGCGCGCACCGATCGCGCCGTAGGACACCAGGTCCGCGATGTACTGCGGGGTGATGGGGTCGAGGAACTCACACGCCACCGGCAGGCCGAGGGCGGTGATGTCGACGAGCACCTTGCGGCCGATGCCGAGACCGGTGTTCACGTCGAACGAACCGTCCAGGTGCGGGTCGTTGATCAGACCCTTCCAGCCCAGCGTGGTGCGCGGCTTCTCGAAGTACACGCGCATGACGATGTGCAGCCGGTCGCCGAGTTCCTCGGCCTTGGCGGCCAGCTTGCGGGCGTAGTCGAGGGCGGCGACGGGGTCGTGCACCGAGCACGGGCCGACGATCACCATCAGGCGGTCGTCGTCGCCGTTGAGCACGTCGACGGTGGCTTTGCGACCCGAGCGCACGGTGTCGGCCAGCTCGTCGGTGATGGGGTGCACGAGGCGGACCTCGGCGGGCGAGCGCAAGGGGCTCACGCTGAGGGTGCGCTGATCGTCGAGATCGGAGTGCCGCGCGTCTACGTCAACTGCGGTGGTCATGAGAATGTGGGTCCTTTTCGGTTGAAGGCCGACCCACGGAAATTTCGCTACCCGTCGAGCCGGTCAGGTATCCGGCTCGGGGTGGAGGAAGTCAGCGCGCAGGGTCGCAGACCGGCCCACCCAGGGCCGGCTCGCTAAACCAGAAATATGCGCGCTGCATGCCGTGGACTGTACCACCGGTGAAACGTCACGGACCCGCGCCTGGTTGCCCGAAGTGCGCACGATCACACCACTGCGCCGGTTGACCTCAACCTCTGTTGAGTTCCTAGCGTGGGTGCCGAGGAAAGGAAATCGACTGTGACAACACTGGTTACGGGCGCGACCGGCAATACCGGGCGTCAGGTGGTTCGGGAACTCGTCGAGCGCGGCGAGAAGGTCAAAGCACTCACCCGCGATACCGAAAGGGCACGCGCACTCCTCGGTCCCGAGGTGGAACTGGTCGGCGGAACGCACACCGAGCCGGGCACGCTCGACTGGAGCGGTGTCGACCGATTGCACGTGACCGTGACGGCGGGTCTGGCCGAGGTGGGCCAGGAACTGGTCGACCGGGCGGTGGCGGCGGGCGTGCAGCGCATCACGGTGGTCTGGGGTGGCGGCGTCGGTCCCGTCGAGCAGGCGATCGAGCGCTCCGGCGTGGAATGGACGCGGCTGGAACCGCAGGAGTTCATGTCGAACACGCTCACCTGGGCCGATTCGATCCGGGCCGAGGGCGTGGTGCGCGAGCCGTACGCGCATCCGAGCGCGCTGGTACACGAGGCCGATATCGGTGCGGTGGCCGCGGTCGCACTGCTCGAGGACGGGCACACCGGGCGTGCCTACAACCTCACCGGCCCGCAGACGCTCACTCCGCAGGAACGGTTGGCCGTGCTCGCCGAGGCCGCCGGAAGGGAGATCGCGTTCGTGACCATCAGCCATGAGCAGGCGATCGAGCGCTTGACGGCGACCGGGGTGTCGCGCGCGGATGCCGAGTACGTGATCGGCTGGTACGCCGAGTCGAGCCCGGAGTCCCGCACCGTCGACCCGACGGTCGAAAACGTGCTCGGCCGCCCAGCGCGCACCTTCGCGCAGTGGGCAGCCGAGCACGCGCACCGATTCGCCTGAGCGCTCCCGGATCCTCAGCCGAACTGGCCGGCCACGTAGTCGCCCGCCGGGGTGTGAGCGATGGCGTTGAGCCGGTTCCAGGCGTTGATCGTCGCGATGGCGGCGATCAACGCGGCGATCTGGTCGTCGTCGTAGTGCTTGCGGACCTGGGCCCAGGTGTCTTCGGTGACCTGGCCGCCGTCGGCGACGCGGGTCGCCTCCTCGGTGAGGGCGAGCGCGGCCCGCTCCGCCTCGGTGAACACGTTGGCCTCGCGCCACGCCGCGACCAGATTGATCCGCACCGAGGATTCGCCCATGTGCGCGGCGTCCTTGGTGTGCATGTCGACGCAGAAGCTGCACCCGTTGATCTGCGACGCGCGGATCTTCACCAGCTCATGGGTGGCCTTCGGCAGCGGCGAGCCGTCGATCACCTTGGCTGCGGTCTGCAGCCGCTTCACGAAGCTGGTGGCGACGGGGTTGTTGTAGAGGTCGAAACGAGCTTCCATGATCACTCCTTCGTCGGGTGGAATACACCTCTACGACGACGCACGGCGCCGGAGTGTGACATGGGTGATCGCGATCACCTCAGAGCAGACCGCACAGCTTCTCCGACAGCTCCCAGAGCTCGGCGGCGACGGCGCGATCGTGCGCGGGCGCGGCCATCGCGCACGGCGCCGGGTGGCCCCACAGGCCGAACAGGCCGTCGGGACCGTAGAACCCGCCGGGCTCCACGTCGGCGGTGGCGGCGAACAGCGTGGGCAGCGCGCCCTGGGCGGGGCTCTGGGCGAACATCCGGTTGCCGAGCCACATGAAAACTTCCTGCACCGATTCGGTGTGCGACATGAGTTCGGTCGCGGCGTACCCGGGGTGCGCGGCCACCGAGAGCACCGACGACCCCTCGCCGGCGAGGCGGCGCTGCAGTTCGGTGGCGAACAGCAGATTGGCCAGCTTGGACTGGCCGTAGGCGCGCCAACGGTCGTAGCGGCGCTGCTCCCAGTTGGGGTCGGTCAGGTCGATGCGGCCGATGCGGTGCGCGTTGCTCGACACGGTGACCACCCGGTCGGCGATCCGGTCGAGCAGCAGGTTGGTGAGCGCGAAGTGCCCGAGATGGTTTGTGCCGAACTGCATTTCGAAACCGTCGGCGGTGCGGCGCAGCGGCAGCGCCATCACGCCCGCGTTGTTGATCAGCACGTCGACCCGCTCGATCGACTCGGCGAAGGCACGCACCGAGTTCAGGTCGGCCAGATCGAGCTCACGCACCTGGGTCTCCCCCGGTAACTCGCTCGCCACCTGCTCGGCCTTGGCCGTATTGCGGCAGGCCAGGGTCACCCGCGCGCCTTTCGCGGACAACGCCCGCGCGGTGGCGGCACCGAGACCGCTGTTGGCGCCGGTCACGATGAAAGTGCGGCCGGTCTGGTCGGATAGGTCAGCGGTAGTCCACTTGCTCACCGACCGAAGTGTAGTGCGAGCTGGGACAACCGCGAATCGAGAACCGCCCTCCGGTCAGGACTGTGCGAGGATCTCCTCGTCGGTCATCGCGGCCACCTCCAGGTACATCGCCGCCACGACTTCCAGCCTGCCCGACGAACCGGATTCGTTCTCCCGCTGCGTCATTCGCTGCGCCAGACCCTCCACGCTGCGGGCGGTGAACAGGTCGGCGACCACGGTGTCGGGTGCGTCGAGCCACTCGCGGATGCGCGCGACAGCGGTGGTGGCGAGCACCGAATCACCACCGAGGGCGAAGAAGTCGTCGGTGACACCGATGCGTTCGGTGGCGAGGACCTCGCCGATCACGGCCGCGAGCGCGCGCTCGAGATCGGTGCGCGGCGCGACGAATTCGTCGGCCGCCTCGCCCTTTTCGAGCACGGCGCGAATGGCCTTGCGGTCGGGTTTGGCGTTCGGGGTGAGCGGGAGTTCGGGCAGCATCTCGAGCCGGGTGGGCACCATGTAGGTGGGGACCAGTTCGGCGGTGGCGGCCAGCACGGTGTCGACATCGAGGACGGTGCCCGGCGTCGGCACCACCAGTGCGACCAGTTTCGGTGCGGCCTTGCCGACCACAGCCGCGACCGCGTGACGCACCCCGGGCACGGCGCGCAGCGCGCTCTCCACCTCACCGAGTTCCACCCGGTAACCACGGATCTTCACCTGATGATCGGCGCGGCCGAGGAATTCCAGACCGCCGTCGGGCAGGTAGCGGGCCAGGTCACCGGTGCGGTACCAGCGCACACCCTCGTGGGTGACGAAGCGGTCGGCGGTGCGTTCGGGGTCCTTGCGATACCCGGCGGCCACACCGTCCCCACCGATCCACAGTTCGCCGCTCACCCAGTCGGGGCAGTCGTTGCCCGCCGGGCCGACCACGCGGCACCGCACATTGCGCAACGGGGTGCCGTAGGGAAC
This sequence comes from Nocardia sp. NPDC023733, assembly GCF_040639775.1. Lineage (NCBI taxonomy): Bacteria > Bacillati > Actinomycetota > Actinomycetes > Mycobacteriales > Nocardiaceae > Nocardia > Nocardia sp. NPDC023733. The sequence continues at coordinate 4,673 of NZ_JBFAAN010000007.1, read as the reverse complement.
GGCCGTCCATTCGGCAGGCACCTCGGCGCCGACGACCTCGCAGATGGTGGAGTGGATGGCGGTTTCGGTCGCGCCGCCGAGACCGGCGAAGCGGCAGTCCGGTGCCACGGCCGCCAGGCGTGCGGGCAGCGCGACATCCACCCAGTCGCCACCCAGGATCACTGTGCGCAGCGAGGGCAGCGCTTGTCCGCCTGCCGCGGTGAGCAGCATGTCGAGCAGGCTGGGAACGCAGTTGACCAGCGAAACCTCGTGGCGGCGAATGATCTCCACCCAGCGCGCCGGGTCGCCGCGTTGCGCGTCGTCGACAGTGACCACGGCGCCGCCCGCCGCGAGCAGGCCGAAGATGTCGTAGACCGAGAGGTCGAACTCGAGGGCCGAGAGGGCGAGGGCACGGTCGTTCGCGCCGATGCCGAAGCGGTCGTCGAGGTCGTCGATGGTGTTCATGGCCGCGCGGTGGGGCACCTCGACACCCTTCGGCTTGCCCGTGGAGCCGGAGGTGAACAGCACGTAGGCGATGTTCTCCGGATCGCCGAAGACGGGGCGCGCCAAGGGCTCCGGGTGGTTGCGGGCCTCGGCCAGGTCGACGACCCGGGCCTCGGGGATCTGGGCGCCACCGACGGTGAGTACCGCGACGGCGTCGGCGGTGGAGAGGATTTCGGCGCGGCGGGCGGCGGGCTGATCGAAGCCGATCGGCACGTACACCGCACCGGCGGCGAGCACGCCGAGGACGGCGACGACCTGATCGGGCCCCTTCGGCAACTGCACTGCCACCGAATCACCGGGTGTCACACCGGCTTCGCGCAGAGCACCGGCCACGGCGAGGGCGTCCGCGGCCAGTTCACCGTAGGTCAGCTGCCCGGTGGGCGCCCAGAGCACCGCCGGTGCGGACGGATTCGTCGCGGCGTTGGCGAAGAATCCTGTGTGCAGCAGGTTGCCGCTCAGCGGCGCGGCTGTCGCGTTCACGCGGGCACGAGTCGCCGCCTGTTCCACGGGGATTCGCACCCCCGCCTCGGCCTGCCAGCCCGCAACGGTCGCCGAACCCTGGCCGCCCAGGCGTTCGATGGCCTCGATGTAGCGGGCGAACATGTCCTCGACCATGCCGGGCGGGAAGGCGGATTCGCGGATGTCCCAGTTGAGCAGGAGGCCGCCGCGGACCTCGGTGATCTGGGCGTCGAGCAGCACCTGCGGGCCCTGGGAGATGATCCAGACCGGGTCACCGAAGGTATCGGTGACGGTGTCGGCGAACAGTTCGCCGAGGTTGAGGGCGCTGGTGTAGACGATGGGGGCCAGCACCGGTTCACCGCGCTGGCGGCCCAGGTCACGCAGGACCTCGAGGCCCGAGTAGGCCGAATGGGCGCCCGCCTCGTGCAGGCGCTGCTGCAAAGTGCGCGCACGATCGGCGACGGTGGCGGGCTCGGTGACATCGACCTCGAGCAGCACCGAGGAGGTGAAGTCGCCGACCACGCCGTCGACCTGCGGGTGCACCGGCTCCCGATGGAACAGCGGCAGATTCAGCAGAAAGCGGCGCTGCGCCGACCAGCCGCCGATGGTCTCGGCGAACACCGAGGCCAGCGCCATCGCCGGGGTGATGCCGCGCGCGTGGGCGGCGTCGAACACCTGCGCCTTGGCCTCCGGGGCCAGCCACCGGTGCAGGCGGACGGTGCGGTTCGGCTCCGAAACGTGCTGTGCCTGCGGCAGTTCGGGTGCGCCGGGCAGTTCGGCGAGCCGGTCGCGCCACCAGTCGCGGTCGCGGTCGCGTTCCTGATCGGTGGACGGCTGTTCGGCCAGGTACTGGCGGAATGTGTAGTCCTGAGGGGCGAGCTGTTCGCCGTGGTAGAGCTTGGCCAGGTCGGTGACGAGGATGCGGTAGCTCATGGCGTCGGCGGCGAGCATGTCGACATCGAGGTGCAGGCGGGTACGACCGTCGGCCAGCCGGGTGAGGGCGATATCGATCACCTGGCCGTCCTCCACGGCCATCCGCTGATGGGTGCGCTGGTCGCGCAGTTCCGCCAGCCTGCGCTGCGCCTCGTCCTCGGACACCGCACGCAGATCGGTGACCCCGAACACGGCCCGACCGGGGCGGTCGAGGGTCTGCTGGGTGCCGTCCGGCAGGAACCTCGTCCGCAGCATCGGATGGCGCACGAGCAATTGCTCCACGGCCCGCTCGAGGCGCTGCGGGTCCACACCCTGCCCGTCGAACTCGACGTACAGATGCGCGGCGACACCACCCAGCTCCTGCGCGTCGGAGCGGCCGATCCAGTACGCGTGCTGCATGGGAGCGAGGGGGAACGGTGTCCCGTCATCGGCCACGAGCTCGGAAACCGCTGCGGCAAAACCATTTCTGCCGCCTTCGGCCTGTGTCGGCTCGACCGTTCGCGCACCCGGTTCGACGCCCTCGGCCTGTCGCGGTGACGTGGCCGAGGTCGGTTCGACATTCGGCGCCTGGTCCTGGCCGACCGGATCTGCCGTGGCGCCGCTCAGGGTTTCCGGGTCGGCGCCGTTGAGTAAGGCGTGCCAGGCGTCGATGGTCGGGTGCGCGGCGAGGAGGGCGAAGTTCACCTTGATGCCGCGTTTGCGCCAGGCACCCGCGAGTTTCATGGTGCGGATAGAGTCGAGGCCGAGCTGGATCAGGTCGTCGGCATCGGCGACAGCGTCGGGGGTGATGTCGAGGTGACGGGCGATCGCGGCACGGATCTCGGCACGGTCGATTCCGCCGCCGTTCGCGGGTGCTGTCTCCATCTGCCGATCACTCCTTGCTCGCCGTCCGACCCCGGACGGATTCGATACTGCTCGCCGGCAGCCTACTCCACTGAGATAGGGTTGCCTAACCTATGGTCGAGCAACCCAGGTTCTCGGCCGCTTTGATCTGGATCGACCGGAGGGTACGACTGTGACTACGTCGACTAGCCATCGCGACGGCTACGTTCCGTTTCCCGAGGCGGCAGCGCAGGAGTACCGCACGGCGGGCTACTGGTCCGGGCGCACGCTCGGTGACCTGCTGCGCGACACCGCCCGCACCCAGCCGTCGAGCCCCGCGATCCTCAGCGACGCCGCCGTGCAGTCCTACGCCGAACTCGACGCCGCCGCCGACGCCATGGCCCACGGCCTGCTCGCCCTCGGCATCCGCCCCGGCGACCGGGTGATCGTGCAGTTGCCGAATATCCCCGAGTTCGCGACGGCCCTGTTCGGCCTCCTGCGGGCGGGCATCATCCCTGTACTCACCCTGCCCGCGCACCGCCGCGCCGAGATCGAGCACCTGGCGGCACTGTCGGAGGCCGTCGCCTACCTGATCCCGGATCGGCTCGGCGATTTCGACTACCGCGAGCTGGCCGCCACGGTGCGCGCCGCCGTGCCGAGCCTGGCGCATGTGCTCGTGGCGGGCGATCCCGGGCAGTTCCGAGCCCTCGATACCGTTCCGGCGCAGGGTGATTCGCTGCCCGAGGTGGATCCCGCCGAGATCGCGGTGATGCTGGTTTCCGGCGGGACCACCGGTCTGCCCAAGCTCATCGCACGCACCCACGACGACTACGTCTACAACGCCACCGCGAGCGCGCAGGTGTGTGAGCTCACCGCCGACGACGTGTACCTCGCGACTCTGCCTGCCGCACACAACTTCCCGCTCGCCTGTCCTGGGATCTTCGGTACCGTCGCCACCGGCGGGGCCGTCGCCTTCACCCTCGACCCGAGCCCCGAGGCCGCGTTCGCCGCCATCGAGAAGCATCGCGTCACCGTGAGCGCCGTGGTGCCGCCGCTTGCCCAGTTGTGGAGTGCCGCGGTGGATTGGGAGGACGCCGATTTGAGCTCGCTGCGGCTGCTTCAGGTGGGTGGTGCGCGGTTGGCCGAGGTGAATGCTCGTGAAGTGGAACCGGCGCTGCAGTGCCGGTTGCAGCAGGTGTTCGGGATGGCCGAGGGGCTGTTGAACTTCACTCGCCTCGATGATGCCGACGAGCTGGTCTACACCACTCAGGGTAAGCCGCTCTCGCCTGGCGATGAGATCCGTGTGGTCGACGGTCAGGGTGAGGACGTGGCTCCCGGTGAGGAGGGGGAGCTGCTGACCCGCGGGCCCTACACCCTGCGTGGCTACTACCGTGCCCCCGAACACAATGCCCGCGCGTTCACGCCCGACGGGTTCTACCGCAGCGGTGACCTTGTCCGTCAGCTTCCCACGGGGCATCTGGTTGTCAGTGGGCGCATCAAGGATGTCATCAATCGTGGCGGTGAGAACATCTCTTGCGATGAGTTGGAGGAACATCTGTTGGCTCATCCGGCCGTCCGCCATGCTGCGGCGGTGGGGCTGCCCGATCCGTCGCTCGGGGAGAAGGTTTGTGTGGTTTTGGTGGTGACCGGGGGTTTGCCGACGCTTCCTGAGTTGAAGATGTTTCTTACCGAGCGGGGTTTGGCTACTTACAAGCTGCCTGACTTGATTCGGCAGGCGGATTCGTTGCCGGTTACTGCTGTTGGCAAGATTGATAAGAAGGCGCTGCGGGCTAGTTTGTAGGGGGCTTACGGCACTCGAGTGCGGGTACCTGCCGGACTCGGGTGCCGTGCGGCACTGCCTTGGTGTTTTGTGCACCACGGAGGTATTGGGCTGTGTTTTTGGAGCGCTGGCGCGCTCGAGCGCGGCCCCTGAGGGGCCGCGCGAACAGCGCTCGAGACTCGCGCTTCGCGCATGC